>CAVWST010000001.1:0-21731 GCA_963757735.1 uncultured Acidobacteriota bacterium
CGGCCGAGTGCATGCGCCTCGCAAGCCGCATAGACAGACACCATGTCGCGGTACCAGAGAATGCCGATCCTGGTCCGGATCGACCCGCGAGTTGGCCAGCGGTTCCGCCAGGCCTGCGATGACATCGGCCCAGCGTGTCGCTTCATTCCGCGCGAGCATGTGCGCGTGAGCGGCGCGTAAGGCGGCACCGAGCGCGGCGGAATTGCCGACCGGCATCTGAAACACGCGCGCGCCGAACACATCCGCCATGACTTGCAGGATCTCTCGATTGATTGCAGCGCCGCCGGTAGCATGAATCGTGTCCACTCTGCTCACCATCCATCGCGAGTGGAGTGCCATTGAGAGCATCTGTCCCTCGACAACGGCGCGAACGTCGCTGGCGCCATGGGCAGCCGGCCCGTATCTGTGGACGCCGGGAGCGCTCACGGGCGGCGTGATCTCCGGCGAGAACCACGGAAGCATGATGCGGCCGCCATTCCCCGCCGGTGTGGATGCGAGGGCGTGCGAGAACTCGGACCAGGTGAGCGCGTGGTCCTCTCGCACGCGCTCGCGCGCGAGTGATCCGTTCTGGAAGCAGGTCAACCCCATATACGCCCCGGTTGGAGCGCCAAACACATGACCGGTGCCTGAATCGTTGACGCGCGGCTCGGACATCGGTCCGAAGACGGTATCGCTCGTGCCCAGGGAAATCGCGATGCGGCCCTCTTCTACCAGACCGGTACCCACGAGAGTGCTGGGGTTGTCTCCCGTCCACGCAATCACGGGCGCGGCGGGAAAGCCGTAACGAATCTGCCAATATGGCGCGAGAGTGCCGACCGGACTCCATGGCGTCACGATGGCCGGGAGCCTGCGCAGCAACTCCGGCGCCGTCGCCTCGAGAGCCTGAGGCCACCAGTTCCGCGCGGCCAGATCCATGAGGTTCATGCCTGATGCATCGCCTGGCTCGAGAGGTGCGTGCCGACCTGCAAGCACTGACGCAAGAAACGAGCTCACGAGGTGAATGCGGTCGGTGTGCTCGTAGGCCGATGGCGAGCATTTGAAGAATTTCCGGATCTGCGGTCCGGTGAAGCGCTCGAACGCGCGCGAGCCAGTACACCGTGCGAGCAGCAGCTCGCTTCCGACTCCCGCGGTGATCTCTTTACATTCGTCCGTTGTCGTCGAGTCCATCCAGATCGGGCTGGTTTCGCGCGAGAGCGTGCTTCGCAGTTGATCGACCAGCGGCGTCCTGGCGTCGAGCGAGGCGAGGACCGCGTCCGCGCTCGTATTGAGGTACACGCTTCCATGCTGTTGAGCGGATCCCGAGATGGCGGCAATCGCCCCAACATCAATGCCGCTGCACGCGACGCGCCCCATCATCAGATCGAGCGCGGCGCACCACATCAGTGGTGGTGAGACGCCGACAGCGGGGTCTCGATCTGGCAGCACTCCGTGCCGAGTCCCGTACTCTGGCAGCTCCTCGTCGAAGCCGAGGGTGATCTCGACGATGAGACGCCGACGGTCGCGATCGATCTCAATGACTACCGCCGTGAGACTCTGTGTGCTCGAATCGAGTCCCAGGTAGAGTGACAAACGCCTACACTCCCAGCAACAGTTCGACGACCAGCTGATCGAGGCGTTCGTACGGCAGCCGCCGGCGTGTCAGCGCCGCGCGATCGACGGTCTGCGCTTTCAACTCGTTGGCTCGCTCGCGCGTGTAAGGCCCGACGTCAACGGTGTCGCCGGTGTCGCGGATCTCGGCGAGCAGTGCCTGAATGCCCGCGTGCTGACAGAACTGCTGCGCCTTCTCCTTGAGGATCAGATAGGAGCGCATGCAGCCGAGTGCGAAGTCCCAGACGCCTTCTTCGTCCTCGGTGCGATAGGCGTGCGCGTCGAAGTGTCGCGGTCCGTCGTAGCCGGATTCCTCGAGCAGCTTGACGAGGAAGAAGAGCGGCTTCATCGACTCGGACGCGAAGCGCAGATCCTGATCAAAGCGGCCCGGCTTCTGATCGTTGAGATCGATGTGAAACAACTTGCCGGCCTCGACCGCCTGGGCCACCGCATGAAAGACGTTCAGGCCTGCCATGTGCTCGTGCGCCACTTCAGGGTTCACTCCGACCATCTCCGGATGGGCCAGTGTGGGAATCAGCGCCAGATACGAGGCCGTGGTCGGAAAGTAGATGTCGCCGCGCGGCTCGTTCGGCTTGGCTTCCAGCGCAAACCGCAACGCATATTTCTGATCGAGGGCGTATTCGCACAGGAAGTCGATTGCCTCTCGAAACCGCTTGATCGCCTCGACCGGATCCTTGGCGGCATCGACCTCCGCGCCCTCGCGCCCACCCCAGAACACGTACGTGCGTGCACCGAGCTCGACACCGAGGTCCATGGCATGCATCGTCTTTTGCAGCGCATAGGCTCTGACGCGAGGATCGTGCGACGTGAACGCGCCGTCTTTGAACACCGGGTCGGTGAACAGGTTCGTGGTCGCCATGGGGCACGTCATGCCGGTCGACTCGAGCGCATGGCGGAACTCGCGCACGATGCGATCGCGCTCCGCAGGTGTCGCGTCGATTGGCACCAGATCGTTGTCGTGGAAGTTGACGCCCCAGGCGCCGAGCTTTGCGAGGCGGTGTACCGCCATAACCGGATCGAGAGGCGGCCGGACGGCCTCACCGAATGGATCGCGGCCGCGGTTGCCGACCGTCCAGAGGCCGAACGTGAACTTGTCGTGGGGTGTGGGCGAATGTGCCATGTGCTTCACCGTCGAATCAGGGACATCGCCTCAATGAGAACGGCGCGCTGTCCAATGGACTCTCGCGATCACTGCGGCAGCGCGAACGCATAGAGGACGCTGCCACCGCCGAACAGGACGTATTGGCGGCCGTCGAGCTCGTACGTGATCGGCGAGTTGCCGACCCGCCCGATCCCGGAGTGCCATAACGTGGTGCCGTCACTGCTGCGCAGCGCAAGTGCACTCGTGGCGGAATCACCGGTGAACGTCAGACCGCTCGCTGTTGTCAGCACACCGGCGGCGCCTGCGCCACCGCTCAGGTCATGGCTCCACCGGATCGCGCCGGTCTGATAATCGATGGCACGAAGGACGCCGCGGCCGTAGACGGTGTAATCGGCACCGGCCCATCCAACGGTCCCGTGCTCGGGCTTGAAGAAATAGATGCCGTACGCATCGTGCGCGCTCACGATCAAGAGGCCGCTGGCGGGATCGAACGCCGGCGAACGGTAGTTCGTGCCTCCGGCTTCGTCGGGCGCGACGAGCCGGCCGTTACGCGCCGGCTCCTTTGTGGGATCGGGGACGGGCCGTCCGTCTGTGTCGACGCCTGTTGCCCAGTTCACCGTTGCAAACGGAGCGGTCAGCAGGTTCTTGCCGGTGGTGCGATCGAGCACGAAGTAGTAGCCGTTCCTGGACGCCTGCAGCAGCAATTTCGTTCTCTCACCGCGAAAGTCGGCGTCGACGAGGACCGGCACTTCCGCGGCGTCCCAATCGTGTGTGTCGTGCGGCACGGCCTGAAATCCCCATACCAGGGTTCCCGTGTCCGGGTTCAGCGCGAGGATGCTTCCGGTCCACTTGTTATCGCCGGGACGAGTCGCGCCGTTGAGCACCGGCGTCGGATTCCCGGTCCCGACGTACAACAGGTTCAACTCCGGGTCGTGTGTGCCCGTCATCCACATCTGCCCTCCCGTTGCACCGCCGCTGGGCGAGTCGGGCGTGCCGGCGGGTGGCGTGCTGTAGAAGGTCCACTGCGCCGCGCCGGTTGCCGGATCGAACGATCGGAGAATGCCGGGCAGGTTATCGAAGTCGCCCGAGACTCCAACAATGAGGTGGTTGCGAATGATCAGCGGAGCGTTGGTCGACCAGTAGCCCCGGCGCGAGTCGGCGATCTCGACGTCCCAACGCACGGTTCCAGTGCGGGCGTCGAGTGCGATCAAGTGCGCATCGGGTGTCGTCAGGTAGACCAGATCGCCGAGCACTGCGACGCCGCGATGCCCGATCTTGAACCCCTCGTTGGCGGGATGGCTGTATCGCCAGATCTGACGCCCGGATCGTGCGTCGATCGCCCACACGTTGTCCGGAGCCGACAGATAGATGATGCCATTCACGACGATTGGGGTTGCCTTGATCGATTGAGTGAGATTGGTCTGGAACGCCCACGCCAGCGTCAACTGCTTCACGTTCGCCGGTGCGATCTGTGTCAGACGACTGTGATGCCGGCCGGAGTAGTCCCCGTGGTACGTCGGCCAGCTATCGGTATTCGGGTGCAGCAAGGCTTCGACAGGCACCTCCTGCGCCGAAGTCGATGACGCCAGGAGCGTCACCAGCGCGAGCGACTCAGCGAAGCGTCTGCAAGTACGCCAGCACGTTATGCATGTCATCGTCGCTGTACTTTCCGAGCTGTTCGACGTGCGCCTGGAGCGGATCGTCGAGAGTGAACCTCACTTGTGAAGCAGGCCACGATCGGAACCACCCTGCGGCGTCAGTGATGGCAATAGTGAACTCGTCACGATAGGCCAGCCGCCCGGTGATCGCTTGCCCCGACGGCAGCGTCACCGTGACCGTCTGCGGCGCGCGGCCCGAGCTGCCACGACCGGCGGCGCTCGGGTAAAGCATCCGCTGCAGCAGCGTCAGGCCCTGATGGCGCGTGGCGACTCCGGCGAGATCGCCAGTCGCCGAATGACACCTCGCGCACGCTGCTGCGAAGTAACGCTGGCCCACTGCCGCATTTCCCGACTCCAGGTCTGTGGCGTCGACACTGCGGCGGCCGCCATTCGAGGCGTCGGCCCGCAGCTTCTGATCGTGGATGAACGCGACGAGGGCGGCGAGATCGCCGCCCGACAGCGGAAACGCGGGCATGCCCCGGTCCGGCCGACCCGATCGAATGAACGGACCGAGTCGATCGCCCCGCACGTCCTCCGCTACGAGAACCGATCGCGTCAAGTCGGGGCCGCCAGCGCCGCCAGCGGCATCGCGGCCGTGACAGAAGCCACACTGCGATACGAATTGCGTCCGTCCGGCCTCGACCTGATCGCGTGGAAACGACTGCGCCGTCTTGGTCTGCGGCGGTCGTTGCGAAGCGGGACTGGCCTCGCCGCGGCCCGCAGGTGTCTGGACGGGTGGGGCTGGAGCTGGTCCCGCGCCGCGCTGTGCGACCAGCGCGTCGGTGCATATCGCGAGGAGCGCGAGGCATAACACCGAGACGAGCCCGTTTCTCAACAGCGAAAGCTCCTCCACATCGGTCGCCTCTACATTTCACATCCGTGTGCCGCGGTGCAAGGCAAAAAGCGGAAGGCGAGTATTATCTGCGCGGTGTGGACCGCACGTGTATAAAGGCTGAGCGGAGCGAAGAGCGATGATCGGAAGGCTCGTGGCGACGACGATTGCAGTCTCGGCGGTCGCCGTACTCTTGTCCAGCGCGGCCACGCCGATTCCGATCATGATTCTCGACGGCGAGAGCGGCGGTCCGTATCACGATTGGCGGCAGGTAACGCCGGTGCTGAAGAAGATGCTCGACGAGACCGGGCTCTTCGCGACGACCGTCGTCACTGCGTCCGCCACCACCGACTTTTCGACGTTCGCGCCGGCATGGACGGAGTTCGGGGCGGTCGTCATGAATTACGATGCGCCCGACGAGCGTTGGCCCTCGGCGCTGAAGGCGTCCTTCGAGAAGTACGTTGGCGACGGCGGCGGGGTTGTGGCCGTGCATGCGGCCGATAATGCGTTCCCCGGCTGGGCCGCCTATAACGAGATGATTGGCGTCGGTGGCTGGCGGGGCCGAACAGTCGCGGCCGGGCCCTATTGGTTTGTCCGTGCGGGCAAACTGACGTCTGATGCAGCCCCAGGGGTCACCGGCAGCCACGGCCGGCGCGTGCCGTTTCAGATTGCCCTGCGCGACACCGCCCACCCGATCACCAAAGGTTTGCCACGCCTTTGGATGCATCAGGGAGACGAGCTGTACGCGCGGCTCAGAGGTCCCGGCCGCAACATGACCGTGCTGGCCACCGCGTACTCCGACCCGGAGAACAACGGTACAGGACGCGATGAACCCATGCTGATGACACTCTCCTTCGGCAAGGGTCGCGTGTTCCATACGACCCTGGGGCACGACATCACTGCCTTGAGCTCGGTGGATTTCGTGGTTACGCTGCAACGCGGTACGGAATGGGCAGCCACCGGCCAGGTAACCCAGAAGGTCCCCGCGACGTTCCCGACAGCGAATTCCGTTTCTTATCGCGCCGACCTTGCCGCAATGGATTCGAACTTCCGCAATGGCCTCGATGCCCTGACACCACCGCGCCGATGACGTCGACCTTCGCTCCTATGACGACCCTCGCGATGGGCTCGCGGTCCGCTCGAGGGGACGCGCCATGACTCCGTCGAGTCGTCGTCGCTTTCTCGCGAAGCTGGGTGGGGCAGGCGCCATGCTGGCGACTGGATCGTGGTTGGACGCGATCGGATATGCGCAAGGCGTCCGCGGTGCCGCGCGTGCGCTCATCCAGCAGCCGCGTGTGCGCGCCGATGTCGATCGCCGGGTTCTTGGCGCCTTTCTCGAACATCTCGGGAGGGCGGTCTACACAGGCGTCTATCAGCCGGGATCGCCACTGGCCGATTCGAGCGGCTTCCGCAGCGACGTAGTGCGAGAGGTCAAGGAAGCCGGGGTGCCAATCGTCCGCTATCCGGGCGGCAATTTCGTCTCTGGGTACAACTGGCTGGACGGCGTGGGACCGAAGCAACAGCGGCCAACCGTGCTCGAACGAGCGTGGAACTCGATCGAGACGAATCAGTTCGGCACGAACGAGTTCATCGACTGGTGCCGGATGGTCGGCACCGAGCCGCTGCTGGGAATGAACTTCGGCACCGGCTCTGCGGAGATGGCCGTCGCCTACGTCGAGTACCTGCAACTACGACCGCGGCACCAAGTGGAGCGAGCTCCGTCGCTCGCATGGCTTCGAGAAGCCGCACAACGTGCGCTACTGGTGTCTCGGCAACGAGATGGACGGGCCATGGCAAATCGGGCAAATGCAGGCGCGCGAGTACGGGCGCAAGGCGCGCGATGCGGCGCGGCAGATGCGCGTGATCGACGGAAATCTGCAGCTGATCGCCTGCGGGTCGAGTGGCACGAACATGCCCCAATACCTGATCTGGGACCGGGAGGTCCTCGAAGAGTGCTACGACCAGGTCGACGGCATTTCGCTGCACGCGTACTACGGCAACACGCCAACACTGACCCGTAACAGCACGGCGCGCTATCTGGCGATGAACCTCGACATGGATCGTCAGATTCGTGAGATCGCCGCCGTCTGCGACTACGTGCAAGGCCTGCGGCGATCGAGCAAGCGGCTCTGGCTGTCCTTTGACGAGTGGAACGTGTGGTATCGGGCGCGAAGCGGCGACGCCGTGGACGGGCGGCGGCAGGTCGCGCCGAAGCTGCTCGAAGAGGTCTACAACCTGGAGGACGCGCTGCTCGTCGGCGGCTTCGTGAACACGCTCCTGCGCAACGCCGATCGCGTGCGCATCGGCTGCATCGCGCAGCTGGTGAACGTCATCGCGCCGCTCGTGACCAACGATACGGGAGTGCTGCGCCAGAGCACCTGGTTCCCCTATACCTGGGCGCTGCGGTATGCGCGCGGACGCGTGCTCGACCTGCGCGTCGAGTCCGAGACCTATCCAATCACCGCCGCTGGACTGCAGGCCGACTTCGCGCGCAACGACCAGGTGCCGTTCGTGGATGTCGTGGCCACGCTGGATGTGCAGGCCGGACAGGCGTGCCTGCTGATGCTGAATCGCGACCTGGATGGCGAGCGCGAGCTCGCGCTGGAGTGGCGCGACATCACCCCGACACGCGTCCTCGCCTGCGAGACATTGACCGGCCCGGATCTGAAGGCGTTCAATACCTTCGAAGAGCCGCGACGCGTTGCGCCGCAGCGGCTGGAACCGCCTGCCGCTGGCGCGCGCATGACGTTCAAGCTCCCCGCACGCTCCTATACCGTCGCGCAGTTGGCCACGACCACGTGAGCGGTTCGGTCCAGGCTCTGAGATCGAGGCTAACGGGACTTTCCGAACAACTCGCCTCCGTCGATGACGGTGGCCTTCGTTGGACCGTAGCCGCTGATCGCGACCCACGTGTCCTCGTCCAGCGCGCCGTCGTAGTGCGGCCCGTCCTTGGGATGCCGCATGAAATCGCCTGGTTTCAGGGGGACAGTCTCCTTCGGCCGGAAGACTTCTCCCTCGTCGGTGTACCACGTCCCTCTGAGCACGATGATGTACCGCTCGTCAGGGTGATAGTGCGGGCGGCTCATGACGCCGGCGGGGAAGTGGTTGATCGTCAGGTAATAGCCAGGCTTCGATGGATCGCCTTCGACGACCGCGGTTTCGACACCGAGCGTGTTGCCTTCAGTCGGTCGCCACGTGAGCTTCTCGAATTCCACACGGACGAACGGCCGCTCGGGGTATCCCGTCGGCAGCGTCACCGTTCCGGACGAAGCAGCAGCTCCAGACACAGAAGCGGGCGCGGCGGTTTCGTTCGCGTTGGGCGCCGGTGACGAGGCGCCCCGGCAACCGATCAGGAATACCGCCGCCAGAACCGCAATCGAGAGTCGCATCAGTCAGCCTCGAACATGTGTGCCTGATAGGGGAACCCGTTCATCGCCAGGCGGCACGAGCGCAGACCTTCCTGTCCGCCGAAGCTCGCGAGATGCCACGTTTGCCGCGGGACGTACACGACGTCGCCTTCGTCCGCTTCGAATTCATCGAGCCCTTCGATCTTGTAGCGGATCTTGCCGAGCATGATCAGCCAGAACTCGCCACCCTCCTCGTGATAGTGGCCGTTGTTGCCGGGCTGCGGCTTTTGATACGGACCCATGATGATGTTGGCGAAGCTGCGATCGTCGGTGACGAATGCGCCGCCTCGCTCCTGGCCGGCCACGACCTTGTTGAAATCGACGACGGGACGGTTCTGTGGATCGAGCTCGCCTTTCCCGCCCGTCACGCGCGTCGGCACGTACTCGAAGCCCTTCACCGGCACCGGCGTCTCGTCCATCGGATACAGCTTGCGCGCGCGAGTCACGTTCACCTCGAAGCGGAGCGCCGGGTCGGTTCCCACGTTCTCGATCTGATAGAACGTGCGATACGGTACCTGCACCATGAAGCCTTTGGTGGCGACGACGGGCTCACGGCCTTCGACGGTGAAGCGCAGCGTGCCCGACTGCACGATCCACCATTCACGCGTGTCGCCATTCATACGCCGCGGCGTCTTCTTGCCGGGCCCCATCGAGATCCACTGCGCGAACAGGCTTTCATCGTCGACGATCGTCTCGGCCCAATCGGCGTGGCCCTTGTGCCGCGCCAGCACGTCGGCGAGCTTGGTGTGTGGCTTGTGCACGCCCGTCCACCCGGCCGACTTCGCCTTCGGTGACAGGACCATCAGTGGGGCATTGGGGTTCGCGGGTGGCCTTGCCGCGGCGCCGGTTGGCGTTTGGCCCCGTGACGGCGCGCCGGCCGTTGCGACGAACACGGCCAGTCCCATCGCCCAGTAGCGCCACATGTAATGCCGCGGTTGGAATTGATTCATCTCGCCTCCTGAAGTCTGGAGCATGCTGGCCTCTACTTACCACGGCCTGGCAGCCCGATGACTGGCTCCTCATCGGGCGGGGGCGTGTTGTCTCCGCGCCCGCGGCCGGCAGGCGCCGCGCCTCGACCCGCGCCGCCGCCGCGCGCTGGCGGCGTCCAGCCATCACGCGCCGGTCCGTTCTGAACCATGCGCGTGTCGGCACTGAGGACGTAACCGTTCAAATACTGCGCGCCGGCATTACCGAAGTACTTGCCGTACTTGAGCGCGGCGTCGTGCACCTTTACCAGCGCGTCCTGGTAGCGCGGATCGTTCTGCGGCCAACCGGAGAAGCTCGAGAGATCGTTGTTGCCCATGAGCAGGACGTCAACGCCGTGCGTGGCGGCGATTTCCTCCGCGTTCGCCACGCCCTCGAGCGTTTCGATCATGACGGTGACGAGCATGTTGTCGTTGACAGTCGCGCGATAGTTGACCCCAGGCCAGACCTGTCCAAACGAGCCGCCGCCCGAACTCCGCCGACCGAACGGCGGATAGCGCGAGAACCGCGCCGCATCGCGCGCCTCGAGCGCATCGTCCACCGTCGGCACGATGATGCCGATGGCACCGAGGTCGGTCGCTTTCTGAATGCTCGATTCAAGCGCATCGGGCATGCGGATCATCGGCGCCGCGCCGGCGCCGGGGCACGCCAGGATCATCCGGCGCACCTCGTCGTACGACATCGTGCTGTGCTGCATCTCGAACCAGATGTAGTCGTAGTGCTTGGCGACCTCGCAGTAGAAATCCGCGTTGAAGGTCGAGATCGTGTAACTCGTGATCTGCTTGTCCTGGAACAGGAGTTCCTTGGCCTTGTTGTAGAACGGCCGCGGCGTCGCCGGGTTGATCAACGCTTTCACCTGCCAGCCCCAGCCGCGCGCATCGGGTTTTGCGGGCGTGAGCGTTCCGCCAATCAGAGGGGCGTTGGTTGTGCCCGGCGCGGCTCCGCCCGTTCGTGCGCCACCCTGCTCGGCCTGAAGCACCATGGCGAGGCTCACGGCGATGCAGGCAGCTACGGCAACATGCAGGCATTTCATTTCACACTCCCTTCCGTGGTGGACGGCTGCGGTATCGGCGCAGCGTGATGCGCCGAAGCGGTCAGCTCGCTAGCGACGCGCAAGAATACCACTCCACTTCGACTGGATCTCCCGCCCGGGGACCGCCTTCGTAAGACATTCCACGACTCACCGCGAGCGTTTCCGGGTTGCGATTCTTCGCAGCGCCGTCTAGCCTGTCTGGGTGGAGCTGCGGCATCTGCGGTACTTCGTGGCGGTGGCCGAAGAACTGAATTTCACGCGCGCCGCGACTCGACTGAACACGTCGCAACCATCGCTCAGCCAGCAGATCCGCCAGCTCGAGGTGGAGGTTGGCGTCGCGCTGCTCGATCGGAGCCGTCACCACGTCGCGCTGACGGGCGCCGGCCGCGCCTTCTTGCGCGAGACGAAAGACATCCTTGGTCGCATCGAGCATGCGGGCCGACTCGCGAAGCAAGCCGCCGGAGGGCGCGCCGGCGATCTGTCGGTAGGAACCTTTCCGGCGGCCGACGTCCGAATCCTTCCGCCATTGCGCCCGCTCGTTGCCACGCACCTCCCTCACCTTCGCCTCCTCCTGCACAGCAAGTACGCCGTCGAACCGGTCACGGGGCTGCGAACGGGGGCGCTTGACGTGGCGTTCATGCGCGGGCCGCTGGACGTCGAGGGACTCGAGGTCATCGATCTCGTGCGCGAGCAGATCGTCGTCGTCCTGCCGGCGCACCATGCATTGGCCAGACGCAAACGCATCCCGGTGCACCTGCTGCACGATCTGCCGTGCATCACGATGGATCGGGCGCTTGCGCCCGCGCTGCACGATGTGATCGCCTCCCTCTACCAGCAGGCGCGTATCCGCATGCAGGCCGTCTCGAGCGCCGACAATGTGCTCGGCCACCTTCAACTCGTGCAGGAGGGGTTTGGATTCGCGCTGCTTCCTGATTCGGTCGGCGCGCTGTTGCCCCCTGGCGTCGTCCTCAAGCCACTCGCCCACGACCCTGTCCCGACGGTGTCGATTGTCATCGCGTGGAAGGCCGGCAATCCCTCACCGCTCGTGCGCACCTTCGTCGATCTCGTCCAGCAGTCGGTGCCGAACGGGAAAGACGTCACACGTCTCACGGGCCGGCGCAGAAAGTCTTAGTCGCTCCGACACCGGATCGCTACACTTCGACCGCAAGATGTCCGGCGACAACACGCCTTCACAGGGCCCGCTGGCAGGCCTTACCGTGCTCGATCTCACGCTGGCGCTCGCGGGGCCGTTTGCCACGTTCCTGCTGGCTGGCCTCGGCGCACGCGTCATCAAGATCGAGAACCCCGAGTCGCCCGATCCGTGCCGGCAGAATCCCCCTTACCTTGGGCGCGACGGCGTGTCGCTCGGCCGCACGCACGCGGACGATGTCTCGGTGTCGGCGCTGAACAGGCTTCGGGGCAAGTACGGCGTCACACTCAATTTGAAACAACCTGGCGCACGTGACGTGTTTGCCCGATTGCTGCGCCAGGCCGACATCGTCGTCGAGAACTTCAGCGCGGGAACGCTCGAGCGGCTCGGCGTCGGGTATTCGTTCGCACGGTCGATCAACCCGCGTGTGATCTACTGCTCGATCTCCGGCTTCGGGGCGGCGCAAGCCCCAGGGACCGGCAAGGCCATGGACACCATCATCCAGGCACTGAGTGGCCTGATGATGACGTCCGGCGCGCCCGAGGAGCCGCCGGTCCGCGTCGGCGTGCCGGTCGCGGATCTGCTGGCGCCGGTCTTCGGCGTGGTCGGCATTCTCGCGGCGCTCCGGCAACGCGAAGCCACCGGCACCGGCCAGCACGTGGACGTCTCAATGCTCGGCGTCTTGACGTCCCTCGTTGCCGCCGAGCCCTTCGACCTGCTCGAGGCGTGCGGACTTCCTCAGCGCACCGGCCGCGTTGTCCCGCGTCTGACGCCGTTCGGCATCTACGAGTCGGCCGACGGCCATGTGGCGATCTGCGCGCCGACGGAGCAGTTCGCCCGCGATGTCTTCGCCGCCATCGGGCACCCCGAGTTCGAACACGACCCGCGCTTCGCGACGCGCGATGCCCGCGTCGCACACGTCAACGAGATCAATGCTCACATCGAGACATTCACGCGCACGCTTCCGACGGCCGAACTTCTGCCGTTGCTGGAACGACACCGCGTGCCGGCGGCAGAAGTGCGTTCTCCTCGCGAGGCCGTCCGCGACCCGCGCGTGCAGGCTCGCGGTGAGACCGTGCCGCTGGAGCACCCGAAGTTCGGGAGCGTCGCCGACGTGGTCGGCATGGGCGTCCCGATTACCTTTTCAGACGCGAGCGCGGGATGCATGCGGCCGGCGCCGTCCGTCGGCCAGGACAACGCGCTCGTCTACGGCGACTGGCTTGGATACGGTTCTGCCGGCGTGGAGCAGCTGCGGTCCGCCGGCATCATCTGAGATACGCGCGTGGACGAGCCCTGCGTCGTTGCCTCGTGGCCCTCGGTTCCGGTCGAGATCGTCCGGGCAGCGGGCTTCCGCGCGGTGATGATCCGTGGAGCCTCCGGCCCGACGCCTGCGGCCGACGCGCATCTCGAGCCCGGCATCTTCCCAAGCCGGCTTCGATGGCTTGTCGAAGATGCTCTGACAGGACGTCTCGCTCATGCGGCGCGCATCGTCATCCCACGCACATCCGACGCCGACTACAAGTGCTTTCTCTATCTGCGTGAGTTGGTGCGCAGGGGGGTGATGACTGCGCTCGCGCCCGTCGTCTTGTTCGATCTGCTGCAGTCGCGCGGCCCCGACGTGCCGGCTTACGACGTCGCGCGCATGCACGCACTGCTCGACGAGCTGTCGTCGGCCTCGGGCCGGATGGCTTCCGATGACGATCTCCGCGGTGAAATCGTGCGAGCGAACGCCGCTCGGGCTGCGGCCCGGCGCCTGGTCGAACTTCGCCGCCCCGTTCCGCGCGTCGCGGGAGCGGAAGTCTTTCCATTACTCGCGGCGTTCTGGGAAATGAATCCCGATCGCTACGCGGAGATGGCGAGCGACGCTGCGACGAGGATCGCGGCGCGCCCACCGCTGGCCGGTCCACGCGTGCTGCTCACTGGAGCGCCTGTCGATGGCCACACACTACACGAAACGATCGAATCTCATGGCGCCTTGGTGGTTGACGAAGTCGGCCCGTGGGGAAGCGGCGCCGCCGGCGAGGACGTCCGGATCGACGACGACCCTGTAGCCGCGCTCGCCGACAAATATCGAGCTGACTCGATCGGTGCGCGTACACCCGTTGACGCGTTGCGCCGCGTGACGCAGAGCAGGCTCGACGAGGTCGATGCCGTCGTCGTGTCGCTGCCCCCGGACGATGCGGTGTTCGGTTGGGACTATCCGGCGCTCCGTGACGTGCTGAATGCGCGTCGCATTCCACACGTCTGTTTGCGTTGCGATCCGTACCGAGCGGCCAACCCCTGCCGATCACGCAGCGCTCGACGCGATGGTGTCCGCTGCCTCGCAACTGCAGGAGGCGCGCCATGGCTGACAGCCAGCTCGAGGCGACAGTGGCGGCATCGGCGTTCCAGAAGCAGTGGTTTGCCGACCTGCGCCGCCGCGTGTTCGACGATCGTCAGCCGTATGCGCTGCTGCAGGCCGACGTGCCCTTCGAGCTGTTCGACCTCGTGGACATTCCCGCGGTCAGCAACCAGTGGTGGGCGGCGATCGTTGCCGCCAAACGCCAGGCGCCGAAGTTTCTCGACGCCATGGACGCCGACGGCCTCCATGGTGATCTGTGCCGCTACTGCAGTCTTGGCTACGCTTCCACACGCTATCCGGACGCAGGTGACTCGCCCTGGGGCGGACTGCCCGCGCCCCGGCTGCTGTGCGCGCGGCTCACATGCGACTGCATTCACCGCGTCTTCTCGTTGTGGGCCGCAACCTTCGGTGCCGAGCTCTTCGAGATCGATCATCCTGGCGCCGGCGATCTGCCACCTCGTTGGTGGGAACTCGGCCGGCACAACTGGCGCGAGCTCGTGGAGCCGCACCGGCTTGCGTTCGTGGTCGCCACGCTGGAGAGGCTCGTCGAGCGTCTCGAGGCGATCAGCGGTCGTGCGTTGGATCGCGATGCCCTGCGCGACCGTCTCGAGCTGGTCAACCAACAGGAGGAGGTGTTCGACGCCGTGCGCCGTCTGATCGCGGCGGCGCCTGAGTGCCCGGTGCGGATGACGGAGCAGATCACCAACGTGATGGCCACGCAGTGGGTGCGGGGGAGCGAGTGGGCGCTCGCCCACGCGCGCGCGTTCCACGACGAAGTGAAGCGGCGCGTCGACGATGGCGTCGCGGCCTGCCCGGGTGAGCGCGCGCGACTGATGTGGATCGGCGCCGGCCTTTGGCACGACACCGCGTTCTACACCGCATTCGAAGCGTCGCACCGCGCGGTCTTCGTCTGGTCGATGTACCTCGCGTTCGGCCCCGACGGCTACATCCGCTATGGCCTCGAGGATCCAATGGCCGCGCTGGCCAGCCGCACGGCAAGCTTCAACGAGTACCTGCACAATCCGCCGTGGGCCGCCGAGTGGATCGTGCACCAGGCACGCGAGCATCGGATCGATGGCGCCCTCGTCCTGCGTCCGCGCAGCATGAAGCCGGGGGCCACCGGGCGCCTCTTCATCGAGCGTGCGCTCGAGGACGCGGGTATCCCGGTTCTGCCGATCGACGCTGACGTTGTCGATGCGCGCGCGATGGGATGCGGACGGCGCGCGCGCCAAGGTCCGCTCGTTTCTCGACACGCGGGTGTTTTAGTGGACTGTATCAACTGGAAGAGTACCGCCAAGGGGTTCGTTCCGACCGCGGTTGTCCAGCCGTTGAAAAGGACACACCACGAGTGACGACGACTGTTCTGCCGGCGGCGCCGGCCAACTGGTTGCTGCCCTTCGGCGGCGACGCTCATCGCGATGTTTGCGCTGCAGTTGTCGAACCTCGGATTTTCGCCGCTCCTGCCGTCGATCCAGCAGGAGTTCGGCATGAGCTTCACGCAGCTCGGACTCTTCACCGGGCTGTACGGACTGCTGGCGATGCTGCTCAGCGTTCCGGCGGGAATCAGTGCGAAGCGCTTCGGCGAGAAGCATGTGCTCGGCATCGGACTGCTTGGCGTGGCGGCAGGCAGCGTGCTGCTCGGAGAGGCGTCGAGCTTCGGGTCGGCGATTGCGTTCCGGGGGCTGACGATCTTCGGCTACCGGTTTGCGTTTGTCAGCGTGCTCATCGCCATCGCGCTCACCGCGCCTCCGTCGCTGCGCGGCCGTACCATGGGCGTGCTCGGCGCGACATCGGCGCTCGCATCTGTCGTTGGCGCTCCGCTCGGGGGGATGCTCGTCGGCGAGTTTGGCTGGCGCGTCGCCATCCTCGGCTACGCAGCGATGGCGGTGGTCGGCGCAACAGTGTTCTGGCTGTTTTATCGGCCGACGTCCGATGACCCGAGGGGCGCCGGCGTGCAGACGGCGCACGGCGGCGGCAGCCGGAGCGCCTTTCGCTCGCCCGTCGTGTGGATGATCGCGCTGATCGTCGGGCTCGGCGGCTTCGGGCAGTTCACCGTGACGTACTTCGTGCCGAGCGTGGCGAAGGCGTTGTACGGTCTCGACGCGACGGCGGCGGGAGTCATCATCAGCACCGGCTACATCACTGCGATCGTGGTGAATCTCGGCGTTGGCGTGCTGACCGACCGCTTCAACAAGCTCGTCGTGCTCGGTCTCGTGTTCATCATTCTGTCCGTCGCATCCGCGTCGCTGGCCATCGAGAACCTCGTGACGTTCCGTGTCGCGACGGCCACGGTGATCGGTTTCGGTTTTACGGCGGCGAATCAGTTGTACGGCCTCGCCGGCTCGGTGATGCCCCGTCACGAGGCGGGTCATGCGATGGGCGTCGTCAGCCTCGGCGCCGGCTTGTTCGGATACTTCGGTCCTCAGATGCTCGGCATCCTGCGCGACCTGACCGGATCGTTTGCGGCGGGCTTCTACATGGTGGCGATCGCCGACGTCCTCACGCTGACTCTCATCGCGGCGCTCTACCGGATGACACGAGGAGCGACACACATATGAACCGACAACTCGTGACGTGCATGTGCGCACTGATTGCGCTGACCCTCACCGTCTCGGCACAGGTGCCGTCCGCGCGGGCCACCGGCGACCAGCGTCGGCAATACGTCTTTGCGCCGACGGGCCAGCAGATGCCGTATCGCGTCTACGTTCCGAAGACGTGGGATGGAAAAGCGTCGCTGCCAATCATCCTGATGCTGCACGGTGCCGGCGCCAACGAGGGCACGTATCTGGATCAGGCCGATGGCCTGTTGATGAAACTCGCCGAGCAGCACGGCTACATCGTCGTATCGCCGCTGGGGTTCACGCCGCTCGGCGCGTATGGCAATCCGCTTCGGCTGCCGGCGGTCTTCGGCCAGACCGCGGCGGCCGCCTCGCAGAGAGCTGCCGTCACGCCGGCGCGTCAGCGCGAGCTCAATCTCAGCGAACTCGAGGTCATGACCGCCCTGGAGATCGTCACCGAAGAATACGGCGCCGATCGCTCGCGCACGTACCTCGCCGGTCACTCGATGGGCAGCGGCGGCGCGTGGCACCTCGCGGCCCGGTATCCCGATCGCTGGCGCGCGGTGGCGCCAATGTCGGGGCCGTTCGTCGACGAGGCGACGTATCCGTTCGAGCGGATCAAACGACTGCCGATCTTCATGACCGAGGGCACCGGCGCGACGCCGTCGCTCGAGGGCAGCCGCGTGCTGGCGCGTTACATGCGCGAGCGCGGTTTTGCGTTTGAGTACCTCGAGGTGGATGGTAACCACGGCAGCATGGTGCCGATGGTGTGGCCGCGCATCTTCGAGTTCTTCAACCGTCAAGGGCGATAGGACGACTTCATGTCGATCGATTTCACCCGCGCGGTCATCGGTATCGGACTGCTGGCGATAGCCGGTGATGCCGTCGCACAGGTGCCGCAGGAGATCCGCCTGTGGCCGGGCAAAGCTCCGGGCTCGGAGAGTTGGACCCTGCCTGAAGCGACGACGACCTCACCGACGGGCGACCGGACGATCACGAATGTCAGCGATCCGATGGTGACCGTCTTCCTTCCAGCAGTGGCGAGCGCAACCAGAGCCGCCGTCGTCGTCGCTCCCGGCGGAGCACTGCGACTCCTCGGCTGGGACAATGAGGGCGTCAAGGTCGCGCAGTGGTTGAACAGCAAAGGCATTGCGGCGCTGGTGCTGAAGTACCGGACACTGCAAACGATGCCCGCGAGCGGCGGCCTCCGTGGTGCGCCGCCGTCGGGCCCGTCTGTGGCTGGAGGCAGCCGCGCAAGGAGCTGGAGATTCGTAACGGCAACGCCAATCCCGAGCCCGACGATCCGGCGCTGCGGGAGGTGTTGCAGATGGGAATCGCGGATGCACAACAGGCGCTTCGCCTGGCGCGGCGGAATGCAGAGAGCTGGCGTATCGATCCGGCGCGCGTCGGCATCATGGGGTTCTCCGCCGGCGGCGGGATCGCCGTAGGGACTGCGCTCGCCGAGCGGTCAGACGCGTCGCCGGATTTTCTCGTATCGCTCTACGGACCATCGCTGCAGGACGTCAACGTGCCCGCGCACGCGCCGCCGCTCTTCATCGCGGTCGGTTCGTCCCACTTCAACGTGACCAACGGCTGCCTGGCGCTGTTCGCGGCATGGAAGGGAGCGGGCAAACCCGCAGAGATTCACATCTACGACCAGGTCAGCGCCGGCTTCGGGATGACGAAGCGCGGGCTGCCTGTTGATTCCTGGAACGACCGGCTGCTCGAGTGGCTGATTGCCCGGAAACTGAGATGACCAAGGGAAGACTGATCACCGTCGTGACGTGCGCGTGCGCTCTCCTGACTCTGCTCGCGGCCGAGACGCGCTCGCAGCAGCGTTCCCCGTCCGTCGCGTCGTCGCGTCCCAACGTGATTCTGATCATGACCGACGACATGGGGTACGCGGATCTCGGGAGCTACGGTGGTAAGGACATCAAGACGCCGATCCTCGATCGCCTGGCGAGGGACGGCGTGCGTCTCACCGACGCGTATGCGAACGGCGTGCTGTGCAGCCCTACTCGAGCGGCGCTCATCAGCGGACGATATCCGCAGCGCGGCGCGATCGAGACCGCGCTTGGACCGGAGGGGACGCGCGGGCTTGCCGTCAGCGGCTCGTCGCTGCCGCAATTGCTGAAGAATGGCGGCTATCGGACCGGGCTGATCGGCAAATGGCATCTGGGCGGCACCGTCACCGGCGGGGTGAAAAACGGCGGTCCACGCGCGCATGGGTTCGACCATTTCTTCGGCCTGATGGGCAGCCACGTGGACTACTGGCATCACAATCGCGGGCCCGGGTCCGAGGATCTCTGGGAAGACGAGACGAGGATCTCGATGGACGGTCAGTACCTGACCACGCTCATCACCGAGCGATCGATCCAGTTCCTCGAACAGAGCGCGTCTGCCGTCCAACCGTTCTTTCTCGATGTTGCCTATAACGCTCCGCACTGGCCGTACAACCGGCCCGATCGCCCGTCGCCGGCACCGGGGAGCGGCGCGCACGTGACGGCGAACGCCGAGAATCCGCCGACGCGCGCCGACTACGCAGCGATGCTCGAAGCGGTGGACAGCGGCATCGGGCGGATTCTGCAGACTGTCGCGCGACTCGGCCTCACCGACAACACCATCGTTATCTTCACGAACGACAACGGCGGCGAGTGGTTGTCGAACGGCGGCCCCCTCTTCAACCGGAAATGGACCGTCTGGGAGGGCGGGATCCGCGTGCCGGCGATCGTCAAGTGGCCCGGGCGCATCCGCGCGGGGAGCGTCTCGGATCAGCCCGCGATCACCTTCGACTGGAGCGCATCGATTCTCGCAGCGGCCGGCGTGCCGGTGCCGGCGAGCTACGAGGGGATCAACGTGCTCCCGATTCTTGAAGGGCGCGCGCCGAAGCAGGAGCGGACGTTCTTCTGGCGCTCAGCGCCCAACTCCAACCGGACGCAGCAGGCGGTACGTCAAGGCGACTGGAAGCTCGTGGTTGACGCGAACCACCTCCTGCTCTACAACCTGCGCGAGGACATCGGCGAGCGCCACGACCATACGATGCAAAAGCCTGACATCGTCCGTCGTCTTCGAACACTGGTCGATGACTGGGCTCGCAGCGTGGACGCCGATGCGAAGGCTGCTGAAGTAAAAGGAGAACTTCATGCGCCGCACTCTCTGGCCCGTCTCCGTCGCGCTTGTAGCGTGTGCCGCGAGTGCCGTTGGCTTTACTCGCGCGGCTCCTTCGGATTCGCCCGTGCGGGGACTCTACAACTGGATTCACAGTACCGGCGACGCCGAGCGCAGCTTCTCCTTCTACCATGAGGTGTTCGGCATCGAGCTCGCGCGATCACCGTTTGCCGGGCGGCATCCGCCAACGCGCGGCCCGAGCCGATCCGTCCGGTATCGCAAGCCGGTTCTGATGCGCTGGTCTGGGCCCTGACAAACACACACGGGTCCCGCTTCCGCACGGTCTTCATGCGGGCCGCCAACACGCCGTTCGGGCTCGAGCTGTCAGAGTTCTTCGACGTCCCGCGCAGTGAACGGCACGCCAACCCCTGGGACCCTGGCGCGTCGAAACTGATCTTCACAGTCCGTGATCTCAACTCCGTCGTGGCTCGATTGACGACGCGTCGCACGCCGGTCGTGACGATTGGTGGCGTCCCGCTCAACACGCCGAATGGGCGAGCGATACTCGTGCGCGACCCGGACGGCTACTTGGTGGAAGTGCGACAAGCCTCGTCAGCCGCTGTGACCGCAGCGAAGGAGCCCGGTGACGTGATCGAGACTGCGCTCTGGCTCTCCGTGGCTCGGCGCGAACGCGCGCTTGCGTTCTATGAGAAGTTGCTTGGCTTCGAGCTACGGGCAACAATTACCGCGAACGACGCCGAGCTTCGGGTGAACGGCCTGACGAAGGGGAGGCTTACTCACACGGTGATGTCGATTCCCGGAATCGAGGCGACGGTCGTCCTTGCCGAGTTCGCGCGGCCCGCGACAGCGATTCCGGCGGCCAATCCGTTCGAGTGGCGAGTGCAGGATGTGGGCGCGCCGCAATTCCAGCTCGAGGTCGCTGGCCTCGACGCGCTTCTCGACCGCACGGCGCGTGCGGGTTACCGTTTCCTCAGCGTCGGCGCTCAGCCCATTCAACGCCCGTTCGGACGATTCGTGTTCGCGATCGATCCCGACGGCATCCTCGTCGAGTTCGTCGAGCCCGCCGTCCGCGCGCGGTGAGGCGGCCCCGGTTCTGATGTCCTTCGATTGGTCGGCCGGCCGCCCATGCCGTGACGACGACACGAGGGCGTTCATCGCCCCGGGCGATCGACTCGTGGCAAGCCCTGCGATCGGCGCGGAATGCTGGCGTGGCAGAAAGTGCCAGGCCTGACGTCGCGGCGTCTCGAATTCGGCCTGATTGACCACGCCGCGCCGCTGGCACACCACGTGTACGGGCGTCGCGTGCCTGGAACGACATGCCGCCACGAGCCGCGCGATCCCACGCAGAGCGTCCTGTTCCAGGTGGTCCGCGATCACTACGAGACGTTTCGCGTGCAGGCGGCTTAAATCAATTCCTCACCTGCGGGTGTCTCGCCGCGGGTTTCGCGCGCTTCCACTGCGACGCCTGCGGTCACGATCGCCTCGTGCCGTTCTCCTGCAATGTGCGGGGGTTCTGTCCGAGTTGTGGCGCCGCATGGCTGAACGGGCGGCCCACCTCGTCGACCACGTGCTGCCCGACGTTCCGTTACGACAATGGGTACTTGAGTCTGCCGCATCGTCTGCGGTACGTGCTGGCGTGGGACCACGACTTGTGCCGCGCGGTGGCGGGCGTGGTACGTGCGAGCCGTGCTCGATGGCTCGCACAGGGGCAAAGGGGCTACCTACGTCCAGTACGCAGGGCTGTGCCTCGAGACGCAGAAGTTCCCGAACGCGATCGACATTCCCGACTGGCAGGACCAGGTGATCCTCAATATCCGGCCAGCCGTATCGACACGTCATGATTCACACGTTCAGCGCCGAGCCGTAAGCGCTGCGTTACGCGAAACGCAGATCAGGGCTTCGCGTCGGCGCGAGCTTCGCCGCCGTCTT
>CAVWST010000002.1:0-128501 GCA_963757735.1 uncultured Acidobacteriota bacterium
TCAGCAGCTGCGTAGGCTTGGCATCGGCAAGACCGGACCGAATGCCCTCAACGTCGGGGATGAAATCACCGTCACGTGCGTGCCGGCGGCGGACGGCAAAAGTCCGATTGGGCTTCTGTCGGCGATCACAATACCCCGACGGCACACGGTAAGTTTCCGGTCGCCGGACAGTAGATAGCTGCGGCGCGATCCCTTCGACTTCGCTCAGGGCAGTCCTCCGCGGCGCCGATCCTGACCTGTCCCTGCTGCAACAGCGCGTCGCTCGACTCGAGGCGCTGTCGCAGCGCATCGAAGCCGTCTCCGCAATCAAGCGACTGCAGCACGTGACAGGGCAGAGCCGCCGCTGCTGTTTCCCAAAGCGAGCTCGTGACCCGTGCAAGTCACCGGATCGCGCTGATAAGATTTCCGCGCGCGCTGATCGAAGATGTTCCACGGGCGTGGCGCTCGGGCAGAGTATCCGTACGTGCTCCAGGACGTCTGACCGGAGCCGCAGATGTGGGAGGGTGACTTCATGGGCGTTCGACTATTCGTACTGTTGCTTGCGTCCCTGCCTGCGATCGCGCAGGCACAAACCGCGCTGCCGCCTGACATCAACCCGGTCACACTGTCGCGGCTGCCCTGGGTGACGCCGGAAGATCTGGACGAGGAAGGGCGGAAGCTCCTGGCTCAAAGGCCGGCGGTCAAGCCGGGGCCGGGACCCACGCACGTCACGAGCTACAGCCCCAGGGAGCGCAGCCTCGGTATCCCCTCGGGCGTCGACAGCCCTGTCGGCCCGCGCTACTTTCAGCTTGCGGTGCTCATCATCGCCAGAGAAATCGACCAGCAGTACGAGTGGTCCGCCCACGAGCCCGCGGGCTTGCGGCAAGGACTCGAGCAGTCGGTCATCGACGTCGTCAAATACAACCGGGACGTCGCGGGCCTGTCCGACAAGGATGCCACGCTCATCACCTTTGGACGCACGTTGTATCGCGAGCACCGCGTGAGCAGCGAGTTGTGGCAGAAGATGATCGGACACTTCGGGCGGCAGCAGACCGTGCAGCTCATGATGATCATGGGCGACTACTTCAGGGTGGGCTTCATGATGAACGCGGTCGATCAGCACCTGCCGCCAGAGCGGAAGGCACTGCTGCCGCCGTTGAGTCGCTGACCCAACGAGGGTCACCATGAAGGCCTTCGTCATCTGCTGTGCCGCGCTCGTCAGTGGAACTGTCTTTCTTGCGCTGGGCGCGCAGACGCCGCAATCGGGAACGACGACGCGAGTGGACCCTGCCTTCGATGCAATCGTGTCTCCAGGTACCGCCATGGAGACCGTCAAGGGCGGCTTCGGTTTCATCAACGGAATCGTGTGGGTCAGAGAGTCCGGCGGTGGCCATCTGCTGATCAGCGACATTCCGGCCAATGTGGTTCACCGGTGGACCCCGGACGGAAAGATGTCTCCGTTTCTCGAGAAGCCTGACTGGACCAGGACGACCGGCCGCCCCGCGAACCCGAGATTCGGCGCCAACGGCATCACCGTCGACCCGCAAGGGCGGGTCGTCTACGCGGCAGAAGCGGATCGCGCCGTCGTGCGGCTGGAGAAGGACGGCAAGAGGACGATTCTGGCGGAAGCGCTACGAAGGGAAGCGTCTGAACAGCCCGAACGACCTGGTGTTTCGATCGGACGGCGCGCTCTACTTCACGGATCCCAGCGGCGGCAACCGTTTCGCCGACTGGGATCTGAAGAAGGAGTTGCCCTATCAAGGCGTGTTCCTGCTCAAGGACGACAAGCTGCAGCTGGTCATCCAGGATCTCGACCGTCCGAACGGGATCGCCCTGTCGCCCGACGAGAAGTTTCTCTACGTCAACGACTCGGCCAAGCGCACCATCATGCGGTACGAGGTGCAACGCGATGGCACGCGTTGCCAATGGCAAGTTGTTCGCGGACATGAGCGCCGGAACGGGCACCGGCAATCCCGACGGGATGAAGTTCGATGCCAGAGGGAATCTGTACTCGGTGGGTCCCGGTGGCATCTGGGTGTTCTCGCCCGATGGCAGGCACCTGGGCACGATCGTCCCGCCCGAATTCGCGCCCGGGTTCACGTTCGGCGATCCCGATGGGAAATCACTCTACATGGCAGCGAGCAGCAGACTCGCGCGCATTCGCCTCAACAACGCTGGTGCGCGATAGTCGGAGTTAAAAGAAACCGATCAGTCCTGCTCGGCCAATGTCTGCGCGTGCGTCTTTCCGTACGGAAAGAAATTCGTCTTGTCGCCCTTCTCCCACGCTGCTCGTTGAGTCTCGCTGCTGATATCCCAATCGGGACGGCAGCGCTGTAACACAGCGCGCAGGTCCAGGCGCAGTTCCTCCACCGTCGGCCGACCGAAGAACCAGTAGCCGTTGTAGATTCTGTAGACGCGCAAGCCGGGCTCGAGCACCAGCGTGTGAGGGATCATCGGACGATGCTGCGGGTCGGTGTATTCCGCGATGTCGAGATCCTTCTGCACTGTGCGCCCGGGATCGGAGAGAAACGTCCAGTGGGCGCCGACACCTGTTCGAAACTCATTCGTCTCGAGCAGGTTGTCGGTCGAAATGGTCACGAGGCGGCAGTAGCCCACCTGCATTTCGCGGTGAAGCTGCACGAGCCCTTCGTGTTGCCTTCTGTCTTTTGGACAGAATCCGCCACGAGCGAGCACCACCACCAGCGGGTCGCCTCCCTGCAACTCCGATAGCGTGCGGTGCGTGCCGCGGTGGTCGGAAAGCTCGTAATTCGGCAGGACGGCGCCCGGGACGATGTCGTGTCGCACGCTGACCTCTACACCGTCGCGCGATCGCCGGTACGTTGCAAGTGAAGCGCGGCATCACTTGCTGCTTCGTCGGACGTTCTGCCGCGCTCGCGAGCGACAACGTACGCGGCGTACCACTCGGACCAGTGGTGCTTCGGAGCGGTCGGTTCGTATTCACCGTGGCGCTGCTCCGTCTCACGCAGAAGCTCGGTGAGAGTCGCGACGTCGAGACTTAGCCCTCGTCCGGGAAGGCGGGTTTTCACTTCCTGGAGCAGCCAGCCGTTGCCATCCGGATCTTTGAATTCGGCATAGAGCGGTAGGAGCCACGCTCAGGGTCTGGGCCGGGCAGGAGTGGTCCCAGGATGCCATCGAAATGGAATGGCTCGCTGACTGTGGCGCCCTTGCTGACCAAGTCGGCGCGTGCGGCGTCGATGTCTTCGACGACGAGGAACAGTCCCTGCGCCGGTCCCGGCACGGCCGTCGTGCCAAGGTGGATGGAGCATGGTGAGCCTGGCGGTGTCAGTTGTACCCCCCGTCGTTCGTTATTTCTGAAATCGGCGTCGAGCCGCCACCCAGCCCCTCGTAGAAGCGCTTGGCGCGATCGATGTCTGACACCGGAATCGTAACGGCTTCGAGCTTTGTGTCGACCTTATCCGCGCTCGGGAATTGGCTTGCGCTGATTTGTGCTGTCATAACGATCTCCGTGGGTTGATGATGGAGTCGATCGACGTGCCAGGGATGCTACGTCAGGTACGACATCCATAAGACGTTCGTGTAGGACTGTCATCTCCAGATGTTGGCGATACTTTCATCTGATAGATTCAGGCGCCGCGAATTTAGTTCATGCGTTCAGGGAAGCAAGCACACGCACTCGCCGGGCACAGCATCGATAAATGAGAACGCATTGCCCGTCATCGTCACGCATGGCTGGCCAGGCTCCATCCTCGAGCAGCTCAAGCTCATCGAGCCGCTCACAAATCCCACGGCGCATGGCGGCACCGCAGCCGATGCCTTCCAGCGTGGTGATTCCGTCGAGAAGCTCGCTTACGAGCGACTGAGCTTTGTTTATGCCAAGGGCATCGGCTACGGCTTCCAGATGGGGCTGCGCCCGCAGACGCTGTACGGAATCGCGGATTCCCCCGTCGGCCTGGCGGCATATTTCCTTGATCACGACGCGCGCAGCTTGGAGCTCATCGCACGCGTCTTTAACGGAGAGTCTGAGGGCCTCACGCGCGACGACGTCCTCGACAACGTCACGATCGCCTGGTTGACGAACACGGGGGTTTCTGGGGGGCGTCTCTATTGGGAGAACAAGGGGGCGTCGTTCTTCGGGGTCAAAGGCGTACGGGTCCCGGTCGCCGTGAGCGTCTTTCCTGACGAGCTCTATCCAGCCCCGCGGAGCTGGGCGGAGCAGGCGTATCCCAACCTGATTCACTACAACAAAGCTGCCCAAGGGCGGACACTTCGCTGCCTGGGAGCAGCCGAAGTTCCTCTCCGAGGAAATGCGCGCGGGCTTCAGATCGCTGCGCAAGTAGCCGAGGCACAGCGCGCTCGGGGCGGGACGGCGTTGCACACGTCGTCCCGACCCTGGCGCAGGTCAAAATGAGGAAGCCTCTCCCTAGAAAGAGGCGGTGTGCGATAACGGCCGCGTGTCATCCGGTCATAGAGCAGACACGCCCGCCACGAACAGCGCTATCAACCCTATCCGAGTGACACGCGTGTCCCTTCACCCCGCTGCTCGCATGAATCCAGAAAGAAGATAGTTCTTCCCGTCCCTAGGGCGTCGGTGTGCTCGTTGTGAACCCGCAGCGTTCGATGAGTCCGACGAACGCCGATTCCGTTCGGAACGCGTCCCATCTCGCATCCATAGGCAGCCAGATAAGATGGACGTCCCGCACCGTGTATGCGTGTTCGAGCCACTCCAACGCTCGTTCGCGGTGTTCAAGGCCGGCGCATATGAGAGCGAACGCGTAGGGCGGAACATAGCGGTCATGAGCAATCGTCTCCAAGGTGCTCAGTACCTCTGCTGCCTCATTGCGGCGGCCCGACATCGCCAGGATGTACCCGCGCAGAGAGATCATCTTGCTGTTGCCGCTCGCGAACGTTTCCGCGTCCTTCAACGCTTCGAGCGCCAGTTCCATGTTGCCCAAGCGCTCATGAGCCCAGGCGAGCTGGAAGTAGCCAATCCAAAACGCCGGTCCCACGACCGTCGCGTGTCGCGCAAACTCGAGGCCCGCCGAGTAGTCCCGTGCCAATAGCGCGATATGCGCTGAGAGCGCGTGATTCAACGGTTGGAGCGGATCGAGCTCTCGGGCACGTCGCATCGCTGCGCGCGCCTCAGCATGGCGACCGGCGGTGCCGAGCAGCACGCCCAGCATGCGGTACGCGTGTGCGTTACTGGATCCAGAACGAGTGCCTTTCTGTAGGCCGCTTCCGACCCGGGCCAGTCCCAGTCGAGCCAGTAGTGCACCATTCCCTGCGACGTTCGAGACTCCGCGATGTCAGGACCGCTGCTGACCGCATGTGCAGCGGCATCCCGAGCCCTCGGCCATACATCGAGCGGCCGTGCGTCCGCGTTGATCGGGCTCGCCGAAAAGGCGTCTGCCAGTCCGGACCATGCGAGCGATACTCCGGGTCGAGCTCGGTCGCGCGTGCGAAGTGTTCCACGGCGCGACGATTCGTAGGAGGCGTCAATTGATTCCAGAGGTGACGTCCTCGGAATACAGATCGTACGCCTCGGGGCTTCGTGATTGGCGGTGGCCGAGCGCGGTCAGGCGTTCCGGTGACAACCGCAGCCGAATCGGTTCCGCGATCGCCTCGCTCAATTCGCGCTGGAATTCAAGCATGCTGCTCGGTTCGCTGTCGAAGGACGCGGACCAGGTCTGCACCTGGTCGCGCACACGGATCAACTTCGCGGTGACGCGCCACCGCTTCCCCTCGGCGCGGATTGAGCCCTCAATCACATACGTGGCGCCGAGCTCGCGACCGATGTCCGCAAGCGACTTCGTCGTGCGCTTATAGCCCATCACCGACGTGCGGCCAATCACGCTGAGGTGCTCAGGATCGATCTGTCCCAGGGCCGTCGTCGCCTCTTCGGTGAAGCCGTCGGCGAGGTAGTCGTGCTCTGGCGTTCCGCCAAGATTTTCGAACGGCAGGACGGCAAGCGTTACGGCACGCGACGCGGAAGGAGCGGCCGCCGGTTGGACCGCTTCGACTTCTGCGATGAAGCGATACCCCTTTCCTGACACAGTTTCGACGAACGCCGGTGTCTCCGGAGCGTCACCGAGAACCTGCCGGATCTTCCGGATAGCGGTGTTGACGCCCATGTCCGCGTCGACGAACACGTCCGGGCCCCACAGCCGTTCGACGATATCGTTTCGGGAAACGAGCTCGCGTCGACGTTGCACGAGGAGGATCAACAGGTCCATCGGGCGACGCTCGAGTCGAACCTGTTGGCCGCCACGACGCAGCGCGTACCCGGCGACGTCGAGCTCGAAGTCGCCGAACCGGAAGGTCTGGGGCACATCAGGCGGCTGCATCACGGGGAGAGCTCAAGCGCCCATCTTCAGAAGAACTTCAGCAAAGCTTCAGCCGCACTCCATGGCCCGCAGGGCCGTCGGCCGCCATTATGGCCCACACACATCGCAGGTGCCGCCGTGACGGCGGCCCGCGACCGAAGGAGGAGCTGATGAGACTCGCAATCTTGAAGCGAAGTGGCGTAGCTGGTGTCACCAGTGTCGTCCTGGCTGGTGTGCTCGCCGTGGGTCTGGCGCAGAACGCCAGCGCCAAGGCGAATCCGCCCGACGCCGAGGCGAGGACACTCGAAGGCACCTGGTGGGTCCAGGTCACGGCTCTTACCGACTGCGTGTCCCACGTGCCGCTCATGTCGTTCACGGCCCTGCTCACGTTCGCGAAAGGGGGAACGATGACGGGGACAACGACCAACCCCGCGTTCGCGATCGGACAGCGCAGCCCCGATCATGGCGTGTGGTTCCGGAGCCGCGCGGCTCACACGTACAGAGCCTCGAGCGTGGCACTGCTCTTGTTCGGGACGGCGCCGAACTTCCCCGCCACTCCGGGGTTCCAGGCCGGCTCCCACCGGCTCAGCCAGGCAATCGACGTGACCGATCCCGACCATTTCACCAGCGACGCCATCAGCGAGTTCTTCGACGTCGGCGGCAACAAATACCGGGAAGGCTGTGCGACCGCTGTCGGGCAGCGGTTCGAATAGCGTTCGAGCCGGTATCGAGTCGGCAGTTCAACAACGGACAGTTCATTGTGGAAACGGTGTCAAAAATGACAAGTCAGACGCTAATCGGCGCGCTTCTCGTGTTGATGACAGGTTTCGGCATTCCGGCCCTCGGCGCTCAGAGCGTTCGTGACGAAGCCGAGATCCGGGACCTGCAGGCACGGCAACAGGAGGCCTGGAATCGCCATGATGCAAAAGCATATGCCGCGTTGTTCACAGACGATGGCGACGTTGTGAATGTCGTCGGCTGGTGGTGGAAGGGTCGAAACGAGATCGAGAGGAACCTCACCGCTGCCTACGCCGTGGTTTTCCGTGACAGCACGCTGAAAATCGACGATGTGCAGGTCAGGTTTCTTGCTCGTGATGTTGCAGTCGCCCACGTCCGCTGGTCCATGGAGGGTTCGAAGACACCGCCCGGGATTCCGGAACCCCGACAGGGGATTCAGATTCAGGTGCTGCAGAAACGCGATCGCGCGTGGCGGATTGCGGCGTTCCAAAACACGAGCAGCCTTCCCGAAACGCCGTTTCCAACGGAAGCCGCGGCCAATCCACGTTCGAGACAGCCGTGAACGAGAAGACTGATTCGAACGGGTAAACCGGCCGGAGAAGATGAGGCACTCCGACCGCGTGTCCACAAGCGCACAGACAGTGGGTCTCTGGAAGTGCAAGGATCGCGCTAATCGTCTTCGCGGTGCCGAGTGCGATTCCGGTCAACAGCCTGGCCAATGCCCTCAAGGTCACACGGTCGCTGAAAGGACTCGTCATGAGATGGCTTGGGCTCGTGATTGGCGCACTGGTCATCGTCGCGAGCGCGATCAGCTTTGCGGCACCCGATCTGCGCCTCTCACTGGAGCGCTCGGTGATGACGCCGGCCGGACTTTACGCGATCGCCGCCTTGAGAATCGCCATTGGACTGGTGTTCGTGCTCGCCGCGCCAGCATCGCGGGCACCGCGGACGCTCCGCGTGCTCGGCCTCATCGTGAGCATCGCGGGACTGTCGACGCCGTGGTTCGGCGTTGCCCGCGCGCGGGCGGTCGTGAACTGGTTGGCGAGTGCAGGGCCGTTGTTGATGCGCCTTGACGCCGTCGTGGGGATGGCGACTGGCGGCTTTCTCGTGTACGTTTTCCGAACGCCGACTCGACGAACAACCTAACTAGACCGGCTCTTTTGAGAAGAAGTTCGTGTCGGCTTCAGATCGCTGCGCCAATAATGGAGACGTAGACAGATTCGGGGTTGAGATAAGTGACCCGTCAGATCAACCGTAACCGTCGTCGTTTCATAAGCACCGCAGCGATGACGGTTGCGGCCTCACAGTTCGCCATGATCTCGACTGCGGACGCGAAGGACGACGTGCCACGCGAGCTCGCGGCCATCGGCCGTGCGACCGAGTGGCTCAATTCGTCGCGACTGGCTCCTTCACAACTGTTGGGGAAGGTCGTCGTCGTCAACTTCTGCACTTATACCTGCATCAACTGGCTGCGCACGCTTCCTTATGTCCGGGCGTGGGCAGCCAAGTACACGCAACGGATCGTCATGCTCGGTGTGCACACGCCCGAGTTCGCATTCGAGAAGAACCTCGACAACGTTCGCCGCGCCGTGCAGCAGTTAAAAATCGACTACCCGATCGTGATCGACAACGACTATTCGATCTGGCGCGCATTCAAGAACCAGTATTGGCCTGCTCTCTACTTCGTGGATGCGCGCGGACGCATTCGCGAGCATCACTTCGGCGAGGGCGAGTACGAACGGTCGGAGAGGATCATTCAACGGCTGCTGGCGGATGCGGGTGTTGCCGGTGCTGCGAGTGGTGTCGTGTCGGTCGATGCCAGTGGCGTGGAAACGCCGGCCGACTGGGGCAACCTGAAGTCCCCGGAGAACTATCTCGGTCTCGAGCGCACGCAGAACTTCGCGTCGCCGGGCGGCGCCGGGTTGGATCGGTCTCGCGTGTATGCCGCCCCTGGGCGGATGTCGCTCAACCAGTGGGCGCTTGCCGGCGACTGGACGATTGGCAATCAGGCAGTCACGCTGAACAGGGCAGGCGGACGAATCGTGTACCGCTTTCACTCGCGCGATCTCCATCTCGTGATGGGTCCGTCACGACGCGAGAGCCCGGTACGCTTTCGGGTATCGGTCGACGGACAACCGCCCGGCGCTGCTCATGGCATCGACGTGGACGACGGCGGCAGCGGCACGGTGGCCGAACAGCGGTTGTATCAGTTGATTCGACAACCGGCACCCATCGTCGATCGACAGTTCCAGATCGAGTTCCTCGATCGTGGAGTGGAGGCGTTCGCCTTCACATTCGGCTAATCGACGTTCCCGCTCCTTCAAAAGCTCACTTTCGCCGCGAGCTGAACCTGTCTCGGAGGCAGCGTCAATGTGTACTTTCCGTAGGTCGACGCCGGGTTGTCGGGAAAAGCTCCGGACCCGAAAATCGCGAACGAGGACTGGTTCGTGTCTTCGATGAAATTGACCTGATTGAAGACGTTGAACGCTTCGAGGATGCCTTCGATCGTCGCCTTTTGCCCGACTCTGAAGCGCTTGCTCACGCGCAGGTCGACGTTGAACTGAGCCTCGGTGGTCTCGCTGTTGCGTCCAACGGCGGTTGACTCGTCGGCCGGGTTGCGACGCGCGCGGTCGGGCGGGAACGCGCCGCCATTGCCATCAGCGTTCAGGTCGGCCCCAGCCAGCGGCGTGAATGGTCGGCCCGACGCGGCTGTCATGATGCCCGACAGCTGAATCTCGCGAGGAAAAATGTAGACACCGGACCACACGACCCGGTGACGCTGATCGTGTGTCGCCGGCCCCCGTTCTGTCTCGGGATCGAAGCCGAGAGGCAGCCCGGATCGATCTGCTGGATCGCGGCCGAACCCGCTGTTCTGCACGATGAAGTTGGATTGGAAGTCGGTGGAGGTGTCCTCGGCGCTCGAGAGTGTGTAGGACAGGAGGAACTGATAATTCCGGCTGAGACGTTTGTTCAGCGCGACCGTCAGCCCCTTGTACCAGCTTTCACCAAACGGTGTGTACTGAAGCACCGATGCCGAAGTACCCGGGATGCCTCCGCCGACGCATACCGCCTGCGGGTTGACCGAGCAAGGCAGATCGTTCGGACGCCGGCTCGGGCCCAGCCTCGCCGGCAGTACCGGGGTTGTAATCGATCGTGCCAGGCAGGTTGTAGCCGCGCACGAAGACGCCGTTCACGCTGACGGCAAAGTCGGGAGCCAGCAACCGGTCGAACCCGATCGCCGTCTGATGCGCGTACGAGTTCTTGAGCGCGGGGTCGGGCATGATCGCAACACTCGGATACGAGGTGCCGAGCAGCGCCGTCACCTGATCTTCCGTGAGCAGATGGCCGGGGGCTCTCCAGGCGATTGATGCGCGCGGCGCGGCCAACACGAGCGTCCGGACGCCGGCGGTCGATCCGTCGACCACGCGTCCGACATCGAGCACACCGGTGATGATGTTGTCGTAGAAGACTCCATATGATCCGTGGACGGTCGTGCGTCCGTCACCGGTCGGGTCGTAGGCGACGGCGACTCGCGGCGCCACGTTGTTGCCATCCTTCGGCGTCGGATAACTGAACGTACCGCCACCGGCATCGGACACGGTATACGTGGCGTCCTGCCAGAACTGGCGCTGATATCGGACGCCAGGTTTCACGACCAGCCGCCCGCGTCTCCATTCGTCCTGAACGAAGACCGACAGGTCCTGATAACCGTATTCCGGGTAGTAAGGATTCCCGTATCCCTGCACATACGCCGCAGGGATTCCCTTCTGCACGCCGTCGAGAGCCGAGGTCACGCCGAGCGCCGGAATCGGACTGAAGATGTAGCGGCCGCCGAAGTGGATCGGCAGCACGTTGTCCTGAGCGGGAAACGCGATGTGGTTATATTCGCCTCCCACCTTCACGTGGTGAGCAGCCGTGAGGTAGCTCATGGACTCTACGAACTGGAGATGCCCGTAGCGCCGGAGGTTCGGCGTGATGCGCTGCCGACCGACGCTCGCGACCCCCACGACTTCGAGCGTCGGCCCGCCTTGATTGATTCCGATACACGGGCCGCCACACGAGGGGTCCAGCCCCTCGATCGCCTGGTCTTCATGCGCATACTGCATTCGGAACTCGTTGACCCGCTGCGACGACAAGACGTCGGTCTGGGCAATCGACACGCCCCAGTCGGTGCGGTTCTGTACCGAGCCGCGGCTTCGGGCCACCGAGCCGCCGAAGTCGTCGACCCCTTCCCGTTCGATGTCGGCGTAGTTGACGCGTGCGACGAGGTTGTGGAGCGGCGACCAGTAGTGATCGACCTTCCCCAGGAACTCGTTGTTCGAGATGCTCAGCGGCACGTTGCCAAGTTCCACAGGAAACCCCGCGTTGGTCAGCACCGACGCCGCGGTCTGGTCGATGGTCACGACGCGGTTGTCGGTGATGTCGGTCTGTTCGAGCGACAGGAAGAAGAACGTCCGGTCCTTGAGCAGGGGACCGCCAAGCGTCGCGCCCCACTGTTTCTGGCCGTACGGAGCTTTCTCCAGATTCGCCGGGTTGCCGAAGATGTCGAACTGCTCGAAGTAGCTCCGGGCGTTGAGGCTCTTGTCGCGAAAGTAGAGATAGGCATTGCCCCGCAGTGTGTTGGTGCCGCTCTTGGTCACGATGTTGACCACGCCACCCGAGGCTTTTCCGAACTCGGCCGAGTAGGAATCTGTCAGGACCTGAAACTCACGGACGGCTTCCTGGCTGAAGATCGCTCGCACGGCGCCGACGACGATGTCGTTGTTGTCGAGACCGTCGACCATGATGTTGTTGGACCGTGCGCGCTGTCCGGTGAAGGACAGCCCGGACGTCAGCGTGGAGCCTTGCTGCGGTGTGTGGTCGGTCGAAACACCAGGCGTGATGATCGAGAAGCTGATGAAGTTCCGTCCGTTGATCGGAAGACTGTCGATTTGCTGCTGGTTGACGAGCGACGACAGCCCGGTACGGTTCGTCTGCACAAGCGGTTCCTCGCCCGTGACCGTAACCGTCTGCTCCGCAGGCGCGATGCTCAGTGCGAAGTCGAGCGTGACCGACTCGCCGAGAAACAGGTCGATGTCCTCACGCTTCTCCGTGGTGAAGCCGCTTCGTGCGGCGGTGACGATGTATTTGCCAGGAGGAAGGGCGGGCACCGAGTAGCGTCCGCTCGCCTCGGTTTCCGTCGTTCGTACAACGTTCGTCTGCACATTCGTGACGGTGACGGACGCCTCGACCAGCACCCCGCCGGACTGATCGAGGACCGTTCCACGGAGGTCGGCGCCCGTGACGCGAGCCTGGGCGGCGCTCCGCGACGGGACCAACAAGAGTGCGACGAGCGCCACGAACATGACGATGCGGGTCACGGTGGTTTCCTTGTGAGCAGAGTGGGGTCTTCTGCCACAGTCAGGGGGCATTGTCAAGTCGATGTCCTTGTGCGCTGCGAAAACAAGCCGGTCAAAGGGCGTCAAAGAACACGTACTGTACAACGGCCAGACCGCGCGAAGCGAACGAGCACGGATTCGCAGCAACGCCTATGACCATCAAGGCGCTGGGGAATAGTCGCTGAGGACTATTTCGCAGACCGGAGCGAAGAGTTCGCAGGGGCGCTCGAATATCTCAATCCGGGTGCGCGCGTCATCAGGGCACGTACGTTGCACCCTATTGGACGTGCGCGGAGGGCTGCCATGAACATCCGGCCATCAATTCTTTGTCCGATCGATTACTCGGACGCATCGGCGGGTGCGCTCCGGTACGCCGCGGCCGTCGCCGAACACTTCTTCACGCGCCTGGTCGTCCTGGTTGTCGAGGATCCGCTGCTGATGACCGCGCTGGATCTCGAGACGAGCGTGAAATGGACACGCGAGGCGTCACAACGTGAGGCCGCGAAATTCGTGTCCGATGTCTTTCGAGACGAGGCGGCGGTATCGGCCCAGTGTGAGTACGAGATAGCGGTCGGAAAGCCCTCGGTGGAGATTCTGCGCGTCGCGCGTGAGCGCTCCTGCGAGCTGATCATGATGGGCTCGCACGGGTTGACGGGAGCCCGCAAGCTGTTTTTCGGGTCGGTCACCGAGCGTGTCTTGCGCGAGACCCCCTTGCCCGTGCTCGTCACGCCGCCCGTAGACCCTGGACCGGTGCACATCGAAGAGGCGAGGGCGCTTCTGCGCCGGATTGTCGTGCCGGTCGATCTCTCGCCGTCGTCGGTGCATCAGACACGGATCGCGAGCGGTCTGGCTGAAGCGCTGACCCTGCCGCTCATTCTGGTTCACGTGATCGAGCCCGTGAAGAGTCGTCTGCTCACCCGACTCAATCTCGGCGGGCTGGATTCGAGTCGCCGGGCGGATGCCGAGGAGCGTCTCGACAAACTCGTCGCGACCATTCCACCCGCCCTGCACGCGGAACCGCTCATCGTCTTCGGGGATCCGGCAGAGGAAGCGGCGAAGGTCGTGCGCGACCGTCAGGCCGGCCTCGTCGTGATGGGTCTCCACGGCTCGCCGATGCTGGGGCCGCGGATGGGATCCGTGACGTACCGCATGCTGTGCCTGTCTCCAACGCTCGTGCTCGCGCTGCCGCCGACGATCATCGAGCGCGCAGCATCGCGGCGAGATGCCGCTGAGTGAGTCTGCGAGGAGGGCCACGTGACCTGCGCACGACGATTCGCACTGCCGACGATCGCGCTTCTCGCCATTGGCCTGGTTCCTGTGTCGTCCGACGCGCAACCTGCATTCGAGGGCGTCTACATCGCTCGCGGTGTCGATTCTGATGGTAAGGAGTACGTCGCGCCGTCGAGATCGAACGGCACGGCGATTCGTTCACCGTGACATGGGTGTCGGCTCGATTGGTCGGTGAGGCAGTTGTCCTGGAACCGAGCTGGTTTGGCCTGGGCATCGTGACCGGCGACGTCCTTTCGGTGAGCTTCGTCACCGGGGATACCTTCGGGATCATCGTGTATCAGGCCAGCGTGGACGGGAGGGAGTTGTCCGGTCGCTGGACGCTGCCCGGCGAGGACGAGTCCACATTTGAGCCGGGACGCTCGCGATGTTACGCTCTGGCATTCTCTTAACGCTGACGTGATGGCCTTCCGGGCCAATCACACCTTCACGGAGTGCATGAAATGATTGGGCGAATTCTCGGATGCGTTGTTTTATGCGGGTGGCTGATGGCCGGTGTCGCGTTGCAGGCTCATCATTCCCTCGCGGCCACGTACGACATCCGCAAGGAAAGTGAGATGTCCGGCGTGGTCGTGAAAGTGGCGTTTACCAATCCCCATGGAGCGTTGCATCTCGAGGTCAAGAACCCGGACGGCACGAAGACCGTGTGGGTGCTGACGACCGGCTCCGCCAACGTGCTTGCGGGTCTCGGGTTCGACTCGAAGACCATCAAGGCCGGCGACCCGGTCACGGTCAACATCTATGGGTCGAGGAACGGCCAGCCGCTCGGTTTCATGCGAAGGATCACGCTGGCCGACAAGCGCTCGTTCGAGTTCGAAGCGAACTAACCGCGACACCAAGGAGGGAGGAATACGATGGCCTTTCGACGAATTGGGTCCGCGGTTGCGCTCGCAACTGCTCTGACGATCGCCGCGCCGCTTGTGGCAAGTGCGCAGGGTCGCGGAGGCGGTCCGCCGCTCTTCACACCCGCTGCCGACGCCAAAGACGCGAAGTCGGTGCTCTACAACTGGGCGTCGCACATGGGCATGCTGCGGGGCGTCGAGGAACACGAGCTCGCGGTGTCGCTCGAGTATCAGGGCAACGGCACCATGCAGGTGGAGGGGCAGCCCTGCACCCTGAAGAAGTATCGCGTCAGCACCAACTACCAGGCGCCGGGACAGCGGACGCAGATCGAGTGCACGCGACCGAACGGGCAGACCTACTCGAACATCGAGGTCGTCAACGGGGTGTACGCGTGGAACGAAGACATCCCTGGTGCGGAGATCATCGCGAATAAAGGCAAGGCCACGCCGACGCCGGCCGCGGTGCAGGAGCGGCTCATCCGCCTGTGGGCCGGTCCGCAAGGCGCGGTCAAGGCCGCCATGGCAGGGGCCGGCATCGGTCTGATGGCGATGGATCGCGACCTGGGTCGTCTTCTCCAGGCCGGCACCGCGACGATCGGTCAGACGTCGGTGGCCTGGGAGGGTAGCAAGCCCGTCGTCACCTACCCGATTCCGGGAGTCGCCGGCGCCACCGCAAAGGCCACCCTCGATAACCGGTACATGGCGGAGCGCGTCGTCGTGACCAACGGATCGACGACCACCGAGTTCGTCTACGGTGACTATCAGGACTGGAACAATCCGCTCAACAAGATCGAGGCCTACTACGCGGGCAAAATCACCGAGCGGCGCGGCGGCACGGTAGCGCGCGATCTGACGACTGTTGAGACGGAGACCGGCAGCGTGTACGTCGTCATGCCCGTGCCCGCGAGCGTTCGGGCGGCGATCACGCCCGGGCAGCCTGCACCCCCGCCGACGATGTTCCCCAGCGATCGAGCGGTCAAGCTGGAGTCGAAGGAGCCCACTCCACGGATGGCCAACGGGAAGCCGGACCTCTCGGGCAACTGGGGCGGCGGCGGCATGAACTGGCGCTACGGGAATCGCCGGTGCGGTCCGACGCAGATCGAAGGCTGCAGCCCGCAGTGGAATCAGACGATGGACTTCGAGTTCGAGGCGCCGTCGCGGTTCGGGCCGAATCGCCCGCTGTACAAGCCCGAGCACTGGGACAAGGTCATTGCGCTCGACATGTGGACCAACAAGGAAGACCCGGTGATGACCTGCCAGCCGCTCGGGATTCCGCGGCAGGGTTCGCCGCGACGCATCATCCAGTCGGCGAACGACATCGTGTTCTTCTATTCGCAGTATGCCGATGGCGGTGGCGGACAGGCGGAGTTCCGGATCGTCCCGATTGACGGTCGCAAGCACGACGAGCGTCAGACGCGCACGACCACGTACATGGGGTATACGGTGGGCAGTTGGGACGGCGATACGCTCGTGCTCGACTCGATCGCCTTCAACGACTTCACATGGCTCTCGCGCGGCGGGTTCTTCCACTCCGACGAAATGCGCGTGGTCGAGCGGTTCACGCGTCAGGGCAATGAGATCCTGTACGAAGTGACGGTTCAGGACCCGGTGGTGCTCGTGGAGCCGTTCGTCATGACGCCGCGAATCATGCGCCTCAACGCGAATGAGAATGCGGGGCTTCTACCGGAGCGCGGCAATTGTGACGTGGCGTACGAAAAGGACGCCATCGAGACGCAGATTCGGCACTAGTCAGCCAACGCAGGCAGGGCGAGGCCTTCGTCGGCCTCGCCCTCTTCTTGTTCTTCGCCCTCCGCGCCACGCCGTGGTGCGAAAGCTTCCGCAGCAGCCCGAAATCATCCGCACGCAGTCAGCCACGTAGCGCTCAATCCTTCGGAAAAACGGCCTCCGTTTCAGGCAGGAATTGTGCGTTGTCCCTTCGCAAGCAAAGGGGATGACCATGACGACTCTGTCGAAGGCGCGTTCCGAGAACCAGGACCCGCTCCTCGACTGCTTCATGCCGGTCTACGACATCGCAGAGCGTCACCACATTCGTGTGGCCGCGCCGGCGGAGATCACCTTCACGACGGCATGTAAGACGGACCTTCAGCAGTCGCCGATCGCGCGGGCGATCTTCAGGGCACGCGAAGTGATCCTTGGCAGCGAACCCGATGCGGCGGCGCGTCCGCACGGGTTGCTCGCGCTGACAAAGTCACTCGGCTGGCGTGTGCTTGCAGAAGTGCCGGGCCGTGAAGTTGTGATGGGCGCGGTCACACGGCCCTGGGAGGCGAACGTCACGTTCCGGGGGGTGCCGCCCGACGAGTTCGCGGCATTCGACGAGGCGGGCTACGTGAAGATCGCCTGGACGCTGAGGGCCGATCCACTCAGTCCGATCGAATCGGTGTTCCGTACAGAAACGCGCGTGCTTGCGACGGATGCGACAGCGCGGGCGAAGTTCCGCCGCTATTGGTCGCTCGTCTCGCCCGGCATCATCGCCATTCGATGGGTGATGCTGCAGCCGATCAAGCGCGAGGCCGAACGGGAGGCTTTATGTCTGCGATCACGCTAGATCAGGTCACCGTGGAAGGACACACCAGTCGCGGCTTCGAAGTGGTGCACGACGCATTCGCCGAGAACTTCACTCGACGCGGAGAGCTGGGCGGCGCTTGTTGTGTCTATCACCGCGGTGAGAAGGTCGTCGATCTCTGGGGCGGAATCCGACACAAGGAGACAGGCGAGCCCTGGGACGGCGACACTATGGTCATCGTCTACTCCGCCACGAAGGGGCTGGCGGCGATGACGATGGCGATCGCGCACTCGCGAGGCTGGCTCGACTACGAAGCGCGGGTCGCGCACTACTGGCCCGAGTTCGCACAGAACGGGAAGGACACGATCACAGTCCGCCAGCTCCTCGCTCATCAGGCCGGGCTGTTCGCCCTCGATGAGCGTGTCGATCGAAGCGTCGTTGCCGATGTGGACCGCCTGGCGGTGGTGCTCGCACGTCAGAGGCCGGCATGGACGCCGGGAACGCGACAGGCGTATCACGCCATCACCCTCGGGTTCTACGAGAGCGAGCTGATGCGCCGGATCGACCCGCAGCATCGCACGCTCGGTCAGGTCTTTCAGGACGAGATCGCGACGCCCCTCGGTCTGGACGTCTACATCAGGCTTCCCGAGCACATTCCGAATTCGCGCCTGGCCACAATCGCGCGGCCGCGTGCACTGGACATGGTGCGTGGCTTCCCGCTTCGCTTCGGGATCGAAGTGATGAATCCGCATTCGAAGATCGTTCGTGCGCTCAGAGGCTCCGAGCTCCCGCACGACGAGCAGCGCATCTATGCCCGCAACCTCGAAGTGCCATCGGGGGGAGCGGTCGGCACGGCACGCGCGATCGCGCAGGCGTACAGCGTGTTCGCAACGGACGGACATGAGCTGGGGCTGAGACAGCAGACACTGGACCTTCTCGCCGCGCCCGCGGTGCCGCCCGAACGCGGGTTCTACGACGAGTGCATGAAAGCGTGCGCGCAGTTCTCGCTTGGCTTCATGAAACCGAGCCCGGCGTGGCCGTTCGGCGAGTCCGAGCTCGTTCGGATCGCCCGGTTCCGGAGGCTCGCTTGGATTTGCCGATCCCGAAACGGGCGTTGGGTACGCATACGTCACGAGCCAGATGGGCACCACGCTCACGGGGGATCCGCGTGATGTGGCGCTCAGAAACGCGATCTACTCCGTGCTCCCGAGATAGCGAGTGCTAACATGCAGACTCGATGACTGCATGCCGTGCCCTCGCCCGTTCCCTCGATCATGCTTGACCGGATCCACGGATGGATTTCCGCCGCCGATGCGATCGTCTGGGGTCCTCCGCTTCTCATCGCGCTCTTCGGCACACACATCTTTCTGACCATTCGCACCGCGTTCATGCAGCGGTATCTGTTCACCGCGATCAAGTTGTCGGTGACGCCTGAGAAGGGTGCGGCTGGAGACGTCAGTCCGTTCGGAGCACTCACCACAGCACTCGCCGCGACGATCGGCACCGGAAATATCGTCGGCGTCGCAACAGCGGTGAGCCTGGGTGGCCCAGGAGCCGTCCTCTGGATGTGGCTCACCGGCGTGCTCGGCATGGCCACGAAGTACAGCGAGGCACTGCTGGCCGTGAAGTACCGCATCAAGACTGCTGACGGGACGATGCTGGGTGGACCGATGTATGCGCTCGAGAACGGTCTGGGCATGAAATGGCTGGCCGTGCTCTTCTGTCTCTTCACCGTCTTCGCGTCGTTCGGCATCGGCAACATGGTGCAAGCCAATTCGATCTCGACGCTGGCCGCGAGCACGTTTGGCGTGAATGTGCACGTGAGCGGTGCGGTCATGGCCGTACTGACGGCCGTCGTCATTCTCGGCGGGCTCCAGTCGATCGCGCGCGTCTGCGAGTGGCTGGTCCCCTTCATGGCGATCGTCTACATCGGGGGATGCCTCATCATCCTGGGAGCGAACAGCCATCTCCTGGTCCCGGCGATCCAGTTGATCGTGACGAGCGCGTTCCAGCCCACCGCTGCCGCCGGAGGTTTCGCCGGCGCCGCGGTGATCACCGCGGCTCGATACGGCGTTGCGCGCGGCCTGTTTTCGAACGAGTCGGGTCTCGGGTCTGCGCCCATCGTGGCCGCCGCTGCGCAGAGCCGGAACCCGGTGCGTCAGGCACTGGTGTCTGCCACCGGCACGTTCTGGGACACCGTCGTGATCTGCTTGCTGTCCGGTCTCGTGATCGTGACGAGCATCCTCGATCAGCCTTCGCTCGGTGCCCTGCGCGGCGCGGAACTGACGGCGGGCGCGTTTCGTGAGGCGATGCCGACCTTCGGGCCAATCGTGCTGACGACTCGGCCTGCTCACGTTCGTCTTCTCGACGATCCTGGGCTGGTCGTATTACGGCGAACGAGCGGCGGAGTATTTGTGGGGCAAGGTCGCAATCCTTCCGTATCGACTTGTCTGGGTCGTGGCCGTCTACGTCGGATCGGTTGTCTCGCTCAACCTCGTATGGGACTTCTCCGATCTCGCCAACGGTCTGATGGCCTTACCCAATCTGATCGCGCTCGTGCTCCTGTCGAACGTCATTGCGGCGGAGACTCGCCGTTATCTGACCAGCGGCAATCTCGACAGCGCGGGCGATTGAAAGCCCGGATGTGGGGTTATGCTTTCAGGTACAGCACTCTCCGAAAGCGATGGACCCGATGACACGTAGACAACTTCTTGGCGCACTGGCGCTGTTCGCTGCAACCGGTGTTCGCCCCTCAGCGCAGAAGGGGCCTGCCGTTCAGGTCTACAAGGACCCGACCTGCGGCTGCTGTTCGCTGTGGGTGGAGCACCTGCGCAAGGCGGGATTCTCGGCCACCGTCAGCGACGTTCAGGACATGAACACCGTCAAGGATACGTATGGCGTGCCGCCTCAGGCCCGGTCGTGCCACACGGCGGTTGTGAACGGCTACACCATCGAGGGACACGTGCCCGCGGCGGATGTGCAGCGGCTCCTCAAGGAACGGCCTCGCGTTGTCGGCATCGGTGTGCCGGGCATGCCCATCGGATCGCCGGGCATGGAGGTCGCGAACGTCAAGCCGCAAGCGTACAACGTGCTCGCGTTCGATAAGTCTGGCCAGACGACCGTTTTTGCCTCGCACTGACCCGAGTAACCATTCGCTCATGACCTGCTGCTCGAGACGCTCGGTGTCCTCGTTCGTCATCGTGCTCGTTCTGATGGCCTTCGTGAGTGGCTGCGGAGGGTCCTCCTCGCCATCAGCTCCGTCGAGTCCTGCTCCGTCCGGGCCGGCTCCCGTTCCAGCCGATGTCGTCGACATGGCTGGAACATGGGTGGGCACATTCGAGTCGCCGAACCTTGGCGTTCAGCAGATCACGTTGACAGTGGTGCAATCGGCCAACTGTGTCGACGGGACATGGCGCAGTGCCGCTCAGGATTCGCGAGGAGCCATCAGTGGGTTTGCCGCCAAGGATTCGTTCACAGGGCAGGTGTCGTTCGAACGAGGTCAGTGTTCGGCAGTGGCGGAAATCGCGGGTACAGTCGCGTCCGGCACGATCCAATGGACGGCAGAAACGGTGAGGCCCTTCGGCTCATGCGCCGATCCGCTTCCACAGTCGATCGTCCTCTCCCTTCGCCGGCAGTGAACCGTTCGTCTTCAACATCTCCGTAGCGTCCTTTCACCGGCGCACCTTGGCGAGGCGACGACGGTATGGGCTGCGACTTCGCTCCGGTTCGTCGCCGCGGAAAAACGGCTCGTCCGCGCGCGTGCTGATCGATGACGGCGGCGGCTGATTGATCCGCCCGACCGTGAACATCGTGTCGGCAACCAGGTGAGCGGTGCGTCAGTGGCGAATCGCCGCCGCCGCCGATTGGACCGCTCCCGAGCCGTTTTGCCCGCTGTCGCGTGTCGCGGCGCGACCAGTCGCTCTGCCCCAGCCACACCGTCGTCACTTCGCAGACCGTGCGGCGGCTCACCGGGCGGGCCTTGGGTCGGCAACCTGTTCGCGGCGTGAGGAGCGAAGAGGGTAAATCGGGTCTGAAGGCGCTGCGAGCGCCGTCGCCACGGATTCGTCACCGGGCGTACGGGCCAGCTCCTAAGAAACTACTCCCGGGGTCACCTCACCGGTCGACAGGTTGACGAGCCCAAATCCGAGATGCTCGGCGCGTTGTCGTAGCCGACGGACGACGCGGCTCCGGTCGTGTGCCTCGTAGGCCTCGGCGCCCGGGTCGTTGTAGACGAGGTGGTCTTTGAGCGTGCGATAGACCAGGATGGCGAGCTTGCGCGCCGTGGCGGTGATGGCTTTGGCCTTGCCGATGCGGAAGGCCAGACGCCGGTAGAACGCGCCGAGGGCGGTCTGCGAGCGTCCGAGCGCCATGGCCGCCATGCGCAAGATGGTGGCCGCACGATTGGCGGACGGCTGCGTGCGGCTGCTGAGCAGACGGCCGCCGGAGATGCGATTCTGGGGCGCCAGCGTCAGCCACGAGGTGAAATGCTTCACCGTCGGCCACCGCGTCATGTCGGTGCCGATCTCCGACAGCAGACGCAGCGCGTTGTAGGGGCCGATGCCGTCGATCTGCGACAGGTCGACGCCGGTGAGCTGGTGTAAGGGCGTCCGGAGGTCGAAGGCCGGTTCGTTGTCCTTCGCTTTGCGCGGCCGGCGCCGCGCGGCGGGTAAGGGAGATGCGGACGACGCGGTGACGGCGAGGTGCGCCAGATGGCCCTCGATGGTGCGATCACACGCGGCGAGCTGCTGCTGATAGGTGTCGAAGAGTTCCAGATTCTGCTGGAGCACGAAGACGTGTTCGGCGCGATAGTTCCCGCGCAGAGCGGCGATGAGCTCGGCCTCGGATGCGCGACACCGGACATCGCGATGCTGCGCGAGGTGCTGCGGATCGCGCTGGCCGGCGACGATGGCGCGGAGGATCCGCAGGCCGGTCACCCCGGTGATGTCGCTGACCACCAGCGGCAGCTGCACGTTCATCTGGACCAAGGCTTTCTGCATCCGCTGCACGAGCGCGCCCGCGCTCTCGATCAGCGTGGTCCGGTGTCGCAGATATCCCCGCAGCGCCACAATGCCGTCGGCGGGCCGAAAGCTCCCGCGTAAGAGTCCCAGAATGTGGAGGTCACGCAGCCATTCACAGTCGGAGACATCGCTCTTGCGGCCGGGGAGATTCTTGACGTGGCGAGCATTGACGAGGATCACCTGAAAGCCGCGCGCGTCGAGGATTTCGAAGATGGGAATCCAATAGACGCCGGTGGCTTCCATCGCCACATGGGTGATCCGGCACGCCGTCAACCAATCGGCTAGGCGATGGAGATCACCGGTAAATGTCGGAACGGACTGCACCGGCGTGGCGTCGCGATCGGGCGGCACCGCGACAAAGTGTTCGGCGGCGCCGCAGTCGATGCCGGCGGCGTGCGGGTGAAGCCGTTCGAGGGCGGCGGGCGAGTGACGCGGCTTCGGGGCGCGGCGACGGGGCTGGTGTGGCACGGAGGCCTCCTTCTACACTGATGACACCTCCGGGAACAGGGATGCGGATGAGAGGCAATCTCCTAAACGGGATCACGCCGCGCGAACGGCGTGTCACCAGTGACGATGCCGCGAATCCCCGGACCACGCTGGTTTGCGGGCTCTGAACACCAATGCTGGTGCGGTCTCGGTTCCCGGAGGACGGCGATCATACCGGCGGCGACTTTTCCCCCTCAGTTTCTCGTGTGACGAATCGCGATTCATCGCGTGGGCCGCTGGTTACCGACACGATTCCTCGCTGTCTTTCGGAGCATCCAAGGCGACGGCGTCCTCGTCAGCACCATCGCCGGAGGGCCCGATTTTCCACGCCGACGAACCGGGAGCCGATCCTAGGCCCGCCCGGTGAGCCGACGCTACGCACCTGTCGAAGACGCTCTCTAGTGATGCCGGTGGCCGCCACCGTGCTGAGCCATCGTCATATCCCACATTCGGCGCGCGGGATCCGCGCGTGCCACTCTGAAGAACACCTGAAACGACACCGGGTGATCGTCGTGGGTGTTCTGTAACAGAGTCGGGACGCCGTAGAACGTGACGTCTCCACCCACGCCGATCGCCGCCCCGCGGATCGTTGCGAGGTCGCGGACACCTCCCACTGTGAATGCGTGGACGAGGTCGACGAGCTCGCCGGGATGAGGCACGTGCACGATCTGGGGAAAGAGCAGGATCTCCGTTTCGACCTCAGTGGCTTCGTAGCGTCCGAATATCGACGATGGCCCGAACTTGTGTGTGGCTTCGATCAGGAATGAACGCAAGCGACTGAACTGCCGTTCATTACTTCCCATCGCCGCTGTCATCGCCGTGAAGCCGTTCGCCCGGTGGCGAGACCATGACGCGGACACGTTTGTCCGCTGCTGATCGCCAGGCTCCAGTTCTTCGGGCTCCTCGAGGAATCCGTGAGACGCCTGAATCAACCAGCCCGGTGTCGGCCGTAACCACACTCGCGCCGCCCAGGAGTCGGTCGCACCGAAGTCGAGGCCGTAGTGGTGCTCGTCGGGTTCGCGACCATGGAAGACCGAGCCCTCCACCGATACGATGCCGAGATCCAAGCGGCCAAGGATCACGCTGCTCGCCATGTGTGTGGAATCAAAGATGTGATGTGCGATCGGAGCCAGGGGATTCTCCGCGCTCGACGCGCGATGCATGAACGCGACAGGTCCGAGCGCCGGCTCACCTATGGGCGCGCCAGCGACTGTGACGCGGCTGCGAGCCCCGAGCGGTACACTCCACGAGGCGGAGAGCTGCATGAAGAGATCGTGCGGGTGCTGGTGATCGGTGATCTGCAAGCCCTGGTAGGCTTCGCCGACTTGAAAGATCTCTGAGTAACCACGCCCGGGGGCTGTCAGTGGCTCCATAGACATCATGCCGGTGAAGCCAAGTGATCCTGCGCCGAGCGGGCGGGCGGCTGTGGCCATCAGCCAGTTCTGCGATCGGAACTCGGTCTCGCCGCGGCTGCCACCTTGTCGATTGAACGTGCCGAACACGACGCCGTCCCACGCGACGGTCCAGCCTGAAGAGGACGCGTCCGGCACGTGCGCCTGATGCTGCTCCGGCGGATGCGTGTTCGCCTGATCGGGTGTGGCCTGCGGCGATGCTTCTGTCTTTGCGACACCGGCAAGCAGCAGGGTGAGAAAGAGAGCGTTACTTCTTCTCGCTTGTCTGTTCGATGAGGGCAAGGACTTCTTTTAACACAGTGAAGCCACCGTCCGACTCGTACCACAGATGCCGAAGTGAGAATCGCTGCGCGTTCTCGGGATTGGTGGACATCGAGAGAAACAACTGCTGCAGTTCGGCGGGACGTTCAACCCATGCGCCGACGTCGCGACCGTTGCGCAATATCACGATTGTGGGTGTTGCCGTACGGCCGTCGGACGTTCGATGCGCGAGCATGAGCGGTTCACCGGCTGCGCGATCGATGACGCGGAGCGGAATGCCGGCCGACTGCGCCAGCCGAGCGACGTAGGGAACCGAGTACGCGGAGTCCGGGCACCAGTCTTCCGCGACGACCAACAGCTGCAGCCCTCGACTCACCTTCTTGGCGCGCTCGATGAAGTCGAGCGGCACAGTCACAGCGGACTCTGTTTTCAGCCACACCTCTCGTTGCGCAGAGACATCAGCGAGGAACTGCTCCCAGGTTTTCCCGCTCTCGACGAACCGATCGAGCGTCGTGACTCCGCCGCCCGAGGCCTGATGCAGGAGTGCGACAAGGAGGAGCAGCCAGCCCGCGTGCATTACTAGCCTGTGATGATAGAAGACTTAAAGCTCACGCGGTGGCGATGACAATAAGAGTCGTAAGCGTCGAGACGGCGACCAGACTCCAGCCAACCGTGCGAAGCTTTGCGGCCGCCGGCGGCCTGGCAGCAACGATCGCTCCCGTAAGCAGCCCAGGTGCTGCCGCCATCAGCACTGAGGGGCCGAGCCATCCCGTCAACGAGAGACCGACAATCAGGAGCGTCGATACCACAGACAGTATGAGCGCTGCGCGCTGAGTTGCCGCCGCCGCGCAGGGATCTCCGCCGCCTCTCACGCGCAGAACGACCACGCGCACGGCCAGCGTTGTAGTCGTGAACAGCAACGCGAACGGGATCGCAACGGCCAGAGCCATGTCCATCGAGGCACCTGCCGCCAGTGCGATCGGAACGGCGGCGCCTGCAAACGCGAGTGCTGCGGCGGCCTCACCGAACCATGATTTCTCGCGTCCTTTGATCAGTGCGACCATCAGCGCGACGGCAGGTACGGTCGGAATCGCCAAAGACCAACGGGCGACAGCATCGAGTCGACTTACTGCGGTGAGGCCGGCTGCGACCCCCACGGCGAGACAACACGCGAGCCAACGCGTTGCCGAGGCACCGAGCTCCCGTTTGACGCGTCCGCCGCGCTGACCGAGCACGATTGTCGCTGGTTCATGCGCCAGGAAGCCAGCGATAACGGTGACGGTCATCAGCAGGCTCGCGGTCGACACTCCGGCGACGGCGTACGCCGCGATCAACGGAAATGCGATTTGTCCATAGGCGCCGTGTTCTCTGGGGAGCACCCTTCTCTCCTTCGGCGCGGCATGTCATCTGCCGTCCACGCAGGGTCGATAGCAAACTACGAACCATCTGTCAGGGAGCGAAAGCGAGCGACTGGAATTCGTTTCCGGTTTCGCAGGCCAGCTCTGTGGCGAGGCGACCGGCGAAAAATTCAGCAGTGAACGAATAAGTCCCCACGTCCTAATCCCGGTCGCGAGCGAAGAAAAGCCTCAGCCACAGGTTCGCCGCAGATAGTCGAGTTCCATGCGTTTGCGCGGCGTTGGACCAGTACTTGCGTTTCCTTCAGCAGGCGCCAAGTACGTTCTGTTGAGGAGCTACCAATGGCCGCAACACGCCGCACTTCCATTGAACGCATCCTGTGTCCGATTGACTTCTCTGACATCTCGCACCATGCGCTGGCGCATGCCGCCGCGATCGCGCGCTGGTACGAGGCGCGGCTGACGCTGCTGTACGTGTTCGTCAATCTGCCCGCGCTTGATCTGCCTCCGCTCGTGCTCGAAGAGGGCGACCGAGCGCGATTGCTGGGTCAGATGCGAGCCTTCGCCGACATTGTCCCGCCCGAGGTTCACGTCGACTGCCAACTGCAGGAGGAGCGGCTGGTGCACGACGCGATCCTCGCGCAGGTGGCCGACACTCAGGCGGATCTGTTGGTGCTCGGCACGCACGGACGCTCCGGATTTCAGCGGCTCTTCCTTGGCTCGGTCACTGAGAAGGTGATTCGAAAGGTGAAGTGCCCGACGCTGATCGTCCCGCCTCGGGCCCCGGACATCGCGCCGAAGGCGCCGGTCGAGTTTCATCGTGTTCTGTGTCCGATCGATTTCTCCGACGGGTCGCTGGCGGCGCTGGAGTATGCGATCAACCTCTCAGAAGAAGCCGATGGGCAACTGACGTTGCTGCATGTGACGGAGATGCCGGCCGCCTTGACGCAGGAGCCCTTTGTCGTCGAGGACGAGATCGCCCGGATTCGCGAGGCCGCGGCCACAGATGCTCGCCGGAAGCTGGCGAACCTGATTCCGGAGAACGCGCGAGCCTACTGCACGATTGACACGGCCGTCGTTGAAGGCCGCGCGTATCGAGAGATCCTGCACCGCGCGACCGAGAAGAAAACTGATCTCATCGTGATGGGAGTCCACGGCCGTGGCGCCCTGGATCTCCTGCTGTTCGGTTCGACGACACATCACGTCATTCGCGCGTCGGCATGTCCGGTGCTGATCGTGCGGCAAGAGTAAGGTGGAAGGCGACGCGTACGTGATCCGTGGCGGTCGCGAGTACAGACGCCGCGGACCCAGAGGCATCGAGACGCCGCCACGAAATCTCTCCTGGACCCTGGGCGCGCTGCATGCGGACGACATCCGCGTCTGCATCGGACGCGTCGCCTCTTCGTTGGCCCGTTCGCGCGACGAGCAGTGATTCGGGCGCATCAAGCCACAGTCCGACGAACGGCGCCGACGCATCCGCTGCCGCCTTCTCAATGACTTCCCGATCGGCCGCCTGCATGTACACGGCATCGACGATGGCGCTGTGCCCGCTGCGAACGATGAGAGACGCACGCTCGGCCACGGTGGTGTACACACGTTCTGAGACCTGCGCCGAGTACCCTTCGGGTCCCAATCGCTGCAGATGTGGGACGCCGCAGAGGCGCTTGCGTATCTCGTCGCTCCGCAGCACCACCGCACCAGGCACGGCGCCGACGAACGGTGCGAGACCCAGCGCCAGTGTTGACTTACCCGAGCCTGAGAACCCTCCGACGGCGACGAGAGAAGGGCATGGCGGATGCAGAAGTTGTTCGGCCAACGCGAGATACTCGCGAGCGGTGCCGTGAAGCTTGTTGCGTCGCTTTGCGTTCTGCTGAAGCTCCGCTGCGGTGGCGCTCGTCTTCGCTCGAACCGCCGCGCGGCAAGACAGAAACAGCGGAAGCAGCGAAATGCCCGCGAGGTCTTCTGTCTCTGCGAGATAGCGGTTCAAGACGGCATTGGCGTGACGCGGCAGTTGTCGCCACAGATCCATCAGGAGAAACGCGAGATCGTAGAGGACGTCTGTGCACGAAATCTCGTCGTTGAACTCGACACCGTCGAACAATGTCGGCCGTCCATCCAGCAACACGATGTTGCGAAGATGAAGGTCGCCGTGGCACTGTCGCACCAGGCCGGATGCGCGCCGTCGATCGAGTAGCTCCGCAAGGCGATCGAGCTCGCGACGTGAGAGGTCGATGACGCGCCGCGCCGCGGACGTGTCCAGGCATGTGCGCCCGAATTCCGCGAACCCGGCGGCGTTGCCGTCGATGACCCACGACATCCCCTTTCTGCCGCCGTGATCGAGTCTGCAGTCCGCGGATTTATGGAATTCAGCGATCGCAGCGGCCAGCGGCGGCATCAGATCGAGATCGAGTTGACCCGCCGACGCAAGCCGGTCGAACAGCGCGTGTTGTGGAAACTGGTTCATCTCAACGACCCAGTCCGCCGGCGTGCCGTGCCCACCGAGCGCGAGCGAGCCGTCGGCCTGGCGAGTAATCGCGAGGACTCCGCGGTAGAGGTCTGGCGCCGTGCGCCGGTTCAACCGGACTTCCGCTTCGCACATCGCGCGACGGCGCTCGCACGTCGAGAAGTCGAGGTAGTCGAACCGAACTGCCCGCTTGAGCTTGTATGCACGACCCCTGGCAAGAAAGACGACGGACGTGTGAGTATCGACACGCTCGACTGTAGCGCCGCCGTGGGTCGACGGTGCAGCGAGGAAGTCCATGACCGACGACTGGTCTTCAGTGTTCATGGCTTACCAGCATGTCTTGTGAGCAAGTGGAGTGCCTGGCCCTGGCACCCGCTCGCGGCCGTCGCTGGAGTACAACGCCGAATATCGGAGGAATATTTTGCGATTGAAGGAAAAGGCCGCGCCGCTCGCCCGCCCATGCTCAAAGGGCAATTGATGGCTACAATGCGAGCCGACAGAGCGACCTCGCATCAGTACAAGGATGGCCGAACAGCCACGATCGCCAGTGCACGATAGCCGTGCCCGATGGCCAAATGCCCAACTCGGAACGCGTCTACATGCTGGCACGTGGCTTGAGAGAGGGCCCTCCGCCTACTACGGAGACTCAGGACGGATGAGCTGCGAATCGCCTCCAATCAAGTCGATCTCTCGGTGCGCGCTGCCGTTCGTCGTGGCGCTGGCGGTGTGCCCCTCGTCCGCCTTCTCGCAGACACCTGTCTGCCATCCGATTCAACGCGGTGAAACCGCTACACAGCTGGCGAGGCGCATCACGGGCGACGGCCGCAATACGTATGAGCCGTGGTTCCAGATCATGGATGCCTCCTCCCGGTTCGTTCCCAAGTCGCAATACGATCGCATCCGTGCCGGCTGGCGCGCGTGCGTCGTCAAACAGACGGTTGAGCGCAGCAGCGCTCCGCCAGTCACTCAACTCGCGCAACTCACCAAGAATGTGGATCCCGTCGTCGCAGACGGACGTCCGCGGCCCAACGTGACCGACGCCATTCGCCCGGCGATGGGCGACGTCGACCTCACGCTGGTGTGGCTTGGCGTGGCCCTGGTTCTCCCGCTCTTCGGTTGGAGGTTCGTGGACGACTACATGGCGCGTAAGAAGGCTGTGTTGCTCCTCATGCGCCACTACGCGCATCGATTCGTTCGTGAGTTCGAACGGCCGTTGATCCAGCAGCCGGCGGAGCTTCCACTGCGAGCGCGGCTGCGTCTCCGGCCCGCTCGGGGACGCGTGGACATTCTGCTCGCGCCGGGTGCAGGACGCCGCTATCCGAATCTCTCGGACCACAGGAAGAACCTGGAGTACAACGTCGTTCGCATCGCCCGTTTGCTGGGCGATGGGTCGTTCGTGCACGATCCGCTCTACATGCACGCGGAATGGGTTGTGGTGCCCTTCCGATTCAACGTTGGTCACAAGCACACAGGTGTCTCATGAACATCCTCCTGCTGAGCGCTGGCGGCGGCGGTGGAAACATCTTGCGATCGCTCAAGGCGTCGTTCAAGCGCGACCTGGCCGTGACGCAACAGTCCGACTCCAGATATGCGGAACGACTACGACGCGCGGTCACCACTCGATTTCTGGATACCAACGAGTTCGCGCTGTCGGATGTGCCGAAGGACGAGCGCTTCCTGATCGGGACGGCGACGACTGGCCGCCTCGGCGCGCGGCACGATCCGGACGTGGCGCGACATGCGCTGAACGAATCACGCAGCGAAGTCGAGGCGCTCTTCAGGGGGTATTCGATCGTCATCCTCGTCGGCACCGGCGGGAAAGGCACGGGCGCCGGCACGATGTTTCCGCTGGCGCAAATGGCGCGTGAGCAGAAGAAGCTGGTCATTCCGATTTTCGTACGGCCGTCGTTCGAGCGCCACGAAGTGGACAAGCGCCATTACGACCACGCGGTGAATGTGATCGAGCGATTCGATTCGGCAGGGATCCGGTTGATCGAGATCCTGAACGACCGCGGATACATCGAGCGCGATCCGCAGTCGCAACCGATCGTGTGGGAACGGATGAACCTTCCCATTGCCAGAGGGCTGCGCGGGCTGATTTACGTCCTGTGGGATCTCTCGCAGGTGGATCCGTCCGATCTCTCGGTGCTGTTTGCCGGAAACGGCCGGTTGCGAATCGGCTTCGCCGAGATCGATCTCCGGCCGGTTCTGAACCGAGCGATGACGTGGTGGAAGACGCGGCCCGGCGGTGTTGCGACAATCCGTTTTACGCCTTCCACAAACCTCCGGGCACCTCCTTGATCTGCATTCAGGGAGACTGGTCGAACGTTGTCGACGCGAAGATCAAAGGGCGCGTCGCGACGGCGATGGGCGTGGATTCGAGGAGTCCCTACAGCCCTCTGTACGCGCGAGCCGTTGGCGCGCCGAAGCCGTGGGGGGTGACGGCGCTCTTTGCCGAGTACACGGGCACACATCGGCCACTCGAAGTGGACTGGGCTCTCGAGCGAGGTGTTCGCACGGCGACCAGCTCTCAGCGTCCCGAGCGCGAGCCGTTCCCGGTCGAGCAGCCCTCGCCAATCGCAACGGAAGCGTCGGAGTCCATTGCGGAATTCGGTGAAGAACAGACAGAGGCAGGCGTCGCGGCCGTGCGCGGGCCTGCGTTCTCGACCTTCTGGGAGTTTGCGGTAGCGGTCAATCGCTCCGATCCAGCTGCGCTCGCGCTGGCGAGCAACGGCGCGACGTCGACGATTCCAATCGACGGCGCAGAGGTGAAGAAACTCGTCTCGGTCATGTGGTTTCGCACCGTGCTTGCCCGGCTCTCTGGAGACTGGCGCGAACGACTGCTGGCCGTCCTGGTTGAACACGTGCCGATGTCGGACCATCAGGTGAAGCTTGGCCGACACACGATGCATCTGCGGGAACTTTCCTACGCGCAATTGCAGGAGATCGACTCGAAGACACCCGTACCGGATGCAGTTCGAGCCGATCTCGATTTGCTGATGACCGTGGGACGATTCTGGGGAGCCGACGCGGTGAAACGGTTCCGCTTCGTCGAGGCTCCCGAGCAGCCAAGGGCATCGTCGAAGGTTGAAAGCCTGCTCGGCAGATTCCTGAATTAGGTCGACGCCTCCGTGAACGCTGTTTGGGCGGGGCGACACGCTGACCAGCAATGACTCGTAGGTACGTCGTCGCAAAGGCAAGAGGCTCGGTTATCCGTTGTAGACTGCAATTCATGCCCCGCGTTGTTCTCCTCTGCCTGACATTTCTGTCTTTCGTTTCGAGCGCCGCGTCGGCGCAGGAGCCGCAGACACGCGAAGAAGCCGATCGGCAGCGTCGTGAACAGCAGGCTCAGGACCCGGCGACATACACACCAAACGGCCTGGAGCGTGCGCTCGACTTCGCCGAAGACAGAGCGATCTTCCTCCTCGACCGCGAAGGCATTCATCCAAAACTCGGGTCGCTGACGACCGGTAGCGGCTTCGCCTACGGGGTTGGCTTCCGCGATCGCGATCTCTTTTCCAACAAAGGCGCGGTTGAAATCTGGGCCGCCGGCAGCATCAAGCGGTACTGGGCGACTGAAGCGCGCCTGACGTTTCCGCGACTGGCCAACAACCACCTGCATCTCGAGGCCTGGGGCAGCCACCGCGATTACCCGCAGGAGAACTTCTTCGGTCTTGGCCCGGAATCGAATCGCGACGATCGATCCGATTACGCGATTCGCACCAACCACTTTGGTGGTCGCGCCGGTGTTCGGCCGGTCGAGCACCTGCTGGTCGGCGCCGGGATGGAGTACCTCGAGCCGCGGCTGGGCGCAGGGCAGAACGATCGATATCCAGATGTGCCCGTGTTGTTCCCGCCGTCCGAGGTGCCGGGCATCGACTCGCGGTCTGATTTCATCCGATCCGCAGCGTTCGTCGAGGTGGACTATCGCGAGCCGATTAACGCGAGGAAGGGCGGTTGGTATCGCTTCGACTTCTCGCACTACGACGATCGCACGACCGACCAGTTCACGTTCAACCGCTTCGATGGCGACATCCGCCAGTTCTTCGGCTTTCTGGCCGGCCGTCGCGTGATCGCCCTGCGGCTCGCTGCCTCGACGTCAGACACGGAAGCCGGTCAGACGATGCCGTTCTACTTCATGCCGACGCTCGGTGGCAATGAGACATTGCGCGGCTTCCGCGAGTATCGCTTCCGCGCGCCACACGCGATTCTCGCGCAGGCTGAGTATCGCTGGGAGATCTGGAGCGGCTTGGATGGTGCGCTGTTCTACGACGCCGGTAAGGTTGCCGATCAGCGCAGCGATCTGAACTTCAAGGATCTTGAATCTGACTATGGCGTCGGATTCCGCTTCAACACAAATAGCGGCGTTATGTTCCGAGTGGACGCAGCGTTCGGGAGCAAGGATGGCAATCACCTCTACATCGTCGTCGGCGGCGTTTTCTAGGGCGGCGATCGCCGGCATTGCGGGCGTTCTCGCGGTGTGGACCGCAGTTCTGCCGCAGTCGGCATCGCCGCGCTTCTATCCCGACGATCCGCTGTGGACCGACAACGATCGCGTTGCCGATGCCGCGAAGGTTGTCGAGGTCGAGGACTCCAACAGCTACGACTTCGTCGTCAACACGCTCGGGCACCCCGGCGAACTGCGGGACGTTCGTGCGTTGAACGTCAACACGGTGGACGAAGTTCCCGATTCGAGCTGGTTTACCAATCGCATCGGCCGCAATGCGATGAGCACCGAGTCGATTAAACGAGGGCCCGATCGCGCGGAGAGCATCAATGTGACCGGCTGGAAAGTCTCTGGCGGGAAGAGCGCCGGAGTGCAGCCTGGCTTCCGCATGACTGACGCCGAAGGGCAGATCTACCAGATCGAGGTTGACCCGCCGTCGAATCCGGAGATTGCGAGCGGTGCTGAGATCATCGGCACCGCGTTCTATCACGCGATCGGCTACAACGTCGTCGACGTCTACCCCGCAGATATCGATCGCGACGCACTCGTGATCGCAGACGGCGCCACGATTCGCGATCCGCTCAACGGGCGTCGCCGGCAGATGAAGAAGTACGACCTCGACAATGTCTTCAACCGTGCGGCGCGGTTAGAGAACGGGCACTATCGTGTCCTTGTCAGTCGTTTCGCTTCGGGGACGCCGCTCGGGAACTTCCGGTATTACGGACGGCGCCCGGACGATCCCAACGATCTGGTTCTGCACGAGCACCGCCGCGAGCTGCGCGGCGCGCGCGTCTTCGGCGCGTGGCTGAATCACGACGACTCACGCGGCATCAACAGTCTCGACATGCTCGAGCGGACGAACGGCCGCGCATGGGTCAAGCACTACATGTTCGACTTCGGATCGATTCTCGGGAGCGGCACGGTCTACGCGCAACGTCATCGGCCGGGCAACGAATACATGTTCGAGCAGAAGCCTGGATGGCTCACGATGGCCACGCTCGGGTTGTATGTCCGGCCGTGGATAACCATCGACTATCCGGATGTGCCGAAATCAGTCGGGCGTCTCGAAGCCGAGCGTTTCGATCCCGTGACGTGGAAGCCGGAGTATCCCAATCCCGCCTTCGCGAACATGCGGCCGGACGATGCGTTCTGGGCGGCGCGCATCGTGTCGAAGTTCTCGGACGCGGCGATTCGTGCAGTCGTCGAGAAGGCCGCGTACACCGATCCGGCGGCGACCGACTTCATGACGAAGACGATCATCGCGCGTCGAGACAAAGTGGTGGCGACGTGGCTCAACCAGGTGTGCCCCGTAGTTGACACGACGCTGTCTGCCGACGGGACGCTCGCGTTCACGAACGCGGCTGTTGATGCAAAGGCTGCCACGCCGCCTGAGCGGTACGAGCTGAACTGGTTCAGATTCGACAACGCAACCGATCAACGCACGCCTGTTGGCGAACCGATGAGGGTGACGGCCGGATCGGCTCGGATGCCCAGCGGAGTGACCGGCGACTTCGTGGGCGTGAGCATCACGGCCGTACACGCGCAACAGCCAGGCTGGGCAAATCCTTCAACGTTCTTCTTCCGCCGAGCACCTGCGGGGTGGTCGCTCGTCGGTGTCGAACGCGGGGTCCAGACAACCGCACCGACGTCAGCGCGACGCTAAACAGCCTAGGCTGACACGCGTAGATAGCCAGCCGGTGCCGGCGTTGCAATCCGAAGCCACGACATGAAGCTGCGGTTGACTACTCTCATTGCCTTGTACCTGTCTGCTGGCCTCGTGCGCAGCACCTCCTGAAGAAACTCGACCGCAAGCGCCTCCGGCCGCCCCGGCTGCCTCCGCCGTTACCTTGCCGTCGTGGAACGATGGCATTGCCAGAAAAGCGATCGTCGACTTCGTCACGAAGACGACGCGACAGGGCGACGCGGATTTCGTTCCGCCCGCCGAACGCATTGCCGTTTTCGACAACGACGGCACGCTCTGGTCGGAGCAGCCGATGTACTTCCAGCTGGCGTTCGCACTGGATCGCGTCAAGGCCTCGGCTCCGCAGCACCCCGAGTGGAAGACCACGCAGCCTTTCAAGGGCGTGCTCGAAGGTGATCTGAAGTCCGTGCTCGCGAGCGGCGAGAAAGGGCTGATGCAGATCATGGCCGTCAGTCACGTCGGCAACACCACCGAGGAGTTCGAGGGGATCGTCAAGGACTGGATGGCATCCGCGCGGCACCCCACGACGAAGCGCCCGTACAACGAGATGGTCTTCCAGCCGATGCTCGACGTGCTCACCTACCTCCGGTCGAATGGCTACAAGACCTACATCGTGTCCGGCGGCGGCGTCGAGTTCATGCGCCCCTGGGTGGAGCGCGTATACGGCATTCCGCCGGAGCAGGTGGTGGGGAGCCGGGCGAAGGTGAAGTACGAGGTGAGAGATGGCGTGCCCGTGCTTCTTCGGCTTCCCGAGATCGATCTGATCGACGACAAGGCGGGAAAGCCGGTCGGCATTCATCAGGTCATCGGCCGCCGGCCGACGATCGCGTTCGGGAATTCCGATGGCGACTTCGAGATGCTCGAGTGGACGACCAGCGCGAAGGGACCGCGGCTCGGGGTGATCGTCCACCACACCGATGCCGAGCGCGAGTGGGCCTACGACCGCGATTCGCACATCGGACAGTTGGTGCGCGGTCTCGACGACGGTCCCAAGCGCGGGTGGGTCATCGTCGACATGCAGAAGGATTGGAAAGTGATTTACCCGCTCAAACCATAAATCGTGAAAGAAAGATTCCGCACTGTCGTCTCGCCGGCGAGAACCACCGGCTGAGCCGCGCATGATGCAGCCGGAGCCAGTCTTGCAAACGCACCTGAGGCATGACTGGACCGGATGTCCCGCTCTCGACACAGATCGTGTGGCTGTTCGTCCTCGCGGCGCCGGTCTCGTGCGTCGCCTGGACGGTCACGCACGAGCAGGTGTTTGCCGAAGCGCACGACTGGTGCGTGCGCCAAAGTCAGCAGTGCCGTCGTCTCGCGGCACGCAAGTTCTTCTATGTCTTCACGTGTGAGTACTGCTTCAGCCATTACATCGCAGCGGCGGCCGTCGCCCTGAGCGATTTCAGACTGCTCGTAGACGGGTGGGTTGGTGCGTTGATCGCGTGGCTATCGCTCGTGTGGGTCGCCAATCTCTACATGAGCCTCTTTGTTCGACTCAGGCTCGACATCAAGCGCGAGCGAGTCGAGATCAACATGGAAGAAGGGCAGCAGCGCGCGACAGGTGATGCATCGGTAAGCAGGATCGAAAATCGCCGGCGCGGAATTTCATGAGCTCGTCTTCGTCGTAGCGCAATTCCATCGAACACTTCGCTGGTCTTCCGAGGCTGCAGGTTTGCTTCGACTCCTCTACCCCTCTTGGAGGCGAGCACATGGCTGAGACGAAGAGTGAGAAGCAGACGGAGCGATCGCAGGACAGCAAGCAGGGCGACCGGACGCTGGCTCGGCAGGGCGAAGGCTACGGATTCCGGCGCCTCTATAACAAGGCGGCCAAACCGATCCGCTGGAGCTATCGAATCCGGCGCATCGAATTAGTACGTACTTCAGTGAGTACTTCCACTAGTCGAACTTTTCGGTGCCGCGCAGGCGCCTCCCATGTGACAAGTGTATTTTGGCGCCGAGGGACGGACGGGGAGACCCGGCGGCAGAACCCGCGAGCCCAAGTAAATGCTCAACTCCAATGAAAAAATCCACTCGAGGGTAGACTGGTCGGCCACATGATGAAGACCTCACTGTCAGTCCTCGTCCCGGTCTACGATGAGGAGCACCTCGTTTATGCCTCGCTCGAGCGACTCACGATTCTCGACACCAGTGACCTCCTCGAACGCGTTGAAGTGATCGTCGTCAACGACTGTTCGACGGACGGATCTCAAGCCGTCCTCGATCGCTTCAAGAGCAGCGGAAGGCCGCGAGGATCGAAGACGATGGACCTTCCTGAGGCTGAGACCAATCGCGGAAAGGGTCAGGCGATCCGGACCGCTCAGCCGCCACGTGCGACATCTCCGTCATTCACGACGCCAACTCGAGTACCACCCCAAGGATCTTCTACCCATCGTCGAGGTATTCCAGAAGAGACGACTCGTTCATGGTTCGCGTTTTGCCGGTGGCGCGGTCCGCCGAGTGTTGCTGTATCTGCCACGAGCTCGGCAACAAGATTCCTCACATTTCTCTCGAACCTCGTCACGAACTTGAATCTGAGCGACATGGAGACCTGTTACAAGGCCGCCCGGACGCCGCTGCTGAAGTCGATCCCGCTGGTATCGAACGACTTTCGTCTCGAACCGGAGTGACGATCAAGCTGGCGAAGCGGAGGCGCGACTTCGAGATTCCTATCAGCTACTCCGGCAGGAGCTACAGCGAGGGCAAGAAGATCAACTGGCGCGATGGTCTGCGGGCGCTCCTGGCCATCGTCAGGTTTTCCTTGTCCGACATGATTTATCAGCAGCGACGAGTACGGCAGCCAGATTCTAGTCAGACTCTCTCGCGCGCCACGCTTCAATGGGTGGATGGCTGAAACGATTCGTCGTTACTGTGGCCAGAGGTTGCTGGAAATTGGGAGCGGCGTGGGGAATCTCACGCGAAAACTGGTTCCCCGAACTCAGTACGTGGCCAGTGATATCAATCCGCTGTACCTCGACGCGCTGAGCGGAATGTCGGTCGAGCGGCCGTATTTGAAGGCCAGTTACTGCGACGTCACCGACATCGCGTCATTTCCCCGCCTCGAACCCGGCTACGACACGGTCGTGTGCCTGAACGTCATCGAGCATCTGGAATCCGATCGTGACGCGCTGTCCAACATCCGCACTGCCCTCGCTGACGGTGGTACTGCCGTCATCCTCGTGCCACACAATCAATGGAACTACGGCACGCTCGACGTGGTATTGGGCCACTACCGCCGTTACAGCAAAGAGTCCCTGCGCCGGGTGGCGGAAGACGCCGGCTTCTCCGTCAACGATATCGTCGAGTTCAATCGAGTTGGCACGCCAGCCTGGTTCCTCAACGGCAAGATTCTTCGCCGGCGCACGTTCGGTCTCTTTCAGATCTGGATGCTCGACACCCTCACGCCGTTATTTCGACGAATCGACTCGCTGCTGCCATTCCCCGGCCTCAGCCTGATCGCGGTGCTGGAACGGCGAGATGCCCACCAGGAGGGCACGCTGCCGGTCTTCGACAACCGCGTACCTGTGAGTTAGAGCCACGGGAATGACGAAGAAGCGGGGCGACCGCTCGCCCCTCAAATCAGGCAAAGGCGCCGCCCTGGATATCCGGTCACACGCGGCAGAAGTGCAGGACTGGGGGCGAGCGAAGGAGGATGGTCGAGGCAATCGGCGTCCTGATCGTTGCCGCGCTTTCCGCCATTCTTGCTTTGCAAGGGTGGAAGTCGCGCGCGGTGAACTTCGACCTCGGCACCGCTATCAATTCGGCGCAGGAGCTCATTGATACCGGCCGCCTGCCCGACAGGGGAGTCGTCACAAGCTTTGGATCGTTCACACCACCCGGTGCAGTTTGGTTCGTTCTTCCAGGTGTGCTCGTCTTCCGCGATCCGAGACTCTTCGAGTACGCCGGCAGCGTTGCTCTTTTTCTCGGCACGTTGTTCGGGATTTTCCTGCTGACACGCAGATATCTCGGATCGCGGTGCGCGCTGCTTGCCGTCGCGCTGTACGCGTTTTCGGAGCCGGGTCTCCTGGCCGCGAGCTCCTTGTGGCAGAGATACCCCCTCCACACCTTTTACGTCTGGATGGTCTACTGGGCCACGCGATGGGTCGATGACGACAATCCGTACTTTCTCGGCTTGTCGGTTCTGACCTGGGCGCTTGGCATGTACGTGTTCCTGGAAATCGCGCCGGCCATTTTCGCCATCCCCGTCGTGTGGCTGTTGTCGCAATCTTCCGTTCGCCTCGCACCGCTCGCCGCTGCAGTCGTTGTGGCAGCGCTCGTCTGGTTTCCATACCTCAGATTCGAGACCGGCCGGAATTTCGTGGACGTGCGTTCGCAAGTGTTGCGGGTGGCACTCTGGACGGCCGATTACAAGCAGTCGTGGTGCGATCCCGGCGTCGCGCCAGCCGGGTGGCTGGGAGACGACGAATCGGCGAACAAGGCAAACGACAGGGGAACTAGAGAATCGACGAGTACTCAACCCCCGAGCAAAGTACGCGTGATCGTCGAGGAGCTGTTGCTAGGCGAATTTCCGGACTGGCGGTTTCCTGGCATTCCTGCCGCGGCGATTCTTCTCCTTGCGGTCGCCGGGACGCTGGCGCTGTTCATGGCACGGGGGGCCCCGCTCGCGAGCAGAGGGAATACGGATGGCGTGACGCGCGTCGTCATCGGTCTGGCGATCGCCTCAATGTTGGGCGCCCTGATCTTCAATGAAGCCCTTGCCACCAGGTATCTTTCACCGGACGCGACCCTCGGTGCCTCTACCGTGCAGGCTATTCGTTTGCTTCAGGCCGCGTTGCTCGCCGCGGGGCTGGTGTTTGTTGTTTACAGGCGAGTGATCGCTGGCGCGGTCATCCGTGTTCACCAATGGATGTCCTCGCGCGCAACGAAGACGTGGCCGCTGGCTGTCAGCCTGGTAGTCCCCTGGCTGGCACTGCTTTTCCTTTCGGAAACCGGTCGCCGGTTCCTGTGGTTGTGGCCGATGCAGGCGATCGCTCTCGCTGCGGTCGCGATCCACGTCCCCAGACGGATCGGCGCGTCGCGGGTCGTCCCGCTTGCATCGCTGGCGCTCGTCGCAATCGTTGCGACCAATGCCGTGACGCTCTCACGTCTGCAGTCATGGGTCCGCGATGGTTGGGCAGGGCGAGAGGCGATCGAGGTCCAGTTGGTCGATCGCCTTGCCGACCTGGCGAACGCAGATAACGACGGCCGCCCTTCAATCGGGTATGAAATCGACATCTGGCAATTCATGGCAGTGACCAATGCAGTGGATCCGGGATACAAGGTCGGGGCAGATCTTGACCTCCTCCTCAAGTACCGGCACGGCATCGTGAACCTGGATCGATGTGCCGAGGGTTTTTCAAAGGAAGACACCTATCGGATCGTGCAAGTCGAAAGGCGCGAAGGGATTGAAGCAGTGGGTACAAATCGCATCTGGGCGCCACGGGATTCCCGCTTCCACCTGACAGACCAGATCGGACCTTACCAGGTCTTTCAACGACACTGATGGGCTTCTAAGGGCCCGCTTGCTCAGAGATCCACATGCAGGCGGCACCGGCCGAAGCCCATCGCGGACGGAGGCTCGAGATCAAGGACCGAGACGCCGAAGGTCAGAAGAAGGAGTAAGCAGCTTCGCGCGTTCAACGATCACATCCTCGCCGCCTGCAGCCAGGCGACACCGCCCGTCGAGAACTGGTCACGCTGAGACAGACGTTCAGGGGGTTCTAGAAATAGAATCACCCTCGTGCCTTTCCTGAAATTCGCGGTGTCCTCAGCTCTTGTGTGCGCCTGCACCGCCGGAGGCGTTCTGCTCGCGCAGGCGCCGGAGCGTGCCAGGGCCAAGTTCGCGCAGGTCAATGTCGAAGAGATGCGCGAGTGGCTCGGCTATCTCGCGTCCGACGAGCTCCAGGGCCGCCAGGCTTTCACCGAAGGCTACGGCCTTGCGGCGTCGTACGTGGCCGGCCTGCTGAAACAGTGGGGCGTGAAGCCCCTGGGTGACGGAGGCTCGTACTTCGCAGGCGTCAGGATTCGAGGCTATAAAGTCACACGCAATTCGTCGGTGACCGTCACCGCGAATGGCGCGTCGCGGACGTTCAAGCATGGCGATCACGTGACGTTTCCTGCCGGTCCAGGCGGCAAGCAGACACTGACGTTCACCGGCGCCGAGTTCATCGGCTACGGGCAGGCTGCCGACCTGCAGAATCGTGACGTGAAGGGCAAGCTCGTAATCTGGATGACGAACCTCACGCCTGCACCTGGCGCAGGAAGGGGAGGCGGGCGCGGTGGTGCCGCGAATGCGATCGACACCAACCGTGCAGCCGCGGCAATCGGCTTTGCTCCGAACCCGACCGAGGCCGAACGCGCGCTTACCCAAGCGCGGGAAGCGTTGCAGAAGGCAACCGACGCCGTTCAGCAGGCGCAGGCGGAATTGCAGGGTCGCGGTGCTGCCGGCGCGCGCGGACGTGGAGCGCTCACCGTACCGGATTTCACGAGCGCTCAGCGCGTTGATGCGCCCGCGATTCCGCAGATCGTCGGCGATGAGACGTTCTTCGAAGCGGTGTTCGCGGGAGCACCGGGCGGCTTTGCCGAGCTGCGGGCGAAAGCCGCGAAAGGCGAGCCGCTCGCCGCGGCGTCGGTTCCCGTGACGATCTCGATCGACATCGATAACACGTTCGAAACTGTGTCCGAACAGCGGACTCGGAACGTCGTGGGCATGATCGAAGGCACGGACGCAACGCTCAAGAGCACGTATGTGATGTTCGGCGCGCATCTCGATCACATCGGTTACAGCCAGGTCGGTGCAGGAGTGCTGCCGACCACGACGAGCTGCCGTTCACGAAGCGCGGTCGCGCAGGCAGCGGTGAAGGCGGCAGGAAAGGTCGTGCAGAATCCCGGCCGGGGGCGCGGTGCTCCTCCCGCCGCGGCTGCCCCTGGTGGTTCGGGTGCCACTGGAACCACCGCGCCACCGCCGATTCCCTTCGACCAGCGCGACATCATCAGCAACGGTGCAGACGATGATGGGTCCGGCTCGACCGCGCTGCTGGCGATCGCGAAGGCATTTGCGACCGGACCGAAGCCGAAGCGCTCGGTCGTCTTCGTCTGGCACGCCGGAGAGGAGGGCGGCCTCCGGGGCTCGCGTTACAACGCCGACTTCTCCGTCGTTCCGCTCGACAAAGTGCAGGCCGTGCTCAACATGGATATGGTGGGCCGCGACGATTGCAACAACCTGGAAGGCGACTACACGAACTCAGTCTTCGTCGTCGGTGCGGATCGAATCAGCACCGACCTCCACAATCTGATCGTCAGCGCCAACGCCACGACGTCAAAGCCGCTGACGCTCGACTACGAGCTCAACGACCCGGGCGATCCCGAGAACATCTACACGCGGAGCGATCACTACAGCTACGCAGTGAAGGGCATTCCGGTCGCGTTCTTCACGACCGGCCTGCATCCCGACTATCACAAGGTCTCGGACACGATCGACAAGATCCTCTTCCCGAAGATGGCGAGGATCGCGCAACTGGTCTACGAGGCTGGTTTCTCGATCGCGAACAGCGAGCGCGCGCTCGAGCGGGACAACAAAGGACCGAGGGCTGGCTTCGGTTCGAAGGCTGAATCAATTCGGTAGGAGTGAGGAGGCAGGTCTCGCAACCCGCCTCGAACCCGAACCCCGAACCCCGTAGGCTTAAGATTTGGGAACGATCTTTAAGATGCGTCCCTTGGCGCTATCAGTCAGCAGATAGATCGCGCCGTCAGGTCCCTGGCGCACGTCGCGGAAGCGCTCGCGCGTCGGCTGTAGATCCTGCAGCAGGCGTTCTTCGCCCGTCGATCTGTTTCACCCTGCAGCGTCAGGCGCACGAGATTCGTGCTGCCCAGTCCGCCGATGAACATGCTGTTCTGCCACGCCGGAAAGAGCTTGCCGGTGTAGAAGATCATGCCGCTCGGCGCGATGTTCGGGATCCCAGTAGTAGCGCGGCTGCTCCATGCCTTCCTTCTGCTGGATGCCGCCGGTGATTGGTGGACCCTGATACTCGATGCCGTACGCGATCGTCGGCCAGCCGTAGTCCTTGCCCTTGCGCGCGAGGTTCACTTCGTCGCCGCCGCGCGTGCCGTGCTCGACCTCCCACAACTCGCCGGTCGCCGGATTGAGGGCCGCCGCCTGCACGTTGCGGTGACCGTACGACCAGATTTCCGGGCGCACGCCTTCCTTGCCGACGAACGGGTTGTCCTTCGGGATCGAGCCGTCCGGGTTGAGACGAACGATCTTGCCGAGCAGGCCGTCCATCCGCTGCGACTGCATGCGCCCTTCGGGAATCGAGCGGTCTCCGAGGGTGATGAACAGCGTGCCGTCGCGATTGAAGACCAGGCGTCCGCCGAAGTGGAGTGGTGACGCGAGCGACGGCGCCTGATGGAAGATGACCTGGACGTTCTCGACCTTCGGCGCCGCGCCGTCAACGAACTTCCCGCGAGCGACCGCGGTGTTGTTCATCATGTTGTCTTTCGGCTCGGCGTAGCTCCAGTAGATCAATTGATTCTTCTGCGAACGCCGGATCGAGCGCGACGTCGAGCAGCCCGCCCTGTCCGCGCGCGATCAACCGTCGGGAAGGTCCGCGACCGGTTCGGACATGTGCTTGCCATCGGCGCTGACCACGCGCAGCCGTCCGGGCTTCTCTGTGACGAGCATCTTGCCGTCGGGCAGGAACGTCAGGCCCCACGGGTTGACGAGCCCTTCGGTCACCGTCACGACGTTGAAAGCGACGCCGAGCTTTTGCTCGGGCGCACGCGTCTGTCCGGCGAATGCAGGCTTCTGATCCGGGGCGTTCGGCGGACGAACGTTCAGTCCATCTTCGGGCCCGCCTCCGGGGGGGCCGCCGCCGCGACGTCCGCCGGCCGGGGCGCCGGCCGGTGGGGGGCCCTGCTGCGCGGCAAGATACAAGCGAGGAACCAAGGACAAGGGCGACTGCCGCCACGAACACGGTCCTTCTCATCATCATCTCCGTCCTCTCGAGGCTCATCAGGCTCGCGCAAATACGCTGCCTGGTAGCCTCAATGATTACACTTTGTTGGAGACCGAGGCGACACGACCATGAAAATCAGCGCACGCAACGCATTCAAAGGCACTATTTCCGCCATCAGCAACGGACCCGTCAGCACCGAGGTCACGATCACCATCGCTCCGAAGATCGAGATCGTCTCCGTGATCACGACGAACTCTGCGAAACGACTCAAGCTGAAGGTCGGCTCGAAGGCCTACGCCATCATCAAGGCTGACAGCGTCGTAGTTGGCGTCGACTGACGTCACAGGCTAATTGAGTCAATACAGGCCGAATTGTCAAGTCGATTTGACTCAATTCGCGCTCACGCGGCAATATCGAGTCGATGTTACGTCGAATCGGCGCGCTGCTCGTTGCGGCGACGGTGGTCATCGCCACGCGGCGCAGGCGTGTCGGCTCAACGGCCTCCGACGGTCGCCGCTGCGGCAAATCTGAACTTCGCGCTCACTGAAATCGCGAACCAGTTCAAAGCCGATCGAGGCACGTCAGTCGAAGTCGTGTTCGGTGCATCGGGGACGCTGACGCGGCAGATCCAGGACGGTGCGCCGTTCGAGCTGTTCCTTGCCGCCGATGAGGAGTTCCCCAATCAACTGGCCAAGGCTGGTCTGACTCGCGATGCCGGCGTCGTGTACGCAGTTGGCCGGCTGGTGATCTTCGCGCCCAACGGATCTCCGCTCACTGTTGATGAACGGCTCGACGGGCTGGCTCGCGTGATCAAGAGCGGCAAGGCCGGACGATTCGCGATCGCGAACCCTGACGTTGCGCCTTACGGCAAGGCCGCGGAGTCTGTGCTGAGGAAGCGTGGCTTGTGGGACGCGATTCGCCCGCAGCTGGTGCTGGGCGACACGATCGCGCAGGCCGCGCAGTTCGCGACGACGGGAAATGCCATCGGCGGCCTGGTGGCCTATTCGCTCGTACTCGGTCCCGGGTTCGCCGAGCGCGGGAAGTACGCGGTGATTCCGGAGAGCGAGCACCAGCCGCTCCGTCAGCGGATGGTGCTCCTCAAACGCGCGGGCGCGACGGCGACGCAGTTCTACGACTACCTGCAGGGCAAGACCGCGCGCGCGATTCTTCGAAAGCACGGGTACGGAGTGCCACAATAACCGCCGATGGACTGGACGGCCCTTCGTGTTTCGCTCTGGCTGGGCGCAGGCACGATCGCGATCCTGCTTCCATTCGGCATCTGGTTCGGGCGCCTGCTCGCGCTCCATCAGTTTCGCGGCAAGGTCCTCGTCGAAGCGCTCGTCACCGTGCCGCTCGTGCTGCCGCCCACGGTCCTTGGTTTCTATCTCCTGGTGATGTTCGGTGCGCGCTCGCCGCTCGGTCAGGCCTTTCAGTCACTGGTGGGTCAGACGCTGCCGTTCTCATTTGAGGGACTACTCCTCGCATCCGCGATCGCCAACATCCCGTTCGTCGTCCAGCCGATCCAGCGCGGCTTCGAGGCGATTCCGTCAGACGTTCGTGATGCCGCCGCGTGCTGCGGCCTGACACCGTGGCAACGCTTCACTCGGATCGAGGTCCCGCTCGCATGGCCCGGCATTCTGACGGCTGCGATCCTCACGTTCGCCCACACCCTCGGCGAATTCGGCGTCGTCCTGATGGTGGGCGGCAACCTTCCCGGTGAAACCCGAACGCTCAGCGTGGCCATCTACGATCGGATGCAGGCATTCGACGATCGAAGCGCGGGCATGATGGCTGCCACGCTGCTCGTCATCGCCGTTGCCACCCTGATGTTGACGACGACGCTCTCGCGCCGCGTCGGTGTGCGACGTGGCTGATCGCCGGCTGTCGGTCAGGATTCAGCAGCGGTCGCCGATTCCACTCGACCTCGACTTCACCTGCGATCCCGGCGACGTGTTGGCGATCTTCGGGCCGTCGGGCAGCGGTAAATCCACCATTCTTCGCAGCATCGCCGGGTTGTATCGCCCTGAACACGCGACGATACGGGCGGATGGCGAGACGTGGAGCGACACGGCATCGAAAGCATTCGCACCGCCCCATCGCCGCGCCGTAGGGATGGTGTTCCAGGAGTACGCGCTCTTCCCGCACCTGACGGCGCTCGGCAACGTGATGACCGCGCTCGGTCATCGCCCGGCCGGCGAGCGGCGATCGCGGGCAGAGGAGCTCCTCAGACTGGTGCACTTGTCCGACCACCAGGATCGCCGCCCGCATCAGTTGTCAGGGGGCGAGCGCCAGCGTGTGGCGCTCGCGCGAGCACTGGCTCGCGAGCCGGCCGTGCTGCTGCTCGACGAACCGTTTGCTGCCGTCGATCGAACGGTGCGAAGGCGACTGCAGGATGAGATCGACGAGCTGCGACGGACGCTCGACATCCCGCTCGTGCTCGTCACGCATGATTTCGACGACGTCGTGCGGCTGGCTACGCGGCTGCTGATTCTCGAGAGAGGGAAGGCGATCGCCTCCGGGGCGCTGACCGATCTCACGAGCCGTCCTGACCTGCCGTGGCTACGCGAGGCCGTCGGCCTCGGAAGTGTCTTCGAGGCGCGCGTCGTGAAGAGACATAGTCAACGCGGGCTGCTCGAGCTCATGTTTGATGGAGGTGGGCTGTTTGCCGCGGATCGCGCACTCGATGCGGGCACAACAGTCCGCGTGCGGATCGCTGCACGCGACGTGATTCTCGCCACGAGTGAGCCTCCCGGGCTCAGCCTGCACAACGCGTTGCCGGCCACGGTGTCGGCCGTCGCTGAAGCCGACGGTCGATCATGTCGTCGTCCAGCTCGTCGTCGGTAGTCTTCTGCTGCTGGCCGAAGTGACGCGTGACGCAATCGCTCGGCTCGACATCACTGTCGGTGCGCGCGTTTATGCGCTCATCAAGTCGGTCTCGATAGGCGTCATTCCTGAATTCCACCAAATCTAGCGGCGTGCTGAAACGCGTCAACGCCCCAAACTCCAACTCCCACTATCCCCTGACCTACTCCCAAATTGCTCGCTCGTTGGAAATTGGAAGTGGGCGTTGGGAGTTGACATGGTTGAGTGGTGATTAGAACCAGAACTTTGCGGCGAGTTGCACGACCCTTGGATCGAGAGCCGTCGTGATCGTCCCGAAGCTAGCCGGTCCGAGCTGTGCCGCCGGTGCTCCGAAATTCGCGGTGTTCAGCAGGTTGAACACCTCCAAACGCAGTTCGATCGCGCGCTCACCTCCGAACCTGACGTTACGCATCACGGCGAGATCAACGTCGTGGTACGCCGGCCCTCGCACCGGATTGCGAGAGGCGGACCCGATCGTGAACTGATTGGCCGTTGCGAACGCGGCCGTGTTGAACCAGCGAGCGGGTGTCCGCTCGTCAGCGGGCAGTGTCGGATCCCCGACGAGATTCGGGCGCTGGGTCGTGAAGCCGGCGTACCCGAGCGAGTTCGCCTGCGTCACCGCGACCGGCACCCCGGACTGCATGGTCATGAAGGTCGCGACGCTCCAATCGTTCACGAGTGCGCCGACCACGCCAGTGGGGTGGTTGGCACGGCCCTCGCCCACCGGAAGATCCCACACGACCGATGCGGCGAAGTAGTGCGGAATGTCTCCAGTCGAGTAGTCGCGGTCGCGCTCCAGATTGTGACTGTCGGCGACGGCGGCGTTTGTCAGCGGTCCGGTCAGAATGGACGCGTCGAACACCGACGAGGCGATGTCGGTCAGTTTCGAACGGGTATAGGCGGCCGAGTAGGTCAGGCCGCGTGACATTCGCTGACGAATGCTGAACGCGAGACCCTGGTAGTTCGTCGTGCCGACATTGTTCCGATAAAAGCTGACCGCGGTGTACTCCGGATAGGGTTTCATGAGCTGCGCCCTCGTGATCGTCGGGTCGCCGATCGAGGACGAGCGGGGAATGATCCCGAAAAACGGGTTGTCGACCCTCTGGAGGAGAGTGGGCCCGAGTGCCAGTTGTTCCTCCGTCAACTGATTGATGTTGCTGTCCGGGATCCCGATGTTCGTAATCTTCGAACCGAGGTAGGAGATTTCGATGGCCGTGTTCGCAGTCAACTCGCGCTGGACCGACACGTTCCACTGTTGTGCGTAGCCCGACCCGAGCGTCCCGTCAACGGCGAAGACGCCTTGTCCGAGGCCGGCGGTTGGCGTCGGACCGACTGGTGTGACGGTCGGTCCCTTCGCCAGCACGAAGGCCGGTGCGATGTTGTCGAGCGTTCGCTGCGACACGTCCTGCAGGAACGGAAAGTTCGGCGTGGTGAAAGGCGTCGTGATCCCCGCCATCTCGATCCAGACCTTCCCGTACCCCGAGCTGACGATGGTCTTGTCCGTCAGGCGGTAGACGGCGCCAATGCGTGGGCCGAAGTTGTCCTTCTTGAGCGGCCGGACCGGCTCCGTCCCTGGATAGTCGAGTTGCCGCGTCTCTACATTGAAGACCGCGGTTTGACCGTTGATCTCCGTGGACGGGAAATTGAGCGTGTATCGCAGCCCAGCGTTGATCGTGAGGCGCTCGGACACTTTCCAGTCGTCCTGGATGAAGTACTCCTGAAAGTGCGCGCGTTCTTGAATATCCGTCTGCTGGAGGTCGATGGCGAAGGTCTGCACCTGCCCGAGCAGGAAACTCGCAAACGCGTTGCCGGTGTTCGCGACACCGGGTAGATCGCTGCCGACGGTGCTGAAGGCAAACGATCCCGTCGGCCATGGGGGTTGGACTACGTTGAGCCGCTCCCATCGCCAGTCCAGCCCCATCTTCATGGTGTGGCGGCCCTTCAGCCAGGTAAGCGAATCGGCGATCTGTGTGACGCTGGTGCTGAAGTCCGAGGCTGTGTTGTTCGGCGATCCGAGCTGCTGGTAGCCGTTGGGTGCGAAGGTCGGCATCGTGTTGGGAAATTGCGCATTCGACGGGATGCCGGGAATGTTGAGCGCGGCTCCCGCAGACGCAGACAGCGACACCGCGCTCCGCTGGACGGATCGCCGAGTATCTCCTATGCGCAGTTCGTTCAGCAGGTTGGGTGCGAAGGTGCGCTGATAGTTCGAAGCAAACGCCCACGCTGTCGTATCCTGCGGACCGACGGCCACGCTGCCGGCCGGGATGGTCCCGCTCCCATCCGGAAAGGCTGTCGCCGGTTCGGCGTGACCACGGAAGTACGTCAACCGTCCGAACGCCTGATCGCGGTCGGTCGCAAACTTGTGATCGATGCGCACATCGCCCTGATCCTGATTGTCGATTTCGTTGGCCGTCCGGCTGTAGTTGTTTGCGGTGGCGGTGTTTGTCGGGAGCGGGTAGCGCTCGAGAAGCGACAGCGCGACAGGATCCATCGCGCTTCTCGGAATCGTGTTGTTCGGAAACTGCTGACGCGTATTTCCCACCGTCGTCGCCGGATCGTAGATGTTCTGGCGGAAGACCCCTGAACGTTCGGCGAGCGTGGGCACGTTCGAGGTCACCGTGCGGCCGATGCTCTGTCGCTGACCCTGATAATCGGCAAAGACGAACGTCCGGTCCTTCACAATGGGGCCGCCGAACATACCGCCGTACTGATTCCGCCGATAGTCCGGTTTCACAGGATTGCTCTTCTGGAAGTAGTTCCTCGCGTTCAGATGCTCGTTGCGAAAAAATTCGAACACGTTGCCGTGAAAGGCATTGGTGCCCGATTTCGTCGTGAGATTGACCACGCCGCCATTGAACCGCCCGAACTCGGCCGGCGGGCTGTTGCTCTCGATCTTGAACTCCTGGATGGCATCGATGATCGGGTAGTACGCGAGCTGACCCGGCTCGGGCTGCAGCACGGAAATGCCGTCGAAGAGATACTCGTTCGTTCGTGGTCTTCCGCCGTTGATGCGCGGCAGGACAGAATTCGGCGGCAGCGCGACGCCCGGAGCAATGGCTGCGAGCATGATGAACAGGCGGCCGTTCAGTGGCAGCTGCACGACCTGTTCGTTCTCGACGACAGTCCCGAGGCTCGCGGTCTCGACTCGCACGACCGGTGCATCTGCGACGACCGTCACCTGTTCTCGAATGTCTCCGACGCTAAGATCGAAATCGATGCGCGCTTTCTCGCCGGTTGAGAGGCGAATGCCCTCGCGGCGCACGGGTTTGAAGCCGGCGAGTTCGACATCGAGGTGGTATTCGCCAGGCGCCAGGCTCGGCGCCGTGTAGACGCCATCGTCGGTGGACACGGTTACTCTCTGAAGATTCGTCCGTGTTTCAGTGACCGTAATGGTTGCGCCGGGAACGGCTGCCCCGGCCTGATCTTTCACTATGCCGGTGATCTCGCCGGCAGCGGTCTGCGCATCCGCGGGCGCCGCGCCGACACACCACGCGCACGCGATGACGAAGCAGATTGAGAGCGCTTTCCTTCGAGTCGTACGCATCGTGTCTGCCACAAACTCTAGACCGGATTGAATTGGTACTCAAATCGACTAAATACGACTTGAATCGAGTACATACGGTCCGGAGGGGCGATGGGGCGGAGGTGCGAAGGTCCGGTCCGAGAGTGCGAGGTCCGAAGGTCCAGGTCCGAGGGTCCGCGCTTATCGTGTTCCGTTATCCCTTGACGATCGCTGTTCAGCGGGCTTCACGGCATGTCCGAGGTTGTGTGCGGAGTTGACGAGCGCGATGTGTGAGAACGCCTGCGGGAAGTTGCCGACCAGCCGCTTCGCGCCGGTGTCGTACTCCTCGGCGAGCAGCCCGACGTCGTTTCTGAGGCCAAGCAACCGTTCGAACAACTGACGGGCATCGTCCTGCCGGCTACTCAGTAACAGTGCATCCACCAGCCAGAAGCTGCACGCGAGGAACGCTCCTTCGCCGGGCGGAAGCCCGTCGTCTGTCGTATGCGTGTCGTATCGACGAACAAAGCCATCGACGAACAGGTGCCGCTCCACTGCTTCGATGGTGCCGCGGATGCGTGGGTCGTCTGCTGGCAGGAACCCGGTGGTGGGAATGAGAAGCAGGCTCGCATCGAGATTCTTCGAGTCGTACGACTGGACGAAGCTCCCGAGCTCGCGGTTGAACCCGCGCGCGCAGACCTCGGCGTGGATGCGTTGACGAACCTCGCGCCAACGCTCGACCGGGCCCTCGACCTTGTTGACTTCGATCGCCCGGATGCCGCGATCGAGTGCGACCCACGACATGATTTTCGAGAAAGTGAAGTGCTGAGGGTCTCCGCGTGTTTCCCAGGCACCCTGATCGGGACAGCTCCACACCCGCTCCAGGTGTTCGAGGATGGCACGCAGGAAGGCCCAATCCGCCGGCCGGGTTTCCAGCCCGCCGCGCTTGCCCTGAAAGAGCGTGTCGACGACTTCGCCGTACACGTCGAGCTGCAGCTGCCCGTGCGCGGCGTTGCCGATCCGAACCGGCGTTGACTGCTCGTAGCCCGGCAGCCACGGCACCTCGTATTCCGAGAGACGACGCTCGCCGGCGAGGCCGTACATGATTTGCAGTTGCGAGGGCGAGCCGGCGGCGGCGCGCAGGAGCCAGTCGCGCCACGCCTGCGCTTCGTCGTAGTAGCCGGCATTCATCAGCGCGAGCAGCGTGAGCGTCGCGTCGCGCAGCCAGCAGAAGCGATAGTCCCAGTTCCGCACCCCACCGAGCTTCTCTGGGAGCGACGTGGTGGGCGCGGCCACGATGCCGCCGGTCGGCGCGTAGGTGAGCGCCTTGAGCGTGATCAGCGATCGCGTGACGGCGTCCGACCATTCTCCTCGCGTCTGATTGCGCGCGGCCCAGTCCACCCAGAAGTCTTCGGTTTCTTCCAGCGAGGCTTCGACGTCGATCGGTTCCGGCGGCGGCAGATGCGACGGGCCGTGCGTGAGCACCAGAGGCACTGTGCTTCCAGCCTCGACGTGAAATGTGCCGACGGTCGTCAGGTTCTCACCGTGCAGCGCGACCGGCGTGTGCATCACCACCATGTCTGGTCCGGCGATCGCGCGGAACGTACCGTCCGGCAGCCGGCTCACCCACGGCACCGTGCGACCGTAGTCGAAGCGCAGCACGAGCTCCGTACGCATCTCCACCCCGCCACGATCGCCGTGGACCAGGCGGACGACGTCCGAGTTGCGTCCGCGGAGCGGCATGAAGTCGATCACGGTGGCCGTGCCGCTGCGCGTTTCGATGGTCGTCTCGAGGATCAGTGTGTTGGGGCGGTATCGACGGGTCACCTGAGCATCGGCATCCACGGCTTCGACCAGCCACCGGCCGTGCTCGGCGGTACCGAGCAAGCCGGCGAAGCAGGCGCCGGAGTCGAAGCGCGGCCAGCACAGCCAGTCGATCGAGCCGCGGCGCGAGACGAGCGCCACCGTCTCACAATCACCGATGATCGCGTAGTCCTCGAGTGGCGTGCTCACACGTCGCCGATCGTCGCTGAACTACTTCGAGACTGCCACCGCGCGTTCGAGCTCAGCGATGTCGATCTTCTTCATGCGCAGCATCGCTTCCATCGCTCGCTGTGCTATGTCGGACTTATGATCCTGCAACAGGTCATCGAGTAATCCTGGCACGACCTGCCATGAGAGACCGAACTGATCCTTCAACCAGCCGCACTGCTGCGCGTTCGGGTCGCCGCCCTTCGACAGCGCGTTCCAGTAGTAATCGATCTCCTTCTGGTTGTCGCAATGCACTTGCAGCGAAATCGCTTCGTTGAACTTGAAGATTGGTCCGCCGTTGAGCGCCGTGAACGGTTGCCCGTCCAACTCGAACGTGACGGTCATGACCGATCCTGCCGGCCTCTGATGGGTCTCGCGACCGGCCTCGGTGTAGCGAGACACGTTCACGATTCTTGAATTCTTGAAGACGGAGATGTAGAACGCAGCCGCCTGTTCGGCCTGGCTATCGAACCACAGACATGGAGCAATTCGTTGCTTGAGCGGCATGAGGCATTCTCCTGGAGCAATCCATCCCCCGACGTCCTTCGTCTGATCTCGTGCTACGTCGCATGATGTGTCAAGCACGGCCACTGGCCTGTCGAGATGGTGACCTCGTCCATAATGGATGGCCGAACTCGATGTCCTATTACTCGATACCCGTGTGTCTGGCCGGTCTTGCACTCGTCGCGGTCAGCGTGTCTCCTGCGGTCGCCCAACTCCCCGCAACATCACCGATGCCTCTGAATAACCCCGAGCGTCTCGTGGCAGTCGGCCGTCAAGGTCGATGAAGCGCCGACGATTGATGGAGTGCTCGACGAGAACATGTGGACGAGCGCTCCGCCGCTGGGGGAGTTTGTTCAAGCGGAACCCTTTACCGGGATGCCGGGTTCCGAGAGGACTGAAGTCAGGCTGCTGTACGACGACGACGCGATTTACGTCGGCGTGATGTTGTACGACCGCGATCCGTCTCTCATCGTGACTACCGATACGAGACGCGACGCGGGTCTGGACGATATGGACTCGTTCCAGATGATCTTCGACACGTTTCACGATCAGCAGAACGGATTCGTGTTCGGCACCAACGTGGCGGGCATTCAGTACGACGCGCAAGTGCGCGATCAAGGCGAGCCGGCGACGAGCTGGGATGGAAGCTGGGACGTGAGCACCAGCATGGCGCCGGAAGGGTGGATCGCCGAGTTTCGCATTCCACTGCGGACACTGCGGTACGGACCGGCGCCGCAAACGTGGGGCGTAAATTTCTTTCGCAACATTCAGCGCACGCGCGAGCGGACGTATTGGTCCCCGCTCGAACGCGTCTACGACCTGGGACGGTTGACGTCGGCCGGAGAGCTGCGCGGGCTCCAGCTCGAGACGCCGCGCAACTTCAAGCTGCTGCCGTACGTGGTCGGATCGGCCGATCGGAATTTCGCGCCTGGCGCCTCGACCGACCTCGATGGCGATCTGGGCCTCGACGCCAAGTTTGGATTGACCCCGAGTCTGAACCTGGATTTGACGGTCAACACCGACTTTGCCCAGGTCGAGGTGGACACGCAACAGATCAACCTCTCCCGCTTCAACCTGCGCTTCCCCGAGAAGCGTCCGTTCTTCCTCGAGAACTCCGGTCTCTTTACGGTCGGCAAGGACGATGAGCTCGATCTGTTCTTCAGCCGCCGCATCGGTCTCGACGAGGACGGTTTGCTCGTTCCAATCGTGGCGGGTGGCCGTCTGACGGGCAGGGTCGGGGGCGTGAACATTGGCGTCCTGGACATGCAAACGGACGACACGCTCAACGTGCCCGCAAATAACTTCGCGGTGATGCGCATCAGCAAGGAACTGCCGAACCGATCTGGCATCGGCGCAATGTTCGTGAATCGCACCGCAACCGGCAGTGCGTCACGCTCGGACGACTTCAATCGCACGTTTGGCGCGGACGCGCGTCTCGGTATCGGCGAGTACTTCACCATGGCCGGTTTTGCCGCGCGCACGGAGACGCCCGGCCTCACCGGCCGCGACTACGCGTACAACGTCGACTCCGAATACAACGACTCGCGGCATCGCGTCGGCTTCGAGTACGGGACGCACCGGCGAGGACTTCAACCCCGAGGTCGGGTTCCTGGAGAACGAAGATGGCTATCGTCGCATCCTGTTCCGGTTCCACGAGACGATGCGACAGCAGAAGATTCGGGATTGGGGCTTCCGTGAATGGCAGCCGCACGTCAACTACACGCGCTACGACTACCTCGATGGTGGCTTGAGCAACGCCGAGATCCACATCGACAACCATTGGGACTGGGAAAACGGCTACCGCGTGGACACCGCGTTGAACGGAAACTGGGAAGGGTTCCGCGTGCCGTTCGAGATTTATCCAGGGGTCATCGTTCCCGTCGGAGAGCACGGCGGGCTGTTCTTCCGGATGCGAGGCAATACCGATGCTCGAAAGTGGATCTCTGCCGAAATGGAGTGGGAGGTCGGCCGCTTTCTCACTGGCAACCAGAACAGCCCTGAAATAGAGGTCGTGCTCCGCGATGGTGGGCGGTTTACCGTCGATACGACGTGGGCGCACCGTGCCATCGATTTGCCGGAGGGTTCCTTCCGCACCAATCTCGGGAACATGCGCGTGACCTACAACTTCACGCCGTCGGTGTTCATCCAGGGGCTGATCCAGTACAACGATCGAACCAATCGCTGGTCGAGTAACCTGCGGTTCCACGTGCTCGAGACCGCCGGCACGGGCCTGTTCGTCGTCTACAACGATACGGAGACCCTCAACGGCTTGGGCCCGATCAACCGCGCGTTCATCGTCAAATACATCCGACAGTTCGATCTGCTTCGATAGATGAAGAACCGCATCTTCCTGCTCTCGCCGGCTAACTGTGGTGGGATCCGGGCGAAGCGCGTGGTGTCTGATGTGGCTCAGTTTCCACTTGCGGAGCAGTTGCGGATGCCCACCGGTGCGGCGCTCGGTGACGTGTTCAGCTTCGTCAGCGGGCTGTACTTTCGAGGCAAACTCGCGTATGCGAGGCGATTCGCGTATCCGCCCGATCCCACCGATCGTGTCGTGGCCGGCGGCATCCTCGTGATCACGCCCAACGCCGGTCTGCGTGCGGCCGACGTCGCGGTTACTCGTGACTCCATTCAGGCGTTCGCGGGTGAACCGATCGACCTGACGAACAATCGCTATCGTCGTCCGCTCGAGCAGGGCGCGCGCGCGCTCGGCGCCAGCATCGGGCCGGACTGCGACGTTGTCTTGCTCGGCAGCATCGCGTCTGGCAAGTACGTCGAGGTGCTCCTGCCGATCTTCGGCGAGCGATTGCTGTTTCCGCCCTCGTTCATCGGTCGCGGCGACATGAGCCGCGGCGGACTCATGTTGCGCTGCGCCGCGAGCGGCGAAGAACTCGACTACATCCCGGTGGCGGGCGCCATTCGCCAGGGCAGGCGCCCACCGAGGCTCGATCCCGCCACCCGAGTGAAAGTGTGAAGTGACCTTTGAACTTAAGCGATCGTATGCGCATGCATCCGCTGCGATCGTCGCTCCAGCACCAGCGCTCCAGCACCGACGATCATGACGATCGCCGTGAAGATCAGACCGACTGTCGGCAGCGACATACCGAAGGAGATCACGAGCACGCCGAGGATCATGCGCACCCAGAGCGAGGTCTGCATCCGGTGCAGGCGCTCCACCAGCCAGTCACCCGTGCGATACGACACGAACACGCCGGCGAGCAGCAGCGTCGCAACATAGAACGCGAACATGACGATGGCGAGTGGGATGCCGATGAGCGTGACCGCGAGCGATGCCACCGCAATCGGGATCACCACCAGCATGAACACCCCGCTCAAGATCGACGCCCACGTGTGCATGCGCATCGTCCCGGCCACGCGGACCGGCCAGTCAGGTGCGAAGGCAAGAGCCGCAAGGCCAAGGATCAGCAGGCCGAGGAACAGGAACAACCACTGACCCGGCCAGGCGATCCATCGGGCGGCTGACGTCTCGAAACGAACCTGGCCCATCACTGTGCCTGCGGCGAGATCTCCCGCGGCTTCGGCGCGGACGACGAGGTCGCCACGAATGACCGCACCGGGGAGGACGCTGACACGGTCGGCGCGTGCGTTCACGGTGCCTCCGTGACCCCGCGCCTCCGTGCGTTAGCTTGCCTCCGACTACCCGCGAATAGGTAGCTGGACAACAGACGGAACTGACTAGAATGCCCTGCGGCAGAGCGGCGCCAATGCGCCACTAACAGAGCGGAGGCGTATGAATCGGACGCGAATCATTGGGGCAGTCGTCGTGGGTCTCATCGCATTCTGGTCGGCTGCGGGCGACGACATCGTTTCGCTAGCGCAGAGCGTGCAGGTTCCGATTTTCGAGTACGACCCGACGTTCCCTAAGCCGTTACCCGAGAACTGGGCGATCGGTCCGATCGGTGGCATGGCCGTCGATCGACAGGACCATCTCTTCGTCGTGCAGCGGCCGGGCGGCCTGCTCACCAACGAACGCTTCTCGGGATCTGACGACAAACCACCGAAGGCCGACTGCTGCATTCCCGCGCCTCCCGTCCTCGAACTCGATCAGGCGGGCAAGCTGGTGAACTCGTGGGGAGGTCCGGGTCAGGGATACGACTGGCCGCAGTCCGAGCATGGTGTCTTCGTCGATCACAAAGACATCGTGTGGCTCGCAGGCAACGGCGCCAAGGATCATCAGCTTCTGACTTTCACCAAGCAGGGCAAGTTCCTGCGACAGTTCGGCAAGCCCGGCATGAGCAAGGGGAGCGACGACACGTCCAACATGCGCGGCCCTGCCAATCTTGTTGTCGATCCGATGAGTAACGAGGTGTACGTTGCCGACGGCTACGGCAATCGCCGCGTCATCGTTCTGGACGGCGAGAGCTTCGCGTTCAAGCGGATGTGGGGCGCATATGGCAACAAGCCGAGCGACATGGATCTGGGTCCCTACAATCCCGACGCCCCGCCCGCGCAGCAGTTCCGGCTGCCGCACAACATTTCGATCTCGCGCGACGGCTTTGTCTACGTGGCGGACCGGCCGAACAACCGCATCCAGGTGTTTCGCAAAGACGGCACCTATGTGAAGGAGGTCTTCATCTCCAAGCGGACGCTGTTGCAGGGCGCGGCGTCCGGCTTTGCGCTCTCACCGGATCCGGAGCAACGGTTCCTCTACATGATCGACGGCGCGAATCATCACGTGTGGATCCTGAATCGGAGCACACTTCAGGTGATCGCGCGATTCGGTCAGCAGGGTCTGTGGGGCGGGTTCCTCAATGTGCCGCACGCGATTGCGGTGGACGGCAAGGGCAACATCTACGTCGGCGAGAACTTCGACGCGCGCAGGTTTCAGCGCTTCCTCTATAAGGGGCTCGGGAAGCCTTCGCCGAACACGCTTCCACGCACCACGATTGTGCAATAGGACAGGTAACTCCCAACCTCCAAGCCCAACTCCCAAACTACGTCTTGGAAGTCGGAACTTGGAAGTTGGGAGTTGGGAGTTGGGAATCGGGAGTTGTGTTAGGCCAACGGAACATAGAGTTCTGTCCGGAGTTGCTCCTTCGGCACCTCCCCCGGCGTGTTCAAGTAGATCTCGTAGCTCACACCGTCGCCGATCCGATGCCCGCTTGCCGGCACCCACTCGCCAAGCAGGCGCGCCCACACATCGCCAAGCTGTTCGTACGGCCCCACGTGCACGGTATGCGCGTAGCGACCGCCGGCGATGTGCTGCTCGACGAGCCCGTCTGGCATCCTGACGCCTTCGTCTACGACGAGCGCGGCGTCCGAGCGAAGTTGGTCCTGAGGCGTGGTCTCGGGATCGTCGTGATAGATGGCGATCATTGCGCTGGCCTTCTGCAGCAGTCCGGCGGGGCCGGCCACGGCGCCGAGGTGCTCGAACGCTTTCGGAATCTGGTTGTACGGGCCGACGTGTCTCACGGTCGCAACACGAAGCCTGGGCATGTCCTTGATGTCGATTTCCATGGTGAGTCCTCCTGAGTCTCGAGCGATGAATTGCGGTACCGCACCGTCGGCGCTGTAGTGAACGCCACACGACGCGGCGATCTCGATGCGCGGGTACTTCCGCAACCTGAAGCCGGATGGCGACGTGCTGAAACTGGAGCGAAACGCTCGCGTAAACGCCTCGTGCGTCTCATAGCCCGCATCGAAAGCAATCTCCGTGACCGCGCGCGCCTTGTCTCTCAGCCTCCACGCCGCACGCTCCAATCGCAGCCTCCGCGTCACTTCGAGCGGCGTCTCGCCGACCATGCCGCGGAAGACACGATGGAAATGAAACGGCGATAGGCACGCCACGCGCGCCAACGCCTCTAGTTCCAGTGCATCGTCCAGATGCATCGCGATGTGCTCGATCGCGGCCTGCACCGACCGAGCGTAAAAGGAGCGCGTGTCCGGCTTCATCACTCGTGACTGTAGGGTCTCGTCAACAGGGGTGCTTGATATGCCTTGCGCATTTTGCGCCCCGCTCTGAAGTTACTGCTCATGTAAAGCCTGCATACAGGCAAAACCCTCGATGTTCGTGGTTCGATCGTCTGGTACGCCTACTGCGTAGTGCCGAACTGCTGGCCTTCGGCACAACCCAAGCATGCGAGTCATCGTCTTTGGGGCAACAGGTGTGGTCGGTCGCCGGGCCGTGCCATTGATGATCCGCGAGGGTCATCGCGTAACGGCTGTCGGGCGCTCGCCGGAGCGGCTCCAGAACCTCGCAAGTCAGGGTGCGTCCAGCGTCGCGCTCGATCTGTTCGATCGGGATGCGATCAAGCGGGCCGTTGTGGATCATGAAGCCATCGTGAATCTTGCCACGGCGATCCCACGCTTGACTCTGGCGATGTTCTTTCCGGGTGCGTGGAAAGAGAACGACCGCATTCGCGAGCACGTCTCCGCATCGATCGTTGACGAAGCGCTCGCCGCCGGCGTGCGCGTGTACATCCAGGAGTCGTTCGCTCCGATCTACGCAGACGCTGGCGACCGCTGGATCACTGAAGACGCTGCCACCCAGCCGGTGCGTTACAACCAGACCACGCTCAAAGCAGAAGCCTCGGCTGAGCGCTTCGCGCGACAGGGCGGGCGCGGAGTCGTGCTGCGGTTCGCGTATTTCTACGGCCCCGACGATCGATTCACCGGCGACATGTTCCAGTACGTCGAGCGAGGCTGGCTGCCGCTGCTCGGCTCGTCGGATGCGTACTTCTCGACGTGTGATCACGACGATGCGGCGACCGCAGTTGTGACGGCAATGAACCTCGCGTCAGGCATCTACAACGTCGTGGACAACGAGCCCATGACGCATCGGCAGTTCGGAGAGGTTCTGGCTGCGATCGTTGGCGTGCCAATACCGAAGACTCCTCCTCAATGGCTGGTGCCGCTGACCGGCAGCATGGGAGAGACGATGGCGCGGTCGCTCAGGATCTCGAACGCCAAACTCCGGCAAACGGGAGCTTGGGCGCCGCAGTGCGCGACCTCGCGCGAGGGGTGGGAGGCGGTCTACCGGTCGTCTAGGTTTGAGCGGCCGGATCGCTGAGGAGATAGAGGGCGCGGAGGTTTTCAACGGAGAGATCGCCGGGATCGCAGGGAGAAGGCCGGTATTCGGAGCGATCGCCGACGAACGGCGCCGGCCTCCGGCTGCCTCCGGCCGGCCAATGAATCGCGCGAACCGCCAATCGAAAGCATTTCATGCGGGCGCCACTTTCGATTGCGATCCGCGCGGTTCATGCCACGCGCAGCGTGTGCCGTTCGTCGGCCTCCCTGCGATCGCTGCGATCCCTGCGTTTGAATCCCTGCGCTTCCTGCTTCTGTGCGATCGCCCTCCCCCGATTTGGAGCGATAATGCGGCCGCCCCACGCCCGTGGCGGTGGAAGGAAGGGAGCAGGAGTCATGACCGTCCGATTCCTCGTGACATGTGCGCTGGCCGTGCTGCTCACGGCGTCGACGTCGTTCGCGCAGACGCGCGATGCCAAGGCTGCCAACGCCGCAACTTTGGCGGCCGCGAGCACGACGTGGACACCTGAGAAGACGCCGTGGGGCGACCCGGATCTACAGGCGATCTGGTCTGGCGACTCCGCGTTCGGTATTCCACTTCAGCGACCAGCGGAGCTTGGGACGAAGGCCGAACTCACGGATGAGGAGTTCGCCGACAAGGTGAAGCGCGACACAGACACCCGCACGCGCGCGGAGAACGCCGTCGGCTCTTTCCGCAACGACAACTCGTGGCTCACGCGGTCCTTCCGCCAGACCTCGCTCGTCGTCGACCCGCCGGATGGACGCACGCCGCCGCTCGTGGCTGGCGCGGAGCAGCGGCGCACACCGCAGGGGACATACGGCAATGGGCCGCTCGACAGCCCCGCCGACTTCACGCTCTACGATCGCTGTGTCACGCTCGGTGTCGTTGGATCGATGACGCCGAAGATCTACGGCAACGGCTATCGCATCGTGCAGGCACCTGGCTACGCTGTGATCATGGCCGAGATGATTCACGAGGCGCGCGTGATTCCGCTCGATGGTCGCCCGCATGTCGGGGGCGGCGTGCGCGGGTATCTCGGTGATTCACGCGGACACTGGGAAGGCAACACGCTCGTGATCGAGACGACGAACTTCAACGGCAAGGCCACAGTGCCGGGCAACAACGTCTTGGCGAGCACGGAGCTGAAGATTGTCGAGCGCATCACGCGCGTCGAGCCCGATCTGCTTCGTTACGAGGCGACGATCACCGATCCAAAGACGTACACGAAGCCGTACACGATCTCGATTCCGTACACGTCGCCGCAGGGCTACCAGGTGCTGCCGTACGATTGCCACGAGGGTAACCTCGCAGTGCTTCAGGGTCTGGGCGGTGAGCGCGCCGAGGACAAGGCGGTCGAGGAAGACGCGAAGCGCGGCATCATTCGCCCGCGACGGCCGATTCAGGGCGCGCTGACCGTCGGCGGCCAGCCGATTCCGGAGGGTGGCCCTCGCTAATGTCTCTTTAACTCCCAAATCCCAAAGACCGACTCCCAAGGCGGGCCATCTTACTCGGTCACTCGGAGGTACCAGCTCCGCGAGAGCATGGGTGACGGTCATCATCACCTCCAGGAACATTTTGAACATGAACTCCGGTTCTGATGCTCTCGCTGAACATCATGACGACAACGATCATGATCGCGGGAACCGACCGGTGCCTGAACCAGTGCACCTGGGTTGTGGGATGAGAGTAGGGGCGCTCGCGCCGTTATCGCTGGACTGGCCTCAATACGGCACGCTCAGGCGGACGGGAGGTCCGCGGAGCGCGAAACCGTAGGGCGAACGCATCGCCGAATAAAATCGCTCGTCACTACGGCGTTGATCGTCGAGCACAATCCCGGCCTCGAAGAGCTGGTTGAACAGTTGACCGGCGAGCAGCATGACTTGCCGACCGCCGCACTCGCGCGGATTGTCCTACCGATCGATCGGTGGCGCGATCTAAGAGTGTCGACCCGCGGAACGCTCTTCGGCCTCGGTGACCAAGGAGCTGACATAGGCCACCTAATGGTTGTGGCTGATGGACACGATCCGGCACGCAGCGCGCGCTTCCGCAATTGACAGCGCCGCACGGGGCCACGAGAATCCGGACACATGGGCTCACCGAAGCGCCTCGGCATTCTCGTCGGCGGCGGACCGGCCCCGGGCATCAACGCCGTCATCTCGGCCGCGACCATCGAGGCGCTCAACCAGGGCTTCGAGGTCATCGGCATCCGCGACGGGTTCAAGCACCTCGTCCGCCGGGATCCGTCCGGCGCTGCGGCCGCTCGCGATCGACGACGTGTCGCGGGTGCACCTGCTCGGCGGGTCGATCCTCGGGACCTCGCGCGAGAACCCGACCACGTCTCCCGAGGCGACGCGGGCCGTGATCGAGACGCTGCAGCAGGCGGGCATCACACACCTCGTCACGATTGGCGGCGACGATACGGCGCTCTCGTCGCGCTACGTCAGCGAGCACTCGACCGGCACCATCCACAGCGTGCACGTGCCGAAGACGATCGACAACGACCTGCCGCTGCCGCCGCACGTGCCCACGTTCGGCTTCCAGACCGCCCGGCACGTCGGAGTCGAGCTGGTCCGAAACCTGATGGAAGACGCGAGGTCCACGCGGCGCTGGTACATCGTCGTCGCGATGGGGCGCAAGGCGGGACACCTCGCGCTCGGCATCGGCAAGGCGGCCGGCGCCACGCTCACGATCATCGCCGAGGAATGTGCCTCGCCGCACGTGCCGTTTGCCGCGATCTGCGACATCGTCGAAGGCGCGATCATCAAGCGGCGGGCGATGGGGCGCCACTTCGGCGTCGCGGTGCTGGCCGAGGGCCTCATCGACAAGCTCGATCCGGCCGAGCTCGCCGAACTGGAGGACGTCGAGCGCGACGAGCACGGACACGTGCGGTTCGCCGAAGTCGATCTCGCGCGAAAGGTCAAGGCCGAGGTGCAGGGGCGGCTCAGCGAGCGCGGTCTCCGCGTCACGATCACGGACAAGAACGTCGGCTACGAGCTCCGATGCGCGGACCCGATTCCCTTCGATGCCGAGTACTGCCGCGACCTCGGCTACAGCGCCGTGCGGTTCCTGCTCGGCGGCGGCAGCGGGGCCATGGTCAGCATCCAGGGCGGACGCCTCGTGCCGATTCCGTTCGACGACCTCAGGGAGCCAGAGACCGGCAAGACGAAGGTGCGCCTCGTGGACACCAACAGCGAGGGGTTCCGAGTCGCCCGCGCCTACATGATCCGGCTCGAAGCCGAGGACTTCGCGCACGCTGCCTGGGTGGACCGGCTTGCCGACGCGGCCCATCTGACGCCAGGCGCCTTCCGTCAGCGCTTCGAGTACCTCGGCTCGATGAAGCCGTAAGAGCTACCCGCAACCAGCAGCCATGCCCATCAAACGCATCGGCATCATCGTCGGCGGCGGCCCCGCGCCCGGCACGAACGGCGTCATCAGCGCGGTCGCCATCGAAGCCATCAAGGTCGGATGCGTGCCGATCGGCTTCAACGACGGCTTCGACTGGCTCGCCCAGCGCTACACCGACGAACAGCACGAGTTGACGATCGAGGAGGTCTCGCGCATCCACCTCGATGGCGGCGTGCTCCTCGGCGCCTCGCGGCGCGACGTCACGCGCGACCCCGAGAGCCTGGAGAACACCGTCGCGGCGCTCGCCAAGCTCAAGATCGACGCGCTCGTCTGCATTGGCGGCGACGACATGGTGCGCAGCGCCGTCGCCATCGAGCGCCGCGGCGTCGTCAAGGTCGTGCAGGTGCCCAAGAGCATCGACAACGATCTGTGGCTCCCGCTGCCGCTCGCGACGCTCGGCTACGAAACCGCCCGTCATGCCGGCGTCGGCATCGTGAAGAGCCTCATGGAGGATGCGAAGACGACCGGCCGCTGGTACCTCGGCGTGACGATGGGCCGGCCCACCGGGCATTTGACGCTGGGCATCGGCAAAGCGGCGAGCGCGACCTGCACGATCATCCCCGAAGAGTTCCCGGAAGGGCTGATTCTCGCTCTCCGACATCGCCGACATCGTCGAGGGGAGCATCATCAAGCGGCGGGCGATGGGCAAGTCGTACGGCGTCGCCCTCCTTGTCCGAAGCCCTCGTCGAGCGCTTCAGCCCGCGCGAAGTGGCGGAGCTGCAGGACGTGGACCGCGACGCACAGGGCAACATCCGGGTCACGGAAATCGACCTCGGCCGGAAGGTCAAGAACGAGGTCCAGATGCGGCTCGAGCAGCGCGGCATCAAGGTGACGGTCGTGGACAAGACGATTGGGTACGAGCTGCGGTGCGCCCCGCCGATCCCGTTCGACGCCGAGTACGCGCGCGATCTCGGCTACGCCGCCGTGACCTACCTCCTCAACGGCGGATCGGGCGCGCTCGTCACCATCCAGGGAGGCGAGTTCACGCCGATCCCGTTTGCGGACGTCCTCGACCCGAGCGGCAAGGGCCGGCGGCGTGCCGTGGACGTCACGACCGAGAGCTATCAGGTGGCGCGGGAGTACATGGTGCGGCTCGGCCCTCGCGACTTCACGGACGCGGCGTGGGTCGCCGCGCTCGCTCGGGCCGCCGGCCTCGACGAAGACGCGTTCCGCACGCGTTTTGGACGATTCGCCCGCGCCTGACACGCCGGCTTTCACCGAGCACTTCCGATCTCGGATTTTCGATTATTGATTCGTTGGTGATTGGTAATGCTTGATGCTTGATGGACTGCACGGTAAACCATCTACACGAATCGGCTGTTTACGAGGCCGACCGCCCAAGCCGCGGCCAAAGCAGAGACGCGCGTCCATGTCTCGGCCATGTCAGCAGCACGGCGCCGAGCCGACCACCCTAAGACCACTCAGGTGCTTACCCACGGGAAGTCGCGTAGCGACTTCCGAAAACACGTCGCGGATCAGAAGTCCCTGCGGCGTCACTCATGACCAATCGCGTAGAATCACCGCAACCCCGTATAATCACCGCGGTTTCGAGCGACCGCCGTGTCATTGACTCCCGGTACGCGCCTCGGCCCGTATGAGATCACTGCCCTGATCGGCGAGGGCGGCATGGGCAAGGTCTGGCGAGCGCACCACACAGCGCTCAACCGCGACGATCGCCCTGAAGGTGCTGCCGGATGCGTTTGCGTCTGACCCGGACCGCCTCGCTCGTTTCCGGCGAGAAGCGCAAGTCCTTGCCTCGCTCAATCATCCGAACATCGCCCATGTCTATGGCCTGGAGCAGACGGACGGAATGCAAGCGCTTGTCATGGAACTGGTCGAGGGGCCAACGCTCGCTGACCGAATTGCACAAGGCCCGGTTCCAATCGATGAGGGACTGCCGATCGCGAAGCAGATCGCCGAGGCACTCGAAGCCGCACACGAGCAAAGCATCATCCACCGCGATCTCAAGCCAGCCAATATCAAGGTGCGCCCCGACGGCACCGTAAAGGTGTTGGACTTCGGTCTCGCGAAGGCGATGGATACCGCGACCGCGATGTCACCGGGGCTGTCGAAGTCGTCAACGATTACGACGCCAGCCATGACTCAGGCGGGCGTGATCCTGGGCACCGCGGCGTACATGGCGCCGGAGCAGGCGAGGGGAAAGCCTGCCGACAAACGCAGCGACATCTGGGCGTTCGGCTGCGTGCTCTTCGAGATGCTGACGGGGAGGCCTGCATTCAGGGGTGACACGATCAGCGACACGATCGCGGGAATCGTGGGGAAGGAGCCAGATTGGCAGCGCTCTCTCCCACCGCATTCACCGTGCGTCCACTCCTTGCCAGATGCCTGAAGAAAGATCCGAAGCGGCGGCTGCAGGCAATCGGCGACGCGCGCATTCAGATCGAGGAACTGATCGATGGCGTGCCCGAGAAGGTCTAACTACTCGTGACACATCGTCGACACGCTTCGATCCGCCCCGTTGATGGCGGTGGTAGCGCTCGCGGTCAGTAGCGTCATCGGCGCGTTGACCTGGGCGGTCATGAGGCAGCCACCCGAGGCGGACGCTCTGCCGTGGCGTTTCGAAGTGGTGCCGCCGCCGACACAGTCGTTGGTGATGAACGACACCGGTCGCGTCCATTCCATTTCATCCGACGGCCGATACATCGTCTATGTCGCCACTGAGGGTGGAGTCCGTAAGTTAATGGTACGCGCGATCGACAGCCTCGACACTCATCCCTGACGGGCGTCGCCAACCCGCGCGAGCCTTTCTTCTCACCCGACAACCGCTGGATTGGGTTCTTCGACGGTGTCAATCTCAAGAAGGTTCCGGTGACGGGCGGACCGGCAATGACCATTGCTCAGACCTCGTCGTTCGTGTCGCGCGGTGCGAGCTGGGGCGACGACAACAGCATCGTGTTTGCCGCGCAGGATGGCCGCGGGCTCAAGCGCGTCCCGGCGGGCGGTGGCGAACCGACGCCGCTGACGACGCCAGACGCTGCCAAGGGGGAGGCAAATCATTGGTTTCCGTCTGTTTTGCCGGGTGGTCGCGGTGTGCTGTTCACGATCACTGGCGCAGAGGGGCTAACGCGCCCGCAGGTCGCGGTGCACGATCTCCAGACCGGCCAGCACCGGATCCTGATTCGCGGAAGCCAGGCAGAGTACGTAGAGACCGGACACCTGGTGTATGTCGAGGCGGGTACGTTATACGCAGTCCGATTCGAACTCGAACGCCGCGAAATTCTTGGTGAGCCTACGCCCGTTGTCGAGGCCCTGGCTAATTCGATTACAGGTGCCGGCAACTACGCGATCTCACAACAAGGCACGCTTGTCTACATTCCCCGAGCCGCTGCGCAGCAACGATCGCTCGTCGGGGTCGAGCGCACGGGCCAGGAGACGCCGCTGCGAGGGGCGCCATTGAGGGTCTACGCACAGCCAAGCCTGTCGCCAGATGGCACTCGCGTCGCGCTGGCCATTCGCGAACAGGAGAACGACATCTGGGTAATGAATCTCGCACGCGAGGGACTCGTGCGCCTGACTTCCGGTCCGAGCATCGATTCATCGCCAGTCTGGACGCGCGACGGCCAACGTATCGTGTACGGGTCGCGTCGGGACGGGCCGGAACAGAACCTCTTTGCGCAAGCCGCCGACGGAACCGGCCCAGTCGAACGCCTGACCACCAGTCCCGATTTCCAGGCACCCGGGTTTGTGGCAAAAGATGGGAGCGTCATCGGAAGCGACGTCGGCCTAGGACGGGCAGCGATATCGTGACGGTTTCCCTTGAACCGTGCCGAGCGTTCCGCTCCTGGCCAGACATCGGTCTCGAGCGCGCCGGACGTGGAACCGCTCGTCCAAACGCCTCACAGCGAGGTGGAATCGTCGCTCTCGCCGAACCACCGATTTATCGTGTACGCGTCCACCACAGAATCTGGGCCTTCTGAGATTCTGTACGGCCGTATCCGAACGTGCACGACGGCTGGTGGCAGGTCTCGACGGGCGGTGGCAGGAGAGCGGTCTGGGCACGGGATGGCGGCGAGCTCTTCTACATCGATTCTACGGATACCCTCACGGCAGTGCCGGTACAAACGACAGCTGCCAAGTTTGCGTGGGGTAACCCGGTCAGACTCATCAAGCTCGCTCAAGGGTCATCCCAGCGTTTCCTCCCTGATTATGACGTGGGGTTGGACGGCCGGTTCCTCATGATCAAGGAGCAAGCAGCAGAAGGTCAGGATGCGGCGGCGCCAAGGATGGTGGTCCACCTGAAATTCTTCGAGGATCTGAAGCGCTTGGTGCCGACGAACTGAGCGTCTCGCGCCTGCAGACGCGGGTTCTGCTGATTACTCGCGAGTGGTCGGCTTGTGGCGAGCGATTGTCTTTGTTCCGACGTAGGTCGCCGCTGCGCCGTTTGGACCAAGCCGCTGGCGCGGCGGACGCTACGCGTGAGGCGCGCTCGATCGGCCGGGTAGCGTGGGGGTCACAGGAGGTGTCTTGTGACCCATTGTCGCCGCGTCATGCTGGAGGAGCTCCAGCGCCGTAACTTCGCGCCCACCACGATCTCGACGTATCTCCACGCGGTCGAGCAGTTCGCTCGACACTTCAAGTGTCGGCCCGACCGGCTGAATCAGACGCACTTCCGGTCCTACCAGGCGTATCTGCTCCGCGAGCGGAAGATGCGGCCGCTGACGGTTCGCCTCCACGTGGCGGCGTTGCGCTTCTTCTTCGTGAAGACGCTGAAGCGGCGATATCTGCTCGACGACACGCCATATCCCAAAGCCCCGCGGCGGCTGCCGCAGATCCTGAGTGTCGAGGAAGTGGCGCGGGTGATCGACGCCGCCGACAGTCTGTCGCACCGCACGATGCTGATGGTCCTGTACTCGACCGGCATGCGGAACGCGGAGCTGCGCCATCTGCAGGTCGCCGACATCGACAGCCGGCGGATGCTGATTCACATCCAACGGGGGAAAGGGGGACGCGATCGCTACGTCCCGCTCAGCCCCACGCTGCTGACGACGCTGCGCGTGTACTACCGGTGGATGCGGCCGAAGACGTGGCTGTTTCCCGGGACCGTCAACGGCTGGCGCGCCGACAAGCCCATCACGCCCAAGGTCCTCTGGGATGCCTGTGTCGTCGCGGCCCGTCGCGCCGGGCTTCGCAAGCGGTGCTCGCCGCACCTCCTGCGCCATTCGTACGCCACGCACTTGCTCGAGAGTGGCGCGGACCTCCGGACGATTCAGCTGCTGCTCGGTCACGTGGAGGTCCGGCACACGGTGCTGTATCTCCATCTCTCCCAGAAGCATCTGCAGGCCGTCGCGAATCCGCTGGATGCGCTCACGATCTCGGGGCCCGACACCGCACGTCGCACGCGGCTGAAGCACCAGCGGTGACGCGGCCACCCTTCGAGGTGGCCGACATCGTGCGCCGACATGGCGATCGCTTCCTGGAGAGGCACCGCGCCTGGGTGACCGGGCAGCATCGGCGCGTCCTCCGGGCCATCGCCCAGTGCCGCACCGCGGCGCTCGGCGGCCATCGCGATCGCTGTGACCAGTGTGCGCAGCCGGCCCTCTCGTACAACAGCTGTCGCGATCGGCATTGCCCGAAATGTCTGACGGCGGCGCGGAACGCGTGGGTGGCGGCGCGCGAGCAGGAGCTGCTCCCGGTCGGCTACGTCCACCTCGTCTTCACGATGCCGGAGCCGCTCGCCCGTCTCGCGCTCGTCAACAAGCGCGTGGTGTACGACCTGCTGTTTCACGCCGCCGCCGAGACCTTGCTCCAGGTCGCGAGCAATCCGAAGCGCCTCGGGGGCGACATCGGCGGGCTGATGGTCCTTCACACGTGGGGCCAGCGGCTGCAGCATCATCCGCACGTCCACTGCGTCGTGCCCGCAGGCGGGTTGTCGCCGGACGGGGCGCGGTGGATCCACGCGCGGCCGACCTTCTTTCTCCCGGTCAAGGTGCTGCGGCAGGTCTTTCGCGGGCAAACTCGTCGCCGGCCTGCGCGACGCTTTTCGCAGGGGCGCTTGTCATTTCCCGGGCGCCTCGCGCCGCTCGCCACTGAGGCGCGCCTTTCGTGCGTGGCTCCGATCGCTCTATCGCCACGCGTGGGTGGTCTACGCGAAGCCGCCCTTCGGCAGCCCGGGCCAGTGCCTGCACTACCTCGCGCGATACACCCACCGCGTCGCCATCTCGAATCACCGGCTCGTCGCCGTCACCGACGACACCGTCGCGTTTCGGTGGAAGGACTATCGACACGGGAGCCAGATCCGCACGCTCACGCTCGACGCCGACGAATTCCTGCGCCGATTTCTCCTGCACGTCCTCCCGAAGCGCTTCGTCCGCATCCGCTACTTCGGCTTCCTCGCCCGCGCTGTCGTACACGCGAACTCGCTCAGTGTCGTCAGGCGCTCGCCGTCGCACCGACGCCACCGGACGAACCGCCTGTGGCCTGCACGCCACGATCGTCGTGGCCGTGCCCGCGCTGCGGCGCGCCCATGCGCATCGTCGAGCGGCTGACCGCGCGGCAGCTCTTTCTCGAGGCGCTCCTGGCCGACTCTTCCATGACACCTCGTAAGCCGCGCCCGCGTCCCGCCATCCGCTCGCAGCGCGCTCGTACGCGCGTGCGCCGGAGGTGTCTCCGCACAGCGGAATCCGCCACTCGCATGCCTCGCCACGTCGCACGTCCGGAGCGTCCTGCCGGTCTTGATCACCCAACGCTCGCGCGCGGCACGCCCCGACGACAGGGGCCCCACGATTCAATGGACATAGCTGATGGGCCGCGTCCGCCGCACACGCCAGCGGCTTGGTCCAAACGGCTCTATCGAAAGTGACCCGGCGAGTCGAACCTCGGGCTCGATGCGTGCGTCCGTGCGCCGGGTCACTCCCGATAGAGTCCTACCGTGTATCGCGAGCTATCCGTCGCGTGCCCGCCGCAAAGCCGCTAGCCAGTGGAAACATCACCTGGGCCCCGCTCACCGGAATCTCACGGAATGCTCACCTCCACGTGAAGACACCGGCTGGTCCGCGGGGGATGCTTCCATCCGCCGGCTCGATGAGCATGGCCCGATGCACCGACATGTGCGGACTGGAGGAGCGAAGCGTATGAATGCCGGCCTGGTTTGCGGGCAGCAGGCTCAGGGGCGCCTGCGGGGTGAGGCCCGATGACGGCGGTCTCGTGGCTCGACTGGAAGCTGGGCGCGCGTATGCTGCTGAAGTATCCCGCGCTCACGATCATCGGCGGCCTTTCGCTGGCGGCGGCCATCGCGATTGGGGTGGTCGGCATCGAAGTCGCCGGCGAACTGCTGTACAAACGGCTGCCGTTCGATGAAGGCAGCCGAGTCGTGCGCCTGGAGACGCAGGACGCGGCGGCGTCACGCGTGGAGCCGAGGGTGCTCCACGATTTCGCGATCTGGCGGCGGTCTCTGAAGACGGTGGCGGAACTCGGCGCCGCGCGCGTGAGCGAGCGCAACGTGCTCACGGGCGAAGGCCGCGTCGAAGCCCTGCGCGTGGCGGAGATCACGGCGTCAGCGTTTCCGCTCACCCGCGTGCCGCCGCTGCTCGGCAGGCCGCTGCAGCCGACGGACGAAATGCCGGGTGCGGAGCCCGTCGTGGTCCTGGGTTACGACGTCTGGCAGAGACAGTTCCTGCACGACCCGGCGATCATCGGCCGCGTCGTGACGGTGGGCCGCACGGCTCGCACCGTGGTGGGCGTGATGCCGCCGCGCTTCGGCTTCCCGCGCAATCAGCAGGTATGGGTGCCATTGCCGGTCCAGGACGCGCCGCCGCGGGAAGGGCCGGCCGTGCAGGTGTTCGGCCGCCTCGCCGACGGAGCGAGCTGGCAGGACGCCGCGGCGGAGCTCGACGTCGTCTCGGCACGCTTTGCCGCCGACCAGCCGACGACCCACGCGCAGCTGCGGACGCGCGTTCGCGCATTCGCCGGGCGCACGCCGGGTGATCCGCTGCGGCTGGAAGATCTGGCGGTCCACGCCATCGTCCTGCTGCTGCTGGGGGCGGTGTCGGCGAACGTCGCGACGCTGATCTTCGCGCGCACGGCGATGCGCGAATCGGAGATGGTCGTCCGCCACGCGCTGGGGGCGAGCCGTGCCCGCGTGATCGCGCAGATCGTCACCGAAGGCGCTCGTGCTGGCCCTCGCCGCTGCCGTGCTCGGGCTCGTCGTGGCCCAGACGACCGTGCGCTATGCCTGGGCCCGGGCGAGTCAGATCATTGGGGACGGCCTGCCGTTCTGGGTGGATCTGACAGCTCGAGCCTGCCACCATTGCGTATGCGCTGCTGCTCGCGCTCGTCGCCGCGGCACTGATCGGCCTGCTGCCGGCACTGAAGGCCACGGGCGCGTCCGTCCAGCGGGGACTGCAGGGGATCACGAGCACCGGCGGGACGATGAAGTTCGGCGGCATCTGGTCGTTCATCATCGGCGCGCAGGTGGCGTGCACGCTGCTGTTCGTGCCCGCCGCGGTGGGAATCTTCACCAACACCCTCCACGACCAGTCGAGGTGGGCAGCGTTTCCGACGGAGCGTTACCTCACCTTCCGTCTCAGCATGGACAACGAGGCGCTGGCCGGCGAGCAGGGTGTGCCTGACGATGGGCAGATCGCCGCGCGTCGCGCGCTCGCATACGAAGAACTCGCGGGCCGGTTGCGTGAGGAGCCTGGTGTGACGCACGTGACGCACGGCGATCGCCTGCCGACGATGTCCCCGGAGTGGGTGCCGGTGGAAATGGAGCAGGACGGCGCACCTCCGGCTCGCCTGCACGGCAATTACGAGGGCGGATTCGCGATGGCTGCTGTCGGTGCCGGCTATCACGACGCGTTCGGCGCCGGGATCGTGGCCGGCCGCGGCTTGCATGCCGCTGACGCTGGGGCGCCGAACGGGCCCGTCGTGGTCAACGAGGCGTTCATGCGCGTGGTGGGCAGGAATCCCGTGGGCGCACGGATCCGCACGCTCCAGCGGGGCAGCGAGCGCGAGCCGGGACCCTGGCACGAGATCGTCGGCGTGGTCACCGATCTGTGGACGTTCCCCGCCGATTGGAGTGGGGCGGCGTACATCTATCGCGCAGCCTCCGCGGCGGAGCTCGATCCTGTCGTGGTCGCTGTGCGCGTCGCGGGGGACGCAGCGCCGCTTGCGCCCCGCGTCGCCGCCCTTGCGCGGCAGGTCGATGCGGGTCTGCACCTCCGGGATATCGTCACCCTCGACGACATCGTCGCACAGGAGCAAATGCGGATGGTGGTCGGCAGCGTCGTCTTCGGCAGCGTTCTGCTCGTGGCGCTGGTCTTCTCGGCGGCCAGCCTGTACGCGCTCATGGCCGTCGCCGTGCAGCGTCGCACCCGCGAGATCGGCATCCGTATCGCACTCGGCGCCAACCCCCGGCGCGTGCTGCGGTAGCGTGTTCGCCCGTGCCGGTCGTCAGCTCGGCGGCGGCATCATCGCCGGCAACAGCCTCATCCTGCTCCTCGCGTGGCGCGCCGACAGCCTGACCGCGGATCTCCTCGTCTCGTCGGTGATCACGTCCGTCATCATGGCGGCGGTGGGCGTGCTGGCGTGCGCCGCACCGGCGCGCCGAGCGCTGCGTGTTCAACCGACCGAGGCGCTGCGGCAGGTGTGACGTGTTTCTGGGACCTCCGAGATCGCGCGTCGTCCTCGGAAACCAGAATAGCTCGCGAGAAGTCGCGGCGGTCGATGTGGCCCAGCGCGCTTCCGAGCCGAGAACCGGGGCCATGGCCCCAAGCGAGGGTACGTGCGTTGAGCTGGGCGCTCGGGTTGACGATGAGAAGGACGGCGCCGGACCACCAAGATCTGACCCGATGTTGCGCGTCGGTGTAGCATACGTGTAAGCCGTGTGAATGCGATGAACCGGCGCAGCTTCCTCCAGTCCGCCAGCGCCTTCGTCGGTTACGGCGAGCTTGCGTTCCTCGCAGGTGTGAAGCCGGTCTCAGCCGCGCAAACCCAAGTGGATCCAGGGATCGTTCGGTTCGATTCGGCGATCGAGCCGCTCGTGCGTCTGTTCGAGGACACGCCCCGCGCGAAGCTCCTGGAAGAGGTTGGCGCCAGGATCAGAAAGGGTCTTGGCTACCGCGAAAGCCTCGCCGCGCTTCTTCTGGCGGGCATCCGCAACATCCAGCCGCGTCCCGCGGTTGGATTTAAGTTCCACGCAGTGCTCGTGGTGCACTCCGCTCATCTGGTCGCCCAAGCCTCGCCCCAAGCCGATCGCTGGCTTCCCCTCCTCTGGGCTGTCGACCACTTCAAGGACTCCCAAGCCGACGATGTGCGTGAAGGCGACTGGACGATGGGGGCTATCGACGCGAAATCAGTACCCGCGAAGGTGCAAGCGGTCCGCGCATTTACCACCGCCATGGACAACTGGGACGAGGCTTCGGCCGACGCGGCGGCAGCGGGGCTGGCACGACACCTCACTTCCGAGGAGAGCTTCGAGATCTTCGCGCGCTATGCCGTTCGTGACTTCCGCTCCATCGGCCACAAGGCCATCTACGTGGCCAATGCGTGGCGTACCCTGGACACGATCGGCTGGCAGCACGGCGAGCCGGTACTCCGCTCGCTGGCCTATGCGATCCTGGCGCGCGAAGGCAGCGACCCGCTTCGCGGCGACGATCGTGTCGACCGTCCGTCGCGACGCAATCAGGGGCTCGCTGGCCGGCTTCGGGCGGATTGGCGAGCGGGCCGCATCGATTCCGGGGCGACGGTCGAGATGCTTGCCATTCTCCGTGAAGGCTCTGATGAAGAAGCCGCTGACCGAGCCGTCGATTTGATTCAGCGCGGAATCGCTCCCCAAGCGATCTGGGATGCCGTGATGTGCGGGGCAAGCGAAGTGTTAATGCGCAATCCTGGCATCGTCCCTCTCCACACAGTCACGACGACGAATGCGATTCGCTATTTGTACGAGCGCTCACAGAGCGACGAGACACGTCGGTGGCTCTTGCTTCAGAGCGCTTCGTTCGTTCCATTTCTGCGGGGCGGCGCCAGGTCGGGTGCACGCGTCGACGAACTCACCGCTGTAGAGCCCTCGACGCCAGGGGATCAAGCGATCACCGAGATCTTCGGCGCCGTCAGCAGTGACAAACCGGCGGCCGCACGAAAGGTCCTCGGTTATCTGAGCCGGACCGGCAATGCGAAGGCGCTCCTGCACGCCGCGAACCGGCTCATCTTCCTCAAGGGCAACGATTCCCACGACTACAAGTTCAGCGCAGCCGTGCTCGAGGACTTCAACCATCTCTCGCCGATGTGGCGCGAGCGCTACCTTGCAGCCAGCGTCTTCTGGCTGAAAGGCTCCGGAGCCCCGGACAACGAGCTGGTTGAACGGGCGCGCCAAGCACTTGCAGGCTAGAGGTGTCGCCGCTCTGATCACCGTCGTGCTCAATTGGGCGGCGGCGTTGAAGAAGTAGTCGGCAGAACTGGTTGAGGAAATGAAGCGTCTCGTGTCGACGAACTGAAGGTCGTCTGCGAACGCTCTTCCACCAACCCGGGGTCAGGTTCTCGCGATTACGCGATTACTCCCGATATGTCGGCAAGGGTATTTCCATCGGCACCGCCACGGATGGAAAGTCAGATCGGCCTTGGGGGCATGGCCGCACGCCCCCAGGCATCATCGCAGTCAGCTCACTTTGCGAGTGGGTCGGGGCGAAGCTGGAAGTGCACAGCCTTGCTCGTCTGGCCTTTGCCGCCTTCGTAATGCCAGGGAGTGTAGGCGCCATAGTTCGCCCAGAGCCCTCGGCCTTTCCAGCCCGCCTTCGGATCGTCGATCCGGCCGTCCACCCCGCGGTGGTAGAACCCCATGGGATACGGCACGCGCATGACGACGAACTTCCCTTCGGCGAAGGCTATCAGCGCATCTGAGTACGAGCCGGTGGCGAAGGGCACGTTCCTGCCCAGCCCGAGCGTGTCGAACTGATCCACCCAGTTGTAGTAGAGCATGTCGCTGTTGCTTTCGTCGGTCACCCCCTTGAATTTCGGACCTGGCGTCACGTGCATCGTCCAGCCTTCGGGACAGTGCTGTCCCGTCGCCGTTGGGCCATTCAAGGGCCCCTTGCACTTGCGCCGGTCGAAGCTCGCCAGATGTCCGCTGCCAGCCAGCGCGGTCCAAACGACGCCGTTCCGATCGATGTCGATTCCGCGCGGGGTATACCCGTTGACGGGCGACTTCGGGTTATTGAACGGGGGCTCGTAAACTTCCGCCAGCGCGGTCTGCGGTGGGTTCGGGCCGGGGACCACACGAATGATCTGGCCGGGCCCGCCCCTCTCGTCCCCGGTGACGAAGATCGCGCCCGGCGCCGACACCCAGATGGACCCATCGACCGGGCTGGGAATGACGCCGTAGCTCCCACCCTGAATTCGCTTGTCCTTGGTGGGATCGATCGGTTGATTTGGCTCGACGTACGCATCCCGCTTGCCGTTGCCGTTGGTGTCGATCACGTACGGGGTCCAACCCTGCGCCTTCTGTTCATCCTTCGTCTCGTCGAACAGCTTCGTGTTGAACCAGCCCAGCACCTGGCCACCCCCGCTGAACCACAGCGTGTGATTGGCGTCCTCGGCAAACTGCAGGTGATGCGTGCCGAAGCAGGTGTCGATCATCGTGACCTGCTTGGTTTTCGGATCGTACACGGAGAGATGGCGGCCGCTGGTGTTGAGAGGGAACTGTTGCGCGGATGGATGACTCGATCCCTGTTTGCAGAAAGGCGGATTGGCGGTCGCACGGATCGCATGCGTGAGCCAGACCCGCCCGGTGTGATCCAGCATGGGGTTGTGCAGGCTGGCCTGGCCCGACCAGATGATCTCCTCGCCCCAATAGGGTGACGGCTCCAGCGTCTTCTGCGGGTTGGTGAACTCCGTGTTCGGATCGCGAACCGGCACTTTCATACCCGTTGCCGTATGGCGCACCGGGTCGAGGATGTTTACATCGGGCGGGCTGAACCTTGAAATGCTGTAGACGAGGCCATTGGCGTTGAGGGTCGGATTGCGTTTGTCGGTCGAAATCGTGTCGTGAACAAATCCTCGGTCGTTGGACCAGTCCCACAAGCTGACGACCACGTTTCGTTCCACGCCCTGCGGCCGGGGCGGCGCCGCTGGCACTTCGCCGGCCGCGATGCGATCGGTCCAGTCCGCGTACATGGCCATCCCCCGCGGGCCGAACGCCCGCGAGCGCGCCGGCCATGCCAGAGCCCATCTGCCCCGACTTCACGCGTCGTTCCCAGGCTGCCAGCGAGGAATGGAAGGTACCGAGACTCTTGGGGATCTCCCGCGTGGCCTTGGTGCCGATTTGATGGCAGGCGCCGCAGCGCATTTGGTTGAGCCAATCGGCCTGGCTCTTCATTCCTTCCGAAATGCCGTTGCCCTTGGGGCCCGTGCCGGGGAACTCGCTCTTGTCTGGCACTTTGGCCAGCGAATACCAGTAGCTGGCTGGATAGTATTCCGCCGCCGCGCGCGCGTTGGGCGCCGCCACAGCGGTCAGGTTCAAAATCTTGCCAGGGCCGGCCTGTACCTTCGGCGAATCGACCAGCCCGTAGCCGCGCACCCACACGTTGTAGGTCGCTTTCGGAAGATCCGGTACCACGTAGCGGCCCCGATCGTCGGTGACCACGATCCTGGCGAATTTGGTGGGCAGGTCAGTCGTTTCTGCGATAACCCAGACGCCCGCCTCGGGCCCTCGCGGGCCGTTCACAACCCCGCCAAGGTCGTCGTCGTCGACTCGGACGGCTTCGCCCGGGAGTTGGAAGGCACTAATTCCGACCAGCGAGGCGACCAAGAAGACCGAGAGGCCAACGCCGGCCGTTCCCTGAGGCAACGCTCTTTTCCTCATATTGTCCGACCTCCTCCCATAAGCGGTCCGACCACACATCCGAAAACAGAGATTGTCAATGCAACAGAGAGATGCCCGCCCTCTGGCCGCAAACCATGGCACGCGAAGTCTAGCGCGACGGCTGAACCAGATCAAAGTCCTCGGAGAGGACACCGGCCTCATTCAACCGACAGATTCTTTCGGAGATCATCTGCAGTCCCTGGTCCAGCGGCCGAGCATCGGTCGGCGAAAGCGCCGGTCCATCCGAGCGGGCTTCTACAGCGCTCGTCGGAAGTGACGCCGCGGGAAGGCTGGTGACCCACACAGGAATCGAACCTGCAGTCGGGCCAAAGGGTCCAACCGTCGGATTACTCGTGAGTCGGCTAGCGACAACCGATCCGGTCTGCCCTTATCATCTGCGCACGAACAGGCGGGTCGCTTGCGTTGGTCCGTGACTCCCATCCGGAGACCCTGACCGGGCACTGGAGGGCGCTGTGGCGGTGAGAGACCGAATGCTGATGCTTGTGGCGTTAAGTGTGGCAGCGGGAAGCACCGCGTGCGGGCGCGAAGCCTCGTCACCGGCCGCGCCTCCTGCGGCCTTCGCCGTGGAGGAGGCGACCATCGACGGTATCCATGCCGCGATCCGGTCGGGGCGGACGACCTGCTCCGCAATCGTTCATGCCTACATCGATCGCGCGCGCGCCTACAACGGCGTGTGCACGAGTCTCGTGACGGCCGACGGCGCCGACATCGCATCCGCCACCGGCTACGTGCGCGCTGGGGCGCCACTGACGTTTCCGACGCGGACAACGAAGGCCTCGACGATTTTTCCGGACTTGGATCAGTACCGCGGCAAGCCGCTCGACTACGGCCGCATGGAGCCGACGGTCTCCGACCCGACCGTGGCGGCGCAGATGGGCATGCGCGTGGGCATTCCCAACGCCGGACAACTGAACGCGCTCGAAACGCTCAACATCCGCGGGGAGCGTTCGGTCACGTGCAAAGGCGCGTTCGATGCGCATCCCTCGTCCGGACCGTTGCCCGCCGGCGCGCCGGCCGCCTGCGAGGCGTTTCGGCAGCAGCCCGATGCGTTGGAGCGCGCGGCCGAGCTCGATGCCCAGTACGGCCGGACTCCCGATCTGGCGGTGATGCCGATGTACTGCGTCGTCACGGCCGTCAAGGATCCGTTCGACACCAAGGATATGCGGACCACGGCAAACAGCGACGTCGCCTTCGCGATGGATGTGCCGCCGTTCGACGCCACCTTCGTCGCGCGGCTGCGAGCGAAGGGCGCGATCATCTACGCGAAGTCGGTGGCGCACGAGTTCAACGCCGGCCCGGGAAACCCCGGCGGGCCGGCCGAGAGCCGGACGAACCTGGTGTCGGGAGGGCAGGCCATTAGCGCGTGGTCGGGGCAGGCCTGCAATCCGTACGACACGGAGCGTGTCACTCGCGGATCGAGTAGCGGCTCGGGGGTGGCAATATCGGCCAACCTGGCGACCATCGGCATCTGCGAGCAGACCATCGCGTCGTGCCAGGGTCCGGCGTCTCGCAATGGCATTGCGACGTTGCTGGCAACCAAGGGAGTCATGCCCGACAACGGCGGCATCGGCAACCAGTGGATCGTTGATCGGGCCGGCATTCACGCCCGCACGCTCGGCGACGCGGCAAAGGTGCTCGACGCCGTCAGAGTGTCGTCCACCAGCTACTACGATTCGCGCGATCCGTTCACGGCCATCCCGAAGGCGCTCATTCCGGTGCAGCCGTATGCCAGTTTTTCGCTGGACGACACAATGCTCGCGAGAACGCCGAAGCCGCTGGCGGGACTGCGGATCGCCATCCTGCGTGAGTACATGGTCAAGCCCACGAAGAACCACGAGACCATTTCCGACCAGATCGATCGCGAGATCAAGACGGTGCTGCGCGACAGGCTCGGGGCCGAGCTTGTGGAGACCATCACGCCAGCGTATCCCGACGATCCCGACGTGCCGAACCTGACGTACACGTTTGCCGACGCGCTGTCGGAACTGCTCCCGCGGATGATGCCTGAGATCTTCACCCGCCGCGACGGCAGCGGCGCCCTGTTGTTCGCCGTGCCGGGCCACGACGTCACGTCGTACGACTACTTGAGAAAGCTGAGCAAGCGGCAGGCGCCACTCACCGACCGGATCAACATGACCAACATCGTCAGCTACGGAGCCGAGCCGTGCTACCCACGTGCGATGGAGCCCTCGCGGTGCAACGATGTGATGTTCGACATCGACCGCTACCTCGAGGATCGCGGCGACGCGAGGATCAGGAGCTGGGCCGACTGGGTCGCCAATGCCCGGTTTCGCGAGGATGCGTCGCGCGCCGGGGCGGAGAACTGGCTGGCCCTCAAGAATCACCATGCGCCGGGCAAGGGCGATCAGGTGGCGCGCAGCTACATCGCGCGCCTGGCGCTGCAGCGCGTGATGTCCGAGAACCGTATCGACGCGTTCGTGCACCCCGAGAACACGGTGCCGACGCCGAAGATCCAGGGGCCGAACGTCGGCCAGATCAGCCTCGAAGGCATCACGCCCTTCTTACAGATTCCGCGCGTGGTGGTGCCCGCCGGCATGACGGACATCGTCTACGAGCCACGGTACGCGTTGAACGCGGCGAAGACGGACTACATGTCGGAACTGTCGCCGAACACGCCGCAGAGCATACTGCCGCACCCGATGCCCATCGCGATCACGTTCTTCGCCGGGCAGGGTGAGGAGCCGACGCTGATCAAAATTGGCACGGCCTACGAGGCGGCGACGTACCATCGCACGCCGCCGCCGGCGTTTGGTCCGGTGTCGTCGCGCGGGGGCACGACAGGGCACCTACGTTGACCGTTCGACAAACCGTCTGCGGTGCCCCGACTTCCCGCACGGCGCTGTAACGGACGTCTGGCGCGCTGGAGTCCGCGACCAGCGGGCGGCAATGAAAGTCGGCAAGTGTTTGCGTACGCGATTAAGCGGTCAAAGTGGCGGACGCCTCGTCCGCATAGATCAGTCAGTTGCTCTAGCTTTCTCGATCTGAGTACGGCAACGATCCCTCGTTTAGTCCCTCACGACGTTGTCCTGTGCGAGCTGAGAGGCACATCTTAGGATCCGGACTATGGGTTGGTCTTCGGGGATCTCGGGCATTGGAAATTGGGCATTGGAGATTGGCAGTTGATGCTACACGTGTGCCTCATGGAGATGTCATGTCGAATCTGAAGATGGTTGCTGCGTTTGTTGGTGCGTGTGTGTTGTCGTTCATGGCTGGACGAATCCAGTTTGGAGCGACTCCAGTTCAAGCGCAGGAGCGCGCGTTTACGGCGCTCGACTATCAGGAGATCACGCAACTGATCAATCGCTACGCGTACGGCATCGACACCTGTGCCAACAACGGCTACGACTATGCGGACGTCTTCACGCCGGACGGTGTCTTCATCGACAAGAACTCGGACGCTGGATTCAAGGCCGGTGGTCGGGTGCTGGCAAAGGGCCGTGATGCGCTGGCGACGCTCGTTGGCGGTGGATCGCGTGGTTGCAAGACAAAGCTCGTGTGGACCGACTGGAGCCATCTGATGCTGAACCATCAGATCACGCCGACTCCTCAAGGGGCAACCGGACGGATCTATCTGGTGCAGATGGGCATGAAGGGTCCGGGACGTCGCCCGTCATGGCGGATACGAGGATGTCTATGTCGGACGCGTCGGGCTGGCGCATCCAATCGCGCACGCATGTGCGTGACAAGGCGTGGCACAATCCGCTCCTGCAGACAGCCGATCTCAATTGAGCGCCGTCCGCGCAGTGCTGCGCTGTGACGAAGTTCAGTCTCGACGGCTATCTCGAGCGAATAGGATGGGACGCCGCGCGCGAGCCGACATGAGCGACGCTCGCGGTCCGTGCTGCGTGCCCACATGACGATGATGCCGTTCGAGAACCTGGATGTGCTCCTGGGACGCGGCATCCGTGTCGATGTAGACGAGCGTGTACGCCAAGCTTGTAACCGCGCGTCGGGGCGGCTACTGCTTCGAGCACGGCATGCTATTGCTAGCGGGCTTGCTGCATCTCGGATTTCAGCCGTCGCTCACGCCGCGCGGGTCATCCTGTTCAGGTCCCGAGCCGAGGCCCGCTCACGCATATGTTTCTGACCGTCAGATGGCGAAGGGACACCTCGTGCTGGACCCAGGCTTTCGGTGGCCACGCGCCCCTATTCCTGTCCCGCTACGCGGCGACGAAGTGCGGGACGGCAATGACGTCCACCGGATGGTCGATCAGGGCCACGAGTGGGTGCTCGAAGCGCGAATCAATGGCGTGCCGACGCCACTGTGGTCATCATCGGTCGAACCGGCAGAGCCCATGGATTTCGTGATGGCCAACCACTTCGTCTCGACGTTCCCGAGTCACCGTTCGTCACGACCGCTGATGATGCGCGCGATGACGCAACCGTGCGCGTATCGATGGTGAATCAGGACGTCACCGTGCGCGACGCCAGGGTCAGGAGAAGAGGGTGATCACCGAGCGCGTCGAGCTGCGACGGCATTCTGATCGAAGATTTCGGCTTCGACCTGCCTGAAGTCGAGCGGCTGCGGGTGCCGTCAGTGCCGGAGTGGACTTGAGAGAGAATGGCTCGGGAGGGGAGCCACGAACGGACTGGGATCGGGATCGGGGTTCAGCGTCCAGGGTTCGGATTTCCATAGTTTGAGGGACACCATGAAGCGAATCGTGTGGGCACTGGTACTGGGTCTGCTGGTCTCGGAGCGTGTCGGCGCGTCCGATTGCGCAACTCCTCAACAAGCAGGCGCCGGTCATCGTCGGTCACTATCACCTGAACGTCACCAGCATCGAGGCCCACAAAAAGTTCTGGGTCGACACACTCGGCGGAGCGGCGACGAAGATTGGCAACATCGAGGTCATCAGGTTCCCCGACGTCTTCCTGTTCCTCAACGTGCAGAAACCCACCGGGCCCGCGAAAGGCACGGCGTTCGATCACATCGGGTTTGCCGTGCCTGACGTCCCCGCGCTGACGACGAAGGTCGTTGCGAACGGATACGAGCTCACGACCGGGCGGGAACCAAAGCCAGGAGAGAAGGTCGCGCTACCGACCGCGGGGAACTACGGCCGCTTCTCGTATCTGCTCGGTCCCGATGGTGCGAAGGTAGAGCTCGTCACGAACATGGCGCCCAACGCGCCGCCGATCACGCATCATCACGTGCACTACATCAACAAACAATACGTCGAGATGCAGCAGTGGTACATAAAAGCGCTCAACGCCACGGCCCGCACGGGACCGAACACGTTCACCGACTTCTTCGCCGGGGCCGATCTCCCTGGCGTCGGTTACATGCTCAACTTCTTCCGCTGGGAAGGCGACCAGAGCATGACTCACGCCCCGACTGCCGGTCGCGTCTACGATCACGTTGGGTTCGAGGTCCGGGGCCTCGAGGATTCAGCAAACAGCTCGAGTCGAAGGGCATCAAGCTCACGAAGCCGTATCGGAAGGATCCTGCGATGAACAACATGGCGACCGCAGCGATGATCGATCCGTGGGGCGTCTCAATCGAGTTGACTGAGGGGCTGCGCGACATTCCGTGATCGATCGGTGCAATCCGGACCCCGCGCACCGGGTCCAAATTTGAAAGCACGAGTGGCACTTTCGTGCACGCGAGCGGAGCCGCTCGACGTGCACTTTCGGCCAACTCCTTGTGCGCGCACCTCTTGCCAGATCGTCGCCCGTGGGCACCTTTCTTGGAGTTGCTGGTGCCCTGGGAGGACTCCAGACATGCGTAAATTCTCGCTTCTCGCCACGACCGCAGTGGCGGTGGCCGCGCTGAGCACCACGACTGCGGCGCAGGGCCGCGGGACCGGCAAAGCGCCGACTACCAAGTCACCGAGTGTTGGCGCCAGCGCTCAAGGTGGCGGCCCGTCGACTCACGGGTCATCAGGCAGCAAGGCGGGCAACACGAGTCAGGGCGCGACGACGAAGACGAGCGGCACGTCGCACGGTGCGTCGAACAAGCCGACTAAGACGACATCGACCTCAACGGGTACGACCACGTCCAGTGGCACGAACACGACGACGGCGAGCACCGGCACGACATCGACTCCACCGCCCACGTTCGAGCCCAATGCGATCTCCACGAAGATCTCGAAGAACCCCAGTCAGCTCGCCAAGGTGAAGACCATGCTGCCGACGGGGATGACGATCGAGGAGGCTAGCACCGGGTTCCGCAATCAGGGACAGTTCATCGCGGCACTGAACGCGTCGAGAAACCAGCAGCTCGACTTCGTTCAGCTCAAAGACGCGATGACGGTTGACGGCCTGAGCCTCGGTCAGGCAGCGAAGCAAGTCCGGACAGCTCCGGCACCGGCACCGTTACCGGCAGATGCGCCGGCGACCGGTTCCACCACGACTGTCTCGGTGAGCACCGGCTCGACGACGGTGAGTGGATCGACTACGACGACCGGCTCGACAACCGCTCCGGCGGCGAAGTAACGGGAGGCAGTTGTGAGACGTCGCTTCCTCCCCTCAGCGATCGGCCTGTTCCTCTTCGTCGGCCTCGCGCTTCCCGGACTGGCAGAAGCCCAGGGAAAAGGGCGCCCGAAAGCGCCGCCGCCAACGGCACCGACTTCCACAACGTCGGCGGCGGTGCCCATCAGCACCTATCGCCAATTCGGCGCGTGGCTGGATGACGCCAGCGCTGCGGGGCCAGGTGAGGGCTACACGAGCATCGGTGTCGGACACTGGCGCATGCTCGGTTCGACGCAGACCAACCTGCCAATGGTTGGCGTGGGCATCGGCGTGACCGATCGCATGCAGGTCGGCGCGAGCGTTCCGTTCTACCGCGCCAGTTATGAGGGCGGTTCAGCCTCCGGCATGGACGACGTCTACCTGAGCGCGAAGTACACGCTTCGTTGATCCAACGCTCACGTTGAGCGAGTTCGGCCTCGCTGTCAGTCCGACGATGGAGGTGCTGAGCGCGGGGAGCCCGGACGGTCGCGTGCATTTCGCCGTTCCAGTCAGCGTGGAACTGCGACGGCAGCCGTTCCGGGTCTATGGCTCGGCGGGGCTCTTCACCCGCGGGTCGTTCTTTTCAGGCGCGGCACTCGAATGGGGCGCTCCTGGTGGAATGGCCCTGACGGGATCGCTGACGCAGTCCTACTCGTTGAAAGACGATGCCGTCCTCGATTCGATGGGCATTGGCCGTCAACGGACGGACGTGTCGTTCGGCGTCGCGTATCCGCTGGGAACGATGGCGGCGACGTTCGTCAACGTTGGGCGAAGTCTGACCAGTGTCGAAGAAGGTGGAACGAGTCTCGCACTGAGCGGCGGCATCTCATTCCGGTTCAGCACCGTCACCAACCCCTGACACGTTCACGGGGCTCTCCGTTCTTGGAATAAGCTTGCCCATTAACGGAGAGCACCCATGAGGCTGTCTGCGTTCAGCATTGCCATTGCAGTAGTCGTCGCCACGACGGCGACGGGCTCGGCTCAGTCGCCACGCGAAAAGGATCTGGAGAAGCCCCTCGTGATCGCGAAGCAGGGGAGCTTCTTCGTGGGAGGCGAGAAGAAGGCGCTGCCCGCACCGCCGCAAGGTGGACGCGGAGGCGCGCCGGCTGGTGGCGAGATCACCGTCAACCAGATGTACGTGCAGTATCAGGTTCCGCCCAATGGCGACCGTCACGTACCGGTCGTGATGGTGCACGGCTGTTGTCTGAGCAGCAAGACATGGGAGACGACGCCGGACGGACGCATGGGGTGGGATGAGTACTTCGTCCGCCGCGATCGTCCCGTGTATCTGGCAGACCAGGTCTCGCGCGCGCGTTCGGGCTTCGACGCGTCGGCGATCAACGCGGTGAAGGCGGGCTCTGCTCCCGCGAGTCAGTTGCCGACAGTGCTCCAGGCCAGCAATCAGATTGCGTGGACCGTGTTTCGCTTCGGACCCGAGTACGGCAAGGCGTTCCCTGACGGACAGTTTCCAGTCGAAGCAGCGGACGAGTTGTATAAGCAGATGATTCCCGATTTCAACTCGATCCTCCCGAACCCCAATCCCTCGTGGACGAACATGGCGGCGCTCGCCGTCCAATTGAACGGCGCGATTCTGATGGGGCATTCCGAGTCAGGCTTCTTCCCGCAACAGGCGGCGCTCATCGATCCGAAAGGCATTCGTGGGTTGATCTCGATCGAGATGCCCTGTGCGGACCTGAATGGCGAGCAGATCGGCAAGCTCGCGAAGATCCCTAACCTGATCATGTTCGGCGACCATCTCGGTGACGTGAAAGGTGGTCCCGCGAACTGGGCGGACTCGTTCGCCTCCTGCGAGCGCTATGTCGAGAAGATCAAGGCGGCCGGCGGCGACGCCGAGATGATGTATCTGCCCAAGCTCGGCATCAAGGGGAACAGTCACATGCTGATGCAGGATCGAAACAATCTTCAGCTCGCCGAGATGGTCATCGCCTGGATCGACACGCACGTGGAGTCGAAAGGCAAGCACTGAGACGGCACACTACTGCAGAAGGTCCGTCGCCTACTGCCTATGTTTTCCGAGAGCTGGCTGCAACGCTTTCGCGACCTGCTCGCTGCCGATCCCGAAATGGAGGTCGTCGGCGACTGGTTCTCCCTGTCAATGTCGCTCACGAGCGGCGACGATCGCTGCATCGTCCGGTTCGAGCGCGGCCGGCTGGTGCAGTGGTTCGTGTCGCCGAAGCTCGGAGTACCGTGCGTATTCGGTTTTCGCGCCAGCCCGGACATCTGGCGGAAGTATCTGAGCCATCCTCCCGAGCCGCTGTATCACGATGTCTTCGCGATGCTGATGCGCGTCCCCGGCTTCGTGCTCGAAGGCGACTCGCTCGTCGCCATGCAGCACGCGCGAGCACTGCATCGCGTGATGAAGGTCATGCGACTGGTGGGTGCGGCGTGAATCTCGAACCGATCGTCGGCCGCTACCTGCAGCTTCGCTACAACGAGCTGGACTATCGGATCTTCTTCGAGGAAGCGGGGCAGGGCGTGCCGTTGCTGTGCCTGCACACTGCGGGCGCGGACAGCCGCCAGTATCGGCACCTGCTGAACGATGCGGAGGTCACGAAGCGCTTTCGTGTCATCGCATTCGACCTCCCGTACCACGGCCGATCGACGCCGCCATCCGGCTGGTGGCTGAAGAAGTATCGATTGACCACGAACGAGTATCTGAGCCTGACGCGTGAGGTGTGGCAGGCGCTCGCGCTCGATCGTCCAGTGGTGCTGGGCTGCTCCATGGGCGGTGCGATCGTGCTCAAGCTGGCGGCTGAATACCAGCACGAGCTGCGCGGTATCGTGGGCCTCGAGAGCACGGCGTACGCCCCTGGGCGCTACAACGACTACCTGCACCATCCTGCGATTCATGGCGGCGAGATGACCGCGTCGTACACCTACGGTCTGTGCGCGCCGCAGAGCCCGGAGGTGAACGCGCGCGAGAACTGGTGGTACTACACGCAGGCTGGGCCTGGCGTCTACGCGGGCGACGTCCACTACTACAGCAACGACTGGGACGGACGGCAGGACATCACGCGCATCGACACGCGGGTGTGCAAGGTGTCGCTGCTCACCGGTGAGTTCGACTACTCCTGCACGCCGGAGATGTCGCTCGCGGTTGCGGAAGCGATTCCCGGGTCGCGCGTCACCGTCATGAAAGGCATCGGACACTTTCCGATGATCGAGAACTATCCGCTCTTCAGGGACTACCTGCTCGCCGAGCTCGATGCGATTGCGCCGGCGACGACGACATGACAGACCGGCACCGTGTTCTCATCAGAGCGGCGCTGGGCATCATTCTTCTCGCCGTCATCACTCACACACGCGCCGATCCCGACCTGTGGGGCCACGTCCGGTTCGGCCAGGACATCGTTTCTGAAGCGACCATTCCGCGGCTCGACCAGTACGCGTTCACGTCTGACCGCGAGTGGATCAATCACGAATGGCTCGCCGAGTCCGCGATGTACATGGCGTTCGCGGTTGGCCGTGGGCCTGGCCTCGTTGTGCTCAAGATGCTGGTTGTGCTCGGCATGCTGGCGCTCGTGTGGAATGGACTGAGTCGCCAGCAGGTCGATACCGCCACGCGTGACCTGTTGATCGCGCTCACGGTTTTCGGCACGTTCCCCCAACTCAATCACGTTCGGCCGCAGATCTTCTCGGTAGTAGCGTTCGCGAGTCTGATCTGGATCCTCGTCTGCAGGGGACCGGCACGCCTGCTGCTCATTCCTCTTCTCTTCGCGGCATGGGTCAACTTCCATGGCGGCTGGATCGTCGGCGGCGGTGTGCTCGCACTGTGGGCGGTGCTGACGTTGGTGCCAGGTAGAGGCGCGTCTCCACGCGAGGGAGTTCTTCTGTTTGCCGTGGGCGCGATGGCGCTTGTCGGCACATTCGCAAACCCCTACGGCTTGCGGATGTGGCAGTTCCTGATGACCACGGTCGGATTCGGCCGCGCCGAGATCACCGACTGGCAGCCGCTGTATCGCCTGGGAGCCGGATACGTCGCGCTGTGGGTCGTGCTTTCGCTCGCCGCAATTGTCGGCATCATGCACGCCTGGCGCGCGCGGACCTGGGAGCTGCGGCGTCTCGCTGTCGTCGCGATGCTCGCTGTCGGGTCGTTTCAGGTGAGCCGCCTGGAGGCATTCTTCGCGATCGCGGTCGTGCTGCTGCTTGGTCCAGACATCGCAGCCGCTCTGAGTGCGTGGCGAAAACCCTCCGCTGCTCCTCAGGCTCCGCGACAAGGGTTCGCGACAGCTTTTGCGATCGCCATCGTCGTTGCACTCATCGTCGGTGGTGCGGTCGCATCGGCGAGCAATCTCACGTGCGTGCGCATGGCAGCGGATCACTCCGAGCCTGAGGTCGTCGCGATGGTGAAGGAGCGCGAGTTGCAGGGACGGCTGGTCGTCTGGTTCGACTGGGGTGAATACGCCATCTGGCACTTCGCGCCGGAGCTGCTGGTCTCGATTGATGGAAGACGCGAGACGGTCTACAGCGATCAGGTCATGCAGAAGCATCTGAACTTCTACTATGTGCCCTCGTCCAGCGATGCGTTTCTCGTGGAGACTCGTCCTCACTACATCTGGCTGCCGGCTGATCTGCCCGTGGTCTCGAATCTGCTCGCCGATGGCTGGATGCCGATGTTTCGAGGGCCGCGATCCATCTGGTTGAGTCGAGACGCCTCTGATGCTGTGCCCAGTGCATCACAACTCACTGAGAGTGGCCGGCGCTGTTTCCCTGGTCCTTGAGACAACGGAGGTTGCGGAGACAACGGATAACCGCGGAGACACGGAGACACGGAGGATGCGGGTGGCCGCGCTAAGCGCGGCCCGGATCGCGGGCCGCCCAGAAACACAAGCGCGCGATTCTGGTCTAGCTTGTGTTTTCGGGCGACCCGCGATTCGAGCAGCCGGCTTCCGCCGGCTGCCACCCGCATCACTGGTTCTCCAACTAGTTTTGACGCCTCCGCGCCTCCGCGCCTCCGCGTCTCCGCGTCTCCGCGGTGATCCGTGCCCTCCGTCATCTCCGCTGACTCCAAAGAACTAGAATGCACCTCGATGTCTCGCCTGCATCGAGCGTTGGCGTCGATTGTGTTCTGCCTGTCAGCGTGCAGCGTCGCCGCTGCCCAGCAGCCACAGCTCGACCAGCTTCGTTTGATCGCTCCCGCTGCACCCGGCGGTGGCTGGGATCAGACCGCACGCGTGATGCAGCAGGTGCTCCAGCGAGCCGGCATCGTTCGAACTGCGCCTGTTGAGAACATTCCCGGCGCTGCAGGCACAATCGGCCTGGCGCGATTCGTTGGCTCGGAACAGGGACGCGACGATGCGATTCTGGTGTCCGGGCTGATCATGCTGGGCGGCATTGTGATGCATCGATCGCCGGTGACGTTGCATGAGGTGACGCCGATCGCGCGTCTCACCGGTGAATACGAAGCGATCGTGGTGCCGGCTAACTCGCCGTTTCGCACATTGGCCGACATGATTCGCGCGCTCAAGGAGCGCCCTGAGGCGCTGTCGTGGGGCGGAGGATCGGCCGGCGGCAGCGACCAGATTCTCGCGGGCCTCGTCGCAGGCGCCGTGGGTGTGCCTCCGGGGCGCATCAACTACGTCGCGTTTTCAGGTGGCGGCGAATCGCTGTCCGCGATCCTGGGCGGACAGGTCTCGCTCGGCATCAACGGCCTCGCCGAGCTCGAGCCACAGATACAGGCGGGCACCGTGCGGGCTCTCGCTGTCTCGAGCGCAGAACGCCTGCCTGGTCTCGACGTGCCGACGCTGCGCGAACAGGGTGTCAATCTCGAATTCGAGAACTGGCGATCCGTCGTCGCTCCGCCGGGATCGGCGCGCGCGAGCGTCAGCGTCTCGAGTCGATCATTGCGGCCATGGTGGTCACACCGGAATGGCGAGAAGCGCTGGCGCGCTATCGATGGATCGACCGGTATCTGGCTGGTGAGAGGTTCTCTCAGTTCGTCGATGGCGAAGAGACGCGAGTGCGTACGACGCTGCAGCAGCTTGACACTGGGCAGGGCAGCGGCGGCACGCTGGCGTCAGTCGGCGCGTATCCAACCTTCGTGCTGACGGGGCTTGCTGTCTGCGCGATCGCTGCGCTCGTGGTGGGGCGTGGAGCGAGCGGCGTTGCGACCGCGCTTCGTCCACGCATCAAGATCTCGGGCACGGTGTGGTGGATCGGGCTCGCGCTGGTCGTCAACCTCGCGATCGCCGAGACCGTCGGGTTCGTCACCGCATCGACGGCCATGTTCTGGCTGACGGCCAGAGCCTTCGACGATCGACATCCGATTCGAGACGTCGTGTTCGCCGTGGTCATGGCCATCGGCGCCTACCTGTTGTTCGGTCGTCTCCTTCAGCTCCCCTTGCCGGCCGGCCCGCTGGAGGGCTGGCTCTAGTCAATGCTCGAAACGCTTCGCGCCCTGGGCGCCGGGTTCGCCAGCGCGTTCGCACTCCATCATCTCGGGTGGGCGCTCGTCGGTACCACGCTCGGCACGGCGATCGGTGTGCTGCCAGGGATCGGCCCGGCGCTGACCGTAGCCGTGCTGCTGCCGGTGACCTTCAACCTCGATCCGATCAGCGCGTTCATCATGTTCGGCGGGATCTACTCCGGCGCGATGTATGGCGGCTCGACGACGAGCATCCTGCTCAATACGCCGGGTGAGACCGGATCGATCGCGACGGCCATCGATGGATACATGATGGCGCGCCAGGGTCGCGGTGCTGCAGCGCTGACGACCGCGGCGGTAGGGTCGTTCGTCGCAGGTACGCTCGCGACGATTGCGCTGACGTTCTTCGCGCCCGCACTTGCCCGGGCGGCGCTACGTTTCGGTCCGGCCGAATACTTTGCGCTGACGGTCGTCGCGTTCACCACGGTGTCGCTCCTGCTCGGCCCATCGCGAGTGAAGGGACTGTTCAGCCTGTTCCTCGGGCTGTCGGTCGGTCTCGTCGGCATCGATCAACTCACCGGCGATGCGCGCTTCTCGTTTGGCATCCCGCAGCTGCTCGACGGCATCGACGTCGTGATCCTTGTCATCGGACTGTTCGCCGTCGGCGAAACGATGTTTCAGGCGTGGCAGTACGGTAGAAGCGAGCCAGAGGCGGTCGTGCTGCACGACTTCACCGGTATGAGTCGTGACGAGTGGAGACGATCGTGGGGGAGTTGGCTGCGCGGGGCGGCGATCGGATTTCCACTCGGCGTTCTTCCGTGCGGCGGCACGGTGATTCCGACCTTCGTGTCCTACGCGACAGAGAAGCGACTGAGCAAAGAGCCGGAGCGCTTCGGGCACGGCGCGATCGAAGGCGTTGCCGGGCCTGAGGCCGCGAACAATGCGGCGGCGGCCGGCGTCCTGGTTCCGCTGCTCACGCTTGGTCTTCCTTCGTCGGCGACGGCGGCGGTGATGCTGGCGGCCTTTCAGCAGTACGGGCTGCAGCCGGGCCCGCTGCTGTTCACGTCGCGTCCCGATCTCGTGTGGACGCTCATCGCAAGCCTCTACATTGGCAACGTGATGCTGCTGGTGCTCAATCTTCCGCTCGTGGGTGTCTGGGCCCGCGTCATGCTGATGCCGCGCCGTCTGCTCTTTGCTGGTGTTCTGGTCCTGGCATCGCTTGGCGCGTACAGCCTGAACGGATCGCTGCTCGATCTCGCGATTCTCTATCTCGTGGGTGTGGTGGGCTGCGCCATGCGCATCTACGACGTGCCGCTCGTCCCGGCGGTGCTCGGTCTGGTCCTCGGCCCGTTGTCGGAGCTGCAGTTTCGGCGGGCGATGGCGATCAGCGAAGGCGACGTCTCGATCTTCGTGACGCGTCCGATCTCTGCGGTCCTGCTGCTATCGGCAGCCATGTTGTTGTTCGGCTCGAGGCTGGTCACGAAGAAATTGGCGTGAACGACACTCCTGACTACGACGTGGCGGTGGTTGGCGGCGGCAATGCCGCGCTGTGCGCGGCGATTACCGCGCGACGTGCCGGCGCCCGCGTCGTCGTCCTCGAGCGTGCGCCTCGCGACTTCCGTGGCGGGAACAGCCGGCACACGCGCAACTTCCGCTGCCTTCACACAACACCCGGCCAATACCTGACCGGCACCTACACAGAAGACGAGTTCCTCTCGGACCTGCGCAGTGTCAACGGCGGACCGATCGACGAGTCGCTCGCGCGCATGGCGATCCAGCAGTCGGCGACCTGCCCGCAGTGGATGGCGCACGAGGGCGTGCGCTTTCAGGCCGCGCTTCACGGCACCCTGCAGCTTGGACGCACGAATCTCTTCTTTCTTGGTGGCGGCAAGGCGTTGATGAACACGCTATTACGCCTCCGCCGAGCGTCTCGGCATCGACGTCTTCTACGAAGCGGACGTCGTGGATCTGCGTATCGCGAAGGGACGATTCGAATCGGTCGAAGTGCAGATCGGCGGGCGCCGGCGCACCGTCCGTGCCGTGTCGGCTGTCATCGCGTCAGGGGGCTTCGAGGCGAACCTGGATTGGCTGCGCGAGGCATGGGGCGACGTCGCCGACAACTTCATCATCCGTGGCACGCCCTACAACACCGGCGTGCCATTGAAGCGGATGCTCGAGGCTGGGGCGCAACAGATTGGCGATCCTCGCGAGTGCCACGCGATTGCCGTCGATGCGCGCGCCCCCAAATTCGACGGCGGCATCGTCACCAGACTCGACTGCATCCCATTCGGGATCGTCGTCAATGCGGAGGGCCATCGTTTCTACGACGAGGGCGAGGACGTGTGGCCGAAGCGGTACGCGATCTGGGGAAAGCTGATCGCGCGACAGCCCGCGCAGATTGCGTATTCGATCGTCGATGCGAAGACCGCCGACACGTTCATGCCGTCGGTGTTCCCTCCGATCGTCGCGAACTCGATCGGCGAGCTGGCGCGTCTCCTCACCCTCGAGCCTGCGACCCTCGAGGCGACGGTCGAGACTTTCAACGGCGCAGTGCGCCCTGGCACGCTCAACCCGAGCGCGCTCGACGATTGCCGCACCGAGGGACTCAGTCCGAACAAGACGCACTGGGCGCAGCGGCTCGACACGCCGCCGTACTGGGGGTATCCGCTCCGGCCGGGGATCACGTTCACCTATCTCGGTCTCAAGGTGGATGCGCACACGCGCGTGCTGATGTCGGACGGTCAACCTGCTGCGAACGTCTACGCTGCCGGGGAAGTCATGGCGGGGAACATCCTCCTCAAGGGCTACCTCGCCGGCTTCGGGATGACGATCGGCACCGTTTTCGGCCGCATTGCCGGTGAGGAGGCGGCCCGGCATGCTGTCCGATGACCTGGTTCAGCGCGGTCAGCATGTGCTGACTGTCTGTAACGCATGCCGCTACTGCGAGCAGTACTGCCCTGTGTTTCCGGCACTCGAGAAGCGACGGACGTTCGGTGCGGCCGACCTGACGTATCTCGCGAACCTGTGCCACAACTGCGGCGAATGTCTCTACGCCTGTCAGTTTGCGCCGCCGCACGAGTTCGGCATCAACGTGCCCTCGTTGCTCGCGGACGTTCGCACGCGCTCCTACGAGGCCCATGCCTGGCCGCCTGTGCTCGGCCGCGCGTTTCGCCGCAACGGGTTTCGCACAGGTCTGGCTGCGCTGGCACTCGTGTTCTCCGCCCTCTTACTGGCCACGCTCGCCAACGGCCAGGCCATCGTGTCGTCCGACGGCTCCGCTGACTTCTACGGCGTCATCCCGCACGGCGTGATGGTGACGACATTCGGTGCGGTGTCGATCTTTGTGCTGGTCGCACTCGCGATCTCAGGCGTGCGATTCTGGCGCGACGCTGACGCGGGCGCTCTCGGTCCCGGCACCGGCGTTGGCCCAGCCGTGCGCGACGCGCTGACGCTTCGTCACCTGCACGGCAGCGGCAGCGACTGCACGTCGAACCTGGAAGTGCGCATGCCGTGGCGGCGGTGGTTTCATCACTGCACGTTCTACGGCTTCGCGTTGTGCTTCGCGTCCACGACGGTCGCCGCGTTCTATCACAGCGTGTTCGGCTGGCACGCTCCGTACGCGTACTCGAGCCTTCCGGTGCTGCTCGGTGCGGCGGGTGGATTCGGGCTGCTCGTCGGGCCACTGGGGCTGGCTGCACTGCGACAGACGCGCGACCCGGCGCTTGGCGAGGAAGACACGCGCGGCCTCGATAGCCTGTTCCTCGCACTGCTCTTCCTCACGAGCCTGACGGGTCTCGCGTTGCTCGTCCTTCGTCACAGTCAGGCGATGGGAATCCTGCTCGTCGTGCACCTCGCTGTCGTGCTGGTGCTGCTCCTGACGCTGCCCTACGGCAAGTTCGTGCACGGACTTTATCGATTGCTTGCTCTGATTCGGTATCACCGCGAGCGCACGTAAAGGCCAGTCTGAAGACCCGCCATCAAACCCGACTAGGGCACGAGCCGCTTCAGTTCCTCGGCCCAGTGCTGCACGAGTTCGATTTGCGGTGCGGCGGACTGATCGCTGGGCGGCGACTTGACCATGAGAAATCGCTTGCCGTCTTTGGACACGTCATAGTTCCGGCCGCTGGCCGGGGCCCCGGTGGCGTACGGGCCACCGAAAAGTTTGACCGGGCTGCCCGAACTCCACACGTTCCCGCGAGGATCGACGCGCACGGCCATGATCGCGCCGTCGGGCGCCACGAAGAACAGTTCCTGACCATTCCGCGCCCAGAGCGGCCGCGTGCCCCCGGCCGTTGAGATCGGCCATTCTCCTGCGCCGGCTACTTTAGGAAACGGCGTGACGTAGATCTCGAACTTCCCTGAGGCGTCGGATTCGTAGGCCAGCCAGCGGCCGTCCGGAGACACGACGCCGTTGCGCTCGTTGAACTGCGTCTGAACCAGTGGTTCCACGCGCCGACCGTCGAGTGCCATCGCCATGACGTCCCGGGCGCCTAGCGAGAACAGCACTCGCGTGCCGTCCGGCGTCACGCCGGATGGCAGCATTCCCGTGCCCGACTCGCTGTTGAGTGCCTCTTCCTTGCCGGTGCCATCTGCCGCCTGCCAGAAAAGACCGCCACCTGGCCTGCCGAAGAGCAGACGACGGGAGTTCGTCGTCCACACCGGAAAGAAGTCAGTCGCGGGACCAGACGTCAGCTTTCTGAGCGGCGTCTTGCCTGCGACATCCCACACCCAGATGTCGTTCTCCTGGTCGTTGATTGCCACCGCGACTTGCGTCCCGTCTGGCGACACACGCGGTTGGCCGTAGGGGCGCGCGGGCAACGATGCCGACAGCGGCGTCTCCAGGCCCTGCCGATCCACCCACACCAGCGTGCGAGCTGGCGCAGTACGCGAGTCGGCGGTCCAGGTATACGAGAGTCCCGTTGGTCGGCGACGTCGAAATGTCCGCTCCCGATGGACATAGTCGCCAGACGCGTCAGCACGGGTACCGGCGTTCCACGGACCTCCATCCGTGCAAGGTCGAACGGCACAGCCACCAGCGTGCTTCCCTTCACATAGACGAGGTGCCCCCCTTCGCGCTCGGGGCGCTCCGGCGAGCTGAATCCGCCCGGGACGTAGTGAGCATCGCTGCCGCCCCGCACCAGACACTTGATGTGCGGTCACGAGGTCGAGGACGGCGATCTGCGCCGCATCGAGGCCGCCTGTGGTGGCGGTGATGGTAAAGAGCACGGCGCGCCCACCTGGCAGCATCGCGGGCCAGACATGCGCGAGCTCGCCGTGCTCCGCGTCCGGCCGCGTCAGCATCGTGACGTCGCCGCCGCGCAGCTGGCACTGCGATGCAACCCGCGGCACGGTCCGTCATGGGAAGGATAATGGTGTCATCCGCCGCCCACGTCGCTCCATATCCGGCGATGCCCGGCGATGATCGTCTTGGCCGGCCCCCCGTGAGGGCGATCGTCTTGAGCGTGCTGCCCTCCGCGAACCCAACGGATTGCCGTCGGGCGAGACGGAACACCTCGATTCAGAGGATCGCAGCCGTGAAGATCGGAGTCGAGTCGAATTGATCGATCGCGCGGACGAAAAGCTGTGTGCCGTTGTTGCCGATGTAAACGACGCGTGTACCGTCGGGCGTGATCGCCAGGCTGCGGCCGGCAGCGATGGAAACCGCCGATCCGCCGGATGTCACAATGGTCGTGCGCGTGACGCGCGGCGGCGCGGTCTGTTCCTCTGTCCGGATGGACCACGCGAGTGCGCCGACGACGATGAGCGCCGCGAAGGACGCGATCACCGCGACGGTCCTTGTGAGATGGCGTTCATGAGGCGCGCGTGTCGCAAGTTGTTGACGCCGTCGCGTCCGATCGGGCGCTCGCGGCGATCCACTCGAGCTGCCGCTTGACGTCACCGGCGGCTTGCCACCGCTCGTCCGGGTTCTTCGCCAGGCACGTCTTCACGAGGTGCTCGAGTGCAGGCGGTGTCAGTGACTGGCTGGCGGAGAGCGGAGGCGGCTCGGAATCGAGCACGGCCGCGATGACGCTCGCCTGGCTTTCGCCCGGAAACGCGCGACGCCCGGTCACCATCTCGTAGAGCACCGCGCCGAACGCAAACAGATCACTGCGCGGATCGGCACCGCGTCCTTCGAGTTGCTCGGGCGCCATGTACTGCAGCGTGCCGAGCAGCGTGCCTTGATCCGTCAAGGTTGCGGCCGCGGTCGCCGCGGTCTGGCCGAGAGGCATCGCCTTGGCGATCCCGAAATCGAGCAGCTTCGTGATCGTCGCGGCAGACGATCCGCCATGAGCGATGAAGATGTTGGCGGGCTTCAGATCGCGGTGGACGATCCCGTGTCGATGCGCCGACATCGAGCGCGTCGGCGAGCTGAATCGCGTACTGCATCGCCTGATCGAGCGGAAGCGCACCCTTGATGAGCCGCTCGGCCAGCGTCTGCCCCTCCAACAACTCCATCACTAGGTAGTCGATGCCATCCTGATGGCCGACGTCGTAGAGCGTGCAGATGTGCGGGTGGTTCAGGCTCGAGATCGCGCGGGCTTCGCGGTCCAACCGCTGCCGACGATCGGGATCGCTCGCGACGTTGGCGGGAAGTACCTTGATCGCGACGATGCGACCCAACCGAGTATCGCGGGCACGGTAGACCTCGCCCATCCCGCCGCTGCCGAGCAACGCAAGCACTTCGTAGGCGCCGAGGCGGGTGCCGGGTTGCAGCGTCATCAGTTCGAGGCGGGAGCCGCTTCAGTTCCTCGGCCCAGTGCTGCACGAGTTGGATCTGTTTCCGCCGGTCGGGCGTCACTGTCGTGCTCGGTTCGAAGCGTGCGCAGGGCTTCTCGTGTCACCTTAACCCCGCTGGCCAGTTCTGAATCAGGGTGAGGGGCTTGTCGAACGCGGGCCCGGCTGCGATGAGCATGAGGAAGCGGCCGTCCTTCGTGGCGGCGAACGCGTTATTGGACGACTCGTTCAAATTGAAGAGGCGCCGGACCGAGCCAACTTCGACGGCGCCGTTGTCGACCGCCACCTCAGCGGCCATCAACTGACCAGGGGAGCTTACAAGGCTCACATAGAAGATCTCGCGACCGTCATTCCGCCAGCGAGCGTCAATCGCACCCGCCGCGGACACCTGCCGCTTGCCAGCCTCGGTTGGCGCGGGAAACGGTCTCACGTAAACCTCCACCCGTTGCGATTCATTCGAATGATAGAGAAGCCACCGGCCATTCGGAGAGAATCGAGCGTTGAACTCGGTGAACCTGGTCCGCAAGACAGGAATCGGTTGCAGGGCGGGACCGGGCTGTTGAGATATCGGAAGAGCCCACACATCGCGCCCTGTGTTCGACGCGAGCCCGTCGGCATCGGTACAGGAGCCACTTCCCGTCCGCCGACCAACTCGTGGGGTGCTTATCGGCATCATCAGCGTAGAGCAGTTCTTCAGCGCCGACACCATCCACGGTCTTGCGGTAGAGATCGAATCGCCCTTTCCGGTTCGAGCCGAAGACGATACTGCGACCGTCTGGTGACCACACGGGGCTGACGTCGCGCGACGCATCGAAAGTGACCCGGGTCGGAAGCCCGCGCGCGAGGTCGTAGATCCAGATATCCTCGGCTTCCTGATCTTGAATGACGGCCGCGACGCGTTTCTGATCTGGCGAGAGCTCGAACACATCTTGCCTCGTCACATCGCCAACAGTCGTGCCCGCCTTGCCGCTGCGATCGAACCACGTGAGAACTGCTCCAACGCCGGCCGAGGCTTCTTGATACACGATCAGCCCGCCTTCTGACGCCGAGAAGGCTCCGACTCGCCCGCTGCCCAGGACGCTTTCAACGCGCTCCGCCACCGGCACGCTTTGTCCCGTGGTCACAAGGCGTTCGATGTCGAATGGTTGGGCCATGAGTGTGTTCTGGCGAATAAACAACATGTGACCTTGCGCGTAGATCGCGTTCGTGCCTGATCCGACGACGGCGCTCGGGGAGCCATCAAGAGATCCCACTCGAATGGGCAAGCTCGCACTATCGCTGCCCTGCTGCTCCTGATAAAGGAAATGCCGACCGTCCGGGAGAAACCACGGGAAGCTCCCGGATTCATCGGAGACCCGTGTCGACGCTCCTCCGTCCGACGAAACGCTTAGGAGCGGCCCCGCGATGAAGCTCGGCGCGAAAATGATGACGCCGTCACGGCCCCAGCTTCCTCCCCGGCCGTCCGGTGCGTCCGTGAGCGTCTGTACGGGGCCACCCGACGCCTCGATTTTCTTGAGCTTGCCATCGGCGAAGAATGCAATGAACTGGCTGTCGGGCGACCAGAAAGGAAACGTCGCGCCCTCGCTACCGGCCAGAGCCTGCGCCGCCAGCCCGTTCAACGAGCGAACCCACAACGGCGCCAGACCATCGGCAGTCTGTCCGCCGAAGACGATGCGACGTCCATTGGGCGACAAGGCCGGGAGGCCCCTGCCAAACCTGAAGTCGAGGGTGGCATTTTGTGGAGGAAGAATCGTCGATCGAATCACTGGCGTCTCAGCCCGCGTTTCGCCGAAGTGAATGAACGCCAGAGCCGTCGTACCTGAGAGCGGCCGCGCCGACCAGGGCCCAGGAGAGGCTTCGAAAGCGTGGCCGCGAAGCGGCCGCGCCAGGGCGGGCGGCATCGTTCGCGGCCGACGACTGACCACTCGCGGCGATCCATTCGAGTTGCCGCTTAACGTCACCAGCGGCTTGCCACCGCTCGTCCGGGTTCTTCGCCAGACAGGTCTTCACGAGGTGCTCGAGTGCCGGGGGCGTCAGCGACTGGCTGGTCGAGAGCGGCGGTGGCTCGGAGTCGAGCACGGCCGCGATGACGCTCGCCTGGCTCTCGCCCGGAAACGCCCGACGCCCGGTCACCATCTCGTAGAGCACCGCGCCGAACGCAAACAGATCACTTCGCGGGTCGGCATCGCGTCCTTCGAGTTGCTCGGGCGCCATGTACTGCAGCGTGCCGAGCAGCGTGCCTTGCTCCGTCAAGGTAGCGGCCGCGGTCGCCGCGGTCTGGCCGAGAGGCGTCGCCTTGGCGATCCCGAAATCGAGCAGCTTCGTGATCGTCGCGGCAGACGATCCGCCATGAGCGATGAAGATGTTGGCGGGCTTCAGATCGCGGTGGACGATCCCGTGTCGATGCGCCGCATCGAGCGCGTCGGCCAGCTGAATCGCGTACCGCATCGCCTGATCGAGCGGAAGTGCTCCCTTGGTGAGTCGCTCGGCCAGCGTCTGCCCCTCCAACAACTCCATCACCAGATAGTCGATGCCATCCTGATGGCCGACGTCGTGGAGCGTACAGATGTGCGGATGGTTCAGGCTCGAGATCGCCCGGGCTTCGCGGTCCAGCCGCTCACGACGATTGGGATCGCCGGCGACGCCGGCGGGAAGGACTTTGATCGCAACGATGCGATCCAGCCGCGTATCGCGGGCGCGGTAGACCTCGCCCATCCCGCCGCTGCCCAACAGGGCAAGGACTTCGTAGGCGCCGAGGCGGGTGCCGGGCGTGAGCGCCATTGTGGGGGAACGCCGGAAGTATAGCGGAGCCGAGGGCTTCTACGTGCGTACCGGGAATGGCACCGTGTCGGTCGAAATGCCGGACGCGGCGGCATGATAGATGATCGGCACGGGGCCCACGTGAATCGCGTCACCGTCGTGGAGCGCCACCATCCCCGTCACCAGCGTGTCCCCGATTCTCGTGCCGTTCTTGCTGCCGAGATCCTCCAGGACAGCGCCGCGTTCACTCACAACGATCCGCGCATGACGCCGTGACACGCCGGCGACATCGAGAAGGATCGCGGCGGCTGGCTCGCGGCCGATGACGTTCTCACCGTCGGCCAAAGCGATGCGCCGGCCACCGGTTACGATCCAGCGGCTCACAGGTGTTGGTCGCGCCGGCTCGCGATCGATCGGCGCGGCACACGCGTAGCCCACGCCGTGCGCCGTTCGAATGATCCGTGTCTTTGGGTCGTTGTCCTCCAGTGCCCGCCGAAGTTCCTTCACGAGTGCCACGAGTGCCGCGTCCGACACGAACGTTCCCGGCCAGAGTCGTTCGTGCAGCTCGGTTTTTCTCACCACTCGCGGCGCTTCGTCAACCAGCAGGGCCAATAGATCGAACGCTTTGGGCGTGAGATGAATCTCGATATCGCCGCGCGTGACCTGGCGGCGGTCTGAGTCGAGCGCAAAGGCGCCAAATCGCACCGTCACGAATCCCTCGAAGTTCTCCTGAATTTCTCCCGAACCCCTCCCGACCTGCGGCGCCGCTCAATCGCACCATCGCCTGTCGTTCGACCCGAACGCATCAGGAGGCAGGCGATGTTGACGCTCATGATTCTCGCGCTGGCGCTCACGGCACAGGACGCTTCCTCGTCGCACGTCCGCTCGACTGAACCGAAGATTCTTGCGCTCATCGATGCGGGCATCTCAGGCTCGGCGACGTTCCGTCGCTTGATCGTGGCACTGAACGAGTCCGATGTAATTGTCTATGTCGAGCCGATTCGCACTCGCCAGCCCTTGCGCGGTTACCTGGCGCACAACATCGTCGCGCGGGGAGAATATCGCTATCTGCGCATCGCCGTTGAGATCGCTGGTACAGAACGTCGCCTCGTCCCTCTGCTCGCCCACGAACTCCAGCACGCCGTCGAAGTCGCGCACGCGCCCGAATTGCGCGATTCAGAGAGTGTGGAGCGCTTTTTCAAGCGGCTCGCTATCACGTCCGGATGCGGACTCACCACCTGCTTCGAAACGCGCGCCGCCATGAGTGTCGAGTACATCGTCGGAGAAGAGTTGTCGGCGCGTTGACGAAACTAGCTCTTTTTCTGGGTCGTGAGACCGGGCAGATGCGCGCGGTGTGGCGACGCGTAGCGCCGTGAGGTCCGTGCGGCTGGATCTTCAACTGGTTGAGGATGCGGTGAATCTCGGTCTCCTCGGCCATGGAGATGGCGTCCTCGCTCGCTGCCACGGCGAACAGGCATCTCGCCAGCGCGAGCTTCTCGTCGTAGCTCGCGCTCTCGGCGAACTCGCGCGCGACCTCGAAGTCGGCCGTTCCGCCGAACAGCAGATTGCTCGTCTTCGCGAGGCTGACGACGAGCATGGCCTGATCCTGCGTGAGGCCGCCCTCGTCGAGCACGAGCCGCTCCATCGCCGCCGTCTCTTCCGGGCTCACGTGCTGATCCGCGTGCGCGACACGGCCGAGCAGGTAGGCGAATCGCGCGAGGTAGCGCGCGCGATCCGGCTCCAGCCGGTCGAGCGCGTTGACGACGTCCCGCAGAGGGGAGTGTTCCTCGGGCTCGCGTGCGCCGAGCCCCAGCCAGGACCAGATATTTCCCATGTCTTGCGATTACGACACGCCGAGGCTCTGAGGCAGAGAGGAAATTCTGATCTCCTCTGTGCCCGTGCTTTTGTCGGGATCCCGATGCCTACTTCGCCGGTCTGATGTTCTGGTTGAAGCGGAACAGGTTGGCCTTGTCGTACTTCTTCTTCACCTTCTGTCAGCCGCGCGTAGTTCTTGCCGTAGGTCGCCTTCACGCGATCCTCGCCCTCGTCCATCATGAAGTTCACGTAGGCGCCGGGCGCCGAGTAGGGATGGAGGGCGGTCCAGTAGTCCCTCGCCCAGTTCGTGATCGCGTCCTTGTTCGCGGGATCGCGATCCACGCCGACGATCACCGCGGCCCACGTCGCGTCACGATACGCCCACGCCGTCGCCTTGTTCTTGACTCGGGCGGCCGCGCCGTTGATCGGATACAGGTGCATCGTCGACTGCCACGTCGGCAGCTTGCTGGCGTGCTCGACGTGCAGGGCGATCGCGTCGTCGCTCAACTCGTGAACGAAGTCCGCTTTCCAGTACCACTGATCGCCCGGCTGGGAAGAGCGGATCGAACATGCTCTGCATGACCGGGTGCGGAATCGGTCCCACCATGTCGAGTGCCGGAGTCTTGAATCCGCGGATAGGCTTGAACACCTTCGGACCGCTCTTCAGCGGCTCCGGTGTAGCACCAGACGACGCCGCACATCTTCTTGTTGTGGAGGTGCTCGGGAAACGGCGGTCCGGTCGGCACCGTGAGGAAGGCGAAGAATCCGTTGAGCTCCTTCGGCGCCTTCTTGATGAAGCGGCGATACCACTTCATGATCTCGGGCGCGTCATCCATCTCCCAGAGCATCGGCCCGGCGTAGTTGGTGTGAACCGGATGGCCCTTGAACAGGAACGACGTGACCACGCCGAAGTTGCCGCCGCCACCGCGAACGGCCCAGAAGAGATCCGAATTCTCCTTCGCGCTGGCGGTGACGAACCGGCCGTCGGCCAGCACCATGTCCACGGCGAGGATGCTGTCGATGCTCAGGCCGAACTGACGCGTCAGGTGCCCGATTCCTCCGCCGAGCGTCAGCCCGCCAACGCCGGTCGTCGAGATGATTCCGGAGGGCACGGCCAGGCCGAACGGGTGCGTCGGCATGATCGACGTCGCCCCAGAGCGAACCGCCGCCGACCAGGACGGTCTTCTTCTTCGGATCGACGCGCACGTATCGCATGGCCGACAGATCGATCACCAGGCCGTCGTCGCACACCCCGAGGCCGATGGCGTTGTGGCCGCCGCCGCGAATCGACACGAGGAGCTTCTGCTCGCGTGCGAAGTTCACCGCCGTCTGGACGTCGGCGACGTCCGCGCAGCGCGCGATGAGCCCGGGCCGCCGATCGATCATGCCGTTGTAGACCTTGCGTGCCTCGTCGTACTGCGCATCGCCCGGCGCAATGAGCTGTCCGCGCAGACTGGCCTTGAACGCGCAATGGTCGCGTCACTGAGCATGATTCCTCCACTTACTCGATGGCTTTGTAGACACGCTCGTCGAGCGGGCTGCCCGTATCGGCTGGAGCGTGTCGCGATACTGTCTGCGTGTGGGCCGCAGCCGACGTGCGCATCGAGCGCCTGCTGATTCCGCCACCCTTCGACGACGGTGAAGTGATTGCCGCGCATCGTGTGCTGAACGACGTCGAAGCGCAGGTTGCCGGGCTCCTTGCGGCTCGCCTCGGCGAGACTTCGCAGAGCGTCGGCGGGCGGTCCCTGCGACTGCGGCGCGATGTCGACGTGCGAGATCACGTAGACGGCGTGCCGGTCCGGCGTAGTCGACCCGCGCGCCGTTGTGAGCGTCTTATACGGTCGCTGGTCGTAGCCGGCCGACCCGGATCGGCTCGAGCGCGTCGATGAGCTGTTTCTGGATTGCCGGGTCGCTGCCATCGAACGCCTGCTGATCGCGCCAGGCTTCGAGGACGACGAAGTGCCCGGGACGGCCGATCTGCTCGAAGAACTCGATTCGCACGAATCCGTCACGCTTGCGGCTCGCGTCACGGTACCGGCGCAGCGCGTCGATCGCGGCTTTGGTCGATGACGGTCGCGTCTCGACATACGAGACGGCGTGGAATGTCGAGTCGGCTGGCGCGTCGGGCCGGACCTGAAGTCCGAGACCCGACGCCAGCAGTGTGCTCAGAACGAGAAGCCAGCTTGCCACGGGTTACTTCCGCGTCGCGGACCACTTGCCGCCGCTGCCACCACTCGTCGTGCCGCTCATCGACGTGCCGTTCACCTTGCCGGTGTATTTCGCACCACCGGCGGTGAAGGTGATGTCCTCGCCACGAAGGCGGCCGTCGCTGATCGGCGCCGACCCGAGCGTCCCCGATACCATCTGGTATTTCTGCGTGAGCGTCAGCGCGCCCTGGGGAAGCTGCCATGTGCCTTCGACCTTGGCGGGCACGATCCAGAGGAGCGCCGTGCACCAGCTCGTGCAGTCCTCGCGTGACCGTCGCCGTCTCGTCCGCCTGCCAGTCGTCCATCGTGAAGGTGTTCGACACGACGCGCGTGCCCGGCTTCATCTCCAGGATCTTCGGGACGCAGCCGAAGGTTGATGGAGGGAAGCAGGAACATCGTGACGACCTGCGCCTTGGAGAAGTCGGTCTCGAAGAGGTCAGCCTTCACGAAGGTGGCCTTGTCGCTGACACCGGCTTCCTTCGCGTTGCGCTGCGACAGCGCCACCATGTCAGGGTTGTACTCGACCCCCTGTGCGCGAAGACCGCGCTTGGCCGCCGTGATGACCGTACGTCCGTCTCCCGAGCCGAGGTCCATCAGGTAGTCCTGGGGGGTTACCTTCGCCAGGTCGAGCATCTTGCTCGACCAGCGTCTGTGGCGTGGGCACCCAGACGACGTCTTTGCCGGCCTGGCCGACGGTGGGCTCGAAGGGCTTGGTCTGCGTTGCCTGGGCATATGCCGAGGACGCGACCAGAAAGACGGCCGCGGACAGGGCCAGAAGTCGACGCGCGTAACGTACGGACATAGCTGTTCTCTCCCGGAAGAAGATGACGAGCAGTGCGACCCCATAGGGTATACCGTTCGGCCCAGAATTTCGCACTCAAGGGACGACTGATTCCCTGGACGGCTGGCCGGATTGACGTGGCCGGGCCGATAACCAGCCAAGGAGACGGCGTGTCGTCAAATCAGGCGCTCGATTATTACGAGATTCTTCAAATCAGCCCCAACGCTGAGCCCGAAACGGTCCATCGCGTCTTCAGGCTGCTGGCCCAGCGCTACCACCCTGACAACGCCGAAACGGGCAACGAGGCACAGTTCCGCGCGTTGAATGATGCCTATCGTGTTCTCAGCGATCCCGAACAGCGTGCCCGCTACGACGTCATCCACACCAGGCTGCGGCAGGAGCGCTGGCGACTGGTGGCAAGCGGCGCCGAGGCCGAGAACAATTTCGACGCCGAGCGTGGTATCAGGCTCACCGTCCTCGAAGTGCTCTATACGCGACGTCGCCTCGAACTCGACAGCCCCGGGCTCTCGCCGCTCGATCTCGAGAAGCTGATCGGTCGTGCACGCGAACATCTCGAGTTCACCATCTGGTTTCTGATCCAGAAGAAGTTCATCACGCGATCCGACGGGTCGATACTGCAAATCACGGTCGACGGCGTCGAGTATCTCGAGAACAACTACGCGGCAAACGCGCAGCGCCGGCTCGGTCCAGGGATCGTCGAGAAGACGACCCGGGTCGCGTCGTAGTCACTCCACCACTTCCTCGATCTGACCCCCGTCGTCGATCCGCGCCAGCGGAATACGCGGGTTGTTATGCGGGCGCCCGACGACGCCCGGATCCAGCCGGACACTGGCGTGCAACAGATCGGTCGACAGGATCGCTCTGCGGTGGTGCGGATCGACATCGTGTCGGCTGATCTGCTGAGGCAATTTGCTGTCGGCGGAATTCGCCACCACTGAGGTCCGGTTGATGGGGAGGCCGTCGCGGCGCGCGTTCTCGAACAACCAGTTCAACGAAATCCAGTTGAGACCTCGATTCCCGTTGCCACCTCCGACATCAGTGTGCACACCTCGAAACCAGACTTCGAGCAGGCGGCCGGTGTCGGAATCGGTCTCTGACAGCCGCGTCAGCGGGAAGAGCAGTCGTGTTTCGTCGAGGGCCATCGCGTGATAGCAGCGCATGACATTCGGCGGCATACCCATGTCATGGCCGGCATTGAATCGACGTCCAGGCGCGCCAAACTGTCCTACGACATCCCAGAGACCCATGAAGCGGATCGAGACGCGGGGAAGCTTTCCAGCCAGCTCGTTGGCGAATGAGACGGCGAGCGCTGCGCCCCGGCTGAAGCCGATCACGTCGACCACGGTGTCGCCGGTTTCCAGGTTGTTTTCGAGTCGATCCAGTGCCTGGCGGACTCGCCGATGGCCTCCGACACCGAAGGCCTCGGGGGCGTTGTGGCCCACGAATGCGCGGGAACGGTTGCCGATCCCCTTCAGATACAGGCTCCCGATCGGGAGCGAGGGATTGTCGTTCCTGGGACCGCCGTCATACGCGCGAAAGAAGTCGAGAACATTGCTGTCCCGATCTGCTCCGTTCCGGTCTTCGCTCCCGGTCCCGTCGAAGGCGTAGAGCGCCATCCGACTACCTCCTGCTGCTTCAGGAGTCAACGACAGCGGGCGCCGCGAGCGAACAGGTGGTTGCAGACTAAATTGGCGTGCCTCAGTAACCGGCGTCAGCGGGCACGTAGAAATCGTCCTGGCTTGTAGTCGTGCACGTGCTGGTATCCGTGTGAGGCGAGGAATCGCCTGAATCTCGTGCGCTTCGGCTCTTCGCGGTTGTGCTCGATTGCCCAGGCGCCGACTCGATATCGGTCAAAGGGAAACGCCCGCAGCGCTTCCAGCTCTGCGCCCTCGATGTCCATCGAGATGAAGTGAATGAAGGGCGGCGCGCCGGCGCGGGCCAGCAGATCGTCGAGCGTGACGGTCGTGAGGCTGACGGTCGGCGCCTGGGCCGCCTTCTCGTTCCACTTGCCCAGCGTTTCGGAGAGGCCGCCAAGTCCACCGGCCGTCGAGAAGGACATGACCAGACCGGCCTTGCTGAAGACGACCTCCTTGAACACCGTGCACGTGCGGCCTTCCATGTAGATCGGAAACGGGTCGACGCAGACTGCCGGTCCAGCCGCGCAGCTCGAGCCCGAGGCTGTTGGAGCCGATCGTTCCGTGGCCTGAGCCGACGTCCACGAAGTAGCCATCAGTCACGCCGGGGAAGACCTTTTCCAGCACCCACTTGTCCTGGCCGATCTCACCCGTGTAGCGGACGTGTGACCCATGGTTTCGTTGTAGGTGACCTCGACGTTTCGCAGGAAGGGGAGCTCGCAGCAGCGGCGATTCTCGAGGAAGAGGGCCGCTGCGCCGCTGCGCTGAATCGACCACGAAGCTGATCAGAACGGGCGACCGCGACCGCCGCCGATGCAGCCCACCCGCGCGCACGGATGTTCATGCGAGCAATTTTAGACACCGGGTGCTGATTCCAGTGGAGAACACCCCGGTGTCACTTACTGCTGTTCGATTCGGTAGCCCTTCGCTGCAGATGGTCAGCAGCCCATCGGGCCCGACCAGGTGAGCGGCGCCGACGACGACCAGGCAGGGCCGGGATCGTGCGAGGCACGCGTCGATCTGCGGAATCCAGTTCTGGTTGCGCTCGACGATGAGCGAATGGTAGGCGGCCGGGATACTGCGTGAAATCGCTGAGCAGGGTCTTCTCCAGCGCGGCGCTGTCGCCGCGCTGCCACGCCGACACGATCGGCTTCAGGCTGTTGCGCGCAGTCTCGGCCTCGCTGAGCGAACTTCGGAGCAACTGCTCCTGAAGATCGCTGGACATCGAATCGAGGCGATCAATCTGCGACTCGCCGTCTCGAGACCGATGATGGTCTTGCCAGCCGCCTTCGCCCGATCGTAGAAGTGCTTGTCGAGACCGAGGGCTGGGATCGAGTCCGGCCTTCTGAGCTTCAAGTGCGGCCACCGTCAGCATCACCATCCAGGGCTTCATCACCTGGAACATCTCGACCGGCAGCCCGGAATCCTTGAGGCGCGCCGCCACGATCGCCGCCGTTTCCTTCGACACCACGCTGTCGAAGCGTCGGCCGTCGACGTACATCCCCTTGGCGAGGAGCGCCGGCGCCGCGCCAGCGACTCCGCTTCCGCCGAGATCGATTTCCTCGACGAGCGTGTCGGAGGCGGAAAATGCCTGTTCGAACGCCGGGCTCAACGGGTAGACATCGGGGCTGAGAGCATGAACCGAGCCCGCCAGGTACACGAGCTTGGAGCCGGAATGGACCTTCCACAGGAAGCTCTTGCCGGACGCCGAGGACGTTTGCGCGGCGGCGGCGGCACTTGCCGCGGCGACCGCGGCCAGGCAAAAGGCGATACCGACCAGTCTCCGGGTCTGGGTGCCAGAGTTGTGCATGTACGGATTATCGGCTAATCCTGCTTACCCCTTCTCTCGGCCAGCCATTGTTCGCTGACAGGGGAGAGGCAACTCTGCAACTCTTACAGAGTCCTTCGATACTCCCAACATCCAACCTCCAACTCCCAAACGTTCACTTTTGAATCATTGGGAGTTGGGAGTTGGGAGTTGGGAGTTGGGAGGTCTGTGGTTAGCGGGTTAGTGGAGCGCGGGTGGCGTGCGGAGACTTTCCGCGACGGTCGGCGTGCGCGCGTGCAGCAGGCGGGCGAGCAAGTCGGTCCGATCGAGGCCCCGCTGGGCGGCGGTGCGCAAGACCGACGCGAGCACCTGTTGGGTTTCGGCGCCCCGCGCCGTCCGATTGCCGCCGCCCGACATTTTGCGCGTCACGACGGCCGGTCGCAGCGCCTGCTCGGCGCGCCAGTTGGTCGCGTCGAGCGTCGGCTCGAAGAGAAAGCTGAAGATGGCGTCGTATTCGACGATGAGATGCGCGTTGAAAACGCCGCACGCGGAGGCGGCGACTCGGGGTGCGTCCCAGCAGCCGCCCGAGGCGCTCGAGGTACTGGCCGCGGGCCGTGGCGAGGCCGTGCGCCGACAGCGCCCCGGCGCCGTATGGCGCGCGCGTACGCAGCGCCGCCTGCAGGATCGTCTTCACCGCCGCGACGAACGGGTGGGCCGGATAGTCGAGCAGCAGGACCCGGCACTGCCGCAACAGATCGGCGAGACAGGACTGATGGGCGGCGTGGGTGAATTGGCGACACGACTGCCAGCCATCCCGCACCAGGATGCCGGCATACTCGGCGCCGATCACGGCGGCCGACTGGGCGAGCCCGCGGCCGGGTTGAATCGCGTAGACGGTCGTTTCCGGCGTGACGAAGGCCCAGAGCCACTGCAGATCGGCCGCCACGCGCCAGCTCGTTTCATCGGGCGTCACGACCGGGCTGCCCCGCACCGTCGCGCACAGCGCGTCGTAGGTCGGCTGGGCCTGCCGCGCCGCGCGGCGCACCGCGTGGACCAGGCCGCCCGCCGTGATCGTCAGCCCGAAGCGCTCCCGCCACAACCGCGCGATCTTGCCATACGGCAGCCCGAGGTCTTTATTGAGGACCACCGCCAGCGCGACCGCCTGCGGTCCGAGCTACACGGCGGCGGCGCCGAGCGCGTCGGACGCCTGCAACGGATGGCGGCCCTGCACCCGTCGATGACACGTGCGGCAGCGTCCGACGTGCACGTGGAAGCGGCGCACGAGAGGGACGCTGCACGAGGAGCTCTTCCTGATAACGGGTGGCGATGCGCGCACGCGGAATCGGCCCGGCGCAGGCGGGACACTGCGGCGGCAACACGGCGTCGTAGGTGTCGTCGACGTGCGCCGGGATACGCCGATGCCCTTTCCGCCCATACGCGTCCCCGGATTTGCGGCCGGGCACGACGCGGGTGCGCGACGGTGTACCGCGCGAAAACGGCGCGGCCTGCCGAGACACGGCCCGACGGGCCGCGTCCAGCTCCTCTTTCAGTTTCTCGTTTTCTCGGCGCAGCCGCTGACGCTCCGCTTCCGATCGGCGGAGATCCTCCCGCAATCGCTCGAGGTCGCGACGCTGCTCCTCGATGATCTCGTGGGGGTCCCGAGGCGCGGGCTCCGAAAGGGCACGCGCCTGTTATGCCAGATTCGCGGCGAAGTACAAGAGGAAACGCAGGCCAGCATCAGGCTGACCCGCTAACCTAATACGTTGGGAGTTGGGAGTTGGGAGTTGGGAGTTGGGAGCGAACGGCCGGGGACATAGGTAACAAATTAGTCCAGCGACATAGGTAACAGTTGATCGAGGGTTTTGATCATTGTCATCTTCGTTCCTGTAAGGTCAGGCGCGGAGCCAGCGAAGCTGGCGGAGCGCCCCCCCGTCACTGCGAAGCGGATTGGATGAAGCGAGCGATGACGTTCGTCGTATGCGCGCGAGGGGAACGGTGGCGAAACGCAGACCGTCCAGAGACCATCGTCGACTTCTTCGAAGGCGACGTATTCGCCGGCGAGCGCGTGGCGAGAAAGAGGGGGGCGCCGCGTCCACGAGAGGCAGCCGTTGCTGCTGACGCGACGCACTTCCATGTGGCCGGGATAGTCGATGCGGTGGCAGACACGGACGGGCAGCGAGCGGCGCGACGGCTCGTAGCGACATCGCCGGCGGCTGATCGTCCGAGCGCTTCGTGCGGCCGCTCCTCGTTATATTCGCGAACGAAGCGTCGGAAACGCTGCTGCTGCGCGGGGCAGTTGGGCGCCGGCGGCCGCGACGGTTTCGGCTTTAAGCACCGAATGAAACTGTTCGTGCGACCCGTTTTGTTCGGGATGGCCCGGCGCGATGCGCTCCGGAACGATCCCCAGGCGCATCCACCAGACACTGACAGCTGCGACAGACCGGCCGAGGCCCGGACTGGCAAACGGGCCGCCGTTGTCGCTGCGAATGCGCTCGGGCAACCCATAGTCGGCAAACGCGCGCTCAAAGCGACGGCGCGTGGCCGCGGTCGGTGCGGCCGAGAAACGCATCGCACCGCAACACGAACCGGCTGAAGCCATCGCGCAGCGTCAACGGATAGCAATACACGCCGTCGCCCGTCCGAAATTCGCCTTTGAAATCGGTCGTCGAAACCTGGTTAGGCGCGGTGATGGCGCCAGCGGCGACGGACCGGCGCCTGCGGCGATCGCGCCGGCGCGACGCGGCGCCACCAAGCCCGTGCTGCTTGAGCAACGTGCACGACCGTCGATCGACTCGGCCACGCGGCCCGCCGCAGCGCCGGGCCGCGACCGCGAGCAGCTTCTTCGGCGCCCCAGCGCGGATGGCGCCGTCGCAGCGCGAGCAACGCCTCGACGAGCGTCGGCATCGGTCGCCTGCGGACTGTGATGCGGACGCCGCGAGCGATCGCAGCAACCCGACGACACCCTCGGCCTCGTATTGGGCGAGCCACTTGTAGCCGGTCTTGCGGCTGATTCCATACTGCGCGGCGAGCTCGGTCATCGTAAACAGCTCGGTCTCATACTCACGAACAAATTCCAGGCGTTGCTCCATGGGCGACGTCTCGCGCCACGGCATCGAGGCACCTCCGGCGGTGCAGGCTACCCCGGCCTGTGGCGAAAAGTGTTACCCAAGTCGCTGGACTGAAGTGTTACCTATGTCCCTGGACCAAACCGAGTTGGGAGTTGGGAGTTGAGTGGGAGTTGGGAGTTGGGAGTTGGAAGTTGGAGGTTGCGGTAGTCCCTACGGCACGACGGCGATAGGCGCCTGCCAGAACGCGACCTTGCGCCCCTTTGGCTCGAGGACGCTGACCTGACAGTCGTATCGGCCAGGTGCGAGGCTATCGAGCGGGATGCTCAGTCGCACGGGCACCGCCTTTGACCGCGCATCGAGACCGTCGGTCACGGCAAGCGGCTGAGTTTCGAGCACCTTGTCGTTGCCCCGGAAGAACGTGACGAACGCGACGAGCGGCTGCGTCGGTTTCTGCACCGCGCTCGTATGCCTGCAGATACACGTACATTTCCCGAGTGCGGCTGAAGACGCGCGTGACGCTCGGAAAGAGCTTCTCGCCGTCGTAGACCAGCGGATGGGTGAACTGCGCGGCGCCGTTCTGCACGGTGTGGAGCGCCTCGTTCATCGGCACGCGCTGACTGCTCAGGACCACCGAGCTGATCGGCAGGCGCAGTTCTTCGCGCATCAAGTTGGGGACCGTGAACGCCGCCTGATACGTGCCGATTCTGCCCGGTCGTCGGAGTCGCGCGCCAGGATCTTGATGACGTACTTGCCGGGCAACAGCGTGAAGCCGGTTTCGTCCTGGATCGGCCGCGTGCCCAGCTGGCTCGCGGTTTCCTCGCTGAGCCTGATGTCCAGTTTGTCGCGGACGTTCTGCATCGTGTAGCCGTAGTTGTCCTTGACCTCGCCGATGAAGTCGATGAGCGTCCGGGCGGCGCCGCGCCGTCTTCGCCAGCTCCAGCTCGCTGCCGGGAATCTTCACGGCGACCGGCACGAAGTACTCGGCGCGATTGAGCTGGAAGTAGTTCACCTCCATCGCGATCGTGATGTCGGTGACCGGGTTGTCCAGCATCAACGCTTCCTCGAGCTGCCGCTCCTTGTCGGCGTCGTTGAAGCGGCCGAACGCCTTGTCCGCGTAGTAACCCTGTCGATACGCGAGCTCGCCGGCCTGTCCGCCGTTCAGCGTGATGCGGACGCGGCGGAACTTCCCGTCGGTATCGGTGTGCGTGCTGTAGTAGCCGACGATGTAGTAGTCGCTGACGGCCTGCGCGGCCTGGACGATGCCGAGCGAGAGGTCGTTGTAGTCGAACATCGCCTTCCCGCCGGTGTCCTTGGCGAGCGCGTACAGCGTGTCCTGCGATCGCTGGAAGTTGGTGACCGCGGCTTCGGCGAGCTTGCCGGTGAACATGCCGATGCCGCCGGGCGACGCGCGGCGACGCGTCGCCGAGCGGCGGCGTCGCGACCAGGCCGCGCGCGTCGATCGGGTTGAGCGTGACGTTCGCGCGAATGCGCGGCGTTCACCGTCGCGCGCAGCTGCGCCTGGTTGTCGGAGCCGTTGAGGCGCACGCCGCTCGCGAAGTAGAGCAGCGTCTTCTGCTCCGGCAGCGGCCGCAGCATCGAGACCGCCGTCTGCAGCGCGGCGAGCTGACGGTCGGTGTTGAAGATGTTGAACTCGGCGTCGTTCTGCCCGAACGCGCGTTCCCTCGGGATGGTCCGCGATGCCGTCGTTGTTCTGGTCGTCACCGTAGATCAGGATCTGAATGACTTCGCGCAGCGCGTTCTTGTTGTCGGTGAAGTCGGTCTTCACCGAGACCGCGCCGTCCTGAAACGCCATGATCGCGACCAGGTCGGCCGGCGTCATCTGCGTGTCGATGTACTTCAGCGCATTCGTGTACGCGCGAATCTGATCGGGCGGCGACATCGCCGAGCCGTCGAAGTAGAAGACCAGCAGCCGCCGATCCTGGTACCGGATGTCGCCGGGAGGCGGTGCGGCGATGCTGCGTCACCGTGGCCCGTTCGACCTGGTTGGCCGCTGCCGGCGGTGCGGCGGCGGGCCGGGTGGCGGCAGCGCGGGCGCCGCTGTGCGTCCGCTGCCGCCGCCGGTGCTGCGTGCGGCGGCCGCCCTGCATGCGCTGGAACTCGACGAACGCGATGTCCTGCGGCTGGCCGTCCTCGGTGACGCTGAAGTCTTTCGCGGTCAGCCCTTCGATGACCTTGCCGTCCTTGTCCTTCACGGTCACCGTCTGGACGATGAGGCGCGTGGTGGTGCGAAACACCGGCTGCTGTGTCTGCTGCTGCTGCTGCGCGCTGCCGTGACTGCGCCCAGAGCACGACACACAGAGGCACCGAGGCACAGAGAACTAGAAGCTATCTTCCTCCGTGCCTCTGTGCCTCGGTGTGTCGTAATCGCGGGTCGCATCTCAAAACCTCATCCGCAGACTCGTCTGCACGCGTCGCATCTGGTTCGCCTCGCTCGGCAGCCCGAACTGCGGGCTGCCGACGAGCGCGTTGACGCTCGAGTAGGTCACGCGATTGAGCACGTTGGTCGCGTCGATCCGCCAGTCCATGTTGAGCCGGCTGCCCCACGGGAACGTGCGCGTGATGCCTGCGTTCAGCGCGAACTGCGCCGGTCCTCTCGCCGAGTTGCGTCCCGCGTCGCCCCATTCGCCCGGATGCCGGCGTGGTGTACGCCGCCGGGTTCAGATAGTAGCCGGTCGGTGCGTCTGTTGTCGCCCCGGTCAGCGACGCGCGGATGGCGCCGGTGAAGCCGGTGCCTGGCGTCGTCGTCAGGTAGTACGGCGTCAGCGGCAGCGCGCTGCCGGCGGTGAGCTGACTGCGTGATCGTCCAGCCTTTGAGCAGCGATCCCCGCCAGCCGTCGACGAGCGCGCCGCCGGCGACGCCGACGCCGGTCGTGTACTGGAACTGCACCGATGAGCAGATGGCGCTGATCGAAGCTCGAGGGGCCGCGCTCGGCCTCGAGGTCGAGCCAGTTCTGCGCGAATGCGGTGCCGCTCAAATTCGCGCCCGCATACGACGCTGCATCGTCCATGGCTTTGGCGAGCGTGTACTGCGCGGTGGCGGTGAGGCCGTTGCGCAGCCGGCGCCGAACCTGCAGTTGACCCGCATGCCGCGACGAGCGTGCCGCTCGAGATGCAGATACACGAAGCCGGACGGGCACGTGGGGCACGGATTGACGAAGCCGGGAGGATACGTGTTCGGCAGGAACTCCTGGATGAGACCGGTTCCCTTGGTGCCGAGGTACGTGGCGTTGACCGTCAGCGACGCCGGCAGGTCGCGCTGGATCGAGACCTGCCAGTTGTGCGCCGATCCGATGCGGAAGTCGGGATCGACGGCGAACGTGTTCAGCGTCTCGCCGGCGGGCGCGACGAACCCATTGGCGAGCGTGAGCGGATTGGCGGGCGTGTTCGCGATGCTCAACGCCGTGACAGCGGCGGCTGCTGCGCCATCAGCGTCGCGATCGACTGATAGACGTTCGTGTTGCGGTAGATTCCGTATCCCGCACGCACCACGACCGACGATCCGGGCACCGGCCGCCACGCCACGGCCAGGCGCGGCTGCAGCCCGCCCCAGTCCGGCCGCATCAGCGACGAGGGAAACGACTGACCCGTCAGCGACCCGGTCGGGTCCGTCGCCACGACCGGACTGATCGCGCTGAAGCCCTGACGCGATATCGAGGTTCACCAGACGATCGAACCGCTCGCTGAGCGGCGACTCGTACTCCCAGCGCGCACCAGCGGTGATCGTCAGCGAGGGACCCACCCGCCAGTCGTCGGTGACGTACGCGTCGTAGGAGAAGCCGCGCAGATATTTGTCGGCATTGCCGTAGGCGATCTGGCTCGTGGCTCGGAATGCCCGAGCAGGAAGTCGGCGAAGTCGGACCCGGTGAGCGCTCCCGTGAAGGCGAAGCCGCCGCGTGGATCCTGTTGGGAGAGGATGTCGATGTGGTGGCGGCGGATGTCGCCGCCGATGGTGAAGTTGTGGCGGCCGCGGCTGATGAACCCGTCGCCGCCCGCCGCGTTCGTCTGGTTGCGCGTGAATCGCGGCAGCGCGTCGGCCAGGCCGGCGATGCCGCTCGAGAAGCTGAGGCTCGGCGGTCCCCAGTTCACCGGTTCCTGGTTGTTGCCGTTGATTCCGGCATCGCCGGAGACGTTCGTCCGGTACGCGAAGTACGGCGTGGTCTCCGTGCGTCTGGCGCGTGAACTGATAGCGCAGGCGCAGCGACATGAGCTGCGCGATGCGGTGGTTCCAGTTCACTTGCGCATCGATGGCCGACGACCCGTTCTCGTCTTCGAAGCCGAACAGCGTTGGTCGAGTCGGTCGTCGTCCGCTGGTACGACACGTTGCCGAAGATCTGGTTGCGCTGGTTGACGTTCTGCGTGAGACGCGACTGCAGGCTGTCCTGTCGCATCACAGAGAGGATCGGCACTTCGTAGTTGTACCGGCCGTCCCACTCGCGCGTCGGCTGCGGGTAGTAGCCGAGCAGCGACGCTGCCTGCGGGCTGATGCGATCGCGAGGGATCGTGTTGCCGGCGAAGGGAAGACCTGATAACCGGATCGACGATCTGCACCGGGCGGCCCGACGCGTCGCGGCTCTGCGAGAAGTTGCCGGAGCGCTCGAGCGCCGTCGGCATCAGCGCCGGTTGCGTCGAGGGCGTTGTCATCGGCCAGGCGCTGAAATCCGACGAAGACGTTGAGTCGATTCTGCAGGCGCGGAACTTTGACCGGCCCGCCGAAGGTCCCGAGCAGGTGCACGTTGTAGTAGTCGGGTCGCGGCGTTGGGTGCCGGTGAGCGAATACGGCCTGGCGTCCCAGGCCGAGTTGCTGAAGAGGCCGCCGATCATCCCGTTGTAGAGCGCGCCCGGCGCGTCGGCGGTTGTTCCCGAATGCGGCAGGCTGCGCGAACGGTGATGCTGCGCCGTTGTTCACGCTGCCGTTGATCAGGAACCCATCTGTGGCGGCGGCCGCATCGGCAGGCGGATCGTCGGCGGTGGCGGCGGCCGCCTGGCCGAGAGGCGGGGTTTGCGGCGGTGCAACGCCGGCACGCTGAAAGCCCGTTTGCGGCGTCGCGGCGTTGGCGCGTTCGATTGCGGGCGGGCAGACGATGACTGACTGGTGGATTCGGGCGCGCGCGGGGGACGCGGCGCGGGCGGTGGCAGTCCGCGTGTGATCTCCTCGAATGGCAGGAGCGACAACTCCCACATCATCGGCTGCGCATCGGGACCGATCGTGACGTCGCGCGTCAGCGTTCGCGAACCCACGCATCTCGATGCGGAACGTCCACGCGCCATCCGCGATGTTGGCGATGCGGAACACGCCCTGCGCATCGGTCGACGTGGTGAGCTGCGTCTCGCCTTGCGTGGCAGTGACCTGGGCACCGGGAACGGCGATGCCTGCGAAGATGACTTGACCGACAGTACTCGGCAGCCGCGCTGACAGGGACGGGAAATGATCCAGCGACGAGCGCGGTCGTCAGGAGATAGGCGATGACACTACGTTCCCCGGCGCCGCATGTGGTGTGCTAGTCCGCCGCCGGTTGTTCGATGCGATCGATCACAACGACGTCAACGGGTCCTCGCTGCGAATCGAGCTTGAGCCCGAGTTGTTCCTGAAGTGCCGTGAAGAGATTCGGCGCATTTGGATCGACCGGAACCGGGCCTCCATTGAGTAGCGGCAGGACCACCGACGCTGCCAAGCGCCTCGGGCGCGTAGGTCAGTTCGAAGTCGTAATTACCCGTGAGCTCTGTCTTGTCGAGGACGATTCGGCCCACCTGTGGTGCGAGTGCCTGCGCCAGATTGGACATCGGCATCCCGCCGGCATTCAGCCTGCCAGGTCCAATCATCATCCCGCATTCCATCTTTTGACCTGCCTGCGGTGGCGCTGGTGGTGGACCGCCGCCGCGGCGGCCTCGTTCCAGCGCCGCGCAATCGACGGCCGCTGGCGAAAGTCCTGTGCCGAGCTTCCCGTCCGTCCGCGCCTTCATGAGCGCGTAGACTGGCATGTCGCGCGTCTCGTTGTGGAACGCGAGCTTGAATCGTTCGGCGAGCAGCGATCGAAGCATCGGCCTCATCACGTCAGCTGTGAACGCGACACCGTCTGGCGCTTTGGCGATGACATCGAACCGATCCGACGTGATCCAATCGGGGCCACCAACGATCTGAAAGTCCTGCACGTTGAAGGCCTGACGCAGGAGGAGGCGCAGCGGTACGTTGGTGGCGTTGAAGCGCCCGCCAGGCTGCATGCCAACCATCACGCGTCCGTCGCCGGTCTTGTTCGGCCTGACTGACGCGACCTCGAACGCCGTGGTCGCAGGAGCTTGTGCGCGAAGTGAGGGCCCGACGAGAAAAGCGGTTGTCACGAGTGTGGCGCATGCGGTCGCCATCAGAATCAGTCGTCTCATAGCTGGTCTCCCGGGCGGTTCCACTCGAGACTCGGCAGGCCGGCATAGCCGAGGCGAACGCAGGTTATGACGTTCAGCCCCCCACGTTGGTTCGCGAAGGGGCCGAAGATTTCTGTGTTCGACACCGAGTCTCGCATGTAGTTCCCACCCGGGACCGGATTAGTTTTCGCTAGGCTTTTCCACCGAATCGATCACGAGCACGTCGACGTTCGCACGTCTCGGGTCGAGCTTGAGGCCGAGTTGCTCCTGCAGCGCAGTGACCAGCGTCGGCTCGTCGCCCGGCGCCGGGCCCGCTCCGGCCGGTGGTGGAGCCGGCACGGCCGGTAGTGGACCACCGCGCGGGCCGAATTCGTTCGTCCACCTGAAGTCGAAGTCGGTACTGGCCCTCGATTTTCGTCTCATTCACGACGATGCGATTGAACGCCGTGATCGCCGGTAGCGAGCTGATTGATCGCGCGAGTTGATCGATCCCGACACCGTGCGCGAGCAGCCGGCCCGGTCCAAAGATCATCCCTCCGCATTGAGGTTGCGGGCTGTTGGGATCGAATGCTGGTGGCGCGGCAGGAGGGCCTCCAGCTGGCGGAGCACCGCGACGCGCTCCGGGCGGCGGACACTCTCCGTCGGGAATTCTCTTCAGCCCCGAGCCGAGCCTGCCATCGCTTCGCGCGACCACGAGCGCGTAGATCGGAAGCTCGCGCTTCTCCGAGTGGAACGTCAGCTTGAATCGATCGCGCAGCAGCGACTGCATCATGAAGCGCATCTGATCCGGCGGCTTGTCTCCTGTCGTCGCGTTGATGTCGAAGCCCTCCGACGCGAGCCAGTCCGGACCACCGACGATCTGCGCGTCGTGAATGTCGTACGCCTGCCGAATGAGCTGGCGCGCCGGCAGGTTGAACCCCTGGAACCGTCCGGGCGTTCCTCGTCCGCCTCTACGGCCGGTGTCGGCCGCGGGTTTGATCGACGCAGCTTCGAATGTCGGTGTGTCTGCGGCGGGCGGTGCGATTTGCGCCTCGAGACGCAGTCCCATCACCGCGATGATGACAACGGGGCCCATCGTTGCAGAGAGCGCCGCGAGCGCGATTCGCCTGAACACGTTCGTCTCCTTCACTCAGTTCATCAGCTGGTTGTTCAGCGGAGTCGATCACGAGCACGTCGACGGGCGCGCGCCGCGAATCCAGTCGCAGGCCGAGTTGCTCCTGCACCGCCCTAAAGATCGGAACGCCAGCAGCATTCGGCGTCGCTCCGAGGGGTGGTGATCCCGGTGAAAGCCCGCCGCCCGGTCCTCTGCCGAGGAGTGTCTGGTCGGCTGCGAACTCGAGGTCGAAGTCAAAATTGCCCGCGAGCCCCGTCTCGTCGATGACCATACGCCCGGAGTAGCGCGCGAGCGTCTGCGCCAGTTGCACCATCGTGATGCCGCCGCCCGTGAGCCGGCCCGGCGCCGCAGTCAGTCCGCACGTCGGCCGCGTTCCCGGTTGCGCCGGGGGAACGGGTTGACCGTTCCGGCCGCGAGCAAACGCGACGCAATCAACCGTCGACGGCGTCAATCGAGGTCTTTGGCTGCCGCTGCCGATCAACGCGTAGACAGGGAGCTCTCTTGTTTCACGGTGAAGCGTCAATCCGAATCGCTCGGCCAGGAGGGATTGCATGCGAAGCCCGAACTCCTGCCCCGATGCACCCTGTGGCGACTTCGCGACGATGTCGAAGCGATCGTTGTAGATCCAGGCCGGACCGCCGACGATTTGTGATTCCTGGATGCGGTACGCCAGCCGAATCATCGATTCGAGCGTGCACGTTGGTGGCTTCCCACGCGCCGCCCGGCCGCATCTGCATCGTCACGCGCATGGCGCCGGTCTTGTTCGGCATCACGTTCGCGACGTCGAACGTGCGCCCGCTGTTTGCGGAGGGAATGATCCACCGCCGCAGGACGCACGGGAGTCGTCAGCGCGCCGATGCCAATGGGCGCTGCGATGGTCGCCGTCGCTGCCGTGATCAAGAACGCCTTCGCCCACCCTCTCACGCGGCCACCTGGATGGTTCGACATGATGCGCTCGATCCGCTTCTTCAAATTCGAGCCCGTGACTCCGGGTGCACACGTGAGCCGCGATTCGACGAAGAACTGACACGTTTTCAGGATGCTCTCGGCGTAGACGTCCGGATCGTTTCCGAGCCTCACGACGTATTCGTCGCACGCGCGCTCGCGTTCGTCCACCAGTCGCGTGCCGATCCACCAGACAACCGGATGGAACCAGAAGACGGCCTCGACGAACATGTGCATCGCCGCTGTAAGGTTGTCGCGCCGGTGAACGTGTGCCAGTTCGTGCGCCAGCACCGCGCGCACCTGCGCATCGTCCAGTCGCAGGTCGATCTCGCGAGGCCACAGCAGCACCGGGCGCAGGATGCCGAAGACACCTGGTTCCAGAGAGGTGTCGGAGGCGACCAGCGGTAGCGCGGTCGTGGAAGAGAGAGCCTGGAAGGTGTCGTGCGTACGTCCGGATACGAGGGGGGCGCCGGCACGAACCGCGTCTCGACACACGCTGCCACCGCGCGAGCCAGACGCGCGAGCGCGGTCAGGAAGCCGATGGCCCAGATCGCGCTGGCAATGGCGGCAAGAGGAAAGCCCGTCCTCGCCGGAATCGTTTGTGGGAGCACGAAGCCGACAGGCGGAGTCGCCAGTGGCTGACGCACGGCTTCAATCGCGGCCGTCCACTCCGGCGACGCCTGGGGCAACGCTGCCCGCCATTCGAGCTGTGCGCCGAGTGAGGTGAGTGCCGCAAAGGGGATGAGAAACTTGAGCGACGCCGCGAGCCAGATCGCATAGCGCGCTTGCGCGTGCGCACGCCTGAAGGCCAGCGTCAGCAGCGCGAGCGCCGACGCGACGAGCGTGGACTGCCAGAGATGATCGATCACGAGGTCGACAGTCATCGTCCACCTCGCCCCTTCGTTTTGTCCGCCCGGAGCCTCTTGAGCGTCTGCTCGGCTTCCTTCACGTCCTCGAGGGTCAGGTTGCCTGATTCGATCAGATGCGCGACGACCGGCTGGCTGCTGCCGCCAAAGAAGTCGAGCAGTTCATCGATGAGTCGGCGTTGTGCGGCGCGGCGAGTCACCACGGCTTCGAAGATGTGCGCGTTGCCGATCTTCTTCACGCGCCTGATCGCCTTCTTGCTCTCGAGCCGGTAAACCATCGTCTGCACGGTCGTGTAGGCGGGTCGGTCGGGTTCGGGGAAGGCTTCCTGGATTTCGCGCACGGACAACGAGCCGCTGGACCAGAGCGCGTCCATGATTTGCAGTTCGAGCTTTGTCAGACGAGGAAGGACCACGACATCTCCTATCGACGTGGTCAGATCTACTACAGTTGTAGGTTATTGCGCAAGCACCTGGAAAGATCAACTTCCAAATACCAACTTCCAACTCCCAAAGAGCCGTGTTGGGAGTTGGGCGTTGGAGATTGGGAGTTGACGACCGACTGCTAACTGCCCGCTGCTTTATTGCCTCAGCGGCGGCGGTGTGCCACCACTCGCCGCGGTGCCGGTGATGACCTTCATGGCGAGTGCGATCATCGAGCCGACGTCCGCTGCGTTGGCCGGCAGGATAAGGGTGTTCGTGGTCCTGGCGAGCTCGCCGAACTGGGCGATGTACTGCTCGGCGACGCGGAGCTGGACGGCTTCGAGACCGCCCTCGGTCCGCATCGCGTCGGCTACCTGCCGCAACCCTTCGGCTGTCGCGGTCGCCACGGCGAGGATGGCGGCGGCCTGACCTTCGGCTTCGTTGATCTGCTGCTGCCTGCGCGCTTCCGACGCCTTGATCGTTTCCTGCTTGGCACCCTCTGCGGAGTTGATGACGGCGTCGCGCGTGCCTTCGGAGGTCAGAATCACCGCGCGCTTCTCTCGCTCGGCACGCATCTGCTTTTCCATCGCCGCAAGGATGTCATGGGGCGGCGTGATGTTCTTGATCTCGTAACGCAGCACCTTGACGCCCCACGGCTCTGAAGCCTTGTCGAGCTCCGTGACGACCGACAGGTTGATATTGGTTCGCTCCTCGAAAGTCTTATCGAGATCGATCTTGCCGATCTCACTGCGCAGGGTCGTCTGCGCGAGCTGCGTGATCGCGAAGAGGTAGTCGGAGATGCCGTACGACGCGCGTTCGGCGTTGAGCACCTTCAGGTAGAGGACGCCGTCGACGCCGACCTGTACGTTGTCGCGCGTGATGCACACCTGCGCGGGGATGTCGTAGGCCCCTTCCTTCAATGAGTGGCGATAGCGGATCACGTCCACGAACGGCAGGAGCACGTGGAATCCGGCGCCGAGCGTTCCCGAGTAGCGGCCCAGGCGCTCGACCACGTATGCGTTCTGCTGAGGGACGACCACAGCCGTCTTCGCGATCACGATCAGGACGACGATCGCGAGCATCAGCAGGGCAATCAGACCAGGTGTCATCAGACGGCCTCCTCCGGCTTGACGAGCAGAGTGAGCCGCTCGGTGCGGACGACGACGCAGCGGTGGCCACGAGCGAGCGGTGTGCTGCCAGTATTGCGAGCGGACCACGTCGTGCCACGCAATTCAACGCGGCCGTTGGCGCCCGCGTTCATGTCTTCGAGCGCTGTGCCCGTTTCACCGGCCAGCGTGTCGATGTCTGGCGCGCCGGCTCCGAGATTCAGCTTCCGCATCAGCGGATTTCGGAAGAAGAGCAGTGATGCGACGGACAGCACGGAGAACAGCAGCCACTGGATCCAGCTCGCTTCGGCCAGTCCGGTCGCCGCCAGCAACGCGACAACGACGCCCGCGATGCCGAAGAAGATGATGTAGAACCCGCCTGAACTCGCCATTTCCAGCGCGATCAGCACGAGCCCGAGCACGAGCCAATACCACCAGGTCATGTGAGTTGCCGCGATTATCGTGGGTCCAGCCCTTCAATGCAATGTGACGGAGGGCGGAGGAGGATGGTTCAAGTGACGAAAAGGTGCGACGGGGCGGGGGTGCGACGGTGCGAAGGTCCGGTCCGGGGGTGCGACGTGCGAAGGTCCGGTTACAGGAAGCGCATCCGCCGCATGCCCGAGGCGGTGACGAACACGCGCTGGTTGTTCGACCGGCCATCGGCCGGATGCAGGAAGAATCCGTTGCCTTCGCCGCGGTAGCCGAGTGTCGAGCCGACCATGACCTCGTGGTCATGGAACGTTACTTCCACCTTGCGCCCCTTCGGCGGATCGACGAAGTCCTTGCTCTCGACGAGCGTCGGATCTCCGGAGAACTCGCGCACGAAGAACAGCGCCTTGAGCTGCGCGAGCGGAATGAATGTCGACTCACCCTGGCGTGGATTCGGGAACAAATGCAGCTGCAGCTTCGACGGGTGAAAATCGTTGGTATATCCCGGGACGATTCGTCCGTCGTTGAAGCGCGCGATCACCTTCTGCCAGCCGACGCTCGGTGCCGCAGCAACCGGCCGCGCGACCGGCTCCTGCTGTCCCACCATGCGCCGCGCTGTCACATCGGGCATCGTGAGCGGCCGCTTGAAGGCGCACGCGCCCTGGTACTTGAGAATCTCACCGACCGACGCCGCGCGGCAGCGCAGCACGCGTGACGGAACGAGAATCGGACTCTCCGGGCCCAGCAACTCCACGACGACGTTCGCGTCAGGCGCAAGCTGACTTGATGTTTCGACCAGCATGCCACCGGCGGAAATGTCCAGCACACGAATGTCTGCGCCGTACTTGATCCGCGCACCGCGCAGCCAGTGCAGTTCGCTCGCCCTCAGTCGTTTGTGAACGCGGCGATTTTCGCCTGGTTCCATCGACACGTCGAGCGCATCGGCGATGGAAACGACTTGCAGAGGGTCTCTGTGCAATTCCGCGCTGGCCATCTCAATAACCTCGGCGACGATTCAGAGCAACCCGGACGCCAGCGGGCAGTTCGGGGGATAGAGTGCTCATACGGCTTGAGTTACAGGGATAATCGGAAATGTGGGCGCGAGGCGTGCGCGTGCTTTTTTAGGTACAGAATCCAGCGATTCCAGATTTTCCGAGGCGTGATGATGAGTAACGAGCAGTTCCCGGTAACGAAGACTGACGAGGAATGGCGGCGTCTGCTGACGCCGGAGCAATACGCGGTGCTTCGCCGCCACGGCACCGAGTCTCCGGGCTCGTGTGCGTTGCTGTCAGAACATCGGGAAGGCACCTTCTCGTGCGCCGCATGCGATCAGCCGCTGTTCGTTGGCGAGCGGAAGTTCGAAAGCGGAACCGGGTGGCCCAGTTTCTTTGCGCCGATCGAAGGATCGATCGGTACAACGATCGATCGCAGTCATGGGATGACGCGCACTGAAGTCCACTGCAGCCGCTGCGGCGGCCACCTGGGTCACGTGTTTCCGGACGGTCCTCCTCCGACCGGATTGCGTTATTGCATCAATGGTGTGGCGTTGAATTTCAAACCTAACCCCTGACCCACATTGTGGATCTCGGGATCTTTGATGGCTGATTCGTTGGTGATTAGGGGATTTGGTGATTGTTGATTCCTCCCAATCACCGATCACCACTCGCAAATCACCAACGATTCAAAGATCAGAAATCGCCAAATCAACAATCGAGGATCAGGCCGTGCGACAGGGAGGATGCTGGCAATCGCAGCGGAGCTCGATCTTGTCGCCCGCCTGCTTGCAGTGATCGCTGCAGTACTTTCCGAACGGTCCTTTGGGCTCGACGGTGCAGTTACAGGCCGGGTGAGCGCACTTCATCGGTCCTGCCATGGCGACCCTCCGTTGGTCCGACTGTACGCCTCTTCATAGTGACGCACAAGCCGCGAGGGGTTTCATGTGACGCACAAGCCGCGAAGGGCGAAGGGCCCGGTTGATGAGCTGGTCGGCGTCAGGCGACGCTATCGACGAGGTGCCGCCAGTGGAGTTGCCACTCGTCCGGTACGGTTGCGCCGCAGAGACGATTCGACTCGCTGTCCTGCTGCCAGACCACTCGCACGGGAACCGAGATGGCGGCCTTCGGAAACGTGATGCGGAACGATGGCTTCGCGAGCGCGCTCAAGTCACGCTTCGCGATGAAGCGCAGCCCGCCGTAACTTACATCCAGGATCCGAACGAACGTATCGTCCACGCGCGCGCTCAACTCGCTCGCCGGACGACGTCGCGGCCATCGCCGCGCGAGTGAGAAGCTCTCTCCGCTGTCGGTGACCGGGAGTCGCCGTTCCACCACCGCAAGCAACTGCGACGGCTTGACCGGCTTCAGCAGGAAGTCCGCACCCAGTTCGCGGGCTTCGGCTTCGAGGCCGCGATCGGCGTAACCAGTGACGATGATGACGGGGATCCGTTGCGGGTTGACGGCTGCCAGGTAGAGCCCGTTGAACTCCGCCAGGCGGAGGTCGGTGATGACCAGATCGGGAGTGTCAGATGAAAGCAGACTGAGAGCATCGGTCATCGACGCCGTCTCGGTGACGTCGTATCCCGCGCCTGTCAGAAGCTGAGCCATGCCACGCCGTGTGGCATTGTCGTCCTCGACGACGAGAATTCGGAAAGCCATACTCGTCCGTAGGCAAGGGCCAGACCAACATCCACTCCCTCGATTTTAAGGCAGGATCCCTATAAAGAGGGTCACCATCCGGGGCGGTTCCACACGATTGTGAAAACAGCCGAGCCCATCTTGTAATCCGAGGCAACTTCCATGTCGCGTGCGCGACATAGTCAGAAATCTGACCGGAGGTGTGTGGTCCATTGGCCGGTGCGAGACGAGGGGCTTAAATCAGGATGGCTCCGCGCTCCTCGAGGAGCGCCCGAAGAATCGATCGATGACAGCGAGCTTCGTTCTCGCAGTAGCACCCGACCGAGAGGTCGGTGCGATGCGACAGCGCCGCGAGGAGATCCAGCAGGCGACCTGATTCAGGCCGCTTCATCTCCGCGCGATAGCGCCGCACGAACGTCTTCCACTTCGCGGCGTCATCGATGGATTGCCTCGCGGCCTTGAGCAGCGCCTCGCTCGGTGCGGCCTCTGGCACCCACACATCGTAGAAGTCACGCGCCGCCAGCTGGGCCTTGGGAACGCCGCGCGGTGGACGCCTCACGGTTCCCAGGCGAAGACCCTCGTCGGGTGCGCGCGGAGTGCCGAGTCGGACGATGCGAATGGCCATCGACTCAGGCCGCAGGAGTCGTGCGCTCCCGATAGAACGCGATCAGATCCATCGCCTTGGGCGGCGTCGCTCCCAATTGCCGCAGCACGTCGTGACTTGTAATCGAGCACGCGCTGGAGTGGTTCCCGACGTGTTAAGCATGTGGCGCAAGAGGCACCGCGAGCTGGCGTTTCGATTGTCACGCCACGCGCTCGTGAGCGAGGCGAGGTCTGGAAAACGATTTGTAATCGATGAGGGTCTGCACATCGTTGCTGGTCATAACGTGGAGTCTAGCGTGGTTCGATTTGAGGGGGATTTGCAGGCCTGGCCCGGGCCGAATCTGCTAGGCTTTTCGGTCAGCCGGAGGGCCTCGGATGTCTGTGCGTTCCTGGGTTTTCGTGGGGTTGGGGCTGCTTGCATCCAGCCCGCTCGTGTCGGCGGCGGACGTTGACGTGCGACTGGCCGAAGCGGCCAAACGCGAGGACCGATCGGCGATCCGCACGCTCATCGATCAGAAGGCCGACGTCAACGCTCCACTCGCCGACGGCTCCACCGCGCTGCACTGGGCGGTACAGGCCGACGATGTCGAGAGCGTCAACCTCCTGCTGCAGGCGGGTGCGAACGTCAAGGCCGCGAATCGTTACGGTGTCACTCCACTTCATCTCGCCACGTCGAACGGAAACGTGGCAATCATCGGACGCCTGCTTCGCGCGGGCGCCGATCCGGATGCGAGAGATGCGAGCGGCGAGACGCTGCTGATGATCGCCGTGCGCAGCGGCAACATCGACTCCGTGGCTGCGCTCGTCGAGCGCGGAGCAGCGGTCAACGCCAGCGACATGGCGACGCAGACGACGCCGCTCATGTGGGCGGTCCGCTCGAACAGCCTCCCTGCTGTGAAGCTGCTCATCGAGCATGGCGCCACAGTAGATACGACGACGCGTGTTGGCGCGATGCCGGCATGGGTTCCGCCGAATGCCGGCGGCGGCTCGCATGGCCTTGGGATCGTTCGCGGCGGATGGCCGGAGCGCGGCTCTCGTGCTGCGACGCCCGGCGGAATGACTGCGCTTCTGTACGCGGCGCGCGACGGGCGAGTCGAGCTCGCACGGACACTGCTCGATGCGGGCGCGAACGTCAATCGCGCTGAGGCCAACGAGATCTCGCCACTGTTGATGGCGCTCACCAACGATCACATGGCCGTCGCGCGCCTCTTGATCGAGCGTGGCGCCGACATCAACGCTGCGGACTTCTGGGGACGCACACCGCTGTTCTCTGCGGTGGAGATTCGCAATCGCGACCACACACGGGGCAACGAGCACGGGATCGATCGCGAGGCGGCGCTCGATCTCATCACGCTGTTGATCGATCGCGGTGCGAATCCGAATCCGCGGACGAAGGAGATTCCGCCGATCCGCCGCTGGGTCACCTCGCTTGGCGATCTCACCTGGATCAACATGATCGGACAGACCCCGTTCGTCCGCGCGGCGATGTCCGGTGACATCACCACGATGCGGCTGCTGCTGGCGCACGGCGCGGATCCGAAGATCACGACGGTTGGTGGAACGACAGCGCTCGTCACCGCGGCGGGTGGCAACGTCGCCGTGCAGCAATCGTTCGTCGAATCCAGAGAGTCGTCTATGGCTGCCGTGAAGCTGTGCCTCGAGCTTGGCATCGACGTAAACGCCGCCAACGAAACCGGGTTCACGGCTGTCATGGGCGCTGCCAACAAAGGATGGGACGACGTCCTGGAGGTGTTGCTCAAAGCCGGCGGGCGTCTCGATGTGCAGGACGCGCAGGGACGCACGCCACTGCGTTGGGCAAAGGGCGAATTCATCGCCCTGCATCCACCCGAGGAGAAGCCGACGACGATCGCCTTGATCGAGAAGTATGCCCGTGAGCGTGGGTCCGCCGGCGGAACACGATGACATCACGGTCACTTCTGATCGGCGGCCTGTTCTCTTTTGCCGTGGTTGCCGGCAGTTCACGCGAGGGTGTCGCTGCAAGCGCAGGCACCCGCGACGCCCGAGCCGGCAGCAGAACAGGCGCTCGTCGACAAGTACTGCGTCACCTGTCACAACGCGCGGACGCTGTCGGGCAATTTGAGTCTTGCCGGACTTGACGCGTCGACGCCCGGCGATCATCCCGAGGTCTTCGAGAAGGTCGTGCGGAAAGTTCGCGCCGGATTGATGCCGCCAGCCGGCATGCCCCGTCCCGAGAGCGCGACGCTGAACGGCTTTGCCGCGGGCCTCGAGACGAAGCTCGATCGCGCAGCGGCGCTCTCACCGAATCCGGGCAGCCATCTCCTTCACCGGATGAACCGGACCGAGTACGCCAACGCGATCCGGGACCTGCTCCATCTGGACATCGACCCAACGACGCTGCTCCCGGCGGACGATTCGAGCGAAGGCTTCGACAACCTCGCAGACGCGTTGCGCGTGTCGCCTGCGCTCGTGGAGCGATACACATCTGCGGCCGTGAAGGTGAGCCGCCTCGCTGTCGGCAATCTGTTGCTTACGGCCTCAACGGCGACGTATCGCGTGCCCGGTGATCTCACGCAATCGAGTCATCTGGATGGCCTGCCGCTCGGAACGCGAGGCGGCACGCTGATCGAGCACACCTTCCCGCTCGACGCGGAGTACTCGTTCAGGATCCGGGTCAGGGGCGCGGCGATCGGCCTTGCTGCCGCAAACCTCCAGGGCGAAGAGATCGAGGTGTCGCTCGACGGCGAGCGTATCAAGCTGGTCCCGGCGACGGCGACGATCGACGTGAAGCTGCCAATGAAGGCTGGCCCTCACGCGCTGGGTGTCACGTTCGTCAGGAAGCCGCCACCGGGTGCAGATGATGTGTGGCAGATCTTCGCGGTCAACTCCGGCGTGCAGAGCGTGGCGATCACCGGACCGCTTGCACCCACAGCGCTTGGCGACACGCCGAGCCGGCGGCGCATCTTCGTCTGTCATCCTCAGTCCCCAGCCGACGAGGCGCCCGCCTCCGCCAAGGCTTCGGCGGGGTCTCGCCGAAGCTCGCTCGAGAGCGACGCGAGCGAAGGCGGATGCGCGAAGCGCATCCTCTCGACGGTTGCGCGCCGCGCGTTTCGTCAGCCGGTCACGGATGCCGACATCCAGACGCTCATCGAGTTCTTCGAGACAGGCCAGAAAGCCGGTGGGTTCGATGCGGGCATCGAACAGGGTCTCGCGCGTGTGCTCGTCGATCCGCGGTTCGTGTTCCGCCTCGAGCGCGAGCCGGCGAACACCGGCGACGGCAAGCCGTATCGAGTTTCCGATCTCGAGCTCGCGTCGCGGCTCTCGTTCTTCCTCTGGAGCAGCATTCCGGACGACGCGCTGCTGGACGTAGCGGTCAAGGGCACGCTGCACGAACCGGCTGTGCTCGAGCAGCAGACCCGTCGCATGCTGGCCGATCCCAAGGCTAGGGCGCTGGTGACGAACTTCGGTGGGCAGTGGCTGTACTTGCGCGAGTTGAAGAATGCGCGACCGGAAGCCGCCGGCTTTACCGAGAACCTCCGTCAGTCGATGCGCCGTGAAACCGAGATGCTGCTCGAAAGCATCGTCCGCGAAGACCGTAGCGTGATCGATCTGTTGAATGCCGACTACACGTTCGTCGATGAGACGCTCGCGAAACACTACGGCATGCCCAACGTTCGGGGCAGCCGATTCCGTCGCGTCGCCGTTACTGACGAAGCGCGCCGCGGCCTGCTTGGCCAGGCCAGCTTCCTGCTGGTAACGTCGGTTGCGAACCGCACATCGCCGGTCTCGCGCGGCAAGTGGGTGCTCGAGAATCTGATGGGCGTCCCGCCGCCGCTGCCGCCTCCGAACGTGCCCGCGATCGACGAAAGCCCCGAAGCCGCCAAGGCATCGTCACTGCGCCAGAAGATGGAGATTCATCGCGGCAACCCGACGTGCGCGGCCTGTCATCGCATCATGGATCCGATCGGGTTCACGCTCGAGAACTTCGACCTGGTCGGCCGATGGCGGACGCGCGATGGCAGCGCCCCGATTGATGCCACCAGTCAGCTGTTCGACGGGACTCCGCTCGATGGTCCGGTCAGTCTGCGGAAAGCAC
>CAVWST010000003.1:0-477065 GCA_963757735.1 uncultured Acidobacteriota bacterium
ATACACCCCTACAAATACTCGCGCGGTCCGGAGTAGGGGCTCAGCGCCGCGAACGGTGACAATCGGCGGTCGTGAACCCACTGCGCCGTCGTCTCGGGGGTCAGGTGCGAGACGGTCACGTGCGCGTAGCTCGACGGCCCGTACGTGAACGCGCTGAACGTGCCGAAGACGATCAGGTTCTTCACGTAGAGCGCGACCACCAGCGCCGCCGGCGCGCACGCAGCCGCCAGTATGCGTCGGCGATCGCGAGGTGTGCTGAGCCAGAGGCCGAGGCAGAGCATCACCGCGAACCAGAGCAGGTGGAACGTGCTCCGCGTGACGCCAATGACGGCGCACACCGTAAAGAACCCCAGCCAGAGGCGCACGACTGACGCGTGAGCGCCCATGGAACAACGCTACCGAGAGACAGAGCAGCGCCGCGATCGGCTCCTCGTACAGGTACAGATGCTCGAAGTAGATCGATTGCGGAAGCAATGAGAACGCGATCGCGACGATGAACGATACACGCGCAGAGAGTCCGCACGCGCGAGCCAGATAGAAGAGCGAGTTGACGAGGACCAGCCGAAGCCCCAGAAGGTGAACTGCGCGCGAAGGCCGCGTGGCCGCCAGAATTTTCAGCAGGATCCCGGTGAAGAGGTCCATCCCTGGTGGGAACGCATGAAAGTAGTAGATCGTCTGAAGCAGCCGATCCTGCAGGTCGGCAGGATCGCTCAGCCACATCCAGTCGAGGCTGAAGTCGAACCGCAGACCGAGCCAGAAGAGGACCAGGCGACTGGAGCGAACACAGCGCGACCAAGGCATACTCACGCCAGCTCTGGCACGTCGGCTCCGGCTCATTCTTCCGACGATTGTAGCCGCGCGCTCGGTGGCCGCGTGGCGGCTGGGTGGTTCGTGGCTGGGTAGCTGGGGCATGGTAGAATTCGAGCGATGGCTCATCTCGAATCCATGTCGTCGTCGAAGTCGTCCAGCGGGCGGTGGCGGGCGCGGATGGTGGCGCGGTCGCCGCACGAAGCGCATCGCGCCGCGACGCCGCTCGAGCTCTTCTTCGATCTCGTCTTCGTCGTCGCCATCGCGCAGGCCGCCGACGGACTGCATCACGCGATCGCCGAGGCTCACGCCGGCGGAGGGGCTCGTCGGCTACCTGATGGTGTTCTTCGCCATCTGGTGGGCGTGGATGGCCTTCACGTGGTTCGCCTCGGCCTACGACTGCGACGACGTGCCGTACCGGCTGCTGGTCTTCGTGCAGATTGCCGGGGCGTTGGTCATCGCGGCTGGCGTCCCGGCGATGTTCGAGACGCGCACGCCGAACATCGCCACGGTCGGCGGCTACGTCGTGATGCGGCTCGCGCTGGTCGTGCAGTGGCTGCGCGCGGCCGCGTCGGACCCCGAACGCCGGACGACGGCGCGGCGATATGCGCTCGGCATCACGATGCTCCAAACGGCGTGGGTCGGCATGCTCTTCGTGCCGCAGTACTGGCGTGCCGGCATTCGTGCTCTTGGCCGCGCTCGAGCTCGCCGTGCCGATGTGGGCTGAACGCGCGGCCCCGACGACATGGCATCCGCATCACATCGCCGAGCGATACGGTCTGCTGACGTTGATCGTGCTGGGCGAGTCGATCCTGGCGGCGACATGCGCCGTGCAGTCCGCGCTCGCCGCCGGCGAAGCGCTCGGCAGCTCTGATGCCGCTCATCGTCGGCGGGCTGCTCATCGTGTACTCGATGTGGTGGATCTACTTCGACCGGCCGGTTCACGATCTGCTGACGAGCATCCGGAAGGCCTTCATCTGGGGCTACGGGCACTACTTCGTGTTTGCGTCGGCGGCGGCCGTGGGCGCCGGCCTGGCGGTCGCCGTGGACGCGGCGACTCACCACGCGAAGATTGGCGCCGTCGGCGCCGGCGTTCGCAGTGGCCGATTCCGGTCGCCACGTATCTCCTGTGCCTCTGGGTCCTGCACGACCGGCCCGAGTACCGCCGGACGCCGGGTTCTACGGCCCGATCGCTGCGGTGCTCGTGCTGCTGACGCCGTTCACCGGGCACGCGGTGCCGCTGACCGGGCTGATTCTGGCCGGCGCTCGTGGCGTTGAAGCTGTTGGTCCACCGGGATCACGTCCACGGCGCCGTTCACTAGAGTCCCGACCGTGTGATTCGCAACATAATTCCCGGGCGGGGCATCCCGGCTGGCGGCGTTGCTCATCGCTCACTTAGGCCCAATAAACTCGCGATTGTTTTTAACGGCGCTCGCAGGGATCGCAGAGAGCCGCCAGCTGACGCCGGCCACCGCCCGGCCATGGATCGACCAGGACCGGCGTGCAAGCGCCGCATCACGCGTCTTGGCGGCGTTTGCACTGCGGTACCCGTTCGACGCCGCTGATCGACGCCCCGCTGGTGCTGCTGATCATCTTCATGGCTACGCTCCCGCCCAATCAGCGTGGGATCGACGTGGAACTTCAGGCCGAAACTAAACCGACGAGCGCGGCGCTGTCGCCGCAGATTGTGCTCGATACACCGGCGAAAGGCGAGTCTCGATCAATAAAGCAGGAGACAACCACACGCGAAGGGCGCCGGGGTGGACCGCGTCGGGATTGGTGACCGAAGGGATGCGGGGACGGCGCCTCCGCCGTGGGAGGCGGACGAACCCGATTATCGCGATTCCTCAGGCGCCCCTTGGTGCGCGAGATCGATCGTCGCCTCGCTGACCGAGCCACCGACGCCTGAGCGCGATGAGAAGGCCGTGTCCGATCAGGTGAAGCAGGGCCACGAGCTGTTCTTCGGGAAGGCGAAGTGCCGCCAGTGTCACGCCGGAAACAATTTCACCGACAGCAAGTTCCACAACCTCGGCATCGGCTGGGATCCGGTGGCGAAGCAATTCAGCGATGAGGGACGCTTCGTCGTGACGAAGAACGAGGCCGATCGCGGCGCGTTCAAGACGCCGACGCTGCGTGACGTGACGAAGCACCCGCCGTATCTGCACGACGGGTCCGGCGTGATCAGGGACAAGGCCGCCGAGCGAGGCGTCTTTCCTCAGATAAAGTAGGCAGCGGTGAGGCAGTAGCTTCGCAGCGCAGTTCCTGCAGTACTAGCTCCTGACCGCATCTGACACGCCTACTCTCGAAGCGACCCACGCAGCGAGCGGCTTGGCCTGACGTTCTTTGAGCGCCACGCAGTTCTCGATGCGCTCGATGGACTGCTGCACGGCCCGCTGCGACGAGGGGATCGGGTTCTTCTCGAAGAAAGCACGCACTTCGCGCGCGCGCGACGCGGAACAGAAAGCAGCGATTGATCCGACGATCGACGGAATTCCCTGGAACTCTCCGAGGGTCTTCACCATCGTCTGCCAGTTCGTCTTCACGAACTCCCAGGTCATCTCCTGGCTCCACGGATGCACCATCATCGTAGCCGATCAGCGTGCCGGTGTCCTGCGTGCGCACGGCAGGGGAGAGCGCATATTCGAGCGTGCGCTTCGACAGCGCCGGGTCCTTGAACCAGGGGAGCGCGTTCAGGAATCGGTAGTACTCCTCGGGCTGCGCGGCAAGTGCGCCGAGCTTCGCGAGGTACTGATCGTAGAGCGCGCGATCGCCACCCATGCGCCGCCACGCGGAGCACCGTTGGCGCGAGCGTCGCCGGCAGCGAGCGTGAGTCCTTCAGGTACTGCGCCGCCAGTTCGCGACTGCGCTTCTGCACGTCCGCGATCGTTGCCGGTGATGCCAACCAGTTCGAGCAGCGTCGCGCGCCGCATCTGGGTCTCGTCGTTGTCTTGCGCGTCTCCCGGCAGCCCCATCGCGCTCAACTGCGGGCCGAAGTGCGCGCGAATCCAGGCTTGATACGCTGGGTCGGTCGGCCGCCGATGACGAGATCCTCGCCGATCATTGCCAGCCGTCCGGCGAGCATCTCGATCACCGCGCTTGCGGTGTCGCTCGGCGAACGCACTGGCGACGTCGAGGTAGACGCCGACGTCGTGCCGCCCGCCGCGCACCATCCACCATTCATCGCCGAGCAGGCTCAGGCGTTCGACCGGCGTCCAGCGTCTTCGCCGACCGTGCCAGCGCGCGAACGGCGTCTGGCGAGTACTCCGTGAAGTAGTAGCCGCGGCTGTCCGCGTTCGCGAACACCGGCGTGCACCGTCTGAGTCGGTTGCGCAGCCATTCAGCCGGACCGTCTGTTTCGGACGCTCGATCACCTCACATCGAGGTTGGCCCGACGACGGTCTGGAGACACACGGGCAGCGTCCACGTCTGTTCTTCGCGCGGGCGCCAGGCACGCCAATGAAGCGGCCCATCGTCAGATCGACGTCGGTGGTCTTGTTGGCGACGCATCGACTTCGACCGACAGCACTGGCGCGCCGGCGCGATCGACGAAACTGCGCAGGATGCGGTCCACCGGTTTGCCGGTGACCTTCGCAACCTCGTTCCAGAAGTCTTCGCCGGCAGCGTTGGCGTAAGAGAACCGCTTCAGGTACGACGCCACGCCTTGCCTGAAGGCGTCCGGGCCGACGTACGACTCGATCATGCGCAGCACTGCGGCCGTCTTCTCGTAGGCGATCCCGTCGAAGACTTCGTTGATCTCTGCCGGCGTCTCCACCTTCATCCGGATCGGCCGCGTCGAGCGCATGGCGTCGATGCCGAGCGCGCCCTGCGTATCCGCGGCATCGTCCAGCTCCACGTGCCAGTCCGGCCGCCACGCGGCGACCGGCTTGTTGGCCATCCAGGTGGCGAAGCCCTCGTTCAACCAGATGTCGTCCCACCACTTCATCGTGACGAGGTTGCCGAACCACTGATGCGCGATCTCGTGCGAGATGATCCCCGCGACACGCTTGCGCGCCGCGACGGAGGAGTTGGCTGGATCGACCAGCAGCAGGCGCTCGCGGAACGTGATGGCGCCGGCATTCTCCATCGCGCCGGCGGAGAAGTCGGGCACGCCGATGATGTCGAGTTTGCCGAACGGGATATTTGATCCCGAAGTACTTGTTGAAGAACGCCAGCTGCTGTTCGTGCGGCTTCGAGCGCGAACGCCGTCAGCCCGCGCTTGTCGGGCGTCGAGCAGATGCGAATCGGGATGCCATCGGACGCGCCTTCACGACACACGAAGTCGCCGACGAGCATCGCCGCTAGGTAGGTGGACATCTTCGGCGTTCGTCGCGAACGTCAGCGTGTGCTTGCCTGGCTCGGGTCCCGGCGTGTCCGAGAGCTACCTTGCCGTTGGAGATCGCCGTGTCGGCCGAATCGATCATCATCGAGATGTCGAACGTCGCCTTGAACGCGGGCTCGTCGAACGAGGGAAATGCGCGGCGCGCGTCGGTCGCTTCCATCTGCGAGACGGCGTACTTCCGTCCGTTTGCCTTGCTGATGTAAAAGCCGCGCAACTTGTCGTTGAGGATCCCCGAGTAAGCGATCTGGATCGTTGCCTTGCCCTCGGCGATCGGCTGCGGGACGGTGAACGTCGCGGTCTCGCGCGGGGCGTCGAGCGTGACGCGCGCCGTCTGCGTTCGTGCCGCCGGAGGTGATCGTCACCTCGGAGAAATCGATCTCCGCCGCGTGCAACGTCACCGTCGTCGACGGTTCCGTCAGGACAACGTCGATCGACTCGCGTCCGCGGAAGGTTTCCTTTTCGAGGTCGGGAGCAAACCACAGCGAGTAGTGCTCGGGGACGACGTTGCCGGGAAGCCGCTGCGCGCTGGCGGGAACCGCTATGAGGACGAGAAAGAGGAGTACCCGTGTAACTCTGACCATTCTTCCAAGGTAGCAGAACTGTGAGGAAGTGGGACGGACGGTGTGATGAAGCCCTCGGGACCTCGGGCTTGCTTGGCAGCGATCTGGCATTACTCGAGTCCTGGGCCAGCGGCAAACGTTGATTTGCGCCGAGATTTCGGCCGTTTGAACGACGTTTTTGGCGTTCAGCCGGCTGCGCGGACCGGATGGACCTGCGAGAGGAGGTTTCCGTGAGCAGATGGTTGTGTGCACTGACACTGGCGGGGTTGTGTGCGGCCTGCGGCGGTTCGGCTGCGGACCAACGCGGCGGCCGGGACCACCACGGAGGAAGGCACGTCGACTTCAGCAGCTGCGGAAGAAGAAGCCCGAGCCGCCCACGTATCGTGAGGTCACGATTCCATCGGGCACCACACTGCGGCTCGAACTCAAGTCCGCGGTTTCGTCCGATGCGAGCCAGGTTGAGGACGCCGTTCGCGCATCGCTGCGACAGGCGGTCGCTGTCGATGGGAAGCCGGTCCTGCCCCCGGGCACTGAACTCGTCGGAACAGTGACGGATGTCGCGCGTTCTGGACGCGTGAAGGGGCGCGCCCGCGTCGCCTATCGGTTCAGCTCGCTTCGACACGACAGCGAGCGCTATCAGATCGCGACCGCGCCGATCTCGCATCAGGCTCGAGCGACCAAGGGCAAGGACGCGACCAAGATCGGTATCGGTGCCGGCGTCGGAGCGGCGGTCGGCGGTCTCTGGGTGGTGGCGGCGGTGCCGCGAAGGGTGCAGCAATCGGCGGCGCGGCCGGAACGGGCGCGGTGCTTGGCAACGCGCGGCGAAGAGGTTCGTCTTGGGCCAGGTGCCGACGTGAACACGCGGCTGACGGCGCCGCTGACGGTTCGCGTAAAGATGTAGGGACGCTACGATTCGGTTCCTGTCAGGCCGTATTTTTCAATTCGCGAATAGAGCTGCGCGCGCGTCAAGCCTAGGAGCTTGGCCGCGCGCGTTTTGTTATGTCGCGCCTGCGTCAGCGCTTTCACGACGAGCGAGCGCTCGATGTCCTCGAGATTGACGCCGCCCGCCGGCAGGTTCGCTGCGGCGTTGTCGTCATCGCTGCGCCCGGCGCGTCGAGGCGTGACCGGCAGGTGCTCGCTTCGAATGAAACCGCCGTCGGCAAGGATGACCGCGCGCTCGATCGCATTTCTCAACTCGCGCACGTTCCCCGGCCACTCGTAAGTCAGGAGATGTTCTCGCGCGTCACGCGAGATGCCAGCGGCAGGTCGCCCGACGGTCTCGCCGATCTCGGCGAGGAACGAATCCGCCAACTCCAGCACGTCGTCGAGACGATCCCGCAGCGGCGGCAACGAGATCTCGAAGACACCGAGCCGGTAGTAGAGGTCTTCGCGGAACTCGCCTCGTTGCATGGCGGCGTGAAGGTCGCGGTTGGTTGCCGCGATCACTCGAATATCGGCATGCAGCACGCGTGTGCTTCCGAGCCGCATGAACTCGCGCTCTTCGAGCACGCGCAGCAACTTGGCCTGGACGGTCGGCGCCATCTCGCCGACTTCGTCGAGGAAGAGCACGCCGCCGTTCGCCTGTTCGATGCGGCCAGGCTTCGCCGACACGGCGCCCGTGAATGCGCCGCGCTCGTGACCGAATAGCTCGGACTCGAGCAGTTGATCTGGAAGCGCCGCACAGTTGATCGCGACAAACGATCCCTGACTTCGACGCGACGCATGGTGGATGAAGCGCGCAACGACTTCCTTGCCGGTTCCCGACTCGCCGGTCAGTAGGACCGTTGTCTCTGTGTGTGCCACGCGCGCGGCATGCGCGAGGACATCCTTCCACTGCTTCGACTGACCGACGACGCGACGATGACCGCTGCGAGATTCGAGCTCGCGGGTCAGTGTGGCGACTTGCGCTTCGAGCCGCGCGGCTGTCTCGCGAGACTCCGCCTGGCTGCGCGCCGCCTCCGCCAGCTGCTCGTGCGAGAGGGCGAGTGCCAGGTGATCCGCGACCCGGCGAGCGAAGTCCACGTCGTCTTCGCTGAAGCGATCGGTCTGCCAGGACAGGAAGAACAACGATCCGAAGACCTTCGGTGCCCAGTGGCATGAGCACGCGAAGGGCGGAGCGCACGCCGAAGCGACGGAAGATCTCGCCGCGCAGGCTGGTCGGCGGCACTTCGGTGTCGGCGTCATGAATCACGTAAGCATCGCGCTGGAGCTGCGCGAGGTCATCGCCGCTCAGCGGCTGCGCCTCGAAGAAGTCCGGCTCGGCGGTTGCGCCCGCCATGGCGTAAATGCGGAAGGAGGTGCCGTCTTCGCCCCATGACGTGATGACCAGGATGTCGTGAGGCAGGCCGCCGCGAACAACCTCCGACACCTTGTCGAATACGTGTCTGATGTCGAGCGCCCCTGCCATCGTCTGCAGCAGGCCGCGCAGGCTGTCGATGCGCTCGCGCCGCAGCTTGTCACGCTCGACGATCGCATCGTGCTCGAAGGCGAGGCCAAGCAGATCGACCACGCTATCCATCAACTTCTGGTGAGCCGTGCAGAAGGCGCCTTCGTTCGCGGACGTGAGCCAGAGTGCGCCGTGCACACGCGCGCCCTGTCGAATTGTGCAGACGATGCGGGAGCGTGCGGCGTCGTCAACGGCGTCCATTTGAGTGGCGGGATCGCCGACGAGATGTTTCGTGACCTCGACGTCGCCAGTCTCGCTCGCGGTGTAGAGAACGAACGAGTCGGCGCGATCGAGCCGCAGCACGTGGAGCCGGTCGAAGGGAATTGGCGCCCGAAGTGTCCCGGCCAGACCGGCAACCACTTCGCGGAGACTTGGCGCCTCCGCGACCAGACGCGCAACCGACGTCAGCACGTCCACTGGATCAGCCTGGAGCATGTGTGTGATCGGCCCGAACACGTCGTGAATCAGCAGAGGTTCGAGACCCACCAGTATAATCCCACGTATATGCCCGCCTCGGCGCTCGTGCGCGGCGCGATTGTTGTCGCCGCGCTCGTGGCTGTGGTGGCGGGATATCGCTGGTGGAACAGTCCCGAACGGCAGGTCAATCAACTCCTCGCCGACGTCGCCACGGCGTTGAGTCATGAGAGCGCCGAAACAGATTTGCGCGCGCTGACAGCGGTGGCCTCGCTCCAGACTCATCTGACTGCGGACATTTCAATCGACGTGGGTGGCAACTCGTTGCCCATCCGCGGGCGTCAAGAGGTCATCGCGACGGCGACACGCGTCCGCGCATCGAGCCCGATGATGCGCGTGCAGTTCTTCGATCCCGAGATTGCGATCTCGGCCGACTCCTCCGGCACGACGAAGGTGACGGTGCAGGTGACGACGCGCGATTCGGGCGGGCAGGACGTGGCCGCGGCCTATACGGTCTCCATTGAGTCTCGTGCTCGCCGATGGTCGCTGGCAGATCGCCAGTGCACGCGTACTTCCAGAGCAGGGTTCGACATTGTGAACACACTCAGTCATGGACTCTCGTGGGTCGATCTCCAATTTCGTGGGCGCCCGCAGGTCATTGCAACCGGGCTCGTGCAAGGTCATGGCGGCGTCGCCATCGTCGATCCAGGTCCAACCAGTTGTCTGCAGACGCTCGAACTGGGGCTGCAGGCGAACGGCATCAGATGGCCAGACGTCCGTCACATCCTGCTGACTCATATCCACCTCGATCACGCCGGCGCCACGGGAACGATCGTCCGAGAGCATCCGCACATCAAAGTGCTCGTGCACGAGCGCGGCATCAAGCACATGGTGGACCCGACGAAGTTGATCGAGAGCGCGACGCGCATCTACGGTGACCGCATGGACGAGCTCTGGGGAGAGTTCGCGGCAGTGCCGGCCGAGCAATCTCGTGTCGTTGACCGGAGGCGAGCACATCGAGGCCGGTGGGCGCACGTTCGACGTGGCCTATACGCCGGGCCACGCGTCGCATCACGTGAGTTACTTCGATGGTTCGAGCGGTGTCGCATTCGTCGGCGATACCGCGGGCGTGTGCATCAACGGCGGCTACGTGCTCCCGCCCACGCCGCCGCCGGACATCGACGTGGAGGTATGGAGGACAGAGCGTCGACCGGATTCTCGCCTGGTCACCGGCAACGCTGATGCTCACCCACTTCGGTCCGGTCACCGAGCGTGCGACCGCACTTCGCGTCGCTGCTCGACAATCTGCAGATGACGTCAGGTATTGCACTCGCGCTGCTGAATGAGCCGGGCACGGATGAGGAACGAAGTTCTGCCTTTGCTGAAAAGCTTCGGCATCGTGATTCGTGACGCCAGATGACCGAATCCGAGGTGGCGACCTATGTCGTGGCTGCCGCGTACGAGCACCTGTTCAGCGGGCTCGCACGCTATTGGAGGAAGAAGGGGGCCGCGACCTAGTTCGCGACCGCCAGTTCGCGCTCGAGTAGCCGGTGCTGACGACTGGGTGTTCGACTTCGGCTCAACCAGCAGGCGAAGCGCATAACCCATCGGGGTTCCCGTTGATGTCTTGTGCGGGCCTACGCGGTAGATGGCCGACAGGACCTTGCCTTCCTGAAGCGCCACGGGCAGTTCGCCGTCACGGACGGGCCGCTCGACCTGGAAGTGGACGAGGCGATAGAGCGGAATCGAGGCCGGAACCTGGCACTCGACGAACGCATCGACGTCGCTGACGTCGCGCATCACGACGGAAACGAAGCGAAGGGTGCCGCTCGCGTCGCGCCATGTGAGTCTGGCTGGGACGCTGACCTTCTTGCGGTTGCCAATGCGTGGCTGGCCGTTCTCTGAGACGCGTCGCGCTGCGATCTGTTGAATCACGTTGGGCCCCCTGGAAGTCTGCCTGAACCTTTCTACTATCAATGTGCAGGCCCGAGAAATTACGGGGTCCATCAGCGCGGGATAAATAGCGCTAAGTCACTGAAAATAAAGACATAACATTGTCATTTTGATGGAATGTGCAACGCGGGTAAAAATGGATATCAGGTATTCAGATGACCTGTATACGTGGTTACTAGATATCCGCGACTGCGCCTTCGAGACCGAGGCGGCGCATTTTCAAATATAACCCTCGCCTGGTCAGACCAAGCACTCTCGCTGATTCGGAGATGTTGCCGCGGGTGCGGTCGAGGGTCGTTGCGATGAGGTGACGCTCCACGGTTTCGACGGCAGCCGCCAGGTTGCCCGGCGCAAACGCATCGGCTGAGACGAGCGACGGTCCCCCGCCATTGCCCTGCGGCCGTTCGGGGGCAGACAAGTCCGCGGACAGGTGTTCTGGTTCGATGCTGCCGCCGGGAGAGCTCATGGCCACCGCGCGCTGAATCTCGTTCCGCAATTGACGGACGTTGCCGGGCCACCAATACCTGGCGAACAGGTCCAGCGTCTGGGAATTGAGATGGACGTCTGGCTTGCCCAGACGCTCGCACGCGTCCCGCAGGAAGAACGTGCTCAGGTGAGGCACCTCCTCGCGACGCTCCCGTAGCGGCGGGACATGGATGCGGATCACACTGAGCCGGTAATAGAGATCTTCGCGGAACTTACCCTCAGACACCCGTTGCTCGAGGTCGGCGTTGGTCGCAGCGAGCACTCTGACGTCCACGGCTTGTGGACGCGTTTCGCCGACGGGCATGATCTCGCCCTGCTCCAGGAAGCGGAGGAGTTTCGGCTGGATGTCGAGCGGCAGGTCGCCGATTTCGTCGAGGAAGAGCGTGCCTCCGACAGCGGAGCGAATCAGCCCCTGTTGATCGGTGACCGCGCCCGTGAAGCTGCCGCGGCGATGTCCGAACAACTGGCTGTCAGCCAGCTCGCGAGACGTCGTCGTGCAGTTGTAGGGCAGGAACATCGCGGCGCTTCTGGGCGAGCCGACATGAATCGCGCGCGCGACGAGGTCTTTGCCCGTACCGCTTTCCCCGGTGATCAGCACGGTGAGGTTGTGACCCTGCAGCCGCTGGATCTGGTCGGCGAGGCGATTCATTGCCGGACCGGCGCAGATGAATCCGGGCAGGAGCGGTTCGAGTGGTCGCTCGTTGTGCTGATCGACCGCCTGACTCGGACGTTCCCGCGCGCCGCACAGATCGAATCCCTGCCGCGAGATTGCTGTGAACATGCGCAGGCGGCCAGCGACCGCGTCTTCGAGAGGAGCTTCAGCGTGAGCGCGCAGCGTCGCGTCCCGTCCTGATCGGTGCCGAGTGCTTCGACAATCAGCAGCTTGCCGTCGTACTCCGAGTGACCCTGTCGTCCGGCGTGGGCCAGGCTCGTCGCCACGCTCGGTATCGCATCCCGCTGCGGCGACGACGCGCACGTCGCCACCGCCGGTTTCGGTGAACACCACGACCGATACGCCTTCAGTGACTTCCAGGAGGGCAGCGGCGGTTTCGCGTGCGAGGAGCTCTTTGAAGATGGCCGCGTCTACCAGTCGCCTGACGATGCCCTCGTCGGCGTCCGAGACGGAGGCGGTGAAGGTCTTTGCCGGCGCGGCGCTCAGGCGTTCCCGAACTGCCTCGACCTCCGCGAGATCGCGCTGCGCGCCGAGCAGCGTGAACTCCGATACCGCTTGCTCCAGATAGCGTTCTGCGGCGGATGGCGATCCGGCTGCTGCCGACAATCGTCCGAGGGCGAGGTTGCTCAGTGCCGCCTGATACCGCTCGCCGAGCAGCTGAAAGATGTTCGCGCTCTGCGCGAAGTCGTGGTGGGCTGTCTGCGGGCGGGCCGACTGTTCCCGGATGAGACCGCGAATCCGAAGAAACTCACCCCAGTTGGCCGGCGCCCTGCGCGGGTCGAGGCGCCCTTCGCACGCTTCGAGGCGCTTCTCGGCTTCTCGCAGCCGTCCGGTGCCAATGAGCGCTTCACAGGCGGCGAGGTCGGCTTGAATCAGGTCGCTCTGCGGGACGCCCGAAGCCTGCGCGAGCGCGTCAGCCATGCTGACCGCTTCCTCGAATGCCTGTCGGCGCGTGGCCAGCTTGACTCCGAGTACTTTCAGCGACCACTCGTACCAACGCATGGTCTGAGTGCCGTACGCACCGTACGCCTCGCTTGCGAGCCGCAGATACTCTTCGGCGCGTTCGTACGAGCCGCGCATCAGATGAATCTGCGCGAGCGTGTCGAACACCGCGCCCGTCGTCTCGTGGAACTGGACGGTGCTCCTGACTTCGAGCGTGCGAGTGAGGACCTGCTCGGCGCGTTCGAGGTCGCCGACCTGAACGAAGATCTGGCCAAGCGTCGCGAGTGCGACGGCGAGGCCGTGACCCGATCCGAGCGACTGATGCAGCGCGACACTGCGCTCGGCGAGCGCGAGGGCCTGATCGTGGCGATGCTGCATCAATGCCACGTTCGCCTGGTTGTGCACGATGCCCGCGAGCACATCGTCGGCGGGAATCGCCATGGCGAGACGCTCGCCCTGGCGGAGTGCGGCGATCGCTTCTTCGCTGCGGCCGGCCTGCGCGAGCAGAACGGCCGACAGCGAGTGAACGAGCGCGAGGTGACGACGATCACCAACGGCATGCAGTGCGGAGGCAGCCTCTGTCAGATGCTCGCGAACGATGCCGGAATCGCCTACCTGCTTGTAACAGAGCGCAAGCTCGTAGTGCGCAAGGCCGATGGCGCGCGTATCGTGCGCGAGCTCGGCGTGTTTGAGCGCGCGCGTGTGTAGAGCAATCGCTCGAGACTGTTCGCCTCGCGCGAACGCGATGCGGCCGTGAAGCCTCCAGGAATTGGAGAGACGTTCGTCTGAAACCTGTTCGCGCAGGGTGTCCGGCGGACGGCCGAGCACCGAGGCTGCCTGAGTCAAATCATCCTGAAGAAGCCACGCCTCTGTCAGCACGGCCCGGACGCTCAGCTCGTCGTCGCGGCTGAGCGAGCCGGTCCTCAGCATCCCCTGAAGCAGGGGCGGCACCTCATTTCCGCGGCCGCGTTCGAGGGCCGCGGCGACGCGCGCCAGGGTGGATGAGAGCTGTGCAACGGCCACGACAGGAGTATACGAAGTATACACCCGAAAGGAAGGCTTATAATCTGGGATTCAATGCCGTTGGCGGCCTATGGCGTGACCCATCAGGGCCGCCGCTCCACAAACGAAGACGCCTGGCTCGTTGATCTTGACCTCGGCCTCCTGGTGGTCGCCGACGGGATGGGCGGCCACAACGCAGGCGAAGTCGCCTCAGCGCTTGCCGTTCAGGTGATCCGAGACGTATTCGTGGGTAGCGGCGACGTCCCTCGTGAGGCGCTGCTGACACACGCGGTACGGAGCGCCAACGAACGAATCCTCACCGCGGCTGCTGAGCAGCCGGCACATTCCGGGATGGGGACGACGGTCGTGGCGGTCGTGGTCGTCGATGACCGCGCGTTTTACACCAGTGTTGGTGATAGTCGCGTGTACCTGTGGCGCGGCGGACGCCTGACGCAACTCACACGGGATGACTCCTGGCTTGCAGAGACTCTGGATGGTGCGGGAGACCAGCCGCAGGACATCGGTACACACCCGATGCGTCACGTGCTGACGAAGGTCGTCGGTCTACGGCCCGAGCTCGATGCCACGGTTTCAGAGTGTGCATTGGCAGCAGGTGATGCGCTGCTGTTGTGCAGCGATGGCGTTCATGGCGCCGTCCCGCACGAACTGCTGGCGTCGATGTTGGCCAGTCAGAAAGCGGTCGAAGATGTTGCGCAGAACGTCGTGCGATCGGCGATGAACAGGGGAGCGACAGACAACGTCACCGCGATTGTCGCTCGCGTCGCTCGATAGTCCTTCCGACTGAGAACGGTCACGGCTACAGCGCTTCGACCAACTGCTTCGCGCACTCTCTCAGCTCGAACTGTTCGAACAATCGACATCGCGTTGGCAGCCGCACGAGCAACCCCCGTCGTCCGGTACGATCGAGCGACTGGAAGTCGCCGAGCGCCTGCGCTGTCTCCAGCACACCAAACGAATACGGTCGCTTCAGGGATCGCAAGATCCTCTGTCGGCGTCGGCCGTGAAGATGATGAACACGCCGTTCGGCGCGCCACCTTTGTGAAGCTGGCCGGTGGAATGGAGATATCGAGGGCCGAACCCCACTGAAGTGGCTTTGGCAGACCTCGTTGCGATCGCCTGACGAAACGTCTGCAGCGCGTTTTCCCACTGCTGGATCGTCCGACGGCAGGTAGGCGAGAAGGGCGACGTAATCGCCCGGCCTTCGCCACCTGCAGAAACGCGTCTGCGGAACTGCCACCGAGAGCTTCGACGGCGGGCTCGGTGAGCGTCAATCGAGCGCCGCTCGAGCTGCCGTGAGCCTCGGGAAACGGCAGCTGGTGCTGTTGCTGGTATCGATCGAGCAACCCGCGTGTGGCGTCCTTGGCCTGTTGCACGTTGGGCTCGTCGAACGGATTGATGTCGAGGAGCAGGCCAGCAGTCGCGGTGGCGACCTCCCAACGCAGAAACTCCGCACCAAGCGAAACCAGGTCGGGCATCTCGAGCGAGGCGTGCGGCACGTCCTCGACCTCGAGACGATGAAGCCCAGGTGCCTTCTGTGCGCCAACTGACAACCCCACCACAACGCGATCGTCACCGAGCTCGAGGTCAGTGGGCTCACCTGTGATCGGCACCACGCCTTTGCCGTGCTTGCCTGTGCTCTCGGCCACGAGCTGCTCCACCCAGAGACCGAGCGATTGCAATTGCGGCGGAACCCAGAGTGTCAGCTTGTCGCGACCCGACAGCGCACCCGCACCCATGAGAGCGCCAAGAGCGAGACCGGGATTCTCACGTGCGCGATCGACTCGACACGCCTGCTCCATGACGCGCGCGCGTGCGAGCAACCCGTCGACATCGAGACCCATGAGCGCGGCCGGAACCATCCCGAAGAGCGAGAGCGCCGAATATCGTCCGCCGATGTCCGACGGATTCACGAAGACGTCGCGGAATCCTTCCGATACCGCACGACGGTGAAGCGCGGTGTCCTGATCAGTAATGGCGATGAAGCGCTTGGCCCAATCGCCGTGTCCTTCTGCGATCACGCGCCGCTTCGCTTCCTCGGCCATGACGTTCGGCTCGATCGTCGAGCCCGATTTGCTGGCGAGAACGAACAGCGTATTCTTCGCGCGAGCCATCGCCGCGCGGACGGCATCGGGATCAACTGAATCAAGCACGCGGAACCGCGGATTGCGATCGGGAGAGCAGAGCACCTGCCGCAGGACCTCGGGTGCCAGGCTCGAGCCGCCCATGCCGAGCAGGACGACGTCAGTGAATCCGCTTTGAGTGACGGAGTCCGCGAATGCGCGCATGCGCGGCACGAGCGGTGTGACGAAGTCGAGCGCGGTGAGCCAGCCGAGCCGGTTGGCGATGAGTTGTCGAACCGCGGGGTCTGAGGTCCAGACGTCGAGCCGCCGAGACCACAGCGATGAGGCGAACTGAGCCGAATCTAGACGTGCGCAGGCCGCGTCGAATGGCTTGGCGAGCGAGCGGGGCGCAGATCGTAAACGGCTGCGAGAGTGGCGGCATCAGGTTTCGACTTATAACATAATGGTTTAGCGACTCATGGACAGGTTGGCTCTTCGCATCCTCTTGCCGGTGATGCTCGTCTGCGCGGCGTGCGGTCAGCCAGATGCCGCGCGTACGAGCGAGCCCGAAGAGCGGGCATCCGCGCCGGTCGAGCGCGTCTCGACCACGAATCCGGCGAACGCTAACGCGCCGCGAATCGTATTCCTCGGCGACAGCCTCACGGCCGGGTTACGGGCTGGACAAGGACGAGTCGGTGCCCTCGCTCATTCAGAAGCGACTACAGGACGCGGGATATCCCTACGAAGTCGTCAACGCTGGCGTCTCTGGTGACACGTCTGCAGGTGGAGTCAGCCGGCTCGATTGGTCGCTCGCGGGCGATGTGAAGATTCTCGTCATCGAGCTGGGGGCCAACGACGGGCTGCGCGGGCTGCCGGTGACGGAGTTGAAGCGCAACCTCGACGGAGATCATCACGCGTGCGCAGGCCACGGGGATCAAGCGTGATTCTGACCGGCATGGAAGCGCCGCCGAACTTCGGATCGGCGTACACCTCCGAGTTTCGCGGTGTCTACCGCGAGCTGGCGCGCGAGCACGACGTCACGTTCGTGCCGTTCTATCTGGAAGGTGTGGCTGGCATCCCGAGCCTGAACATTGCCGATGGCATTCATCCCAATGCGGAGGGCTCGCGCATCGTCGAGAAGACGATCTGGTCGGCCCTCGAGCCGCTGCTCGTGAAGCGGACCGCCGGGGGAAAGAACCCTGGGCGATGATCGAACTGCAGGAACGTCTCCAAAACCGTTCAGAGCGGCGATCACCCTCTCACGATCCTCCATCCGCTCGACTACACGATTCAGTCCGGGCAGTTCGTCGCGATCGTCGGACCCTCAGGCAGCGGCAAGTCCACGCTGCTCGGTCTGCTCGCCGGGCTCGATGCGCCGACGACGGGACAGATCGTCATCGATGGCGTGGACATCACAAAGCTGACAGAGGACGGGCTCGCGCGATTGCGCGGCGAGAAGATCGGTTTCGTCTTTCAGTTCTTCCACCTGGTGCCGTCGCTGACGGCATTCGAGAACGTGCTGATTCCGATGGAGATTGCCGGGCGACGCGATGCGACACGCGCGCGCAAGCAGCTTGTCGAGGAGGTCGGGCTGTCCGATCGCGCGCATCACTATCCATCGCAGTTGTCAGGAGGAGAGCAGCAGCGAATCGCGATCGCTCGCGCCCTTGCCAACGATCCGCCGATCGTTCTGGCCGACGAGCCGACAGGCAATCTCGACTCGACCACCGGTCGGCACATCATGGAACTGCTGCTCAACGTCCGACGCACGCGAACGTCAACGCTCGTGCTCGTCACGCACGACGCCGAGCTTGCGTCGCTGGCCGATACGCGGCTGGTCCTGCGTGATGGGCGTCCAGTGCCGCAGAGTGAAGCGCCCGCCCGCATCGTACCGGTCGTAAGCGGAGAGGCGGCGCGATGAGCTTCGTCATCCGGATGGCGTTGCGTGAGATCAGGGCGTCCTGGCAGCGCCTCCTGTTCTTCTTCGTCTGCATCGCCGTCGGCGTGGCGTCGATCGTCGCGATTCGATCAGTAATTCAGAGCGTGCGTCAGGGGCTGACGCGCGAAGCGCGAGCCATGACCGGCGCCGACGTCGTCGTCCGAAGCGATCGGCCACTTGGAGACGCGATTCGCGCGGCGGTGGACGCGCGAACGGACGACGGGGCGGGTCGTCAGTCGTGTCTGAGGCGGTCGAGCTCGCCACGATGGTGCGACCGGCGGCCGTCGCCGACGACTCGCATGGTCGAACTGCGCGCGGTGCAATCGACGTTTCCGCTCTACGGAACGATGACGCTGCAGGGGAAGACGTACTCGCACGAACTGCTGCGCGACCATGGCGTCCTCGTTCGCCCCGAACTGCTTGCGCAGCTCAATCTGCGTGTGGGGGACGACCTTCTCATCGGCACGCAGGCGTTCCAGATTCGCGGCGTGATTCAGAGCGAGCCCGGTCGCAATCTGGGCGCGTTTTCGCTGGGCTCGCGCGTCTTCATCGACTTTGCGGATCTGCCGTCGACCGGTCTGCTGTCGTTTGGCAGCCGTGCCTCGCATCAGTTGCTGCTGCAGGTCCCGAGCCCTCCACCGCTGCCAGGGCGGAGAGATCCAAGCCTCGCGCTGGCTGGCGAGTTGTCGAAGGCGTTCGTCAACGACTTCATCGGCGTGCGCTCGTATCGTCAGAACGAGGGACGGATGAATCAGAACCTTTCGCGAGCTGAGAACTACCTCAGTCTCGTGGGGCTCGTGGTTCTCATCCTTGGCGGCATCGGCGTCTCGAGCGTCACGCGTGTGTTCGTGCAGCAGAAGGTCAGGAGCATCGCGATTCTGAAGTGCGTCGGCAGCATCATCGCGTCAGGTGCTCGCGATCTATCTCACGCAGGTCGTGCTGCTGGGGCTGGCGGGGAGCGCGCTCGGAGTCGCGCATTGCGGCTCGTCGTGCTGCAGCTGCTGCCGGTCTTCGTCGGCAATCTCGCGGCGTTGCTGCAGGTGGATTACGGCCTGACCGATGGGCGCGGTGCTCCAGGGTCTGGCCGTCGGCGTGCTCGTGTCGCTGCTGTTCTCGGTCGTCCCGCTGCTCGAAGTGCGGAACGTGAAGCCATCGCTGCTGTTGCGGCAGGATGTCCCGCGCACTGCCGCAGTTCGACTGGCTGAAGTGGACTGTCGCGGACTGCGGTTGGCGCGGCGCTGGTCGGCGTGGCGGCGTGGCAGGCGGGATCGGTGCAGGTTGGTCTGCTTCTGTCAGCGGGGTTCGTTGCGCTCACCTTCGTGCTGCATCTGGCAGGCGTCGTGCTGATCCGCGCCGTGCAGCCGCTTCGCTTCTCGCGCTCGTTCGCGCTTGCGCCAGGCCGTGCTGCACGTGGCTCGTCCCGGCAACCAGACGCGAATCATTCTGCTGGCGGTTGGTCTCGGTACGTTCTTCATCCTCGGAGTCAGGGCGCTGCAGGTGAATCTGCTGCAGGACTTCTCTGTGCAGGTTGGCGACGATGCACCGGACATGTTCCTGATGGACATCCAGTCCGATCAGCGCGCTGGGCTGACGGCGCTGATCGATCGCGAGAACGGCTCCGAAAACGTCCCCGAAGCTCATTCCGGTGCTGCGCGCGAGGATCGTCGGTGTTCGAGGGCGCGACGTGAATCTCGAGAGCTACGAGGACGTGCGCGGACGGGGCGGACTGTCGCGCGAGTTCACCATCACGTATCGATCGAATCTCGAGGCAAACGAGAAGCTCGTCGACGGGAAGTGGTGGGACTCGACTCCGGCCGTCGACCAGCCTGAAGTATCGATCGAGGAGGGCCTGCGCGATCGCTTCAGCATCCAGATCGGCGACGAGATGACGTTCGACGTGCTTGGCCGTGTCGTATCGGCGCGCGTCACCAGCTTTCGAGAAGTCGATTTTCGCGACTTTCGCGCGGGCGGGTTCATGATCGTGTTCCGGCCCGGTCCGTTCGACAACGCACCGCACAACTACATCGCCGCTGTTCGCGGAGGGAGGGACACCGCTGCGCGCACGCGCCTGCAGGGGCTCATCGTCGCTGATTATCCGAACATCTCGGTCATCGATCTCCGCGAAGTGCTGGACACAATCAAGACAATCGTCGACAACGTCACACTGGCCGTCACTGTCGTCGGCGCGCTCGTGCTCCTCAGCGGCAGCCTCATTCTGATCGGCGCCGTCTCGATGACGAAGTTCCGGCGCGTTTACGAGGCGGCGATTCTCAAGACGCTTGGCGCAAGCAGCCGGCTGATTGCGACGATGCTCCTGCTCGAATACGGCGTGCTCGGCGCGATTGCCGGCACCGTCGGGGCGGCCGGGGCCGTCGTTCTCAGTTGGGCAGTAGCCCGGTACGGTCTGGATCTGCCATGGGAGCCGGCACCGCTGCTCACGATCGGTGGAATCGTCGTGACCGCTACTGTCGTCGCCGCCATCGGTGTCATCGCGAGTCTCGACGTTCTGCGGCACAAGCCGCTCTCGACGCTCCGCGCAGAGTAGGGGTACAATTCCCTCTTGTTCTAGGCGACAAGAAGGCCGCCAGGAGAAGCCACAGTCAATGGACGTCGCGACTTACCGGGACGCGCTGCTCAAGAAGCGCGGAGAGCTGCTAGCCGGGTCCGCGGCGAAGCCTCTGCAGTGGACGATGGAGAACAACTCCGGCAGGCAGGGCGACATGGCCGACCAGGCCGCGGGGAACAACGAAGTCCACATTCAGCTCAAGCTCAAACAGACCGACGCCAAGATCCTCCAAGCGATCGAAGGCGCCCTGCGTCGTATCGAGGAAGGATCGTTCGGCGTGTGCAAGGAGTGCGGCGAAGAGATCGCCGAGGCGCGGCTGAACGCGATTCCATGGACTCGATCCTGTAAGAGCTGCAAGGAAAAGCAGGGGTAACGTACACGTGCAGCAGGACGAACTTCGATCGCTGCTGACGGCGATCACCGCCGATCGTGTGGCGCTGATTCAGCGTCACGAGGCTGGTGCCCGCGTCGTCAGTCACTACGATTTCAACAACGCCTATCAGTACGTGATCGCTCGCGAGGAGACGCATCTCTCGTGGCTTCGTTCCGCGCTCGAGGAGCTGAGCCTGCCGATGCCATCAGCCGGGAGTGAGATTCCTGTTCCGCCCGTGCCGAAAGCGGCCAAGAACGCAGACGCTGCGGCCTACCACGACATCCTGACGGACGACGCGCGGCATCTGGCGGCGTTCGTCGAGCGTTGGCGCCCGAAGGTTGCAACGGTCACACACGCGAGGCATCGCACGATGCTCGGTGTCCTGCTGGGTGAGGCGGTCGAGCATCAGCGACTCTTCGAGCAGGCGGCTTCAGGCATGGAAGACGTGATCGGAAAGCGTACGATCGGTGCCGAGCGCGTCGGCGCCGTGTTGCCCGCGCGCTGGCAGGAGTAACCGATCATCCGGGTCGCGATCGCGCTTGGCAGCAACATCGGCGATCGCGACGCCTATCTGCGCGCGGCGCTCGATGCGCTGCGCCCATCCATCCAGTCTCTTCGCGTCTCGAGTTTTTACGACACCGCTCCCGTCGGCGTCGGCGACCAGCCCGTCTTCCTCAACGCCGCCGCAGTAGGGGAGACGTCGCTGCCGGCCCACGATCTGCTCGTCACTCTGCTCGACATCGAGAAGCGATTGGGCCGCGAGCGACCGTTTCCTGGTGCCCCTCGGAACGCTCGATCTGGATTTGATCCTGTACGACGACGACATCATCGATTCGGCTGATCTCGTCGTACCGCATCCGCGGTTCAGAGAGCGTCGATTTGTGTTGGAGCCGCTGGCGGAGATTGCGGCCGACTGGCGAGATCCCGTGACAGGGCGAACAGTGTCTGAGCTGCTTGGGCTATTGAGTAGCTAAGTGGCTGGGTTGCTAGGTTGCTGTGTAGCTGGGTTGGCTGGGTAGCTGGGTAGCTGATAGCTACCCAACTACCCAGTCTGACCCGATCAACCTAGTGAGCTCTTCGCGCTCTTCCTGAAGATCCCGCTCCAGCCTTCTTCGAACAGCGTATAGACGGCCGGCACGAGCACCAGCGTGACGATCGTTGACGTCAGCAGGCCGCCGATGACGACGCGCGCCAGCGGCGCCTGAAGCTCGCCGCCTTCGCCGATGCCGATGGCCATCGGAACGAGACCGAGCATCGTCGCGATTGACGTCATCAGAATCGGCCGCAGACGCGTGCGTCCACCGAGTTCGACCGCCTCACGAATCGGCAGGCCATCGCGACGCCGCAGCGTGTTGATGTAGTCGACGAGGAGGATCGCGTTGCTGACGACGATCCCCGCCAGCATGATGATGCCGATGTAGGCCTGCATGCTGAACGACGACCCGGTCAGCAGCAGGCTGAGCACGACGCCGATCGCCGCGACCGGCACCGAGAACATGATGATGAACGGGTCGCGCAGAGACTCGTACTGAGACGCCATCACGGCGTAGACCAGTAGAACCGCCAGGATCAGCACCAGCTGCAGCTGCTGGAACGACCGCGCCTGTTCTTCGAGTTCCGGTCCGAATCCGACGGCGAAGTCGGGCGGCACGCGGACCTGCGGGAGCCGCTGCTGAACGGCCGCGACGGCTTCACTGAGCGGGATCTCGGTTTCCGCGTTGACGCGCGTCATGCGCTCCATGTTCTTTCGATCGATCTGCACGGGACCCGCCTCGCGGTTGACCGCCAGGACGTTCTTGGCCGGCACGACCTGCCCGCTGGGCGTGCTCAACAGCACGTCGCCGACGTCGGAGATCTCCTCGCGGTCGGCTTCACGCAGCCGCACGACGACTGGATACTCGGTGCCGCGCTCGCGGAACTGCGCCGCCGTGGTGCCGGCGACGTTCGTCTGGATCGTGGTCGCGACGCTGCTGACCGACATCCCGAGCATCGCCGCCTTCGGACGATCCACACGAATGGCGATCTCCGGGCGCCCCTCTTCGCGTCCGATGTTCACGTCGGCAAGCCCCGGTGTGTTTTCCATGACTCCGCGGACCTCCTGCGCCACACGGCGCGCATCGTCGAGGTCGTGGCCGCGGATTTCCACCTGGAGCCGGCTGGAGCCGCCGTTGTTGTTCTGGCCGCCGCCACTGAGGAATCGCATGATCTGGTTGTTGCCGCCTGCCGGATTGGCACGGACCGCTACCCCCGGCAGACCCTGAAGCTCGCGACGAAGCGCGAATGAGATCTCCTCGTTAGTACGAGTGCGTTGATCGCGCGGGACGAGGATCAATCGAATCTGACCACGATGGGTTTGGCCCCCTCCGGTCTGCCAGTTGTTACCCCCTCCGCCGCCCTGGGTCATGATGGTGACGGCTTCGGGTACGCGCTCACGAACCATCTCTTCCAGACGCAGCAGCGCTTCTTCGGTGCGCTCGATTCTGGTGCCGACCGGGAGTTCTGCGTTGATGTTGACCTCGCCCTCGTCGGTTTGCGGCATGAGCTCGACGCTGATCATCGGATACAGCAGTACGGCCACCACCACCAGGGCCGCTGCGCCAGCGATCACGGTAGGCCGATGGTTGAGTGCCACGTGAATCGCCTGGCGATAGCGCTCATCCATGGCTTCAAGGAATCGCTCGCTCATGCGGTAGAAGCGCGCCATTACGCCGGTCGCATGGGCTTCTTCGTCCGGCGTCTTCAGCCAGCGCGAGCAGAGGACCGGCACGATCGTGACGGCCACAAACAGCGACATCGCCAGCGAGAACATCACGACGACCGACAGCTGCGTGAACATGATGCTCGCGGTGCCAGACAGGAAGAGCAGCGGGATGAACACGGCGATGTGGGTCAGCGTCGAGGCCAGAATCGCCGACCAGACCTCTTCGCTGCCATCGATGGCCGCGGTCATCTTGTCCTTGCCCATGTGGAGGTGGCGGTGCGTGTTCTCGAGGACGACGATCGCGGCGTCGACAATCATCCCGATGCCGAGCGCCAGACCACCGAAGGTCATCGTGTTCAGCGTGAAGCCGCCGAAGTAGAGCAGGGCGAAAGTTCCGATGACCGACACGGGAATCGATGTGCAGACGATGAAAGTGGAGCGCACGTCGCGCAGAAACGCGAAGATGATCAGCACGACGAGGACGCCACCCACTAGCGCGTGCTCCTGCACGTTGTCGATCGCGCGCTGGATGAACACCGCGTTGTCCTGCGTGACGATCATCTTGATGCCCGGCACCTCGCGGTTGACACGCTCGACTTCCGCGCGGACCAGGTCAGCCACGGCGACCGTGTTCTTGCCCGACTGCTTCTGCACTTGAATCTGAATCCCGGGCTTGCCGTTGATCCGCATGAAGGAGCGGCGCTGCTCGGTCGTGTCGCTCACTTCCGCGAGGTCGCGGAGGTAGACCGGCACACCCTCCCGCGTCAGGACGACGATATTCCGGATGTCCTCGATGCTCTGGAACTGGCCCTGGCTGCGGACGAGGAAAGTGGAGTCACCCTGGAAGATTTCGCCCAGCGGCGTATTCTGGTTCTCCTGGCGCAGCGCCTGCACCACTTGGCTCACCGAGAGATTGAGCGCCGCGATCTTTTCCTTCGAAAGGTCCACATGGATCTCGCGCCGCACGCCGCCGTTCACGGTGACAGCGGCGACGCCGTCCACGCGCTCGAAGCGGGGCGCGATCTCGTTCTGAGCGATCTCGCGCAAGGTGACCGGGTCGTACTCGCCCTCGATACCGATCTGCGCGACTGGCAGCTGGTTCGAGTCGAACTTGAAGATGGTTGGTGGGTCGGCGTCTTCGGGGAGCCGGTTGCGCATGCGGTCGACACGCGTGCGCACTTCGTCGGTGGCTTCCGACAGGTCGGTGCCGTAGTCGAAGTTGAGCCGGATCTGACTGTTACCTTCCGACGAGCTCGATTCCACCCGCGTGATCCCGGGCACCGCGCTCACGGCCTGTTCCATGGGCCGCGTGATCAGTTCCTCGATTTCGAGAGGACCCACACCCGGGTAGCTCGTCCTCACGTTGAGCTGCGGCTGCTCGAACTCCGGCATGAGATCGACCGGAAGCCGCGTGAGCGAGATCACGCCGAGCAGCGTGATGACCGCACTGATCATGAACATCGTGACCGGGCGTTGAATCGCGAGACGAGGGATACTCATATCAGCACTCTGTCATGACTTGACGTGACAGACCACGGCGCCCAATCGGGCGCCACCGATGCTGCCTTGCTCCGGCTACAGCCGGCTACTGACTGACGCCACCTGACGGCTGGGCGTGCCATTGCCACCGCGCCGTCCACTGCCGTCTCCACCGGAGCGGCGACCTTCGCGGCTCACCCGTGCCGTCTCGGCCACCGCGACCCTTCGCGACCAGCGTGGGCTTCGCCGCCGGCCGAATCCGCCTTGGTCCTGCTGCACCTCGACCCGACGCGGCCGCTTCCTGGGGGCCGTTGCCACCAGCGCCAGGCGCCTCGCCTCGTGCGCCACCGCGTGATTCCGGGTGCAGCGCCTGACTCTGGCGCGGCGTTGGCCTCGCCGCCACGTCGTCCACGACCGTTATGCCCGTGCGACCGGCCGGGGAGCGCCACGCGGTCGCCGTCACGCAGCGCGCCCGCGCCGGTTGAGATGACTTCGTCGCCTTCCTGCAGGCCGCCAAGAATCTCGACGATCATTCCCTGCTCGGTTCCCACCTGCACGGTGCTGAAGACCGCCGTGTCGTTCTGCAGCTGGAACACTCCGCGGCGGCCGCCGAGATCGACGACGGCGCTCGAGGGAAGCACCAGCGCCTCTTTCTTCGTCTGCGTCGTGATGCCGACGCGCGCGTACATCCCTGGTTTCAGCCGGAACGTCGGGTTCGGGATCTCGATCTCGATCGGCGCGGTGCGCGTGGCCGGATCGAGAACCGGCGAGACGCGCGCAATGCGCCCGCTGAACGTCTCGCCAGGAAACGCGTCGACCTGCACGCGAGTCTCGTTGCCGGTCTCCAGTTCCTTGAGATCCTTCTCGACGACGTTGGCGACCAGCCGGACGCGCGTGATGTCGACGACATCAGCGACCGGCGTCTGCTGCGACACGAACGCGCCCGGATCGACGGTCGCGCTTGGCGACGAAGCCGTTCACCGGGGAGGTGATCACCGTGTTCGCCAGGTTGATGCGCAGTTCGTCGAGCCGAGCCTTCGACTGCGTGTTCTGCGCGCGCGCGAGATCGAGCTGCGCGAGGGAGGCCTGGTAGCGCGCTTCGTTGTCGTCGAGTGTCTGCTTCGGCAGCAGTTGACGCTCGAACAGGCTGCGTGAGCGCTCGACACTGGTCTCTGCCAGCTGCAGGTCGGCTTCCCGCTGACGAATCGTCGCCTGCGAGACCTCCTGCGCCGCTTCAGCCTGCTTGACCTGCTCGACGATCTCGAAGTCCTCGATCTTGGCGAGGCGCTGACCGCGGCTCACGCGATCGCCGAGCCGAACGGACAAGTCCTGCAAGGCGTCCGGCGGCGCGCGGCACGACCGAGACCGTCGCGTCGCCAATGAGATTGCCGACGACGGTGATTTCCTGGGCGAGTGCGGCTCCGGTATGCCTTGGCCAGTTCGACGGTCATCGGACCGCGCCCGCCACCACCGCGGAACCGCCGCCCCCGCCGGGGAACCCGCCGCCACCACCGGGAAGCCGGCGCCGCCTCCGCGTCTGCCGCCCCCTGCACCACCAGCCTGCGCAGCGCCCTCGCCCGACTGAGAGCTGCGGGACATGCCGAGGTAATAAGACGCGCCGGCGAGTGCAACCGCGGCGACCGCAACGATGAGCGCTTTTTTCATGAGATCGACACGAACCCGCTTTCCCGAATGGCCAGCCTAGTTATTACCACCGCCACCGAAGTTGCCTCCAGCACCCACGTTCGCACGCGGCGCCGTTGCGTTGCCGGGCAGGATGTTGGTGATGCCGACAGTGCCTGCCGACGGGATTTCCTGCACGCGTTCGAATTCCACCTGCGCGCGCCGATAGTCGAGCAGGGCTCGCAGCTCGGCGTTCTGGGCGTCACGCAGATCGCGCTGCGCCTGCACGACGAAGAAGTTCGTCGAGAGGCCCACCTCGAACCGGCTCTGTTCGGCCGCGAGACGGAGATCGGCAAGATCCTTTGCCGCCGTGGACGCCTGGAGCCGCTCGCGGTTGCTGTCCACGAGCAGCGCCGCGTTGGTGACCTCAGTGGCAATCTGCAGTTCGAGCTGCCGGCTCTGCGCAATCGTCTGGCGCTGCTGCAGACGCGCTCGCGCGGTCGTCGGCTTCGGCCGGGCTCGTGCCAATCGGATAGCTGAAGTTGAGGAGGAAGTTCCACGTCGGCGCGCGTCCGTTTGCCGAGCAGGCTCAATGCGTCGCTGAATCCGCTGGGAATGATCTGCGAGGGCGCCGCGCCGAGCGCTGATCCCGGAGGCCGCACGAACTGGGTTCCGCCGATCCCGGCGACACCGTAGGAGGCAGTCAGGTCGAGCGCAGGAAACTGCGCGTCGCTCAGGCTTCGGATCGACACGTCGTTCGACTGAATCTGCTTCTTGGACTGCTCGAGATCGGTGCGCGAGCTCAGTGCGCGTCTGTACGGCACCAGCCACATCGACCGTCTCCGTCGTATAGGTCGGACGATCGACCGGTTCGATGTTGGCCGTCCAATACGGGTCTTCGGTGCCGTTGACGATGAGTCGCTTGAGCGCGAGTTCCGCCGTGCCATGCGTCGCGCGTGCCTGGGCAACGGCCTGACGGCGCGTCGCCTGCTCGGCCTCTGCCTGCGTGACGTCGAGCGGCGCCAGCGTGCCGACTTCGACACGCGCGCGGTTGTCTTCAACGAGCTTGGTGGCGAGCAGCCAGCGAGTTCTGCGCGACTTCTTCGGCCTGAATCGCGAAGACGAGATCCCAATACGCGTTGCGGACGTTCGGCCACCGTCCGGACGACCGTGGCGCGCAGCGACGTCTCGGACATTTCCTGGTTGATCTTCGTGATCTTCAGCTGCGTCCGAACGGCGTCCGTCCGGAAGTTGCGCAGCAGCGGTTGACTGAAGGCCGCAGTCAGCGATGTGTTGAGCACCGGGTTGCGCGTGGCAAACAGGTCCGACTGCTCCTGGCGGTTGTTGTTGAACCCAATCGCGTAGCTGCCGCCGCCCCACTTGACGTTCTGCTGCACGCCGTTGTTGCCGGTCAACGTGTCGGTGCTGAGGATGTCGCCGCCGGCCGTCTGACTGCGGGTGAACGACGTCTGGCTGCGAAGTCCGAAGGTGGAGACGAAGTTCGGGCGGAACGTCGCGTCGAGCGCGGCGAGCGAGAAGTCGTACGTCTGCGGAGTGAGCCGCTCGACCGCCAGATCGAGATTGCGATCGAGCGCCCGCTCGACGGCGGCGTCGAGCGTCAGCTCGACTCGAGCGCCAGGCGGCGGGGGAGGAACGGTTGGTCGCGTCTGTCGCTTCGTCTCGGTTCTGCCGGCCAACCGGGCTTCGGCGAATTTCTGTGCCGCTTCGCGAGCGATCTGCTCGACGCGAGCCGATTCAGACGTCGTCTGTGCAGAAGCGGGAGCCCCCATCGACCGCGACGGCGAGGAGGGTCAAAAGAGGCACACGAAGTCTTCATGGTTCTTTGTAAAACCTGTTAAGTCCTGTTAACTGGGGGATTCGATCGACGCTATTTGCCGCGCTCGTCCTGCCCCGCGCGTTCGCGCTCTGCGGCCTGATGCAGCGCGGTAAATTTGGCCCACTGGTCCGTGGTCAGCGCCCGCCTCATCCGGAGCAGCATCATCGTCCGAGACTTGTTCAGTTCTGCGCGGGCAATTTCGACGCGCCCGACCTGCTCCATGACGGCGCCGTCGTCACCCTTCTCGACCAGTCGCTCGAACTCGGTTTCGGCCTGATCGAGCGCCTTTTTCTGCACCCGCAGGTCGGGCACTGCGGCCTGGAAGATGTCCTCGAGCCGACGGCTCTGTTCGGGGGTCAGTCCAAGTTCCCGCTTGTACAGGTCCGACTGCCACCACTTGAAGCCCTGGGCCGCCACCGGGGCGGCGAGGAACAGCAGAGCGGCAATCAGCACGGTTGCCCGCCCGAGCCGGTCAATGGAATACATGGCTAGCTGTGTTACGACCGCTTGAGAGTGCACGTTTACGGTCGCGGACGCAATTCCATAGCGTAGCACGGTTTAGGAGGCGAGTTTTGAGCCGCCTTGTCAGACAGGCGTTCGCCAGGCGTCTTCGAGCCGACGAATGACGGCCTCGACAAGGTTATCGGGGGTCGAGGCTCCAGACGTCAGCCCGACCGCAATCTGACCTGGCGGAAGCCACGCCCGACTCGTGACTTCCTGCTTCCCGTGCACGGGCTTGTGGCGAATCTCGTCGGCCGACACCAGGCCGTCCGGATCGGCGATGTGGTAGGTGGGCACGCGCTCGGCGCAGATCCGGGCGAGATTGCAGGTGTTGCTGCTGTTGTAGCCCCCGAGGACGATCATCAGGTCGAGCGGGCGCTCGTCGAGCAGCTGCAGGATGGCGTCCTGCCGATCCTGGGTCGCGCTGCAGATCGTGTCGAACGCGCGGAATCGCTGTGGAAGGCTCGCCTCGCCGTACCGATCGCGCATCGCCTGCTTGAACATCTCTCCAATTTCGAGCGACTCCGAACTGAGCATCGTCGTCTGGTTGGCGCAGCCGATGCGCTCGAGATGCATGTCGGGATCGAAGCCAGGTGACATCGCGTGCTCGAACGTCTCCAGGAACGCGGCGCGATCGCCACCGTGCCTGATGTAGTCGCAGACGGCTGCCGCCTCGGCGCGGTCGATCACGACGAGGAAGTGGCCGCCGCCCGATTGGTGCGCCTGCGATGCCGTCGCGCGCGTCTCTTCGTGCCAGTACTTGCCGTGAATGATCGACGTGAAGCCCTCGTCCGAATACCGCTTGACGTTCTTCCACACGTTCAGCACCGAGCCGCACGTCGTGTCGACCAGCGTGCATCCGCGATCGACGAGCGACTGCAGCAGTTCGACGGTGATGCCGAACGCCGGAAGGATGACGACGTCATCCGGCGTCAGCGCGTCGAACGATTCGCCGGGATCGCTGAGAAACCGGATGCCCTGCGCGCGGATCTGATCGTTGACGTGCGGGTTGTGGATGATTTCGCCGGTCAGGTAGACGGTGCGATCGGGAAAGCGCTTGCGCGTCTGATACGCGTAGTCGACGGCGCGATCGACGCCGTAGCAGAAGCCGAACTCCCGCGCCAGATACAGGCTGAGCCGGCCGGACTCGAATCGGTAGTCCGCGGCCTTGACGCCCGCGACGAGCTCGCTGTGATAACTCTCCGCGAGCACGTGCGCGACTTCGTGCTTGAGGTCGAGGCCTTTTCGAAAGATGAGGGGACTTTGCGTCATCGCCAGGTCGCGGCGCAGGCGTCGCTCAGACGATCACCGAGCGTCCCAGGCACGAGGCGTCAGGGCGTCGAGCGGCCTCAACGCGGCAGGGCCGACGCCGATGGCGGCAAGCTCCACCTGGCCGAGGAACTCGTCGTCCGATGCAGGCTCGTGCCTGGGTGGTCGTCGCGACGGCTGCCTGCGTCCGCTGGACCGGCATCGACTGCCGGCTGCCCGGGAGATCGTGCGCGAGATGCTCGGCCAGCAGTCCCACGAGGAACGACGCCGCGACAGCCGCGGCCACCGTGCCCCAGCGCGCAGGACGAACGCGGCGCGGCGCCGCATCGTGTGCGTGGCCGGCCGGGAACGCGATCACGCGGCCCGGGCGCCCATCCTGATCGACACGCTGCAGGATGCGCGCGCGCTGGCGCGCGAGACGGTCGGCCGGGAATGCCTCGTCGGCCTCCTGCGTCATGGCCATGTCGATGTCGTCGAGCGTTCCAGCGAGGTTCGACCGCCGCGACTCGCAGGCCTCGCAGATCTGCAGATGCGCGCGGTCGGATGACGTGACTTCGAGGTCGAAGCAGATCTCGATGAGCCGATCGTCGGACAGGTGCGGATGGCTCATACCGCCGACCTCGTAGCTGCTGGCGCTTCCGGGCACTTGAATGCCCGACTCCGAGCGCTGCGGCTTCTTCGCGACCCGCTCGGATGCAAGCAGCTTCCGAAGTTTTCGCACGGCGCGAAACAGATGCACCCGCACCGTTGCCTCGCTCAGTCCGAGCGCCTGGCTGACTTCGCTGGTGCTGTGGTCGGCGACGTGGCACATCGTGAACACCACGCGCTGACGATCCGGCAGCTTCTCGATGGCTTGCGGCGATGTGCCCGGCGCGCTCGGTCGGAGATCACGCGATCTTCCGGGCTGGGCTGCACGGCCGGCGGATCGGCCGGCGCGGATTCAGGCGAGGACGACATCGGCAGCGCCCAGCGCAGCCGCCGCGCGCGCGCCTTGCGGAGGTCCAGACACCCGTTCACGAGGATGCGGGTGAACCACACCTCGAACGGGTATTCCTCTCGATAGCTCGCGATGTGCGTGAACACTTTGACGAACGCGTCCTGCACCGCCTCGTCGGCATCGTGCGCGTCGCGCAGGTAGCTGTAGGCGATACGAACCGCACGCCGCTGATGGTGCGCGACGAGATCGCCGAACTGCTCCCTCGCACGCTCGCGTTCGCCGGCCAGCACCAACGCCTTGAGACGTGCCGCCAGCGCCGAATCCCGTGAGGGGGCCGGCGTGACGTCCTGACCCGTGGCGCCTGTCTGCTTCGCGCGTCGAGGAGGTCTTCTCATGTGGATTACGGCAGTCCGGCCCGCGTGTTTACCACGTTTAGGGTAGCGTCTTCTTCAAGAACCACTATACCTCCAAACCGCCTCGCCAGGTTGAGACGGCGCGCGCAATTTTGCCGTTCAGTTGACTTGCCTCTGACTGGACCGGTACGATGCGGTTTTTTCCTGCGAAAAGAGAGGCGGAATGACGATTCAGGTTGAGAGGGCGCACGGACTCGAGGCATTGGGGATTGTCAGGTCGGGTCGCGTCCACTGGAACCTGGGCCCGGCAGCGCTTTACGAAGAAGCCGCTCCGCCGGGCAGAGGGCAATCTGGCCGCCGAGGGGCCCCTGGTCTGCAAGACCGGCCAGCACACCGGACGCTCACCGAACGACAAGTTCGTCGTGAAGGAAGCCGACCAGCGAGAAGCACGTGCACTGGGGCGCGGTCAATCGTCCGGTCGACGAAGCGAAGTTCGATCGCTCCACTCGCGACATGATGGCGTACCTCCAGGACAAGGAGCTGTACGTCCTGGACGCATGGGCCGGCACCGATCCTGCGTATCGCCTGCCGATTCGCGTCGTCAACGAGTTCGCCTGGCACAATCTGTTCGCGCGCAACATGTTCCTGCCGGAGAACGATCCGCAGAAGCGTGCGTCGCATCGGCCGGAGTTCACCGTCATCGACGCGCCGAACTTCAAGTCCGATCCTGCGCGTCACGGCACGCGCTCCGACGTCTTCATCTTCGTGCACTTCGGCAGGAAGCTGGTGCTCATCGGCGGCACGCACTACGCCGGCGAGATCAAGAAGTCGATCTTCACGATTCTCAACTACACGCTGCCGCTGCAGGGCGTGCTCTCGATGCACTGCTCGGCGAACATCGGCGCGGCGGGTGACACGGCGCTCTTCTTCGGCCTGTCCGGCACCGGCAAGACGACGCTCTCGAGCGATCCGGAGCGGCGCCTGATCGGCGACGACGAGCACGGCTGGAGCGACACCGGCGTCTTCAACTTCGAAGGCGGCTGCTACGCGAAGGTCATCAAGCTGTCGCAGGAGGCCGAGCCGCAGATCTACGCACGACGCGCCGCTTCGGGACGATTCTCGAGAACGTCGTGATCGATCCGGACACGCGCGTGCTGAATCTCGACGACGCCTCGATGACGGAGAACACGCGCGGGTCGTATCCGATCGACTTCATCGACAACGCCGAGATGTCGGGACGCGGAGGCCACCCGAAGAACGTGGTCATGCTGACGGCCGACGCGTACGGCGTGCTGCCGCCGATCGCGCGGCTCTCGCCGGACGCGGCGATGTATCACTTCCTCTCCGGATACACCGCTCGCGTGGCGGGGACCGAAAAGGGCGTGACCGAGCCGAAGGCGACATTCAGCACCTGCTTCGGCGCGCCGTTCCTGCCGCTCAATCCCAACGTCTACGCCAGGATGCTCGGCGAGAAGATCGCCAAGCATGGCGCCCGCGTGTGGCTGGTGAATACCGGCTGGACCGGCGGTCCGTACGGTGTGGGGTCGCGCATGAAGATCGCGTACACGCGCGCGATGATCACGGCGGCGTTGACTGGGCAGCTGGACGACGTGCAGTACCGGCGGCACCCGGTCTTCAACCTCGAGATGCCGACGGCATGCCCCGGCGTGCCCGAGTCGGTGCTCGACCCGAGAAGCACGTGGCCCGACGCCGCGCAGTACGACGAGCAGGCGAAGAAACTCGCGAAGATGTTCATCGACAACTTCGTCACCTTCGAGAAGGACGTCGCGGCTTCGGTGAAGAGCGCAGGCCCGACGCTCTAGAAGAGTTCGTCCGTGAGCGACTGGGAAGCCGTAATCGGCCTCGAAGTCCACGCCCAGCTGCAGACGCGCACGAAGATCTTCTGCGGCTGCAGCACCCAGTTCGGCGCGCCGCCGAACTCCCAGGTCTGTCCTGTGTGTCTGGGACTGCCAGGGGCGCTTCCCGTTCTCAATCGTCAGGCCGTCGACTTACGCGATCAAGGCCGCACTCGCGTGCGGCTGCGATGTCCAGCCGCGATCGGTCTTCGCGCGCAAGAACTACTTCTATCCAGACCTGCCGAAGGGCTATCAGATCTCGCAGGTACCGAGCTGCCGCTCGCGCTCGGTGGCGGGCTCGACATCACCGTCGACGGGCGAGACGAAGCATGTGGGGCTGACGCGCATCCACATGGAAGAGGACGCGGGCAAGTCGCTGCACGAAGGGTTTCCCGATTCCGATCGCCGCACCTACGTCGACTACAACCGCAGCGGCGTGCCGCTCATCGAGATCGTCAGCGAGCCCGACATGCGCTCGGCCGCCGAGGCGGCCGAGTTCTTCAGCCCGGCTCCGCAACATCCTCGTCTGGCTGGGTGTCAGCGACGGCAACATGGAGGAGGGCAGCCTTCGCTGCGACGCCAACGTCTCGATTCGCCCTCGTGGGCAGACTGCGCTCGGAACGAAGGCGGAGGTCAAGAACGTCAATTCGTTCCGATACCTCGAGAAGGCGCTCGAGTACGAGATCGCGCCGTCAGATCGACGTGATCGAGGGCGGCGGGAAGGTCGTGCAGGAGACGCGGCTCTGGGACACGAGCACGCGGCCGCACGCACTCGATGCGCAGCAAGGAAGAGGCGCACGACTATCGCTACTTTCCCGAGCCGGACCTGCCGCCGCTGCTCGTCGACGAGGCGCGCATCGAACGCGTGCGCGTCCACGATGCCCGAGTTGCCGGAGGCGCGCAGCCGCCGATTCGTCGCGCAGTACGGCATCCCGACGTACGACGCGGGCGTGCTGACGCAGTCGGCGGCGCTTCGCCGACTACTTCGAAGCCACCGCCAGGGCGGCGGAGAACTCGAAGGCGGCGAGCAACTGGATCATGGGAGAACTGCTGCGCACGCTCAACGAGCGCGGGCAGTCGATCGGCGATGTGCCGCTGCGGCCCGCTGCGCTCGCCGGTCTGATCGCGCTCATCGACAAGGGAACCATCAGCAGCTCGATCGCCAAGGACGTGTTCGCGAAGATGTACGACTCCGGCCGCTCGGCCGAGGACATCGTTCGCGAGGAAGGGCTTGCGCAGAATTCCGATGAAGGTGCCCTCTCGGCCATCGTCGTCCGACGTCATCAAGCGGCACACGCCGATGCGGTGGCGCAGTATCGGGGCGGAAAGCGCCAGACGTTCGGCTTCCTCGTCGGCCAGGTGATGAAGGGCAGCGGCGGCAAGGCCAACCCGAAGCTCGCATCCGATCTGCTCAAGCGCGCGCTCGAGTCCTGAAAGTACACGCCTAACTGTTCTGGTAGTGTATTGACGTGATCGAAACTCGGCGGCTCTCGAAGGTCTACAGCCGCGGTCTCTACGCGCTGCGCGACCTGACCCTGAACGTCGAGAAGGCCGAGTTCGTGTTCCTGACCGGACCGAGCGGCGCCGGAAAGTCCACGTTCCTCCGTCTGCTGCTGATGCAGGAGCGGCCGACCGAGGGCGAGGTCTTCGTCAACGGTCACAACCTGGCGATGCTGTCGCGCCGTGAGATTCAGGAGTATCGCCGCGGCATCGGGTTCGTCTTCCAGGACTTCAAGCTCATTCCCAGCCGCACGGTGCTCGAGAACATCTCGTTCGTGCCCGAGGTGCTCGGGCGTTCCCGCCGCGCATCAGCGGCGGCGGGCGTTTCAGGTCCTCAAATGGGTGGGCCTGCAACATCGCATGAACGCGTACCCGAAGGATCTGTCAGGTGGTGAGCAGCAGCGCATCGCGATCGCGCGCGCGCTCGTCAACGATCCCGTGGTGCTCATCGCCGACGAGCCGACAGGCAATCTCGATCCGGATCTGTCGCTGGAAATCATGAACCTGCTCCGCGAGATCAATGCGGGTGGGACGACGGTGCTCGTCGCCACGCACGACCGTGAGCTGATTCGCCTGGTCGGCCGACGCACCATCACGCTCGATCAGGGCCGCGTCGTCGAGGTCGGATGAGAGCGCTCGAGTACGCATTTCGCCAAGGTGCTGCCAGCCTCTGGCGCAGCCGCGGATCCAGTGCCTTCGCGGTGCTCGCCATCGCCCTGGCGCTGGTCGTCCTGGGCACGCTGCTGCTGCTCACGTGGAATGCCGAGCAACTGTTGTCGCGGTGGACGTCGGCTTCGGAGTTCTCGGTGTATCTGGCCGACTACGGCGACGTCCGAGCAGCGCGGCGCGATTGAATCCGCCATCGACCAGAGCGGGATCTCGGCCGGGCGCGAATACGTGTCCAAGGCGCAGGCGCTGACGCGGTTCCGGGAGGAGTTCGCCGAGCTGGCCAGCCTGGCTGAAGGCTTCGAGGACAATCCGTTTCCCGCCTCGATCGAGGTGCGTGTCGCGCAGGGGGCCGAGCGCGATGGGCGCGTCGATGCCCTCGTCAAGCAGGTCGTCCAGCTCCCGGGTGTCGTCGACGTGCGTTACGACCGCGAGTGGCTGGCCCGGGTCGGCTCGGCGCTCGATACCGTCAGGGCGGCCGGCTTTGGACTGGCGCTCCTGATGGGGCTGGCCGCGGCCGTGACCGTGGCCACCGTCGTCCGACTCGGCCTGGTCGCGCGGCATGACGAAATTGAAATCATGGAGCTGGTCGGCGCGCCGCTGACCTACATCCGCGGGCCATTTGTTGCGGAAGGGCCTGCTCCAGGGCGGAATTGGCGCGTCTGCTGGCCATTCTGCTTCCTCTGGTTGAGCCACGCACTGACCAATGCCTGGTGGGGGACCGAGCTGCGCGCGCTCCTCGATGGGGAGACGCTGCGGTTCCTGCCGATTCGTCTTTCGGCATTCCTGATCCTCGGTGGGATGGTCGTCGGAAGTACGGGCGGATTGGCCGCCGCCTGGCGGGCGGGGTCGGACCCGCGTTGACAGAATCTCTTGAAGCTCGTTAGACTTACCTAAACGGGGGAGATGCCAGCGTTGAGGAACCGCTTGTCCCGCTTCCTAACAGATTCACCTCCGCCCTGCGATCGGGTCCTGCATTCCCTTTCCAATTTCTACCGAGAGGAGTTCATACGTTGTCAGCGTTGTCTCGACGCGCAGCGTGAGTACTACTCGGAGCGAACCATCAGCGACGTCGAACGCGCCCTCACCCAAGTCATGTCCCAGCTGGACCAGCTGTGTGAACAGAACAAGGCCAATCAGGTCGTGAGCCACGTTCTGCAGCAATTCGATCTCGTGGCCGGGCGTTCTGCCTGGGCCGATCCCCGGCAAGTGAACTGACCTCCGTTTCCCATCTTCGACAACATCTCCGCACCATCGTCGGCGAAGCCATATCTGCCGTGAACGCCGGAGGTCTCGTCCGCCGCGCGCTGGCCGGCGAGATCGCAGACGCTGCTGCGGCGGGCCAAGGCCGTTGACGCGATCGCGGCCGGCAAGGCGGCGTCGGCGATGCTCACGGCCTTTGCGTCGGAGAGCTGACGTCGCCGTGCGGACGATGCTCGGCGTGGGTCCGCGAGGAACATCAACGTCGAGCGTCACTGCCTCGAGGGCGGTGTGGTGCGACGCCGGCCATCCGCTGCCTGATGCCGGAAGCGTCGAGGGCGCGCGCCGTGCGCTCGAGATCGCCGCGAATGCCGGCGAAGACGATGTGCTGGTGGTGTTGCTCTCGGGTGGGGGATCTGCGCTGATGGCGTTGCCGGCACCGGGAATCTCACTCGAGGCCAAGCAGCAGACGGCGCAGACGCTGATGGCGCAGAGCGCCGACATCTACGAGCTGAACACCGTTCGAAAGCATCTGTCCGGCATCAAGGGCGGCCGGCTGGCTGCCGCTTCACGCGGACAGGTTCTGACGCTCGCCGTCTCCGATGTCGTCGGCGACGATCTCTCAGTGATCGCGTCAGGACCCACCGTCGCTGACGAGAGCACGTTTGCTGATGCGCTTCGGGTGCTGTCGACGCGCGGAGGAGTGAGCCTGCTATCCACAGGAAGTGGTGGGGCACCTCCGGCGCGGCGTCGCCGGCGACATTCCCGAGACGCCCAAGAAGGGCGACCCGCGTCTGGCCCGTGCATCGGCGCACGTGATCGGCCCTCAGCGCGGCGCCATCGACGGCGCGCGACGAGCCGCCGAGGCGCTCGGCTATCACGTGCACGTCGTGCCGGAGCCGATCACGGGGGAGGCGCGACGTCTCGGCGCGCTCGCATCTCGCGATGGTGTCCGAAGCACTCGGCGTCGCTGCCTCGACCGCTCTGCGTGATTTCATCTGGTGAGACGACGGTGACGGTCGTGGGGCGCGGCAAGGGTGGACGCAACCAGGAGTTCGCGCTTGCGATGGCGCCGCTGCTCGAGACCGTGGGGTCCAACGTGGTCGCCGCGAGCATCGGCACCGACGGCATCGACGGTCCCACGGATGCGGCCGGCGCTGTCGTCGATCCGACGACGTTGCGGCGAGCCGAGGCACACGGGCTCGCGCCGTCGCAGACCTTTCTCGACAACAACAACGCCTACGAGTTCTTCGACCGATTGGGAGATTTGATTCGAACCGGACCGACGAACACCAACGTCGGCGATTTACAGATCATTCTGATCGGAAGTTAGTAATGGTGACAGGTGGCTGAAGAACTCTTGGCCCAGATTCGCCAGCACGCGCATCATCCCGCGACGGTGCGGGACCTGATGCGGATGCTGCGTGTGCCGCGCGACGAGCGCGCCAGTTTCAGGACGTCGACTGAAGGCGCTGGTGGCCGCCGGTGAACTTCTTCAGGTCCGTGGCAATCGATACGGGTTGCCCGAAAAGATGGACCTCGTCGTCGGACGGCTCACGACAAACCCCGGTGGGTTCGGCTTCGTCGTTCCCGATCAACCCGACCCGGACGCGAACGCCCGGATATCTACATCGCGGCGGCCAATCTCTCTGAGGCGATGCACGGCGATCGCGTCGTGGTGCGCGTCGAGCGGCACACGGAGCGCGGCGCCGAAGGGCGAATCATCCGAATCCTGGAGCGCAGCCAGGCGACGATCGTCGGCCGCTACGAAGTCGACGACGCGGGGCTTGGATATGTCGTGCCGTTCGATCGAGCGCGTGCTGACCGACGTGCAGGTCCCGACGGGACAGTCTTCGTCAGCCGAACCCGGTGAGATGGTGCTCGTCGAGATCACGCGATGGCCGACGGCCACGCGCGGGCCCGTCGGCCGCGTCGTCGAAGTGCTCGGACGCATCGACGAACCCGGCGTGGACACGCAGATCATCATCCGCAAGTTCGGCATTCCCGACTCGGCACTCGGACGAAGCCGTCGCGGAGGCCACGCGGCTCGGCACCGTCGTCAAGGACCGCGACATCAAGGGGCGCACGGACTTTCGTGGCGTGACGACCGTCACGATCGACGGCGAACATGCCCGCGATTTCGACGATGCGATCACGATCGAGCGGCTGCCGAACGGTCACTTCTGGCTTGGCGTCCACATCGCCGATGTGTCGCACTACGTGAAGGAGGGCAGCGCGCTCGACGAGGAGGCGTACGAGCGAGGCACGTCCGTGTACTTCACGGAGCGCGCCGTGCACATGTTCCCGTCCGAGCTGGCGACCGGACTCTGCAGCCTGAATCCGCACGTCGACCGGCTGGTGCAGATCGTGCCTGATGGAGGTGGATCGACAGGGTCAGGTCGTGCGCTACGAGATTCACGATGGCGTCATCAACAGCGACGCGCGGATGACCTACACGGCCGTCAATGCCATCCTGACCGATCGCGATCCCGAAGACGATGTTCGAGTATCAGCCGCTCGTGCCGATGTTCGAGCTGATGCGAGAGCTGTTCGACATCCTGAATCGCCGTCGACGGCGGCGCGGGTCGATCGACTTCGATCTGCCGGAGGCCGAAGTCATCCTGTCCGAGATCGGCGAGATCGAAGCGATCGTCGCGAGCGAGCGCAACATCGCTCATCGCATCATCGAGGAGTTCATGCTGCTCGCCAACGAGACCGTCGCCGCCCATCTCGAGGGCCAGGCCGTGCCGGCGCTGCATCGCGTGCACGAAGCGCCGGATGCGAAGAAGGTCGAGGAGTTCGAGGCGTTCATCACCACGCTCGGCTACAGTCTGGCCGCGCGCGGACGCGCGCTGACGCCGAAGCATTTCCAGAAGCTGATCGACCGCATGCGCGGCACTCCGGAGGAGCGTCCGATCGCCGCCCTGATGCTGAGGACGATGCAGAAGGCGCGCTACGACGCGGCAAGCCTCGGGCACTTCGGGTTGGCGGTCGGAGCACTACACGCACTTCACGTCACCGATTCGCCGGTATCCCGATCTCGTCGTGCATCGCATGCTCCGCGAGTCGCGTCAGGGGCCGATCGCCAGACGCGCGGCGGGAGGAGCTCGAGGAGGAGCTGCCCGAAACAGCGCGGCACGCGTCGGACATGGAGCGGCGGGCCGACGAAGCCGAGCGCGAACTGCTGCAGTGGAAGAAGGTTCGCTTCATGGCCAACAAGGTTGGCGACGAGTACGGCGGCTACATCACCGGCGTCGCGCCGTTCGGGTTGTTCGTGGAGCTGGTCGAGCACTACGTCGAGGGGCTCGTCCACGTGTCGAGCATGGCGGACGACTACTACCGGTTCGTCGAGCAGGAGCACGTGCTCCGCGGGGAACACACGAAGAAGAAGCTATCGCCTGGGGGATCGCGTGGACGTGCAGGTCGTGCGCGTCGATATGGAGCGGCGCCAGGTCGACCTGGGGCTGGTCGAGATCCTCGAACACGTCCGGCGCGACGAGCGTGGAACGCGCCAGGTGCGAAGCCGCGTCAAGCCGAAGAAGCGAGCGCCAACGGCCGCAGCGGCCCGGCAGGCGCGAGCGCCACGCCAGAAGTCACGACGTCGCCGCTAGGACTTCTCGGCGTCTTCGGTTCCTTCCTTTGTCGCCTCTTTGAAGTTCTTGATACCTCTGCCAATTCCTCGCCCAATCTCAGGCAGACGATTGGCGCCAAAGACCAGGATGATGATACAGAGGATGATCAGAAGTTCCGGGATGCCAAGATTGCCCATAAACTCCTTCCCGGTGCGCAGATTCGCTTGACCACGCGGGCGCGGCCATTCTGTGTGCTGCCTGTGTGACTGGGTTCACCGCCTCGAGAGCTCGCGGTTTCAGGAGCCGATTGCGCAGTTCTCTTCAGGGGTGCAGCTGGTCGAGGTGTATGCCACGGTGACCGACGCCAATGGCGGGCTGGTGACCGGTCTGAAGCGCGAGGACTTCGAGGTCCAGGAGGATCAGGAACCGCAGGAGATTTCCGCGTTTGCGGCGGGGGAGTTCCCGTTGACCGTCGTGCTCGGGATCGACCGCAGTTGGAGCATGGCCGGTGAGCCGTTGCGTCTGGCGAAGAGCGCATCCCAGGCCTTCCTGCGCCAGCTGAGGCCGACCGACCGATCGATGGCCGTCGCCATCGGCAGCGATGCGGAGGTCATCGCACCGCTGTCGCACGACCACGCGCAGCAGCTGCGCGCAATCGAGATGCTCGATCCGTGGAGCACGACGTCCCTGCATGATGCGATCATTGCGATACTCGATCGGTTGGAAGGGGAGCCGGGGCGTCTGGCCGTTATCGTTTTCTCAGACGGCATGGATCGGTACAGTGATGCGCCAGCCTCTGGCGTGTATCGAGCGGGCCCGTCAGAGCCAGGCGCTCATCTACCCGATCACCCTCGGGCGCAACCGACCACCGCTGGCCGCGGAACTGGCCGTCGTCAGTGGTGGGCGGTCGTTTCTGATCCGAGATGCCCGCGCACTCGACGAGACGTTCACGACGATCGCGCGGGAGCTACGCTATCAGTATTTGCTCGGTTACACGCCGATGAAGCCCGGGCCGCCGGACGCACGCGATTGGCGCTCGATTCGCGTCACGGTCAAAGGGCGATCTGATGTTCGCGTCCGCGCACGCGACGGGTATACGGCGGGATGACAACACATTCACTGGTCGTCGGATTGTTCGGCTTTGCCGACAAGGCTACTGCCGCTGCGCGTGCGCTGCGTGACATGGGCGTGCCGCACGAGCGCGTGTCGATCGTGGCGCGGTCGCATGATGAAGAAGGCGTGATCGCGCGCGCTTCTGGTGGCTCCCCGGGTTCCGAGCTCGAAGATTCGGCAACCGCTGCGCGAATCGGCGAAATCAGCGCGCATCTGCTGTCGGCGATCGCGCTCGTGATGCCCGGAATCGGTCCGATCGTGGCGGACGGTCCCCTGGCCGCTGGTCTGGCCGAAGCCGCAGGTCACGCTGCCGGAGGTGTGGCCCGGACGCTCGAGCGAGCGGGACTCGACCGGGCCGAAGCCGAGCAGTGGGAATCGAAAATCAAACGCGGGGCACTGCTCGTCGGCGCCCACGTGGATGCCGATAAGTCACAAGAGCCAGACACGTGTTGACGAGCAATGGAGCCGAGCGTGTTGCCACGATCGACTGGTCTGACTGATGCCCCCACGAAACTGTCTCCAAAGGCGACCGAACCCGGTGGCAGGGGCGTCTAAGACAGAGGGCGCTAGCGCGATTCAAGGCGCAATTACTGAGGCATTTGTTTTGCAGCTTGCGACAGTGCCCCTCCTTGGGGAGAATGGAGAGGTCACCGAACATTACGGCTATGTCGACACCGACTGAACGCCAGACGGATCAGAAATCCATACCCACGTCGGAGCATCTAACGGTGCGCCCGGAGGGTGACGGTCCGCGTGAGGCCCGGTTCATGTTCGAGCAGCCGGACAGCAAGCGTATCGGTGGCGCACTCGGTGCCGGCTTCCTCACGGAGTTGTTCATCATCGGGCTGGTGCTACTCATTAGCTACCTGATTCCCGAGCGGGTCTACAAAGCCGTTATTCCACCGCAACTCTCGGAGAGGATCGTCTGGTTGACCGATCCGGGTCCGGGCGGTGGTGGCGGCGGTGGCAACAAGATGCCCGATCCGCCGAAGCCGGCTGAGATCGTCAAGCCCAAGCCAGCGCCGACTCCGGTGCCCACGCCGCCGCCGACGGTTGAACCACCACCGGTCGAACCGATCACGATTCCGCTGAAGACGCTCGATGCGACCGTGACGACGCCGGGCACCATCGAATCGACTCAGGCATCGAACAGCGTGTCCCTTGGATCCGGGACGGGCACGGGAGCCGGACCGGGGCAGGGCTCAGGTATCGGTGAAGGCTTTGGTGGCGGGACCGGCGGCGGTGCGTATCGCCCTGGCAATGGCGTGCTGTTGCCCAAGCCGCTTCGCGAAGTGAAGCCGCAGTACACGGCCGATGCGATGCGGGCAAAGGTCCAGGGAACGGTCCTGCTCGAGTGTGTCGTCCTTCCGGACGGAACCGTGGGCAAGGTTGAGGTTGTTCGTTCGTTGGACTCGGCGTTCGGACTGGATCAGGAAGCCATCAAAGCCGCCAAGCAGTGGCGCTTCGCTCCAGGCACGCGGTTCGGAGAACCGGTCGCCGTGCTCGTCACGATCGAACTGACATTTACGCTCCGTTAGCTCGCACTCCATCTCACATCGGTTTGCCCGTCATATACTGGCCGCTCAACCATGACGGCCACACCTTCGACGATGCTGGCGCTCGGCACGACGATGCCGGTTTTCCGTCTGCCGTCGACGACTGGCGAGATTGTGTCGTTCCGAATCATTCGCATCGCGTCCGCTGCTCGTCGCGTTCATCTGTCATCACTGTCCGTTCGTCCGGCACATCCGTCGCGAGTTCTCGCGCTTCGCGACGGAGTTCCAAGAGCGCGGCCTTGCGATCGTCGGGATCAATTCCAACGACACCGTTGCGTTTCCCGAGGACGGGCCAGATGGCATGCGGCAGGAAGCGGTGGAGGCGGGTTACACGTTTCCGTATCTCTTCGACGCGACGCAGAGCGTCGCCAAGGCATTCAAGGCCGCGTGCACGCCTGACCTGTTCCTGTTCGATGCTCGCGGAACCCTCGTTTATCGCGGCCAGTTCGACGACAGCCGTCCGCGAAGTCCCGTGCCGGTGACCGGAGCGGACATTCGCGCTGCGGCAGCTGCCGTGCTCGCGGGTAACGCCGTCCCCGCGACGCAGAAACCGAGCATCGGTTGCAATATCAAGTGGCAGCGCGGAAACGAGCCGGACTATTGGTGATCCGCATCTCAGAATGAGAAGAGGCCTGCATTCGTTGGCTTCAGCACTCGTGCTCGCTGCGAGTCTGGTCACCGCATGCCGCGCCGACCGCGAACCTCCGCTGAGGATCGGAACGGGCTACTGGCCCAGCAACGAGTTGTTGTTCCTCGCCCAGGACCAGGGCTGGTTGAGTCCCACTGAATTCCGTCTCGTCGAGTTCGTAGACGATGGCGAAGTGATGCGAGGGTTTCGGAATCATGCCGTCGAGGCCGCGTGGTTGAGCATGGACGAAGTGCTCGCCGTCGCGCAGTCAGGTGCGGTGGACCCGGTGATTCTGTTCCTGTCCGACGAATCGCGCGGCGGTGATGCCGTGGTTGCTCAACCCGATCTCATCACGACGGCGGATCTCAAGGATCGCCGCGTTGCCGCCCAGATCAATTCGGTTAACGCTTACCTGCTCGATCGCGCGCTCAAGCAGGCTGGTCTTGCGGCGAGCAACGTGCGGCTCGTCAACCTGCCGCCATATCGCCACCTCGCCGCGTTTCGCCGACGCGAGGTGGACGCGGTCGTCACGTACGAGCCCGTTCGCTCGCAAATCCTCGAGGCGGGCGGTGTCGAGATTTTCAACAGCGTCTCGACGCCGTTCGAAATCCTGCGAGTGCTCGTCATCCGGAGGGATTATCTCGAGTCGCACGAACAACAGGCAGATGCGCTCTGCTCGGCCTGGAACCGTGCTGTCACCGAAGTTGCCGCGTCGTCGATGGCGCGAAGCTGGATAGCGAACCGGCTTGGAACGACGGACGCCGGATTCGAGCGGATGATGGAGCGGATCCGCATGATCAGCCTGTCTGAAAGCCGCGAGTGGCTTGCTGTGCCGCGGCCGCAACTCATGGCGACGATCGCGCGGCTCCAGGGGCAGCTGCTGAGCGCAGGGTTGTTGACCGCGTCGACGCCGTTCGACCCGCTCTTCAGGTGGCCATTCGCGACCGGCGTTTCCGCATGTCGAAGGTAAGCGATGGCGTTCGCATTTCCGTCCGGCTCGGTATTGCACTCGCTTCGATTCCGGCTCCCGCTGTTCCTTACCCTGTTATTCCGCCGTTGTGGGGCTGGTGCTGTTTACCGTCGCCAACGAAATCCAGGAGGCGGCGTTTGAGCGCGACTTTGAGCGCGCCGGGATGGTGCGCGCCACAGAGATCCAGAGTCGAACGGAACGGGCCGCCGAGCGCAGTGAGCTCGAGACTGCGCAGCGCGAGTTTGGTGAGCTTGCCGTCTTCGAGGAGATTCGGGGAGCGGTCTTCGTCGCTCCCGACAACAAGGTCGTGCTCGGCAGTCGTCGCGACTGGATTGGGCGCCAGCTCGATCTGACTGCACTCGGTCTTTCCGCCGACGAGAATCCGCGTGTCGAAGAGACGATGCGGAGTGTACGAAGCAATGGACGAACCGAGAGCCTGTTCAGCCTCGATCGCAACTTCCTGACCTTCTTCCTGCCTGCGACGGTGCCTGTCGGTCCGGGGGAGTTGGGCGCCACGCGTGGCGCGCTGATTCTGCTCGTCCACGATCTCAGCCTGTCGAAGGCAGTCAATCGCCAACGATTGCTGCGCCAGTTCGGTGTGGGTGCCATCGCGGTCTTTCTCGCCGTCGTGGGTCTTGGCATCAGCCTGCACGCGCTGGTCACGCGCCGCATCGAACGTCTGCACGATGCGATGGGGCGGTTCGCCGCCGGAGCTCCGCTCGAACCGGATGCGACGGAGGCGCTTGAAACGGCCGGTCGCGGTCACGACGAGATTGTCGAACTGCATCGCCACTTCAACGACATCGCCGCAACGGTCCGCCGGGAGAGCAGTGTGCGGCGTCACGCCGAAGACGCGCTGCGGGAGAGTGAGGAACGATTCCGATCGGCCATGCATTACTCACCGATCGGGATGGCGCTCGTGTCGACGTCGGGCGACTACCTCGAAGTCAACCCGGCGCTCTGCGGAATTGTCGGTTACAGCGAAGAGGAACTGCTAGCGATGGGCTTCGAGTCGATTACCCATCCTGATGATTCTGCGGACGATCGTGTTGCGACGCAGCGCATGCTGAATCGGGAAGTCGAGACGATTCGGCGTGTGAAGCGATACCGGCACAAGGATGGCCGGATTCGCTGGGTTCAGGTGAACTCGTCGCTCGTGCTCGACGACGATGGCGCTCCTCGCTACTTCGTTTCGCAGATTCAGGACATTACCGAACGCAAGCGCGCCGACGAAGACCTCCGACACGCGAACCGCGCGCTCCGAACGATCAGCAACTGCAATCAAGTACTCGTGCACGCGACCGATGAGCCGACGCTGCTGCGAGAGGTCTGTCAGGTCATCGTGCGCGACGGCGGTTACCGCGTCGCGTGGGTCGGCTTCGCCGGGGCGGACGCGGAATCGGACGTGAAGACGATGGCGATCGCGTCGGATGAGGAGGATCGTCAGGCGCGCATCGCATGGGCGGCGCAAGGGGGAGAGCAGATGGCCGTTGCGATTCGGACGGGCGAGCCCGCCGTCTGCCAGGACTTCAATGCGGCGACGGCCGCCGGACCATGGCGCGACGAAGCGGTCCGCCTGGGGTACCGCTTCTGCGTGGCCCTCCCGCTGATCGCGGATGGGCGCGCGTTCGGGGCCCTCACGCTGTGCTCGGGTGAACAGACCGGCTTCGACGCGTCCGAGGCGACGCTGCTGAAGGAGCTCGCCGACGATCTCGCCTTCGGCATCGTCGCCTTGCGCACTCGGGCGAATCAACGTCAGGCCGAGACTGCCTTGCGTACCGCGAACGAGCGATACGCACGACAGGAAGCGGCGCTGACGAAGCTGACGAAGAGCGACCTGAGCGCTCCGGACGATTTCACGGACATCGTTCGCGGCATGACGGAGGTGGTCGCGAACACGCTGTCTGTTGCGCTCGTAGGAGTGTGGCGGCACGACGAGAACGGGACCGTCGCGCGATGTCAGGATTTGTTCAAGTGGCTGGACGGAACGCACAGTGAAGGCCTTTCACTGAGTCAGGACGCGTGCCCTGCGTACTTCCGATGCATTGGCTGGTGCTGACGTGCTCGCTGTCACCAATGCGCGGTCGGACCCGCGCACGAGTGAGCTCGCAGAACTACTGCTCGTGCCCAATGGCATCGCATCCGTGATGTGCGTGCCTATTCGATCGCGTGGCGCGACGGTTGGCGTTCTCTCGTGCAAGCACGTCGGCGAACCGCGACGATGGATGCCGGACGAACAGACGTTCGCGCTCGCCGTGGCGAATCTCCTCTCGACGCTCACGGCGCAGGCGGACCGTCAGCGGCTCGAGCAGGAGCTTCGTCAGGCTCAGAAGCTGGAGGCCATCGGCAGACTGGCCGGCGGCGTGGCGCACGACTTCAACAACATCCTCACCGTGATCCTCGGGCGCGCCGAGGAGGTGGTGGCAGACGAACGTGTGCCGGGGGACTTGCGCGATTCTGTCGCCGACCTGTCTCAGAATGCCCAGCGTGCGACCGCGCTCACGCGCCAGCTCCTCGCGTTCAGCCGCCGACAGGCGATCGACGTGCGCGACGTCGATCTCAATAGCGTTGTGGCAAACGTGACTCGGCTCCTGCATCGTGTTCTTGGCGAGGATATCGTCGTCACGTTCACGTATTCGGAGCAGCCGCTCGCCGTCCGAGCGGATCCGGGGATGATCGAGCAGGTGCTCCTCAATCTTGCGGTCAACGCCCGTGATGCGATGCCCGTCGGTGGGCGACTCTCGATCGATACGTCCCTGATCGACCTGTCAGAGTCGGAGCCGTCGCGCGTGGGTCCGGCTGGAAGCTGGGCGTGCGTGCGGGTCACAGACAATGGTGTCGGCATCGCGTCGGAGCATCTGCCACATATCTTCGAACCGTTCTTCACGACGAAGGATGTCGGGAAGGGAACAGGGCTGGGGTTGGCGACTACCTATGGAATCGTTCAGCAGCACGGCGGCTGGATCGAGGTGGACAGTCAGATTGGGCGCGGCACTGAGTTTCGAGTGTTCTTCCCGAGAGTCGAAACCGAAATGCCGGCGGCCGCTCCGGTCACCATGTCCGCGCCACCGCCGCGCGGACAGGAAACGATCCTCGTCGTCGAGGACGAAGCCGGTGTGCGCGCACTCGTGATCAAGCTGCTGCAGGATCTCGGATACCGGCTGATGCAGGCGCAGAGCGGTCCGCATGCCTTGGATGTGTGGAGGCAGCAGGGCGACGAAGTAGACCTTCTGATCACCGACATCGTGATGCCGGACGGCATGAACGGCGTGGAACTGGCGGAGCGCCTGCGTCGTCATCGGCCGGGGCTCAAAGTGATTTACACGAGCGGGTATCTGGCAGATCTGAGTCGAGAAGACATCTCGCGTCACTCCGACGCATACATCGCCAAGCCATTCAGCTTGATCGATCTGGCGCGGCTCGTTCGTCGAACGCTGGATGGGGGAGAGCCTGCCGTGCCGCCCGTCGCGCGCGACGCGTAGCTACGTGTTCAGCTGCGCCTTCGCTGCTTCGAGGCAGGAGGGGCAGATACCGTGGGTGAACGTCGCGTCGGTGTGCTCCGACACGTAGACCTCGACACGCTGCCAATAATTCCTGTCGTCACGGATGCGTTTGCAGTAGGCGCAGATCGGCAGCAGTCCGCGAAGACGCCTGACGTTGTCGAGCGTTGCCTGGAGTTCCGCGACCTCTTCCGCGAGACGTGCCTGGAGCGAGACCACGCGCACGCCGACCTGCACGCGCGCCTTCAATTCGTTCAGGTCCACTGGCTTGATCAGATAGTCGTCGGCGCCGGCCTCGAGTCCGGCAACCAGATCGGTCGAACTGTTTCGCGCGGTCAACAAAATCAAGTAGAGATGCGCTCGCTCCGTGTCCGATCGCACGCGCCGGCACAGCTCCGGCCCCTCGAGTCCAGGCATCTCCCAGTCAACGATCGCAAGCGACGCCGGATTGCTGGAGGTGAGGTGCTCCCAGGCGGCGAGTCCATCGTGGACGACTGTCGTCTCGAAGCCCCAACTCGACATGCTGCGCGACACGGCCATCGCGGCGACAGGATCATCGTCAGCAATCAGGGCGCGCATGAGATCTCCGTCAGTTCACGATCGAAGGTGATTCGCGCCGTCTGAAACGCGCTGGCTTCTGTGGTGACGCGCAACCATGCGCCCTCGAGCGCATCGAAATCGCCCTCGGCTGCGAGCACCTCGAGCAGCCCGGCGGCTTCGGTGATACCGACCGCGGCTGCCGTCGAGGCAGCGCCTTTCAGCGTATGTGCTGCACGCCGGACGGCTGCGGGGTTGCCCTGATCCAGCGCGATCCTTATGTCCTGCAGGAGCGTGGGGCATTCCTCTGCGAACAGGCGCACGATCTCGGCGGCGAGTTCCTTGTCGCCATGCAGGCGGCTGACGAGATCGACCTCGTCGATGGGTGGCAACGTCGACATAACGGCGTCACCTTCCACTTCGGCAAAGAGCATGCGGGATTCGGTCGGCTTCGACAGGTAGCCGTCCATTCCGGCGGCGAGGCAGCGCTCGCGGTCGCCACTCATGGCATGCGCGGTCATCGCGACAATGCGCAGGTGATCGCGCGAGGTGTCCCGCTCGCGCTCGCGAATGGCCTTGGTGGCCTCGAGCCCTCCCATCAGGGGCATCTGCAGGTCCATCAGCACGATGTCGAACTGTTCGCGCTCGACCGCATCGACAGCCTCTCGTCCGTTCTCGACGACCGTCACTTGATGGCCCCGTCGCTTGAGCAGACCCACGGCCACGCGCTGATTGACGCAGTCGTCTTCAGCGAGCAGCACTTTGCGGGCCCTAACCATCGGCGGCGTGAACGACGCCTGACGCTCTTCAGCCTTCTTGACTCGCGACGCTTCGGCATCGAGGACGGCACAGATCGCGGCATGGAGATCGAACGACGCGATCGGTTTCGTCAGGCACGTCGCAATGCCGAGGTCGCGGCACAACCCCGCATCGTCGTACCGGCCAGACGAAGTCAGCATCATGATGGTAGCGCCAGCCAGCTCTGCGCGTGCGCCGATCTGTTTGGCCAGCTCGAAGCCATCCATGCCCGGCATCTGCGCGTCGAGCAGGATGAGGTCTACACGCTCGCCCTTCTGCGTCAGGCTGCGCCAGCGTTTCGAGCGCCTCCCGTCCACCGGCCACAACGATCGGCGTCACATCCCAGCGCGTCAGCTGGCCAACGAGGATGCGGCGATTGACGGCGTTGTCGTCGACGACGAGCACGCGAAGCCCGGTGGAAGCCGCCGTTCGCGCGAGGTCATCGCGTCAGGGCCGACGCCGAAGTTCGCCGTAAAGCTGAATGTGCTGCCGTCTCCGGGCGCGCTCTCGACCCAGATGCGGCCTTGCATCATCGACACGAGCGTCGAGGAGATCGCAAGGCCAAGGCCCGTGCCGCCGAACTTGCGCGTCGTCGAACCATCAGCCTGGCTGAAGGCTTCGAAGATCGCTTCCTGATGTTCGAGCGCGATGCCGGTGCCAGTGTCGGTCACAGAGAAGTGCAGCATCCCGGGTTCGTCGTGATCGGGCTCGCGCCTGATTGCTACCAGCACGTGACCCTTCACCGTGAACTTGATGGCATTGCCCACGAGGTTCACAAGGATCTGGCGCAGGCGGAGGGGATCGCCAACGAGAGTGGACGGAACGGCGGGGTCGATCTCGACGAGAAGCTCCAGCGCCTTCTGATCTGCGCGCACGGCAAGCGGTCGCAACGCCTCGGTGACGACGTCGGCGAGCGCGAAAGGCGACCGACTCGAGGCGCAGGCGTCGAGACTCAATCTTCGAGAAGTCGAGGATGTCGTTCAGGATCTCGAGCAGAGCTCCGGCAGATGTCCTCACCGTCTGCAGATAGTCCTGCTGTTCGGGTGTCAGCGGTGTGCCGAGCGCGAGCTCCGTCATGCCGATGATGCCGTTCATCGGTGAACGGATCTCGTGGCTCATGTTTGCCAGGAACTCGCTCTTAGCGCGGCTCGCTTCCATCGCCTTGTCGCGCGCGATGGTCAGGTCCGCGTTCACGGCGGAGAGTTCGGCAGTTCTGGCTTCGACTGTACGCTCGAGTCCTTCCTTGCACTGCACGAGCTCGACATCGCGGCGATGGATCTCCGCGAGCATCTTGTTGAAGCCGGCGATGAGATCCGCGATTTCGTTCTTGCCCTCACCTTGACTCTCGACGCGAACGTCGTAGACCTTGTCCTGGGTCACGGCGCGTGTCATGGACGTGAGACGCAGCAGTGGCGACGAGACCGTGCGCTGCATGCGCGACGCAAGAATGAAGGAAAGACCGAACGTCGCGAAGAGGACCAGAGCGACGACTAGGCCTGAGGTGGTCGCCTGCGCTCCAGAGCACCGAGAGGTCGGATTCGATCACGACCGTGCCGATCACTTCGCCGTCGAGCACGATAGGACGAGCGAGCAGCAATGCTCCGTCGGTGAACTCGCTCCACTGGTGATGCGGCTCGATATCGAACGCTCGAGCGGGGAGCTTGCGATTCGCATTCGGCCGAGACACGCGTTCGAATCGCGCGAGTTGGTTGCCGTCCGCGGCCCAGATCGCGGCCGAGACGATGCTTTCGTTGACGGTCAACGCGCGCAGAGTGTCGGTCGCGGCTTTTGCGTCGCCGAACGCGACAGCCGCAGTGCTATTGGATCCGATGACGTCGGCGAGCATGCCGGTATCGCGAACGAGTCGCGTGCGCGCGCTCGACAAATCCCAGGCGAGCACGGCGGTCATCGCGATGACGAGCGACACGATGCTCGTCAGGACGCCGACAAAGGTCAGCTTCCGTGCCAGCGAAAGCCTGGCGTGCCAGGCGACGATCCGAGGCAGCCACGAGCTATGGCCTGTCATCTCGGTCGTCCTTGAAAATCTTGGCGAGCGGGGGAAGCCGTGAAGCTGAGTCGAACGCTGCGCCACGGCCTGGGCGTCGGGCCCGACGCGGGCGAAGAGCAGCTTCACAGCCAGTTCGATAGCCCCCGTCGTCCCCGGTGCTGTTGCACGTTAGAAGCGCCACACCGGGATGGAGATCAGGTTGGACGGTTCCAGGCGCCACGCGGACGTGATCTCAATGTTCATGAGCTCTTCGAGCACACCGTTCCCACGACTAGGGCCACGCCCCAAGCGGTCCGGACGGACCTGTGCCTGCCGCGGAATGGGCAAGAGAGGTGCCACGGCTCAACCGTGGCCCGAGATCGCAAAATGTGCGAAAAAAACGAGGAGTTGATTCAGATTGGGACGGCGCGCCGACACCTGTGCCGACGAGCTGGACGGTTGGGGTGGCCTGGGTAGCTGGGTAGCTGGGTAGCTGGGTAGCTGGGTTGCTACGTGGCTGGGTCTCGAAAACGAAAAGGGGCAGGCCCGCGCGGACCCGCCCCTTTCCCCTTGCCGACTTACTTGCGATTTGACTTTGAACTTTGCCCTTCGACCTTAGTACATGCCGCCCATGCCCGGACCGCCGTGGGCATGGCCGCCGGCCGGTTCCTTCTTCTCCTCGGGAATCTCGGAGACGAGGGCTTCGGTCGTGAGCAGCAGCGACGCGATCGACGAAGCGTTCTGCAGTGCGCTGCGAACGACCTTGGCCGGATCGATGACGCCCGCCTTGACCAGGTCCTCGTAGATCTCGGTCGCGGCGTTGAACCCCTCGTCGACGTTCTTCTGCTCCTTGACCTTCGAGACAATGATCGAGCCTTCCTGGCCTGCGTTCATGGCGATCCACCGCATCGGCTCTTCGATCGCGCGGCGGATGATCTGCAGACCAACGGCCTGATCCCCCTCGAGCTTCAGCTTGTCGAGCGCCTTTGCCGAGCGGACAAGTGCCACGCCGCCACCCGGGACGATGCCTTCCTCGACCGCTGCTTTGGTCGCATGCATCGCGTCCTCGACGCGCGCCTTCTTCTCCTTCATCTCGGTCTCAGTGGCTGCACCGACCTTGATGACGGCTACACCACCGACCAGCTTCGCAAGGCGCTCCTGCAGCTTCTCTCGGTCGTAGTCGGAAGTCGTGTCTTCGACCTGCGTGCGAATCTGCTTCACACGCCCTTCGATCGCACTGGACGTGCCGGAGCCCTCGACGATCGTCGTGTTGTCCTTGTCGATCGTGACCTTCTTGGCCTTGCCCAAGTCCTCGAGCTTGATGTTCTCGAGCTTGATGCCGAGGTCCTCGGTGATGGCGCGTCCACCGGTGAGGATCGCGATGTCCTCGAGCATCGCCTTGCGGCGATCGCCGAATCCGGGCGCCTTCACCGCCGCGGCCTGAAGCGTGCCACGCAGCTTGTTGACGACGAGCGTCGCCAGCGCCTCGCCCTCGATGTCCTCTGCGATGATGAGCAGCGGCCGGCCCAGACGGGCGACCTGCTCGAGGACAGGGAGGAGGTCCTTCATCGACGAGATCTTCTTCTCGTGGATCAGGATGACCGGATTCTCGAGCACGACTTCCATGCGCTCGGGATCGGTCACGAAGTACGCCGACAGATACCCGCGATCGAACTGCATGCCTTCGACGACATCGAGAGAGGTCTCGAGCGTCTTGGCTTCCTCGACAGTGATGACGCCGTCCTTGCCGACCTTGTCCATCGCTTCCGCGATGATCTTGCCGATGGTGGCATCGCTGTTCGCCGAAATCGTGCCGACCTGGGCGACCATGTTGCCCGTCACGGGCCGGGACATCTTCTTGACCTCTTCGACGATGACCTCGACAGCCTTCTCGATGCCGCGTTTGAGCTCCATCGGGTTGGCCCCGGCGACGACGTTCCGTGCACCCTCGCGATAGATCGCCTGCGCGAGCACGGTTGCGGTCGTGGTGCCGTCACCTGCGGTGTCCGATGTCTTGCTGGCGACTTCGCGCACCATCTGCGCGCCCATGTTCTCGAGCGGGTCCTTGAGGTCGATCTCCTTGGCCACCGTCACGCCGTCCTTGGTGATGGTGGGGGAGCCGAACTTCTTGTCGAGGACGACGTTCCGTCCTTTGGGACCGAGCGTAACCTTCACCGCGTCGGCCAGCTGATTGACGCCACGCAGGATCGCCTGCCGTGACTGCTCGCCGTAAATAATCTGCTTTGCCATTCCTTAAGCTCCATCCGGTGCGCGGGAGTGTTCTCGCGCAGAAAAGAATCCGGCGGGGGCGAGCCCCGCGCTACTTCGACGCGAGAACCGCGAGAACCTCGTCCTCACGCATGATGAGGTAGTCCTCACCGTCGATCTTGATCTCCTGTCCGGAATACTTCCCGAAGAGGATGGTGTCTCCGTCCTTGACGTCGAGGGGCTGGCGGCTGCCGTCGTCCTTGACCTTTCCGGCGCCTACGGCGAACACCTTCCCCTGCTGCGGCTTTTCTTTGGCGCTGTCGGGGATGATGATGCCGCCGATCTTCTGTTCACCTTCCTCGATGCGCTGAACGATGATGCGGTCGTGTAGCGGTCTCACCTTCATATTTCTTCGACTCCAACTGTCGGTAGGGACCCCTCGGGGCGGAAGCCCCAAGAGGCTAAGCTCTTGATTTCACAGGCACGAACTCCATGCCTTGGCACTCGGTTCTTCTGTGCGCTAGCACTCGGTCCGTGCGACTGCCAATTGTAGTCGACCCTGAAAAATCGTGTCAAGACGCCTGGCGGCGAAGACGGTATTCGGCAATCTTCCGGCTCAGCGTGTTGCGATGGATGCCGAGGACATCGGCCGCCTGACACAGGTTGCCATCGGACTTACTGAGCACATGGGAGATGAACTTCTTCTCGAACTCGCGCCGAGCGTCTTCGAAACACACGCCGCGGGTCACCATTTCATCGACCAGGCGTTCGAGCTGTTCTTTCAACACCATGAAGGGGCGGTGCCTCCCGTGGCTACAACCATGTCAAACGAGGCCCTTGCCGGTAAGCCGGTGAAAGGCCTCGAGGTATTTGTCGCGCGTGCCAATCACCACGTGCTCTGGCAATGACGGCACCGGTGGCTGCTTGTTCCAGCGGATCTCTTCGAGATAGTCGCGGACGTACTGCTTGTCGAAGCTCGGTTGCGGCCGGCCCGGCGCGTACTGATCCTTCGGCCAGTAGCGCGACGAATCAGGCGTCATCACCTCATCGATCAGCAGGATCGATCCTTCGTCGGTCAAACCGAATTCGAACTTCGTGTCCGCGAGGATGATGCCGTTGGCCTCGGCGTGCTTCGCGCCGTGGTCGTACAACGCGAGCGTGAGTGCGCGGAGCGTGCGCATCAGAGCGACGCCGACAAGCCGGCCGGCCTCCTGCTCGCTGATGTTGATGTCGTGCCCGGTGTCGGCCTTCGTCGCCGGCGTGAAGATCGGCGTTGGCAGTCGATCGGATTCGCGCAGGCCGGACGGCAGGCTCACGCCGCAGATCGAGCCGGTGGCCACGTATTCCTTCCAGCCCGACCCCGACAGGTATCCACGCGCCACACACTCGATCGGCACCGGTGTCGTTTTGTGCACCAGCATCGAACGGCCGCTGAGAACCTCGCCGTGACGCCGCAACGGTTCCGGATACGTCTGTACGTCGGCCGACAGGAAATGGTTCGGCACGATTCCAGTGGTGCGCTCGAACCAGAACACCGAGAGCTGCGTCAGGACCTTGCCCTTGTCGGGAATGCCGGAGCCGAGAACGTAGTCGAACGCGGAGATGCGATCGGTGGCCACCAGAACCAGCGTGTTCCCGCAATCGAAGATGTCGCGAACCTTCCCTTGCCGTTGTGGAACAAGGTCGTTCAGGCGCGTTTCGATCAGGGGAGCGGCGAGTGGCAACGTGGTGGCCCTGGCCTCGACAAATGCTCGGGACAACCCTGAGCCTCATCACAGGCGCGCGGGAAAGGGAGCATCTTACCGGTCCGACAGGATGCAGGCAACCGTACGCAACAGCGCCGGCCGTTGTGCGGGAGGAGCCTGATATATTGTGGGCTCACGCTCCACAGATGAATTTACGAACCGGCATCGTCACTCTTCTTGCGCTCGGACTGCTGGCGTGGTTTCTGCGCGGTACCAACTTCACCGATGTGTGGCTCCAGGTGCGGCAGGTGCGCGCCGAGTTGCTTCTCACTTCGCTCGCCGCCGTCATCCTGGTTTTTTTCGTCAGGACGATCAGGTGGCGCTACCTTCTGAGCCCGCTTGGCGAAACTCGGTTTCGAACCGTGTTCAGGTCAACGGTGATCGGATTCGGTGCGCTCGCGTTGCTTCCCATCCGCGTGGGCGACGTGATCAGACCGTACCTGTTGGCACGTCAGGAACGGATGCCGGTGACGTCGGTATTCGCTACCGTGGTCATGGAGCGCGTCCTGGATCTCGTGGCGGTGCTCGCGTTGCTGGCGGTCTACGTCTGGGGCTTTGCCGGCGAAGCAAGCTTTCCGGCTCGACTGCTCAATCCGATCAAGGTCTCAGCCACGATCGCGGCAGGCGGTTGCTGGAACGCTGCTGGTGATCATGTGGATCCTGGCCACTCATCCGGAGCGAATCGGGGGGTTCGCCGCGGCGTTAGCGCGAGTGCTGCCCGGAAAACTCTCCGGCCGCGTAGGAAACCTCGCGAGCACATTCAGTAGCGGGTTCGCTGCTGCGCGAAACGCGCGTCAACTCTTCCTGGCGGTGATCTGGTCGTTTGCGCTCTGGATCCTCATCGCGACGCAGGCGTGGGCAGTCACGATCGCGTTCGGGATCCCGATGCCTTATCCCGGCTCGTTCCTGCTGCAGTCGATGCTCGTCATTGGCGTTGCGGTGCCGACTCCCGGCGGGGTGGGGAGCTTTCACGAAGCCTATCGCCTCGGAGTGACCACGTTCTTCGGTGCCTCTGGCGATCAGGCCGTCGCTGCCGCACTCGTTACGCATCTGATCTCGTTCATCCCTCCGGTTCTCGGAGGCATCGTGTTCATGGCCCAGGACGGCCTCAGCTTCGGCCGTCTCGGGGATCTGGCCAATTCAGCTCGCGACAAGGAAGGGCCTGCCGCCAATGAAGTGCCCGTTCTGCGCTCATCTCGGCGATAAGGTCGTCGACTCGCGCGAAAGCAAGGAAGGCGAGGTCATCCGGCGCCGGAGGGAGTGCCTCGACTGCGGCCGTCGCTTCACCAGCTACGAGCGGATCGACGAGATCCCGTACATGGTGATCAAGAAAGACGGCACGCGTGAGCGCTTCGAGCGGCAGAAGCTCATTGCCGGCCTGCTCAAGGCGTGCGAGAAGCGCCCCGTCAGCATCGCCGCCATCGAAGCGGTTGCCGACAAGGTCGAGGCCACGCTGCAGGAGCGCCCGGAGAAAGAGATGGCAACCGAGGAGGTCGGCGCTCTCGTCATGGACGAACTGAAGCGGCTCGACAAGGTGGCGTACGTCAGGTTCGCGTCGGTTTACCGCCATTTCCGCGACATCAGCGAGTTCATGACCGAGCTGAAGGATCTGCTCAATGCCAAAGAGTAGGCGGTAGTGGCGGTAGGCAGTAGGCGGTAGGCAGTATGCCGTTGGTGGTTCGCAGTAGGCTGTAGTCAGCCGTGTCACTCCCACTGCAACAGCGATCGGCGACAGACAAACCGGTGGTCCCACCGCTGCGGCGAAGCGCTGCACGATCGAGCCGGAAGCCGTTCCTCGACAACACACCGCTGTTGCTCGCGGGCATCGTCGCGTTGATCGTGGCGCTGGCCGTGCTTTTGGCGATCGGACGGGGATCGTCCACGCTCGCGCCCGACTTCCTCACCGACTTCGTCCTTTCCGCCCTTTCGGCGACGAACCTCACCATCCTCGTGGCGTTGGCCTTCGTGCTGACGCGCAACATCCTCAAGCTGGTGATGGAGCGGCGGCGGGCGCTGCCCTTCGCACGATTCAGAGCCAAGCTGGTTGCGGTCCTGCTCGGGATGGCCGTTGTACCAGCGGTGCTCGTGCTGATCGTCGGAAGTGAGCTCATTCGCACCAGCGTCGATCGATGGTTCAACCAGCCGATGGACGTGATGCTGACGTCGGCGAACGCGATCGCCGGCGACTACTACGCGCAGCAGCAAAGTCTCGTGTCGGCGCAGGCCCAACGGTTTGCGCGCGCACTCGGATCCGTAAACCTCGCGGCCAGTCCGTCTGACGTCCGCGATCTCGTTGCGCCCGACGTGCTGCAGGAACGCATCGATCTCGTCGAGGTCTATCGCCTCACGACTGCGGACGGGCGCACGCAAGTGACCCCGGTCGTCGATATTGCGTCGCCCTCACTTCCGCGCGAGTACTCACGGGCGTCTGCCGATCGCCTGGCCGAGCGCACGGCCGCGAGCGCTGCCGAAGCGCGAATTGTCGAACAACTCTCGACTGGTGGAGATCTGATACGCACGGCGGTGCCCATTCGCTCGTCGACGAATGGGCCGGTCGTTGGGGTGGTCGTCGCGAGCGAGTACCTGACGGATCAATTCGCGGCGCGCGCGCGCGGGATGACTGAGGCGTACGAGGCGTATCAGCAGTTGCGCGTGTTGAAGCAGCCGCTCACCGGCGTCTACCTGTCGTTCTTCCTGATGCTGACGCTGATGATTCTCGTCGGCGCGACCTGGATGGGCCTCTACCTCGCCAAGCGCATCACGCGTCCGGTGCAGACGCTGGCCGCGGCGGCCGACGAAATCGGCGCAGGACATTTGGATCATCGCGTGAAAGCGGAGGCCGACGACGAGTTTGGCTCGCTGATCGATGCGTTCAATCGCATGGCAGGTGAGCTGGCGGCCAGCCGTCGTCGACTCGAGCGCTCGTCGATTGACCTCGAACGCAAACACGGCGATGTCGAGAGCCGTCGACGCTACGTGGAGACAATCCTCGATCGCCTGGCCACTGGGGTTGTCTCAGTCGACACAGGGGGCAGCATCAGGACCTGGAACTCCGCGGCATCGCGATTACTGGGGATCGAGCAGCGGGTTTCCGGACAGCCGGTCTCCGACGGTCCTCGGATCGTCGGATCTCAGGCCGCTGGCGATTGCCATCGACCAAGCCGGACGTCACCGCGAGGATCTGCGTCCGCAGGAAGTATCGATCACGCGCGAGGGCCGCGAGGTTCACCTCGCCGTAATGACGACTCCACTCACGAGGGACGACGATACGACTGACGGTGTCGTGGTGGTGTTCGATGATGTCACGCCACTCGTGCGTGCCCAGAAGGTCGCGGCATGGCGGGAAGTAGCGCGACGGCTTGCGCATGAGATCAAGAATCCCCTCACGCCGATTCAACTGAGTGCCGAACGTCTGCGCCGCCACTTCTCCCACGCACCGCCACAGACGCGTGAGCTCGTCGACGAATGCACGACGACGATCGTCGGCGAAGTGGAGTCGCTCAAGGGGCTGGTTGACGAGTTCTCGCAGTTTGCGCGCATGCCCGCGCCGCGAGCGGCTCCCACCGACCTTCACCCGGTGCTCGAGGACGCGCTGTCTCTCTATCGTGGCCTGCTGTCTGAAGTCGAAATTCGGACGCACTTCGCGGAGTCGTTGCCGAAAGTGTCGATCGATGCGGAACAGATTCGCCGCGTCATCCTCAATCTCGTCGACAACGCGATCGAAGCCATGGATCGCAGGGGCGTCATCGACATCGAGACTCGCCACGACGCGGCGAACAACCTGGTTCGCGTCGTAGTCGCCGACAACGGCCCCGGCATTCCACCGGCCGAACGCGATAAGCTCTTCCTCCCGTACTACTCCACCAAGCAGCGGGGAAGTGGTCTTGGCCTCGCCATCGTCCGGCGTATCGTCGCTGAACACGGCGGCAGCATCGACGTCACCGACAATCAGCCGAGAGGCACGTGCTTCGCGATTGAGTTACCATGCTGAACTCTTGCAGTTCGAGCTTCTGGCTTCTCACTCCTCGGTTCGTGTTCACCTTCGAACCGAACCTGAACACGGACTGAGCAGCCGGAACATCGAGGTTCGAACGACAGTGTCTCAATGCCTTCCATTCTGATTGTCGATGACGAACCCGGCGTGCGGAGTGCGCTTGGCGGCGTCCTGCGCGACGAGGGCTACAGCGTCGACACGGTAGACAGCGGCGAGGCCTGTTTGCAGCGTCTCGCCGGCCACACCTACGATGTCGTACTGCTCGACATCTGGCTGCCTGGCATGGACGGCCTCGCCACGCTCACGCGCATGCGCGAGCGGCAGTTCGACGCCCAGGTGGTGATCATCTCGGGCCACGGTAACGTCGAGTCGGCCGTGCGAGCGATCAAGATGGGCGCGTTCGATTTCGTCGAGAAGCCACTGTCGCTCGAGAAGACGATCCTCGTCGTGCGCAATGCGTTGAGGCAGCGGAGCCTCGAAGCCGAGAACCTTGCGCTGCGCGCCAAGGTCGATGCGCAGCACCTGATGATCGGCGAAAGCTACGGCATGGTCAGGCTGCGCGAGCAAGTTGCGACGGCTGCGCCGACCAATGGACGTGTTCTGATCTTCGGTGAGAACGGTACTGGCAAGGAGCTCGTCGCGCGCAACATTCACGCGATGAGTCGTCGCCGGTCGGGGCCGTTTGTCGAAGTGAACTGCGCCGCGATTCCCGAGGAACTGATCGAGAGCGAATTGTTCGGCCACGTGCGTGGCGCGTTCACTGGTGCCGTCGCCGACCGACGAGGCAAGTTCGAGGTCGCGCATGGCGGAACGATCTTTCTCGACGAGATCGGCGACATGAGCCTGAAGACGCAGGCCAAAGTGTTGCGCGTGCTTCAGGAACAGGTCATGGAAGCGGTCGGCAGCTCGACTCAGATCCGCGTTGACGCGCGTGTCCTCGCCGCGACGAACAAGGATCTGCCAGCGGAGATTCGAGCAGGCCGGTTCCGCGAGGATTTGTATTTCAGGTTGAACGTCGTGCCGATCTCTGTGCCGCCGCTTCGGGAACGCATCGAGGACATCCTGCTACTGGCCGATCATTTCATGGCGATCCTCGCCCGCGAATATGGACAGCTGCCGAAGACGTTCGAGCCGGACGCCGTCATCTCGCTGCAACGCTACAAGTGGCCAGGCAACGTCCGCGAGCTGAGGAATCTCGTCGAGCGGTTGATGATCATGGTGCCCGTCGATCGCGTGTCGTCGCGCGATCTCAGTTTTCTGGAGCATGGCTACGAGCACGACTTGCCACCCGCGAGCCGCGCGGCGGCCATGGCCCCGCTCCATCACGCGCGCGACGAGTTCGAAAAGCAGTACATCCTTCGTGCGCTGGCCAACCAGCACGGCAACATGTCGCGCACTGCCGAAGTGCTCGGCGTGGAGCGAAGCAATCTCTATAAGAAGATGAGGGCGTTCGGAATTATGCCGACGCGACGTGGGGATGATGAAGACGTCGCGTAACGCAGTTCCAGGTTCCGTGTTCCTGGTTCCGGGTTCGTGTTCAGTGTTCCGGTTCCATGTGCCGGGTTCCGGGTTCGAGGTTCTCTTGTTCGCAGTTCTCTGTTCGATTGTGTCCAATTAGCCTCTATGATTCCGAACCCTCTGGAACCATGAACTCTGAACCACGAACACAGAACCAAAACCCGGAACACGAACGTGGAACCCGGAACGTGGAACCCGGAACGGTACGGCTCTCAGACATTGCCACTCCCGCTCTTGTGCTGGATCGAGCCGCATTAGATCGCAATATCGCCCGTATGGCGGCATTCTTTGCCAGCGGATCATGCCGCCTTCGTCCGCATTTCAAAGCGCACAAAACGCCGGAGATCGCGAAGCGTCAACTGGCCGCTGGCTCGTGCAGCGGTCTGACCTGTGCGACGGTGGGCGAAGCAGAAATCGCCGCGGGATTCTGTGATGAGGTTCTGCTGGCCAACGAGATCGTCGCGCCAGAAAAGTGCGCGCGTGTTGCAGCGCTCGCCCGGCGTGTCCGCCTGACAACAGCAATTGATTCACTGGCCGGGCTCGAAGCGCTTTCACGCGCGGCGCGCGAGGGTGGCGCGAGCATTGGCGTGCTGGTGGACCTCGATGTCGGACAGGGACGATGCGGGGTCGAGCCGGGTGAGGCCGCGTTGACGCTGGCACGACAGGCTGCGCAGTCGAGTGGCATCACGTTGCGCGGCGTCATGGGTTACGAAGGTCATCTACAGCCGGTTCGCGACCGCGCCGAACGCGAGTCGCGCACCCGACAGGCGATGCAGGGACTCGTCAGGACGGCGAACCAGTTTCGCGATGCAGGCCTGCCGTGCGAGATCGTGTCGGCTGGAGGAACAGGCACCTACGACATCAGCGGTCGCGTCGACGGCATCACCGAGATCCAGGCCGGCTCATATGCGCTGATGGACACAGACTACTCCGGGGTTGGCGTGCCATTCGAGCCGGCGTTCTGGGTGCTCGGCACCGTCGTGAGCCGGCCGGCGCGCGATCGCTGCGTCGCGGACTGCGGGCACAAGTCGATGACCAAGGATCACGGAGTGCCCGCGGTTCGCGGAATCGAAGGCGCCACGGTCACGTCGCTCAACGACGAGCACGCGACGATCTCGCTGCCGCCAGAATCGACCGTCAAGATCGGCGATCGTGTCGCGCTTCTCCCGTCGCATGTCGACCCCACGATCAATCTCCACGATGTCTTCTATGTTGTCGAGGGTCAGGCCGTCGTCGACATCTGGCCCATTGCCGCGCGCGGATACATCGAGCATCGGACTCGGACAAGGATGGAGGAACCCGCATGAAAGCGCACCAATTCGTGTACATCGGCCTCGGAATGGCGGTGATGGTCGCGTCGTCGGTCGGGTTGACACGTGCGCAGGATGCCGACAAGCACCCGGTGAGCGCGGAGCAGTACCAGCGCTGGAAAACGGAGCTCTCCAACTGGGGCCGATGGGGAAGAGACGATGAGGTGGGCGCACTCAATCTGATCACGCCGGCCAAGCGACGTCAGGCAGCCGCGCTCGTGAAAGAAGGAGTATCCGTGTCGATGGCCGCCGACACGGATACGGAGAAGGCCGTCGACAATCCAAGTCCTTACGAAGTGACGATGCAGGGCATCGGGTCGGATCGGATTGCGATCAACTACCACGGCATCGCGCACACGCATCTGGACTCACTCGCGCACATCAACGAGCAGGGCGTCTTCTATAACGGCTACAAACCTGCCTCGGAAGCCGTGCTCAAGGATCGCCACTCGAAGAACTCGATTCACAACGTCAAGAACGGCATCTTCACGCGCGGGATTCTGATCGACATTCCGCGCCTGAAGGGCGTCCCGTATCTGGAGCCCGGGACTCCGATCTACGTCGAGGATCTCGAGGCGTGGGAAAAGCAAGCGGGAGTAAAGGTGTCTGCTGGTGACGCACTGTTCGTACGGACCGGCGTGTGGGCGCGACGCAAGGCCGTCGGACCCTGGCTGCGTGGACGAGCGGAGGGCGGACAGTCAGCCGGGCTTCATCCGTCGGTGCTGCCGTGGCTCAAGGCGCGAGACATTGCGTTGCTCGGAAGCGATCATCCGCAATACGTCGCGCCTGGAACACCGGGCGCGCCAAGAGGAGCGGTACACGACTTCGCGCTCGTGTATCTGGGCGTCCACCTGTTCGACAACTGCGATCTCGAAGCCTTGGCTCAGGCAGCCGCGTCTCGCAAGCGATGGGAGTTCCTGCTGACTGCGGCGCCATTGCCGATCCCCGGGGGAACGGGATCGCCGCTCAACCCGATCGCGACGTTCTGATGTGGCGAAGAAGGGAAGCACGACACTCGATCGTCTGCGAACGCTTTGCCTCTCGTACCCAGAGGCGAGCGAGGCACCGTCGTGGGGACATCCCAACTTCAAGGCAGGGAAGAAGGTGTTTGTCGCCTTCGAACAGATCAAGGGACGTCCGTCGATCGCGTTTCGCCTCGAGCGAAAGGATGTCGATCGATTGTTGATGCGCCGCCAGTTTTTCGTGACGCCTTACGGTCGTGGACAGTGGGTCAGCCTGTGGGCCGATGACGCGCTCGACTGGAAGGCGGTCGCGGATCTCGTCGATCGCAGCTATCGCGTCGTCGCGTTGAAGCGAATGACTACCGCGCTCGACACGAGGCGAGTCTAAAGACCTGCCTCAGTCGGCGCGCAACGCTTGCACAGGCGCGATTCTCGTACCACGACGTGCCGGAACGTAGCAGGCCACCATGGCGACGACGGTCAGCAATACGGTCGTCACGATGAAGGTGGCGGGATCGAGCGGCTCGGTCTCGTACAGAAGCGCGGCCAGCAGACGGGTCAGCGCTGCGGCAAAGACGAGTCCTGTGATGACGCCGATGCCAACCAGTCGCAGCGCCTGCGCGAGAACGAGGTCGAAAACAGACCGCGGTGTCGCGCCCAGTGCCATGCGGACACCAATCTCCTGCGTGCGTTGAGCCACGGAATACGCCATCACGCCGTACACGCCGACGGCGGCCAGCAGGAGCGCCATCACCGCGAAGGTGACCAGCAGCACAGTCACGGTACGAGGGCGCGCGAGCGTCGCGTCCACGACCTCCTGCATGGTGCGCACATCCGCGAGCGGCAGCTCGCGGTCGAGCGCGTGCACGACTGCACCAACGCTCGGCGCGAGGGACAGAGGATTCATCTCCGTGCGCACGACCAGCGTCATCAGCGGAATCGCTAGCTGCGTATGCGGCAGATAGACAGTTGGCCGGATCTCGCGGTCGAGTGAGCCAAGCTTGATGTCGCCGACCACTCCCACAACCTCGTAGTCCAGCCGATCGACGAGACCGGCGTTGACATGCAGACGTTTTCCAATCGGGTTGCCATCAGCGAGATGAAGCCGCACCATCGTCTCGTTGACGATGGCGACGGGGGGAGAGCCGCCGCGGTCGAACGCCGCAAAGTCTCGACCCATCACCTGCGGGATTCCCATTGTGCGGAAGAAGCCTGGTGTGATGGGAATTACGTCGGCGGAGGGTGCCTGGCCCGGTCCAGGCGTCGGTTGATCGGTCCGGTAGAAGCTGGTGCCGATGCCGCCGCCAGCAAGCGGCAGGAACGAGACGCCTGCGGCGCTCCGTGCACCAGGAAGCTCCCCGATGCGCGCCAGGGCATTGGTCGAGAAGCCCGACCGACGCTCGGACGTGTCGTAACGCGAGACTGGAAGCTGCACGCGCATCGTGAGGAGCCCTTCGGCACGAAATCCGGGGCTGATGCTGCTCAATCGCACGAAGCTGCGCACGAGCAGGCCAGCGCCCGTGAGAAGGACGAGGGACAGCGCGACTTCGGCGGCGACTAATGTCCCCAGCACTCGCCGCGCTCTCGGGCCGCTGCCGTGTCGTCCACCGTCGCGAAACGAGTCGTTGAGCGAGCGTGCTGACACGATCGCGGGAACGAGCCCGAACACGAGGCCGGTGAGAAGTGAGAGTCCCATCGTGAGCATCACGACCGTGAGGTCGAGGCTGACCTGGTTCAGCCGCGGAACCGGTATGTTGTCCGCGACCAGTGCAAGAAGCCCTCGATGAAACACGAGCGCGAGGGCAAGGCCCGCGATGCCGCCGAGGGCCGCAAGGGACAGACTCTCGACGAGCAGTTGCCGGATAAGGCGGCCACGCCCGGCGCCAAGGACGGTGCGTACACCCATCTCTCGCTCGCGGAGCGTGCTGCGCGCGAGCAACAGATTGGCGACGTTGACGCAGGAGACAAGCAGAACGAACAACGCCGCGCCGGCAAGGACCTGGAGCGCCGGCCGAATCTGATCGACCATCTGCTCGTGCACGGGCACCAGGCTGATCGACCAGCCGGTATTGCGTTGCGGCGCCTCCCTGGACAGTTGGGTAGCGATGCCTTTCATGTCGAGGGAGGCTTGCTCGAAGGAGACGTCCTCGCGCAGTCGCGCAATTCCAAACGAGTATCCGCGTCCACGCGCCGCGCGGAGCCCTTCGATGGTCCATCCGTAAGGAACCAGGAAATCCGTTCGCTCGCCGAGCAGGGTGAATCCCGCCGGCATCACGCCGATCAGCGTGCGCGATCTGCCGCTCGCGTTGATCGTGGTGCCGATGACGTCGGGACGCCCACCGAGCCGCGTGCGCCAGAATTCATCGCTGACGATGATGACGTCGTCGCGGCCCTCTTCGTCTTCGGAGGGACCGTAGGCGCGACCGAGGGCTGGCTGCACGCCAAGGACGCGGAAGAGATCGGAGGAGGCGACTCGCCCAATCACTTCGTCGGGCTGGCCGCCGAGCATCACGCTGATTCGAGTAGGGCCAGCCATTGCCAGATGCGTGAACGAGCGGTTTCGCTCTCGCCACTCGACGAAGTTGGCATCGGCGATCACATTGCGATTCCGCCGCGCGTTGCTCTCCCAGACGACGACGATGCGCTCCGGGTCGCTGTAGGGAAGTGGACGCAGCATCACACCGCGCACGACGCTGAAGATCGCCGACGTCGCGCCGATGCCGAGGGCCAGCGCGAGAATGGCCGGCACCGCGAACCGCGGCGAACGTCGGAATGATCGCGCGGCAAATCGAAGATCCTGAATCACGTTGTGCATCGCATGACCTCTCGCGTTCGCCACTTCAATCCGCGATCACGCCGAGTGCCCAGGCCGCCTGCCGCCGAACGCGCGCTTCTGTGTCTTTCAACGCGAGGCCGAGCCCTGCTCCGGCGCGACCATCGCCAATTGCACCCAGCGCCCACGCCGCCTGCTCTCGCACGCCAGCATCGCTGTCTTTGAGCGCCGCGACGAGCCCGTCCACGGCACTCGCATCGTCAATCGCGCCAAGTGCCCATGCCGCTTGCCGGCGCACACGGGGCGATGTGTCACGGAGTGCGTTGACCAGTGGCTGCACTGCTCGTGCGTCGTCGATTGCCCCCAGCGCCCACGACGCCTGCTCGCGGACGTTTGGCTCACTGTCTTTCAAGGAACCGACGAGAGGCGTGACGGCCCGCTGGTCATCGAGGGCTCCCAATGCCCACGCCGCGTTGCGACGCGCGACCGCAGCCGGGCTCGCGAGTGTCTTGATCAAAGGATCGAGAGAGGCGCCGCCGATGTGGACCAGCGCGCGAGCGGCGGCCTCGCCCGGGGTAATCGGCTGCTCGTCGCCCCACCAGCGGCGGTGATCTTCACGGCAGACCTCGGGTGCGACTGGCTCGGCATCTTCGAGCAACTCGACGAGTGCAGGGATCGCTGGGGCGGCGCTTGCGTCGAACACGTTGCGCGCGCACGCGACACTGACGCGCACAACTGGATCCGGGCTGTGCAGCATCTCGATCACGGTCGCCAAATCCTTCGCTGACGGAGCCTGCTGGCCCGCTGAGACTTCAGGTGTGACGAATGCGAAGACCGTGAGACAGCCGGCGGCGGCGAATCCCAACCGCCGGAGCGCAATTGATGCCATTGTCGCCTCCCTAAAACGGACGCGGTCTTGGATTCGGGTTGGGGTTAGGGTTTGGGTTCGGATTGCCGCCACCGTTTCCGTAGATCTGTGCAAGCGCCTGCGCAGCAGATCGACGGACCTCGATGTTGCTGTCCTTCAAAGCGGCGGTCAGCGCGTCAACCGCCTTCGGGCTGCGGATGCGACCGATGGCCCAGATCGCTTGTTTGCGGACTTCTTGATCCGAGTCGCGCAAGGCAGCGATGAGTGGATCAACCGACTGTTCGGAGCGGATACGTCCCAGCGCCCAGGCCGCTTGCCGACGAACGTCGGCGTCGCTGTCTTTGAGTGCGTCGGCGAGCGCAGCGACCGTTGCCGCAGGAACTGTCTGTGCGTCGGCACGCGAACAGACGAAGGTCGAGGCGAGCAGTATGGCTGCTAATATTTTGGCACTTGTCGGCATGGCTATCCTTTCGGGCGATGTACGCCTGTGATGTGGCTATTGCTGTCCTGCTATGTGGCCGATCGCGAAGGCCGCTTGCTGGCGCACGTCCGCGACCGTGTCGCGCAGCGCCGCTGTCAGCGCAGGGAGTGCTCTGGGATCTCTGAATTTGTCCAAGGGCGAAGGCCGCTTGCTGACGGACATCGGCTGACGAATCCTTCAACGCGTCGAGCAATGGCTCGACCGCACTGGCGTCCCGCAGCCGACCCAGACCAAACACCGCCTGTTGGCGAACGTCAGCGGAAGAGTCCTTGAGTGCTTTCAGCAACGCGGGAACCGCCTCGCGGTTGCGCGATTGCCCGAGGAGGTGCACTGCCTGCTGGCGCACGTCTGACGAGGCATCGTCAATCATCGTCATCACGGCCGCGGCCGCGCGTGGATCGCCCGTTCGGGCGAGTGCGAACACGACGTGCTCACGCACGTCCGCGTTGCTGTCTTTGAGCAGCGGAAGAAGAGCAGGCACGATTCGATCGTCTCGCATGCGCCCAAGCGTGACGACGACCATCTCGCGAACATCCGGATCGGAGTCGGCGAGTGCCGCGATGAGTGCCTCGATGGTCTTCGGGTCTGCGGCGACGGCATTTTGAGCGGCCATGGCCGTGGCGATTTGTCCGCCGATCTGAGCGCCGAGTTGTGGGCCGATGTCGTCGGCAACTGCGCGATTGATGCGTTCGGCGATCGGGTCGGTTGCTGATGCCGAGGCAACCCTCGGGCGGGGTTGCGGCTTAGGCAGCGGCATCCTTGTTGGTGACTCTGCGACGGCCGTTGGCGTGTGAGCTGGCGTAGCGCTTACCGACTCGAATTCGTCCGCGATTGGCGAAGAGCTCTCCAGGCGCACTGCGCCGACCGGCACTGCGATGAGGAGGACGAACGCAAGCGACGCGACACGCGTGTGGAGCGTGGACGATCGCCGGATCGCGGGATCCAGGATGGCCAGCAGTCGGCCTTCGAGTTGTGACGGCCGTGCCATTGCGAGCCCGACGAGCGGGGACATCCGGCGATGCTGCGCAGTCTTCGCGATGTCGAGCAGGTGAGCCGCGTAGTCGGGACCCTTCTCGCCAGCGGCGAGCACGAAGTCGTCGCATGCCCGCTCGCGTTCGGCGCGCATCCGGCGGGCCGCGAGCCAGACGATCGGGTTGAACCAGTACGCCGCGCACACCATCTGCGCCAGCGACTGCGTCAGGCAGTCGCGCCGCTTGATGTGCGCGAGCTCGTGGAGTACGACGACGCGGCGACGTTCGTCCGACCACTGCGCCGCATCAGCTGGCATCACGATCAACGGACGCCAGATGCCACATACGATCGGCATAGTGACTGACTCGGACTCGGCGACGACGACTGGCCCCGGGATTTCGAATACCTCTGCCAGCGTTTGTGCCTCGTCGACCCACGGGGCCTCGACGACTGTTGCCGACCTGCGAATCCACCAGGCGCCGATCGCACCGCTGATGGCATAGGCAAGGATCATCGTGGCGCCAATAGCCCAGAGAAGCACTGCGGCCAGCGTCAGATCGAACTGCCTGACAGCATTCGGTGCTGGTGCTCCCGACGGCAATACCAGGGTCACGCTATCGCTCGTCGCTGCGGGCGGCGCAGCGTCGGGCGCTGAGGAGATCGCTGAGGGCTGCGTGTTGCTGGGCGCCTCTGACTGCGTTAAGGCGAATGGTGTTGGAATCGACACCGTCCAGCGCGGACCGACGGCCGTCATTGCCGACGCGAGCGTCGATGCGGCAATGGCGCAGAGCCAGACGAAGTGACGCGTCGAAGCGGAGGCGCGTCGCATTACCGAAGTCAACGCCCACGCGGCACACAGCACCAGGCTGGCGCGTGCGCATGATTCGACGAGGGCGGCCATCAGGTCGGCAAACATCTCAGGCTCCTTCCTTGCGGGCGCGTTTGATCGCGGTATTAAGGCGGTCCCAATCCGCGTGAGAGAGTCGACTCGCGTCCTCGTCGAGCAGCGCCGCGATTGCCTGCGTGGTAGACCCTTCGAAGAAGGTGTTCAGCAGGTGTCGCAACGCGGAGCGTTTCGCCGCGTCTCGCGCCACTGTCGGGAGGTAGACGTAGCGCGACCCGTCCTGCTCGTGTCGCACATGCCCTTTGTCTTCGAGGATTCGCAACAGCGTGCGCACGGCAGAGTAGCTGGGCGCTGCCGGTATGGCCTGCTGTACTTCGGCGGCAGTCGCACGGCCTGCCTTGTAGAGCACGTCGAGAATCTGCCGTTCGCGGCGACTGAGATCTGGTGGAGCGGCGCCCCTGGTCATTGGTGCCAAAAAATTAGCACCACAATTTCTCACTTGTCAACAAGGTAGTTGAGTGGCCCTTCTTCGGTGCCGGCCAAGGGCCACCGGTGACAGCCAAATTTTCTAACTACGACAGACAGGTCGGCTGTGTTACTCGGGAGCGCGACATATAACTTGATTCGAGAGACCTGTGGGAGTAGTGTCGCAACCCATCGGCACCACGATCGCGGTATACATGTGGCGCGATTCCATTGAGCGCGTTGGAGATACCAAGTTTAGGGTAGCGGGAGAGCAAACCTATCGGCGTGACCTAGTTCGGGACGGAACCAATCGACAGAGAGGTGGCATATGCGCTTAGGCGTGAAGGCGCTGGCAGTATTGGCGTTGATCATCCTCATCCCGGCCGGAGCCCGTGCACAGGCAGTGATCGCAGGTTCGGTCAGGGATACCTCAGGGGCCGTCCTCCCCGGTGTCACCGTTGAGGCCAGCAGTCCAGCGCTGATCGAGAAAGTCCGCTCCGCGAATAAGTGACAGCAGCGGGCAGTACCGGATCGAAGATCTTCGGCCCGGCGTCTACAAGGTCAGCGTTCACGTTGCCCGGGTTCAGCACCTTCGAGCGCGAAGGCGTCGAGCTGACCGGGTCGTTTACCGCAACCATCAACGCCGAGATGCGCGTCGGCTCCCTCGAAGAGACGGTCACGGTGACCGGCGAGAGCCCAATCGTTGACGTGCAGAGCGCTCGACGGCAGACCGTGTTGAACAACGACGTCCTCAAGGCGATCCCCACCGTGCGCAGCTACAACGCGCTCGTGGTCGTCGTTCCCGGCGTCGTGACCAACACCAACGACGTCGCGACCGGCACGGCGACGACACAGTTTCCGATTCACGGCGGCCGCAACAACGAGGGCCGCATGACGATCGACGGCCTCAACATCGGGAATCCTCCCGGTGGCAATCAGCCACCAGGCTTCTCAGTCGATGTCGGCAACTCGGAAGAGATTTCGTTCACGACCTCCGGTGGCCTTGGCGAGTCGGAGACGGCTGGCCTGGTCATGAACGTCGTGCCGAAGACCGGTGGCAACACGGTGCATGGATCGGCGTTCTACAGTGGCAGCGGCAAGAATCTGCAGGCCGACAACACGGAAGGTATCCCGGGAATCGCGGCGCCGACCCCGCTCACGAAGATCTACGACCTCAACGGGGCGGTTGGCGGACCGATTCTGCGAGACAAGCTGTGGTACTTCGCGACTGCGCGAACACAGGGCAGCACCCGCGTGAACGCGAACATGTTCTACAACCTGAACGCCGGAGATGCTTCGAAATGGCTGTACCTGGGTGGACCGGGTATCAGCGATGCCGGCTTCTCGGATCGCACGTGGGAGAACATCAGCGGCCGCATCACGTGGCAGGTCACCCCGCGGAACAAGTTCGGCGCCTACTGGGACGAGCAGTGGGTGTGCCGGAGCTGTGAGGGGGCCACGATCGGGATCACGACGCCGGCAGTCGCCTCGCCCGAGGCCATCGGGCCTGGCCAGACGCTGCCGCTGCGCGTGCCGCAGGTCACCTGGAACTCGCCGGTCACCAATCGATTGCTCTTCGATGCCGGCTTCGGCGGGACCTATTACGGGTGGGGCAACTTCGAGCGCGATCCCAACCCAACTCGTGATCTGATTCGCGTCACCGAACAGTGCGCGGCCGGATGCGCCAACAATGGCGGCCGCCCGGACCTCGTGTACCGCTCGCAGGATTGGGGTGACAATCGCACCGGATCGTACACGTGGAAGGGCTCGATGTCGTACGTGACCGGCCGGCACAGCCTCAAAGTCGGGTATCAGGGAACGCTGATGACCGACGACCGGACGTGGTACTCGAACAACAACGACCTGTGGTACCGCTTCAACAACGGTATTCCCAATCAGTTGACGCAGACCATCTAACCCGTGGGTCAACGACGCCCGCGCCGGATGGGATGCGATGTTCGCGCAGGAACAGTTCACGATGGGCCGGTTGACGCTGCAGGGAGCGCTGCGATTCGACGTCGCTCGAAGCTGGTTCCCCGAACAGAACATCGGTCCCGATCGATTCCTTCCCGTCGCGTTCAACTTCCCGGAGACGAAGGGGGTCGACAGCTACAAGGACATCACTCCCCGGATGGGCGCGGCGATCGATGTGTTCGGCAATGGCAAGACGGCTGTCAAGGCGAACCTCGGCAAATACCTCGAGGGTGTCGGCGTGTGCAGCTGACGTACGCCAACTCGAATCCGACTTTGCGGGTGCCAACCACCACTGGTCCCTTCGGCGTGGTGGTGCCTCGCAGGACCTGGATCGATGCGGACGGGGATCTGGTCGCCGACTGCGACTTCACGCAATCCGCTGGCGCATGGCAATTCTGCGGCGGTCAACGGAGGTGGCGGAGCGGATTTCTGCGGGCAGTTGTCCAACGTCTCGATTCGGTCAGCCGGTCCTGACCGGAAATTACGATCCCGACCTCCTCAGCGGCTGGGGGGTGAGGGCGTCGGATTGGAGCTTCGGCGTTTCCGTGCAACAGCAGCTCATGCGCGGATGTCGATCGAAGTCGGTTACTACCGCCGATGGTTCGACGGGTTTACGCTCAACGATAATCTGGCGTTGCAGCCTGAGGACCTCACGCCTTACACCATCGTCGCGCCGCTCGATCCGCGGCTGCCGGACGGCGGTGGGTACCCGATCTCCGGTCTCTACAACGTTGTTCCGAGCAAGTCGGGTCAGGTCGATAACCTGGCGACCATCGCGCAGCAAGTATGGCGAGTGGTATCAGTACTTCAACGGCTTCGACATCACGCTCAATCTTCGCACGCAGGGCGGCCTGACCTTGCAGGGTGGAACGAGCACCGGTCAGAACGTGGGAGACAACTGCGACGTCCGAGACAATCTGCCCGAACTCAACGCCGGAATCGGAGCGGGGCTCGTCGGCTCGAATGTCAGCATGACTAGTCCATACTGCCATGTGGCGTACGGATGGCTCACGCAGCTTCGTGGTCTCGGCTCCTACGTGATCCCGAAGATCGACGCGCAAGTGAGTGCCGTATTCCAGAGCAAGCCGGGACAGCTCCTCTCTGCCAATTACGCGATGCCGGCATCCGACGTCGCGCGGTTCCTCGGACGGCCTCCCTCCGGGAACGTCCCCAACGTCACGTTCAACCTGATCGAGCCGGGGTCGATGTACGGGGATCGGGTCAATCAGCTCGACCTCCGGGTTGCGAAGAACTTCAGATTCGGTTCGACTCGTTCGATGCTGTCCCTCGATCTTTACAACGTGATGAATGCGAGTGCCATCCTGACCTATAACCAGAACTTCGTTCCGAATGGCACCTGGTTGCAGGCCAACTCCGTCCTGACCGGACGATTGGCGCGCATCAGCGTCGACTTCAGCTTCTAGGCACGTACAGTTCCGAACGGCCGGTCTCCTTAGGGACCGGCCGTTCTTTCAACCCGACTTCCAAGGTCCAACCTCCCAGCCCGGAATACCCTCAGGCCTCGACCTGGGTTGGCCGATAAGAGAGGTCGTGCCAAATTGCGTCAACTGCGGGGCTCCCATGCAGGTCGATCGGAGCACCGGTGTGCTTCTCTGCGGTCACTGTGGCTCGAGCGAACAGCTCGCCGGAATTGCCGTCCTGATAGAGACCGCAGGCGCGAGCGACAAGATGTGCCCGACCTGTCAGACATCGCTTGCGAGCGGAAAGCTCGATGGGTGCCCGTTGCTGTTCTGTCAACGCTGCGAAGGGTTGCTCGTTGAGATGGAGAACTTCGTCGCCGTGATCAACGCGGCGCGTGCTCGCGAGGAGCAGTCAGGAACGATCCCGCCGCGCCGGCAGACACCCGGAGATCGGACCATCAGCTGCCCAGGCTGTCAGCGTCCGATGCTGAGTCACTTCTACGGTGGACCGGGCAATCTCGTCATCGACACCTGCGAACGGTGTCATCTCAACTGGCTGGACCCAGGGGAACTTCGCCGCATCGCGCGCGCGCCACGCGGGTAGGTCTACGACCCGCTCGAAATCGTTTTCGGTGCGGTGACTTCGAACGTGAAGCGGAGTGCGGGAATCTTGTTACCGGGATGATCGTCGGCGTACGTGAGCTGCGGCTGCCGATACAGCAACTGGGTTTCAGTTGGCGGCCCCTGATAGATCCCCGGATACAAGTCGATGATGTGAACGCCGGGTGCGCCGGTTGCGTGGAAGTTGATGACGACATCGCCCTGGCTGTTGAAGCCGCACGCGTATCCCATGTAGGCGTTGTCGTAAGTGGCGACGTAGATGTTGTCGTACTCGGTCCAGCCGACGCCCTTCAGATGGATCGTCACCGGCGTACCGACCGGCCCTGACGTCGCCGAGATGCTGACGATGCTCGTCTCGATGACGAAGAAGGCGCGTGCGAGCGTCTTGTCGCCGTCGCGGAGCGCGAGGCCGTGCAGGCCGCCCAGGTCGTCCGGGACCGTGAGTGGCGACTCGATGCGACCGTCGCTGCCCACCTTCACGCTGCCGAACTCCTTCTCCTGCGGCTCGAACCCGTTGCCGCTGACGCGGCTGCCCACGTAGGTCTGCCATGCGAGCTGCAGTGAGGTGTTCGAGGGAAATCCGTCGCCGCGCAGTATCACGCGCGAGCCGACTGGGCCCTGGGTCCGATCGAGATTCAGCGTCGCATCCTTGACGTGCACCTCGGTCTTCGGAACCGGCTGGCGCTGATACGGTTCGGCAAATGCCGTCGGCGACGGAGGAGGTCCGGGCGTGGTTCTGAACGTGAACTGCGGGCGCGGAAGATGCGCCACGGGCGACTGCTCGTAGTTCAAGTAGCCCTGACCCTGATATCCGGTGAGGATCCTGACCACGTGGTCACCCGAGGGTCCTGCTGCACGGAATCGGGCTACAGCCGATCCCTTCGTTCCCGCAGCGGAGACGAATCCGACGAGGTTGTTGTCCCAGTTCACCACCCACGTGCTCTCCATCGTCCGCCAGCCGAGCCCTTTGACTCGGAGCTCGAGCGGCGTACCCACAGGGCCGGAAGCAGGAGTCAGCTCAAAGCTCTGCGTGACCTCGATGCCGTTCTGTGCGACCGGCTTTCCGTCGATGAGCGCGATGACCTCGTGAACACCGCCGTAGTCTTCAGGGATAGTAAATCGCGCGTCGAGCGCTCCGTTGCTGTCGACGGTGAATTTGCCGAGTGAGATCGTCGCTTCCTCGTACTTCTTGCCGCGGAAGCGGTAGTAGTCCTCGACTACCCAGCCGCCAGTGACCGTTCCCCACGTGAGCTCGACTGTCTTACCAGCGGGCAATCCGGTCGCCTTCGCGATGACGTCGGTTCCAACCGTCGGCGACTTGTAGGTGAGCGACAGCGTTTGCGACGCGGCAGCGGGTGCTGCCGACGTCGAAGACTCAGAGGGAGACGCGGCTGTCTTTGAACAGGCGACCAGTACGACGAGCGCGAGCAGCGCGAACGCCGAGCGCAGGACCCTCATCGCCTTAAGGAACGATGACGAGTTGCGAGGCTTCGGCGGAGAACGGCGTGAACGTGGCCTTTCTCCCGAACTTGTCGGTCGCCGTCACGGTATAGCTGATGCGCCCAATCGGCGCATCGGCCGGGACGGTCCACGATCCCGTCCAGAGCTCGTACGGCGATCGTATATAGCCTCGCGGCGCTGGGGCTTTCGGACCCGCGTCGCCGCGCCATCGCATCGGCACATCGACTGTCTTCCCGGCAAAGGTGACGTGTGCGACGAGGCCAGCCGTTTGCTCCACTTCGCCGGTGCCGCCATCGATCGCCGTCATGCGGAATCCGACGCGCTCCCCGCGTTTGAAGCGATTCGTCAGGATGCAGTTGTTGGGGTCCGTCGGATTGATGAAGATCGCGGTGTCTCCCCAGATCACAAGCTTTCCTGATGGGTGTCCTGCCTGCGGAGCCGGCGGAGGAGTGGGGGGGGCCTGTGCCTCCAGATAACCGGAAAAACTGATGACCGACAGGGCGATAAGGCCTGCGGAAAACGCGGCGGTATAAAGCGTCTTCATACGGCCGGACTATAGCCGATCCGTCGGCCGTTGACCACTGGTACGGTCCTCGGTCCCCGGTCCTATAGTCCTCGGTGAAACTCCCGCTAGAAGGCGATGTAGCAGCCGATGGCGCCGATGACAGTCATCGACAGGCCCCACACGAGGAGCTTGTTGTAGGTCTGCCGAACCTGTTCAGGGTCGCTGATCCCGGCGATGCACATCGCTCCCGTTGTCGAGAGCGGTGACATGTCGACAAGATGCGCGCCGATGTTCATCGACGAGGCAACGCCGAAGGGGTCGCCGCCCAGCCGTGCTATCAGGCCAGGCACAGTCGGGAGGAACGCCGGAAGCACGACGCCGGACGTGCTGCTGTAGACGGAGATGACGCCGGTGACAAACGCGATCACCCCCGTGAGCGTGCCGGGCGTGGCAAATTTCGCCAGGATCTCGGTGAACAGATCGAGGCCTCCGGTTTTTTCGAGCAACGCCACCAGCACGCTGACGCCGCTCACCATGAGGATCGGGATCCAGGGCATCTTCCGGATCGCCTGTTCGTGATCGGCCACGCGCAACGCAGCCAGCACCACGGCGCCCGTAAACGCAGCCATGCCGATGTTGGCGTTGAAGAAGAGCACGAAGACGAGGACGACGCCGATGACCGCGAGCGTTATCCAGTGCGAGCCGATCAGGCGTGTCGTCTCGGCATCCTGCTCACCGCCGGTGTAGCGATTCTTGAACAGCTTAAGACCACCAAGCAGGACGTAACCGCCGAAGGCGATGATCGCGTGAGCAAGGAGATTGGCGATGTAGGTCCGCATCTCGAAGCCACCGAGCCCGATCTTGTCCATGAGACCGGTCACGATGATTCCCGTGGGCGCGACCGGGGAGAGCGCGCCGGATTGCGCACCGTTACCGACCATGATCGCCATCAGAAACGGCGGGATCGCCGCGCGTGTCGCAACCGCCATCGCCATGGGTGCGAGCATCGCGGCCGTCGCGACGTTGCCAGGCCCGAGAGACGCGATGATCGATCCGAGCACGAAGAACATCACCGGGATGAGACCGGCATTGCCGCGGCACACGCGAACGGCCGCGTGCGCGACGCGATCGAGGGTTCCGTTCAACTGCGCTTGCGTGAACATCAACGTCACGCCCGCGAGTGTCAGGAATAACTGCACCGGGAAGCCGCTCAACACGTCGTTGAGGCTCATGCTCCCGAGATACACGCCGACGATCCACGCCAGTGCCAGTGCAAGGACGCCCACGTTGAGCGTCGAGAAGCAACTGACGATCATGGCGAGCACGAGCGCGCCAAGGGACAACCAGGCCAGATTCATAGAGAAGTCGGAAGTATAAGGGGCAAAGTAGGAAGTAAGTGGAAAGTGTGTCAGCGCAGCAGGCTCTCCAGGAGCACTGCCGGATGCAGCGCTTTCTCGCCCGTGAAGTCGGCGATCTGATGCCGACACGATGTGCCCGCCGCGACGACCACGGTCCCTTCGGCCTTCGCCCGCACTGCGGGAAAGAGCTTGCGCTCGCCGATGGCACGCGACACCTCGTAGTGGTCGTGGCCGTAGCCGAACGACCCGGCCATGCCACAGCACCCGGCATCAAGGTCCACGACGCTCGCACCGGGAATGTGCGACAGCATCGTCTTGGCAGGGCCCAGAAGCGCCATCGATTTCTGGTGACAGTGACCGTGCAGCAGCACCGATTTGGGTCCGGGCTTCAGCGCGAGCCGTTCCACAATCCGTGCGGCGAACTCTTCGAAGAGCACGCTGACGGACGCGACCTTCTCCGCCTTGCGACGACTCTCGCCGCGCAGCAGTGGCGGGGCGTCCTCGCGAACGGCGGACAGACAACTCGGCTCGCAGAACACGAGAGGCCGGCCGGCGGACGCGTCGGCGTACAGCGCCTCGGTATTTCGCTCGGCCATCGCGCGCGCCCTTCCGAGCAGACCCTTTGAAATCTGTGGCCGCCCGCAACAGAGATTCGGCGCCAAGGCGGTGCGAACGCCTGCCTGCTTCATCACACGGATCGCGGCCAGCCCGATCTCCGGGTCGTAGTGATTCGTGAAGGTGTCGTTAAACAGAAGGGCGTCCGGTTGTCCTGTTTCCGCTGGCACCAGCGACTGAAGAGTACGGCGCTTGAACTGCGGCAGCCGGCGTCGTCGATCGACGCCGATAAACTTCTCGTTGAGACCTCGCGCCGGAGCACTTCCAGCAATCCAGTTCGACAGCGGCGCGAAACGGCTGCCCCATTTGGCGAGCGTTGAGACGTTGCCGAGCACGCGCGCTTCGAGCGACGTGCCGTGACGCTGCCAATAGTCCGCCAGGAACTCGCTCTTGAAGCGAGCCACATCGACGCCGACGGGACATTCGGCCTTGCATGCGCGGCACTCGAGACAAAGATCGAGTGACTCGTAGACACCGCGATCGCCGAGTCCCGCTTCGCCGAGTTTTCCTGCGATCGTCAGGCGCAGCACATTGGCGCGTCCGCGCGTCGAGTGTTGCTCGTCCCGTGTCGCCATGTACGACGGGCACATTGTCCCTTCGAGCGTCTTGCGGCAGGCGCCGAGTCCGCTGCACATCTCGATCGCGCCAGCCATACCGCCGGCGTCGTAGTCGAAGAAGGTGATCGGATTTCGAGCCGAATACTTCGGTCCAAAGCGCAGATTGGACGTGACAGGAGGCGCGTCGACGATCTTGCCAGGATTAAAGAGGCCGCGCGGATCGAAGGTCTGTTTGATAGTTCGGAACGCCCCGTAGAGCGTGGGTCCGAACATCTTCTCCATAAACGGACTGCGCACGAGCCCGTCGCCATGTTCACCTGAAAGCGCGCCACCGAACTCCAGGACCAGATCGGAAATGTCGTTCGCGATCGCCTCGAACTGCTTCACGCCGGCATCGGTCTTCATGTTGACGACCGGCCGTACGTGCAGGCACCCCACGGAGGCATGCGCGTAGACACCGGCCGTCGTGCCGTGTCGCGCGACGATGCCGAGGAAGCGCTCGATGTAGTCGCGCAACCGCTCGGGCGCCACAGCCGTGTCCTCGACGAAGGAGAGAGACTTCGCGTCCTCCCGCATGGCCATCGACAGACCCAGTCCCGCCTCTCGCAGGCTCCAGATACGCGCCTGCGCCGCGAGTTCAAGCGCGTGGTGATAGCGATACCCAAGTCTGTGCGCGCGAAGGTCCTGTTCGAGCGCCTGGAGCCGCGGCGGGAGGTCCTCGGCTCGATCGTCGTAGAACTCGACGCAGAGCAGCGCGCCCGGATCGCCCTCGATGAAGCTTTGTCGCATGGCTTCGAGCGCAGCGCTCTTGCGCGTGTGATCGAGGATCGACTTGTCCATCACCTCGATCGCTGACGGACGATGCTTGAGGACGATCGGTGCCGCGGCAAGCGACTCGAGTAGATGCTCGAACTGGATCGCCATCACCGCCTTGGCCCTGGGCAGCGGAACGAGGCTGACCTTGGCTGAAAGCACCACGCCGAGGGTGCCTTCAGATCCGACCATCATCCGCGCGAGGTTGAACGGACGTCCCGGGACGAAGTCGTCGAGGTTGTAGCCGCCGACGCGACGAAGCACTTTGGGGAACCTGCGCTCGATCTCGTCTTGATGTGTTGTTGCCAATTCGGCGACGGTTCGATAACAGCGGGCCTCGAGCGTGTCGCCGGCGCACTTCCGCGCAAGCTCCCCCTCGGCCAGCGGTCGGAACGTGACGACGGAACCGTCCGACAGGACGACCTCCTGCTCGATGACGTGGTCGATCGTCTTTCCGTAGATCACGGACCGGGCGCCGCTCGAGTTGTTCGCCATCATCCCGCCGAGTGTGGCGCGGCTGGCGGTCGAGACGTCGGGCGCGAAACGAAGACCGTGCGGGCGAAGCTGCGCGTTCAGCTCGTCGAGCACGACGCCCGGCTCCACGCGCGCCCATCGTTCCTGCACGTTCAGTTCGAGGATGGCGTTGAGGTACTTCGACGTGTCGACGACGAGCCCGGCGCCTATGGCCTGGCCGGCCTGCGACGTGCCGCCGCCCCGCATCGTGATCGGGCAGTGCAGGCGCGCACAGATCTGAACGAGCCGCTTGAGATCGTCGCGCGTTCGCGGGAGCGCGACGCCGACCGGTTGGATTTGATAGACGCTCGCGTCCGTCGAGTAGAGAGCCTTCGAGACCGCGTCGAATCGAAACTCGCCGGAGAGCGTGGTTTCCAATTCCCGTTGAAGTTCTGAAGCGCTGGCTGCGGCTGTGCTCACAGCGCCTCGAGCCCGGCGCGCAGTCGTTCGAGGCCGCGAGCGAGCGTGTCGCCGCCACTGGCAAATGAGACGCGCAGCGTTCCTTCACCGCCGGGACCGTATGCGGCGCCATGAATCACCGCGACGCCGGCATCGTTCAGCAGCCGCAGACGTAGCTGCTCTGACGGGACGCCGGTCTCGCGCGCATCCACCATCGCGAAGAATCCGCCTTCGGGCGGGAGCACGTGCACGTGGCGAATCCCGCTCAGCGCACTCAGCACCAGCGACCGGCGTCGCGTGTATTCGTTGCGCATCTCCTCGACCGCGTCCTGCGGGCCCGTCAACGCGACAGCAGCCGCGTCCTGGACGAACGTCGCTGGTCCGCGGCTCGACTGCTGCAACGATAGAAACATGCTCTGGACGATCGGTGCCGGCGCCGCGCAATAGCCGACGCGCCAGCCGGTCATCGCGTACGTCTTCGAGAGGCTGTTCAGCATCACCGTGCGCTCGCGCAGGTCGGCAGACAGCGAGGAGGGTGAAACGTGTTTGCAGCCCTCGTACGTGATCGCTTCGTAGATCTCGTCGCTGATGAGTACCAGATTCCGTCGCGTCACGACGTCAGCGATGGCGCGCAGTTCCGACTCGCGAAGTACGGTGCCAACCGGATTCCACGGCGTGTTGAGCAGGAGCACCTTCGATCGCGAGGTGACGGCAGCGTCGATCGCCTGCGCAGTCAGAACGAAACGACCATGTTCGATCTGGGCGCGCACGGGAGCCACGCGTCCACCCGCCAGAAGAATCGGCGAGAGGTAGGCGTCGTAGATCGGATCGGGGACAAGGACCTCATCATCCTCGTTCAGCAGCGCGAGCAGCGCCGAATGGATGCCGAGCGTCGCGCCCGTTGTCACCAGGATCTCGGTGCCCGGGTCGTAGGTCACACCGTTCTCGCGCGACAGCTTCTCGGCAACTGCCTGGCGCAGCACGATCTCGCCGCGGTTGTCGGGATATCGCGTGCGGCCACCTTTCATCGCGCGTGTCGCGGCTTCGATGATGTGCGCCGGCGTATCGAAGTCGGGCTCGCCGCGCATCAGCGAAACGACGGTCTGCCCTCGAGCCTGAGCCTGTCGGATGTCGCCGAGGACCGTGTTGACGGCTGTGGGCCGGAGGAGCGTGGACCGGCGAGAGACCTGTAAGGTAGCCAGAAACAAAAGTCTACCCCACACGAGTGCTAGACTGCCGCCCTTGCCGTCCCAACTTGCACGACTCGAATGCTCCCGACCCACCTGCCGGTACGTCGGTGATTACCGCACGCGACACAACCTCTGTCCGAACTGCCAGTCGCCGCTCTTGGCTCGGTACCGATTCTCGATCAAGCCCGGGAGACATTGACCCGTGAGGCATTGCGAGAACGTTCGAACACGATGTGGCGCTACGAAGAGGTGCTCCCTGACGCACCTCCCGTGACGCTCGGCGAGGGGATGACTCCACTGATTCGTGCGCGTCACCTGGGGGCGCATCTCGGGCTCGACGCGCTCTACATCAAGGAAGAGGGGCAGAACCCGACGAGCTCGTTCAAGGCACGGGGACTGTCGGCCGCGGTGAGCATGGCGAAGGCGCTCGGGGTCGAGACAATCGCACTGCCGACCGCAGGGAACGCTGGTGGCGCTGCGGCGGCATACGCAGCGCAAGCCGGATTGAAATGTGTCGTGGCGATGCCGTCGGACACGCCGGTTGCGATCGTGCTCGAGACGCGGGCCTGCGGTGCCGACGTCAGGCTGATCGACGGGCTCATTTCACACTGCGGGGCGTTCATCGCTGAGCAAGCCGCACAGCACGGCTGGTACGAAGTATCGACCTTGAAGGAGCCGTACCGCATCGAAGGCAAGAAGACGATGGGGTACGAGTTGTGGGAAGAGTTCGGCGGTGAGTTGCCTGACGTGATCGTCTATCCGACCGGTGGAGGCGTCGGACTGATCGGGATGTGGAAAGCGTTCGAAGAACTCGAAACGATGGGGCTCACCGGCAGCCATCGGCCGCGGATGATCGCCGCTCAAGCCGACGGGTGTGCCCCGATCGTGCGCGCGTTCGAGCGGCGCGCTGAATCGTCGGAGCGATGGGAAAACGCCGCGACGCTGGCCGCCGGGCTCCGCGTTCCGAAGGCGCTCGGCGACTTCCTGATTCTTGCTGACATCTACGCGAGTCGCGGTGAGGCAGTGGCGGTCAGCGAGGCTCGATTGCTTGCGGCGTGTCGCGACATGGCACGCTTCGAGGGCGTGTTCGCGGCGCCGGAAGGGGGCGTAGGCCTGGCGGCGATCGACGCGCTGGTCACCCAGGGAAAGATCGGGCGCGACGAGTCGGTCGTGTTGTTCAACACCGGGAGCGGCTACAAATACCTCGAAGCCTGGCAGGCTGCACTGCCCGAGTGACGTGACGCGGCACCGGCGAACGATCCATGCGCTCGGCGGGCCAGTCGTCTTCCTGTTGCTGGCGGTCATTCCAATCCCCGGCACGCCGTATCCTGTCCGCTGCAGCATAGGTCTGCTCGTCTGGATGGCTTGGTGGTGGATGGCGGAGCCAGTGCACCTTGCCATCACGGCGTTTCTACCCGTGATCGTTCCCGCGCTCGCCGCATTTGCGCGTGTTGAGACGATCATGCCGGCGTATGCCGAGCCGCTCGTCTTCCTGCTGCTCGGCGCCAACATGCTTGCAACGCTCTGGCGACGGTGGGGCCTCGACCGGCGGATTGCGCTCGTGTCGTTGATGGGCATCGGCACCAGCACTCGACGGCAGATCGTGATTTGGTTCATCGCGGCCGCGGTCCTGAGTTCGGTCCTTCCCAATGCCGTCGTGGCGGCGTCGATGATGCCGGTGGTCGTGGCGATGGTCCGCTTCATCGGCATCGAGGACGCGCGCAAGAGCGCGTTTGCGTCTGCGCTCCTCATCGCGGTGGCGTGGGGTACGAGCGTGGGCGGGTCGGGTACGCCGCTCGGAGGGGCGCAAAACCTGCTGGCAGTGCAGTTCATTGAACGACATCTCGTGACTCACGAGTTCCTGTTCACGACGTGGGTGATGCGGCTGCTGCCGCCGACGATCGTCGTGGCCGTCGCCTCGGCCGCCTTCATGCGGTGGGCGCTCGTGCCAGAGCTGGAGCACGTCGAAGGATCGCGCGCCTACTTCGCGCAGGAACTGCGGACGCTTGGAGCCATGTCGGTGCCTGAGCGCTGGGGCCTGGCGCTCTTCGGGCTCGCGATGCTCATCGCATTCACCAGGCAACTGTACGCGACGCTGTTGCCCGGCCTCACGCCTACGCTGGCGTTCCTGACCGTCGCGATCTTGAGCTTCGCCATCCGGTACAAAGGTGTCGCGTTGCTCGACTGGGAGTACGCCGAGAAGCACATGGTCTGGGGGCTCATCTACTTGTTCGCGGGCGGATCGGCGCTCGGACAGGTGCTGAGCGACACGGGCACAGCGAAGTTCGTCGCCGATCGGATGGTGCCGCTCGCGGCCGGTGGCGGACTGCTCGCCGTCGCGGTGTTCTCGATGCTGACAATCGTCATCACGCAGATCACCAGCAACACGGCCACCGTCGCGATCGTCGTGCCGATCACCATCAGCACGTTCCAAGGGCTCGGCTTGAATCCGATCCCCTTTGTCTACATCGTGACGCTGGCCGCCAACTACGGCATCATGCTTCCCTCATCCTCGGCGGGGCCGGCGATTGCGGCCGGATACGGTGTGAATCTCAGGACGATGATGTCAGTCGGATTCTGGCTGAGCGCACTGATCTGGCTCCTGCTGGTCGTGATGGGCTATGTCCTCGCTCGATTCTGGCCGGGCTTCGGTGTCGCGTGAACTCCGGGTTCCGGGTTCCAGGTTCCGGGTTCCTAAACGCGACTGGTATCGGCGAGCCGCGTTGACTCTTCACGTGTGAGCGTCGTTGTCGCCATGGGCAGCAGGTCCGCGAGCTGGGCTGCGGTCCGCGCGCTCGCAATCGGCGCGGCAACGGTTGGCTGGGCGAGCAGCCATGCGAGGGCGACAGCGGCAACGGTCGTCTGGTGCGCGGCAGCGATGTCGTCGAGCGCGGCGAGCAGGCGTTTGCCCGCGTGCATCGAGATAGGCACGCGCCCCTTCGGCCCGCACGCTGTCAACCGTGGCGCCCGGCCGATACTTGCCGGTCAGGAATCCCATGGCGAGCGCGTAGTAGGGCACACATGCCACGCCCTCGCGGGCGCAGACATCGGACAGCGCGCCTTCGTACTCGTTCCGGACAACCAGGTTGTAGTGAGGCTGCAGCGCCACGTAGCGTGCGAGCCCCTCGCGCGCCGACGTGGCGAGCGCGGCTGACAGACGTGCGCGCCGTGAAGTTGGAGGCGGCGATGTAGCGCACCTTGCCTTCGCGCACGAGCGCGTCGAATTCGCGGAGCGTCTCGTCGACCGGCACGTCGAGGTCGTCAGCGTGCGCGTAATACAGATCGATGCGATCGACGCCGAGGCGCTTGAGCGACGCTTCAGCACCGGCGCGGATGTTCTTGCGGCGCCAGCCCGAGCCGGCCCGGCGCTCGTCCGACCTTCGTCGCGATGATCATCCGATTCCGGCAGCCGCGCGCGGCCATCCATCGCCCGATGATCGTTTCCGATTCACCGCCGACGTGGCCGGGTACCCACGCGGAATACGAGTCAGCGGTGTCGATGAAGTTGCCACCCGCCGCCGCGTAGGCGTCGAGGATGGCGAACGATTCCTGCTCGCTCGCGGTCCAGCCAAAGACGTTGCCGCCGAGGCAGAGAGGGAAGACGTCGAGGTCGGTCCGGCCGAGACGCGGCATCGGCTACACCTCGGCCCACGTGAGTGGGCGCGGTGTTTTCCCGTCGATGTCCGTGAATCCGTACTCAGCGGCGAGGGCGGCGGCAATGACCACCGATCCATTCCATCGCGCCACCTCCGGATCGTTGGCCAGTGCCGAAACCGCGCGACCGATGAACTCGGGGCTCTCGGAGTTGCTCAAATCGAACACTCCCGCTGCGAGCACCCCTTCGGTGCGGACCAGTCCCGGATACAGCGAGACGACAGTGATCCCATGGGACGCGAGCTCATGTCCCATGTCGGACGCCATCCGATCGGTGGCGGCCTTCGCGAGGCCGCACACGGTGTTGCCGCCGTACTTTTTGCCCGCCCACGACGAGACGTGGACGATGAGGCCTCGACGTGCGCGGACCATCGCCCGCGCTGCATGCTGGCTTGCCACGTACGCCGCGCGAACGCCCGTTGTGATCATCGCGTCCCAGCGCCACGCCGGCTGCTCCCAGAACGGCGCCATCCACGTGAAGCGGCCGTCCTCGACCATGTGTTCGTACCCGCCCCACGCCACGTTGACGAGCACGTCGAGCCGGCCGGCCTGCTCGTCGATCTGTTGAAAGACTCTCGCGACAGCCTGATCGTCGTTGTGATCGCAGGTGAGTTTCGTGATGCTGGAGTCGAGCTCGGCGTCCGCGATCGTTCGACCTGTTGCGTAGACTGTCGCGCCGGCATGGGCGAGACCGAGCGCGACGCCGCGCCCGACACCACGGCTAGCGCCTGTGACCAGCGCGATACGTCCATTGAGATCGGCCATGCGGCTGCCGAGACGTTACCTTCAGGAGCGAGCGCTGTAAAGCTGATCGCAGCACAACGCGCGACGAGAATCGATTGACCAGCGTAAGTTCTTGTCCGATAATCACATCGGCGTGGAGCCACTCCGCACAGATCCTTCCGACTCTGGCCCGTTGAGCGAGGCTGAACGCGCCGCGCGTATCGAACAGTTGTTGTTGTCCGGTCTCGACCACTATTTCGGTGGCAACTACGAGCAAGCGATCAATGTGTGGACGCGTGTGGCGTTTCTCGAGCGGGGCCACGGCCGTGCCCGCGCCTATATCGAGCGCGCCCGCAGCGCACTTGCTGAGCGTCAACGCGAGTCGGAAGAGAGCCTTCATCAGGGAATTGCCGCGTATCAGGCCGGCGATCTGCAGCGGGCACGAGCGCTTCTGACGCAAGCGGTCGAGCAGGGCGGCGCCAACGAGCTCGCGCTTGTGTTTCTCCAGCGCCTCGGACGTCTCGATTCAGTTCCACCATCGTCGCAACGGCGAGCGGCCACCAACAGGCCTGCGCCCACGTGGCGTCATTCAGACACCCGGGTGACTCCGAAGAGTCACTGGTTGGCAACAGTCGGCGCCAGCGTCGCCATCACGGCAATCATCCTCCTCGGTGCTCTCCGCACGGCGTCGTGGTTGCGAGAGTCTCCAGTCGCGGTTCGCGCTGGCGATTCGGCACTGCGCGAGCCGCTTCCGATCGTGCGCGATGCAGAGCGCCGCATCGATCGCGCTCAGGTGCTCCGCGGTGAAGGTCGTCTACGTGAGGCGCTGCGCGAGCTCGACATCGTCGAACTGGGAGACCCGCTTCGACCGCAGGCCGATCGGTTGCGGTCCGAGATTCAACACGTGCTGTTGTCGTCATCGCTCAAGCAGCCATCGGCAGGAGAACAGTCGCGATGAAGTGTCCGAAGTGCGACTACCTGGGTTTTGAAACCGGCGATCGCTGCAAGAACTGTGGATACGACTTCTCGTTGCTGGCTTCTCCGGAGCCGGAGCCGGCCGATCTTTCGTTGACGTCACCCACTCGCGACGATGTGCCGGTCGGTGAGTTGTGGCTGGCTCATTCCGACGCGACACCTCAGTCGACCGAGTCGCAGGACGCGCTCTCGTCGCTCGAATCGTTTCCGCTGTTCTCGCCGGCCGGTGCAGGCGACGAGCCGCTGATCAGAACACCTTCAGAGCCGCGCGCGCCGCTCGCGGTGCGACGTTCGTCGGACCTCTCGCGTTCACGCAGTGGATCGCGGGCACCGCGCGCGATTGAGACAGGGCTGACTCTCGAGTTTGCAGCAGAGGAAACTCTGGCCGAGCCCGTTCCGTCGTTCAGGCCGGAGGTCGTCACGCCGATCCGTGCTGAAGTTGTCAGCGGCCAACCGCGGCGGGTGGCTGGGCCGACGTCTGCGTACGCCGATGCTGTGGCAGGTCTGGGACGTCGAACGCTTGCGGCACTCATCGATCACGCCATTCTGCTCGGCATCGATGTCTTCGTGTTCTTCTCCACGCTGCGGATGACTGCGCTGACGACGGAGGAATGGCGGTCGCTGCCGCTCCTCCCGTTCCTCGCGTTTCTCGTCTTCATGAAGCTGGCGTACTTCTCTGCGTTCACTGCGATGGGAGGCCAGACGATTGGCAAGATGGCCGCGCGAATCCGGGTTGTTGCCGACGATCAGCTGATCGTGGATCCGGCCCGTGCGATCAAGCGGACGTTGACCGGCGTCGTTTCACTGGCAACGCTTGGCCTGGGATTGATCCCGGCCCTGATCGCCCCCGATCGGCGTGCGCTTCATGACCGCGTGGCGCATACGCACGTCGTGGATCTACCATCCGCCTGACCCCTCAGGCTCCTGCCGGAGCGGTCTCCTTCAGATGCGTCTCGGCCTCTTCATCGCCACGTGCGGGTACCTCGGCTACGTACCTGTGGCTCCCGGCACATTTGGGTCGGCGGCGGGCCTCGTCGTTTTTGCCGCTGTACGCTGGTCAGGTTCTCCTGCTCTGGAACTGGCGGTCATCATCCTTCTGTTCGCTGTTGGCGTGTGGAGCGCGAACGCCGCGGAGAGACATTTCGCCGGTGTCGATCCCGCGCCGGTCATCCTCGACGAAGTCGTAGGGATGCTGATCACGCTGGCGTTCCTGCCCGTCAACATCACCGGAGCCATTGTCGGTTTTCTGTTGTTCCGCCTGTTCGATGTCGTCAAGCCGTGGCCGGCGAACCGCCTCGAGGCGCTGCATGGTGGCCTTGGCGTGATGGCAGACGATGCGATGGCAGGGGTGTATGGGAATGTCGCGATGCGATTGCTCGTAGTCGCGTTACCCGCAGGGTGGCTCGTGTGACATCGATCGCCAGTGCCGCCATCATCGCTGTTGGCAGTGAGATGTTGACGCCATCGAAGATCGACACCAATTCGCTCTTCATCACCGAGCAACTGAACCTCCTCGGCATCGACGTGAAGGCAAAGGCTGTCGTCGGCGACGACAGAACCGAGCTCGAACACGTGTTGCGGTTGTGGCTCGCTCGTGCGGATCTCATCGTCATGTGCGGCGGCCTGGGTCCGACCGACGATGACCTGACGCGAGAGGTCGTGGCGACGGTGCTCGATCGGCCACTCTCCGAGGACGAAGCGATCACCGCGCATCTGCGCACGCGCTTTGCCTCTCGAAACCTGCCGATGCCGATGCCCGAAAGCAATCGTCGCCAGGCGATGGTGCCTCGCGGAGCGAAAGTGCTTGTTAACGCGCGAGGCAGCGCGCCGGGTCTGTGGATCGATCACGGGGATCGGCTCGTCTTGCTGTTGCCGGGACCTCCGCGCGAGCTGCGACCGATGCTCACAGATCTCGTCGATGGTCCGCTCAAGGACCGGAGCGGAGGCAGCGTCCTCGTCCGACGAATCGTGCGCGTCGCTGGCCGCATCGAATCGCATGTGGATGAGAAGCTGCATCCGCTGTATGGCGTGTGGGAGAAGGCGACGCCCCCAGTCGCCGCGACGATTCTGGCGACGCTGGGATCGATCGAGCTGCATGTGTCCACTCGAGCACCCACACGCGGGGCCGGGGACGCGGTGTTGGAACGCGCGGTTGCTGAGGCTGTCGATGTTCTCGGTCCCGACGTGTACAGCACCGACGGCAGACTGCTCGAAGCCGTCGTCGGCGATCTCCTCGTCGAGCGGGGACTGCGGATCGGAGTCGCCGAGTCGTGCACGGGCGGACTGCTCTCGTCACGACTCACGGATGTGCCAGGCAGTTCGCGGTATGTGGACCAGGGCGTGATCGTCTACTCGAACGAAGCGAAGACGCAGCTGCTGGACGTGCCCCCCGATCTGATTCGCGCCCACGGCGCTGTGAGCGAACCAGTAGGAGTCGCGATGGCCGAGGGAATCAAGGCGAAGGCACGTGTGGGCGTCGGTGTTGGCGTCACCGGCATCGCCGGGCCGGGCGGTGGTACACCCGAGAAGCCCGTTGGGACCGTGGTGGTTGCCGCGGTGACCGACACCGATCGTCGCGTGCGGACGTTTCGATTCTTCGGCGAGCGCGAGCTGGTGAAGTTTCAAGCCTCGCAGGCTGCGCTCGACATGGTCAGGAGGATGCTCCTGGTGTGAGGCTGTTCGTTGCAGTCGATGTGGGGTCTGACGTTCAGCGAGCAGCGTCGCGGACGATCGAGGACTTGAAGCGTCGTACCGAACAGCGTGCGCCGCACGCGCGCGTCACCTGGGTGAAGCCCGAACAATTGCATCTCACCGTTCAGTTCATCGGACAAGTAGACGCTGCACTCGGCGAGCAGATTCGGGCGGAACTCGCACGTCCGCTCAGGGCGCCAGCGTTCGATCTCACGATCGAAGGAACAGGGACGTTCCCACCCAAACGTCCACCGCGAGTGATCTGGGCGGGAATCGGCAAGGGCATCGACAATCTGCGCTCAGTCGAGCAGGAAGTGCGCGCGCGGCTGGACGGCCTGGTTCACTCGACCGACGAGCGCGACTACCACCCACACCTGACGCTCGGCCGCGTGAAGAATCCCGCTGGCCTTCGGCCTGTCCCGCTGCTGGAAGGCCTTGAAAGCACCGTGTTCGGCGTCGTCAGGGTCGCCGCGGTTACACTGTTTGAGAGTCGACTCTCCTCGTCCGGACCAACGTACATCGCGCTCGGTCGATCGGAACTCGCTCATGTCTGAATGAACGCCGTTCTCGCTGTTACCTTCGGGTACTTCGTGGGCTCGATCCCATTTGCCTTCCTGCTGACGCGGCATCGCGGGATCGATTTGCGTCGAGCGGGCAGCGGTAACATCGGCGCATCGAACGTGCTGCGCACGACGGGCGTACGCGCCGCTGTGCTGGCGATGGCCCTCGACGGAGTAAAGGGGGCGCTGGCGGTCCTGGTCGCGCAACTGTTATCTGCCGGCCCGGTCGCTACGGTCATCGCAGCGTTCGCGTCGGTCATCGGGCACGTGTATCCGATCTGGCTGCGTTTCCGTGGAGGAAAGGGCGTGGCGACGGCGGCGGGCGCGTTCGCCGTGCTCGCGCCTGAAGCGCTCGGCATTGCGTCGTGCGTGTTCCTGCTTGCCGTGCTCGCCACCCGCTTCATCTCGGTCGGGTCGATCGCGGGCGCGCTCACGCTCGCGCTCGTCGCCACACTGAGCGACGCACCGGGCATCATCGCAATCGGCGCGGCGTCGTCGGCGCTCGTCATCATCTATCGACACCGCGAGAACCTGGCTCGGCTCGTGGCCGGCACCGAGCGCCGCATCGGGCAGCGCGTGGTGAACGGGTCCGTTCAATAGGAGTTTCCCATTCGTCAGGTTGCCATTCTCGGAGCAGGAGGCTGGGGCACGGCACTGGCCGTTCATCTGGCGCGCATCGGTCATGACGCGCGTCTGTGGGCGCGCGATCCGGCGCTCGTGGCAGACATGCGTGCGCGCGGCGCCAACGCGGTGTATCTGCCCGACATCCGTTTCCCGTCGAATCTGTCGGTAACAGACGATCTCGTCTGCCGCCCTCACGGGCACGGAATTCATCGTCTCCGCCGTGCCGTCGCACGGCACTCGCGAGATCCTCAAGCGCGCGGCGCCATACGTGCATCGAGGCGCGACGATCGTGAGCGCGACGAAGGGCCTCGAGCAGGACACCTTGTTGCGTGTGTCGGAGATCATCGGACAGGAACTGCGTGACGTCGTGAATGTCGCAGTGCTCTCCGGCCCGAGCTTCGCCGCGGAAGTCGCTCGCGAACTGCCGACCGCCGTGTCGATCGCCTCGCGCGACGCGCAGGTGGTGAAGCGAGTCCAGGAAGAGTTCAGGGCGCCCTACCTGCGACTGTATGGCACCGATGACGTCGTGGGTGTGGAGATCGGCGGTGCGCTCAAGAACATCATCGCCATCGCGGCTGGAATGGTCGAAGGGCTCGGCCTCGGGCACAACGCGCTCGCGGGTCTCATCACGCGCGGCCTCGCCGAGATGTCGCGTCTGGCATGTGCCGCTGGCGCCAAGCGTGAAACGCTCGCGGGCCTGACCGGCCTTGGCGATCTCGTCCTGACGTGTACCGGGGCGCTGAGTCGCAACCGTCACGTCGGGATTGAGCTGGCGAGCGGTCGCGCCGTTGCGGACGTCCTCGCGGGGATGAAGATGGTGGCGGAAGGTGTCCGGACGACGGAGGCGGCGCTCGCACTTGCGGCGCGACACAATGTGGAGTTGCCGATCGCCGCGCAGGTCGGCGAGTTGCTCGCAGGGCGCAAGGATCCAAAGACGGCGCTCTACGAGTTGATGTTGAGGCCGCAGCGGGCGGAGGCTGGGTAGCTGGGTAGCTGGGTGGCTCGGTCGTTGGGTGGATGAGTTGCTGGGGACTGAAGTTGACTGGGGACTGGGGACCGAACTGGGGACCTGGGATTGGGGAGTTCTGATTGGGATTCTTAGACCGCCTTCGCGAAGGCCTGACGCGGACGAAGCAGCAGATCGTCAGCCGCTTCGAAGAGATCGTTCAGCAGGCCGACGAGGGCGAGCAACGCACGCGGCCGATCACCGTCGACACGATTGAAGCGCTCGAAGAGTTGCTGATCTCGGCCGATGTCGGTCTGCCCGCGACCGAGCGGATAGTCACAGCCGTGCGATCGAGATCGCGCCACGGCGAAAGCCTGCGCGATCTGGTGAAGGACGAGATCCGCCAGATCTTCGATGGCGTCGAGAGTCCGGCGCCGAACGGCCACAAGCCACAGGTCACGCTCATCGTCGGCGTCAACGGCACGGGGAAGACCACCACCATCGGTAAGCTGGCGAATCTGCTCAAGGCCTCTGGAAAGACGCCGCTCGTGTGTGCGGCGGACACGTTCCGCGCCGCGGCAGTGGAGCAACTCGAGATCTGGGCCAAGCGGGCAGGGGTCGACATCATTCGCGCGAACGAAGGCTCCGATCCCGCATCCGTCGTGTTCGATGCGATTCAGTCCGGCAAGGCGCGTGGTCGCGATCCCATCCTCGTCGACACGGCCGGGCGACTGCACACGCGCGTCAATCTGATGAACGAACTGGAAAAGATCCGCCGTGTGGCCGCGCGTGCGGCCGAAGGCGCACCGCACGAAGTGCTGCTCGTGCTCGATGCGACCGTAGGGCAGAACGGTCTTCAGCAGGCGCGTGAGTTCACGAGCGTGGCTGGTGTCACGGGGATCGTCCTCACCAAATTGGACGGAACAGCCAAGGGCGGGGTGGCGGTGTCGATCGCGCACGACCTCAAGCTCCCAATCCGCTACGTCGGCGTTGGGGAGGGTATTGACGATCTGATTCCCTTCTCTCCCCAGGACTACGTCGAGGCGCTCTTTCAGGAAAAGTGGTAGACGACGAACGGTGGATGCGGCGGGCGCTCGAGCACGCGCGCCGCGGCCTCGGCCGCACGACGCCGAATCCCGTCGTTGGTGCGTGCATCGTGTCGGATGAAGGGGTCGTGCTCGGTCAGGGTGCACACGAGCGCGCCGGTGAACCGCACGCCGAGGTGAACGCGCTCGAAGAGGCGGGGAGCGATGCGCGCGGCGCCACGCTCTATTGCACGCTCGAGCCGTGCGTCCACACCGGCAAGACGGGACCGTGCACGGAACGGATCATCGCCGCCGGCATCCGTCGCGTCGTCGCTGCGATGGAAGATCCATTTCCGCTTGTCGGCGGACGCGGGTTTGCGATGCTGCGCGCCAACGGCATCGAAGTGCAAACCGGTGTTGGCTATGACGCCGCGGTTCGCTTGAACCAGCCTTTCCTGACGACGACTCGGAAGGGGAGGCCGTTTGTGATTCTCAAGGCGGCGACCAGCCTCGATGGTCGGATTGCCGCCGAAGCAGGACAGCGCACCCAGTTGACCTCGCCGCGCGCGATGACGCACGCGCACTATATCCGGGCGTGCACCGACGCGATTGCGGTCGGGTCGGAGACGATCCTGATCGACGACCCGCTGTTGACGGCTCGCGAGGTCTACAGGGAACGGCCGCTGGTCCGGGTCGTATTCGACCGCCGGCTGCGGACTCCAGCCGGGGCGCGCCTGATTTCGACCCTCTCAGCAGGACCGGTGATAATACTCACAGCGGCGGAATCGCTCAGGACCGAGCGGGCCGAGGCCCTGCACAAGGCGGGTGCCCGCCTGATTCCGGTGCCGAGGCCGGGGATCGCTGCCGCACTGTCTGTGCTGCCGAATTTCGACGTGCAGAGCCTGGTTCTCGAGGGTGGAGCTCGTGTGCAGCGTGCGGCCTGGGACGAAGGTGTCGTGGACTACGTCCAACTCTACGTGGCGCCCATGTGGCTTGGAGATGGCGGCGTACCGCTGCTCGAGGGTTGCGCGTTTTCGCCCACCTCGCTGATCGAGAACAGGGTCGAGCAGCTCGGGCCAGACGTCCTCATCGAGGGATATGTTCACCGGCCTCATTGAATCGGTCGGCATCGTCTCGGACGTCGCGCTCACATCGTCTGGCTTCACGTTGACGATTCGCACGCCGATGGGATCGGAGCTTCATCAAGGCGAGAGCGTTGCCGTGAACGGTGTCTGCCTGACGGCGACGACGTGCAGCGACGCGGGATGGACGGCGGACATCGGACCGGAGACCGCTCGTGTGACGACGCTGGGCACGCTCGCACCGGGGCGGCCAGTGAATCTCGAACGGTCCATGCGCGCGGATGGCAGATTCGGCGGACATTTCGTGCAGGGGCACGTCGATGGCGTCGGAGTGGTCGATGCCATCCGCCAGGACGGGGAGTCGTACTGGATTGCGGTTCGCATTCCGGCGGACCTGGAGCCGTACGTGATTCTCAAGGGCTCGATCGCCCTCGAAGGCGTCAGCCTGACAGTGGCGCGGCTCGATCGCGGTATGGTGCACGTGATGATCATTCCGTTCACGTGGGCGCATACCACGTTGTCATCGCTTCGTGCCGGTGACCGCGTCAATGTGGAGTGCGATATGGTCGGCAAGTACGTCGCGCGGTCGATGGAGCTGGCCGCGCGGAGCGGGCTTACACCATGAACTCGGCTGGCTGACATGACTAGCAAAGACACCGCACTTCGCATTGCCAAGGGTGCCCGTCGTCGCGGACCGTTTGCGACGATTGACGAGGCTGTGGAAGCGATTCGTGCCGGCCGCATGGTCGTCGTCGTCGACGATGAAAGTCGCGAGAACGAGGGCGATCTGACGATGGCCGCGTCGAAGGTGACGCCGGAGGCGATCAACTTCATGGCGCGGCATGGACGCGGTCTCATCTGTCTGGCGATGACGCCAGAGCGGCTCGATCAGCTTGCCATTCCGTTAGAAGTCAACGACAACTCCTCGCGCCGCGACACGGCGATGTGCGTCTCGATCGATGCCCGCGACGACACGACGACCGGCATCTCCGCAGCCGATCGAGCGCAAACGGTGCGCGTGGCGATCGATCGCGGCGACGAAGCCGCGCGATCTCACGAGACCTGGACACGTGTTCCCGCTGCGCGCCCGGAAGGGCGGCGTGCTCGTCAGGGCCGGGCACACCGAAGCCGCAGTCGACCTCGCGGGTATAGCCGGGCTCACACCGGCCGGCGTGATCTGCGAGATCATGAATGAGGACGGCACGATGTCCCGCGTGCCCGAGCTGGCGAAGTTCGCCAGAAAACACAACCTGTTAGTGGTCACGATCGCTGACCTGATTCAATACCGCATGCGTACAGAGCGACTTGTGAAGCGCGCGGCATCCGCCGACCTGCCGACTATCCACGGCGCGTTCCGGATCTACGCATACGAAAGCCAACTCGATAACCAGACTCACGTCGCGTTGGTGCGCGGGGAGATTGGTGACGGCAAGGACGTGCTCGTGCGCGTGCATTCCAGGTGCCTCACCGGCGACGTGTTCCACTCCGCCCGTTGCGACTGTGGCCCACAGCTCGACACGGCCATGGAGCGTGTTGCCAAAGAAGGTCGCGGCATCCTGCTGTATCTGAATCAGGAAGGTCGGGGCATTGGGCTGGTGAACAAGATTCGTGCGTACGAGCTGCAGGATCAGGGGCTCGACACGGTCGAAGCCAACGAGCGGCTTGGCTTCAAGGCCGACCAGCGCGACTACGGCATCGGCGCACAAATCCTCAGCGACCTCGGCGTAAAGACAATGAGGCTGCTGACCAACAACCCACGGAAGTTCGTCGGCCTTCAGGGGTACGGGTTATCCGTGTCCGAGGCCGTTCCTCTCGAGATTCCCGCCAGCGACCATACGCGTCGCTATCTCAAGACGAAGAAAGACAAGCTCGGACACAAGCTGTCCTCGGTGTAGTAGCGCCGTTCCAGGTTCCCGGTTCCGTGTTCCGGTTCGTGTTCAGCGTTCTGGTTCACGGTTCAGCGTTCGAGGTTTACGGTTCCGCGAACTCTGAACACGAACTCGGAACTTGAACCCGGAACATGGAACGGCGAGGCGGTTCACGTCAGTGAACCGCCTCGCCCGTTCGGCGTCTTGCGTGGGTGAAGCCTGATGCATGAGCACGCCGAACGCCTTGTGGGCAGCCTCGTGACGGCCGACCAGGAGCTCGAGCGTGAGTTCGAGGCGCGTCTGGCGGATTCCTCCAGGCTCGCGTTCCGCGTCGCATTCAGCGTGCTCAGGCAGCGGGAAGACGCTGAGGACGTCGCGCAGGAAGCGTTCGCCAAGGCTTATCGAAGTTTCAGGCAGTTGCGCGATCGGACTCGGTTCCGGGCGTGGCTGGTCCGGATGACGTGGCGGATGGCGCTCGATAGACAAAGGGCCAATCGCCGGCGGCTGGCGCGCGAACTCCCCGTGGAAGTAGAGGCGGGTCTTAGCTGGCCAGAGCGAAGTCGAGGGCAGACCCGCCTGGATCTCCACGAGACAACGACGGCGGACACGGTGGCCGCTCGGGAGCGCGCCGAGCACTTATGGAGAGCAATTGAAGCGCTGCCCGAGAAGCTTCGACTGGTTGTGGTGCTTGCCGGGATCGAAGGTCACGACATGCATGAAGTCGGCGCATTGCTCGACGTGCCGGAAGGCACCGTGAAGTCGCGACTGTTTCTCGCCCGGAAGCAACTCAAGGAACGACTGTCATGGATGGTTACAGACATCAGGAATTGACCGACGAGACGCTCGAGAAGGACATCGAAGCCGCGCTCGGCGTCGATCCGTCTCCCGAGTTCCTGCCGCGCATCAGGGCACGCATCGCGAACGAGCGCATCCAGGAAGGCTGGTTCTGGTCAGAGTCGTGGCGATGGGCCCGGGTTGCGGCAGTTGTGACTGCGGTAGCAGTCATCGCAGTGTGGACGCTGCGAGATCCGTCGCGTGCACCGCGTGAGGCACACATCACGGACACACCGCCGGTCGAATCCACGACGCCGCCGGTTGACTCAGCGCTCCCGGCACCTGCGCTCGCCGCATCGTCTGCCGAATCACCAAAGCCGGTGAGCGCGCCTGTCGCCCGCGCTGTGCGTTCGACGCGCACCCCCGCCGTCGTGGCACGACCCGAGGTCGCTGATTTCTCGCGACGAGGCTGCGGCGCTGCGGCAACTTATTGTGGCGATCGCGGCCCGGCAGGTCCAAGCGACGGATATCCCGCAGCTCGCGAGCGGAATCGGCGCCCCTTCCGCAGATCGAAGAGATCGTCCTCGAACCGATCAAACTGAGCCCCCTCGACGGGCTCGAAAGTGAATGAGGAGAGCGATCGTGAAGAGATTCACCTCTGTGATTGGATTGGTTGCTGCGCTGGCGTTCGGAGTCGTCGACACCGCGCGCGGTCAGGACGACGCTGCCCAGAAGAAGTTGCAAGCGGCGGAAGCGGCTGCTAAAAGCGACCGCGCCAAGGCTCAAGCCGCTCGAGATGACCTCCAGCGCCTCGTGCCTTTGAGCGTTGACGTCATCGTCACGCGGTTTCAGGGAGACAAGAAGATCAGCAGCATGCCGTACATGTCTGGCCGTGAACGCCAACAAGCTTGGTCAAGCCGGCCCGGCGCTACTGCGGATGGGCGCCGAAGTGCCCGTCCCGACGATCGCCGCGCCGCCTGGCAATCCCGCGGGCCCAGCCGGTCCCATGCCCGGACCTGTGAATTACCAGGATATTGGAACCAACATCGACTGCACCGCGAAGGTGGTCGACGAGGGGTTCGAGGTACGCATCAGCGTCTCGGATACGTCCGTCTACGCGAACATTCAGGACAACGCGACGCCAACGGTCGGCAACATGCCGGTTTTCCGTTCATACCAGTCGACCAATACGCTCGTGCTGAAGGATGGGCAGAGTCGGGAGTTCACGGCCGCCACCGACCGTGTGAGCGGAGAGGTGATCAGGATTGGTGTGACGCTGAGGGTAGTGAAGTAGAGACTTTGCACTTTCATCCGAGTGGTTGTTGTGCGATCAACAGCTCCTCGACGACCCGTCCGCCGATGAGATGTTCCTGGATGATCCGCTCGAGAGCGGGCGGATCGCATGCTCCATACCACGCGCCTTCCGGATAGACGACGGCGATCGGGCCGCCTTCGCAGATGCGAAGGCAGTTCGCCTTGCTGCGAAGGATGCCGCCCTGCTCGGACAGTCCGAGCTCCTTCAACCGGCGCTTGAGGTACTCCCACGCCGCGACGCCGCGCTCCATGTCGCAGCATTTCGGTTTGGTCTGCTCGGCGCAGAGGAAGATGTGGCGCCGAGCGACAGGGATGCCGTAGAGCGCAGCCTTTTCACGCAGTGATTCGTTCATTGGGACTCGTAGGCTGGGTCCTGGTTCTGGGACCCGGTTTGGCGGCGGGTCTATGCGGCAAGACCCGCCTACTATTTTTTCCCTTCAGGGAATGATGGCGTGCTGCGCGGCTGACTCGCGTTCGGCGGGATCCACAGCTTGATGCGTCCTTCCCACAGCGACTTGTTGTTCTCCTCGCACGAGTACTCGAGCAGCTCGCCGTTCGACAAGGTCATGTCCGCTCGTTGGTCCACGGCTGCGTGTAGTAGACGGGATCGTCGATGGTGACTTTGTACGCGACGTGCCCAGCGTCGATGTGCTTGAACGTCTGCGACCAAGTGCAGCTTGTCGCTGTGCGGACGGCCGACGGTGTCGAGGCGCGTGTACCCGTTGAATCCGATCGTGTCCACGATGAGCGTGTCGCCATCCCACTTGGCGATCGAATTGCCAAACCAGGTCGGGATCGATCTCCTTGGGATGTTCGTTCCTGAACGGGCACGACGTGGAACCAGGTGCTGACCTCGAAGAGGAACGCGACGTACTTGTCGTTCTGAAAGATCTGAATCGGGTAGGGCGCGTTCATCGATCGCATCAACCCGTAGGGCATGCACATGCCGGTGTAGTCGCCGTCCCTGACGGGGTCGTAGTTCTTCATGTTCTCGAGCCCGGCCGGCGAGAAGGGCAGTTCCTTCGGACCCTTCTGCAGCGCGGGGTTCCGCTGATTGGTCGCCGTCATGTCCGGCACGTACTGGTGGTCCCAGACGCCGCTGAAATCCGGCCGGCCGTTCGGCAACCGCGGCGCCGGACCCGTCGGGGGCGTCCAGTCACGGCCGCAGAGATGCCCGTGCCGCTGGTGGTGGCCTGCGCAGCGGGCGTGGCGCGATTCCCTGAACGAGGACGGCGGCGAGCGCCGCGAGGACGAAAATCGAGCGTAAAAGAGCAAGCATCCCGGAATTATAGGCCGACTCCGGCTTGCGATGATGGGTCAAGTTGCCATAAGATAAGGGTTTGTTCGAATCCCTAAGCACCCGTATCCAGAGCGCCTTCACGTCCCTGAGGGGCGAGGTGCGCCTGACCGAGGAGCACGTCGAAACGGCGCTGCGCGAGATTCGGCTCGCGCTGCTCGAAGCCGACGTCAACTTCCAGGTCGTCAAGGCGTTCATCGACCGGGTTCGCGACAAGGCGACCGATCAGGCCGTGCTCAAGAGCCTGACGCCGGTCCAGCAGGTCGTCAAGATCGTCCGTGACGAACTGCTCGCGCTGTTTGGCGAAGACCGAAGGCGGACTCAAGAAAGGACGCGCCCGACGCCGCGCGTCGTCCTCCTGCTCGGGCTCCAGGGGTCCGGTAAGACGACCACCTGCGGCAAGCTCGGTCGCTGGCTGAAACGCCAGGGCCGGCATCCCCTGATGGTTTCGACCGACGTACGCCGCCCCGCCGCCATCCAGCAGCTGTCGGTCGTTGGGGAGCAAGGCCGAGGTCAAGGTCTACGCGCCCGAGACGATGGATCCGGTGGCGAGAGCGTCCGGCGCGCTCGCCGAGGCCAAGGACCAAGGGATTCGACACGGTCATCGTCGACACGGCGGGCCGTCTGCACATCGATGACGAGCTGATGGACGAACTGCAGGCGATCAAGGACGTCGGTCAAGCCGTCCGATCTGCTCTACGTGGCCGACTCGATGACCGGGCAGGACGCCATCAAGAGCGCCGGCGAGTTCAATCGGCGCATCGGCGTGACCGGTGTCGTGCTGACGAAGCTCGATGGCGACGCGCGCGGTGGCGCGGCGCTCTCCGTCGTGTCGGTCGTCGGCGTGCCGGTGGCATTCATCGGCAGCGGTGAGCGCCTGGAGGATCTCGAGCTCTTTCATCCCGACCGCATCGTGTCGCGGATCCTCGGGATGGGCGACGTGCTTTCGCTCATCGAGAAGGCGGAGCAGGCGATCGGCGAGGACGAGGCGGAGAAGCTCGAAGAGAAGCTTCGCAAGAACCAGTTCTCCCTGGACGATTTCCGAACGCAGCTCCGCACGCTCAAGCGGATGGGGCCGCTCGAGAGCATCCTCGGCATGATTCCCGGGCTCGGGAACCTGAAGGAGCTCGCCGCAGAACAAGCCGGACGAAAAGCAGCTGGCGCGCGTGGAGGCGATCATCTCGTCGATGACGCCGGCCGAGCGTCGCAACGACCAGATCATCAACGGCAGCCGCCGCAAGCGCATCGCCGCCGGGAGCGGCACGTCGGTCGAGGACGTCAACCGGCTGCTCAAGCAGTTCGCCGAGATGAAGCGCGTGCTGCAGATGATCGGGCGAGGCGGGACCGGCGCGGTGAGGGGCATGAAGGGCATGCCGAAGATCGCAGCAGCTCACGCGGGATTCGCGACGCCACGGGCGGCGGGAAGAAGCGCAAGAAGGGCGGGCCCTGGGGGCTCATCAAGTCACGATAAGTCTTTCAACGCCACGACTTCCAAGACGCCAACTCCCAATTTCGGGAGTTGGTAGTTGGGAAGTCGGGAGTTAGAGCGGAGCGAGAGATGTTATCGATTCGAATGAGACGGGTAGGGTCGAAGAAGAAGCCTTACTTTCGCGTGGTGGTGACGGAAGCGAAGTCGGCGCGCGAGAGCAGCTTCGTCGAGAACGTGGGGACCTATAACCCGCGCTCGAAGCCGGCCCGTCGTGGAGATCAACAAGGAACGGGTTCAGCACTGGCTGAAGCTCGGTGCTCAGCCGTCAGATTCGGTCCGCACGCTGCTGGCCAGGCACCTGACGCGCGACATGTCCAAGCCGGTGGAGGCTCCCGCTCAGTAATGGCGGCAGGCAGGACGGCGGGCCAGAGCAGCCGCTCCGTGCGGTCGTCGAAGTGGTGGTCAAGACGCTGGTCGATCATCCCGATTCGGTGAAGGTGACCGAGTCGGTGCGTCGCGGGATGACGGTCGTCGAGTTGTCGACTGCGCCGGGCGACATGGGAAAGATCATCGGCCGGCAGGGACGAACGGCGGCGGCGATTCGGACGCTGGTCGCGTTGACCGCCGAGCGCCACGGGGTGCGGGCTCAATTGGATATTCGGGATTGAGATGTCCGGGACTCGGGATCCGGGGCCCGAGCCGTGGCTCGGGGCTCGGGCAAACCATGAACTCGTCGGATCCGGAGTCCGGAGTCCGGAGTCCCGACTGGGACCGGATGGTTCTCGTCGGACGGATCGCGAGGCCGCACGGGCTCCGCGGGCAGGTGATCGTGACGCCGGAGACAGACTTCGTCGAGGAGCGATTTCGCGACGGGCGCGACCTTCTGGACGCGGTCGGAGCGCGGTCGACGAGGTCCTGACGGTCAACTCGGCGCGGCTGCAGAACGGGCGGCCGGTGATAGGGTTCGAGGGATTCGCGACGATCGAGGACGTCGAACGGCTTGGCAGGCCTCGATCTCAGGATCCCGGAGGACGCGCTGCAGCCCCTGGCTGACGGCGCCTACTACGTGCACGACCTCGTGGGATGCGTCGTCGAGACGACCTCCGGCGAGCGAGTCGGCGCGGTGCAGCCGCGTCGAGGGCGGCGCCGGGCGCCAGCGTTCTGAGTGTCGAAGGGCCGCGGGGGGAAGTGCTGGTTCCTCTTGCCGCCGATATTTGCGTCGAGGTGCGACATCGCCGGGCCGGCGGATTCGAATCAACCCGCCCGAGGGGCTGTTGGAGCTGAATCAGAAGTAGGCGGTAGGCAGTAAGCAGCAGGCTGCAGCGCAGCAGCAGTAGAGGGCGGGCCTGGACCGTGACAGCACATGAAGTTCGACATCGTCACCATCTTTCCGTCGATGATCGAAGCGGGTCTCGGCGAGGGCGTGGTGAGCCGGGGCGTCGAGCGCGGCCTGCTGGATGTGGCGGTGCACGACCTCCGACGCTGGACGACGGACCGGCATCCGAACGGTCGACGACGTGCCGTATGGCGGCGGTCCCGGGATGGTGATGAAGGCCGAGCCGCTGATGCGGGCGGTCGAGCGAGGTTCGGGCGACGCGCGGGACGCCGGACTCCGTGGTGCTGCTGTCACCGCAGGGCCGGACGTTCACGCAGGCCGAGGCCGAACGTCTCGCCGGCCTCGGGCACGTCGTGCTGTTGTGCGGTCGTTACGAGGGGATGGACGAGCGGGTGCGGGACATGGTCGCCACCGAGGAGATTCTCGATCGGCGACTACGTGCTGAGCGGTGGCGAGCTGGCGGCGCTGGTGATCGTCGATGCCGTGAGCCGCCTGGTGCCGGGTGTGGTGGGTGACGAGCAGTCGGTGGCGCAGGATTCGTTTGCGCGCGGCTTGCTCGACTATCCGCACTACACGCGCCCGGCGGAGATTGCCGGGCATCGCGTGCCGGACGTGCTGTTGTCCGGGCATCACGCGGATGTTCGTCGATGGCGGCGAAAGGCGGCGCTGGTTCGGACGTTGGATCGGCGGCCGGACCTGATCGCGACGGCGACGCTCGACGAAGAGGAGCGGGAGCTGCTCGACGAGATTCGGCGCGAACGGTCGAGACGATGAAGGCGTAGCGTCCGGCCGTCAGCCGGAGCTGCAGCGATAGCAGACGTAGTGTCCGGCTTCAGCCGGACCTGTTCGGGTGCGAGGAGAAAGCAATGAACGCGATTGAGTTGGCCGAAAAGTCCCAGATGACCGACAGGCCGGACATGAAGTCTGGAGACACCGTCCGCGTGCACGTCAAGGTGCGCGAGGGCGACAAGGAACGCATCCAGATCTTCGAAGGCATCGTCATCGGGATGCACCGTGGCGGCCTGAGAGCCTCGTTCACCGTTCGCAAGGTGTCGTTCGGCCAGGGTGTCGAGCGCATTTTCCCGCTGCACTCGCCGACGATCGCCAAGGTGGACGTCGTGCGGTCGGCTCGGGTTCGACGCGCCAAGCTGTACTTCCTCCGCAACCTGAAGGGGAAGGCGGCGCGCATGAAGGAAACCAAGCGCGCCTAGTGTCACGGCCATGGTCCGGGTCCGCGCGACGAGAACCATCGAGAACGCGCTGCGACGCTGGGGGTTCTACCGCATCGCCGGGTGCGACGAGGTCGGCCGGGGATGCCTGGCCGGTCCCGTCGTCGCCGGGGCGGTGGTGCTCGATCCGGACGCGCACATTCCCGGGCTCGCCGACTCGAAGATGCTGAGCGCCGACGAACGCGAGCGGCTCGAACGATCTGATCACCTCGCGCGCGCTGGCGTGGTCGGTGGCCTTCGTCGAGCCGGCCGAGATCGACGCGCTTGAACATCCATCGCGCGTCGCTCGAGGCCATGCGCCGCGCCGTGCTCGCGCATCGCGCCGCTGCCCGATGCAGTCCTCGTCGACGCCTTCCGTATTCCCGACCTCCCCATCGCGCAGCGCGGAGTGCTGCACGGCGACCGGCGCTGTGCGGCCATCGCTGCCGCGTCCATCGTCGCCAAGGTGTCGCGCGACCGGCAGATGATGACCGAGCACAACAACGACCCGCGCTACGGATACGACGAGCACAAGGGCTACGCCACCGCCGAACACCGGGCCGCCGTCGAGACGGTTCGGATACTCGTCACTGCATCGCCGCTCCTTCAAGCCCCAGGCGAGCCTGTTTGATAGGATCGATTGAGTGGCAGTCGATCGAGACGACACACTCAAGAAGGCCGAGAAGCTTCTCAAGCAGGGCAAGATGGCCGCCGCCATCGAGGAGTACGTCCGGCTGGTCGAGGACAACCCAGACGACTGGAATTCAGCCAACGCCCTCGGCGACCTGTACGTGAAGGTCGGCCAGGCGGAGCGCGCGGCGGAGCAGTTCAACGCGCGCCGCCGACCACCTTTACGAGAGAGGGCTTCTTTCCTCGCGCGTCTGCCGTCTACAAGAAAGTGCTCAAGGTCCGGAGCGCGGACGATCATGCGCTCTGGCAACTGGCGGACATCGCCGGACGGAACGGTCTGTCGCTGGACGCGCGGTCGTACTACAGCCGGCTGATTCAGGACCGCCGCGCGGCCGGCAACGAACAGCGGCGCCGTCGATTGCGTGATTCGGCTGGGGCTGCTCGAGGATGCCAACGTCGAGGCGAAGAGGCTGCCGGCCAAGGCGCTCGTCGACCGCGGCGAGGCGGGACAGGCTGCGCGGCTGCATCCTCGGTGTCGCCGAGGCCTCGCACGAAGGAAGGCCGCGTGCCAGAGGCGGCTCGAGTCCTCGAGGGAAGCCGGCGTCCCAGGACCAGATCCCAGACTCGAGCGCGAGACGCTTCAACGGCGAAGTTCGGCAGACGATGACGGCGCGACATCGTTGCGGACGATACCCGATCGTTCCGACCTGTCGATGGCCGATGGAAGAGACCGATCGCTGAGCCCGACCATCGAGCCGTCGCGGCGAGCCGCTTCCCCTCGAGTCGTTCTTCGAGGAGCTCAGAGGGAAGGTGGCGCGCGATCAGGAGGTGCGTGCGCGCGAACAGCTCGAGCGGGGGCTCGCGGCACCTGTCGGAGAATCGGCCCGACGAAGCGATGCCGAGCCTCGAGGAAGCGGCCCGCACGCCGGCGCTGCGATTCGAGGCGTCTTCACATCTGGCGCGCATCTGTCTGGACCGCGGCGATCTGCAGACGTCGGTCGACTGGATGGAGCGCGCGCTCGAGGCGCCCGCGCCTGCAGCCGAGGACAGGCTGGCGCTGATGTACGACCTGGCTGACACGCTGGCCAGCCAGGGAGAGACGGCGCGCGCGATGGCCCTCTTCATGGAACTCGAATCGGATGCATCCGGCTATCGAGACGTGCGCGAGCGGATCGCCCGACTGTCGCAGGCGGAAATCGGGAAACCGTGATGCGTCTGCTCCTGACGGCGTTCTTCCTGGAGATCGGGCGCGGTGCTGGTGCTGGCGCCGTGGTCGCAGTTCTGGGATCGGAACTACTTCGCGCAGGGGATTGCCCCTCATCCACGCGCTGATGATCAACAACTTCGTCCGCGGCGCCGTTTCCGGTCTGGGGATCGTCAACATGGCCGCCGCCGTCGCTGAGATGTACGCCTTCTTCGCCGAGCGACGCATCGAGCACGTCATCTCACTCAACAACCCGCGCAGCCGAGGAGTAAGTCCTCCGCGTGCATCCCGTCGTCTGCATGATCACCGATCGCCGGCGCCTCGGTCAGCGATGCCGAAGCCGCCCTGATTCGTCGGGTGGCGGCATGGCGGCGCGAGCCGGCATCCACCTGATTCAGATTCGCGAGCGGGACATGGCGGACGGCGCGCTTGCTGCACGCTGGTCACGCAGGCCGTCGAGGCCGTTCGCGGCACCCGGGCGCGCATTCTCGTCAACGACCGGCTGGACGTCGCCATCGCGGCTGGTGCGCACGGTGTGCACCTCCGGGGCGACTCGGCGCCTGCTTGCGCGTGCGGGCAATGGCGCCGCCGGCGTTTCTGATCGGCCGATCGGTGCACGCGCGCGACGAGATCGCTCGCAGGTCGAGCGAGGGTGGCGTCGACTATCTGCTCTTCGGAACGGTATTCGAGACCGCGTCGAAGCCCGAGTCGCGCTCGCAGCGGGGGTCGCGGGCCTCGCCGACGCCGTTCGACGCCGCGGAAGGGAGTGCCGGTGCTTGGCCGTCGGCGGCATGACGCGCGGATACGGTCGGGTCAGTTGGTATCGAACCGGTGTTCGGGGTTCGCGGCGATTGGTCAGTTTGCCGACGGTGCCAGAAGCACGACGTCGCAGCGCACGGTGACCGCAGCGCTCGGGGCGTGGGAGAATCAGCGGTAGCAGATGGACATCGGCTTCAAGACTCCGCTCATCGATTTCTTCCGCAAGCGGCGACGTGGCGCACGACGTTCGTCTGCAGGCTGCGCAAGGGTGCGCTCGCGACTCGCGCGCACGAGCAACTGGCGCTCCTTGGTCATGCTCACCGGCGATCCGGACGCTGGACGTCGCGGCGGCCGCCAACGCGACGCTCGGGCTCATTCCCGCGCCTCGCTTGCCGCATTCCTGGCGCGAACCGACGTGTCCGACGGAAATGCGCGAGTTCTTCGCGAACCGAGGCGTCGCGCCTCGGCGAGGCGCCGTCGCCGAAGCAGACAAGCCGCTGGTGGACACCGCCGACGGGCCCGAGATTGCCGACGACGAAGACGACGAGAAGTCGGCATGCAGCGGCTGGCAGGAGATGAGCGTTCCGCAGAAGATGTCGCGCGCGACCAAGGGCACCCGCGAGGAGCGGGCCATCCTGATCCGCGATCCCAACAAGCTGATCTCCGTCGCGGTCCTGAGCAGCCCAAACTGACGGACTCGGAGGTGGAAGTCGATTGCCAAGATGTCCAGTGTGTCCGACGAGATCCTGCGCATCATCTCGAACAATCGGAACTGGATGAAGAGCTACGTCGTCGTGTCTGCGCTGGCCAGGAACCCGAAGACGCCACTCGCCGTCTCGATGAATCTGCTGCAACCGGCTCACCGAGAAGGATCTCAGGATGCTGTCCACCAATCGAAACGTGCCGGAGGTGCTTCGGACGACGGCACGAAGGAAAGTCGTGATCGAGAAATGACTCGACTACCTGACCTGTGACCTTTCCGACCTTGAACGTCTCTTCCTGGCGGCATCCATTCCTTCCGCAGCTCCGAGAGGCCGTGCATGTAGGCGGTCGCCTTTTCGCGCTCCTCTTCCGTCTCGAGGCTCTTTCAGCAGCTCGATCGCGTGCGCGAAATCGTGCTCGATCGTCTGGCGCGTCGTCTTGAAGTAGATCCGTCGAATCAACGCGAGCGTGTCGCGCGGCGAAGGCGGACCCTGCTTCAGCGACTTCAGCGAGACGAACCCGTCGGGGGTCTTGGCCACGTCATGCCTCTCCGATTTCGCCGAAGCCGGGCGCGCATCTCGTCGACCGGGCGTGTGTTGATGACGTCGCCGGCCTGCGCCCAGGCGCGACGCGCGACCTGCACGCCCCACTGAAGACGTGACAGCGCGTTGACGCTGTGCGCGTCGGTGGAGATCACGAGCGGGATGCCGCGTTCGCGCGCGGCGCGCGCGTGCGAATCGTTCAGGTCGAGTCGATCGACCTGGCAGTTGATCTCCAGCGCGACTCCGTGCCGGGACACGGAATCCAGCACCGCCGTCATGTCGAATTTGAGAGGGTCGCGCTTGAGCAGCAGGCGGCCGGTCGGATGCCCGAGCACGTCGACCCATGGACACTCGATGGCGCGCAGCAGATCGGTCGGTCATCTGCTGCGAGTCCTGCGAGAAATGCGAATGGATCGATGCGACGACGATGTCGAGCTGAGCGAGGCAGTCGTCGGAGAGATCGAGCCGTCCGTCGGCGAGGATGTCGCATTCGATCCCGGCGAGCAGCGTGAGGTTCTCGAAGCGTCCGTTCAGCGCCCGCACGCGGGCAGCGTGTTCGAGCGCCCGCCGCTCGTCGAGGCCGTTGGCCATGGCGAGCGCCTTGCTGTGATCGGTGATGGCGATGTACTCGCGGCCGAGCCGGTGCGCGGCCTGGGCCATCGCCGCCAGGTCGTCGCGGCCGTCCGTCTCCGTGGTGTGCATGTGCAGGTCGCCGCGCAGGTCGGCAAGCGTGATGAGCGTTGGCAGCGATCCGGCCGCGCGCCGCTTCGATTTCGCCGCGGTTCTCGCGGAGCTCGGGCTCGATCCAGTCCATGCCCAGCGCGCGGTAGATCCCTTCTTCCGTCTCCCCGGCGACACGGCTGTCATCGTCGGCACGGAACAGGCCGTATTCATTGAGCTTGAACCCGAGCTGCACGGCGCGGTCGCGCACGCCGATGTTGTGCGCCTTCGAGCCCGTGAAGTACTGCATCGCGGCGCCGCGGCTCTCGGGCGGAACCAGCCTCAGGTCGGCCTGATACCCGCCTCGCAGTCGAACGCTCGACTTCGTATCGCCCTGGCCGAGGACGCGCTCGACATGCGGGTGCGAGATGAGGGCATCCATCAGCGCTGGCTCGACCGCCGACGGCGAGGATGTCGATGTCGCCGCAGGTTTCGCGTCCGCGCCGCAAGGCTGCCGACCGGGAATCAACTCGACGTCACGGTCATGGACACGAAGGAAGTCGACCAGTGACGCTGCAGTCGCGGCCGTGTCGCTCAGCAGATGTCGTCCGGTGTCTTTCGCGCGTTCCTCGATCGATGCGAGGATCTGCGCTTCTTTTTTGGCGCCCATGCCTTTCGAGGCCCTGAGCTTTCCAGCCTTTGCGGCGGCCGCGAGGTCGTCAATGCTCTTGACGTTCAGCGTCGAGTGGAGCATCGCGACCGTCTTCGGACCGACGCCCTGAAGGCGCAGCAGGTCGAGGATCGTCGGCGGGAACTGCTCGAGCAGTTCCTGGTGATACGCGCAGGTACCGGTTTCGGCAAGTTCGCGGACGCGAGCGGCGAGGTCTTTGCCGATGCCGGGAATCGAGCGGAGCTGCGGCTCGTCGAGCTGGGCAACAGCCTGCGGCCAGGTGGCCAGCGTTTCCGCTGCCGTCCGGTAGGCCCTGATCTTGAAGGCGTTGTCGCCCCTGATTTCGAGGAGGTCCGCGATCTCGCCCAGTACCTGCGATAGCGCGCGATTATCCACGCCCAAGCCCGTGGCGCTCGAAGGTGTAGTCGAGAACGCGCGCACCACCTCCGGCCAGCGCGTTCCGAATCGCCTCGCGGGCACTCGGCGGGCCGTAACAGAAGAGACAGCCTCCGCCGCCGGCGCCGCAGACCTTGGCGGCAGTCGCACCGGCGGCCTTCGCGCGCGCGATCAGGTCGTCGATGGCAGGCGTCGTCACGCCTGGAGCAAGACGCTTGCGGTTGTCCCATTCCTCCGCGATCGCCCGACCCACAGCTGTCCCAATCGCCAGCCGTGAGCGCCGTTCTCATCGTCGCTGCCGTGTCGCGGATGCGTTCGAAGCAGTCGAAGATGAACTGATCACCGTCGATGTGTCGCTTGGTGATCTCCCAGTTGTTGGTTCCCGAGTTGCGCGGCTCACCCGTGTAGCAAAGCACGATCCGCCGTTGCAGCTCTCCGAGATCGACATCGAGCGGCACGCGTCGCACACCGTCGGCCTCCAATTCGATCGCGGCGATTCCTCCGTAGAGCGCCGGCCGGTAGTCCTGCAGTCCGGTCGGGACCGCAATCGCCTGCGCCTCGACGTTCATCGCGATCTGGAGGAGCGCTTCCGGCTCGTAGTGAGTGCGTTTCCACTCGGCAAGTGCTGCGCAGACCGCGACGTTCAGCGCCGACGAGCCCGCGATTCCCGCGCCCGCCGGAGACTCCGATGTCGTCGTCAGCGTGAGGCCTCTGACTTCGAAGAAGTGCACCAGGAGCGAGAGCAGACGAAGGTCCCGAACGTGGCGGAGCTCTCGCCAGTCTTCGGCTTCGACGGTGGCGCCGGTGTCGAGCGACTTGATCGTGATCCGTGAATCGGATCGCGGCTCGATCCGCGCGCTGGCGCGAAGGCTGATAGCGGCGTTGAGCGTCTGCGCGCCCGGGTGAAAGAGGTAGAGCGGCCAGATGTCGATCGTGCCTCCAGCCAGATCGATGCGCGTCGGTGCTGACGTCCGAATGACCACGCACAGGATTATAGAACTCGCCAGTTCTATAATGCTTCCGTGCCCAGCACCATCCGCCACGACATTGGCCAGCTTCTGATCGGCAGCCTGCCAGGAACGACGATCACGCCGGAGATGCGTTCGCTGGCGAAGGAGTTCTCACTCGGCGGCGTGATCCTCTTCGCGCGCAACATCGAGGCGCCGGAGCAGGTGGCTGAGATGTCGGTGCGACGTCCAGGGACTGGCGACCGATTTGCCTCTCTGGGTCAGCGTGGACCAGGAGGGCGGGCGAGTGGCTCGACTCAAGGCGCCCTTCACCGAGTGGCCGCCAATGGCGGTGCTCGGACGAAGCGGCGATGTTCAGCTCGCGGAACGATTCGCCACCGCGCTGGCTGCCGAGCTCAAGGCCGTTGGGATCACGCTGGACTACGCGCCCGTTCTCGACATTCACACGAACCCGAAGAACCCCGTGATTGGCGACCGTGCCCTCGCCGAGGACGCGGACGGCGTTGCCAGGCTCGGGGCCGCGATCATTCGGGGACTGCAGGACAACGGGATCGCCGCGTGCGGCAAGCATTTCCCGGGTCACGGAGATACGTCGGTCGATTCGCATCTGGAGTTGCCACTCGTCGAGCATCCGCCGGATCGAATTCGTCGCGTCGAGTGCGTCCCGTTTCGCGAAGCCATTCGCGCCGAAGTCGCCTTCATCATGACGGCGCACGTGCTCGTGCCGTCGTTCGATGAAGAGAAGCCAGCCACGCTGTCGCCACGGATCGTGCAGGCGCTGCTGCGAGACGAGCTGAAGTTCCAGGGTGTGATCCTCAGCGACGATCTCGAGATGAAGGCGATCGCGAAGACCTACACGGTACCCGACGCCGCCGTGGTGGCGGTTGCCGCAGGCTGTGACGGGTTGCTGATCTGCAGCGGTGACGTGGACGTGCAGGCGGAGACACTCGAAGCGCTCGTCTATGCCGTCGAGCAGGAGCGCGTCCCCTACAAGCGCCTCGAGGACGCGCTCACACGTCTGCGTCGTGCGAAAGAGCGCTTCCTGGCCGCGCCGGTCTCATCTCACAAAGTCAGCCGGATCAGGCAAGTGCTCGGCTGCGATGCGCATCGGCGCATCGTCGACGAAATGGCCAGGTACCTCGAGGCGTCGTGCGCAAACCTCGAGCCCTGAAGCAAGGCGATCGCATCGCAATCGTGGCTCCGGCCAGCCCCTTCAGCCGAGACGAGTTCACACGCGGCGTCGCGGAAATCGAACGGCTCGGATTCGTCCCGGTCTATCGACGACTCCGTCTTCGCGCGCGAGTCCGGCTATCTGGCTGGCTCACCTGAGGTCCGGGCTGAGGCATTCACCAGGTATTGGACCGACCCGGAAGTATCGGCGCTGCTTGCAGTTCGCGGCGGATACGGCAGCGTCCATCTTCTGCCGCTGCTCGACCGCGCGCGAATGGCCGCACGACCGAAGTTGTTCATCGGCTATAGCGACAACACATCGATGCTCTCCTGGCTGACATGCCAGTGCGGCATTGCGGCCCTTCACGGACCGATGCTTGAAGGACGTCTTGCCGGTGGCGAAGGGTACGACAAGCGGTCGTTTCTCGAGCTCCTGTCCGGCGGCCGCGGGCTCGAACTGGCGCCAGAAGGGCTTACCGTACTGCGGGCAGGGGAAGCACGAGGTCCACTGTTCGGAGGTACGATCACGCAGCTCGTGTCCTCACTCGGTACTCCGTTCGCGTTCGATCCGCCTGAAGGGTGCATCCTGTTCCTCGAAGAAGTCAGCGAACGTCCGTACCGGATCGATCGCATGATGACCCAACTGGCGTTGAGTGGTCTCCTCGCAAAAGCGCGAGCACTCGTCTTCGGTGAGATGCGAGGATGCGACGAGCCTGGCGGAAATGTGACGCGCGCTCGACGCGATTCGACGCACGACACGCGAATTCTCGGGACCGGTCGTCGTCGGCTTCCCGTCGGGGCACACGACTGGGCCGACGTGGACGTTACCGCTCGGTGTCGCCGTCGCCGTGTCCACAGGCCCGAAACCTGCCCTTGTCATCGAGGAAGCGCCCGTTGAGTGATTCGAAGCGAATTCATCTGATCGGTGTCTGCGGCACGGCGATGGCGACGCTTGCCGCGTTGCTGAAAAGCCGTCGGCACATCGTTCAGGGATCGGATCAGAACGTCTACCCTCCGATGAGCGACTTCCTCGTCGAGCAGGGCATCAAGACGTTCAGTGGCTATTCGCCCGACCACATCACTCCAGATATCGACCTCGTGGTGGTCGGGAACGCGATCTCGCGAGGGAACGCCGAGCTCGAATCGGTTCTGGAGCGCAAGGTTCGCTATTGCTCCCTGCCTGAAGCGGTTCGCGATCACTTTCTCTGGCGCTCTCGGTCGATTGTCATCGCGGGCACCCATGGCAAGACCACGACGACATCACTAACGGCGTGGCTGCTGACGAGCGGGCAACTCGATCCATCACTGCTCGTTGGCGGCATCGCCCTCAACTTCGGGCAGCACGGGTCGAGCTATCGAGTTGGGAAGGGCCGCGACTTCGTGATCGAGGGTGACGAGTACGACAGCGCGTTCTCCGACAAGACGGCGAAGTTCCTCAAGTACCTGCCGGACATCGCGGTCATCGGGAACATCGAATTCGACCACGCGGACATTTACGCCGATCTCGATGCGGTGCTGCTGGCGTTTCGCCGGCTGGTCGAATCTGGTGCCGAAGAACGGACTCTTGTTGCTCGGTGCGGACAGCACGCACGCGCACGCGCTTGGACGACTGGCGGTAAGTCCCAGTCGAAACGTTCGGCCTTGGCGGCGACGCGACGTGGCGGGCGGAGGACATCCAGCATCACGATGGCCTGACGCAGTTCACCGTCCGGCGAAGGAACGAGGTCTTCGGTCGATTCGAGTCGCCGCTGCTTGGTGAGCACAACGTGCGGAATGCGCTGGCCGCGATCGGTGTAGGCGCGCATGTCGGTCTGTCTGCAGTCGGCGCTCGCCGAGGGCCTGCGATCGTTCAAGGGCATCAAGCGCCGGCTCGAGACAGTGGGCGTTGCCGACGGCGTTACGGTGCTCGACGACTTCGCCCATCATCCGACCGCCGTGCACGAGACGTTGTCCGCGCTGCGATCGGGCTACCCGGGCAGGCGCGTCTGGGCGGTCTTCGAGCCGCGGTCGGCGTCGTCGTGTCGTCGCGTGTTCCAGGACGATTTCGCGCGCGCGTTTGGCCAGGCCGATCAGGTGATTCTCGCCGCCGTGTTCCGATCGAGTTTGCCGGAGTCCGAGCGCCTCGACGCGACGCAGCTCATTGACGATCTTCAGGCAACCGGCAAGCATGCCCGTCACATCCCGGATATCGACGCAATCGTCGATACCATCGTGCGCGAGCATCGTTCCGGCGACGTCGTTGTGCTGATGTCGAACGGCGGTTTCGGCGGCATCCACGGAAAGCTCCTCAACGCGTTGAATGAATCCGCACGCACCCCGCATTCGTGACGCGGGCGATTCCGCGCTGCTCATCGAATGGGATGAAGCGATCGATCCAGCGATCAATGCGCGAGCGATTGCGACAGCGGCCGCAATTCGCGGCGCGGGTATATCTGGCCTGCGCGATGTGGTCTCGACCTATCGATCGGTTGCGGTGTTCTTCGATCCGTTGACGGTCGAGCCAGACACGCTGCGCGCCCCGCTCGTGCAATTGAGCGATGAGCAGCAGCCGAATCGCGCGGCGGAAGGACAATTGAGATTCCTGTCACGTACGGCGGGGAGGCCGGGCCTGATCTCGCGGAAGTCGCCGAGTGGGCTGGATTGAGTGCTGACGCTGTGGTCGAGCGACACTCCGGCACCGACTATCGCGTCTTCATGCTGGGGTTTCTGCCAGGCCTCGGCTATCTCGGCTCGGTCGACGCGACGATTGCCGCTCCCCGCCGCGGCACGCCGCGCGTGCGAGTTCCGGCAGGTTCCGTCGGTATCGCTGGCCGCCAAACTGGGATTTACCCACGCGAGTCAACGGGAGGCTGGCAGATCATCGGGCGGACCGCGCGTAAAGGTTTTCGACACCGAGTCGCGCACCGCCGGCGCTGCTCGCACCAGGGGACATCGTGCGGTTCATGCCGGTGTCGTCCGAGCGAGGCGATGCCGAGCAACGATGCACCGCGCGCGAGTGCGACACGCATCGGAAACAGCCTGCGAGCGATTACCGTCATTCGGCCTGGACTCTTCACGACGGTGCAGGATCGAGGCCGTTGGGGACATCAGGGGAGCGGCGTGCCCGTCAGTGGTGCGATGGATCTCGTCTCGCATCGCGTGGCGAACCTGCTCGTGGGCAATGGCGACGACGCCGCGACGCTCGAGGTGACGCTGGCCGGTCCGGAGTTGCGAATCGACAGGACACGCGCGTGGCGGTCGCCGGTGCCGATCTGCAGGCCAGCATCGATGGGGGCGCAACGCCGATCGGGGTCGCGACACACTGCCGTCCAGGAAGCGTGCTCCGATTCGGCGAGCGACGCCTGGGGTGCGAGCATACGTCGCGTTCGACGGCGGCATTGACGTGCCGATGACGTGCTTGGCAGTCGCGCGACGCACGTCGGTGCGGCACTTGGCGGGCTCGATGGCAGGGCGCTCGCGGCTGGAGATCGACTTCCGTTGGGACCCGCCAGCTGACGGCCGCTGCTCGTCGTCGCTCGACACGCCTGCAATCCCGAACGGCGGTGCGCGTCTGCGTGTCCTGCCTGGACCTCAGGATGACTTCTTCGCCGAGCCCGCCTTCACGTTACTCGAACGCACACGGTTCCTCGTGACCCCACAGTCCAATCGGATGGGATACCGGTTGTCTGGAGCCGGCATTCCACGCGATCTCGGATCGGGAAATGATCTCCGACGCGACATTCGTGGGTGCCATTCAGATACCCGCGTCGGGCGAGCCGATTCTGCTCATGAGCGATCGACAGACGACTGGCGGCTATCCGCAGATGGCGACTGTCATCACTGCGGATCTTCCGATGGCGGGACAGCTCGCTCCCGGCGACTGGGTCGAGTTCGCTCGCTGCACACGAGCCGAGGCGATCGGGCCGCTTGCGCGATCAGGAAGCGATGCTCGGTGGTCTCACATAAGCCGTCCTTTCGCTCTGCGCGAGCACGTGCCGCTCGCAGTCGCTCAGCACGCTGGGCGTTGGCGGCGCGGCGCGATGGTTTGCGCAGGGCCGACACGAGCGACAGACGTCCGCGCGATTCATCAGTGGTGCGCGGAGCACGAAATCCCGCTTTTCGTGCTGGGTGGCGGAAGCAACCTCGTCGTCTCTGATGAAGGCTTCGATGGTCTCGTGTTGTCGATGGCCGTGACCGGCGTGACGATGACAGATGGGCCCGGCGGCACGATCGTGAACGCGGGCGCCGGCGAACCGTGGGATCGAGTTGGTCGAAACGGTCGTCGCGCAGGCGTTGAGCGGCGTCGAGTGCCTCTCGGGAATCCCTGGCACGGTGGGCGGCACGCCGATTCAGAACGTCGGGGCGTACGGGCAGGAGGTGGCGACTGTCATCGATCGCGTGGCCGCGTTCGACCGCACGCAGGCCGAGCTGGCGGAGCTGTGTCCCGCCGACTGTGGCTTCTCGTATCGCATGAGTCGTTTCAAGGCGGACGATGCCGGTCGTTTCATCGTGTGCGGCGTGTCGTTTCGGCTGGGGCATGCCACGCCGACGCTGACCTACCCGGAACTCGTCGCGGAGCTGGGAGCGCGCCGTCAGTCAGCCCGTTTCCGATCGATGTCCGCGATGCGGTGCTGACGATCCGGCGCCGCAAGGGGATGGTGCTCGACGACAGCGATCCGGACACGCGCAGCGTGGGGTCGTTCTTCATGAATCCGGTAGTGACGCTCGAGGACCGCGAGCGCATCGCCTCGACCGCCGGCGATGCGGTACCTGGCTTTGCCATGGCTGACGGCCGGGTGAAAATACCGGCCGCCTGGCTCATCGAGCGATCGGGTGTGCGCAAGGGCACGGGCGAGCGGACGGTCGGTCTCTCGACGAAGCACCCGCTGGCGATCGTCAATCGCGGCGGCGCGACGTCGCGCGATGTGATCGGGTTTGCGGTCAGGTCAAGCGTGCCGTGCTCGACTGGTGCGGCGTCTGGTTGCGGCCGGAGCCGGTGTTCGTCGGTTTGGATGGGGATGAGGACGTAGAGTTCCTGAAGAAAGCGCGCGGCTGATGTCGACACTACTGATTGAAGGCGGACACCGGCTCGAAGGCCGCGTGGCCGTTGAAGGGAACAAGAACGCGGCGCTGCCGCTGCTGGCGGCGTGCCTCCTCACCGAGGAGGAGTGCGTCCTGACCAACGTGCCGCGTATCGGCGACGTCGAGGTGATGGCGCGGCTGCTGCTCGACCTCGGCGCCGAAGTCGAGGGCATTGGCACGACGACGCTGCGCGATCCGGACGCCGCGAATCAATACCGACGACGCCCGATCGCGCGCTCGTCGGCCGGCTGCGAGGATCGGTGCTGCTGCTCGGGCCGCTGCTCGCGCGCACGGGCCGCGCGCACATCGCCCCGCCGGGCGGTGATTTTCCCGCGCGACGGACGATCTCGACACACACGGAGGCGCTGCAGGCGCTCGGCGCGCGCGAACGCCAGGGACCCGATCACGTCCTCGAGGCGCCGGATGGCCTCAAGCCGGCCTCGATGTATCTCTACGAAGCGTCGGTCACCGGTACCGAGACGGCATTGCTCGCCGCGGCGTCGTGCGCCCGGAGTCACTGAGATCCGTCACGCCGCCACCGAACCGCACGTCGTCGAGCTCTGCGAGTTCCTGACGAAGATGGGCGCGGTGGTGTCCGGCATTGGCAGCTCGAAGCTGCGCATCGAAGGCACGTCGAAGCTTCGACGGCGCGCAGCATCATCTCGGCGGCGACTACATCGAAGCAGGAAGCTGGGCAGTCGTTGGCGCGATCACCGGCGGAGAGATCGCAATCGAAGGGTGTCGCGCCGAAGACATCGAGGTCGTCGCCGCCGTGATGCAGCGGATGCGCGTCGAGTGCGGCATGCGCGACGGCGTGTTCGAAGTAAAGCCATCGAAGCCACAAGCCGTTCGCCGAATCGCCACAGGGCTGTGGCCGTCGTTCCCGAGCGACCTCGTCAGCCTGGTTACCGTGCTCGCGACGCAGGCCGCGGGTCGAACGCTCGTGCACGACTGGATGTACGAACTGCGGCTGTTTGCGCTGGAGCAGATGAGCGGCATGGGCGCCGATCTCTTCCTCGCCGACGCTCACCGCATCATCGTCACGGGGCCGACCAAGCTGCGCGGCGGACGCACGCTCGACAGCCGCGATCTGCGATCTGGGATGTCTCTGATCGCCGCCGGCCTGGCTGCAGAGGGGCAGACACGTGTCGCGCCGCTCGAGACCGTCGAGCGCGGATACAGCCAGCTCGTCGAGCGTCTCAAGGCGCTCGGGGCCAAGGTGGCGAAAGTAGAATGATACTCACCGCCCGCCTCTTATTGCGGCGATGGGTGGCCGCTGATCGAGGTCCTTTCGCGGACCTGAACGCTGACGCTCGTGTGATGGAGCACCTTCGCGGTGTTCTGACACGCGCAGAGAGCGATGCGATGGTCGAACGCATCGAGGCTCACTTCGAGCGCTACGGCTTTGGATTGTGGGCCGTCGAAGTGCGCGAGCGGAGCTCATTCATTGGATTCGTGGGGCTCGCGGTTCCGTCGTTCGAGGCACACTTCACTCCGTGCGTGGAGGTAGGGTGGCGCCTGACGCAGCAGTGCCGGGGGCTGGGCTACGCGACCGAAGCCGCTCGCGCGGCGGTTACGTTCGGATTCGGACAGCTTTCCCTGGAAGAGATCGTCTCGTTCACTGTGCCGGAGAACGAACGCTCCCGCCGCGTGATGAATCGTCTGGGCATGACGCACGATCCGGCAGATGACTTCGATCACCCGGCACAACCAGACCGGCGGAGGCACGTGCTCTATCGACTCCGAGCTGGCAAGCCGTGAGCAGACGCAGTGTAATCAGATCTCACCGACAAGCATCGAACTCGCACCGACAGGAATCACGATCGCACCGACACGTATCACGATCGCACCGACAAGAAGCGGCGATCGCACCGACGAGTGTCGCCGATTACTTCGGTGGCGGTTGTACCGGCGGTGGTGGCAGGATCGGTGCCGCGTTCGGGAGGCCGGTCGGCATTGGCGGGGCTGCCGGCGCCGGCTCGCGCTCGACCGGAGGCGCCGCAGGCAGCGGAACAGGCACGGGCAACGCCAGTGGTCCGGCCGCGGTATCGCCGACGCCGGAACGGACGCAGATCCTCCTCGGTGAGGTCGAGCACCCGGATGACGTGGGGGGTCAACGTGAGGACGATATCCGTTTCACGAGATTCACGCTGCGTGTGCGCAAACATCGGCCCGATGATCGGCAGATCGCTGAGGCCTGGGATTCCACGCAGGGTGCGTCTCTCGTCGTCACGAATGAGCCCGGCCAGCAGGTTCGTCTCTCCATCCTTGAGGCGGATGACCGTGCTGATTTCGCGGTTGCCGAACGTGGGTAGATCCCCGAAGCCGGTTCCGGAGATGTTGCTGACGGAAATCTTCAGCGCCAACGTCACGTGGTCGTCGTGATGGGTGCGCGGCGTGATGTCGATGTTCACGCCGATGTTCTCGTAGTTGAACGAGGTGATCGGCTGCTGATTCACACCGCCGGTTGCGATGGGAGAGAAGATCGTGACCGGCACCGGCACCCGCTCGCCGAAACGCGCCTGAGCGGGTATCCCTTCCGACGTGCGGAGCTGTGGATTGGCCAGGGCTCTCGTGTTGGTGTCCTGCTTGAGAAGCCGGTAATACAGGCTCGGCAGATTTGTCAGGAGGATGTCGGACTGGGACAGGTTGCCGAGATCTGCCAACGTCAGCGGGTTTCGGTTGATGCTGACCACTCCGTCGATGCCGGTCGGCGGGTCGCCGGGAGAAGCCAGCTGCAGACCGAACTCTTTGAGGCGTGTCCGATCGACCTCGAGAAGTTCGACGTCGATGATGACCTCGGGCCGCGCCTTGTCGATCGCGGCGATGATCTTGCCGGCGGCCGCTACTCGCTCCGGTGTGTCCTTGATCATGATCGCGTTGGTCGCCGTGACCGGCGCCACGCGCCGGGCATCGATCACGACGCGGAGCAGGTCCATGGTCTCCTTGAGATCGGCGTTGCTGAGGAAGAACGGGCGTACGATCTCCTCCTCGTATTCCTGTCGCTTGGCCGCCGTGTCCGGAATCACCGTGACCGTGCGCTGGGCTGTGACGCGGTAGAAATTTCGTGTGGCCGTCGATACGGCCTTGAGCGCCTCTTCGAATGACGTGTTCCTGAGGTCGATGCTCACGGCCTGGGGGCGGAACTGTGGGTCAAAGATGACGTTCACGTCGGCGATCTTGCCCAGCGCCGTGAAGACGTCGCGGGCATTGGCCTCGCGGAACGTCATCGAGTCTGGCATCCGGATGTCGGTCGGGAGCTCCTGGCCCGCGGGCATCAGCTCCCGCGATTTTTCCACCAGCGTCTGCAGCTCGGTCTTGCCGTCCCGTGAGGCGACCTTGTTGCGGAGCTGCGTCCGAACATTGCGCAGGAGCTCGTCGATCTCGGGGTTGCCGGGGTTCAACTCGGCGGCGAGCTGTAACTCTACGAGGGCCTCGTCCAGTTTGCCTGTGGCTTCGAGTCGCCGACCTTGTGAGAAGTGGTCGAGCGAGGAGCGCACCTTGGCCATTTCGAGGCCTTCTCGCGCGGCGCGATTGTCCGGATCCTCCCGCAGCGCTTTGGTGTATTCGACGATCGCACGGTCGTAGTCTCTGGCCAGATCGGCATTCTGGCCAGCCCGCATGGCGGCACTGGCCGCGCATCCGGCGATCGCCACAGAGAGCGCCAACAGAAGAAGCAGTCGATTAGTTGCGTTGGCCATTCGTGATGACGTCGACACCGCGCGGAATACGGAATGCAAAGTCCTTATCGGATATGCCCTTGTTTTCCTTCAGGTTTTCGAACCTGAGGGTCGATTCACCCCCCTGGCGGTCCTTGGTCGTCAGCGCCCGGATCTGGAGGGTTCCGGGGTCCAGCGCCACGATTAGGTACTGGTACTCGGGCTCGCTCCGGCGGGGTGTCAGCTTCAACGCAATCGCCCCTTGCACGGGACTCTCGGCCTTTTCCGCCGTGAAGTCCTTGACCAGATCGCCCTTTCCGGCCAGGAAGAGCACCGGTGTCGGGGCCTCACTATCGGCCGGGACGTTCGACACCGTCACCTGCTTGTCCTCCGGGATGTAGGCATACATTTTCAGGCCGTCCGACACGAACTCTTTGCGTTCCGGACTGGTGTAAGTCCATCGCATCCGGCCCGGCTTCTTCACCGCCACGGTCCCACTCTCGCGGGTTTCGGTGCGTAGGACGCCGCCTCGATAGATCTGGACGAAGTCCGCTGTGAAATCGCGCACGCTTTGATATCTGCGCCTGAAGCGCCTTTGCGAGTGCTTCGGGGCTTTGCCCTGTTTGGGCAGAGCCCAAAACAGGTAACGACAGTAGCACGACCAACACTACGGACAGTCGCATAAAACGCTCGGACACGCGCGTCCTGTTCATTGCCATGCCTACGATACAGCAAGGCGAGTGCCTGAATGAGTCGCTGGGAGAGCAGGCGTCAGCGATGCTTACGGGCGCGTCGAGCGTCCCCGTTTGCGGGCGATGAATTCCCGTATGCCATCGATTCCACGGGTATTCAGCACCTGCTCGGGGGAGGCCCACCCTCGGCGGGCCGTCCCGACGCCGAAGCTCATCTGCCGTCCCAATGCCTCCGCCCGATGGCAGTCGCTGTTGACCACGAGGGTGACACCGGCGGCCGCCGCCCGCCGCGCAATGTGTCCGTCCATATCGAGATGACCGGGGGCACCGTCGATCTCCATGGCCGTGTTCGTTTGCACTGCGGCTCGAAACAGGCGATTGAAATCGAGCTCGTAGCCCTTCGAGAGCGCGGGCGAACGGTTGGCCGGATGCGTGATGATCGTCACGAGCGGGTGCCACATCGCCTGCACGTAGCGTTGTGTCAGCTGCGCACCGTCATCGTCTGCGGGATCGTGCAGCGAAGCCAGGACGATATCGAAGCCGGCGAGTGTCTCGTCGTCGAAGTCGAGAGAGCCGTCGGGCATGATGTCCACTTCGACGCCGTGCAGAATCTCGATGCCGGAGACCTGCGATCGAACGGTCTCGATTTCCTGACGTTGCAGCGGAATCTCCAGTGACAGGAGTCTCGCGCGAGGCCCACGATCGCTCGGAGTGATCCGTCATTGCGATGTACTCGTAGCCCAGCGCACGTGCACTTCGCGCCATCTGCAGGATCGAGTCGCGACCGTCGCTCCAGGTGCTGTGCATGTGCAGATCGCCGCGGATGTGTCGCGTGTCGATTAGCGACGGCAGCCGACCCGCTCGGCCGCGACGATCTCATCCTGGCCCTCGCGAAGTTCAGGAGGAATGTAGGGGAGATCGAGCAGGCGATAGAAGGTCTCTTCATCGGGCACTGATAGCGAGGGATTGCCATTGCGCAAGAGACGGCCATCGATGAACGACAGGCCAAATGCCGTGGCGCGAGTCTGAAGCCACTTCGTGTGTCGCCGCGTGCCCGTGTACCAGACCAGCGCCGCTCCGGCCACGTCTGGAGACGAAGTGTGGACTTCGAGCAGTCCGCGATCGGTGATGGCACGCACGTGTGAGGCCGTCGATTCAAGAACCGATCGGACGAACGACAGGCGAGCGAAGCCGTCGAGCACCTCCGATCGCTGTGCCGCGTTCACGATCGCGACGAGCACTGCGCCGTCAACCGCCGGCGCATAGCGACGAAGCCCGCCAACCGGGATGATGTCCGTCGCCGGAACACCTGACTGTTGTGCTTCACGAATGGCCTGTGACGCGAGCGCATCTGCGCGGCCGAGCGGGATCTTCGAGTTCTTCAGCACCATCCTGTCTTCATCGATCTTAGGATGTTATCGGCCGCAGGTTTTCACGAGGGTAGCTGCCGGCTGGTTTAGGATCGGTCTGTGATCATGGCTTTTCGCGAGAGGGGCTCAGGTGCACGGCCGCCGGGCGGGAAAGTGGGCGCGTCGCTGGCAACGGCCGAACCGCGCGCCGAGCAGGTTGCGACGATCACCGTAAGCCGACAGTCGCCCGGCGATGCGGGAATCCGGGAGATCTTCGTGTCAGTTGACTCGGAACAGATTGCGATCCTGAAGAACGGCGAGGCGATCACACACGATCTACCAGCCGGTCCTCATAAGATTCGCGTGCACAACACGCTGTTCTGGAAGACGTACGACCTGGTGCTGCAACCAGGGGAGCACGCGCGCTTCATGGCAGCGAACAGGGCCGGCTGGGGAAGCTTCGGCTTTCTGATGGTGCTGGGTGCTGCGCCGTTGTATCTCACGCTCGAGCGCGAGAATTGAGAGACGACGCAGCCGCATGCAGGCCGCGATTGCCCCTGCAGGTACCAAGTGCTACAGTAATCGGATGCGCGCCACGCGATGTGTGCGAGGTGCGTGACGCACAAAAACAGTGGGCGGCTAGCTCAGTTGGGAGAGCGCCGCGTTCGCAATGCGGAGGTCGCGAGTTCGAGCCTCGCGCCGTCCACCAACTTTTTCTGCGTCCGTCGTTTTCCGGCTTCTGCCCAGATTCTGCCCATCCGACGATCGGGAACGTGTCCAGCGCCTCGAGCTTCCGCGCCGTCGTCGGGTGGGTATAGCGCTCGAGCATCCGCGTCGACCGGTGGCCGGAGATGGCCATGACCGTGAAGTCATCGATCCCCGTGGCGATCATCCGGCTGAGGGCCGTGTGCCGGAGCGTGTGCAGGCTCACGTCGCCGGTCGCGATGCCGGCCCGCTCGAGCGCCCGCCGGAAGATGTGCGCCACGCCGTTGACGGTGTAGGCCTCGTGCGTCCGCGCGTTCGTGAACACGCCACGGCGAGCGCGTCTTCGGGCACTGCGTCGAGCACGGCCTCGATGGCCGGGGAGACGGGGATCCGCCGCGACTCGTCCGTTCTTCGTCTCCAGGAACGTCAACTCGGTCTCGCTGACGTCGTCCCAGCGTGAGCGCCAAGCAGCTCGCCGAACCGGCGCGCCGGTGATGAGCGCCAGACGGACCATGCGCGCCGCAGCTTAAGCGGGCACGCCGTCCAGCAGTCGCATCTGCTCGTCCTCGGTCAGGATGCGCGTCCGGCGGTTGTCGACCTTGAGCCGCTTCACCGTGCGGACCGGGGAGTCGAGCAGCTTCCCCCACTCGACGGCTTTCGAGAGGATGCCCCGGAGGCAATCGAGCTCACGGTTGACGGTCGCCGGCTTCAGCGGCTTCGGCGCCGTCTTGTACCCGTGGCCGCGCCACTTGCCGGCGAGCCGATCGCGCTTGAATTGCTCGATCCGATGCGCCGTGATCTCGTGCAGGATGAGCGAGCCGAACGCGCGATTCAGTGTCGAGCAGAATCTGCTCGGTCGCGTTCCACGCTGCGCTTGTTCAGCGTCGGCGTGGTCACGGATGTACGTCTCCGCGAACTGGCGCGAAACGTGATGTCGGGCTGTCGCCGGATCTGGTGACGGCCTTCGAGGACGCGGATCGCTCTTTCGCCTCGATCGACTTCGCTTTCTGCTTGTTGGCGGTCTCGGTCGTCTGCCGATACCGCTTCCGGTTGACGCGGAAGTCATAGAACCAGTGGTGCTCGCACTGCGGAGATGACGGGCAGTGCAGGGGATGCTCGGCCCTCAATGCCGGATTACAGAACTTTCGCAGGCTCATACAATCCTCACCCCAGCGCCGCGTTTGCGTATCTGGCCCATTCACTTCGCTCCTTTTCGCTCTGCGAGCTGTTGCACCCCGACGAGGAGATGCCTGCGTCATCACACCTTTCGTGTCGAGCTACACTCGGAGCGACCGTCGAATCTGCTCCGATACGGCATGCCGTCACGTTCTTTTAACGCCTTCATCCCCTTCCGCAAGTCTTCATCCGGACGAAACGTTACGACACGATCGCTAGGTGACATGTGTCTATTGTAATACAAAGAAGACACGCCGTTACCGATTTCTGTTCATTCGTCTGACAGTGAGGCGGAAATCGTTGGAGAAAAACCCTGACCGGCACGGACCTCATACGGTTCGGCGCGCCTCACTTGAATAGTGCGATTCAACAGCTTTACAGGTAAAGCGCACGGCTGGAAGGTTGGTGGACTCGCAGCTTCTTCCGTCTCGCCACGAAACCCAGCACGCAGAGACCGGCGAATATTCATGGCATAGTGATGTCCTGCAGTCGATGGCTGTAACGGAGAGTTGATGTCGAAGCCAAAATGGATCGCACTGGCGCTGATCGGCCTATTGGTCGTTTCGGCTGCCGCTTGGCAGGCGCCGCGCGTCCGGAGCGCGCTATATCGGCGGGTGGCAGACTTCGTGGACCGGCAGGTGGGACCACACCTGCAGAGACTGGAGCGACGTTTGGAGGAAACGGAGCGACGTCTGGAGGAAATGGCGCGACCAACCCGTGTGGCCTTGCTGGAAGAGCTGCAGCCGGTCGCACTGAAGAACTGCACCCTGAAGCGGTTCGGAAGTGCGAACGACGGCGGCTATCTGTTGTGCGACAACCTGAGCGAGGGCATCAAATCGGCATATTCCTATGGCGTCGGCCCGAACGACGATTTTGGATGCGACGTTTCCAAACGGTATCGCGTGGCGGTCCATCAGTACGACTGTTTCGACCCAGCACGGCCGACATGTGAGGGAGGGGTGTTTGCTTTCAACAACGAGTGCATCGGCCCCCGACCCGAGCGTGACACGAGTCAGCGTATCTTTGACACACTAGAGGGTCACATCTCCAAGAACCTCGATACTGGCAAGCGGCTTATCGTCAAGATCGACGTCGAAGGGGCCGAGTGGGATTCGCTGCTCGTGACGCCGGACGCCGTGCTCGATCAGATCGATCAGATAGCGATGGAGCTGCATGGCGTCAGCGAACAGCGTTTTCTGGGTGTAATTCGACGACTCAAACAGAAGTTCTATTTGGTCAATCTGCACTTCAACAATTATCGTTGCAGTCAGATGCTGGAACCCCTGGCGGCTTGGGTGTACCAGGTCTTATTGGTCAATAAGCGGCTCGGAGTACTCGACGAATCCGCGACAAAGCCGGCGCCCATGAGCGAGCTCAACGCTCCCGACAACTTGCAGGCGCCTGATTGCCAGCTCTCGTCTGGCCGCAAGTAGGGACGTACGCGGCCGTCTCAATGATGGAGCAGCCCAGCGTGTGGCCATAGCAAATCTGCGAATTCCTACACGCTCGTGTGGCGGGGAATTTCATTGATCGCCCGCCGAGGCTCAGCGTAGGATGCGCCAGGATGCGCCATCCGCCCTCTTCTCTTCTGGAGGCTTCCGTGATGCGTCTACGCTCCGGTCTGTTTGCTTTCGCCGTCGTGTGCGCCGCAACCGTTTCCCACAAGGCAGAAGCATCACCGCTAATCTTCACCGACCGCGCTACGTTCCAGTCGTATCACGCGCTTCTAGGGCTACCACCGCTCGCTCTCGAAACGTTTGATACCAATGGGTGGACTTTCGTCATACGCGGTCTGAACGACCCCTGCGTTCGGAACCTTAATGGTCTGAAAATACACTCGGATTGCCACGCTCCTGGTGCCTTTCAAGCGGGAAATGCCATATTCTCCGGCGAGTATTCCGGCCAGACCGCCGTTTTCGACACACCGCAAACATCGATCGGGTTCGACTACCGCGTATCGTCTGGCTTTCCCTGCAATTTCTCGGATCCCGCTGATGTCTCTTGCAATGTCGTTCGATTTGGGTTCCTCGGTACTTCATTTCTATTGAGCGGCAGCGGATTCCTGGGAATCATCGACACAAGTAATCCAAGCATCTTTATGGTGAGTGGGGGGTCGTGTGCCTGGGCTCGCGACCGGGGGATGGCGATGGACAACTTGCTCCTGACGCGAGTCCCCGAACCATCCACTGCGCTGCTGTTCGGTAGCGCATTCGCCCTCCTGCAGGTGGTCAGATACCGGCGCAGATCGTCTCAGTCACAGTAAGTAACAGAACCGTGGGCAGCCCCGCGCCACATGCGGGCGGGGGCCACTCACGTCCGCGCGCACCGATGGACAGGATCGGTACGGGGCAGGACTCTTTTATTCCAGCAATCGCTGAACGCTGGCCAGGTGCTCACGCAGCCGCGCTTCGCACTTCTCCAGATGAGGGCACCCAGAATTGCAGCGACCGTCGAACCGCGTGCGCTTGACCTGACGTAGAATGACCGCCTTCCGTTCCAAGAGTCAGCGAAGTCAGACCCTACGGCGTTAGCTCCAACACGCTGCCCAGAGTGCGAGAGCGTCAAGGTCGTGGACCTTGCTGACATTCTGTACTCGCCTCGAGTCGATTTCTTCCGGTGTGCAACGTGCCTCTGTTGGTGGATGCTTCCGAAGAACGCCGATAAGCCCGTGACGCGAATGATATTGGGCGACGCGCACCGATACGAGAGTTCCAAGAAAGCTGGCTGACAGTCACCGGATTCCTCGCTGTCTTCGCTGGCTGGAAGAGGGCGGCGTCATGTCGTCGTCTGAGAACCCGCACCGCACTTCGAGCCCAACGATCGTCTGGAATACACCACACGTCAGGTACGCGGCCCATTGGGCTCGTCATCTGCCAGCACGCCTCGAGCGCCTGCAACGATCGCTTTGATCGTGTCTTCTTCCGAAGCTGCGGGAGCCTGCAGGAAGCGAAGTTCACTCGCGAGCGAAGGTGATACTTCGGAGTTTGCTGCGCGGCGACAATTAAATTTGCCGGCCGCATTGACTCACCCTTTCGGTTACTCAAGGGGGGCCGTTGCCTCACGAAGTCTGCTACCACTGTGGCAGACCCAAGGAGGGCACGATGGCACGGACGGTCAGCACAGCAACCCGCCAGGATTTGCTGCAGGCGGTTCAGGAGCGGTATCGAGGAAGCCTGAAGGACGAGAAACTCCGCATCCTCGATGAATTTGTCGCGGTCACGGGCTACCACCGCAAGCACGTCATCCGCTTGTTCAATGCGGCGCCAGTCGCCAGCGGCCGGGCCGGCGTGCGCGTCTGCCTGTCTACGATGAGGCCGTGCGCGAGGCGCTCATCGTGCTGTGGGAGGCCTCCGACCGGGTCTGCGGGAAACGGCTCAAGCCGCTCCTGCCGCTGCTCGTGTCGGCGCTTGAGCGTCACGGCCACCTCACGCTGGACGTGACGGTCCGGGCGCGCGTGCTGGCCGCCAGTGCGGCGACCCTCGAATCGGATGCTGCGTCCCACCCGCGCGTCGGTCGCCGGACAGCGCGTGCGTCGGCGGGCCGTTCCCGCGGTGCAGACAGAACGTGCCGGTGCGCACGTTCGCGGAGTGGGAGGACCCGCTGCCCGGCGACATGGAGGCGGATCTCGTGAGCCATGGCGGCGACTCCGCGGCCGGGAGCTTCGTCCACACGCTCACGCTGACCGACGTGGCCTCCGGCTGGACCGAGTGCGTGGCGCTGGTGGTCCGCGATGGCGCGTTGGTCGCGGCCGCGCTCGAGCACCTGCGCACGACGATGCCGTTTCCGCTGCGCGGGTTTGATACCGACAACGGCGGCGAGTTCATGAACGAGACGGTGGCGGCCTATTGCCACACGCATGGGATTCCGTGCACGCGGTCTCGCCCGTACCACAAGAACGATCAGGCCTGGGTCGAGCAGAAGAACGGCGCCGTCGTGCGACGGCTCGTCGGCTATCGCCGACTGGAGGGACTGGCCGCCGCCGCGGCACTGTCGCGACTCTACGCCGCGTCGCGGCTCTTCGTGAATTTCTTTCAACCGTCGTTCAAGCTGGCGTCCAAGGTCGCGACTCGGGGCCAAGGTCCGCAAGACCTACCACGCGCCTGAGACGCCCTATGCACGACTCCTCGTCAGCGCGGCGGTGACCGACGAGATGAAGGACGGTTGCGAGCGGTGGCGTCCAACTCGACCCGTTACGGCTGCTGGAGGAGATCCGATCGGTGCAACACCACGTGGCGGCACTGGCGGCGGGTCAGACCACCCACCTGGCGCGCGCGAGGGAAACCTGGATACCTTTCTCACCGGATTGGCGACGGCCTGGCAACACGGCGAGGTCCGCGCCACCCATCGCCGCACGCCGAGGCCCGCGCGTGATTGGCGGACGCGCACGGATCCGTTCGAGGGCGTCTGGCCGTGTGTACGCGCCTGGCTCGAGGCCGAGCCCGACCGCATCGGTCGAGAACTCTTTGTGCGCCTGCAGAGTGAACTCCCTGGCGTCTTCCCCGATGGCCAACTGCGCACCTTTCAACGCCGGTCCGAGAGTGGCGCCACGCCGCCGCGCGGCAACTCGTCTTCGCGTCCCCGTCCGAGGACGCCGCGTGAGCGGGCGCGCGCCGACACAACGCGGCCTGTGATGCATCGCGTCAGACATCCGCCCTCGGCAGCGCCCGTGAGATGCGGAGGCCAGTGTGCCGGACTCACGGTGGGCGCCTCCGCGCCTATCGGCGCTACGGCGCTGACGTTTCAGAACGCCGTGTACGACGGCGTCGGACACGGGTAACATCTTCAGCTGAGGCAACACGAGCGGCAGATCTAATTGTCGCCGCGCATTTGCACAGCATCGGGGAGCGGCACAGCGGACAGGGTGAAGTGCCGGAGAGTTCAGCCCGACTACAATCTCCCAACACGCCGCATCGTGTTTGCACGGCGATGTTGTCGATTGCAAATCCTGAGCGTCTAGGTCCACGTTGTGGCGACAAAAGTCGCCCAAGGCCGAAACTCCGCATCGGTAGAGGTTCAGCCCATGTTGACTACGCTAGTGGCTGGACTATTGCTTCGCTGTCAACAACGGTAGCGCTTCGATATGTCGAGAGGCCTATTTTGATGGGTGAACACAACGACGATCCGTCTCGGCGTGCATTTGTAAAAAAAGCCGCATACGTGGCTCCTGTCATCGTGTCGCTGGAGGCCATGCCAGTATTCGCGTCCAACGGTTCGGATTGGTCCAAGGACGAAAAGGAGGCTGCGAAGGAAGCCGAGAGGGCAGCCAAGGACGCGGCGAAAGAGGCGAAGGAAGCCGAGAAGAACGCCAAGAAGTAAACAGGTGTAATGGTTTAGTCGAGAATATTCATTCCGATTAGAACGGCTCGACTTCGATCAGGTGAGCGAGCGGCCCCTGCGATTGCATTCCGGTGCCAGAGCCAGGAACGGCATTGCTCCTGTCCGTCGCAATGGTGCTGTTGCATCGCCGATTCACGCGCGTGAAGTAGGTCAACAGATAAACATCTGACCCAGGGCGCGTCTTATTTAGCCAGCCGCGCGGCCGTCGGATTCTTCGCTCCCACTTTTGAACTTCAAGAGTGGCCGTTCAGATCTGTCGCTGGAGGTCTCAGCGGGGGCCTCTGAACGGCCGTCTAGGCCCCGATCTCGAAACAAATCATTCACTTTGCCGTGGCACCCACCGGCTGCGAGCGCGTCCTTTTATTTCACTGAGTCTTCGTTGCGTTCGTTGAGGATCAGTCTCCTTCGAGTTTCTTGAGGCGCACTAAGTCCCGACTCGGCGGCCAATTCTGACCTTTCGGAACGTGCCATATCTCGAGGCATGTGCAGCACTGAAACAAATCGGCTGCGCGAAGGCGTAGGATATGCGCTAGGTCGCTTACTGCCTGGCTGTCGCAATAGGGGCATTGTGTGCGCGCGTTCGGCATTTCGCACACCAGAGAGCCTGCAAAACACACGTCACGAAATCCTGCGCATTGATAGGCAACTTTCACGGGGAGGTCTGCCTCGACCCAGACGCTGTTCTCGCTGCTCTTGGCAATCATCCTCAAGAAGTCGCATGTGCTCGAAGCTCAAGAGCCGCCGTCGATAATATTCAGTTGTCAAAGAGCACGGCGCGTCTTATCGAGCCAGCCGCGCCGCCAGATTCATCGCGCATGGAACTTTCAAGAGTGGCCGTTTGGATTCTCACTTCACCTTCGCGAAAATCGCACGCATGCGCCCGAACCACTCTTCGGTCTTGTCGCGTCTACGCATGGGGATGCGCTTGTCGTGGTCGATGATCTTCGGGAAATCCCCGATGGACGTCACGTACTTGAAATCATCGTCAGTGAGTTGGTACTGCTTTTTCGTGTCCGGATCCGACTGACGATTCGCCTGCCGTTCCTTTGCGAAATCGCGCTCGGGCCGAGACGCCTCGCCACTGATTACTCCCCAGGGTGAGTACTCGGCTAATCGTTTTCATCTGTCTGTCCTCTTCCTATCTGTCGTTTAGGTTTACCGCGCCCCGCGCTGATGCGCGAAGGCTTCTTTCTGTCGTGCAACGTTTCGATCCATCCGAACCGCTTCCCGGCATGATTTGCAGATCGCCAGATCACCCACCAGCGAACATGCCGGTCTCTTTGCACGGCCATCGCGGCTGCTGGCATACGGTGGTGCCGGTTGCCATTTGGCGCAGGCGTCGCAGCTGCATTCCGACGGGGCGATCTGCGCCGATTTGGGCACGTTCATATCGTTCCTTCATCGCTATCCTCTCTGTGCGCGCTCTTGGCGCAACTTGCAATAATTTAAATTCGAGACGAATCGATCGATCTCCTCTTGCTCGGCGGGTGTGCCGTACTTGCGGTAGGACATCAGGGCGCGCCGCATGTGGTCATGCATGGCGCGCGTCCAGTGCGGCCGCGCATTCTGCGTAGCGAATCGCCAAGCCTCAAGTTCGCAGCGCACACACACCCGCTTCGGCGTGTCGTCTACCGTGGCGCGTTTATGCGATGGGGGACAGCCGACCGCAACGTGCCCGACCTCGTGTACCAGCGTCGTGTAGGCCGAGACGTTGTTGATTGGCGACGTGTCGATCGTCCGTCTGACATAATTGGCGTATCCATTCACGCCACCAAGGACGTCATACGTCGCCGTGATGCGATGCGTCGCGAGCAACTCCGCGGCATGCCTCGCCACGCCTGTACCTCGCACTCGGTCCCAGGGCAGCACGACATCTGAGACGGCGATTTCATGGAACCGCTGGAGGTCAGCCAGTGTGCGGTTTTGCAGCTTGGCGCAAGTCCTGGCGACAGCGATCGTCAACTTCTCTTCGCTGCGATGATTGCGGCGGCGAAGGTCTGCGAGTTCGCGCCCCTTCTCGCGAATCCCCTCGAGCTTGATCCGGTGATCCAACTTACGGAGGTAGTCGCGAATCCACCGCTTCTCGTCGCTCATCTCGTGCTGCCCTCCCCATCGAAGTGATCCCGTGCCCAGGGCGCAACCACGAGCCGCGCTGCTTCCGCCATTAGCGCCGGGCTGATGCTCGCGCCAGATCCGCTGAAGGTCGTCGTCGGTCAACAAATAGACGTTGAGCGGGTTCTCACCGCGCTCCCGGAGTGGCGAGCCCCATCCATGCAACAACAGACTCGCGAGGCCAATGTCTAGCGGCTCGATCTGAACTAACGGTGAGACACGTCGTTTCACTTGCTGTCCTCCCGTGGTAGACCCAAGCGTTGTAGCGCCGCCAGGAACTGACGCGCCGCCGCCCGTGCCGATTTCAGATCGCCGGCCTCCCGCGCCTGCGCCTCGTCATCGCGGCAGCGTCCCGCGAGACGGAGCACCTCGGTTTCCATCACCGAGAACTCGTAGTCCGTGAACGATGCGCGCATGAACTCCTGCCCCTGTGGCCCCAGGCCCACCAGCGCCGCGGCGGGAGGCTCCGGGATCGCCGGCTGGAGCGCCACCGCGCCCAGCGTCGGCAACGGCCCATGCCGATCGCGCCGATACGTGTTCCGCGCGATGTGCAACTCCAGAGGGAACCTCTTTCGCCCCGAACGACTTTTCACTCCAGCCATAAGTCCTCTAGGCCCCGCTCAAAAACGCCAAATTTCGCCAAACCGCGCGCGTAGGTTCCGTCATGGTTTACAAAGAGAAAGTTTCCAGTGTTACCCCCACCCGGCATGCTTCTCGCTTGCATCGCCTTGGGAATGTTGTCCGTATCGTCTCTCTCCTTTTGGTTGATTGAGCATCGCGGCCAGGGCTTCGCGTGCTGCTCGAATCTGCTGTCGTGTCGGTTTGATTGCTGGCTTCGACACATTCATACCGGCACTCCATCGAAGTGAAACGACTTGCCGTTTACCCTGGAATGCGTTTCTGGTTGCTGGTCACACCTAGGGGTGTGAGTTGAAACCAGATTCATCGCTGAAAAGAAGCGATGCGGATCGCCTCGTTTTCCCGAGCCGAGGCGCGTCGCCCTGCTAGTCGCCACGAGACTCTTGATGGCGGCCTTTGCCACCGTGCGGCCGATGGATGGCTCGATGAGCCTAAGGCCCTCGAGATCCAGCGCATCCTCTGATTTGACAGGCAGGCGATCAAGAATGGCGCGCTCGGCATCGAGCACCGCCACAGCACCCTCAGCGCCAAGTGCAATGTAGCCCTCAGGCGTCAGGTCAATAACCAGCGTGTCTGGTGTTTCACTGAACCGACTGAGGCAATGGAGTACACGGTACCGTGGATTTGGTTTTGCCCTCACCTCGGCGAATCGACACAACGATGTCGACGGCTCCAGAGAAGGCTGACCCGCCGCGTCCGCTCTCGCCCACCTCGCCGCCTGACTTGCGCTCATGTCTGGGCACGATGACGGCCAGGCCGCGCGCTGCTGCGTCCTGGAGGGGTTCTGCGGCGTCGAGTTGGGCGCCGTTGCTGTTCTCCGCGTCTCCACGAAGGCCGCCCCACTGGCCAATGGTGTCAACGATGAGCACCCGAGCACCGACCGTCTGTGCTTTCTGGATGGCGCCTTCCATCACGGTCGGCCAGGGCAGCGCCTTGACTTCGTGCCAGTGCAGGACATGTACGTCCTGCCGGTCTTCAAGTTGCGCGCGCTTCAATGTTTCGGAGAAGGTCTGCGGCCGTTCCTCGGTGAGCCAGACGACGGGGCTGGTGCTCACAGGGAAACCGAGAAACTGCCCCCCCGTGACAACGGCTCGCGTGAGCGCACCAACAAATGTCGTCTTACCACTGGCCTTCAGCTTGCCGTCCAACTCGGTCACAACACCGGGGGCCAAGAAACCGGGCACGATCCAATCGACGGCTTCGGGCACAGCGCTCGCCACATCGGCCGCCGTCCGGAACGGTAAATTGCTGGTCGCAACTCCATCCCCTAGGGGGAAACCAGAAACGGAATCGAGATCCTCGGCGTCGACCGTGCCGAAGTTGGCGTAGTCCTCGAGCACGTCAGTCAAGAGGCCCATCGATCTGTCGCTCGCCCGACGAATCGCGCTTTCAGGTACGCCCGACCGAAACTCTCAAACACCGAAACAAACCGTTCGATCGCGCTCGCAATGCGCGCAAGTTGTTCTGCGGACTCATTGCGCCGCTCTAGTGATTGCGGTACACTTCTCAACAACGTCCCGTTCATTTGTCCCTTCCTTTGCCGCCGGCCAGTACCACCTGGTTCGGCGGTTTCGTTTTTACAGTGTGCCGACGCGTGACTGCTGGATCCACAGCTGCGCCAGCGCCTCTGCTTCAGCAGCGTCATAGCACACCGCACGGATGCCTGGGATCTCGATCCTGGTCAGAAGCTTCTCGCGCTCGAATTTCGAGACCTGACTCACCGAAACACCAAGCTTGCGCGCCAGATCTCGGCGTCGAAGAAGGATTGAATCGTTCATAGTGACTCCCTACGCATTATTAGGACACACTGTGAGTTGTGTTGTAAAAGGAATCTGCACTTGAACTCGGAATCTTCTGCAACAGGGGTGGGCGATGATCGGTCTGATAGTTGATGGCCAGACGGGGCCAGTCGCAATGCAGGTTGACCTGACGAACTATTGGAGAGTGGTCTACAAGTTTGGCCGGACGAAGAAGGGAACGATCCAAATCGCGGAAGTGATTCTTCAGCCAACGCGGCCCAATCGTGCGATCCCTGACGAGCATGGCGTCACGGTGCAGCTCTGGCAGCAGGTGAAGTTCAGGCGCGTTCGACGCTACCTTGACTCCTTACGCCCACGTGCCGCGCGGCCAGTCGCGGCCAAGCGGGGGAGTCGCGGGCGCCCGAGCAAAATGACAGCAGCCGATTACCGTCGCCTGAAACGGGAGCACGACGCGCTGATACTCAACGACCCACACCCATCCAAGACACTGGCAAAGCGCTGGGGGAACATGAACCAGTCCACGATGCGCACCTGGATCGCGAAGGCGCGTGCGCTCAGTGAGTGATTCTGCCCAAGGTTCTGCCCATCCGTGATCACACGGTATGCAAACTATCAATGTTTATGCGGGTGATCACGCGCTGACGTGACAGAAAAGAAGAGGCCGCAACGTGTTGACGCTGCGGCCGTTCTCGCTACTCGCCGCGACCGTTCGCAATGCGGAGGTCGCGAGTTCGAGCCTCGCGCCGTCCACCAACCTTCGCGCTCGTAGCAGGCGAAGGTTGCCCCCGTAGCAAATTCCTACGTCGCTGTCGTCGTAAATCAGCTGTTACGACATCGTTGTACCTCGGCCTGAGCGCATAACAGGCTGATGCGACTGCTATACTCCAGGTGACTCGCCACGCGACCCTGCGCCGGCCGACGTACCCGCCGCCCATGCCGAAGATGAAGAAAATCGGAGTCCTTACCGGAGGCGGCGACGCTCCCGGGCTGAACGCGGTGATCCGCGCCGTCGTGAAATCCGCGTACAACGCGGGCGTAGAGGTCATCGGCCTCGAGGACAGCTTCGACGGTCTCATCTATCCCGAGAAGTCCCGGCCGCTCGTACCGCGTGACGTGACAGGCATCCTCCGGCTCGGAGGAACGATGCTCGGCACAGTCAACCGTGGCAATCCGTTCATCGAGCCTATCGTCACGCCGCAGGGAACGTTCAACTACGCCGATCGTGTCGTGGACATGTTCGGAAAGATGGCGCTGGATGCGCTCGTGTGCATCGGTGGCGACGGCACGCTGGCGATCTCGTACGAGTTCTACAAGATGGGTGTGCCGCTCGTCTGCGTGCCGAAGACGATCGACAACGATATCGTGGGGACGACGAGTTGTTTCGGATTCGACACGGCAGTCGATTTCGCCACGGACGCGATCGATCGACTTCACTCGACTGCCGAAGCACATCGCCGCATCATGGTCGTCGAGGTGATGGGGCGATACGCAGGTTGGATCGCCCTGCACAGCGGTGTGGCCGGTGGCGCCGACGTCATCCTGATTCCAGAGATTCCCTACGACGTGGACAAGGTGGCGGTCTGCATCCGCGACCGCGACGTGAAAGGCGCTCGCTTCAGCATCGTGGTCGTCGCCGAAGGTGCGCGCCCGATTCACGGGGCACTGTCGCTTATCGAACAGGCGAAGGGCGGACACGCGGAGCGCCTTGGGGGAGCGGGAGCACTGTGCGCCAAACAGCTTGAGGAACGCGCGGGTAAAGAAACGCGTCACGTCGTGCTGGGCCACCTGCAGCGCGGCGGATCACCGACGGCGTTCGATCGAACATTGGCGACCAGGTTCGGCGGAAAGGCTGTGGACCTGCTCATGCGCGGGCAGTTCGGGAAGATGGTTGCGAACCATCCCCCTGACCTCGTGCCCATCCCGATCGGCGAAGTCGTCGGCAAGATCAAGACCGTGCCGCTCGACTACGACCTGCTGCTGACCGCTCGCGCGCTGGGAGTGTCGTTCGGAGACTAGTGACCGAGTAGTTCCTGATCCTTCTTCTTCTGCAGGTCGTCGATCAGCTTGACGTGCTCGTCGGTTGTCTTCTGGACCTGATCGAGTCCCTTCCGCTCATCGTCCTCGGAAATGGTGTGGTCTTTGAGCAGCTTCTTCAGCCGATCGTTGGCGTCGCGGCGCACCTGACGGACCGAGTTGCGTCCTTCTTCCGCCTGCTTGTGGATGTGGCGTGAGAGCTCCTTGCGGCGCTCGTCGGTGAGCGCCGGAATCGGAATGCGCACCGCCTTGCCATCGTTCGCCGGATTGAGCCCCAGGTCCGAAGCGCGAATGGCTTTCTCGATCGCTCCCATCACCTGTGGGTCGAACGGCTGCGCGATGATCAGCGCCGGCTCTGGCACGGAGAGCGTTGCGACCTGGTTGATGGGCATCCGCGTTCCGTAGGCCTCGACCTGAATGCCATCGAGCAGGCTGACCGTGGCGCGGCCGGTACGAATGTGCGCCATATCCCGGCGTACACGTTCGATGGCGGAATCCATCCGCGTCTTCACGTCGGTGAACATGCCTTTCAGGTCTTTGAATTCCATAGCTCCACTCTATGAGTGCAAAACCGTGAAGGGGTCTGACCCCTTCACACTGAGACAGTCGTGCCGATGGGCTCGCCGAGGACGACGCGGCGGATGTTGCCTGCTTGCCGCAGGTTGAAGACGACGATCGGCAGCTTGTTGTCCATGCAGAGCGAGATCGCCGTCGCGTCCATCACCTTCAGTTGCCGCTCGAGGACCTGAAGGTAGGAAATCTTCGGGTACTTCGTGGCCTGTGGGTCCACCATCGGGTCGGCAGTGTAGATGCCGTCGACCTTGGTGCCCTTGAGGATCACATCGGCCTTGATCTCCATCGCGCGCAGGGCCGCGGCCGTATCCGTCGTGAAGTAGGGACTCCCGGTGCCGGCCGCGAAGATGACGACGCGACCTTTCTCGAGGTGTCTGATGGCGCGCCGCCTGATGAACGGCTCGGCCACTGCACGCATCTCGATCGCAGTCACCACTCTGGTGACAACACCCTGCTGCTCGAGCGCGTCCTGCAGCGCGAGAGCGTTGATGACGGTGGCGAGCATGCCCATGTAGTCGGCTGTTGCCCGATCCATGCCGCGGGCGCTCGCTGCGAGGCCACGGAAGATGTTGCCGCCGCCGATGACGATCGCCGTCTCGACGCCTAACGCCTGTATGGATTCCACGTCCAGCGCGATCCGTGTGGCGACGGCGGGGTCGACGCCGAATTGCTGCTCGCCCATCAGGGCTTCACCCGACAGCTTCAGGAGCGCGCGCTTGTAGACAGGAGTTTGCGTGGAGGGCACGACGGCTTCAGAGGACATCGACCAGCGATTATAGCTGGTTGATGGAGGCGGGTTGGTGGTTCGTGGTTGGTAGTTGGTGGTTGAGATAGGGCGTTCGTGTTTTCACTACCACGAACTCCCTACCACCAACCACCCACGAAGAAGTCGCTAGGCTTCCGCGCCTTCGCCCATGCGAAAGCGCACAAACCGGCTGATCTGAATGTTCTCGCCGGTTTTTGCCGTCGCCTGCGCCACGACCTGCGAGACAGTCATGCTGCCATCGCGGATCGACGGCTGATCGAGCAGGACGAACTGAGAGTAGAAGCTTCCGAGCTTGCCCTCGATAATCTTGTCGAGCACGTTGGCCGGCTTGCCGGAGTTCTCCATCTGTGCCCGGTAGATCGCCTTCTCCTTCTCGATGGCTTCCGCCGGAACCTCCTCGCGGCGAACCCACTTGGGATCCGCAGCGGCGATATGCATCGCGACTTCCTTCACGAGGTTATTGAAGTCGTCGGTGCGCGCCACGAAGTCCGATTCGCAATTCACCTCGACCAGGACGCCAATGCGGCCGCCCATGTGGATGTAACTGCCGATGACTCCCTGCGCCGTCGCACGCCCGGCTCGCTTCGCTGCCTGCGCGAGGCCGCGTTTCCTCAGCAGCGTTACAGCCTCTTCCATGTTGCCGTTCGCCTCTGTGAGGGCTGCCTTGCACTCCATCATGCCCGCGCCGGTCTGGTCGCGAAGCTGTTTCACCATTGCTGCTGTGATCTCTGCCATCTCTGGTCTCCGTCTCCGGTCTTCGGTCTCCCGTCTTCGGTCACGTCTCGTTCGCAGTTCAGGTTCAGGACTGAGGACTGGAGACCTGGGACGGGGGACCGTACATAAAAAGCGCCGGCTTTGTGGGCCGGCGCCAGAACTCCGTTCTTCGGTTCCTAGGCCCCGGCTGTTGTGGGTGCGGTCTCGGCTCGGCGCTGCGGACGCACCGCGCGCGTGAGTCGTGCCGCTGAATCCGCGGCGGCGGCTTCTTCCGCGCGAGCCGCATCATCTTCAGCCATTCGCGATTCGCGCATGCCGCGACCAGCCACGACGGCATCGGCGATCTTCGACGCGAAGAGCCGAATCGCACGCAGGGCATCGTCGTTGCCCGGCACGACGTAGTCCACTTCGTCGGGATCGCAGTTCGTGTCGACGACGCCGATCACAGGAATCTTCAGCTTGCGCGCCTCGTCGACCGCGATCTTCTCCTTGCGGGTATCAACGACGAAGACGGCGTCGGGTAGACGCGACATGTGCCGGATGCCCTCGAGGTTCTTCAGAAGCTTGCGCTTCTCCTTTTCGTTGCGGGCGATCTCCTTCTTCGAGAGCGTGTCGTACCGGCCGTCGGTGACCATCGCTTCCAGATCTCGAAGACGTCCAAGGCTGCGCTGAATGGTGGTGAAGTTGGTCAGCAGTCCACCGAGCCATCGCTGATTGATGAAGTACATGCCGCATCGCTGCGCTTCTTCAGCAATGACATCCTGCGCCTGGCGCTTCGTGCCCACAAAGAGCAGCGTGCGCCCATCAGCGGTGAGGTTGGTGATGAACTCCTCGGCGTCGCGGAACTTCTTGACGGTCTTATTGAGGTTGATGATGTAGATGCCGTTCCGCTCGCCGAAGATGTACTCCTTCATCTTCGGATTCCACCGTTTCGTCTGGTGCCCGAAGTGAACTCCGGCCTCCAGCAGGTCCTTCATCGCAATCCCGGACAAGATCCCTCCCTCTTTTCTTAACGCTTGCTGAACTGGAAGCGCTTACGCGCGCCAGCCAGACCGTACTTCTTGCGTTCCTTCACTCTCGAGTCGGACGTCAGCAGTCCGTCCTTCTTCAGCTGCTTGCGGAGCTCTACGTTGAACTCGCAGAGCGCGCGCGAAATGCCGAGGCGCATGGCGCCAGCCTGACCGTTGATCCCGCCGCCATCCACGGTTGCGAGGATGTCGAACTTCTCGCCGGTCTCCGTCAACAGAAGCGGCCGGCGCACTTGGGTGCGCAGCGCGTCTGTCATGAAGTACCGATCGAACTCGCGATGGTTAACGGTGATGAGTCCCTTGCCGGGGCGGAGGAAAACGCGGGCAGTCGATGTCTTGCGGCGGCCTGTGCCGTAGTATTCGATGCTTGCCAAGCTATGCGACCTCGATCTTCTTCGGTTGCTGTGCCGTATGAGGATGATCGGGACCGGCGTAGACCTTGAGCTTGCGGTACATCGCGTCTCCCATCTTGGTCTTCGGCAGCATGCCGCGGACCGCTTCCTCCATTAAACGAATCGGTCGGCGCTTTCGTACGTCGACCGCGCGCTCTTCGCGGAGGCCGCCCTCGAAACCACTGTGCCGACGATAGATCTTCTTCTGTTCTTTCTCACCCGTGAGCTTGACCGCGCCGGCATTGACGATGACGACGTGATCGCCGGTATCGATGAAAGGCGTGTATGTCGCCTTGTGCTTGCCTTGGAGCAGCCGCGCCGTCAGTGTGGCCACTCGGCCCAGCACCTTCCCGTCGGCGTCGATGACGTGCCACTGGCTGTCCGCGCGTTTCGCGCTCGCGATAAACGTACGCATGAATTCAGGGATTCCTTCGCCCCGGCCAACCGTTGTCGGCAGAGGCTGGGTTGGTCCACGCTCTCGGTCCCAACTTCGAGCCGATGCCAATCAGCGCAGACGTGACCTACAACGGTAAACGCCAATGATACGGACCGTCTTCACATCTTGTCAAGCCACACATCCAGAGGGACTTCTCCCGACGTGGCAGTGAGGCTCCAGGCACTGTCGCTCTTTTGGAGTCCTCGACAATTCTGCCGATAAAAACCTTGTCAAGCGTTGGTTCGAGCACAGGTGCGACAGAAGTGTGATTTGCGCACGGTTTTGTCGTCAGGGGGGTTCGGAAACTGCTACTCCCACGACGAGCAAAACACGCGAATGGGGCGAAATTGGCCAAAGAGCGAGTGGTCGAGGTAGTGGCACAGCCGTTGCGCCCGTGATCGGGGATCTCGAAGTGAGCAGGCGTTAGAGACCTCTTTATGTTTGGCATGTTTGGTAAATCGAAATCAGTGGTCGGACTCGACATCGGATCGAGTGCGGTCAAGGCGGTCGAACTGAAGCCCGCGGGCAAAGGCTTCCGCGTGGCGGCGTACGGCGAAGAGCCGGTACCAGCCGATGCCATCGTTGACGGCGCCATCATCGACGCCGGCGCCGTGGCGGAAGCTATTCGCCAGGTGTTCGAGCGCAACAAAGCCTTCAAGGGCAAGGACGTCTGCGCCTCGCTCTCGGGTAACGCCGTCATCGTCAAGAAGATCACGCTGCCAGTGATGACGGAGTCGGAACTCAACGAGTCGATCTACTGGGAAGCGGAGCAGTACATCCCCTTCGACATTCAGGACGTCAACCTCGATTACCAGATTCTTGACGCCGGCACCGGTCCCGATTCACGCGGCAGCATGGAAGTGCTCCTCGTTGCGGCGAAGAAGGAAAAGATTGGCGACTACACGGGCGTCATCGCACAGGCGGGTCGCACCCCGGTCATCGTGGACGTCGATGCCTTCGCGCTTCAGAACGCCTTCGATGTGAACTACGGACTGGATCCGGGGCAGGTGACCGTCCTGCTGAATGCCGGCGCCAGCGCCATCAACATCAACATCCTGCAGGGTGAGCAGTCGATGTTCACTCGCGACATCTCGATCGGTGGCAACGCGTATACCGAAGCGGTCCAGAAAGAACTCGATCTTCCGCACGAGTCGGCCGAGCAGCTGAAGAAGGGCATTCCGGTTGACGGCGCCTCGTTCGAAGAGGCCCAGCCCGTGCTGCGGGCCGTAACGGAGAACGTGCTGCTCGAAGTGCAGAAGACGTTCGACTTCTTCAAGGCCACTGCATCGTCCGATCGCATCGACCGGATCATGTTGAGCGGCGGCGCGTCGCGAGTGGATGGCTTCCGCGACATGCTGCACGAGCGCTTCAACGCGCCGGTCGAAGAGTTCGATCCGTTCCGCACCATCGTCTGGGATCCCAAGAAGCTTGGTCGTGAAGCCGTTGAGCACGCGTCGACGGCGGCTGTCGCCGTTGGTCTCGCGCTCAGGAAGGTGAGCGACCGATGATTCGCATCAACCTCCTCGGCACTGAGCGCAAACAGGCGAAGAAGGCAGCGCCGGCCTTCGATCTCGGCCAGCGCCTCACAGTGGCGTGCAGCCTGATTCTCGTCGCTTCCGTCGTCGGCATCGGCTGGTGGTACTGGACCCTCCAGAACGAGTCAGCTCGCGTCGACAACGAGATTGCCATGAAGACGGCCGAAGCCGCGCGCCTGCAGTCACTGCTCACTGAAGTACAGAAATTCGAAGCACAGCGCACGCAGTTGCAGCAGCGCGTGCAGCTCATTGAGCAGCTGCGCAGCGGTCAGAGTGTTCCCGTACAGCTTCTGGATCACATCAGCAAGAGCCTGCCGGACATGCTCTGGCTTACCGACATGAACCAGGACGGCGGCTCCGTGACGATTCAGGGGCGTAGCACGACGCTCATCGCGCTCTCTGATTTCGTGGCCAACCTGGGCAACGGTGGATTCCTGAAGAAGCCGATCGACATCGTGAACAGCGTTGTCGAAAACAACCGCTCGGGCGCGGCCCAGGCTGTCGAATTGATCAATTTCACGGTGAAAGCGGAGCTCGCCTCCGCTGGCCGCGCCGCCGGCGCAGGCCCTGCGGGCAAAGCCACGCCACCGGCGGGCAAGTAGGTCACGTGACGGCGTCGATCGAGAGTCGAGTGAGGGTCCAGTAGTGGCGATCAACCTTAGCCTCAACAAGTTGCCGTGGTACACGCAGGTCGGCGTGTTCGTCGCCCTGTCGGCGGCGGCGGTCGGCGCCTTCTGGTACTTCTACGCCGACAAGACGATGGCAGACATCGCCGCGCGCGAGGCACAGCTCGCCACGATCAACCAGCAAATCGAGCGCGGTCTCAACACGGCGAAGCGGTTGCCGGAGTTCCGTCGCGAAGTTGAATCGCTCGAAGCGCAGCTCGATCGTCTGCGTGCGGTCCTTCCCGAAGAACAGGACGTGGGTGATCTGTTGCGCCGCGTTCAGGCGATGGCAACACAGTCGCGCCTGACGATTCGCGGATTCACGCCGCGCTCGGTGACGCGCCGGCAGATGCACGCGGAATGGCCGATCGGTCTGCAGCTCGAAGGGACCTATCACGACCTCGGCACGTTCCTGGAGCGGGTGAGCAAGTTCACCGAATCATCAACGTGGGCACCATCCATATCAAGGCGCCGGACGTGCAATCCGGCACAGCGACGATCACCGCGGACTGCACCGCGACGACGTTCGTGTTGCTTGATGCGCAACCTGCAGCAGCGGCGCCGGCGCCCGGCGCGGCGGTGACGGAGTAACGCCGTGACTCGCGCTCTAGTGTTCATCCCGTTGACCGTTCTGCTCGCGACTGGAGCAGCACAGGCCCAGGCTCCGCAAGCAGCGGCGCCGGCGGCTCCTGCAACTGCGCCAGCGGCCGCAGCCCTGCTGCGCAACGGCAATGGCTGCCGGAGCAGCGAAGGCCGATGCCGTCGAGGCGCAGGGATTTACGTACAACCCGGAAGGACGTCGCGATCCATTCGTCAGCTTGCTGCGTCGCGGTGTGGATTCATCGCAGACGACGCGAGTCGCAGGCTTGGCCGGACTGGGAACCGCTGAAGTCAGCCTGCGTGGAGTCGTTCTGAGCCAGGGTGGCTTCGTCGGCATCGTCCAGGGCGTCGACAGCAAGACCTATATCGTGCGCACGGGCGACAAGTTGTCGGACGGCTCCGTTCGAGCGATTACCGCCGACTCGATGGTCATTCTGCAGCAGGTCAACGATCCGCTCTCGCTCGAGAAGGTTCACGAGGTGCGGAAAGTCCTTCGACACACGGAAGAGGGGAAGTAGTGGAGAGGTTTGGGCGAACCATGCCGTTAACGTACCGACTTTCGATGCTGCTCGGGCTCTGTCTCGCGACAGTGCTCGGCGTCATGAATCCAATGCGAGTCAGCGGAGCGGGGACCGATACCGCGATGTTGAAGCGGATTGCGTCCCGCGTCGACGGACGAATGGGGGTCATCGCCATCGAGGCCTCGACCTCTGTGCCATACGTCGCGTCGCAGCCCGATCCCAAGACGTTCGTCGTCGAATTGCGTGATGTCGTGGCGCTCGGTTTCCAGAACGAGTTCACTGCCGACCCGCGTCACCCGATCGCGGCCGTCCAGGTGGAGAACGCCGCCGCCAACGACGGGACAATCGTCGCGCGGGTGCGCTTCACACTCGATCAGCCGATGCGGCCTCGCGTGCGCAGCACCAGGAACGTCATCTATGTTGAGGCCGAGCGAGTAGCGGGTGCGCCGATCGTTCCGACGGCGGCGGCACCAGCAGCGACACCAGCGCCCGCCGCCGCCGCGATGACAGCGCCGACCGCTGCGCCTGCGGCACCGACTGCAAAAGCCGCAACTACAGCAGCGACAGCAGCCGGCATCAGCTTCACCGGTCCGTCGTCTGCGATTCGCGATCTCCGTATTCAGAAGAGAGGCGAGGCCACAGCGGTGACGCTGCTCGGCACCTCGCGCCTGATCGCGACCAGCGTGATCGAGCCGAAGGATGGACCACGCCGGGTCGTCGTCAACCTGCCGAATGTGACGTCGTCCCTGCCGACCACGACCAACGTGGGTCAGGGGCCGGTCCAGCGCGTGCGGATCGGGTTCGATCCGAAGGCGCCGCTGATGACGCAGGTGAGCGTCGACCTTTCGCGCTCGGCACCGTATCGCGTCGAGTCGTCTCAGGACGGCAACGATCTCACGCTTGTGTTCGACGAACCGGCGGCCGATCCATTCAGCGCGCTTCAGGCGCCGCGCACGGCTGCGACGCGCGTTGACGCACCGCAGGTGTCCCGTGTCCAACGCTGAAACGGCGCGCCAGGCACCGGTCGCCACTCCCGCTCAGCGAGTGGCCGCGCCGGCCCCGGCAGCGCAGGCTCCGGCGCCGGCAGGTGCGGCGCAGCAGCCTGCCGCACAGGCACCGCCGCAGCAGCCGGTTGTTCCCGTGCAACCGCGATACACGGGCAATCCGGTCAGCCTCGACTTCCAGGGTGCGGACCTCCGCGCCGTGCTCCGGACGTTCTCGGAGATCAGCGGGCTGAACCTGGTGATCGACCCGACGATCCAGGGCACGGTCGACGTCGCACTTCGCGATGTGCCTTGGGATCAGGCGCTCGACATCATCCTGCGCGCCAACAAGCTTGGCTACGTCGTCGACGGCACGATCGTGCGTGTCGCGCCGCTGACGGTCCTGGCTGAGGAAGAGGCGCAGCGCCGCAAGCTGTCGGACGAGCAGGCGCTCGCCGGCGAGCTGCGCGTGCTGACCCGCTCGCTCAGCTACGCGCGCGCAGAGGATCTGCGCCAGCTGCTCACGCAGACGGTGCTGTCGCAGCGCGGATCGATCCAGTTCGATCAGCGCACGAACACGCTCATCATCAACGACCTGGCCGATCGCCTCGAGCGCGCCAATCGGCCTCCTCACGACGCTGGATCGTCCGGAGCCGCAGGTCGAGATCGAAGCGCGCATCGTCCAGACGACCCGTGACTTTGCGCGGAACCTCGGCGTCCAGTGGGGTATCGGGGCGCGCGCCAGCGGGGATCTCGGGAATACCCTGCCGCTGTCGTTCCCGAATCAGGCTGCGGTCGGGGGCCGGACCGGGGCCACGTCGGGACCGGACGGGACTGCCTCGATGGTGAACCTGGGCGTGAGCCCGGCGACGAGTGCCATCGGGCTGGCGCTCGGCGCGGTGAACGGCGCCGTCAACCTCGACGTTGCGCTTGACAGCGCTCGAATCGACTGGCCAGGGACGGATCCTCTCGACGCCGCGTGTCTCGACGCAGAACAACATCGAGGCCGAAATCACTCAGGGCGTCCAGATTCCGATTCAGACCGTCGCAAACAACACCGTCACCGTGACCTTCCGTGATGCGGCGTTGACGCTCAGGGTGACCCCGCAGATCACGGCGACCAACACGGTGATCATGCGCATCTCGGTCGAGAACGCGTCGCCCGACTTCAGCCGCGCCATCAACGGCATTCCGCCCATCGACACGCAGCGTGCGCTGACGCAGGTGCTGGTCGGCGATGGCGACACGACCGTCATCGGCGGCATTTACGTCAGCCGCGAGCAGGCGAGTCAGGACCGGACGCCCGGACTGCATCGGATTCCGCTTCTCGGCTGGCTGTTCCAGCGCAACGAGTTCAGCGATGAGAGCCGTGAGCTGCTCATCTTCATCACCCCGAAGATCATGAGGCTCTAGGAGAGAACGACAAGTGACTGTGAAACTCGTCAAATTCGCGGCCGCTGTCAGCGCTCGTTGCGCTGTCGGCCAGTTGCGGGGATGTCAGCCGCCAGGGGCGGTCGCCGATGCAGATCGTCGTGCAACGCTTAGGCCGCCTCTGGTGCGGAGCTGGCGAGAAGGGCGGCACGCTGCAGTCCGACGTGATCATGATGCTCACCGATGATCCGTGCTCGAAGGAGAGCCCGTGTCCCACGATCGTACAACGACGTCGGCGAGGTGGAATTGGTGCTGGTCCTGAAGGATCCAGGTTCGCCCGGGAACCCGGCCAGCCCGAGCGAGTTGAACACGGTGACGATCAATCGATACCGCGTCGAGTACCGGAGAACAGACGGTCGCAACGTTCAGGGTGTTGACGTGCCGTTTGCCTTCGACTCCGGCGTGACCTTCACCATTCCGGCGGAGGGTCAGGTCACGGCGGGGTTCCAGATCGTGCGTCACACGCGCGAAGCAAGAGGCGCCGCTCCAGGCGCTGCGCTTCAACGGCTACAGTCATCTCCACGATTGCCGACGGTGACGTTCTACGGCCAGGACCAAGCCGGCAATGAAATCAGTGCTGCCGGCAACATCGGCATCGACTTCGGCGATTTCGCGGATCCCGAGTAGGAATGGTTATGAACAACAGCAGAGAGAATCGGATGTTCGCATCTGCGTCTGATGGTGGCCATGTGTGCGGCGGCCACTCTCGGCGCGTGCACGGTGCAAGCGATCCGCTCCTTCGCTGGCTGGCCCGTCTGGCTTCGGCCTGTCGCTCACGATGGCGGCGAACCCGACCGTGTTGCCTCGTGATGGCAGCTCACAGGCGACAGTCACCGTCGTGGCGCGGGACGCGGCGGGTCAGCCCAAGCCGAAAGTGTCCTTGCAGTCGGTGTGTCTCCTTCCGGACGCCGTTGTTGCGCTGGATCCGGCGTCACTGCGTGCGGACGGCTCGGCAAGATTTCTGCTGACAGCGCCCACCGACGACGTCGTTGCGCGCAGGACAACAAGGTCGTGTTCTGGGTGACGCCTCAGGGCGAGGCATCAGCTCTGACTTTCAGAACGCCTCGCTCGGTCCGTTCGCTAGGCCTCTCGGGAATTCGCAACGCGACGTATCCGATGTCCGGACTTCACGTTCAGTCCGGAAGCCCCCAAGCCCGGAAGCGTTGTCCTCGATGCGACGAAGACGACCGATGAGGGCGTCTCGTGCATGACTTGCACGTACGTCTGGAATGTCGACGGGGTTCAGATTCAGGTCCGGTCGTGGCCGTCCTTTTCGAGGCACCGGGTAGTTATTCCGTCATTCTGAGCGTGATCGACGCCACCGGCACGATGTCGTCATGGCAAGGTCATCGAGGTCAAGGACGAGGAGGCAGAGGAAGAGGAAGAGATGCCCTGAGGCCGCGCTGGATGCGGCGATAATCAAGGGCGTGACGGATAACCCTCGGATTGAGGATCTTCGACGCCGGGTCCAGAAGGATCCGGCGTCGATTGCGTTTGCGCAGCTTGCGGAGGAATACCGGCGGGCCGGAGACTGCGAAGAGGCCGTTCGGGTGTGCGAGGCGGGTCTGGCTCAGCATCCCGCCTATCTGTCGGCGAGGGTCACACTCGGTCGGGCCCTGTTCGAACTTGGGCGCCTCGACGATGCGCGCACCGAGTTCCTGCGCGTGCTCGACGCCGCCCCCGACAATCTCGTTGCAGTCGGTAAGCTCGCAGAGATCCATCAGCGCACCCAGCAGGCCGTCTACCGGCGTGCGTCGGAGGATCAGACACAGGCGCCGGGGCAGAACCGGGATGTCCGGTCGGCGGACGAACGGGTGCTCTCGGAGCTCCAGGCCTGGCTGGACGCGATCGGCCAGCGACGACTCGCACGGCAACAGTGATGGGGTTTCCCGGTTCGGACAGTCTGACAGCGCGGCAGCGCGCGGTCAGAGACAGGCTCGCGACGCTTGGTCTGGACGGCCTCGTCGTGACCAATCCCACCAACATCCGGTACCTGTCCAATCACGCGGGAAGTGCCGGCACACTCGTCGTCACGCACAGCGAAGTTCACCTGCTGATCGACTTTCGCTATGAGGAGTCGGTCCGTTCCATTCAGGCCTCTGATGCGGCCTGCCCTGGCCTGCGGATCTGGCCGGTGCCCGCGAGTTACGACGAGGCGCTGATCGACATGCTGTCGGGTCTGACGATGCCGGCGAAACTCGGGATCGAGGCTGCCCATCTAACCGTAGCCAGGAAGGAATGGCTGGAACGAACTTCGACCTCCCGCGGACTGGCGTTGACATGGACATCGACCGAGCGCGTCGTCGAGCAGTTACGTCTGGTTAAGGACGCCAGCGAGGTCGCCACGCTGCGCGACGCGGCCGCCCGGCTCACCGGAGTCGCCGAGTCCGCCTTTCGATCGATTCGTGCAGGCGTGACGGAGAGAGAGGTGGCCGGATCGATCGAAATGGCCATGCGAGCAGCCGGTTACGAGCGGCTGGCCTTCGACACGATCGTCGCATCGGGACCCAACGCGGCGCTGCCTCACTACCGCGCCGGCACCCGGATCCTGAGGCCGGGCGACCTGGTCGTGCTGGACTTCGGCGGGGTACTGGACGGATACTGCTCGGACTTGACCCGGACTGTATCGGTAGGGGCGCCCACTCCAGACGCCCTCCGGCTGCATGCGGCCGTCCGAGATGCTCAACGAGCCGCCATCGAGGCGGTCAAGCCGGGAGTCCCCGCGACTTCAGTCGATGGCGCAGCCCGAGGCCTGCTGGAATCGCGCGGGCTTGGAGAGGCATTCGGACACGGGACCGGTCACGGCCTCGGTCTGGACATCCACGAAGAACCGCGCGTCGGCCCACCCCGTTCGCACACAGCTTCCGTGCAACTGGAACCAGGTATGGTGTTTACCATTGAGCCCGGCGCCTATCTGCCTGGCATGGGCGGCGTGCGGATCGAGGACGATGTGCTCGTGACCGGGGACGGGTGCGAGGTGTTGACGTCGGTGCCAAGGGAGTTGCTGGCACTAGGGTGATCAGGCTGTATACCGCCTGCCAGAGACGAATGGATCTAGACGAGATCAAAAGGATTCTGGACCTGATGCGCGAGAACGACCTGGCCGAGTTCGAACTCGAGCAGGAGGGCGTCAAGGTTCGGCTGCGCAAGAACAGCGCTCCGCAGTGGAACAGCCAGGCGTCCGTCGTGCCTGCCGCGGCCTACGCGCCACCGCCGGCTATTGCGACGTCGGCGAGCGCCGGCGAACCGGCCTCTTCTCCGTTGACGGCGGCAAGCGAAGACGTCGATCTGGCGATCATCAAGTCGCCCATTGTCGGCACGTTCTATCGAGCGCCCGATCCGGAATCCAAGCCGTTCGCCGAGGTCGGACAGATGGTGAAGACTGGCCAGGTGCTCTGCATCATCGAGGCGATGAAGCTCATGAACGAGATCAACGCCGAATGCGACGGTGAAGTCGTGAAGGTGTACGTGGAGAACGGGCGCGCAGTTCAGTACGGCGAACGGCTGTTTGCCATCAGACCGGTTTAACGGTGAAACTCGCTTGTGTGGGTGATGTTGGAAACAGTTGCGTCTTGTGGGACTGACCGCGGTGAGGGGCACTCCTCGCCCGGAGCCCCCCAACACAAGCGAGCAGTAGAGTAAACATGTTCAAGAAGATCCTCATCGCCAATCGCGGAGAGATCGCGCTGCGAATCATCCATGCGTGCCGCGAGCTGAGCATCAAGACGGTCGCTGTCTACTCCGAAGCCGACGAGAACTCGCTGCACGTTCGCTTTGCCGACGAGGACGTCTGCATCGGACCGCCGCGAAGCGCCGAGAGTTACTTGAACGTCCCGGCGATCATCAGCGCCGCCGAGATTACCGGCGCCGACGCAATCCATCCCGGCTACGGCTTCCTGTCCGAGAGCGCCTACCTGGCGGAGGTCTGCGAGGCCTGCCACATCCGGTTCATCGGTCCCGACCCGAGCGTGATCAAGCTCCTCGGCGACAAGGCGCGCGCGAAGAAGGCGATGAAGAAAGCCGGCGTGCCGATGCTGCCCGGCAGCGACGGTCCGGTCACCGGCGAGGAGCACGCGCTCAAGGTCGTCAAGGAAATCGGCTATCCCGTCATCGTGAAGGCGGTTGCGGGTGGGGGAGGGCGCGGCATGCGCGTCGTCCGATCGGCTGGCGAACTGGCCAACGCGCTTCGAACGGCGCACGCGAGAAGCCGAAGCCGCGTTCGGCAACGGCGACGTCTACATCGAGAAGTACCTCGAGAGCCCGCGCCACATCGAGTTCCAGATCATCGGCGATCACCACGGCAACGTCGTCCATCTGGGTGAGCGCGAGTGCTCGATCCAGCGCCGCCATCAGAAGCTGATCGAGGAAGCGCCCTCGCCGGCGCTGAGCGACAAGATCCGCAAGAAGATGGGCAGCATCGTCGTGGATGCCGCCAAGGCGGTCCAGTACACGAACGCCGGGACGTTCGAGTTCCTGATGGATCAGGACGGCAAGTTCTATTACATGGAGACGAACACGCGTCTCCAGGTCGAGCACCCGGTGACGGAGATGGTGACCGGAATCGACATCGTGAAGGAACAGATCCGCATCGCCGCTGGCGAACGGCTGTCGTTCAAACAGAGCGAGGTCACTTTCACGGGGCACGCCATCGAGTGCCGAGTCAACGCTGAGGATCCGGAGACGTTCGCTCCGTCACCCGGTCGTGATTCACGCGTTCAGCGCGCCGGGCGGCCCTGGCGTCCGCATCGACACCTTCGCGCACTCCGAGTGCACGGTGACGCCGTACTACGACTCGATGATCGCCAAGATCATCACCTGGGGCCGCGACCGTCAGGAGGCGATCGCGCGCATGAAGCGAACGCTCGACATGACGGTCATCGAGGGCATCCGCACCTCCGTCCCGCTGCATCTCAAGATCCTGAACGAAGCGGACTTCCATGCCGGACGGCTCAGCACGTCCTTCATGGAGCGGTTCATGCCGCAGCCCAAGAAAACCAGCCTGGCGGATACGGCCTGATCTCCCTGTCCCCGCTCCACGCCATCGTCGACGTCGACGTCGCACATCGCGCCGGATGGCGACCGGCGGACCTGGCGTGTGCCTTCATGGATGGGGGCGCCCGGTGTCTTCAGATTCGCGCCAAGGAACTGCCGTCCGGCGCATTTCTCGATCTCTGCGACACGATCGCCGGAGCAGCGGCGCCCTACGATGCTGCGGTGATCGTCAACGACAGACCCGATCTCGCATTGATGTCGCGGCCTGCCGGCGTCCATGTCGGCCAGGACGATCTTCCGCCGGCGCAGGCGAGACGATTGCTCGGCGAAGACGCCATCATTGGAGTCTCGACGCACACGTCCGCGCAGGTGGAGGCGGCTCTGCGCGAACCGATCACCTATCTCGCGGTCGGTCCCGTTTTCGCGACGCGCACGAAGGACACCGGCTATCAGGCCGTCGGGCTCGAGTTCGTGTCGGCGGTGGCGCGGATGGCCGGTTCCGTGCCGGTCGTCGCGATCGGAGGAATCACGCTCGAGAACGCGGCGTCGGTGATCGCCGCAGGCGCCGCTGCCGTAGCCGTGATCGGGGATCTGGTCGCCGTGCCCGACGTGCGCGGCCGGACGCGCGCCTACCTTCAAGCGCTCGTTCAACATCGCGTATAGTCGCAGAGCGACCCAGTCCTGAGACACCAGCGCCGCTGGAAAGCTGAGAGGGGAGATTTGTGGCTGGCTCACTGTTTAGAACCAAGTCGATCGACCGTCTGATAGCCGAAGCGGAACAGGTGGTGAGCGAACACTCAAGCGGACGCTCGGGGGATGGCAGCTCGTGGCGCTCGGCATCGGCGCCATCATCGGCGCCGGTCTCTTCGTGCGGACGGCGGCCGCCATCGCAGAGCGATCCGGGTCCGGCCGTGACGCTGGCATTCCTGGTGGCGGCAGTCGGCTGTGCTGTTTGCCGGCCTCTGTTACGCAGAGTTCGCGTCGATGATCCCGATCGCCGGCAGCGCCTACACCTATTCGTACGCGACGATGGGTGAATTCGTCGCCTGGATCATCGGCTGGGACCTGGTGCTCGAATACGCAGTCGGGGCCGCGACGGTCGCCATCGCCTGGAGCGAGTATTTCAACCGCGTTCTCGGATTCGTCGGGATGAGCGTTCCCTACGAATGGCGGCACGCGCCGTTCGAGTCGGCCGGACGGCGTCCAGGGGATCATGAACATCCCCGCGATTTTCATCCTTGCCATGCTGTCGGTGCTCCTGATTCGCGGGACGCGCGAGTCGGCTTTCGTCAACAGCATCATCGTGGTCACGAAGGTCGCCATCGTGCTGATGGTGATCGCGTCGGCTGGGGCTTCATCAACCCGGCCAATCACACGCCGTTCATCCCGCCGCCGACGACCTACACGACGGCCCAGGGCGTCATGCACACCTACGGCGGCATGATGGGCATTCTCGGGCGCCGCCGGCGTCGTCTTCTTCGCCTTCATCGGGTTCGATGCCGTGTCGACAGCGGCGCAGGAGACGAAGAACCCGAAACGGACATGCCGTTCGGCATCCTCGGCTCGCTGGCCGTCTGCACGATCCTCTACGTCCTGTTCTCTTACGTGCTCAGCGGCGTTGCGACCGTGGAAGACTTCCGGACCGCCGGCGGGAAGCGTCGGTCGCGTTCGCGATCAGCAAGTACATGACCGGCTACGAGTGGCTGTCGCAGTTCGTGACCATCGCCATCCTTGCCGGTTCTCGTCGGTCATCCTGGTGATGCTGCTGGGCCAGTCGCGCGTCTTCTACGCGATGAGCCAGGACGGGCTCGTGCCGAAGGTGTTCTCCGAGGTGCACCCGCGCTTCCAGACGCCGTACAAGTCGAACGATCCTGTTCTTCGTCCTCACGGCGCTCTTCGCGGCGTTCATTCCCGGCGATATCGTGGGTGAGATGACCAGCATCGGGACGTTGTTCGCCTTCATCCTGGTGTGCGCCGGCGTCTGGATCATGCGGGTCAGGCGGCCGGATGTCCCGCGCGGCTTCACGGTGCCGGCGCTGCCGCTGGTGGCGATGCTCGGCATCCTCGTCTGCGGCGCGATGATCTACGGGCTGGGCTGGACCAACTGGTTGCGGCTGGTTGCCTGGCTGGCGATCGGGCTGGTGTTTTATTTCGGCTACGCCCGCACGGCACAGTCGGCTGCGACAGCGTAACCCTTGTCGTGGAGACCGTATGACCGCACGGGTACTCGACGGACAGGCGCTCGCGACGCGCATGCAGGAGGAGATCAAGCCGCAGGTCGCGGAGTTCGTGAAGAAGCAGGCCGCCCCCCGGGCTCGGCATCGTGCTCGTCGGTAACGATCCGGCGTCGCAGGTTTACGTTCGGAACAAGGTCAAGGCTGGCGGCGACGTCGGGTTCCGGGTCGACCTCGAACGGCTGCCGGAAACCTCGACGCTCGCCGATGTCCTGGCACTGGTCGAGCGACTCAACAAGAGCCCCGCTCTCGACGGCATTCTCGTGCAGTCGCCGTTGCCGAAGGCGATGGGCGCCGGCGCGCAACAGCGCGTCTTCGACACAATCGCCGCAGACAAGGACGTGGACGGGTTCAGCGCGGAGAGCGTCGGGCTGCTCGTCGCAGAACCGTCCGAAGCTTGTCGCCTGTACGCCGGCAGGCGTCATCGAGTTGCTCGAGCGCGAGAAGATTCCGATTCGCGGACGTCACGCCGTCGTCATCGGCCGCAGCGACATCGTCGGCAAGCCGATGGCGCTGCTGCTGTTGCATCGCGACGCGACGGTCACCATCTGCCATTCGCGGACGCCGGATCTGCCAGCCGTGTGCCGTCAGGCTGACATCCTGGTGGCCGCGGTCGGCCGGGCGGGGCTCGTCACGAAGGACTTCGTCAAGCCGGGCGCGGCTGTCATTGATGTCGGGATGAATCGCGTCACTGATCCAGCAATTGCCGCGCAACTTTTTCCGGCGGGTCATGCCAGGCTTGCGTCGTTTCAGTCGAAGGGTTCGGTGCTCGTCGGAGACGTGCACCCCGAGGTTGCGGACGTCGCCGGCGCACTGACGCCTGTGCCCGGCGGTGTCGGCCCGCTGACGATCACGATGTTGATGATGAACACCCTGACCGCAGCCAAGCAGAGAGTAGAGGCGGGTCTTTAGACCCGCCTGTGCGTCCAACCGAGAACTGAGGACCGGGGACCGAGAACCGATCTAGCTCGGTCTCGCCAGGCGTTCGAGCGTCTCGAGCACCTGGCGCTTCGTGTCATCCATCGTTCCGTCGGTCCAGATCGCGTAGTTCGCGCGACGAACTTTCTCTTCCGTCGATAATTGCGCGGCGATCCGCTGCCTGGCCTGCAGTTCGCTCAGGCCGTCACGAGCCATCACGCGCCGCAGTTGTTCATCAGCGGCGCATGCGGTCGTGATGACAATGTCGAAGTCGCGTTCGCGTCCGGCCTCGTAGACCAGCGGGATGACAGCGATCGCCAGGCGATGGCCCTCGCGTTCCGTTGCCGCCAGCCACGTGTTGATCGCGGCCTGCACGGCTGGATGCACGATCCGTTCGAGGTCGCGACGGGAGCTCTCGTCGGCAAACACAATCGCCCCGAGCTTGCGCCGATCGAGCTCGTGACGATCGTCAAGGATTTCTGATCCGAAGCGCGCGAGGATCGCGGCCAGGGCCGGAGTGCCGGGCGCGACTGCCGCTCTTGCCAACAGGTCCGCATCGACGGTTGGCACTCCAAGGCGCTCGAACTCGGCGCGGACGACGCTCTTGCCCGTGGCGATGCCGCCGGTCAGAGCGATGCGCTTCATCCCCCTAACTCCGCGGTAACAGCGTCTTTCGCCGGCGACAGGCGCTCTTCAACGAACGTGTTCCACTCGTGGCACTGCGGGCATTGCCAGAGCAACTCCGTGCTTCGATACCGGCAGTTCACGCAGATATGCGGATCCAGATAGAACACCGCGCTTCGCGTGAGCTGCATGTATTCCTGGACCAGAGCCGGATCCAGGTTCAGCGCGAGCAGCGCCTGCCACACTTCCTGGTGAATGGTCAGGCCGTGCGGATTGTGCGGCAACGCCGCGAGCAGAAGGTCGAACGCCTTGCGATGACGGCCAGACGCAGCTAGATGCCGTGACAGCACGAGGCGTGTCCGCCAGTCCTGCGGATTCTGATCGATGAGTCGCTGACAGAGTTCGGCGAATCGATGGGGCGCGCCGGCCCGTTGGTACGCCCGCTCCAGGCGATCGAGCGTGAGATACGCGCGCTCCGGCACCGTCTGCACGAGTTTCTCCCAGGCCTCCACCGCCGCGGCGGCCTGACCCATTCGTTCGCGCGCGTCACCGAGGTTGAGATAGGCCGGCGCCGTCCGCTTGTCGATGTCGATGGCCGTCTCGAACGTCTTTGCGGCGGCGGCATCCTCAGCACGCATCTGCGACTCGCCGACCTCGTTGCGGAGAAACCCGAGAATCTGGCTGTTGGACTCCTGCTTGTCGTCGTCGATCGCCGCGATCTGCTCGCGCACGGCAGCGGCTTCTACCCATTGCCGCTGGTCTTCGTAAAGCTTCTGCAGGTTCACGAATGCATAGCGATTCCGCGGATCCAGACGGACGACTTCCAGGAACGTCTCGAGCGCGCGGTCGATGAAGCCACCGTGCTTGTAGTCGAGGCCCAGGCAGAGCAGCACATGCGCGTGCTCGATCGGCCTCAGGTCCGGACGCTGCAGCAGCCCCTGATGGACGGTGATCGCCCGGCCAACCTGTCCCTTCTGGCGATACAGGTTGCCCAGAATCATCTGGATCTCGAGCGCGTCGGTATCGGTGCTGGTGGCGCGCGTGAGTTCGTCGACGGCCTGATCGATATGGTTGTCGACCAGGCAGTTGAGCCCGAGCATGTAGTGAGGTGTCTCGCGCAGCCGACGTCGGTCGATCCATCGGCCGTCGCGTAGCTTGTATCGCTCCCAGGCCTTACCCGCGACGAGGCCCAGCAGCAGCGCAAGCAGCACAGCAAGCAGGGCGTAATCACTCATGGCCGGTTACGGGTGGTGACTGGTATCCTTCGGCACGTACGGTCCACTAAAACATCTCGGTGCGCCACAGGTGATGCAGGTGCACGACGCCTTGGACTCGCTCATCGCCGTCGACGACGACGATGGAGGTGATTTTGCGGCGCTCGAGGACCAACAGTGCTTCGGCCGCCAGGGTGTCGCGCCGGATGGTGACGGGATTGCGCGTCATCACGTCGCCGGCTTTGCGATCGAGCAGGTTGGTGGTCCCCGTCATATGACGACGGAGGTCGCCGTCGGTGATGATGCCAATGAGGGCGCCGTTCTCGTCCACGACGCACGTCATGCCGAGGCCCTTGCTGGAGATCTCGTAGATGACTTGCGGGATCGGCGTGCTGGCGCTGACGCTGGGAACCTGGTCGCCGCCCTGCATCAGTTGTTCTGCTCGCATCAATTGCTTGCCCAGTTTTCCGCCCGGGTGCAGGCTCGCGAAGTGCTCCTGGCTGAATCCCTTCGCCACGAGCAGGGTCATTGCGAGCGCGTCGCCGAGCGCGAGGGCCGCCGTCGTACTCGCAGTCGGCACCAGGTTCATCGGGCACGCCTCCTCAGAGACGCGACAGTCGAGCGCCACGTCCGCGGTCTGGGCAAGAGTCGAGCGGCAGTCGCCCGTGATGGCGATCAGGCTTGCGCCCAGTCTCTTGATCGTCTCGAGAAGCCGCAGCAGTTCATCGGTCTCGCCACTGTAGGACAGCGCGATGATCACGTCCTGCGACTGCAGGACGCCGAGATCTCCGTGAATCGCTTCGGCGGGGTGGAGAAAGAAGGCCGGTGTACCGGTGCTCGACAGCGTGGCGGCGACCTTGCGGCAGATGATGCCGGACTTGCCCATGCCGGTCACGATCACGCGGCCTTTGCATTCCTGCAGCAGGCGTCACGGCGTGCTCGAATGGCTCGCCCAGACGATCGACGAGCGCCAGGATGGCGGCCGCTTCCGTCTGGAGCACCTTGCGCGCGAGTGCCAGATCGACCCCTGGCGGCGCAATCACGTCGTCACTCACATCGTTACCCCGTGTGATGCGTGCGGCTTCGATTGTGGCGCCGGCAGGTTGCGCGTCGCAGCGTCAATCCGAGTGAGCTTCAGCATCAAGGCTTCGAGCTTGTCCAGGCGAAGCGCATTGGCGGCGTCGCTCTTGGCGCGTCCGGGCTCCTCGTGCACTTCCATGAACACCGCATCGACGCCAGCGCCCACTCCTGCCGAGGCAAGCGGTTCGATGTACTCAGCAAGGCCGGCTGTGACGCCGTCGCCGGCACCAGGTAGTTGCAGGCTGTGCGTGACGTCGAAGACGACTGGGTAGCCGAGTTCCCGAAGCATCGGGAAGGCGCGCATGTCCACCACGAGGTTGTTGTAGCCGAAGCTGACGCCACGCTCCGTCACGAGGACCGAAGGATTGCCTTCGGCCGTGATCTTGTCCACCACATGCCTGATGTCGCGGGGGGCAAGGAACTGTCCCTTCTTGACGTTCACCGCTTTGCCCGTGCGCGCCGCCGCAACCAGGAGATCGGTCTGGCGCGAGAGGAACGCCGGGATCTGCAGCACGTCCACGACTTGCGCGGCGACCGCTGCGTGAGCAGGCTCGTGGATGTCGGTCAGGATCGGCAGGCCAGTCTTGACCTTGATGTCAGCGAGAACCCGTAAGCCGTCGTCGAGTCCAGGGCCGCGGAATGAATGCCGTGACGTCCGATTGGCCTTGTCGTACGAGCGCTTTGAAGATGACGCCGAGACGCGTACGCGCGGTGATCTCGCGAATCGCCATCGCCGTCTCCATCGCGTGCGCCGCGCTTTCGATCACGCAGGGGCCGACGATGAAGGCGAGCGGGCTACCGCCGCCGATGGTGAGTGTCCCGACCGAGACCGGCGTCACAGCTCTATTCTAGGCACGCTTCATCACGCCCGCGGCGACATCTGCCGTCACGAGCTTCCCGGTTTTGTGCCGATACGCCGCTTCCACGAAGCTCGCGAACAGCGGATGCGGTCTGAGCGGCTTCGACTGGAATTCCGGGTGGAATTGCACGGCAAGGAACCAGGGATGCGACGGGAGCTCGGCGATCTCGGCAAACTTGCCGTCCGGCGATCGACCGGAAATGTGCAGACCCTTCTCGAGCAACGCCGGCTCGTAAAGGCAGTTGAACTCGAACCGGTGCCGATGCCGCTCGTGGACGAGTGGGGTGCCGTAGACCCGTTCGGCCAGCGACCCCTTGGCAGTTTCGCAGGCATAGCGGCCGAGACGCATGGTGCCGCCCAGTTCGTCGACTCCGAGCAGATCGCGCAGCTTGTAGATCACTTTGTGCGGCGCGTTCTCGTCGACCTCGGTTGAATCCGCTCCGTCGAGTCCGCACACGTGGCGCGCGTACTCCACCGTCGCCCACTGGAAACCGTAGCAGATCCCGAAAAATGGGATGCCCCGCTCGCGGGCGTACTCGGAAGCCTTCATCATGCCGCGCGTCCCGCGCGAGCCGAATCCACCCGGCACCAGGATTCCGTGCGCGCCTTCGAGCAGCGCGATGCCGCTTTCGCGTTCCAGTGCCTCTGCTTCGACCCAGTTCAATCGCGCTTTCAGGCGATGGGCGAATCCGCCGTGAAACACGGCTTCGTTCAGGCTCTTGTAGGAGTCTTCGTAACCGGTGTATTTGCCGACGACGTGAATGATGATTTCGTCGACGGGGTGCTTGATTCGATCGACGAGCTCCTCCCAGGCCGCCGTGCGCGCCTGCGTAAGCGGCAGGCCAAGCTGCTTGAGGACGATCTGGTCGAGGCCCTCGGTCTTGAGCACGAGTGGCACTTCGTAAATCGTGTCGACGTCCTTGGCCGTGATGACGGCTTCTTCGGGCACATCACAGAACAGGGCGATCTTTCGCTTGATGTCCTGCGTCGAGAAAGCGGTCCGTGCGGCAGAGCAATACGTCGGGCTGGATACCGATCGAGCGCAGATCGCGCACGCTGTGCTGCGTCGGTTTCGTCTTTAGTTCGCCTGCCGTGCCGATGTACGGCACCAGTGTCAGATGAATGTAGAGCGTGTTCTCGCGGCCGACGTCCAGCCGGAACTGGCGGATGGCTTCGAGGAACGGCATGCTCTCGATGTCGCCGACGGTGCCGCCGATTTCGACGAGCACGATATCCACGTCCCGTCCGGCGAGCCGGATCGCGTCCTTGATCTCGTTGGTGATGTGCGGAATGACCTGAACGGTGCGACCGAGGTAGTCGCCGCGGCGTTCCTTCTGAATGACTGACAGGTAGATCTTGCCGGTCGTCCAGTTGCTGTTTCGCGACGCCACCATGCTCGTGAAGCGCTCGTAGTGGCCGAGGTCGAGGTCGGTCTCGGCGCCATCATCGGTCACGTAGACCTCGCCGTGCTGATACGGGCTCATCGTCCCGGGATCGACGTTGATGTAGGGGTCGAACTTCTGCAGGGCGACTGTGTAGCCGTGGTCTTCGAGCAGCCGGCCGATCGACGCCGCCGCCAGCCCTTTGCCCAGCGAAGACACCACACCACCGGTGACGAAGACGTATTTCACAGGTCGGCCGTCAGGTCGCTGGCTCATGCCACCTCACACACGTGTCGCCATCAGCTGGCGCACGCGTTCAAGATCCTCGGGAGTATCCACTTCAATGGACTCGTACCGCGTTGCAACGGCGCGAATCCGAAGCCATGTTCAAGTGCTCGCAACTGCTCGAGCGATTCGGCTTGTTCGAGCGGCGTTTGAGGGAGCGCCGCGAACGTGAAGCAGGAAGTCGCGTCGAAATCCGTAGAGACCGATGTGCTTGAAATACGCGGGTTGAAGCCGGACACTACGTCTTCCTGCGGAGTGTCCGGCTTCATGTTCTGCGCAGTGTCCGGCTTCGGCCGGACCCGCGACGCGACGAACGGAATCGCCGATCGCGAGAAGTAGAGCGCGTCGCTGCGATTGTCGACGACGACCTTCACGACGTGCGGGCTCTGCGATCTCGAGCGGCATCGTTCGTAGCCTGCCGCAGTGTCGACATCTTCACCGACGGATCCGTGATGAGCGGATGCAGCACCTCGGAGATCATGCCCGGCTCGATGAGCGGCAGATCGCCCTGGACGTTGACGAGGATCTCGCACGACAGGTCGTTTGCAATCTCGGCGATGCGATCGGTCCCGGTCCGGTGTGCCGCCTGGGTCAGCCGGACGATGCCGCCGAAGCTCTCGACTGCGGCAGCAATCCGTCTCGTCATCGGTCGCCACGACCACGGCATCGATCCCGCGTGCATCGGCCGCGCGGCGATAGACATGCTCAATCATCGGACGGCCCGCAATGTCAGCGAGCGGCTTGCCAGGAAGTCTCGAAGAGGCGAATCGGGCGGGGATGACAGCGACAGCGCGAAGGGAAGACGTTCTCAGGAAAGGATTGAGAAACCCGACCGGGGGCACGACGAATAATAACATCGAAACGGCGGGAGGCCGCTCAGCTCAGAGTCGCGGATACTGAAGTGCTAAAATGTACGTCCCCTGATGACTTGGAAACTCTACGCGCTCACGTCGGGTGGGGCGCGTGGTCGTGACAGCTCTCGCGACACTTGTGGCGCCTGTCGAGCGTCGTTCAAACACTCCGAGCACTCACGCCGCAGGCACTCGATCAAGCGGGTACCGTGGTCGATCTTGGCGCTCAGGCCGATCGCTTGAGGGCCAGGCTCGCCGAAGTGACGGCGTATCAGCACAGCCGGCTCGCGACGCGTTTCGTTTCGGCCTCCTCCGCGTCGCGTCGAAGAGGCGCCCACGCCATTAGCGACTGAGCACCTCCCGCTGTCGAATCGCGCCTGCCCGCCCGCCATACGGCCTGGCAGGGATGGCGACGACAACCGAGAACGGCGTCTCGCAGCGGACCGCGATACTCAGCTCGCTGCAGGGTGTTGTCGCTGGTGAAGGAAGGCGACGAGCTCGAGCCGGCTATCGCGTGATGTCGATCACGGATGAGTCCGTGACCCTCGAATCGACGGCGATGGCACGCAGACGACGCTGCGGCTATCAAACCCGGACCAATCGCGCTGACTGAATCGCCTTGGCACGCCTCAGTTCCTCGAGCACGACCTCAGGAATCGGCGCGGTTTCGTCAACGATGACCACGCCAATGGCGTGACCGTCATTGCGGCCGAGCGCGAAGTTGGCAATGTTGACGCCATGCTTGCCCAGGATCGTGCCGATCTCTCCGATGACGCCCGGCTCGTCGCGATTCGACGACGACAATCATCGTGCCTTCGAGTGGCGCTTCGACGGCGATGCCATCAACCAGACCAGGCGAGGTGAGCCCTTTTCGAACACCGCGCCTTCGACCCATCGTTCACCGTGCGCAGTCCGGATCTTGAGCGAGATCAGGCTCGTGTAGTTTCGCGGGCGGGTGCTGCGTGATTCCACGATCTCGATCCCGTGCTCGGCCGCCACACTTCGTGCGTTGACCACGGTGACGCCAGTGCGAAAGCAGGGCTTGAACAGGCCGGCGAGGACACCGTTGACGATCACGCCCGTGCGGCTTTGCGCCAGCTCTCCGTAATAGCGGAGGCTCACCTCGCTGATCCGCTCGTCATTCATCTGAGCGATGAACGTGCCAAGCCGTTCGCCCGAGCAGGGCAAAGGGTTGCAGGCGCTTGAATTCCTCGGGCGAGAGCGAAGGGAAGTTGACGGCGTTGCGAATGATGCCGTCCTTGAGGAAGTCACGAAGGGCCGCCGCCGTCTCTGCATCCGACGAGTTCCTGGCCTTCGCGCGTCGAGGCCGCGATATGCGGTGTGGCCACGACCTGTGGCAGCTTCTGCAGTCGATGATCGACCGTGGGCTCCTTGTCGAACACATCGAGAGCGGCGCCCGCCACCTGTCCCGACTCGATCGCGTCGGCGAGCGCGGTCTCGTCGATGAGGTCACCGCGCGCGGTGTTGACGATGCGAATGCCTTTGCGGGCTTTCGCCAATCGTTCGGCATTGACCATGTGACGCGTGTGGTCGCTCGAGGGCATGTGGAGCGAGACATAGTCGGCTCGCGAGAACAGGTCATCGAGGCCGACCAGTTCCACATCCAATTGTGCGGCTGTCTGCTCGGACACGAACGGATCGTGGGCGATGATCGTCATGCCGAACGCCGACGCGCGGCGAGCGACTTCCTGGCCGATGCGCCCCAGCCCGACGAGGCCAAGCGATCTTGTCGCGCACCTCTTCACCCAGAAACTTCTTCTTCTCCCATTTGCCCTGCTTCATCGCCGCATCGGCGCCAGGAATGTGCCGCGCGAGCGCGAGGACGAGCGCCATCGCGAGTTCGGCGACGCTGACACTGTTGGCACCAGGCGCGTTCATCACGACGATGCCACGAGCGCTCGCGGCCGGCACGTCAACGTTATCGACGCCAGTGCCCGCGCGCGCGATGGCACGCAGTTTGGGTGCGGCGCTCGATCAGCGCCGACGTCACACGCGTCGCGCTGCGAACCACGATGGCGTCGGCGTCTTGTGAGGTCGGTGGCGAGCTGCTCCGGGGAGCGGCCAGTCCGTGCGTCGATGTCCCAGCCTTCCTGCGCAGGAGATCGACTGCGGAGGCGGGGAGGTCGTCGGCGACAAGGATCTTCACGGTGTGTAACTCAGGGCAACTACGGCTATGGGCTACAGGTGATACTCTGTGCATGCGCTCACGTGCGTTGAACACATCGAGACGTCAATTGTCAGCATGATACTTGGCGTTTCGCGGGACAGGAACACCGGGCGAGCTGCAACTAAGAAAGTATAATCTCCGGTTGCGGGAACGCGCCGCGAGACACGAGACGTAACGTTCGCACTACGATGGTGCAAACCGCTAAAACATTCAGGATCATCCGCAGCGATCGCGGTCTACAGACGGTGGTTTTCAACAGGCTTTTCAACAGAAACTGTGAGTACTTCGACGCGAGGCTGCGGGACAGTGACCTAAGCCGCGCGAGCGAGACGAGGAACGCATGAATCGCAAAGTAACAGTGGTAGGTGGCGCCGGTAACGTCGGCATGACCGTGGCTCGCGCGATTGCGGAGAAGGAGCTCGCCGACGTCGTCATCATCGACATCGCCGATCAGAAGGCCGCAGGTGTCGCGCTCGATATCTACGAGACCTGTCCCGTCATCGGATCGGACTCGCGCCTCATTGGCGGTGGCGACTGGAGCCGCAGCCGCCGGTTCCGACATCGTCGTCATCACATCCGGCAAGCCGCGCAAGCCCGGCATGAGCCGCGACGATCTCGTGCGCGACAACTTCGAGATCATGAAGAGCATCGCGCCGAACCTCGTGCAGCATTGCCCGAATGCGATCATCGTGCCGGTGGCCAATCCGCTCGACGCCATGTCGCAGGCGCTGTTCCGTCTCACCAAGTTCCCGCGCGAGCGCATCATCGGCATGGCCGGCGTGCTCGACTCCGCGCGCATGAGCACGTTCGTTGCGATGGAGCTCAAGGTCTCGGTGGAGAACGTCCACTCATTCGTGCTCGGCGGCCATGGCGACACGATGGTGCCGCTCCCGCGATATTCAACGGTCGCCGGAATTCCGCTGACCGAACTGCTGCCGAAGGATCGAATCGATGCCATCGCCAAACGAACCGCTGACGGCGGCGCCGAGATCACGAAGCTCGTGGGCACGAGCGCCTGGTATGCGCCCGGTCAGGCCGCAGCCGAGATGTGCGAAGCGATCCTGAAGGACAAGAAAAAGATCCTGCCGTGCTCCGTGTTCCTCCAGGGCGAGTACGGCATCCGCGATCTGTTCGTTGGCGTGCCGGTGAAGCTCGGAGCGAAGGGCGTCGAGCAGATCATCGAGATCAAGCTGACAGCGGAAGAAGATGCGGCGCTGAAGAAGTCGGCGGCGTCGGTGAAGGAGCTGGTCGATGTAATTGGAATGTAGACACTCGTTCGGTCCACAGTCCTCAGTCCACGGTCCTCAGTCCACGGTCCACGGTCCACGTTTGGGAGTTGGAAGTTTGGGAGTTGGGAGTTCGCGACAGCGCGGTTGGACGCGCAGCGTGGCGATGGAATACGATGAATAGTTGTTTGCTCAGGAGTCGCTTGTGTTGGTGCTTTTGGCAACGTCGTTTCCCGCTCGAATCGGCGGGTTGTTGCGCAACGTTCTACCCCGACGGCCTCAACACGAGCGAGCTGTGGAGTAAGTTGGCGGCCGAAGACGGAATCCCCCAGTGAAAATTCACGAGTATCAAGCCAAATCAGTGCTGGCGCGCTTCGGTGTGACCGTTCCGCGCGGCGAAGTGGCTTTCACCTCCCAGGAAGCCGGTGAGATCGCGCGGCGTCTCGGCGGCAACATCGCCGTCGTCAAGGCGCAGATCCATGCCGGCGGGCGCGGCAAAGGCGGCGGCGTCAAGATCGCCAAGTCCGCCGACGAGGCTGAACAACTCGCCAAGCAGATCCTCGGCATGACGCTGGTGACGCATCAGACCGGGCCCGAGGGCCGTAAGGTCGGTCGCGTCCTGATTGAAGAAGGGCTCCAGATCGAGCGTGAGCTCTATCTGAGCATCGTCATCGATCGCGCGTCGGCGAGCCCGGTCATCATCGCCAGCGCCGCGGGCGGGATGGACATCGAGGAGGTCGCGGCGAAGGAACCCGAGAAGATTCTGCGCGAGCAGATCGATCCGGGCACGGGTGTCATCCCGTTTCAGGCTCGGAAGCTGGCGTTCGGGATGGGCCTCGGCGCAGGCCCTGCCAACAAGCTGGTGAAGCTGCTCGACTCGATCTACAAGGCGTTCATCGAGACCGATGCCTCGATGATCGAGATCAACCCGCTGATCCTGACGAAGGGCGGCGATCTGCTTGCGCTTGACGCGAAAGTCTCGTTCGACGATAACGCGCTCTATCGGCATCCCGATCTGCGCGATCTGCGCGACCTTGGCGGAAGAGGATCCGCTCGAAGTCGAAGCATCGAAGTTCTCGCTCAACTACATTCGCCTCGACGGCAACATCGGCTGCATGGTCAACGGCGCCGGCCTCGCCATGGCGACGATGGACATCATCAAGCTGGCTGGCGGGGAACCGGCCAACTTCCTCGATGTCGGCGGTGGCGCGAACGCGGAGCAGATCAAGAACGCTTTCCGCATCCTGATGGCCGACAGCAACGTCAAGGCGGTGCTCATCAACATCTTCGGCGGCATCCTTCGCTGCGACGTGCTGGCCCAGGGCGTCATCGCCGCGGTGCAGGAATTGGGTGTTCGCGTGCCGATCGTGATTCGCATGGAAGGCACGAACGTCGAGGAAGGTAAGCGGCTGCTGCGTGAGAGTGGCTTGAACTTCACCACGGCCGACTCCATGGGCGAGGCGGCGGACAAGGTCGTCTCTCTCGCGAGGGGTAAGTAGTGGCCGTTCTACTCGATCGAAACTCCAGGCTGATCGTCCAGGGGCTCACCGGGCGTGAGGGCACGTTCCACGCCAAGGCGGCTGCCGCCTACGGAACGAAGGTCGTCGGTGGGGTCACGCCCGGCAAGGGCGGCACGACCCACGAAGGCTGGCCGATCTTCAACAGCGTGCACGATGCAGTGCGCGAGACTGGCGCCAACGCCAGCGTGATCTTCGTGCCGCCGCCGTTCGCGGCCGACGCCATCATGGAGGCGACCGACGCGGGCGTTGCGCTCGTCGTCTGCATCACCGAAGGCATTCCCACCATCGACATGCTGAAGGTGATGACCTTCATGGACGGGAAGCGGACTCGGCTCATCGGACCCAACTGCCCCGGCATCATCACCGCTGGTCAGGCGAAGGCGGGCATCATTCCCGGTCACATCTGCAAGGAAGGGCGAATCGGGATCGTCTCGAAGAGCGGCACGCTGACCTACGAAGCGATTCACCAGTTGTCGAAGCAGGGGATGGGGCAGACGACCTGCATCGGCATCGGAGGCGACCCGCTGATCGGCACCAGCTTCATCGACGCGTTGAAGCTGTTCAAGGAAGACTCTGAGACCGACGCCGTCATCATGATTGGTGAGATCGGCGGCACTGCGGAACAGGATGCCGCCGCCTACATCGCGAAGGAGTTCAGGAAGCCGGTCGTCGGGTTCATTGCGGGGCAGACCGCGCCGCCCGGACGCCGCATGGGTCACGCCGGTGCGATCATCGCGGGCGGGCAGGGAACGGCGGCGGAAAAAATGGAAGCGCTGACGAAAGCAGGCGTTCACGTCGTAAAGAGTCCTGCCGACATGGGCGCGAAGATGCGCGAGGCGTTGGGCTGACGGAAAGCGGATTGTTGATTTTGATGATCTTTGATTAGCGATTCGTTGTTGATTGTTCATTCGCGATTGGTCATTCGCCAATCGACAATCCTCGAATCAACAACGATTCCACAATCAAAGATCACCAGAATCAAAGATGGGATTCATGACAGGACTATGGAACGAACGTTTGCGATCATCAAGCCGGACGCTGTGGCGAGCCGGAAAGCCGGGCAGATTCTGGCGCGCATCGAAGCCGCCGGCTTCTCCGTGCGCGCGATGCGCCTGCAGCACCTGACCAAGAAAGAAGCCGAAGGATTCTACGCCGTCCATCGCGAGCGGCCGTTTTTTGGTGGCTTGACCGACTTCATGTCGTCGGGCCCCTGCATTCTGCTGGCGCTGGAAGCTCCGGACGCGATCAAGAAATGGCGTGCCACGATGGGTGCGACCGATCCGGCCAAGGCGGATGCGGGCACGCTGCGCAAGGACTTCGGGACGTCGATCGAGGCAACGCGACGCACGGCTCCGATGCGCCCGAGACGGCGGCCTTCGAGCTCGGCTATTTCTTCCGCGGGCTCGAGCTGATCTGAGAGACCCACCAGATGGGCCGAACGCTCATCGTCGTCTGGACTGCTCGTGGCCGGAGTTGGCCTGTTGATGACGATTGGGCTCCCGATTGGGCGGCTGCCAGGCGACTTCACGATACGAAGGGGAAATTTCACGTTCTACTTCCCGCTGGCGTCGTCAATCATCGCCAGCATCGTGCTCACGCTCGTCATGATGCTGATCGGAAGACGGTGAGCAGTAGGCGGTAGCAGTAGGCAGTAGGCCGGACGAAGTTCACAGTTCACGGTTTACAGTCCGTAGCCCGTAGCCCAGGCCCAGAGACCAACACGATGCCGTCGATCAAAGCCGACAAGTGGATCAAGCGCATGGCCCTCGAGCACGGCATGATCGAGCCGTTCGAGGATCGCCAGGTGCGGCAGGGAGTCATCTCCTACGGGCTCTCGTCGTACGGCTACGACATCCGCGTGGCGAACGAATTCAAGGTGTTCACCAATATCAACAACACTGTGGTCGATCCGAAGAATTTCGACGATCGGTCGTTCGTCGATATGAAGACCGACGTCTGCATCATCCCGCCCAATTCGTTCGCCCTGGCGAAAACGGTCGAGTATTTCCGTATCCCGCGCGACGTCCTGACGGTGTGCGTCGGCAAGTCGACCTATGCGCGATGCGGGCTCATCGTGAACGTCACGCCATTCGAGCCGGAATGGGAAGGCTACGTCACGCTCGAGATCTCGAACACCACGCCACTGCCCGCCAAGGTCTACGCCAACGAAGGGATTTCGCAGGTGCTGTTCTTCCAGAGCGACGAGATCTGCGAGGTCTCCTACGCGGACAAGAAGGGCAAGTACCAGAAACAGCAGGGTTTGACGCTGCCGCGTTTGTGACTCTCGTAATTCAGAATGCAAGTGCAAAATGCAAACGAGGCCTTCGGCTCAAGCATTTGCATGCTGCATTTTGACTCTTGCATTACGCGTCACTTGAAATGAGCCGCACCGAACCCGCGCGCGGGATGCGCGATTACCTTCCCGAGGACATCCGGCGTCGCGAGTACGTCATCGGCGTGATCCGTCGCGTCTACGAGCGCTACGGGTTCGAGCCGCTGGAGACGCCGGCGGTCGAGAACCTCGAGACGCTGATGGGGAAGTACGGCGAAGAGGGCAATCAGCTCATCTTCAAGATCCTCAAGCGTGGTGAGCACGAGGCAAGCGGGCAGGCCGACCTCGCGCTGCGCTACGACCTGACCGTGCCGCTCTCACGTGTCGTCGCGCACTATCAGAGCAAGCTGCCGCGGCTCTTCAAGCGCTATCAGATTCAGCCGGTATGGCGCGCGGATCGTCCGGCGCGCGGGCGCTTCCGCGAGTTCTATCAGTGCGACGTGGACGCGCTCGGATCGACGTCGCCGGTCGATCGAAGCAGAGGTCTGCGCGGCGGTGTCGGACGCGCTGAGCGAACTAGGATTCAACGACTTCACGATCCGCCTCAATCATCGGCAGGTGTTGACGTCGATCTTGAACGCGGCGGGGATTCCTCGAAGCGTTGCACGGTACGGCGCTCGTGGCCGTCGACAAGTTGGACAAGATCGGGGCGGACGGTGTGAGGACGGAGATGAATAGCCGTGGCGTCGACGATGGCCGCGGCAGGGAAGCTGCTCGAGCTGTTCGACGTTCTCGGTAAGGATCGCCGAACAGAGCCGTCGGCTTCTCGATAACGCAGGCGTTGCCGCGTTCGAGAATCTGCAGGCGGTGTTTGCGCACTCCGAGGGAACGAGCGCCGGCACGAGGCTCCGTTTCGACCCGAGCCTCGCGCGAGGGCTGTCGTACTACACGGGCGCGATCATGGAGATCAACGTGCCCGACCTCGCCGGCAGCCTCGGTGGCGGCGGGCGCTACGACAACCTCGTGGGCATGTTCCTCGGTCAGAGCGTCCCGGCCTGCGGATTCTCGCTGGGCCTCGAGCGGATCCTGGTCGTGATGGTGGAGCGGGGCATGTTCCCGCCGACGCTCGCCACAACGGCCGGCGGACGTGATGATGGCCGTCTTTGACGCGACAGATACGCCGCATGCGTTGCGTGTTGCGGGCATGTTGCGCCAGTCCGGGCTTGCGCGTGCTGGTTTACCCGGATGCCGACAAGATCGGCAAGCAAATCAAGTACGCTGATTCTCTGGGAATCCCGTTCGTGGCGATCCTCGGAGGCAACGAGATCGCGGCGGGCACGGTAACGGTGAAGAATCTGACTGCCCAGACGCAGGCAACCTACGATCAATCCGCCGCCGCGCGGCGCCATTCTCGAGGGACTGAAGGCAACGTGGCTGAGCAACTTGGCGACCTGACACGCACGCATACCTGTGGCGCGCTCCGCACCAACGACGTCGGCGCCGACGTCGTGCTGCTTGGCTGGGTGCATCGGGTTCGCGATCTTGGCGGTGTCCTGTTCATTGACGTGCGCGATCGGGGCGGTGTCACGCAGGTCGTGTTCGACAAAGACGACGAAGCGCTGATGAACAAAGCCAAGCGCCTTCGCTCCGAGTATCGTCGTCGGCGTAACGGGTAGCGTGCGCCGGCGATCGCCCGAGACCGTGAACGCGAAGATCCCGACCGGCGAGGTCGAGGTCGTGGTCCGCCGGCTCGTCGTGCTCAACGAGGCGAAGACGCCGCCGTTCCCGATTGCCGACGATTCGCCGGTCTCGGAGGACGTCCGCCTGAAGTACCGCTATCTCGATCTGCGCCGGCCGCAGGCTGCAGAACAACATCATCCTGCGCCATCGAGCTGACGACGGCCATCCGGAAGTACTTCGACGCGAACGGCTTCCTCGAGATCGAGACGCCGATCCTCACGAAGTCCACGCCCGAAGGCGCGCGCGACTACCTCGTGCCGAGCCGCGTGCATCCGGGCGAGTTCTTCGCGCTGCCGCAGTCGCCGCAGCTCTTCAAGCAGATCCTGATGATTGCGGGCATGGACCGCTACGTGCAGATCTGCAAGTGCTTTCGCGACGAGGACCTGCGCGCCGACCGGCAGCCCGAGTTCACGCAGGTCGACGTCGAGATGTCGTTCGCGCGGCCGGAGACGATCTTCGAAATCATCGAGCCGCTGATGCTCGACGATCTTTGCCGTCGTCGGCCGCGACGATCGAGACGCCATTTCCCCGCATGGCGTATGCGGAGGCGATGGCGAAGTACGGATCCGACAAGCCGGACTTGCGTTGCGGGATGCCGATTCAGGACTTGCGTGAGTTCTTCCGCGAGTCGGCTTTCGCGTGTTCAAGGAGATCGTCGCCAGACGGCGGCACCGTCCGCGGCTTCGTGATCCCCAACGCGGGCGGCTACTCGCGCAGCGAGGTCGATGGCATCGTCGATCAGGCGAAGGCCATGGGCGCGCACCGGTCTCGTCTGGGCGCGTCGCGCCGACGATGGGCCGGTGACGAGCTCGATCATGAAGGCGCTGGGCGAGGAGTCGGTGCGCGGCTGCTCGACGCGGCGGACGTCGAGCAGGGCGGCTGCTGCTCATCGCGGCAGGGGAGCCGGATGCGACGTCCAAGCTGCTCGGGCAGCTGCGGCTGATGCTCGCGAAGAAGGACGGCCTGCTCGACGGCGAGACGTTCGCCTTCACCTGGGTCGTGGACTTCCCGCTGCTCGAGTGGGACGCCGAAGACAAGCGATACGTGTCGATGCACCATCCGTTCACGTCGCCGCTCGACGATGACATCGCGAAGCTCGACTCGGACCCGGGCACCGCGCGCGCCAAGGCCTACGACCTCGTGCTCAACGGAAGCGAGATTGGCGGGTGGCAGCATCCGAATCCATGACGCCGAGACCCAACGCCGGATCTTCTCGCTGCTCAACATCAGCGACGAGGAGGCGAAGCTCCGCTTTGGCTTCTTCCTGGAAGCGCTGAAGTACGGGACGCCGCCGCACGGCGGCATTGCGCTCGGCCTGGACCGCATTGCCGCGATTCTCAGCAGCGAGAGTTCGATTCGTGAGGTGATAGCGTTCCCCAAGACAGCCGCCGCGGTGGACCTGATGTCGGATGCACCCTCGGCCGGTAGACCAGAAACAGCTACGGGAATTGCATCTCCAGATTCGGAGCAGTAAGCAGTAGGCAGTAGCGCGCATGAGAAAGATCGCGCTACCACAAGAAGGTCTCGAGACGCTGTACGGCGCGCACGACGGCAACCTCAAGCACATCGAGTCGGTCCTCGGCGTCCAAATCCGCACGCACGGAGACGAACTCATCGTCGAAGGCGAGCGATCTGCCGAGCAGCGTGTGGAACGCATCTTCGATCAGCTGGTCAACCTGATCGCGGAGGGTTACGAGCTGAGAAACGGCGACGTCAAGACCGCAGTGCGACTCGTGGCCAACGACGAGAACGTCGATCTCCGGCAGTATTTCCTGCGCGAGGACAGAAGCAGCCTGAGGGAACACGCCGGCGCGTCAATCCCAAGAGCACCAACCAGCGGCGGTACCTCGAAGCGATCGAGCGCTACGACATCGTGTTTGGTGTCGGTCCTGCGGGCACGGGCAAGACTTACCTCGCGATGGCGCAGGCGGTCAGCTACCTGCTCGCGAAGAAGGTCAGCCGGATCATCCTGGCGCGGCCGGCAGTCGAAGCCGGTGAGAAGCTGGGATTCCTTCCCGGCGATCTGCAGGAGAAGGTCAATCCCGTATCTGCGCCCGCTCTACGATGCGCTCTACGACATGATGGACACCGAGCGCGCGACGCGGCTGGTTGAGCGCGGCACGATCGAGGTGGCGCCGATCGCCTTCATGCGCGGCCGCACGCTGAACGACGCGTTCGTCATCCTCGACGAAGCGCAGAACACCACGTCGGAACAGATGAAGATGTTCCTGACGCGGCTCGGGTTCGGATCGAAGGCGGTGGTCACCGGCGACATCACCCAGATCGACCTGCCGCAACCCCGCACCTCCGGCCTGGTCGAAGCTCTGCGGATCGTCAAGGACATCGAGGGCATCGGCTTCATCTACTTCGATGACAAGGACGTCGTCCGCCACAAGCTCGTGCAGCAGATCGTGAAGGCCTACGAGCGATCTCGACCGGACGCGGCGCAGATGGGCGCTCGTAGTAGGGCGGGTCTTCTGCAGACCCGCCCGGCGGGTCCGAAGATCGGACCACCCAACGATTGCCGGCAGGGCCGGCGGCGCTCACCGTGGAGGTCGTCAGCGCCGGCCGTCTTCGGGCGCCCGGGCTCGCGCGCTGGCTGCAGGCCACGTCACCGAAAACGGCCCGCGGGGCGGTTGTCGTGGCACTGGTGTCTGACGCGCGTGTCCGGCAGCTCAACGCCAGATACCGGGACAAGAACTCCGCCAACCGACGTGCTGTCGTTCGCTGCTGAGGAGCCCGGTTTTCTCGGCGAAATCGTGATTGCGAGCGGAGTTGCGCGGCGTCAGGCCCGGCAGGCCGGCCACCCGGTTCAGGTCGAGTTGCGGGTGCTGGCATTGCACGGTTTGCTGCATCTTCTTGGCTATGATCACGAGCGGGATGACGGCCGGATGGCCCGGGTCGAGCGTCGTCTGCGGCGGAAGGGTGGCTTGCGCGAAGGTCTGATCGAGCGGGGTCGGTCGATGACTCCACTTTCTCTGTTCCTCCTCGGGTGCGCCACGGTGTTTCTTGGCGTCGTGCAGGCGGCGTTCAGCGCCCTGATGCGTCTGTCGCTCCGCCTGATGGCCGAGCGCGGCGGGCGGGACGACCGCCTCGGCCACTATCTCGACGATCCGCTGCAGCTCTTCGTGCCGGTCCGCCTCCTGATCGGTATGTGCACCGTGCTCGCGGGCGCACTCATCGCGCGGCTCAGCGACATCCACGACAGCCTGTCAGTGACGACCTTCATCGTGTCGCTGGTCGCATTCGTCGTCGATCTGCGAACACGTACTGCCGATGCTGATCGTGCGGCGCGATCCGGAACGGTGCTCGACTTGATGTTGCCGGTGTTTCATCCGGTAGCGCAGCTGCTGACGCCGATGACGGCGACGATCCTGCAGGTCATCGGTGTTCGTGCGCGAAATACCAAACGGCGTGCCGATGCGGCGCATGCAGGCTCCCGCGAAGGAGAGCGAGAGGAAGGGGACGATCTCGCAGGAGGAAGGACGCGAGCTGCTGCAGTCGATCGTCGACTTCACTGAGACAGTCGTCAAAGAAGTGATGACGCCGCGGCCCGACATCATAGCGATCCGCGCCGACGCGACGATTCAGGATCTCCGTACGCTCTTCAGGGAAGAGCAGTACTCGCGAATGCCCGTGTATCGCGACAACCTCGACAACATCCTGGGCATCGTCTTCGTGAAAGACCTCGTCGCGCTGCCGCCCGGCGGCTGAACCGCCGCTGACCACGATGATGCGGTCGGCGTACTTCGTCCCCGAGAGCAAGCGCGTGTCAGAGTTGCTCAAAGAGATGCAGCGGCGTCAGGTGCAGATGGCGATCGTCGTCGACGAGTACGGCGGCACGGCTGGTCTTGTCACTGTGGAGGATCTGCTCGAGGAGATCGTCGGCGAAATCCGCGACGAATACGACGTCGAGAGCGAGACTGTGACCGACGAGGGTGACGGCGTGTTCGTCTTCAGCGGCAAGGTCAGCGTCGACGAAGTCCGCGACCGCCTCGGCATGGAGATCGAGCGCGAAGGGTTCGAGACAGTCGGCGGGTATCTGCTGTCGTCACTTGGTCGCATGCCGTACGTCGGCGAAGTCGTCGACATGGGCGAGCTGTCTTTCGAGGTGCTCGAAGTGGAACGCCGCCGCGTCACCAAGGTGCGCGCGCGGCGCCGCAAGGACGCCGCCGCGGCGGAGCTGAACACTCGACGTCAAGTCCATCCCAAATTGAATGGAAATCGGGCGGATTGGCATCCATGAAATCAGGTTTCGTCTCATTCATCGGTCGTCCCAACGCCGGCAAATCCACGCTCCTGAATCGCATCGTCGGCCAGAAGCTCGCGATCGTCTCGGACAAGCCGCAGACGACGCGCACGCGCGTGGTTGGCGTGAAGAACTACGACGGCGGTCAGATTGTGTTCGTCGATACGCCGGGTGTCCACAAGCCGACGCATCGGATGAACGTGCGCATGGTTGACGTCGCGCTCGAGGCGATGCGCGAAGTCGACGTGCTGTCCCTGGTGGTGGATGCCTCGGTCAAGTCCGGTCCCGGTGACCGCTATCTGCTGGACGTGCTGAACGACGTCAGGACGCCGGTGATCCTGACGCTGACGAAAGTGGATCTGATCGCCAAGCCACGCCTTCTGCCACTCATCGACTACTACAGCAAGGCGCACTCGTTCGCGGAGATCGTGCCGGCGTCTGCTATCGACGGCACCAACATCGACACGCTGGAACGTCTCTTCCTCCAGCATCTACCGGAAGGCGAGCCGCTCTATCCGCCCGACTATCTGACCGATCAGACCGAACGCTTTTACGTGTCAGAGATCGTGCGCGAGCAGGTGCTTCAGAACACCCACGACGAGCTGCCGTTCTCCACGGCCGTTGTCATCGATCGGTTCGATGAAAGTGACGCGTCCATCCTCAAGCTTTATTGCACCATCCTGGTCGAGCGAGACTCGCAGAAGGGGATCGTCGTCGGGAAGGGCGGCGAGATGATCAAGCAGATCGGCACCGCTGCACGCCTCGGTCTCGAGGCGCACTTCGAGACGCGCGTGTTCCTCGACCTGCACGTCAAGGTGAAGTCTGAATGGCGAAACGACGAGCGAGTGCTCGACGAGATCAATATTCAGAATCGCGGAGTGTCTACGGATTGACGAGAGACTCGTTCCCTCCGACGACGGGGACCGTATCGACGAACGCGCGCCACGCCTGATGGATGCTCGCGCGATTATTCGAGAGCGCACCGCCGTACCAGATCGATGATCGCTTCGTAGACGGCGTCTGGGTCCACATCCGCTGCACGGTCACTGCGACACCGACGACAGGAACACGTACGGTGAAATACGGAGGCAGCGCTGTACGCCACTCGCGAGACATCTCGAGGCGCAGGCCTTCCGCGCTGACGTCGACGATACGTGAAGGCACGCCGTTGGCGACCGCTTCGAAGGAGGCGACGGGTTTGCGCACCGATCGCCGGACCGGCCGCTCATCGAGAATGGCCATCGCGACGAAACACATCAACATCGCGCGATCGATCGGGCGACTGAGGTACATCGTCTGCGCGCCGAACGCCTCACCCTGCGACGCAGTTGCCGCATTGCCAATCAGGATGGTGGGCGTGACCGGGTTACGCCCGCGGCTCTCCACCAGGAGCCGGCGATGCGAGACGTCTGCGATGAGGAGAGCGAAGGGCAGGAGGGTCTCGTTCGCCGCGGCCTGGGCGGTGGATCGCTGTACGGGCTCGAACCCATCCGATCGAACCCAATCGGCGACCGCCGCAGCCTCCGTGGCGTTGGGCAGCGAGACGATGACTTTGGGAGCGGCCACGCGCGAGGAAGTGCAGCCGGTGTGCCACGCCTTGGCCGCGATATTTCCGGATATTTCGCGTCATCTCGTTGGGACGCGAGCGATTGACCCACGGAACTGCAACGTCAAAGCGAGAACCGTAATCTCGAGCTATCACTGTCGGTATTTCGATCATCTTCCGCCGGCCCAGATCGGACATGGCTGCGACGCGTCGTCTCAGCGGTAGACTGCGGTTGAGGCATATCGATGACCACCTACATCGCATTGCTGCGAGCGGTGAATCTTGGGCCGCACAACAAGATCGGTATGTCAGATCTGAGAGAGCTCTTGACCGGCCTCGGCATGCAAGGCGTGCAGACGCTTTTGCAAAGCGGGAATGCCGTCTTTCAAAGCGACGCACGAACGACAGGACCGCTCGAACGACTGATCGAAGGAGCGGCAGCGAAACAGCTTCACGTCGAGACCGACGTGATGATCCGCTCTCACAAGGAGTGGAAGGGCATCATCGCAAGCAATCCGTTTCGCAAGGAGGCCAAGCAGGACCCGAGTCACCTCCTCGTCCTGCCGCTCAAGGGGGCGCCCGCCCGCGGCGCGGCCGGCGCCCTTCAGGCCGCGATCATCGGACACGAGGTGGTTCGCGTCGATGGCCGCTGCGCCTACATCGTCTACCCGGATGGCATCGGTCGTTCGAAGCTGACGAGCGCGCTGATCGAGAAGAAACTGGGCATACGAGGCTACGGCTCGCAACTGGAACACGGTGCTGAAACTCGATGCGCTCGCTGACTCGATGCCGTGACAGCGTGGTAGATTAAGTCTTTTGTGGCTCTGACGAGAACCCGACATGGCGGCGCAGCGCAGAATTGATCTCGTCCTCGACTGAGTCAAGCGACTGCTGCGCATTGGTGCGACCGCCAACCTCCTGAATCTCCTTCAGAAACAGCACCCGGCCGACCTCGCCCAGGTCTTCGGCGAGTTGCAGGACAAGGAACGCGACGCTGCTTTCACGGTGTTGGCCGATCGGAACGGTCGCCTTGCGATGGAAGCCGTCTCCGAGCTCGGTCCCGAAAATGGAGCCAGGCTGCTGGCCACGCGTCCCGCGGAGGAGATCGCCAAGCTCGCGCAGGACATCCCGTCAGACGATGCCGCGGCCCTCATCGACCACCTCCCTGAAGAGCTGTCGCCGCCGTCCTCCATTTGATGCGTCCGAAGGAATCGACTGTCGTCGAGAACCTCCTCGAGTACGCGGAGCGGACCGCCGGCCGCATCATGAACCCGAATGTCTTCGCGCTGAACGAAGACATCACGGTCGGCGAAGCGATCACCGAGATTCAAAGCAGCCGCGACGTTGAGATGGTCTTCTATCTCTACGTCGTCGACGAGCGTCGTCATCTGGTGGGCGTTGTGTCGTTGCGGCGACTGCTGCTCGTGTCGCCAGAGACGCCGCTCAAGCGAATCATGACGGCGGATTTGATCAGCGCGCGCGTTGACATGGACCAGGAAGAAGTGGCGCGTCAGGTCGCTGCCTACAACCTGCTCGCGATTCCCGTGGTCGATGCTGAGAACAAACTGGTCGGCATCATCACCGTGGACGACGTGATCGATGTCATCAAGGACGAGGCGACGGAGGACATCTACAGGCTGGCTGGTGTCGCGGGCGACGAGCGTGCGTTCACGCCCGCGAAGGAGTCGCTGCGCAAGCGGCTGCCATGGCTCGGCATCAACCTGGTGACCGCGTTTCTTGCGGCCTTTGTCGTCGGACTCTTCGAGGGCACGATCGATCTGTTTCCGTCCTCGCGGTCTTCATGCCAATCGTGGCTGGCATGGGTGGCAATGCCGGCACGCAGACGCTGACGGTGATCGTGCGTGGTATTGCCCTGGGCGAGTTGACGTGGAGCAATTCGCGCAAAGCGCTGTTGAAGGAAGCCGTCGTCGGCCTGGGCAACGGTGTAGTGCTCGGCGCGGCAGCAGCCGCCGTTGTGTGGGTGGTCCGAGGTAACCCCACGCTTGGGCTGGTGCTGGGGATGGCGATGATCATCAATATGTTTGTGGCGGCGGCCGCGGGCACGCTGGTGCCGCTCGGATTGCGTGCCGCCAACGTGGACCCGGCATTGGCGTCGTCGGTGTTCATCACGACGATGACCGATGTGTTCGGCTTCTTCTCATTTCTGGGCCTGGCGACCGTGTTCGCGCGGTATCTGGTGTGAGACGGCATAAAATAGTGCGTATTCGTGCCGCTCTACACCGCCGAGGCGCTGGTTCTCCGCACCTACAAGCTCGGTGAAGCCGACAGGATTGTCGTCTTCCTGACGCGGGATCGGGGCAAGAAGCGCGGTGTGGCCAAGGGCGCCCGCCGGCCGCGATCGTCGTTTACCGGTGCGCTGGAGCCGATGACCGAGGTCAGGGTTGCCTACTTCGAGAAGGAGCGGCGGAGCTGGTCGGGCTGAATTACGCGGAGACGCATCGGTCGCCTCTGACGCTGGCCAATCAGGATGCGCTCGGATACGTCAGCTACTTTGCCGAGTTGCTCGACGAGTGGGCACAGGACGCCGATGCCGACGATCGGCTCTATCGGCTGGGTGCCTCGATGCTCGACGCGCTTGCCGCTGGAGCGCCGGTTGAACCGCTGGCCCGGTATTTCGGTACTGGCTCCTGCGGCTGCAAGGCGTGTATCCCGAATCGCACGCAGGCTTGTCGAGTGGGGCTGTAGCATTTCTGGCCGGGTCGCGTACCGTGCCGCCCCACCAGGTGGCTTCGGTGCCGATCGATCCTCGGGCGCTAAGGGAACTGGAGAACGTGCATCGGACGCTGATCACGATGCACCTGGAGAAAACGTTGAAGTCGGACCGCGTGCTTCGCGACCTTCGTCGTCACGCCTGAACGGATTGAGCGTGACGCTTCAAGATCTCATTCTCAAGCTGTCTGCGTTCTGGGCGTCTCATGGATGCCTGTTGCAGCAACCGCTCGACCTCGAAGTCGGCGCTGGGACCTCGCATCCCGAGACGCTGTTCCGTGTGCTTGGGCCCAAGCCGTGGAGCGTGGCCTACGTCCAGCCGTCACGTCGTCCTGACGACGGGCGGTTCGGGCAGAACCCGAATCGGTTGTTCAAACATCATCAGTACCAAGTCATTCTCAAGCCGTCGCCGGACGAAGTGCAGCAGCTGTATCTCGATAGCCTGGAGTCGTGCGGCATCAACCCGCGGCAGCACGACATCCGGTTTGAAGAGGACAACTGGGAGTCGCCGACACTCGGGGCCTGGGGCATCGGCTGGCAGGTGCTGCTGGATGGGCTCGAGATCACGCAGTTCACCTACTTCCAACAGGTGGGCGGGATGGATCTGGCACCGATCTCCTGCGAAATCACGTACGGCTCGAGCGCATCGCGATGTTCCTCCAGCGCGTGGACAACGTCTTCGACCTGGAGTGGGGCGGCGGCGTGAAGTATGCCGAGGTCCGGCTGCAGGAGGAGATCGAGCAGTCGAAATACGCGTTCGGCCAGGTCGACATGCCGGCCGAGGAATTCGCGGCGGCGCATCGCGATCTCTTCGATCGAAACTTCGCGTTTGCCGAGAAGCTGCTCGCATCGAATCTCGTGTGGCCGGCGCTCGAGTACTGCCTGAAGTGCTCGCACCTGTTCAACATCCTGGACTCGAGTGGCAGCATCGGCGTGACTGAACGGACGGCTTACATCCTGCGAGTCCGTCAGCTCGCCATCCGCATTGCCAAGGCATATGTCGGGCCGGAAGAGATGAAAGCAGCGGAGGAGCTGTGACCGGACTCGACCGCGAACTGCTCATCGAGATCGGCTGCGAGGAGATCCCCGCGAGCTGGTTGCCTGGCCTGACTGCGCAACTCGGACGTCACCTCGACGCGCGTCTGAAGGAATTCCGGCTGACGGGCGAAGGGGCCGCTGAAACGTACAGCACGCCGCGCCGCCTGACCGCGCGAGTCGCGAAGCTCTCCGAGCGCCAGGCCGACTTCGAGGAACTTGTCACCGGTCCGCCCGTTTCCGCCGCGTTCAAACCGGACGGGCAGCCAACGCCGGCGGCCATCGGCTTTGCGAAGAAGTACGGCGTTGAAGTCGAGGCGCTCGAACGCACTGAAACATCGAAGGGCGCCTATCTCGCGTACCGCGTTCGTCAGCGCGGGAAGGCGACCGTCGACGTCCTTGCCGATCTCATGACGGGACTGCTTCGTGACATGACGTTCCCGAAGCAGATGCGGTGGGATGCGTACCTCGAAGACGGCAAAGGTGATTTTCCGTTCGGCCGCCCGATTCGATGGCTCGTGCTGCTGTATGGGGTCGCGTGGTGCCGTTCGTCATTCGCCGCACCGAGCTGGCGCAGGGACCAACGGTGCAGGACATTCGATCTGGTCCCAATACCTACGGCCATCGCTTCCTGACGACCAGCGGGCGCGCCGGCCGCGCCATCAAGGTCAAAACGTTCGATGACTATCAGGCGAGGCTGCTCGAGAACTTCGTCATCCTGGCTCGCTCGGAGCGCGAGCAGCGGATTCGTCGCGAGCTGGAGACACACGCACGCAAGCTGGGCGCGCGGGTGAGCGGTCTCGTGGCGTCGCAGTCGTCGCTGCTGCAGGAGGTACCGGACCTCGTCGAGTACCCCTCAGTCGTCGCGGGTCACATCCCGGTCGAGTTCCTCAAGCTTCCCGAGGAGGTGCTGACAACGACGATGATTCACCACCAGCATTATTTTCCGGTGGTGGACGAAGAGGGGCGCTTGAAGCCGGCGTTCCTGGCCGTCATCAACATGCAGGCTGAGCGTCCCGAGATCATCGCGCGCAACTCGGAGCGTGTGCTCACGGCGAGGCTGCGCGACGCGCGATTCTTCTGGGACGAAGATCGCAAGACGGCGCTCCAGTCACGCATCGACCGGCTGTCGACGATCCTCTTCCACAAGAAGTTGGGGAGCTATAAAGAAAAGGCCGATCGCATCGCAGCGCTGGCGGCGTGGCTCGCCGAAGAGGCCTTCGGTCGTCCCGACGCTGCGGCACACGCTGAACGCGCCGCCAGGCTCTGCAAAACAGATCTTGCGACCGACATGGTCCGCGAGCTCACCGAGCTCCAGGGCACGATGGGCGGAATCTATGCCCGCGAGGAAGGGCTACCCGAGGAGATCTGGAAGGCGATCTACTACCACTACCTGCCCGTCGGCGTTGAAGCGGATGCACCACCGTCGCGGCAGCAACTCGGCTCAGCCGCGGTCACGTGGTCAGCTGTCTCGCTGGCCGACAAGCTCGATTCGGTTGTCGGTATGTTCTGGGCTGGCGAGCGTCCGACCGGCTCGCGCGATCCGCTTGGTCTTCGGCGACAGGCGCACGGGGCGGCGAAGATTCTGGTGGACCTGCCGGATGTTGCAGGCCTCGAGAATCGACTTCCGCTCGGACGGTTGCTCGAGCAGGCGGCGCTCCCGTTCGGCGGGTACGGCGATTCGGAAGCGCCGCTCCTGGCGTTCATGGGCGATCGCGTGTCGTACCTGCTCGAGCAGCGAGGCTTCGATATCCGCAGCGTGCGCGCTGTGACGCACGCGGGACCGGCAACGATCAGTCCGCTCGAGACGTTGCGCAAGCTCGAAGCGCTCGCGCAGATGTCAGGCTCGGAATCGTTACTTGGTGTTGCTACGCTGCTCAAGCGCGTGAAGAACATCTCGAAGGGTGTGCAGGCGCCGGCCACCGTCGACGCCGCACTGTTGACGGAACCGGCCGAGCAAGCACTGGTGTCCGCACTACAGGCTGGTGCGACAGGCATTCGCGCAGCCGCGTCGCGTGGGGACTATCGCGACGCCTTTACTGGAATCGCGGCGCTGCAGCCGCCGGTGGCGAAGTTTTTCGATGACGTGCTGGTGATGGCCGAGGACGAGCGTCTGCGAGCGGCGCGGCTCGGCCTCGTCGCCACGCTGCGCGGACTGATCCTGGATATTGCAGGACATTTCCGAGATCGTGACGGAGTAGAAGGGGAGAGCGAGTTCGAATGGCGAAGAAGACCGCGAAAAAGACTGCTGCGAAGAAGAGCGCCCGACCGAAGACCACGACGAAGGCGAAGACATCGGGCAAGTACGTGTACCTGTTCGGGAAGAAGACAGATGGCAACGGGACGATGAAGCCGCTGCTCGGCGGCAAGGGGGCAAACCTCGCCGAGATGTGCCGGATCGGGTTACCCGTGCCTGCCGGCTTCACGATCACGACTGAGGTGTGCACGTATTACTACGATCACAAGCGCACCTATCCCTCCACGTTGCAGGGTCAGATGAAGGCTGGCATCGCGGCCATCGAGAGCCAGACGAAGAAGAAGTTTGGCGACCTGAAGGATCCGCTGCTCGTGTCCGTCCGTTCCGGCGCGCGCGATTCGATGCCCGGCATGATGGACACGATTCTCAACCTCGGGCTGAACGATCAAACGGTCGAAGCGCTCGCGAAGAAGACGAACAACCCGCGCTTTGCCTGGGACTGCTATCGCCGCTTCATTCAGATGTATGGCGACGTCGTGCTGGGTGTTCAGAAGCGTCCGGACGAGGATCACGAGCCGTTCGAGACGGTCATCGAAACGCTCAAGCACGAGCGCTATCACAAGGATTTCGAGGACACGAAGCTCACGGTCGAGGATCTGCAGGAGCTCGTGGTCCGGTTCAAGGCGCTCGTGAAGGAGCGCGTCGGCAAGAATTTCCCGACCTCCCCATGGGATCAGCTGATGGGTGCCGTTGGCGCCGTCTTCGGCTCGTGGATGAACGACCGCGCCATCGTCTACCGGCGCAAGTACAACATCCCGACCGAGTGGGGAACCGCCGTCAACGTGCAGGCGATGGTCTACGGCAACACCGGAGACAACTCGGGTTCAGGTGTGGCGTTCACACGCAACCCGGCGAACGGCGTAAAAGAGTTCTACGGCGAGTTCCTCATCAACGCGCAGGGCGAGGACGTCGTCGCTGGCGTACGCACGCCGGAGCCTGTGGCCGAGCTGAAGAAGCACATGCCGAAGGCGTACCAGGAACTCGAACGCATTCGGCAAACGCTGGAACGCCACTTCAAGGACATGCAGGACTTCGAGTTCACGATCGAAGAAGGCGTCGTCTACATGTTGCAAACGCGGAACGGCAAGCGCACCGCCATGGCGGCGCTGAAGTTCTCGATGGACATGCAGAAGGAGAAGTTGATCGACTGGAAGACGGCGGTCATGCGGAATCCGGCCGATCAGCTCGAGCAGCTTCTCGCGCCGGTGTTCGACACCACCGAGGTGGCGAAGGCCAATGCGATCGCGACCGGCTTGCCGGCCGGTCCCGGCGCAGCCTCAGGCCGGATCTACTTGAATGCCGATCGCGCGGTCACTGCGGCCGAGAAGGGCGAGCAGGTTCTCCTCGTGCGCGTCGAGACGTCGCCCGAAGATCTGCGCGGCATGATTGCGGCCGAAGGCATCCTCACCGCGCGCGGAGGCGTGTCGTCACACGCGGCGCTTGTCGCTCGCCAGATGGGCAAGGTCTGCGTGTGTGGTGCGGCTGCGGTGGAAGTGGACTACCAGGCCCGCACGGTGACCGTCGACAAGCAGACCTTCAAGGAAGGCGACTGGATGTCAATCGACGGCACTGCCGGCAAGGTCTACGCCGGCAAGGTCAAGACCGCGCCTTCCGAGATCGTGGCTGGTCTCATCAACGGCGACGAGGCTGCGAAGAAGACAGAGAAGTTCAAGAGCTTTCAGCAGTTGATGAAGTGGTGCGATGACGCATCGCGCATGGATGTGCGGACCAACGCGGACACGCCGGAGCAGACTGAGAACGCCATCGCGTTCGGAGCGGTCGGCATCGGCCTGTGCCGCACCGAGCACATGTTCTTCGAGGGCGATCGTATCGACGCGATGCGCGAGATGATTCTCGCCGAGACGCTCGAGGCTCGGAAGGCGGCGCTGGCGAAGCTCCTGCCTTACCAGCGCGAGGACTTCGCGGGGATCTTCCGGGCGCTCAAGGGGTATCCGGCGACGATTCGTTTCCTCGACCCTCCGCTGCACGAGTTCCTGCCGAACACCCCGGAACAGCAGGAGGATCTTGCGGAGAAGCTCGGGATGGACGTCCACGCGATTCAGCTCGCGCGTGGAGCAGTTGCACGAGTTCAACCCTATGCTCGGCTTCCGTGGCTGTCGGCTCGGGATTGGCTATCCGGAGATCTCCGCGATGCAGGCGCGTGCGGTGTTCGAGGCCGCCGCGATCGTCCAGAAGGAAGGCATCAAGGTCCAGCCGGAGATCATGATTCCGCTCGTCGGGTTCAAGAAGGAGCTCGATCTTCAGGTCGATGTCGTTCACCAGGCGGCGCGTGAGGTGCAGGCCGAGCAGAAGGTGAAGTTGAAGTTCCTGGTCGGCACGATGATCGAGATCCCGCGCGGTGCGCTCACCGCGGACGAGATCGCGCAGTCAGCCGACTTCTTCAGCTTTGGAACCAACGACCTGACGCAGACCGGCCTCGGCATGTCGCGCGACGACTCGGGCTCGTTCCTCCCGACGTATCTGGAGCTCGAGATCACGAAGAAGAATCCGTTCGCCTCGCTCGACCAGAGTGGTGTCGGCCAGCTCGTCGACATTGCCGTGACGAAGGGACGTCAGACGCGACCCGACATCAAGCTGGGCATCTGCGGTGAACACGGCGGCGACCCATCGTCGATTCACTTCTTCGAGAAGGTCGGGCTCAACTATGTGAGCTGCTCGCCGTACCGCGTCCCGGTTGCGCGACTGGCGGCGGCGCAAGCCGCACTCTCGATGAAAGCGGGGAGAATAGGGTTGATAGCCGTCTACGTTCACGAGAACGGGACCACGAGGGAAGTGGACCGGGTCGAGCCTGCATGGCTCGACCCGTCGTCACCGGTCAAGCTCTGGGTGGATTGGCGGCGCCATCCGACAGCGACTTTGCTCTGCTGAACGACGTCTTCCATTTCCATTCGCTTTCCATTGAAGATGCGCGCAGCGCGCTCCAGTTCCCAAGGTCGAGCAGTATCCCCAGTATCTCTATCTCGTGCTGCACGGAATAGACAGCAAGGAGGGGGCACGCACCTTCTCCACGCGCGACGTCGACTTCTTCCTCGGGAAGAACTATCTCGTCACGGTGCACGATGGCACCTCGCGCAGCATCAAGCGCGTGCGGGACGCCTGTGGTCAGTACGAGCACCTCCTCGCCGAAGGGCCGGTCGCGCTCGTGCACCGGATCGTCGATTCGATGGTGGAGAACTACCGTCCCGTCACTGAGGCGCTCGAAGAACGGATCGAGACGCTCGAGGGGCGCGTCCTGGCGGGCCGGACACAACTCGTGGCGCAGGTCATGAAGGTCAAGCGCGAGCTGGCGCAAATGCGCCGCGTCCTGATCCCGCAGCGCGACGCCATCGGACGCCTCGCGCGTCGCGAGTTCCCGATGATCTCGGACGAGATGGCATTCCGGTTCCGCGACGTCTACGACCACGTCGTCCGTCTGGCTGAAGAGGTGATCCTCTTCCAGGACCGGATGACGGGCGTTCTCGAGGTGAACCTGGCGAGCGTCTCGAATCGGCTGAATCAGATCATGAAAGTCCTGACGGTGATGTCGACGATCTTCCTGCCGCTCACCGTGCTGACCGGAATGTGGGGAATGAACATCGATCTTCCGCATTTCCCCGGCGGCGCCGGCTCGCAGTTCTGGTGGATCAGCGGCATCATGTTCGCCATCAGTTCCGCGATGCTCGTCGTGTTTCGGCTGAACAATGGACTGATCTCAACTCCGATTCCAAGAGACTGAATGGGAAGATTCACCGACTTCCGGACGACCTCGCGAATCAGATTGCGGCGGGAGAAGTCGTCGAGCGGCCTGCGTCCGTCATCAAGGAGCTGATCGAGAATTCGCTCGATGCCGGTGCACGACGCATCGCCGTCAGCGTCGAATTCGGCGGCAAGAAACTGATTCGCGTCGAGGACGATGGCGAGGGGATGGAGCCGGAGGACGCGCGGCTGGCCATCGAGCGTCACGCCACGAGCAAGATTCGCCGGTCTGACGACCTGGCGCGAATCGCGACGCTCGGCTTTCGCGGTGAGGCGCTGCCGAGCATCGCGTCGGTCTCGCATTTTGTCCTGCGGTCGCGTGCACGAGGCGCCGCGTCAGGCACCGAGGTTCGCGTGAATGGCGGCACCATCGCCTCGGTGATGGAAGCCGGCATGCCGGAAGGCACCTCGATTGAAGTCGCCGATGTCTTCTACAACCTGCCGGCCCGCCGCAAGTTCCTGAAGTCGGACGGTGCCGAGTCTGCGCAGGTCTCGCGCATCGTCACGCAGCTCGCGCTCTGCTATCCGGAAGTGGGGTTCACGCTCACGAGCTCTGGGCGCAAAGTGGTGCAGGTTCCTCCCGTCGCGTCGCTTCGCGAGCGTCTCTATCAGTTGTACGGCGACGGACCGATCTCGTGGACGTGAAGCGTCAGACCGGCGACGTGAGCCTCATCGGTTACATCGCCGCGCTGGCCGAGCAGGGACCCACGCGCGGGCCGCAGAACGTCTTCATCAACCGGCGCATCGTGAAGGATCGGACGATCGCGCACGCGATCATCGACGCCTACAGCGTTGCGTCGATCAAGGAGCGGAGCCCGGAGGTGCATCTCTTCATCGAGATGCCTCCTGATACCGTGGACGTCAACGTGCATCCGACGAAGGCGGAGGTCCGATTCCGCGATCAGTCGTTCATCCACGAACTGGTGCGTCGTGCGCTTGGCGACGCGCTCGGTCGCGGCCCGGCGCCGGAACTGCAACTCGTCGCGCCTGCTTCTGCCGAGCCACAGCCGACGACGTTGCCGCTACCGGCGTCGTACTCGGCAGTGTTTCCCAGTCGATGGACCGTCGGAGCGAGCGCACCGACGAGCGGAAGCACGTTCGCACCGACGCGCGAAGCGCCCTTCGCACCGACTGGCGAAGCGGGGTTCGCACCGACTGGCGAAGCTCCGATCGCACCGACGAGCGTCAGCGGGACCGCACCCGGTATCAAGCCGTTGATGCCATTGGGGCAGTTCCGAGACACCTTCATCATCGCGGTGGACGAAGACGGCATCGCGATCATCGATCAACACGTCGCTCACGAGCGCATCCTGTTCGAGCGCATCACTGAGCGGCTGACGAGCGGCCAACTGGGAAGCCAGCGATTGCTCGAGCCGATGCTCGTGGAGATGTCGGCTGCGGGACGTCAGGCACTGGTCGGACACGCAGCGGAGCTCAGTCGACTCGGGTTCGAGGTAGAGGAGTTCGGCGGCGGTTCGCTGCGAGTCTCCGCATTTCCGGCGCTGCTCACGCGCGAGGACTGCGACGTCGCGCTGCGCGCGCTCGCTGACGATCTCGAAGGACTGGATCGAGGATCGACAGTCGAGGACGCAATCAAACGCATCGCCGCGACGATGGCGTGTCACGCCGCAGTCAAGGCCAACTATCCACTGACGATGGAGAAGATGGCGCACATCCTGGAGGAACTCCGGCGCACGGCGTATCGACGATCTGCCCGCACGGGCGGCCGGTGATGTTGCGCCTGACCCGTCGCGAGGTCGAGAAGAATTTCCAACGGATCTGAGCCGTATACTTGTGCGGGGTCAGACCCCTTCACACAATTGCAAGCTCGCGAGGCGGCCGATGACCAATTTGCGTACATCGCTCTATTGGATCTTCTTTCTGACTGTGTCGGCATCGTCGGCCCTCCTTGCGCAGCAACCCGCACCGCCGGGCCTGCCACCGTTATTTCTGCGCGAGGAGTGGCGGCAGCGCGATCGTCCACCCGATGCACCTGCGAACTTCGTCCCCGAGGCGGGAGTGACATCGGCCGCCGTCACGAATCCAAGCCTCGAGTTGAAGCTCTACGATCCGAACGCGAAGAGCGTGGCCGGTTACGAGAAACAGCCGCCGGCGGGATCGATCGCACGAGACTGGAGCGGGCCGGCCTGCATCCAACTTGCCGGCTACAACCAGAATCCACCGCCGAAGGAAGTTGGCGCCGGCGCGCGGACGGATCCGCCAAATCTCTGGACTGGTGTCTGCCAGACGCCGGTTGCTGCGACCCTTCGCGACAAGAACAGCTACGTCGATCTGACAGGTCTCGCTCGCATCAAGTGGGTGACGCGCGTGTCCGGCTTTCACGTGGTGCGCCCCGTCGTGAAACTCGCGGATGGCACGTGGCTGGTTGGCGACTACGGTGAAGGCGCACCGTCGAGCAATTCGACGCTGTTCCTCGAGTCCGAGTTCGCGGTCGCCTCGATCCGCTGGCTCACGCTCGACATCACGCGTGTCGTCACTCGAGGTCAGACGTGGGTCGAGAAACCTGACCTGAGTAAGGTGGACGAGATCGGTTTCGCGGATCTCCTGCCCGGCAGCGGCCATGGATGGGGCGGCTTCGTAAACGTGGCAAGAATCGAGGTCTACGGAAAGCCAGTCCGGAGGTAGCGTGATGGCTACCTACTTGAGCGTCGAACCCGCGATGATCTGCCATCGTCCATCGCGCTTGAGCCAGACTCGCATGAACTTGATCGTTCCGGTGAACTGCGGCCCCTCGTAGTGCCCTTCGCATGTCAGCACGACAGCCGGACCGTGCTCCACGAACGTGCCGTATTTCATGTCGACCTTCGTAAATTCCTGTCCTCTGCCGGATCCGGGACGGTGCGCCTCGACGACTCTCGTCTTCAGTTGCATCCCATCCAGAACTACATCGTCTGCGAGATGCTCCTCGAAGAACGCGGGGTCGGGGCCAAGCTCCGCTTGGCGTAAACGCTCCTCCAAGTGCATGATCTCTTCCCGTGTGCTCATGCGGGTCACCTCATCACGATGCGGGGCCGATTGTGCATTCGACATGCCAGCGTGAGACGTGATTCGCCGACCTCAGGAGAAGTTATGCGACGACTGATCTGGACGCTCGTGATCGGCCTCTTCCTCGCGGCGCCGCTCTCGGCCGCTTCGGTTGATGGCCTCTCGATCCATTCTTCGACAACCGGAACCGGACAGGCCACGGTGATCTTCATACACGGCTGGACCTGCGACTCATCGTCGTGGACCTCGCAGGTGCCGGCGTTCGCCAAGAAGTACCGCGTTGTGACGGTCGATCTGCCGGGACATGGGAAGAGCGCGTCGCCGAAGGACGGAAAGCTCTCGATGGGGTTGTTCGCGCGCGCGGTGGAGGCCGTGCGGGCCGAAACGAAAGCCGACAGAGTCGTGCTCGTCGGTCACAGCATGGGTGCGCCAGTGATTCGTGAGTACGCGCGACTGTATCCGCAGCACGTGGCCGGTCTGGTCGCTGTTGATGGCCCACTCGACCTTCGTGGATTTCCGCCACCGAACTTCCAGCAGCCGCCGCCAATGGTTGGGGTCGAGGGTGTCAAGGCGCGCGAGAAGATGATTCGAGGCATGTTCACGCCGCAAACGCCGCCGCCACTTCAAGAGCACATTCTCAAGATGATGCTTGGAACGTCTGAAGCAACAGCCAACGGTGCCATGGCCGCCGTGTTCGATTCGTCGCTGTCGAAGACCGACATCATCAAGGCGCCGGCGCTCTCGGTGTACGCCGGCACCGCGACGATGCCCGACGCCAAGGTTATGAAAGAGGTGCTGCCGAACTCCGAGGTGACGCAGGTCGCCGGCACCGGACACTTCGTGATGATGGAGAAGCCGGAGGAGTTCAATCGCATGCTGACCTCCTTCCTCGACAAGATCAAGGTACTGAGGTATGAGCAGGTGGCGGCTCGCTCTTGTCGCTTCGCTCGTTGCGTTACTCGCGCACGCGGTCGCTCCGCGTGCGCAGTCGCCGGTCCAGTCGTGCGACACGACGCCGAAGCCATCCTGGTGTAACGCCGTTCCCGGCGATCGGGCCGAGGGCTGGCTGTCGCAGCGTCGCTCCGAGGTGATGGCGCGCAACGGCATGGTGGCGAGCAGCCAGCCGCTCGCCGTGCAGGCGGGGGTTGACGTGTTGAGACGCGGCGGCAACGCCATTGATGCCGCCGTCGCGACGGCGGCCGTCCTCAGCGTCGTCGAGCCGATGAACGTCGGTCCGGCTGGCGATTCTGTTCGCCATCGTCTACATCGCCGCAGAGAAGAAACTGTATGCGCTCGACGCGAGTGGAAAGGCGCCGAGTGGCCAGACACTCGCTCGCATGAACGTGGCAGGGTACAGACGGAACCCCGCCAACTGGGGGCCGGGGTCAGGCATGCCACCTGGCGGGATCCTGACCGTCACGGTCCCCGGCGCGGTCTGGGGATGGGAGGAGGTGCTGCGCCGTTTCGGGACGATGACGTTCAGCGAGACGCTGCAGCCAGCCATCGACTACGCGGAACAAGGATTCCCGATCTCAGAACGCATCGCATCCGACTGGCGACTCCCGCGTGGACTGTCGCCGACACCGGGTGATCCACGTGGGTGTTGCACGCAGATCGATCCCGATTCGATCGCCACCTGGTACATCAATGGCAAACCGCCGGCGGCGGGACAGGTCCATCGCAATCCCGGGCTCGCGAAGTTGTTTCGCATCCTTCAGCAGAGAGGCCGTGCGGGCTTCTATGAGGGCGACGTCGCGTCCGCAATCGTCGCGAAGTCCATCGCACTCGGCGGGACGATGCTAACGGCCGATCTGGCCAGCTATGCGGGTCAATGGACAGACGTGGCGACGACGAACTATCACGGCTACGACGTGGCGACGCTCCCGCCTCCCGCACAGACGTGGGCCACAGACGAGATGCTGAACATTCTCGAGAGCTGCGTACCAGTGTGGTCCCCTGGTCAGACGCTTGCCTCGCTCGGTCCCTCGAATCCCAAGGTACTGGCACTTCCTCGTCGAGGCGAAGAAGCTGGCGTACGGCGATCTCTACGCTTACAACGCCGATCCCGATTTCGCCAAGGTGCCGCTCGATCGACTGCTGTCGAAGCCGTACGCGGCGTCGCTCTGCAGCCGGGTCGATCCCGAGCGTGCGTCGCGACCTGCTGCCGTCGGCCGCGCCGACTCGAGCGGCGACACGATCGTGCTCTCCACGGCAGACCGATCCGGCAATATGGTGGCGTGGGTGAACAGCCTGTTCGACAGCTTCGGTTCGGGTATCACTGTGCCTGGATACGGCATCACGCTGCACAACCGCGGGGCGCTGTTCTCGCTCGATCCGAAGAGCCCGAATGTCATCGCGCCCGGTAAACGTCCCTTCAACACGCTGTCGGCCGGATTCGTGCGGCAGGGCGGCCGCCCGCTCATGACGGTGACGCTGATGGGCGGCGACATGCAGGCGCAGGGCATCGGGCAGGTGCTTGTCAACGTGCTCGACCTTGGTGCCAACGTGCAGGCCGCCAGCGACATGGCTCGCTTCCGCCATGCGCAGGTGCCCAACGTCCTCAGCATGGAGTCTCCGCTGTTTCGTCTGGTGGGCGCGCGCCTGAATGCGATGGGTCATGACGTCCGATCCGTGGACGGCAGCATCGTGGGGGGCTATCAGGCGATCATGTTCACTCCCGACGCGGATGCCGCAAGATCGTCGCAGGGCATTGGCGGTTTCTATCGGGCGGGATCGGACCATCGCAAGGATGGCCAGGCTGCAGGGTTCTGATGTCTGAACGGACGGACGCATGGCCCGACCTTCCGCTGGCCGCATGGCAGGATACCTTCGCCACCCTGCATCTCTGGACGCAGATCGTCGGGAAGATCCGTCTCGTCAAGTCGCCGTGGCTCAATCACTCCTGGCACACGACTCTCTACGTCACGTCGCGAGGGCTGACCACGTCGCCGATTCCGGACGGAAGACGGACGTTCGAGCTGGAGTTCGATTTCACAGCACATCGACTCGAGCTTCGATCGAGTGACGGTCGCCGCGAAGAGGTTCCACTTCGTCCACAGAGCGTCGCCCTTTTTCACAGCCTGGTGATGGAGGCGCTGCGGCGTCTCGACGTCGAGGTGCGCATCTCGCGAAAGCCGTCGGAGGTCGTCGATCCGATCCCGTTTGCCGGGGACGAGACGCATCGCTCGGTACGATGCCGAGTACGTGCATCGATTCTGGCGGGCGCTCGTCCAGGCCGATCGTGTGTTCAAGATGTTCCGGGCGCGCTTTATCGGTAAGGCGAGCCCGGTTCACTTCTTCTGGGGTGCTGGCGATCTGGCGGTCACGCGCTTCTCGGGACGTAGAGCCCCCGAGCATCCCGGTGGCATTCCCAATCTTCCGGACTGGGTGACGCGCGAGGCGTACTCACACGAAGTCAGCAGCTGCGGGTTCTGGCCGGGCGGCGGGGCGATCGATTACCCGGCGTTCTATTCGTATGCCTATCCGGCGCCTGCGGGCTTCGCCGAAGCACGCGTCGGGCCTGAGGGTGCGTTCTACAGCAAGGACTACGGCGAGTTCATCCTGCCGTACGATCGCGTGGCGCGGGCGGCGTCGCCGGATGAAACGCTGCTCGAATTTCTTCAGTCCACGTATGAAGCGGCGGCGACGCTGGGCGCCTGGGATCGCACCGCGCTCGAGAACGACTTCTCAGTAGTCGGTAGGTAGGCATAGGCAGAAGTCATGAACACGTTCGCTCGTCGCCACCTTTCGTCAGCAGCGCGAGGTGCTCGAGATGCCGCGCTCGGATCGCGAACGGATCCTGCGGGACTTGATGCAATCACACGTGACCGGCGACGGTTGCACGATTTATCAAAACTTATCAAAACGTCACTCTAGGAGCGCTCAATGATGAGCGCGTCCAGGAGGCCGTCGTTGGACCTGTTACGATAGGAGATGAAGCGCGCATTGGTCCGAACGTTGTCGTGATGACCGACGTTCCTGCCGGCGCGACGTGTTTGTGAACCCCGCGTGTGCCTCTCCAGGATGCGAGCCGCGGTGACGAACGGACCCAGGCGAAACACGCCGGTTGAATGAGGGCCTCGAGGACATGAATCAGCCAGAACTTCAGTTCCCTCCTCCGGCCAAAGATGCTCGGCCTTGGACCGAGGCGTCAGCTCAGTGGTTGATGCGGGTCGTTCTCGTTCGATGAGTTCAACGTCGCGGACGCCTCGAGTCTCGATCTGCGTTCCCAATCTGAATACGCGTCCATTCCTGCCCGAGCGATTCGAGACGATCTTTGCCCAGACCTTCCAGGACTGGGAGCTCCTTGCGTACGACAGCTACTCTGACGATGGCGCCTGGGAGTACCCTGAGCGATCTGGCGCGGCGGGAGCCGAGGATGCGTGCCTGGCAGGGGCCGCGACAGGGAACACCGGGAAGCTGGAATCCGTGTATCGCGGCGGCCCGTGGGGAATTCGTTTACGTCGCGACGAGCGACGACACGATGGCCCTCGATTGTCTCGAAAAGATGGTCGCAGCTCTCGACGCTCACCCCGAATGCTCTCTCGCGCATTGCCCCCTGAGGGTAATTGACGAGCATGGAAAGGATATTCCCCGTCTCCAGGAGGCGTGGTCGGAATGGTCGTATTTTCCCCGAAGCAGCGGGCAACTACGGGACCGCCCCCACGTCCGCCTCGCCCCTTTCGACGGCCTGCTTCATCTTGGCGGCGAAACGGTCTACCGCTCGATCACTCAGCTGCTCATCAGAAGATCTCTCTTCGAGAGCATAGGGATGTTCGAGTCCACGTGGGGATCCGTCGGCGACTTCGACTGGGAGATGCGTGCAGGACTTGTCGCCAACACCGTGCACGTGCCACACACGTGGGGCGGCTGGCGCATCCATGAGAGCCAGGCGACCGCGTCCGCGTCTTTTGGCTCTGAGGAGCACGGGCAGAAGATCGACAGCATGATCGATCACGCTGTCGCCACCTGTCGATCGAAGCTCGAACCGCAGGTGACTCGGCACCTGAGCTCGTGGGTAGCGCGCGCCAAGGATCTTCGTAAGTTCAATCGAGAACTAGTGAGGCACCCTGATGACACGATCGCGCGACGGCGATTCATCGTCGCGCAACTCGTGACCGGGTCCGCCGCGGCTCGCGCGCACGTATTGGGCAAGCTCAGTGGCAGGGTGCCCGAAGAATTTCACGAGCGCCTCCGAAATTGGTTGGAAGATGCCGGCGTCCGAACCCTGCTGGTGCCATCGTCTCCGCTGGTTGCCGAAGACGAGGTCGCTCGGCGCTCCGGCCATGCGGCCTGGCGCGAACGCAGTTCGTGAACCGCGTTTCCAGAAAATTCAGCGATATGCCATCGATTCTGTACCTGGCGCCCTGCTCGCCCGGCAAGACCTTCGGCCAGGCGAGCCGCGTCGCTCAGATTGTTAGTGGGCTGGAGGCGATCGGCAAGGTCGACCTGGTCGTGGTGAAAGCTGCGGAATGGTTGCTGGAGGTTCCGCCCGGTTGCGGAGTGATCAATTTGCAACGCGATACGGCCCGTTCCGCGTGGAGGAGCGTCCGTGCCGCGTTCGATGCCCGGTTCATGGGTGCGGAGGGATTGATCGCGACAAAATCGGACCGAGCGTCAATCATGGATATGCTTCCGCGGTACGATCTCGTCTGGATTCACTCGATGCGAGTTGCCGACGCCTTACAGCGATGGCAATGGCCCCGCTCGGTGATGGACATCGATGACGTTGGAAGCACATGGATTCAAACGGAACTGGAGAGCGGTCTCGGCATGGCGGGACGCTTCCGAACGTGGGTTCGCTGGCATGCCGCGCGTCGTCGCGAAAGGCTGTTTGGTGATCGGTTCACCACGATCTCGGTATGCAGTGACGTAGACCGGGAGTATCTCTCCCTTCGAAAGAAGGTTCATGTGATTCCGAACGGCTTCGCGAAGCCGGAACATGCGCCGCCGCGCCGGGTTGCGCATCCACCACGGATCGGCTTCATCGGCACCTTGGAATTCCGTCCCAATGCCGCCGGCGTGAGCTGGTTTGCCGCCCACGGCTGGCCGCGAGTCAAGCAGCAGGTTGCTGACGCGCGGTTCCGTCTGATTGGGACGCCAGGCAAAGACGTCCCAACCAACCTAGGCCCGGACATCGATACCCTGGGCTTCGTCGATGACCCTGCGGCAGAAATCGCCACCTGGTCCGCCATGGTCGTGCCGTTGCGGCTCGGGGCTGGGACGCGGGTCAAGGTCGCCGAGGCATTCAGCCGGAGATGTCCCCTCGTCTCCACGCCACTGGGTGTCTATGGCTACAACGTCGAAAACGAACGTGAATTACTGATCGCCGACTCGGCTCATGAGCTGGCCGACGCATGCGTCAGGATGATACGGCACCCGGAGGAAGCCGCGGCAATGGCGAACAGGGCATGGTCGCGCTTCCTCGAGGAATGGTCGTGGGAAGCGATCAATCCCCGTGTGTGGGACACGGTAAAGGAATGTCTAGATGCCGGTCGTTGATTTCGGTCAGCGGACCTTCAGCAGCCACAAGGCGCCACCGGTGTTCTTCAAACACAAAGGCATGTACTGTTCGAGCAACGGCTGGAGCCGCTGCGCCACGTACGAGCCAAACAGCAGGATTTTGTAATCCGGATTGTTCTGAAGAAACGCGCGGATCAGATAAGCCTCGTTCCACGCGCGCCCCTCGCGGAACCAGGCCTCGGGATATACGAAGGGATACAAGATGTCATGAAAGTGAATCAACACGCCTGGTTTGAGACGCGGGAGCACGTTGAATAGGACGTGGTTGACATCGCTGCCGACCTTGCTGACATGCGAGGAATCGATGAAGAGAATGTCATTTGCTTCCAACTCGTCAAACATCTCCGACGGGAGGTCCTGCACTCGCTTTGGGTGCAGTCGGCAGCGCGTCCAGTCCTCAGCTCGCAGCAGTTCCTGCAATCGCTCCGGATAGGGGTCGATAAACGTGCAACGCATGTTGCCTGAAAGAAACAGATCGCTCGTGTCGAGAGCGACCGCGGAGGAAAAGCCCGAGCCGACCTCGAAGTAGCGCCTCGGCGCGAACTGGCGGATCAGGGAATAGAGATAGATGGCATCCGCATAGCAGTACCAGACCTGGTCGAAATAGTAGCGCCGATCAGGTTGCCTGGAATCCTGGAAGGGTAGCTCCTCGTAGTACCGGCTCAAGTCGAGTAGCAAACGCTGCTGCCCCTCTTCATTGAGCTCGATATCTCGTAATGGTTCATTCACTGCTGTTTGCTGAAAGTCGTCGTCGGCAGGGATTGGCGAGTAGAAATGGCCCGGAGGGAAGGGCGTCAGAAAAGCGCTCGCTGCCCCGCCGTCACAACCAGTCGCGCGTTGAAGCCTTCGCAGAACCCTGCAAGTATTGTGAGTCACCCAGTTCGAAAACCATGACGGCATGGTTCATTCTCGCCGATCCGCTGGAATCGCCTAGGTGGGATCGCAAGCCGGGCGATCGCTACCCCCGTTCGAATATGTCAAAATATGCCGCCAGAACGGAGCGCTTCGTGACACGCCCGAAAAATGATCCTTTCGTCACAAACGAGGGAAATCTGAGCGACGGTTCTCTGCAGGTACCTCGCACAGAAGCAGGTCTCGCCTCTCGAACGCTGCGCGGTTCTCTGAATCGAGTACCCGGACTACGGAGCACCTGGTGGCTCGCTAAAGCGCTTCGCGACGTGGCGACCACGCGGCCTCGACAGGTCGCCGATCGGTTCGACGAGCTATACGCAACTCGCTCCGACCCCTGGAAGATGCTCTCGGCGGGCCAACAGGCACGGTTCCGCGATGCGGGCGAGATGTTAGACAGCGTTCGAGCCGGACGCCATTTCGCCACGGCGATTGAAGTCGGCTGCGCGGAAGGCACGTGCACTCGCCAGATGCTGGCAGAGCGGTGTGAATCGTTACTGGCGACCGATGTTTCTCGATTGGCGCTGGAGCGTGCGCGCGCGCGCTGCGCCGGTTTGAGTCATGTGGAGTTTGCGCGCTGGGACATCCTGGCCGATTCGCCGCCACGAACCTTCGAGCTCACGGTGGTGATGTCAGTCCTCGAGCCCTTTTACCGCCGCCGCGACTTGAAGGTCGCGCGAGAAAAAATGGTTGCGTTGACTGCACCTAACGGCTACCTCCTGCTCTCGAACACTATGCACGGCGTGGCAGAGGAAGCGTGGTGGGGCCGCTGGCTGATACACGGAGCCAACTGGCAGGATCGCTTTATCGGTCAGCACCCGAAGCTGAAGGTCGTCCACACGATGACAGGAGCGTTCTATATTCACACCCTGTTCCGGAAGTCTGGATAGGTTCGCGCCCAGGATGATCTTCGTGTCCTTCGTGATTGTGGGTCAAAAAGTCACGGCCGCCGCGTCAGCGAGCACCACGCTCCGATAGACCGGCAGGAACCAACCTTGCTTCGTGGCCTCATCGAGGCTGCGCTCGACGCGTTTCATGTAGTCCTTCTTGTCCCTGTAGAGCTTTTTCAGATCCGCCTGCGAGAACGCCACCTCGTAGCCCGCCAGGCCGCAGAGTTGATTCTGTGCCGCTTCACCGCGCACGGCGACGAAGGGGTGCGCGTTCTGGATGGGAGGGACGGCGCCTTCGTTGCGCACGCCGTACTTCTTCACGGGCGCGTCTACATACGCATTCCTGATTCCACCGCGCGCGTTACCGTGCTCGTCGAGCGCCATCAGCGAGCCGTCGTTGGTGACGTTGCGATCGACGAGGATGCGATCGGCCTTCGGCGGCACCGTGCCCCTGTCCACCCACTGCCAGAGATGATTGAGCGCGACGGACATATACGCCGCGAGCGGGAATCGGCTGATCGGAAGCTTGCAGGGGTTCGGGTAGTACGCGGCGGCATCGCGCGAGTCGATGTGCGCCATGCCGGGGAACTCGTAGACTCGGAACTGATCGCCCGGCGCATCGCCGTCCTGACGCGCGGTCGCCGTTCCGCTCATCACCTCCGTCATCGTCGGCACCTGGATCATCGGCACGTCGATCTGTCGAATGGTGGCGCCTGTGCTCGTCGGCAGGAAGCCGTCGTAGATCGGCTTCATGTCGGAGAGACGAAGCACCATGTGCGCGGGCAGATAGTTGATGAGCGCCGCCGCCGACGCTGATGTGCCGGCCAGAATCATGTCGCGAACGGGGAGTGCGGCCAGCGGGTTTCCCTGCTGCTTCGACTTCATCAGCGCGCCGACCTGGGCAAGGATCTCCGGCGCCTGTCCCGCTCCTACCTGCAGATTCTTGTAGCGTTCGGCGTTGAACTCCGCGAACGGGACGCTCGTGCTCGTCAGGATATCGAGCCCGACATGTCCCATCGTCATCGAGTAGGCGTGCGTGAAGTGAAACATCCAGGCGTTGCCGCTCGGATGCATCGACTCCGCGAGCACGAGGCCACTGAACTTCGACGGATCCGCCGGCCGGCGGATGACGAGGCGCGTGGTGTAGGGCTGACCGTTCGCTGTGCCGGAGACGAAGTATTCGTGCGCCTGGTACTTGAAGTGCGCCATATCGTCGCCGGGCTTGAGCTCCATCAGCGATTCGAAGATCGGACCCGGCCCGGCGATCTCAGCGGAGATGGTGGGCAGAGGCGCAGCCACCGGTGTCGCAGGCAAGTTGATCTCAGGACCCGGACCGCCGCCGCGGCGTCCCTGGCCTCCGCCCTGACCCGCCTGTCCACCGCGTCCCTCGCGAGTCGGGATGGCTGTCTGAGCTGAAAGCGCCACGAGGCTGGCAACGATGGCGATGAACGCGAGAACGATGTGTCGCATGATTTACGTTTGCCCTTTGCCTTTTGCCTTTTGACTTTGCTTGTACTGATCCCACGCATCCAGTCTTCGTTTGATCTCTTTCTCGAAGCCGCGTTCCGTCGGCCGGTAGTACGTCTTGTCTGCGAGCGATGGCGGCAGGCACTCCATGCCGGTTACCGCATCGGGGTCGTCGTGCGCGTATTGGTAGCCCTTCCCGTACTCGAGCTGCTTCATCAACTTCGTCGGAGCATTCCTTAGATGCAGTGGCACTGGCTCGGCGGCCTGCGTATGCGCGTCCGCGGCTGCCGCATTGTAAGCGGTGTAGACCGCGTTGCTCTTGGGCGCGGTTGCCAGGTAGATGGCCGCCTGCGCGAGCGCCGTGTTGCCCTCGGGCATGCCGATGAAATGCGCAGCGTCCTTCGCGGCAACTGCGACGGTCAACGCCTGAGGATCGGCGTTGCCGATGTCTTCCGATGCGAAGCGAATGAGACGACGGGCGATGTAGAGCGGATCTTCGCCAGCCTCCAGCATGCGGGCGATCCAGTAGATGGCGGCGTCAGGATCGCTGTTGCGCATCGACTTGTGCAGCGCTGAGATCAGGTTGTAGTGCTCTTCGCCCCCCTTGTCGTAGAGCAGCGCGCGACGCTGGATCGACTGCTCGAGCTGCGGCATGCCGAGCTGCCGCACGCACGTCTTCGGATCCATCGGCGCTGAGGCGACGGCAAACTCCAGCAGGTTCAGTGCCGATCGCGCGTCGCCGTTGGCGAATTGCGCGATCGCCGTGATGGCCTCGTCCGAGACGCTGATCTCTGCCGAGCCGAGTCCGCGTGTAGTATCGGCAAGCGCTCGACGCAGGATCCGCTCGACGGCATCACTCGTCAGCGGCTGGAGGACGAACACCTTCGAGCGTGAAAGCAGTGCCGCGTTGACCTCGAACGACGGGTTCTCGGTGGTTGCGCCGATGAGCACGATGTCGCCGGCCTCGACCCGCGGCAGGAACGCATCCTGCTGCGCCTTGTTGAATCGATGGATCTCGTCGACGAAGACGATCGTGCGGCGACCCGTGCGCCGCCGCCGATCCTGCGCCGCGGCCATCACCTCTTTGATCTCTTTGATGCCGGACAGCACCGCACTGAACGGGACGAAGTGCGCTTGCGTCAGCTCTGCGATGATCCGCGCGAGCGTCGTCTTGCCGGTTCCGGGAGGCCCCCAGAGGATGATCGACTGCAGCAGGTCGCGTTCGATTGCCTCGCGCAGCGGTTTGCCAGGGCCCAGGATCTCGTCCTGGCCGACGATGTCGTCGAGCGTCCGCGGCCGTACTCGTTCCGCGAGGGGAGTGCCGGCCGCAGGAGATCCCGACCCGCGCAACTCCTGTGCGGCTCGCTCGTCGTCTTCGTCCGCAAATAGTGAGCTCAATTACGAACTCCCAATTTCCAACTCCCAATTCCCAAAGCCCAAAGCCCAGAGCCCAGACTCAAGGGTTGCGCCGAGCGTCTAACCGCGCTGCCGTCGCGCAGCGTAAATGAGAATTGCGCCTGCCGCCGCGACATTCAACGACTCCACTCGCGCCGCCATTGGAATCGACACCAGCGCATCGCAGTTGCTGGTGACTGAGTCCGGAAGTCCGGCGCCCTCGCCACCGACGATGATCGCGACCTTGCCACGCCAGTCGATGGCGTCTGGATCCTGGCCGCCGCGCGGCACCGCCGCAATGGACCGGATACCTCCGCTCTCGAGGCACGTCATCACCGAGGCAGTGGGCACGTCGCCGACGACTGGCAGCCGCAATGTACTACCCATGCTCCCGCGAATCGCCTTCCATGAAAACGGATTGGCGGACGCGCCCGTCACGAACATACCGCTCATGCCGCCAGCTTCCGCGGCGCGAACGAGTGCGCCGACGTTGCCTGGGTCCTGCACGTCGATCGCGACGAGCACGAATGCATTCGGACACTGAGCAGACATCGCTGGCGGACGCAGGGCGCCGCGTCGCGATCGCAATGAGGCCCGACGGTGTGCGAACGGGACTCATCGCAGCGAAGACCGCATCAGGCGCCTGCACGACTTCCACACCGGATCTCTCGAGCATCTGCGCGACAAGTCCTTCCTCTGTTTCCGACGCCATCCGAGACGATGAGACCGCAACGAGCTCGAAGGAGTGGCCCGACTCGTGTGCGTCGCGGACCAGGTGTACGCCGTCGAGGAGCACACGGGCTCCAGTGGAATCGGCGGAGTCTGCGAGCGCGCGGAAGCGGGCGACGGTGGGGTTCTGTCGGCTCGTGATGGAGCGCATTAGCTGGACTGGTCGGTGGTCGGTGGTTGGTGGTCCACGAACCACTATCCACGAACCACCAACCCATTGTGCTACAGTCTGATTTCAACGATGAAAGACAGAATTCTCAAGCGATTCAGCCATGAAATCGCTGTGCTCGAGCGCGAGCTGAAAGTCGATCTGCCGAAGGAGATCCAGCGCGCGCGCGAGCTTGGAGATCTGCGCGAGAACGCCGAATACAAGGCAGCCAAGGAGCGTCAGGAGATCGTCAACGCACGCATCGCCATGCTCAAGAAACGGGCAGGGGAGATCGCGATGATGAATCTCGAGCGCATCCCGAATGACCGCGCCGGATTCGGATCGACCGTCGAGCTCAAAGCGTCGACCGGAGAGAACGTCGTGTATCAGCTGGTCATGCCGGAAGAGGCCGACGTCGAAAAGGGGCTCATCTCGACATCGTCGCCAATCGGACGCGCGATTCTCAACAAGGAAGTGGGTGACGAGATCGACGTCACGACGCCAAGCGGCAAGCGCAACTTCGAGTTGGTGAAGCTGACCACCATCCACGATGAGTGAGTGGTGCAACCTTATTCCCCCTCACGTCGCACCGCGCTTGTTCTGACAGGCACCGGTGCGCACGGCGCCTATCACGCGGGCGTGCTGCGGGCGCTGCAGGAAGCCGGCGTCAAGATTGACGTGACCGCGGGCCACGGTGTTGGAGCTGGCAGTGCGGCTCTGGCAGCGATCGATGGCGCAGCGCGCCTCTGGGATCCGCGGGGAATCTGGCGTGGCGCGCGCGCGCGGCAGTTGTATACGTGGCGGCGGCCGCTACGAGTGGCCGCCTGGCTCGGTCTCATTCTCGCGACCATCCTTCTCACACCGCTGGTGGTCCTGCTCGCCGGCTTGCTCGTCTATCTCGTCGGGTTCCTCTTCGAGATGCTGCAGCTCGAGGCCGGCCGCGCGCTGGTGTCGGGCTACTCCGCGTGGCTGCAAACGGCATTTGCGGGCGAGAACCTTCCCACGTCGGTTCCGCGTCTCGCCGTGGTTGCGTTCACAGTGATTCTGTTGGTCCTCGCAATCGGCGGTGTGCTGGCTGGCCGGGCGGTCGGGTTGCGACGCGCGGAGCGTGGCTGGTGGTGGCGAATCGTAGCCGCGCCGTTCGATGCGCACGTGGCGTGCGATCGATTCGCCGAAGCCATCTGGGAGTTGATTCGTGGCGCCGCTCCGGTCGCACGACCGTCTGTGGCCGCATTGGGCCGGCGCTATGCGGAGGTGTTGAGCGAGAACCTCGGTCAGCCCGGCTTCCGCGAGCTCGTCGTCGTGACTACCGATCTCGATGCCCGACGTGATGTCATTGCATCGCTCCTCGCCGAGCCGTATCGCCAGAGCTTCCTGGCTCCGCGGCCTGGACGCGATCGTCGGTCGGAGGTTCTCGACCTCGCAGGCGTGTCGCGCGACCATGTCATCGATGTGATGTGCGCCGGGCTCACGCCCTCGCAGCTGTGCGACCCGCACCTCATGACGTTCGCGCCAGACAGCTTCTGGCGCGGTGAGACGCATCGCCTGTGCGATCGCCCCGGTTCTCTCGAGCGTCTGCTCGAAGAGGTCGCCGAGGCCGGCGCCACGCAAGTGATCATCGTCACGGCGATCGCTCCGGCGGCGGCTCCGCATCGATTGAGGGCTCCGCGCCTCGACCTGGCAGGACGCTTTGGGGAGTTTCAGGCGGCGGCCGAGTCGTGTGCCCTGCGTGACGCGCTCGAGGCCGTCGGCCCCCGATTCGATTCGGTCTACGTGATTCAGCCGACGCACAACGCCATCGGTCCGTTCGATTTGTCCGGCGCGTACGACGAAGCCTCTGCCCGCCGTCAGGATTTGTCGGAGCTGATGGAGCGCGCATACGAAGATGCCTACCGGCAGTTCATCGAGCCGGTGATTGGCGCGAGCGGTGAGCAGCTCGCGCAGGCAGGGGTTGGCGTCCGCGAGAGTGGCAGCGCGGACGACCTCACGCTCGGCTGACGTGGGCATCACGCTGATTGAGTGCGATCGGACGCGAAGCGCGGAGATTCTGGCGATCCTGAATGAGGCGATCATCAACTCCACCGCGCTCTACGACTACAAACCTCGAACCATGGCCATGATGGACACCTGGTTCGACGCCAAGTTCAAGGGGAACTATCCCGTCATTGGAGCGGTGGACGAGAGCGGCCGCCTGTTGGGGTTTGGCTCCTACGGCATGTTCCGCGAGCGCCCGGCGTACAAGTACACCGTCGAGCACTCAGTCTATGTGGATAGCGAGTGCCGCGGGCGCGGCGTGGGCCGCCTGCTGCTGGAGGCGCTGATCGAGCGCGCGAAGGCGCAGAACTATCACGTGCTGATCGGCGGCATCGACGGTGACAACGCCGTCTCCATCGAGATGCACAAGAAGTTCGGGTTCACCTTCTGCGGCGAGATTCGCGAGGCCGGCTTCAAATTCGGCCGCTGGCTCCACCTGCACTTCTATCAGCTGATTCTGGATACGCCGGCGCACCCGGTCGATGGCTGATGGGGTCAGACCCCTTTACAGAGTTGCACTCTCCAGCTCGGTGCAAGACTGTGAAGGGGTCTGACCCCATCTCCTGCCTACTTCGCTTTCGTCTCCGTCTCCAACAAATGGGGCAGTGACGTTCCCGCGCCTGGCGCCAGCAGCCCCGCGCGCGCGTAGGTCAACAGCTTCTCTCGCGTGTCGGCGATGTCGAGATTCCTCATCGTCAATTGGCCGATGCGATCCTGTGGCGTGAAGGCGGACTCGCCCTTTTCCATCGTCAGGCGTTCAGGTTTGTAGGTGAGGTTCGGGCTGCGCGTATCCAGAATCGAGTAGTCGTTGCCACGACGCAGCTGCAGCACGACTTCGCCAGTCACGGCGCGGGCCACCCAGCTCTGCGACGTGCGCACCATCATCGACTGCGAATCGAACCAGCGACCCTGATAGAGCAGCCGTCCAAGACGACGGCCATTGTCGCGGTACTGCTCGATCGTGTCCTCGTTGTGGATGCCGGTTACGAGCCGCTCGTACGCGGCGAAGAGGAGCGCCATGCCGGGTGCTTCGTAGATGCCGCGGCTCTTGGCCTCGATGATCCGATTTTCGATCTGATCGCTCATGCCGAGGCCGTGCCGGCCGCCGATTCGGTTCGCTTCGTCCATCAGCAGGACTGGATCGGAGAAGCGCTGGCCGTTGAGCGCGACGGGAAGACCTTCCTCGAAGGTGACCGTCACATCTTCCGGCCTGATCGCGACGTCCTCGCGCCAGAACGCGACGCCCATGATCGGCTCGACGATCCTGATGCTGCTGTTGAGATGTTCGAGATCCTTGGCCTCGTGCGTCGCGCCGAGGATGTTCGAGTCGGTTGAATACGCCTTCTCGGTGCTCATGCGATAGGCGAGCCCGGCTCGCTGCATGTACTCGGACATCTCCTTGCGGCCGCCCAGTTCGTCGATGAACGTCTGATCGAGCCAGGGCTTGTAGATTCTGAGCGACGGATTCGCAAGCAGGCCGTAGCGATAAAACCGCTCGATGTCGTTGCCCTTGTACGTGCTGCCATCTCCCCAGATGTGCACGTCGTCGTCTTTCATGGCGAGCACGAGCATCGTGCCAGTGACCGCACGGCCGATGGGTGTCGTGTTGAAGTACGGCACCCCGGCGGTGGAGATATGGAACGCGCCGCACTGCAGTGCCGCGAGACCTTCCGTGACGAGCTGTGCGCGACAGTCAACGAGCCGCGCTTTCTCGGCGCCGTACTGGAGTGCTTTGCGAGGGATGTCGTCGTAATCGGGTTCGTCCGGCTGTCCCAGGTTGGCCGTGTAGGCGAACGGGATCGCGCCTTTTGCGCGCATCCAGTGAAGGGCGGCGCTCGTATCGAGACCGCCTGAAAACGCAATACCGACTCGTTCGCCTACCGGAACCCGCTGGAGAATTGTGGCCATGCGATCTCCAATCATAGTTGACCGTATGGCCATTGCGTGACGGTGCCGGTCGTGGCCGTGCTGCTAATCGTCGTCGCCGTGATGACCCCGCGGTTTGCGTGGTTCCTCGTAGCCCGCGAGGTCGGCCTTCGACGCGCGATACGCATGGAGCACGCCCGGCAGGAGCGAGAAGCCGTCGGGAAGCTCCACTGGATTGTCGATCACGAGGTCGCTCGCGGGCGGGTTGACCTCGCACGTAGTCGGGTCATCGAGCACGCACCTGGCGTAGTTCCCTGCGAAGTCCACGTAGACGTCGAACTGCTCGCCAGCACCGGTCTGCGTGACGGAGTAGTCGTTGTCATTGCCGAGGAGAATCAAGCGACGGCCGCCCCAGAGCTGAGGTCCAATCGCCATGCCCTCCCATTTCTCTGCCTGCTTACTCCCGGGTAGCACTGTCCTGGCGGAGATATCGATGAACACCGCGCTCTTCGTGACCGGGACGACGCCCGCGGGAAGAGCATTCGCACCGAGGGCAGTCTTGGTGACGTCAGTCGCGCCGCTGATGTTGATCTTATAGATGCGCTTGCTGCCGACTGCTCGCGCGCCGGCAGGGTCGTCGACGCCGATGCCGCGGTTGTCGCGTTCGAGGACGAGGAACTGGGTGTCGTTGATGGCGTGGATCGCCGAGACACCGATGTTGCGGCCTTGTCTGGGATCGGTTGGTGTGGCGTCCCCTGGCTTGAGAGCATTGATGCGTGCCGCGACGTCGGCCTGCAACTCCAATTCATAGACGTACTGTGCCAGGCTCTCGCCGTACGTCGGGCTGTGCCGATCGTTGTCGAACACGATGATGCGCGCATTGCGCCCGGTGCGCCCGTCGTTAGGCCCGGGTTCATTGATCAGTGGGTCCTGGAGCACGGCGTACAGCCGCGAACCATCCGGAGACACCGCGAGCCCTTCGTAGCCGCGATTGTCCTGCCGGCCCTCGTTCGCGCCGCACAACGGCACCGGCACGCTGCCACCGCAGGCGTCACGTAGTGCGACGTAGTTCACGTTTCCACCTGTCCGCGGGATCAGGTTGATCGGTGTTTCGAAAATCTTGACGAGACGCCCCTTTCGATCGAACGAATAGACGAAGGTCCGTACTCGTCGGCGACGAGGAAGTTACCCGTGCGTGGATCGATCGCCAGTCCCTCGGGATCGAAGCTGCGGCCCAGCGTGCCCTCGAAGCCGTTCAGGTCGAAGGGATTGAGCCCGTTCAGCGCCTTGCCCGTACCCGTCAGGAGTCCCTTCGGGTCGGTGAACTTGACGGTTTCGAGAACGCGGAAATGCGAGATAGCCCCCGTGATCGGATTGATGTCGATTGAGAAGCGCTGGACGCGTGTGTCGTAGCTGATAAGTCCCCCGCCCGGACCGCGGTCCGACAGCGCCCACCACTCGTCAGTCGCCGGGTCGTAATAGATGTCCGAAAAGAAGCCGAACCGTCCGCCGTTGGCGCCGGGCTGACGTGTCGCGTCGAGACGGTCTCCGCGAATGACAATGCCGTTGACGAAAGCGGGCTGGGCAAAGACGGGTGTCGCATCGATCAGCGCGATCGACACGATTCCTAAAAGAAAATAGAGGCAGCGTCGCATGAGTCTCCTTGAGATGCTGCCGCGCGAGAGTTGTGCGCAGGGATGAACTGGACTGTAGTTCCCGCCCGTCACGCGGCTGTAACCGCCGCATCAAATCCGTGGATCGCAGTGGAGTGGCTCCGGCCGGCGCTCCCGGATAGAATCTGCTGCCGACAGGAGCTTAAATGAAACTTGTGAAGCCGCTTCTTGCGTGTGGTCTCGCGCTGCTCGTGGCGCTGCCAGCGCTCGGACAAAGCCGATCCGGCGATCGCTGGGTGGCATCGTGGGCCACTGCGCTCGTCGCGCGTCCGGTAGGACAAGGGCCAGGTGGTCGTGGTCAGGGGCCAGCGGCTCCGGCGGCGCAGCCTGCCGCTCCTGCGGCGGCTCCCGGAAGTGCACCGGCCACACCGGCACCGCCCTCGGGTCCTCCAACTGCGGCACCCGCCGCCCCCGCTCCGCCTGGCGGCGGGCGAGGCGGATTCCCGCCGCCGGTGACGATTTCGAATCAGACGATCAGGCAGGTGGTTCGCGTCAGTGTCGGCGGAGATCGCCTTCGTGTCGTGTTGAGCAACGCCTTCGGCACCGCGCCGGTCGACATCGGAGCCGGTCACGTCGCCCTGCGCGACCGCGACTCGATGGTGAAGGCGGGTTCGGTGACGCCGTTGACGTTCAGCGGCAGCGCGACAGGCCGGATTCTTCCGGGAGCGACGGTCGTCAGTGACGTCGTCGAACTCGCCGTGCCGCCACTCAGCGATCTCAGTGGTTGATTTGTATCTGCCTGGTGATCTGGGCCTTGGACTCTCGCCAGTCACGACGCACAACGGAGCATCGCAGACGAACTACCTGTCGGCTACCGGCAATCATTCCGGCGAGGCTGCGATGACCGTGGAGCGAACGGCAGGCGCGTGGTTCCTGTTGTCGCGCGTCGAGATGGCCGCCGGCAGGGAAGCGGGCGCAGTCGTCACCTTTGGCGACTCGATTACGGACGGCGCTCGTTCAACGACAGACATGAACAGCCGCTGGCCCGACTACCTGGCGCGACGGCTTGCCGCGCGCAACGGGACCCGCAATCGGCGTCCTGAATGCCGGGATCAGTGGTAACCAGGTGCTCGGCGATGGCGCCGGTGTCAGCGCGCTCGCGCGATTCGATCGTGACGTGTTGATGCAGACCGGCGTCACGCACGTGATCATTATGGAAGGGATCAACGACATCGGCCTCGCGCGCACGAACCCGAACCCGAGTGCGGCGGATCTGATTGCCGGACACAAGCAACTGATCGAGCGGGCGCGGGCGCGTGGACTGAAGGTGTATGGCGCAACGCTGACGCCATTCGAGGGCGCCGCGTACTGGACGGCCGAAGGCGAGGCCAAGCGTCAGGCACTGAACGAGTGGATTCGCACGAGCAGGGCCTACGACGCCGTCATCGACTTCGATCAGGTCACGCGCGATCCGGCGGCCCCGACAAAGTTCCTGCCGGCGTACGACTCCGGCGATCACTTGCATCCGGGTGATGCCGGCTACAAAGCTATGGGCGAAGCGGTGGATTTAGAGCTGTTCTGAGACCTGGACTGTGGACCGAGGACTGTGGGCTAGGCCTTCACCAGCTTCCGCTCGTTCGGCTGATGCTCGTGGAGGAATTCGAGCGCGAGCGCGAGCACTTTGTCGGTGTACTCGTCGGCCTGCAGGTTCCCGAACTTTTCCTTGAAGTTGCGCAGTGGTACGACGGCCTTCGCCATTGCGCGATGGCCGCCCGCGCTGCCAATCTCGTTGAAGTACTTCCGCACGAACTCGCCCGCGTTGCGTGAGTACCCCAGGTTGCGGACCGACATCACCAGTGTGTCGTTGACGATGCCCGAGATGATCGTCCATTGCACGTTCTCGAGCTGCAGATAGAAGTCGGCGACGTACGGGATGAAATCCTCGCGCGGTGTCGTCCCCAGGAACGCGCAGAACACCTGCTCGACCATCTGTCCGTTCTGCCGTGCCTTGAGCACGTAGTCCAGACGCTCCATCGTGATTTCCGCGCCTTCCATCTTGCGGATGAGCGTCGCATCGGCGAGCGGGTAGAGATACGAGAACGCCTCGATATCCACGCGGTTCGCCTGGCGGTTGAAGAACAGCGTGTCCGACTTGATGGCGTAGAGCATCGCGGTGGCGGTGCGTTCGGAGATGTTGGCGTCCACCGCTCGAAGGTGCTCGGTGAGGATCGTCGAGGTCGAGCCGTAGTCCACCCGGATGTCCTTGTAGACAGCCGTATAGCCCGACTGCTCGGGGTGATGATCGATGACCAGGTCGACGCGATCGATCTCACCGCCGAAGTAGTGCGGCTGCACGTCGACCATCGCGATGCGATCGAAGTCTGCGACGTGCGCCGTAGTCATCTGCTCGACGTAGATGTCGAGCAGGTTCATCATCCGCTGATTTTCAGGACGCGTGACGCCCTCGAACGCGCCTATCACGGCCGTTTGCCGGTTGCGGCGCAGCACGTTGCGCAGCGCCAGTCCGCTGGCGAGGGCATCGGGATCGGGGTCGTTGTGCAGAAGGATGAGGACGCGGTCGGCGTCGCTGAAGAATCGTTGGTACTGCTGAACCTTGAGTCGTGTCAGGGAGCGGCTGAACTCTGTGAGAAGCGGACCGCCGAAGAGCTCCGACAGTGCGAGGTAATTCAGTTCTGGAAACTGCGCCTTGAGTTCTTCTTCGCGCTTGCGGGTATGCGAGATGCCGACGCCGAGGACATAGACCAGCGTCCCGCCAGCGTCCCAGATCGATTCGAGAACTTTGCGGATGCTCTTCCGGCCGTTGTCCTCGACCACCACGCACGTGCCGGGTGTGAGGTCAGCCTTGAGATAGGTGTCTGTCCTTTTGAGGTCGCCGCAGGTGACGTTTAGACCACTGTCGTGCAGGCGGCGCGCAAGCGGCTTGCTTTCGACCAGGAACTCGACTTCGAAGCTGGGCAGCAGGATTTCATCGAGCATCCTGATCGCCAGCTCCGTCTGGCAGGCCGCGAGACACCTCATTCCGTGCTCGCCCCCCGCGCTAGAACCCTAGACATAGGCGACAAACGCTCATTATACGCTTGGTGAGGTAGCTTGGTCCCTGATTGCTCAGTGGCTGGGACGCGTGACCCGGTCCCGGCTATACAACAACCCGGCGACCAGCCACCAGGCTACCAGCTATCATGTTCCATGGTCAGGATCGGAATCACTCTCGTCTCCACAATCCTGGCCGTATCCCTGGCCCATCCCTCAGCCCAGCAAGCCACGTTCCGAGCCGGAACCGAGCTGGTCAGCCTTACGGCGACGGTCAGCGACCGTAAGGGACAGTTTCTCACCGACCTCACCCGCGACGACTTCGAAGTGCTCGAAGACGGCAAGCCGCAGACACTGCAACAGTTCGCGCGCGGCGACGACCTCGAGAGCGGTCCGGACCTGCATATCGGCCTGTTGTTCGACACCAGCGGCAGCATGGATGCCGATATCAAGATGTCGCGGTCGGCGGCGATCAAGTTCCTCAATACGATGAACTACGCCCGCGACATGACCCTCGTTGATTTCGACACGGAAGTGCGTGTGACCAAGTTCAGCCAGCAGGATTTCCCGCGCCTCGTGGAGCGTATTCGTTCGCGGAAGCCCGAAGGCTTCACTGCCATGTATGACGCGCTCGGCGTCTACCTCGATGGCGCGACCGACTTGATGGGCCGAAAGATTCTCGTCGTCTTCACCGACGGCGGCGACACGCGCAGCGCGATTCGCTTCGGCGATGCCATGACGCTGATTCGAGCGTCAGACGTGATGGTGTACGCAATCGGCTTCCTGGACAACCAGAGCAGTGGATCCCGGTCCGATCAGCGTCTGCGCCTGACGCAGATGGCCACGGAAAGCGGCGGCAGCGCCTTCTTCCCGTCGACGATGAAGGAGATCGAAGAGGCGTACGACACGATCGTCTCGCAGGTCCGGTCTCAGTACACGCTCGGGTACATCTCGACGAACACAGCCACCGATGGACGCTGGCGGAAGGTGGAGATCCGCGTGCGCACGCCCGCGGCCAGCGGCGCCCGTATCCAGTCCCGCAAGGGATACTTCGCGCCGTACCGGGCCAACTAGCAGATGACAGATCGCGGCTGTGGACAGTCACACCGCGGATGGGTGATATTGGGGAGTTACGGGATACGCGATTCCCGGCACTGAGGACCCATGCCGTCCGTGCACGATCGATTCAAGCTCGTCAGCGATTTCGAAGTCCGCGGGGACCAGGTTCGTGCCGTGCCCGAGCTGGTCGAGGGCTTGAACCGGGGCGACTCGCACCAGGTGCTGCTCGGTGTGACCGGATCGGGCAAGACCTTCACGATGGCCCAGGTGCTGGCGCAGGTGAACCGGCCCACGCTGGTCATGGCGCACAACAAGACGCTGGCCGCGCAGCTCTATCAGGAGTTCAAGCGCTTCTTTCCCGAGAACGCCGTCGAATACTTCGTCAGCTACTACGACTACTACCAGCCCGAAGCCTACGTTCCGGCAACCGACTCGTACATCGAGAAGGAAGCGACCATCAACGACGAGATCGACCGCATGCGGCTCTCGGCGACGCGTTCGCTCTTCGAGCGGCGCGACGTCATCATCGTCGCCAGCGTCTCGTGCATCTACGGTCTGGGCTCGCCCGAGGCGTACTACGGTCTGCTGCTGTCGCTGCAACTCGGTCAGCGGATCGATCGCGACCAGATCCTGCGCAAGCTGGTCGAGATCCAGTACGAACGAAACGACATGGAGTTCGGGCGCGGCACGTTCCGTGTTCGCGGCGACATCGTCGAAGTCGTGCCGTCGTACGAAGAGCACGCGCTCCGAATCGGTCTCTTCGGCGACGAGGTCGACGAGCTTGCCTGGTTCGACCCGCTGACCGGAAAGGTCATTCGCCGTCTCGACAAGGTTGCCGTCTATCCGAAGTCGCACTTCGTGACCTCACGCGACCGGACGAAGCTCGCGGCGGAATCGATCAAGCGTGAGCTCGAGGAACATCGCACGCTGCTCGAATCTGAAGGGAAGCTGCTCGAGGCGCAGCGGCTTCATCAGCGAACGATGTTCGACCTCGAGATGATCCGGGAGATCGGGTACTGCCACGGCATCGAGAACTATGCGCGGCATCTCACCGGTCGTCCTCCAGGAGCGCCGCCGCCGACGCTGCTCGACTACCTGCCGGAAGATGCGCATCGTCGTCGTCGACGAGAGTCACCAGACGGTTCCGCAGGTCCGCGGGATGTATCACGGCGACCGCTCGCGCAAGGAAGTGCTGGTCGCGTATGGATTCCGCCTGCCGTCCGCGCTCGACAATCGCCCACTCAATTTCGCAGAGTGGGAAGAGCGCGTGAGACAGATCGTGTTCGTGTCGGCGACGCCGGGTCCCTACGAGCTGTCCAAGGCGGGAGGCGTCGTCGTCGAGCAGGTGATCCGGCCGACCGGCCTGATGGATCCGCCCATCGAGGTGCGGCCGGTTCGCGGACAGGTGGACGACCTGCTGGCGGAGATCCGGGACCGTGCGGCGAAGAAGGAGCGGGTGCTCGTCACCACGCTGACCAAGCGGATGGCGGAAGACCTGACGACCTACTACCAGGAGCTGGGGGTCCGGGTGCGCTATCTGCACTCGGATATCGACACGCTCGAACGGGTCGAGATCCTGCGCGACCTTCGCCGGGGAGCGTTCGACGTGCTCGTCGGGATCAACCTGCTGCGGGAAGGGCTGGATTTGCCCGAAGTCTCGCTGGTGGCCATCCTCGACGCGGACAAGGAGGGGTTTCTGCGGTCGGCGGGGTCGCTGATTCAGACGTCAGGACGGGCCGCGCGAAACGTCAACGGCCGCGTCATCATGTACGCTGACAAGAGCACGGCCTCGATGCAGTCGGCGATAGCGGAGACAAACCGCCGGCGCGCATTGCAGGAGGCCTACAACACGGAACACGGCATCACGCCGGAATCCGTGGTTCGTGCAGATCGACGACGTGATGAGCAGCGTCTACGAGCGCGACTACATGACACCAGCAGCGGACCAGCGGAGAGACGTTCCGGACGCAGGCGGAACTCGATGCCGAGATCGCACGTCTCGAGGGCGAAATGAAGGCCGCGGCCGCGAATCTCGACTTCGAGCGTGCGGCGGCCGTGCGCGACACGTTGAAGACGCTGCGCAACCGCGAACTCGGCCTCACGGGCCTGACGGCGGGCGGCGTAGGTGCTCCAACTTCTCGACGCCTGGCTGAAGGGCGCGGTCCTCGAGGTTCAGGAGTACGTCCGCCTGCAGAGCGCGACGATCCGTGGCGATGTTCTCCCGGCCGTTCTACTTCCACGACGTCGTCGAGCAGTTCGACCAGATCGGCATCGGCTCGTTGACTGTCGTTCTGCTCACAGGGTTCTTCACGGGCGCCGTGCTGGCGCTGCAGACCGGCATAACGCTGGATCAGTTCGGCGCCAGGCCGTTCGTCGGTCGTCTGATCAGCGCCTCGATGGTGAAGGAGCTCGGACCGGTGTTGACTGGTCTGATGCTCGCCGGACGCATCGGCTCCGGCATTGCGGCGGAGCTCGGGCTCGATGGTCGTGACCGATCAGATCAACGCGTTGCGCGCCCTCGGGACCGATCCCATTCGAAAACTGGTCGTCCCTCGTGTGCTCGCGGGTTTATTCATGGCGCCCGTCCTCACTGTGATCTCCGACACCGTCGGGATCATCGGGGGATGGCTCATCGCCGTCTTCCAATTGCGGGTAGCGTCGAGCGTCTACTGGACCTCTGTCATCGATGGGCTGTACCTGGACGATGCATGGATGGGGATCATCAAGCCGTTTTGCCTGGGATATGTCATCGTGACGATAGGCTGTCACGTGGGCCTTCGCACCAAGGGCGGCACACAGGGCGTCGGCCGGGCCACGACCAACGCCGTCGTGGCCTCGTCTGTTGCCGTGATCGCCGTGGACTTCTTCGTGACGAGATTGTTGATCACGCTGCTGTATTGACCGCCAGGCATTCATCGGCGTAGAGCGGAGGCAACCTCTGCGGAGCGAGGGCCGCCCCGCGGACAGAAAGGACCGAGACCGGACTCACGCAGCGACCAGCCGGATCGGTCGTCGGTGCGACAAGGTGTCGCTGGCCTTCGACGACAAGGTCGTGTTGAAGGAGGTCAGCTTCACGCTGCTGCCCGGGCACACGAAGGTGATTCTTGGTGCCAGCGGCTCGGGCAAGTCGACGATCCTGAAGCTCATTCTGGGACTCTGTTGAAACCGGATGGCGGCACGATCTCGGTAAACGGCGAGCGCATCGACACGATGAACGAGCTGGAGCTGATGGAGATGCGCGCCGACGTCGGGATGGTGTTCCAGGAGGGCGCGCTGTTCGATTCGCTGACGGTCGCGGAAAACGTCGGCTACAAGCTGTACGAAGAGTCGGATATGCCGCTCGACGAGTTCGGGCGCGGGTTCAGGAAGTGCTCGGGTTCGTTGGTCTGGTCGGAGTACATCGACCGCATGCCGTCCGAGCTCTCGGGCGGTCAGCGTCGCCGCGTCGCGATCGCCCGCGCAATGGCGGCCAAGCCGCGCATCCTGCTGTACGACGAGGCGACCACCGGTCTCGATCCGATCACGGCGATCTACGGTAGACGAGGAGATGATCAAGCTGCGCGACCTCGAGAACGTGAGCTCGATCATCGTCACGCACCAGCTGCGGGATGCGTTTTTCGTCGCCACGCACGAGGCCGTGCGGCGCCAGGACGGATACGACATCGTGCCGGCGCAACGCACAGAAGTCGGACGAGGCGGAGTTCATCATGCTGAAGGAAGGCCTCGATCTCCTTCGAAGGCAATGCGGCCGAACTGCGCGCGTCGAAGGATCCGTATCTGAAGACGTTTTCTTTCCTAGAGGAATGACCACATGCCACGCACGCGTTCACTCGCCTGGGCGGAGCTGAAGATCGGCCTGGTGTCGATCTTCGCCGTCGTCATGGCGACCACTCCTGATTTTCCTGCTCAGCGGATCGGGCGGCTTCTTCTGGCAGCGCTATTCGCTGAAGACGATGTTCGTCCAACATCGCGGGCCTCAAGGAAGGCGCGCCCGTGCGCGTCGCCGGCGTGGAGGTGGGCTCGGTCAGCGAGCTCAACTTCATCGGCGATCGAGTCGAGGTCGTGATGGAAGTGAACAAGGACCATCAGTCGCGCATCACGTCGACGTCTGTCGCGTCGCTCGGATCGGTGTCGCTGCTGGGCGAGGCGGCGGTGGACATCACGGCTGCGAGCGACGGTACTCCGGTTCCCGAATGGGGATACGTGCCGTCGGGCCGGGCGACCGGCACGATCGGCGACGTAGCGACGCAGGCGAGCATCGCCATCGAGCAGGCCACCGCGCTGGTGGCCGACCTGCGTGCAGGGCGCGGCACGATGGGCCAGTTGCTTACCGACGAGCAGCTCTACAACGAGCTGACTGCGCTCGTGATCGCCGTCCAGGACGTGACCGACGGCATCGCCAGGGGCAGCGGCACACTCGGCCGCCTGATGAACGATCCTGCCGCAGCCAAGTCGCTCGAGGCCTCACTGGAGAATCTCGAGGCCGTGACGGCTCGAATCCGGGCCGGAGAGGGAAGCATCGGAAAGCTGCTGAACGACGACGCCATGAGCCAGTCGCTGACGTCGATGAGCTCGAATCTGGATACCATCACCGGCCGAATCAACAAGGGAGAGGGAACCGCCGGGCAAGCTGGTCAGTGATGAGGAGCTCTACAACCGGCTGAATTCGCTGTCGGACCGGATCGACAAGGTGATGGCGGGCCTGCAGCAAGGCGAGGGCACGGCGGGGCAACTGCTTCAGAATCGAGAGTTGTATGAGAATATGAACGGAACGATGGCGGAGTTGAGAAGTCTGGTCTCCGACATTCGCCGGGATCCGAAGAAGTACTTGAACGTGAGAGTCAGTTTGTTCTGATCCGGAACTGGTATCCGGGACCAGCGATTCGAAACGAAACGACTGACTTCGAGGAGAGCGTCATGTCGCAGCAGGGCAACGGTGGAGGCATGTTCGTGGCGTTCATTGCCGGTGCAATTGCCGGCGCAGCGGTGGCCTTGCTCTTCGCTCCGGCCACCGGCGAAGAGACTCGCGAGTACCTCGGGTCAGCGCGCGCGTGAAGGCAAGGACCGCGCGGCGGAAGCGGCGCGTCAGGGTCGCGAGATACTCAACAAGCAGCGCGAGAATCTGACGACGGCGTTCGATCGCGCACGCGAGCAGTTCCAGACCGCGCGCGAGACGGGGCAGGACGCGTGACGCCACTGCGCTGAGATGTTCCTCGGGCTGATTGCGCTCGGCGTGCTCGCGATGGCGGGCGGGCAGGTCGTGGCCTTCGTGATGGCCGCTGCGGGCGACGCGCCGGATCGAGCGAGACGCTGGATCGGGTCGAGCAGGACATCCGTCCGATTGTCGCGAACGTGCAGGCGATGTCCGCGGACGCGAAGCGCGCGGCCGCCCTGGCCAGCGCGCAGGTCGAGCGAGCGGATCGTCTGTTTGACCGATGCCGCGCGCCGCGTCGAAGACACGATGAACGTCGTCCAGCGCTCGATCCTCGCGCCCGCGCGCGACGGCGTGGCGATCTGCTAGGGCATCAAGGCCGCGTTCATGTCGCTCCGCGATTTCAAGTCGCGTTCGCGCCGATCGCCGCCCAACATCGGTCCGGTGCCTCGGGCCGTTCCCGATCCGGGCGACGACGACCACGCCTCGTTCATCGGCTGAATCTCCTGCGATGATGCGCCCGGCTGCGTCGTGGCGTGCGCTTGCTGCGGCTGCTGTGCCTGTTGTCTGCGCGCACGCGTCTTCGCGCAGGAGGCACCGCGCCGAGCCTCCGGCTCCCGGCCTGGTCTTCGCGTTCGAAGCGCGCGTCGAAGTGGGCCCGCCGCTCGAAGTCGGGCAACTGCCACGCGGCCTGCGACGCATCGTCCCGATCCTGCGCGGCACGTTCGAGGGTCCCGGGATCAAGGGGCGCGTGATGCCCGGCGGAGCGGACTGGCAGATCATCGGCGCCGACGGCTTCAGCGAGCTCGACACACGCTACACGCTCGAGACCGACACCGGGCGCGTCATTTACGTGCAGAACGCCGGCATTCGCCATGCGCCGCCGGAGGTCGATGCAGCGGCTGTTGCGCGGCGAGACCGTGGATCCCAAGCTCGTGTACTTCCGCACCGTGCCGAAATTCGAGACCTCGGCCCCGAACTCAATGGCTGACCCGCAGCGTGTTCGTCGGCACGGGCGAACGATATCCCACCGAAGTCGTCATCAGATTCTGGCGCGTCGAGTAGGGCACGGCTCTTCGACTCTTGCCCTTTGGCCTTTGACCTGCGGTCCTCCGGTGATACAACTCGCGCAGATTCCAGCCGGAGGACACTGTGATGATTGCCATTCGTGGCCTCGGCCTCGTGGCCCTCGCGGGTCTTCTCCTCGCGCCGTCCACGCTCTCTGCTCAGGACTCGAAGTCCGCGGCCGTTGCCGGGGAGCTCACGCGACTGCTCGACCAGATGAAGCTGGATGCGGTTGCCGCCAAGCATGGGACGGATCAGTTCGTCGCCGCGCTGTATTTCCAGGGCAGTCAGCTGCTGGTCGTGGGCGCCAAGTACTCCGCACCCGATCGGCTGACATATCTGATCGGGCAGAAACAGTATCGGGACGTCTACGCCGACTTGAGCAGCGCCTCGGAGCAAGCCACCAAGGTCTTCGTCATGGACCTGGGCGCCAACGGGCTCAAGTTCAAGCGCGAGAACAACGAGCCGTTCGACACCGTGGATTCGTCAGGCGGCAGCGTCGCCTTCAACGGCGAGCGCGGCAAGCTGTCGGAGGACGACTACCGGAAAGCGTTCGCGACGAGCGACGAGCAGTACACGTCGATGCTGCAGGCGCTGCTCGCGGCGCTCAAGAAGCCCTCGTAGCCGGCGCTCATGCGCTAACGCTCGAGGCAACAAAGAGGGCAGTCTTCGGGCTGTCCTCTTTGTGTGTCTGGCCACTGCTTGCAGGCAACTTCCACCTCAAGCCGGCTGGCTAACTTGACCTCGCCCGTCAATAAGTTCGCCAGGAGGCTGCAGCCGCGAAAGATCCGGCAGCGTCTGGCTCAGCAAAATCAGCTCATCGCCTTCCTGCAGCGGTCCTGCTTCCCCGCCAACCGGGTTGAGCATCATCGTTTCACCGCGATAGAGCCCGATGAGAAGGCACGCCTTCATATTCGTGCGATCGGGCAGGAACACGTTTGCCGCTGCAACGAAATCCATCCCGATAAGTTGGGAAGGCACCGGCACCAGGTACATCTCGTTGGCGTCGCGCCGGACCGATAGCAGCTCTTGATACACGCGCGTCATGCCATGAAAGAGCGAAGCGCGTGCCATCAGCCGCAATCCGAAGTCGGCGGCCGAGATGACTTCATCGGCACCCGCCTTGCGCATGTGCTGCCGGTATTTCGGGTCCTGGCACTCGGCCACGATGTTTGGCTGGCGCTCTTGCACGCACACGTTCTTGATGGCAATGCAGCACACGATGGTTTTTCCGTCGGCGTGCTTGTCCTGGCGGTCATCCGCCAAGATGACGACGGAATGCGCGTGCGCAACCTTGGCGCGGCGCAGGATCACTTCGTTGGCTGGGTCGCCTTTGACGATATAGACGTCGTTGAAGGCGCCTTCATCCTGTTTCTCAGGCAGCACGACTTCGTCGGGCGTGTCGTGAACGATCACGACTGGCCGCTTGTCGGTCACGATATCGCTGTGGACTTCGCGTATCCAGTCCAGCGCTCGCGGCGACCAGTTGCACAGCACCAGATGGCCAGACATTTCAAGATTAGGCACGTCCCGACTCCTTAGTGCGCGTTCGATCAGGATCGACGCCACGCTCGCCGTGAACAAACCGGCCAGGGCGACACCGACGACAAGGACGGCGGAAACCACGAGCCGCCCAACAGGAGTGGTGGGCGCGTTGTTGAGTCCGCTGAAGAGGGTGATCCAGACGTTCCAGAGGGACTCGCTCCACGTCTCGTACTCTGGATTCGTGCCACGCTCCGCGAAGTGGAGTGCTGTGCCGCTGACGATCCAGATCACCACGATGGCGGTCAGGATTTTCCAGACCTGGTGGCGGTTCCACGCCGCTAGCATGCTCAGCAAGGTGTCGCGCCACGACGCCTTGTCCCGAGCTCGGTCGCGCTCGCTCAAAGCCGAGCCTCTGCGCCGGAGCCATAACTCATGTCATTTTCCGTGTGCGAGGCTGTCACGATTAGGGCGAGCAGTAATTGTTTCCGGGCGGAACGTACTGCGCAACTACTTTGAGGAATACTGAGAAACGTCGCGCGTTCCTGAGTGGCGCGTTAGATGGCCAGACCCCGAGAGAGCGGCTGGTGGCGAGAAGAGGTGGTGGGCGCGGGTGGAATCGAACCACCGACCCCTCGCGTGTGAAGCGAATGCTCTACCGCTGAGCCACGCGCCCGACCGAACGCTCAGTGTACCTCGGCCGCGGCGGAGGAGACAACCGACCCGCGACGAGCAGCCGGGTCTCAAGACGCGCCTCTTCGAGCGACGAGATTGAAACCACGAATCCCGAAGCCCGAATCCCGAACGAGCCCGAATCGACCGAGGCCTACGTCCCGTACAGCCTGTCGCCGAAATCTCCCAGCCCCGGCACGATGAACTTGTGCGCATTGAGCTCGCGATCCACTACCGGCGTGTAGATCGTCGACGTCGGAATGCGTCCTTTGTAACAAGGCGACTCCCTCGGGTGCGGAGATGACGCAGACGAGCGCGATGCTGCGAGCGCCGGCTGCCTTGACCAGGTCGATCGCGGCCGCTGAACTGCCGCCGGTGGCGAGCATGGGATCGACCATCAGCACGTGGCTGTCGCCGATGTCAGGCGGCAGCTTCGAGTAGTACCGCGACGCTGCGGCCGTCGTCTCGTCACGCTGCAATCCGATGTGGCCTACTCGGGCGGAGGGGACCAACTGGAGAACGGCGTCCACCATGCTGAGCCCTGCGCGGAGCACGGGCACGACAACAATGTCAGAACGAACGACGCGACCGTCTGCTGGACCGAGCGGTGTTGTGACGGTGGTGACAACCGTGTGGACCGAGCGCAGGGCTTCGGCGGCGAGCAGCAGGCTGATCCGGGAGGCGGCGCGACGGAATTCCGGTGGAGCAGTGCGGACGTCGCGAAGTTCCATCAGCGCGTCATGCGCCAATGGATGGTCGATCAGGTGAAGGGACACGGTTGAAATACTACTAAAATCGCCCTATGCGCACCCGGCTCCCCGCCGTGGCCGCCATCGCCTTCGTCGCGGTGGTTGCTCTGTCCGCTCAGAATGCGCCTCGGGACGTTGACCTGATCGTGACCGGAGGTACCGTCGTCACGGTCGATGCCGCGGGCCGCGTCATCGAGAACGGCGCGGTCGCGATCGACGGCGCGGACATCGCTGCCGTCGACACCGCTGCGGCGATCGCCAAACAGTTTCGCGGACGCGAGACGATCGATGCATCAGGCCAGATCGTTTTGCCTGGTCTCATCAACACACACACGCACGCGCCGATGGTGCTCTATCGCGGCCTGGCCGATGACCTGCCGCTGATGGAGTGGTTGAACAACTACATCTTCCCGGCTGAATCGAAGACCGTGTCGCCCGAGTTCGTCCGTGCGGGCACACGCCTCGCCGCGCTCGAGATGATCGAGTCGGGTACGACGACGTTCGCGGACATGTATTACTTCGAGGAGGAGATCGCGCGAGAGACCCGGAACGCCGGTCTTCGCGGCGTGCTGGGACAGACGGTCATTCAGTTCCCCGTGGCAGACGCCAAGACGCCTGCCGACGCCCTCGCTCGTGCGGAGACATTCATCAACGAGTTCAAGGGCGACCCGCTGATCACGCCGGCCGTCGCGCCGCATGCGATCTACACGCTGGACGGTCCGACGTTGCGGGCTGCGCGCGAGTTGTCGAAGCGCCACGACGTGCCGACGTTGATCCACCTCGCGGAGTCGCGCGACGAAACCAAGGTTGCGGAGGAGCGTCGCGCGTCTTCGCCGGTCGCTTATCTCGAGGGGCTCGGCTTCCTCGGGCCCGGTGTCGTGGGGGCTCACGGCGTGTGGGTATCCGATGCCGACATCCAGGTGCTGAAGATGCGCAATGTCGGCATCTCACACAACCCCGAAAGCAACATGAAGACGGCGAGCGGGGTGGCTCCGATTCCGAAGTACCTGCGTGCCGGCGTCTCCATCGGTCTCGCCACTGACGGCGCGGCCAGCAACAACGACCTCGACATGTTCGAGGCGATGCGCGTCGCGGCGTTGCTCGCCAAGCACGAGAACGCCGATCCCTCGACGATGAGTGCGCGCACAGTGCTCGAAATGGCTACCATTCGAGGCGCGCGTGCGCTCGGCATGGAAGGGCGCATCGGATCGCTCGAACCAAAGAAGCGCGCGGATCTCATCACGGTTTCGGTATCCGGCGCTCGCCAGACACCGATGTACGACCCGCTCTCGCATCTGGTCTACGTGATTCACGGCGACGATGTGCGGAACACCGTGGTGAACGGCAAGATGCTGATGCGCGACCGCAAAGTGTTGACGCTCGACGCCACGGCCGTGATTGCCGAGGCGCGATCGTGGGCGGCGAAGGTTCGAGCGGCCGTGAAGCCGGCCGCGAACTAGTCGTTGACGACCGCGAGATACGGGAGATTGCGATAGCGCTCCCCTGAATCCAGCCCGTATCCGACGACGAACAGGTCGTCGATCGTGAACCCCACATATTCCACGGGAACGTCGGTCTGGCGCCGTGACGGCTTGCTCAGGAGGCACGCGGTTTTCAACGTGCGCGGACCGCGTGCCCGAAGGACGGCCTGCAGATAGGTGAGTGTCAGTCCGGTGTCGACGATGTCCTCGACGATGATTACCGAGCGGCCATCGAGTGCGGTGTCGAGATCCTTGAGGACGCGCACCTGCCCGGACGAACGGGTGCTGAGGCCGTAGCTCGAGACCGCCATGAAGTCGAGCGTGACCTCGCACGTCATCGCCCGCACGAGGTCGGCAAGGAACATGAATGCGCCCTTCAGCACGCAGACCAAGTGCACACCGTTGGGATGGTCTTTCGAGATCTCTTGTGCGAGAGCGGTGATGCGTTGCTGCAATTGATCCTGGGAGATGAGTGTCTGCATGTCTACCACCCCACCGCGCACACACCGCGCGGCGGGGACCCCGGTTGAGCGGTCCAGCGGGCAAGGGTAACATAGCGCCGGATCGTGAAACGCTTTCAGATGGTCACTGAAGCCGACGCACGCGTGCTCGAAACCGGCAGCACGATCGTTCTCGTCGCCGGTGGTCACATCACTCCGCTCGCGCAGGACACGCTCAATGCGCGCCGCATCTCCGTTGTTGCGGAGGGGTCGGACCCTGATGCCAGCGACCTGGCGCCAGCAGCGACGATTCGCACCGTGGCGATCGCGGGCGACCACACGTCGCTTGCACTGAAAGCCGCGATCGTCCAGCACCTGCGAAGCAAGGGCGTGAGCGCGCACGACCTCGGCACGCTCACCGGCGAGCCGGTGGACTATCCAGACACGGCGGCATCAGCCGCGGTGGCCGTCGCGCGCGGCGAGGCCGACGCGGCGATCGTGATCGATGGCGCCGGTCTCGGATCGACCATTGCCGCGAACAAGGTGCCGGGTGCCCGCGCCGCGATGTGCCTCAACGAGACGCTCGCTCGGTATGCGCGGCAGCACAACGGGGCTAATGTGCTTGCGCTCGGGGCGACGCTCGTCAACACGGAGCAGGCCCTTTCGATCGTCGATACCTTTCTCGATACACCGATGCGCGAAGCTCGCTACATCAGGCGACTGGCGAAGATTCGCGACCTGGAACGTCGTCCGCGCGATTGATGGGACCTGTCGATCTCGAGCGTCTGATTCAGATCATCGTCGAGGAGATGGCGGCTGCCGGTGGCGGCCGTGCTCCGGTCCGGTGTTCCTGTCACTCGGTCCTGTTCGAGTGCTGCCCCAGTCGCGTGGCCCCGGTCGTCGAGGCGGGCGCGACCCGGCTCGGTCTTCACGCGGTGGGTGGTGGGGCTGGCAGCGTGGCGGGGATGATTGATCACACGCTCTTGAAGCCGGACGCGACGAAGCGCGAGATTGAGACACTGTGCCGTGAGGCGAAGGACTTCGGGTTCGCCAGCGTCTGCGTCAACCCCACGTGGGTGGCCACCTGTGCACAGCTCGTTCGCGGCAGCTCCGTCGCGGTGTGTTCGGTCGTCGGCTTTCCACTCGGTGCGACGACAGCCGACACGAAGCAGGACCAGACACGACGGGCGATTTTCGACGGCGCGCGCGAGATCGACATGGTCATCAACGTCGGCGCCCTGAAGTCCGGTGACCTGCACCTCGTGGAGAGCGATATCCGCGCGGTGACCTCGGCCTGCCGCGAGACGAACGTGCTGAGCAAGGTGATCATCGAGACCGCACTCTTGACCGATGAAGAGAAGGTCACGGCGTGCACGCTGGCAAAGGCCGCGGCGGCAGACTTCGTGAAAACCTCAACCGGCTTCGGTCCAGGTGGAGCGACCGCCGAGGACGTCGCGTTGATGCGGCGCATCGTCGGCGAGGACATGGGCATCAAGGCGTCCGGAGGAGTGCGCACGCTCGAAGGAGTCAAGGCGATGGTGGCCGCTGGCGCGACGCGCATCGGTGCCAGCGCCGGCGTGCGAATCGTTCAGCAATCGCGAGGGCAGCAGCCGGCTGAGGCTGCGAAAGGGTACTAGCGATGGCGAAGCATCTGTGTCGGACACGTTGGCTGCTGACGGCGGCGGCACTGGCGCTCGTCGTTGCCGATGTCGGCGTGCAGTCGCCGGCGGCGACACTCGCGCCGACCGGAACCTTGCGTGCCGTCTTTCTCGGCGGCAACCCCGTGCAGGGGCGCATCGATCCGAAGACTGGCGAGGCCACGGGCACCGTGCCCGATCTCACCCGGGAACTGGCGAAGCGACTCGGGGTTCCCGTGTCGATCGTGTCTGCACCGAACGCGGGCGCTGTGATTGCAGCGTTGAGCGACGGCAAGGCGGACATCGGATTTCTGGCATACGACGCCGAGCGCGGTCGCGAGGTGGACTTTGGCCCGGCGTTCGTCGTGATGGCGAACAGCTATCTCGTAAAGGCGACGTCACCGATCAAGGCGAGCGCGGATGTCGATCGCGAGGGAGTCATCGTCGCCGCTGTGAAGGGACAGACGCAGGAGCACTTCGTCAGCGCCACCATGAAACGCGCGCGCGTCCGGGTTCTCGACGTCATGCCTCCGCAAGCCGAGGTCGACACGCTCCTGACCAGTGGCGACGTGCACGCATTCGCCATCAATCGGCAGCGCGCGCTCGAGGCAGAATCGGCTGCTGCCGGAAGACTTCGCACACTTCCCGATAGCTTCCTCGACGTCGATCAGTGCTTTGTCGTGGCAAAAGGCAACGCAAATCGCCTGGCGGCGATCGAGCAGTTCGTCGGTGACATGCGCACGGCCGGGTTCATCAAGCAGTCGATCGATCGCGCGAAGCTGGTTGGCGTGAGCGTCGCCCCCGTCAGGAAGAGGTAGTGCGCCGACTCGCGCTGACACTCATGCTGACGATGGTCGCCCTTGCGTCCGTGGCGAAGGCGCAGTCACTCAATCCTGGTCCGCCCGGGCCGTTCGTGTTCGACATCCGAGGCGCGACCAGCAACATGCCGAGCGATGCGGCGCTGTTCCCCGGTCTGAGCACCGATGCAACTGTGCCGGCGCGCGGCTTTGGTGGCAGCGTCGGCGGTCACTTCTATGCGTTTCAGATTGGCCCGGGGCGCCTCGGCGTTGGTGTCGACGCACTCATGGTGCGTGGCACGACTGCGGACGCGACCTCCTTGCTGACGTCTGTGGACCCTCAGATCTCGATGAACTTTGGGACTACAAACGGATGGAGCACGCTGAGCGCCGGGGTCGGCGTCACGCGCATCAGCGCCGATCCTGGAGGCGTGTCGGAGAGTGTGCGCTCTTTCAACTGGGGTGGTGGCGCGCGCTGGTTCATCAACCCGCACTTCGGCATCGGCTTCGATCTCCGCATTCACCACCTTGCGGCAGGGGACCTTCTGCCGAAGCAAACGGCGATTTCGATTGCGGCTGGTATGTCGCTGAAGTGAAGGTTGGCCTGCCAACCGTAGCTCGTTCGGTCTGGTCCACCGCCGCAGCTTCGCTGCTATGGTGGACAACCTCCGCCTGAATCACGAGCGAAGGTTGGAGCGGGAGACCGGGATCGAACCGGCGACATCGAGCTTGGGAAGCCTTCAGGGACGCCAAAATGAGGCGAAATCACGCCGAAATATGCCTATTTTACTAACGAAGAACTGATGTACGTTTGGTGGCGTTGGATGGAATTGGCCCGCGCTTGATAGGTGTCGGGCACAATTCCAGGCACAATGCGTTAGCGGCGGGGCGCTCTGCAGGGCCTCAGGCGCGTGCCTCCCGCACGTGCTGCCGCCCTCCTGCACGGTGCTGGCTGAGCCCAGCGGGCTCGATAGTCAGCCACTAATGCCTCCGCCAACGCCTTTACTACTTCCTCGAACACATCAGGCGGCAACATCAAAGACCTTGAGTCCATTGCGGAGCTCCTTCGAGCGGTCGAAAACTGGGGCGAGGTCTGAACCGATTACGGCAAACAGTTATGCGGGGACTCACTGCGGGTCACGTCGAACGCGCCCCGCCGGGACCAGCTACACTGCCGGCCGTCGTGCCGGGAGACACAATCCGGCGATGGGTAGCATGGCCGTCTCGCACGTAGGGGAACCGCAAGACGACCTACGTTCTGTTTAGGATGAAAAGTGTTCTCGTCGGCGCTCTTGCCGATGGCGACATCGCTCTACTCGTTCGGCGCGCTCGATTTCTGTTTGTCTCGCGGCCAACATGCGATACGTAAGACCGAACGCTAATGTGCTGAGCCCTGCCGCGAGCGTGTGCAACCACGGGAACAGCCGGGATTGCGGCCCTCCAAAGAAGGGGGACAGCTGAGCCGGGGCGGCATTTCCGCTTGAAAATATATTACAATATTTGTAATATTCCTCGAACGGAGAAGCCATGAACGGACCACAGGTACGTGAAGCACGAAAGCAGCGCGGCTGGAACCAGCAGGAACTGGCGAGACAACTCGAGGTATCGCAGGGATATGTCTCCCTTATGGAGCGAGGGCGAAGACCGGTCCCTCAACATCTCGCGCCCAAACTCGTGTCACTGCTTCGGTTGCCGGCAAGTGAGTTGCCCGTTCGGACCGCCACGCCGCTCCCGGCCGATCGCGTAGCGGGCGCGTTGAGTTCGTTCGGATATTCGGCTTTCAAACACTTGCGTCGAGGACTGCGAAAGAACCCGGCTGAAGGTACTCGTGGGCGCCCTACTGCCAGAGACCGTTGAAGCGCGGCTCGTCGAGGCGTTGCCCTGGCTCGTTACCAAATTCCCGGATCTCGATTGGGACTGGGTCGTATCGCAGGCGAAGCTGCACGACGTCCAGAATCGATTGGGCTTCGTGGTTACGGTGGCGAAGCGTCTCGCGCAAATGAGAGGCGAATCGAATACGGCTGAAGCACTCGGAAAATTGGAGCCGGTGCTTGAACGGGCTCGGTTGCAAAGAGAAGACGCGTTCGGGGCACTAACGGAGGCCGAGAGACGATGGCTTCAGACCAACCGCTCTCCAGAGGCAAAGCAGTGGAATCTGTTGACGAGTCTGAACGCAGAAAGCCTGCGGTATGCCGCGTAGCGATCGTGGAAAGCCGTGGCGGCCCTTTCTTCGCGCTGTTGATGAACAGCTCGCTGGTCTCACCGAAGTCCACTGTTTCGGAGGTTTCGCGATCGCAGCGCTTTATGGACTCGCTCGTGCGACAGCGGATGTGGACATCATCGAGGCAAGAGGAGTTGCCGATCTGAACGATCTAAAACGAATCGCCGGCCGGGAATCCGAGCTTGCGAGACGTCACCGCTTCTACTTCGATGTCGTCACGATTGCGAACGTCCCTGAGCACTACGCGGAACGCCTCATCGACGTGTTTCCTGGCGAGTTCAATAATCTTCGTCTCAAAGCCTTTGAGCCTCACGATTTGGCGTTAGCCAAACTCGGACGCAATGCCGATCACGATCGAGAGGATGTGAAGCACTTAGCTGTTAGTCCTGGGTTGGATGTCGACGTGCTCCGAGCTCGATACCAACAAGAACTTCGATGGCAGCTTGGCAACCCGCAAAGGGAAGATCTGACTCTTGACCTGTGGGTTGAGATGATTCTTGAGGTCCAGCAACAGCACGATCAACACGCAACGCGACGGTCATCGACGTGAACATCATAAACCCGACGACGAGCATCATCATCATGAGCACCGTCGTTGCCGCTCGGCGTCCTAAGCATTCGGAAATGTCGTGATCCTTCGGAACTAGGGGAGAACGTGTCATGGGCGTGCTCTACCGGCGTAGACAGAAGATGCCAGACGGTTCCGTGCGCGAGCTGCCAACCTGGTGGATCAAGTACTACCAGAATGGCCGACCCATTCGTGAAAGCACACGCACGACCAAGGAGACGGTCGCCCGGCGAATTCTTCGGTCGCGCGAAGGCGATGTCGAGCACGGTATTCCGATCAATCCGAAAATGGGCCGCGTCACGTTCGAGGAGGCGGCAGACGACATCCTGAATGACTACCGCGCAAACCATCGTCGATCGCTGGATGGCGTAGACAGACGACTTCGACTCCACTTGAGACCGTATTTCCGGGGGCGGCTGCTGGTGTCGATGACGACGGCAGACATACGCGCCTATATCGCGAAGCGGAAGACGGACGTGATCACTAGCGGAGCTGGGCGAGACGGCGAAGATCGCGCCCAGTCTCAAACGCCGAGATCAACAACGAATTGAAAGTGCTCGGGCGCATGTTCTCGTTGGCGGTTGAATCGGGAAGCTCGCGTACAAACCCAAGGTCCCGATGCTCAAAGAGAACAACGCCCGCACAGGGTTCTTCGAGCCGGAGCAGTTCGAGTCGGTACGCAAGCACCTCCCGGAGCACCTGCGGCCGCTCGTCACGTTCATGTATGTCACGGGCTGGCGGCGGAGCGAAGTCGCTAGCCTGCAGTGGCGTCAAATCGACTTCCCGGGCAGGGAAGTCCGACTCGAATCCAGGCACGACGAAGAACGATGAGGGCCGAATTTTCCCATTCACGGTGGAATTGCGTGAGTTGTTGGACGCACAGCACGCAGAGCACGAGCAGTTGAAGAAGGCCGGGCGTCATCGAGCCGTGGGTGTTCTGGGAGATGCGCGGGAAGAGTGGGTCGCGCACCACTCGCCGAGCGACTCAGCGGCCGCGCGCGATTGGCAGCTTCCGAAAGACGTGGCATGAACGCGTGCCGCGCGGCTGGCTGCCCGGGACGCCTCACGCACGACTTTCGACGGACGGCGGTGCGGAACCTCGTGCGAGCGGGCATTCCCGGAGCGCGTGGCCATGCAGCTCACCGGGCACAAGACTCGGTCAGTGTTCGAGCGCTACAACATCGTGTCGCCCGGGGATCTGCGCGAGGCCGCGCGCAAGCTCGACGAAGCTCGCGGGCACAATTTCGGGCACAACGACGCCAAAACCGCTGTTTCGAGCGTGTCGGAGTCGCCACAAGTTGTTGAAGGGATTGGAGCGGGAGACCGGGATCGAACCGGCGACATCGAGCTTGGGAAGCTCGCGTTCTACCGCTGAACTACTCCCGCTTTAGGTGCACTCATTGTAATTCAGAATGCAAAATGCCAAAATGCAAACGAGTGCATTCTGAATTCTGCATTCTGAATTACCCGCGAATGACCTCAAGGACTTCGTCCCGTTTACGCTCCATCAGTTCAGGTGTCGTAGCCTCGAGGTTCAGGCGCAGCAGTGGCTCCGTATTCGATCCGCGGACGTTGAAGTGCCAATCAGGGTAATCCACGGACACCCCGTCGAGCCGCGCCAGTGTTGCGTCCTTGAAGTGCGTCTCGATCGCCGCCAGCTTCTTCGGTACCTCTTCGATGCTCTTTAGCTTCGTGTTGATCTCGCCTGAGATGAAATAGCGCTCGCGATATGGCCGCAGCAGCTCGCGCAGCGACTGGTTTTTCTTCGACATCAGTTCGAGGATGAGCATCGCCGGGATGAAGCCGTTGTCCGCGTAATAGAAGTCGCGGAAGTAGTAGTGCCCGGTGACTTCGCCCGCGAAGATGCCGTCCTCCTTGCGCATGCGCTGCTTGATGAACGCGTGACCGACGCGATTCATCAGCGCCGTGCCGCCATAGCGCGCGACCGTATCGCGAACCGCGTGGCTCGCGCGCAGATCGTAGATGACCGTTGCGCCTGGATGTTTCAGCAGGAACGCCTCGGCCAGGAGCGCGGTCACGAAATCGCCGGAGATGAACTCGCCGCTGCCGTCGATGAAGAAACAGCGATCGGCGTCGCCATCCCACGCGATGCCGATGTCGGCGTTCTGCTTCACCACTTCCGCGGTGACGTCTCGACGGTTCTCCTCGATCAGCGGATTGGCTTCGTGGTTGGGAAACGTGCCGTCAACCTCGAAGCACAACCTCGTGGTGCGGCAGGGCAGCCGGTCGAAGAGGAGTGGCGCCACGCGTCCGGCCATGCCGCTGCCCGCGTCCAGGACGACGTTGAACGGCTTGATGATCGAGGGATCGATGAACGACATCACCTTCTCGACGTAGCCGGGCAGCACGTCGTGGCTCGTCAGGCCGCCGCGCGTCGTCGCTGGCGCCGGCAGGCGCTCATTGGCAATCATGTCGCGAATGTCGCCGATGCCCGCATCGCCGCTGAGCGGCAGCGCCTCGGAGCGCACCATCTTGATGCCGTTGTACTGCTTCGGATTGTGCGACGCGGTGATCTGCGCGCCGCCCTCGAGGTTGTCGGTGACGACAGCGTAGTAGAGCACGTCGGTGGGGAGCATGCCGTAATCGACAACCGACGCTCCCTGCTCGCGCGCACCCTCCATGAACGCGGCAGCCAGCGCTGGCGACGAGACGCGCATGTCGCGTGACACGGCGATGCGCGACGCCTTCAGGTAGCTGACGAATCCCCGGCCGATCTGTCTCGCCGTCGTCTCATCGATCTCGCCTGGATAGAGCCCACGGATGTCGTACGCCTTGAAGATGCCTGGGTTGATGTTCATGGATCTCGTTGGGTCCTCGGTCCCCAGTCTTCAGTCCTCGGTCCCCATTACCGTGGACCGTGGTCTGGGGACGATCGTCATGCTCTCGTAAAATCCGTCAGCGTCGTCTTGTCTCCCAGCACCGCGCCGCTGTTGAGCGACACGTTCCGTCCAATATGACATTGTCGGCCGAGAACGGCGTCGGCAATTGACGACTGGCTTCCAATGCGGCAGTTCGGCCAGACGATCGCGCGCTCGATGATGGCCTGTTCCTCGACCTGCGTCTGACGGCCGAGCACGGCGTAGGGCCCGAGGCGCGCACCAGCTTTCACGAGCACGCCCTCGTCGATGAAGACCGGGTCTTCGATAGTGGCGCCGTCTTCGATTCGGACGTCCGGCGCGATGCATCGCCGCGAACTCGTCAGGCCGGCAAACGGCGGCGCCACGAAGCGGCCGTCCATGATGTCGTGGTGCACCTGCACGTACTTCTCCGGCGTTCCGATGTCGATCCAGTAGCCGTTGTAGACGTAGGCGACGAAAGTCTCATTGCGTTCGATGAGCGAGGGGAAGTAGCTCCGCTCGATCGACCACGGAACTTCGCTCGGAATCCGGTCGAAGGTATCCGGCTCGAGGACGTAGATGCCGGCATTGATGTGGTTCGTCGTGATTTCCTCGGGCTTGGGCTTCTCGATGAATCGCTTGATGTTGCTCTGCCCGTCGGTCTCCACGAGCCCGTACGCGGACGGGTTGTCCACCGGCGTGAGCACGATGGTGGCGCGGGCCTGGCGCTCGCGGTGCATGCGGATCACCGCAGCACAGGTCCAGCTGCGTCATGACGTCGCCATTGAACACGACGACCGACTCGGTGAGCTTGTCGCCGGCGTATTTGATTGCTCCCGCGGTGCCCAGCGGTACTGGTTCGACGACGTATCGGATCTTGATGCCCAGATCGGCGCCGTCACCGAATACCTCCTCGATGCGGCGCGGCTGGTAGTTGAGGCTGAGGATGACTTCGTCGATCTCAGGGACCTGCTTCAACAGATCGATTTGGTAATGCAGAAACGCTCTGTTGAAGATCGGAACGATGGGCTTGGGCGTATGAATCGTCAGCGGCCTGAGACGCGTGCCCTTGCCCCCTGCGAGAAGGATAGCCTTCATGACAATCCCCAATCATACACGATGGTAGAATGCCCTCGACGAATGAACCTTCCGAACACGCTCACGCTCGTGCGGATGTTTCTCGTGCCGCTGCTCGTGGTCGTATTGCTGACGGAGTTCGAAGGACGGCAGATTTTCGGTGTGCCAAAGGAATTAGCGGGGGCGGCGATCTTCGGCCTGGCCTCGCTTACTGACTGGCTCGACGGGTACATAGCCCGTCGGCGCCGCCAAGTTACGTGGCTTGGTCAGATGCTCGATCCGATCGCGGACAAGCTTCTGACCTCGGCTGCATTCATCTCGCTGGTGCAACTCGACCTGGCGCCCGCGTGGATGGTGGCGCTCATCATCGGCCGGGAGTTCGCGGTCACGGCACTGCGCAGCCTCGCCTACACGAAGGGCATAACGATTCCCGCGTCGCCGCTCGGCAAGATCAAGATGGCGTCACAGGTCACAGCGATTCTGCTGCTGATCCTTGGATGGCGGCCGCTTCCGTGGCTGGCCCCGATCGGTCACGTCGTGCTGTGGGTGGTGATGCTGGCCGCGGTCGTATCGGCCGTTGATTACTATCGCCGCTTCCAGCGTCTGCTCAACGCGAAGGTCGCCGACGTCAACATCGCGCGCCAGCGTAAGGCAGGCTAGGAAGTCTTCCGCATTCCCATCGCAACGCACAGCCACGCAACCGTCAGGCACGCAAACGCGACGAACGTCGGGACGATCGCTTCCGCCACCGAGACAAAAACCCCTCGCATGCCGGCCGGATCGAACGACTCGACCCTCGTCAGCCCCTGCAAGACATTGACGGCGCCGACAAACAGGTTGGCCACGCCCGCGAAAATGCCGGCGAGTGACAACGGCCGCATCAGCGCCAGCCGTCGTTCGTTCGGCCGGATGGCGTAGGCGATGCCCGTCACCATCGGTATCGCGCTGACGAGCAAGCCGAGAAGCGTCATGATCGAGGCGTTTCGGATGCCTTCCACAGTCCCTTCCTTTCAGAATGGTGTCCAAATCTGCAGTTACAACGCGCGAAATCCGAAGCCGTGACGGCTGTCACGTTTGCCGGCGCTCCGCGTTAGAGATCTGAATTGGACCGCGACGCTGAACGCGAACTCGTGAGCCGCCTTCGGGCCGGGGATGCCGATGCGTTCGACGCCGTGTATGCGGAGTACAACACTCGCCTGTTCGCGTTCCTCGCCCGGCTGTCGAGAAACCGGGCGACCGCGGAGGACCTGCTGGAGGAGGCGTGGCTCCGTCTCGTGAGCCACGCCGAACGGTTGCGCGAGGACACTCAGCTCGGAGCCTGGCTGTTCACGGTGGCTCGCAATCTCTACGTGAGCTACTGCCGTTCCCGGATGCTCGAAGACGTCACACGCGCCGGACTTGATCGGTCTGTGGCCGTCCGGGTGTCCCTCGTCGCCGTTTGAGGAGACCGCCGGCCACGAGCTCGGTGTGCGGCTCGAAGCGGCGCTTGCGGAACTGCCGCTCCAGTATCGAGAGGCGCTCCTGCTCGTCGCGATCGAAGGACTGACACCATCCGAGGCCGCGCAGGTCTGTGGAGTCAGCGGGGAAGCCATGCGTCAGCGTTTGAGCCGCGGACGCGCGATGCTCGCCGAACGGTTACGTCGAACCGAGCAGCCGCTGACGGTTCTCAAAGAGGTGCGCCCATGATGTCCGGTGCCACAGAAGATCCCATCCTGCGCACACTGATCGAACTGCCGCCGCCGGCGCCGCGCTCGGAACGCACAGAACGCGTGCGCATGCGCTGTCACGAGGCATTCGCCAGACGCCGACGGACACAGAGTCGTCGCCGATCTGCTGCCGCGCTGGCCATGGACGCCGCGTGTTTTGTTGTGTTGGGTGTCTATCTGGCCGGCGCGGTTACTGAAGCGCTTCGACTGGGCAGGTTGTTGTAACTCCCAATGTCCAACTTCCAACTCCCAAATACTTGATCTTGGGAGTTGGGAATTGGGAATTGGGAGTTGACGGATCTACTTGCGAAGAGCCACCAGATCACCCGACTGAATCGCATCGCGCGACACGGTGACCTGGAGCGTCGACGAATCCGGCGTGACTTCCACGGCGACGGCCTCGCCGAGATCGTAGAGGAAGTTCTGCGCCTGCAGCTTGTTGCGATAGAGCACGAACTGCGACCCCTTGGCGATGCCGTGATCGCTGCCGCGGTCGAGGAGGAAGAAGTCGCCCTTGCCGAACGTGCGGCGGCGTCCTTCACCCGTCAGCACGTGGCCGTAGTTGTCGCGCTGCGGCTTCGGCTTGTTGGACGACACCACGGGTACTTCGGGAAGTGCGAACGGCTCGAGGTGGTCGTCGATGTTGATCGTGTCGCAGGCGTGCGTGATCGTCGCGAGCGACATCGTGTCGTCCACGGCCCACACCTTGATCCAACCCGAGGTCACGATCGTCGCGGGCGTCGCGGGCGTGATCTTCTCGCGATTGCTGATGAGCAACCGGCGCGTGTAGTACTCCTGCCCGACCTCGATGCCGTTCTGCGAGCCGGCGTTGATCGTGATGAGGTCTCCGGGCGCGTGGCTCTGACGGACGAATGAGTCCTGCCCGCCGGTGATTCGCAGCGGAGTGTCCGGCACTTCGAGCGCCGCCTTGGGCGCGCACGCCAGTGCCAGGACTTCAGCGGGCAAATTTGCGGCGGTGGCAGCCGGGCCACGCTGAGCCGTCACCGTGGTGCCTGCCAGAGCAGCCGCCAGGATCACGGCTGCAAACGTTCTCGACGTCATCGGTCCCCCCAACCTTCAGGGCGGACCCTTGACGTCCGCCACTACTGAGCCTGAATTTGAGTCTTCAGTTCTTCGAGGCGCCGCTTCGCTTCTTCCATGTGCTCGCTGAAATCGAACTCCGTCAGCACACGCTCGAAGTACGGGATCGCCTCAGGTTTCTTATCGGTCCGGGCGAGGGATTCCGCCAGATAGAAATACACCTCGTCCCGGCCCCCGAACATCGGGTCCTCTTCGAGGAGATGGCGAAAGCGCGGAATTGCACCTGGGTACCACTTAATGCGGAAGTAATGGTAGCCCACGCGGAACTCGGCGCGGCTCAAACGGTCGCGAGCTTCACGCCATTTCATCCGGACTTCTTCCATCAGCGGGCTCATCGGGTAACGATCGAAGAAGGTCTGAAACTCTTTCAGCGCTGCCTGCGTTTCCGTCTGATCGCGCTCGGGTGCACGCATCTGCTCGAAATGCGTCATCGCCAGTTTGTACTGGGCGTAGTCGGCGCGAGCGTTCGTCGGATAGAAGGTGAGGAACTCGCGATACTCGTTGGCTGAGAGCACCAAGCGACTCGGTCGTCTTCTCGCCGAGGTACGTGTCGCCGATCCCGAGTTTGGCATCCGGCCGGTTCGGGCTGTTGGGGTAGTTGTCCACGACCTGGCGGAAGTACTCGCGTGCGTCCGACCATTTCTTATTCTCGAGCGCCGCCGTCCCGCGGTCGTACAGGAACTTGTCGGGGTTGGTGACATTGGTCGGGATGGCGTTCCGGTTTCCACCGCAGGCCGCCACGAACAGTGGAAGCAGGACCAGCGAACGCCGCAAGACTGTGAAACCGTGAATCAATCGAGTCCTCAAGAACCTCATTCCTATTCTAGACAGGTCCAACGCGCCTCGCGCGGGCCAACCTGTACAGACGTTCGGCGGCCCCGTATGGCTGTGGCTTATCCGAGCAGTTCCCTCACGCGGGCGGGGAGCCGGCACGGCCGTCCGTTGGCGCCGAGCGCGGCATGCACCGTGTGCCCTTCGGCGACCAGTGTTTCACCGGCCGTCCGCACGGCTTGATAGTCGAACCGAAGCCGGACCGGGGTCAGCGCCGTCGCCCTGGTCCGGATCTCGATCTCATCGTCGTAGCGCGCCGACTGTCGATATTCGCAGTGCGCCTCGATGACCGGGAGCGAGATGCCGGCTTCCTCCATGTCCCGGTAATTCCAGCCGGCGTCGCGCAGCCACTCGGTCCGGCCGACCTCGAACCACACAAGATAGTTCGCGTAGTAGACGACGCCCATCTGGTCGGTGTCCGCATAGCGGACCCGCACGCGAGTGCTGCGTGTGATGGGCTCGGAATTCGGGATTCGGAATTCGGGATTCGATCCTTGACCACCAACCACTATCCACCAACCAGTTGATTGGCTGATGCCCGCAGTGCGCGCGTGGCGCCTTCCGGATCGGCGGTTCCAAAGATAGCCTGACCGGCCACGAGGATGTTGGCGCCGGCGGCGACGACGTCGCCGACGTTGGATTGATCGATGCCGCCGTCGATCTCGATCAAGGCAGACGAACCAGCGCCGTCCAGCACCGCTCGCACGCGTCGCAGTTTGTCGAGGCTGTGCGGAATGAATGTCTGCCCACCGAAGCCCGGGTTGACCGACATCACGAGCACGAAGTCCACGTCCGGTGCGATCGCCTCGAGCGAGGACGCGGGCGTCGCCGGGTTGATCACTGCGCCAGCCTTTGCACCGAGCTTGCGAATGAACGCGACCGTGCGATGCAGATGCCGGACGGCTTCGACGTGGACCGACACCATGCTGGCACCCGCGGTGACGAACTCTTCGATGTAGCGGTCCGGGTCCTCGATCATCAGGTGCACGTCGAGTGGCCGTGTGGCGACACGTCTGATCGCGCGCACCACCGGCGGACCGATCGTGATGTTCGGGACGAAGTGCCCGTCCATCACATCGACGTGAATCAGGTCCGCACCGCCACGTTCGGCCGCGGCGATATCGCGTCCGAGCGCTGCGAAGTCGGCGGACAGAATCGACGGCGCAATCTGGACAGGGCGCGATCTCACCGGCTCACCTCGAGCGAGATGGCATCACTCGCGCCCACGCGAAACCCGCCGGCGGGTTGTTGCCGGACGACGGTGCCCGGGGGCACTCCGGGGTAGGGCTGCGTGCCGACGATCGAGACACGAAAGCCCTGGCGACGAAGCGCATCGGCGGCGCGTTCGCCGTCCACACCAATGACGTCAGGCATCACGTAGGTTGCCGACAGTTCACCGCGATTGAGCAGGATCGAAACCTCGGGCGCGCGGGCTGTGGCCGCGGGATCCTGAGCAACGACCACGTCGGCAGGATAGTCGCTGGATCGGAACTCGGACACGGACGACACAACCACTCCCTGCTGCTGCAGGCTGCTCTGTGCGGCGCGTTCGTTCTGACCGACGAGTGGCGGCACGATCGTGCGCTTGGGTCCTGAACTGATCCAGACGCGCACGGTACGTTGACGCCGGCTCGCGACGCCGGCTTCGGGTTCCTGCTGCATCACCTTGCCGACCTCGATCTTGTCGTCGGGACGCTGATTCTCCTCGACACGCAGTGCGAGGTCGCGGTCGGCGAGCGCGGCCGTCGCCTCGTTCACCGTGCGGCCGACGAGCGACGGCACCTGCACGTCTCTGGCCCACAACGCCACTCGCATCGATACGCCGAAGAACACCAGGAAAGTGAGGCCAAGGGCGCCCATCAGGACGAAGAACTTGCCGAGGCTCCAGACGCGGGAATGGAGAGGGGTCAACTTCAATATTGTACCTGACGGAGCGAGTCAGGCCGTGCGTTGGAGGGCTGCGGCGAAGAAGGCCTCGAGATGATGGTCGAACGGAAGCGTGCGGAGCATCCCTCGCGCGTCGAGAACCGGGGCAAGGTCCGCGCTCCCGTCACGTCGCAGATCGAGCAATCGAAAGCCGGGCTCGGTAGCGAGAAATCGATCGACGACCATCTCATTCTCGTCAGGCTCGCTCGAACAGGTTGCGTAAACGAGCCGTCCTCCCGTTTTGAGTACGATGGCTGCGCGACGGAGCAATGTGAGCTGACGCTCGGCGAGCCCTGCCAGTTCGTCTTCGTGCCGCCGCCACTTGATATCGGGGTCGCGCCGCACGGTGCCCAGCCCCGAGCACGGGGCATCCACAAGAATTCGATCGAAGTCGGCTGAGAAGGGCAGAGCTCCCTCCGTCGGCACGTGCATCGGATACGCATGATGCACACCAGCCTGACGGACGGTATCGCGAAGCAGAGCGACGCGGCGTGCCCGGACGTCGCACGCAACCAGCACACCGCTGTCGCGCATGTCGCCGCTCATCATCACGGTCTTTCCGCCGGGCGCGGCACACAGGTCGAGCACGCGCTCGCCCGGTTGTGCGTCAACGGCGAGCGGCACGAGCTGCGAGGCTTCGTCCTGGACGAGAAACTGCTCGTGGCTTGCCTGTCGAAGCGGGTTCCCTGAAACGACGCGAAGCCCATGCGGAGCGAGTGCCGTGTCCTCGCACTCCACATCGTCCTCAGCGAGCGCTTTCCGCACGTCGTCTCGCGTCGTGCGCAGCCGGTTGACGCTCAACGTCAGAGGCGCTGGTTCGTTGTTGAATTGCACCCACTTCTCGGTCTGCTCGAAACCATAGCGATCGAGCCACCGTGCCACCAGCCATTCTGGATGCGACCAGCTCACCCCGAGATAGAGCAGTACTGCCTCGCGATTGGCGGGATCATCCGGCCGCGGAGGCAGCGGCAGACTGTTGCGCTGACGGAGTCCGGATCGGAGAACGGCATTGACGAAGCCTGCCGCGCTCTTCTTGCCCGCCGCCCGCGTCAGGTTCACAGCATCGTCAACGACCGCTGCTGACGGCACGCGATCGAGGTGCAGGATTTGAAAGAGGCTCAGGCGGAGAATGACGAGCACTTCCTGGTCCAGAGACTCCAGTGAGCGGGCCGACACTCGGCTCGATCAGGTAGTCGCAGGCCCGCTGCCACCGAAGCGTTCCCTGAACGATCGCGGCTGCGAGCGAGCGATCTCGCTCGTCAGTGAGATGGCGTCGGCTTTCGACGAGCGCGGTGGGAAGGTCGCGATGGTTGGACGCGATCGCTGCCAGCGCACGGAACGCCGCCGTGCGCGCAGGCGCGGTCATGGCGCGCTGAAGCGAGTTCCCGGTTGAATCGGGTGGCCGGCGAGATAGTCACGCACCTTCATCGCCCTTCGTCCTTCTGGTTGCACTTCGTCGATGGCGAGTCGTCCACCGTGGCCAGTGGCGACAAATATCGCGCCGGAAGACACATCGACGATCGTTCCGGGGTCTGCGCTTGTCGGTTCCGGTGCCACATGACTGCGCATGACGATGAGCCGCTCGCCGTTCAGGTAGGTGAACGCGTGGGGCCATGGATAGAGACCGCGAACCCGGTTGTGAATGTCAGCGGCCGCCAGTGTCCAGTCGATGAGCCCTTCTTCCTTCGTGATCTGCGGCGCGTACGTCGAGAGTGAGTCGTCCTGCGGTTCCTCGACTGCGCGTCCCGCGGCGAGATCCTCGATGACGTCGAGCAGCAGCGATGCACCAAGGTCGGCGAGGTCGCGCTCGACGACGTCGCTGGTCTCGTCGGGGCCGATCGGTCGCGTCACTTTGGCGAACATGTCGCCTGCGTCCAGGTCGAGCACCATCCGCATGATGGTCACGCCGGTCTCGGGCTCGCCGTCGATGACCGCGCGCTGCACCGGTGCCGCGCCGCGATATCGGGGCAGGAGCGAGGCGTGCACGTTGATCATCCCGAGCCGCGGAAGGTTCAGCAGGCTTTCCGGGATGAGCTTGCCGTAAGCCGCGACCACGCCGAGGTCAGGTGCCCAGCGTGTGAGCGTCTCGTTGACCTCGGGATCGCGCAGCCGCGCTGGTTGAAACACCGGGAGTCCGTGTTGCGACAGCCGTCATCTTGACCGGCGCGTCGGTGACCTTCTGCCCGCGGCCGCGCGGGCGATCGGGCTGCGTGACGACGCCGACGACGTCGTGGGCCGACTGGATCAGCTGTTCGAGCGACGGGACGGCAAACTGCGGCGTCCCGAAGAAGACGACGCGCATTGCGTCTACCATTTGCCCGCGCGCGCGAGCTTCTTGATCTTGCGGACGATCAGGTCCTTCTGCAGGCCGCGAAGCCGATCGACGAAGACCGTGCCGTCGAGGTGATCCATCTCGTGCTGGAAGCAGCGCGCCAGCAGACCCGTTGCCTCAATGGTCTGTTCCTCACCGTTGCGGTCGAGCCCCTTCAGCACCGCGCGTGACGGCCGCGCGACCGTCGCGTTGAAGCCAGGCACGCTGAGGCAGCCTTCTTCTTCGAGCTGCATGCCGTCCCGCTCGACGAACTCCGGGTTGATGAACGCCAGCAGGTCGCCGGCGTTCTGCCCAGCGAGATGTCGCAGACGAAGATCGCGCACGCCGACACCGACCTGCGGCGCCGCCAGTCCGATGCCCGGCGCGGCGTACATCGTCTGGATCATGTCGTCGATCAGCGGCTGGATTTCCGGCGTGACGGCCTCGACCGGCGCCGCCGGCTGGTGCAGCACGTCGGCGCCGTAGCGGACGATCGGACGAATCATCGAGTCGGGCCGGCTCAGCGAGCCGGCGATGCCGACGAGCGCGCGGCTGCGAATCGCCGCTCGAGCGCGTCTGTGGTGGCGGCAAGATGCTGCGCGATCTCGTCGATCGAATCGCCGCCGAACTTTTCGAGGAACGCGTCCGCGAGCACGAACGCCACCATCGCTTCGCCGACGACCGCCGCGGCCGGGACGGCGCAGACGTCGCTGCGCTCGATGGCGGCCGGCGCATTCTGCATGCGTAGTCAGGTCGACGGAGCGAAGCGGCTTCATCAGCGTGGCGATCGGCTTCATGAACCCGGTGACGCGGACGTCCTCGCCGTTGGTGACGCCGCCTTCGAGGCCGCCGGCGTTGTTGGTCGGCCGGGTCAGCGGCCCGTCGTCCCGAGCGGCGGAAGGATCTCGTCGTGCACGCGCGAGCCGGGACGGAAGGCGACCTCGGGCCCGATGCCGATGCCGACCGCCTTGATCGCGTGGATGCACATCATCGCCTGTGCCAGGCGGCCATCGAGCTTGCGGTCCCACTGCACGTAGGAGCCGAGGCCCGGCGGCAGTCCCTGTGGCGATGACCTCGAAGGCGCCGCCGAGCGTGTCGCCGGCCTCCTTGGCGGCGTCGATGGCCGCAATCATCTGCTGCTGCAGTCCCTCGTCCACGCAGCGGAGCGGCGAGTCGTCCGGCGAGCGCCTGCGCTTCCGCGAAGGAGACCGCCCGCGTTCGCGGCAGCGCGATGTCGCCGATGGCCGAGACGTGGCTGGCGATGCGGACGCCGAAGCGGCCGAGCAGCTGGCGCGCCAGCGATGCCGGCGGCGACGCGCGCCGCCGTTTCGCGGGCGCTCGCGCGCTCGAGCACGTCGCGGATGTCGTCGTGGCCGTACTTGATGGCGCCGGCGAGGTCGGCATGTCCAGGCCGCGGCCGTGTGACGTCGGGGCGTTTCGCGCCGGTCGCGCCCTCCGGCATCTCGCGCTCGACGTACATCGTCTGCTGCCAGTTGACCCAGTCGCGATTGCGAATGAGCAGCGCGATCGGCGCGCCCGTCGTACGGCCGTGGCGCACGCCGGCGAGGATCTCGGCGCGGTCGCTTTCGATCTGCATCCGGCGGCCGCGGCCGTAGCCGCCCTGGCGGCGCCGGAGCTGGGCGTTGAGCGCGTCGATATCGATCTCGAGGCCGGCGGGCATGCCGTCGAGCGTCATCACGAGCGCCTGGCCGTGCGACTCGCCCGCGGTGAGAAATCTCAGCATCCGAGCTCAATTCTATACCGAAGAAATTGCGCACTTTCTGGGCGCGTCGAGCGCGATCGCCCGAAGAATCGCGCGGGCCCGAGGTTGCATCGGCCGCGGGCATGAGCCGACTTCTGCACGATCGCTACTATGCCTATGCCGCGGAGCACGCCTGGGATCTGGCAACGGGTGAGAGTGTCGCCATCGACACGATCGCGATGACTCCGTCTCGGACGTCGCCGGTCGTCGAGCCGCTGGTCGAGGTGCTGGATCACGGGCGCGACGGTGAACCGCGCTGGGTCGTCGTGGTGACCGGCGGCCGGGTCGTCGTCGGTCGCAGTGGCGCGACGGCTGGCCGAGGATGCACGCGCGCGAGGCTTCGTCCCGATCGCGGTTGACGTCTATCTGCGATTGCGGCGACTGCTCGAGGAGGAGATCCGGCATCGGGCGCTGATGCTGATTCTGCCGCCTGGCGTCGACGCTGGAGCCGGCGCGGCACGCGATTCGTTGCCGCGGCCGCAGCGTCGCCGCGCCCTCACGTGCTCGTGTCGTTTCACAGCGATCGTGTCGTCTCCTGTCTGGCTGGTTCGCGACCGTCGCGACCAGGTGGCGACGCAAGGTCTTTTGCATCGGCTCATCTCGTGCGCGAGGCGCGAGCCGTGTACGGAGCCGGCGTTCAGGTGCGGCCGGTGTTTCAGCCGTTGCCGGATGACGTCGTCAAGCACATGGCGCGCGGTTCGCGCTGGGTCGAATCTGTGGCAGGTGGGCAGGCATGCGGCCGCGGAGCGGCTTCTGCGCGACGTTGCGGGTGCGCTGCAGCGACGACGGGCCCTGGTGCCCGCGGCCTCGACGCTCGTCACACTCGGACGCCTGATGCTCGAACGAGGTCGAGCGTCCGATGCGGACGCGATGTTCGGTGAAGCTGCCACGCACGCGCAGACAGCGAAGCACGAGGCGCTCTCTGGAACCGCGCGGATATGGCAGGCGGCGGCCAGAACCGACGCCGCGCAGTTGACGGCTGCGGAGTCGTTGTGTCGCGCCGCAATCGTGGCCGGCACACTGGCCGGGGCCGAACGCGCGCGAGGCGAGGCGACCCTGGCCCGCACCCTCCTCTGGCAGGGGCGCGTGTCCGAGGCTGCGACGCGCGACTTCGGGATTGAGACTGACGATCACGAGCTGGCCGCGTTCGTCGCGGCGACGTCGGTTCGCGTGTCGATTGCGAGCGGCGACCTGTTCGCTGCGGGGCAGCGTGCTCGCGAGCTGCTGACGCTGGCAGAGGAGACCGGTCATGCGCTCGTGCGGGTCATCGCGTTGTCTGCCCATCTGCGTGTGCTGATCGAGATGGGCGATCTGGCCCTGGCGGAAAGACTGCTGGCCGATGTCAGGAAGGCAGCGCGAGTGGCCCGCGCGCCTCTGCGCCTTGCTCGCGCCCGTGTGCTGTGGGTTGACGCGTTGCGACGGGCCGGCCGCAATCGCGACGCGGAACGCGAGCTGCGAGACCTGCGCCGACTGCGCGGCGCAACACCGCCGCTGCTGCGATCGGCGATCGACGGGCGGTTACGAGGCGACGTGCGAGCGCTTCGCCACGAGCGCGTGTCTGTCACCGTTCCGAACGCGGCCACGACGATGGTGGTGATGGCACGCGACGAGGACGAAGATCGCAGCGCCGTGCGGAAGGTGCTCGTGTTCGCGGCAGGCTCATTGCAGACCAGTCGCATCGATCTCTGCTCGGCGGATGCGGGTCCTCATACCACGATCCTCAGCATCGGCACGGGGTTGACGACAGCTCTCGGCTCTCGCGTGCTCGATGCCGGCATCGCGATCGACACCTGCGCTGGAGGGGCTGGCGGCGAGCTCGGTGTTCCCGTGCGGGCGGGTTCTCGACTGGTCGCGGCGATTGTCGCGCGCTGGCCGATCGATCGCGTGCCGCCCGGTCAGGCTCGCGAGTTGCTGGAGCTGACCGCCGCCGTTGTTGCTCCTCGCATCGAGGCGATGCGTGCGACGGCGCGCGAAGTGGCGAACGCATCGATGGCGATTCCGGAGCTCGTCGGATCGAGCGCGGCGATCGCAGACGTCCGTCGCGCAGTGACGCGAGCAGCGTCGGCGCCGTTTTCGGTCCTCATTGAAGGCGAGAGCGGATCGGGTAAGGAACTCGTGGCGCGCGCGCTGCATCACCTGAGCCCGCGGCGCGAGCGGCGATTCTGCGACGTCAACTGTGCGGCGCTGCCGGACGAACTGCTCGAGTCGGAGCTGTTTGGCCACGTGAAAGGTGCGTTCACGGGCGCGATGTCCGATCGCGCCGGCCTGATCGAAGAGGCCGACGGCGGCACGCTGTTCCTCGACGAGGTGGCCGATCTCTCGCCGCGTGCCCAGGCGAAGTTGCTGCGAGTCCTTCAGCAGCAGGAGGTTCGGCGTGTCGGCGCGACCTTCAGTCGCAAGGTGGACATCCGGGTCGTGAGCGCCGCGAACCGCGACATGCGAACTGAAGTCGCCGAGGGCCGCTTTCGGCAGGATCTGCTCTATCGCCTCGACGTCGTGCGGATTCGTGTGCCGCCGCTGCGCGAGCGTCCCGAAGACATTGCGACGCTCGCTGATCACGTCTGGCGTGCGGCTGCGACGCGCGTGGGATCGCAGGCGATGCTGACCCACGGCGTTCTCGCCGCTCTCGCGCGCTATCACTGGCCTGGCAACGTGCGTGAGCTGCAGAACGTGCTGGCTGGCGTGGCTGTTTCCGCCCCCGCGCGGGGGCAGGTGAAGGCCGCGCTGTTGCCGCCGGTCGTCACCGGTGCGGTGTCACCGTCGACGACCCGCCTCGCCGATGCGCGCGATCAGTTCGAGCGCAAGTTCATCGAGCTGGCGCTCGCCCGCGCCGGAGGCCGTCGAACGCGGGCAGCTCGCGAACTGGGCCTGTCTCGCCAGGGGTTACTGAAGATGATGACCCGGTTGGCGATCACGAAGTAGGCAGTATTCAGTATGGGGTAGGCGTTTCGCGGGGCTCTTTGTTGTGCTTGTTCGATGAGCTCGCGCTGTTGCGCGCGAGCCACGAATCTGGCCGCCGTAATAGTGGCCTTTCGCCATCAAAAAAGAACATCGCTACGGTAGCCGACATGATGGACAGAGGAGGCCGTCAAAATGGATCGGGTTCTGGGCCAGCATTTCGGTTTCGGTCACCCCGGTGTTGCGGCCTGGTCCACGTTGCTGACGCGTCGGTGACTCACAACTTCCGTTTGCAGGCGACCGAGTTCTTGTCTCGGCTAACGGTGCGAGCTGCTGGTGAACTTCGCCGGCGAGCTTCAGGATTACATCTGCAAGGGCAGCACGATCACCACCCTCGCGCCGCGCCTCCTGTACCGCCCAGCCGTCTTGGAACACTCATAACTCAACCTCAGTACAGCGGCTTAACTTAATCTGAAGTTAAGTTAGTCGCAACGAGCTTCTGTTCGTATTTCTTCTGAACACTCCGGCCGAGCTGGCCAAGAGACACCCTTGAGATACGTGGTCGGAAGAAAGACGTACGGAGCGCGGAAAGTGGAACTATCGTCAGATTCCCGACGTGGGAAGGGAAGTCCCCATGCTTGTAGCGCCTCTTGAGCAAAGGTCCGCCAGCAAGCTCAGCGGCGGTGCGGTGCGGAACACCGCACGTACACTCGAAAGCCCCAGGGGCGAAGGGCCTAAAGGGGTGGGCGACACCGGCTATACTCCTCACGATGTACCCGGCAGTCCCCACCAGGGTACTCGGCAGAAGTATGAATTCGTTCGGCGGGCTTTCAGCGTTCATAAGTTACGCCTCCGAGGACGGCGAGAAGGCGCACGACATCTGCAGGAACCTCGAAAAGCGGGGCGCGACCTGCTGGATCGCGCCCCGCAATGTGCGCGCGGGCCGTGAATATGCCGACGAGATCGTCACCGGCATCGAGCGATCCGCGTGCATGATCGTGCTGCTTTCCCACGCCGCGAACAAATCCCCCTTCGTCTGTCGGGAAGTCGAGCGGGCCGTCGCGAACCACAAGCCGATCTTTCCGATCCGTATCGAGGCGGTCATGCCCGATGCCGGACTCGAACTGTTCATCTCTGGAACCCACTGGCTCGATGTGTGGGACGGCGACTGGGGCGATCACATGCGGCGCCTCGCCCAGGATGTCACCGAACTCACGGCTGGAGTTTCGGCGCAGCCCGCGCGCCCGACCGGGGAGCGTCGCCCGTTCCGCGTTGCCTACGCGGCTGCAGCACTCGTCCTCGCGGCGGCAACAGGCGGGTTCGGCATGTGGACCTTCTTCCCGGGTCGCAGCCGAACGCCGCCGCCTGAGACGAACGTGCCGCCCGCGGTACGGCCGGCGAGTGAGCTCGTGGTACTGCCATCCCCACAGGTCGAGGCGGGCACGCGATCGTCGGCAGCGGTGGAAGCGCGCTCCGGATTGCCCGTCGCAGTCGAAGCGGGCTCCGGATCTGCCGCGACCCGGGACGCCCGAGCGCGGCGCACACAGAATGGGCAGGGACAGGCGGGGTCAACGAATTCCAGCTCCAGGTACTCGAGTCGTCGTACCGCCGAGCGGCCAGCCTTCAGGGCAGCGGACAGCCGTGCCGGGTCCTGCCGCGGTCCAACGCGGCACTGATCTAGATGCGTTGCGCGATGAGTACGACGACCTCTCCATCCGTGGTGAAGTGATCGACGACACTCTGAATCGTCTCTGGGAAGAAATGCGTCCACTCGCCCCGAGGTCGGATATCGCCATGCGCCAACGAAGCCTCAAAGTGTCGCTGACGCGGGCTCGCGACGCGCTCGACGACAGGGACGCTGTCGCGGCGAGGAAGTACCTAGACACCGCGCGGGCGGACGCCGTGGCGCTCGACGAGTTTCTGGGACGCTGAGCCGGCACAGGTTCAGGGACCCGCGAACTCAGACGGGAACGATGGTCATCATGATTCGAATCCTTTCTCTAGCGGTCGCCGTGCTCCTTATGCCTGCGGCGGATGGCTCGGCGCAGCAGAAGAAGCGCGTTGCAATTCTCAGCTTCGAGGACGTGGCCATTAAGTCGTCGGCTGGCGCGGCGCTCCGTTCAACGCAGGATGTCGGCGCGAGCCTTGCCGATGTGCTACTGAAGGAGCTCCTCAAGGAAGGGAAATATTCCATTATCGAGCGGGAGGCGCTCGACGCCGTGCTGAAGGAGCAGACTTTCTCGAACAGCAGCCGTGCGGACGCGAAGACAGCCGCAAACATCGGCCGGGTGCTGGGCGTCGACGCCATCATCATCGGGTCCGTCACGCAGTTCGATATCGCCGAGTCGGCGGTCGGAGTCGGATCCGGATCGCTCAACCGGATCACACGTGGCGTCGTGGGCGGTGGCAAGCGCGTAAACACGAGGGCGTCGGTGGCTATGACGGCGCGGATGGTGGATACGAGCACGGGAGAGGTCCTCACAGCGGTGTCCGGCAGCGGCGATTCGGCCAGAACCTCCGTGGCGGCCTCGGGCGGCTACGCCACCGGTGTGGACATGACGTCGGCATCGTTTCAAGGATCGACGCTCGGGGAGGCCGTCAACCGTGCGGTGCAGGAGGTGGCGGACGGCCTAAACGAGTTCGCCGCGCAGCTGTCAACTACCCGCGTTGTGTATGCGGGACTCGTCGCCGACGTGGATGGCAACACGCTGATCCTGAACGTCGGGCGTCTCAAGGGCGTGCAAGTGGGGGATACAGTTGAAATTACCCGTGCTGGTCGGACGATCCTCGATCCGCAGACCAAGAATGTGGTCCGCACGATCGTCGACAAGATCGCGACGGCCCGCATCATTGAAGTGGACGACTCCTCGGCAACCGCGACGCTGAGCGGCGCTGAGCCGGTGCAGGTAGGTGACGCGGTACGGCGCCTGCCATAGGAAAGCGGAACGGCGCCACGGTCGGGCGCGCAGCGGCCGTACGCTGTTCAATCCCTTGCGGGAATCGAGTCCGACACGGCGCCTCGTGGCTTGTACTGATTGAAGCAGTAATAGTACCGTTTGGCGCCATATGGCGCTGACGTTGACGACCGATGAACGAGCCGAGCTCGAGCGCCGCGTGCGCAGTCTCAAGATCCGAGCCGAGGATGCGCGCCGCGCACGGGTGATTTTGATGCTGGCGAATGGTGAACTCGTACTCCGAGTTGCACGCCACTGGGACAATCGCAAACGGACATCGCGCAGGCAATCAGCTGTCACCAGTCCACGGTCAGCAAGCGATCGAAATTCATCAGTCGTCTACGGTTCTGGCTCGTACCAAAACGATTCCCTTCTCTTGTAATAGACTCGCAAAGGTGCTATAGATTTCGTGTTCTTGGTGACAAAACGGCCTTCGTGCCGTTACAGCCAGCCGCCGGACCCTGAAATGAAAGGAGTCGCGCGATGGCTCACCTCCTGGTAAGGCCCCCACCTCATGTCTTGGATGTCGTGATTGCTTTCGCTCGACGGGAAGCAAGGGAGTAACTGACAACAGTTGCAAGAGGACGGGTTCGAAAATGAAGAAATCACTACTGTTGTTCTTCGCTTGTGTATATGCGCTCACGCCTGTCCCTGCCTACGCGATTCCGCTGGGAGTTCTCGAGCTCACGAACGGGACAATTCAATCCGGCGACAAGATCTTCAGTAACTTTGGCTTCAGTTCGTTGGCCAGTACCTCTCCGCAGCAGGCGAGCGACATTGATGTAATTCCTGTCACTGTCGGCGGAAACGATGGACTCAGGTTTGTCGGTCCATTCTTCGGGACGACGTCACAGGTCGGCAGTACCATATTCATAGAATTGGGCTTCTATGACTTCAACTTCGACGTGAATTACTACCGATCCGAATGTCCTCATCCACGACGTGAGCCAGTCCTGGGCCTTCACGCATTTCGGGGAAGGGTTCAGAAACTTCGCAGTCCACACGACTGGACAAAACTGCGCCAATATATTTTGCAACGGGCCCGGCGAATTTGATGATCTGGGCTTACATACGAGCTTGCATGGCGTCCCGTTCATGGAGCCGATAATTCCCAGTCCAGGGATCCTCAGCACCACTGCCATTCTCCAATTCGATAGCGCCTTCTTACGCTTGGAGAATGACATATTCATCGGCGCGGGAGCCATCAATGACCCGATCGCGACTCTCCATCCGACATTCGTGAGTGTGCCGTTCGTGGAGTTCACTTTTTCCCAAACGACCGTCGTCCCCGAGCCCGTCCCCGAGCCTTCGACGCTGCTGCTGTTCGGTAGTGCCTTCGCCCTCCTGCAGGGCGTGAGATACCGGCGCAAGAATCGTTCGGTGTTCTCGGAGCCGGAATAGCATCTTCTCGACGAAGAACCGCTGGCAACCTTGGGTCAACAACGTGAGCAGATGCGGACAGTGATCGCGAAATGGTGGACGCTTATGGAGGCACTAATTAAGGTCTCTCGCTTCTAGTTTCCAGCGTTTCGTTTTGGTCGCACCCGGTGTTACCCGCCTCGCAGCGGGTTCAGGGCCTTCCACAACACCCCATCAGGAGAGAAGACCAGTGGCCAGCATCGAACTTGATGCACGGCCGATCGGCGCACGGGAGCGTTACTAACGTCAAGCCCGATCGCGGAGGCGGGCCGACGGCCGTCTTCGGCGCGCGACGAGCAGGGCGCTGACCCCAGTGAACAGCAGCAATGCACTTGACGGTTCGGGAACGGAGAAAACGTACCGTGCGTTGCTTTGGATACCGGCATCGACCACGTGCACGGTGCCGCTACCCGCGGTATTCTGGGTCTGGTTCCCAACTACCAACTGGCCCGTCATCGTGAACGGACCCTCGCCGGAAATGGGGAAGTCGAACAGGACGCGAGACGTGCCGATCACGAGCGACGGGCGGACCGTGATCGTGACCGCTGGCGCGATCATGACCTGCCGTGCCTGAAGCGGCACGTTGGACGGCTCACGCAAACCATGACCTACCGCAAGTCACCTCAGAAAGCAGCGGCGAGGCGCGAGTGGGATCGCTTCGTCAGGAGCAATCAGCCGGTCATCGCATCTACTGGACTACCAGATTCGATCTTCAGTTCGGTCGATCATTTCGACAACTTTCTTTCTCACGGCTGCCTCGATCATCACCTTGACCCAAGCAGCTTCCGTGTCGAGGCGCTCAACTCCGCTCAGTACCGACGCGCTCGTGACCCTCACGGAGAGCTACTTCGTAGCGGGTTACGAATGGTTCACGCCAGTCGCACTTCGGGCGGCCGACCAAGACAATCTGGCAAAGCGGTTCGCCGGGTGAGCCTCCTGACCTGCCCAAGCGCCAGATGTGTGCGCGAGCGCATGTAGTACGTCACGTAATCCGTGATCACACGGTGAAGGCTTGCCGCGTTCATCACGATGATGTGATTGAGGCGTTCATATCGGATCGATCCGATGAAGCGCTCGACGTCGGCGTTCTGCCACGGAGACCGAGGAGCAGTGACCACCTCGTGGATCATCCACGAGGTCCGGGGCCGTACCGAGCCTATTCGGCAACGCTCTGTTTGCGATGGAAGCGTTTGAGAGGTGTGGCTTTTCGATCGAGGCACCGATGGCAGGTATCCGACGAAGACGTTTCCCGAGCTGCGTTCGGTACTCACCGTGGTGGGGGCGCACGTTTATCCCTCCGCCCAACGGTATCCACACGCATCACACCTGAACGTCACGTGATTCTCCCTCGCCGTCACGATGTCCCCGCACGATTCGTTCGAAACCGCGTCGGCGCGACGTCACGCCGCCGTCCTCGGTGAACGCCGTACCCGTCTCTATAATGCTCCCGGAGGACACCACCATGGCGATCATTGGCGCGCATGCCCTGCTGTACACGTCTGATCCGAACGCCCTTCGTGCCATGCTTCGCGACGCCTTCGGGTTCAAGCATGTGGATGCGGGGGAGGGTTGGCTGATCTTTGCGTTACCACCCGCGGAGCTGGGTGTGCATCCGGCAGAAGGTCCGACGTACGAATCCGGTGTGCGCCATCAGCTCACGTTCATGTGCGACGACATTCACGCGACGATTCACGATCTTCGGTCGAAGGGCGTTAAGGTGAACGGTGAACCACGAGACGAAGGCTTCGGCATCACCGTCATGCTAGGCCTGCCGGGCGGCGTCGAGATGATGCTGTACGAGCCGCATCACGCAACAGCCCTCGAAGGCGCCTCGCGCTGAGCCAACTTGTCCAAGTCCACGCTGACTGTGCGCCGAGGGGGTTCGGCAGGATTGGAGGGTCAAGTCCGTCGGCTCGGCCGGAACGATGATTGGTACCGAGTAACGGCGTGTGGCGTCTGATGCGGTCCACGCGTCTGTCGATTGCCATCACGAGATGAAAGCCTACGCCGTAGACTCGCCCGATCGCTTCCGACGAACTCGCCTCGTGTTTACAAACACCTAGCTTCCAGTTTTTCGTTGCCACTCCGGCCCGAGCCGATTTGCCGGCAAGTCCACGATGAATTTCCTGCTACCGGCCGCTCCCTGGGGGATTGGACGGTGGTAATGTCGGACGCTTCAGGGACGCCCGCATGCTGACCACCGTGAGCGCCGCGCTATCTGCCCTCACCCGACGTCGCTTCCTGGAACAACTCGGCCTTGTCGGGGGCACGTCGCTCGTCATGAGCGCGATGACCTCGTGGGATCTGATGGCTGGGCAGGCTGCCCGGAGGCCTGTGCTTTCGGGCCGGCCGGCGCGAGCCAGAGTGCTCGTGCTGGGCGCCGGCGTCTCGGGGCTCGTCGTGGCGTACGAGCTCGGCAAACTCGGATACGACTACCACGTTCTCGAGGCGCGCGACCACGTTGGCGGCCTCGCGTGGACCGTGCGTCGCGGCACCACGCACACCGAGATCGGCGGGGAGCGCCAGATGTGCACGTTCGACGCCGGCTTGTACGTGAACGTCGGCGCGTGGCGCATCCCGTATACACACACAGGAGTGTTGATCTACTGCCGCGAGTTGGGCGTGCCGCTCGAGATCTTCATGAACGAAGCCGAGAACGCCTATTTCTACTACGAAGGGCAGGACGTCGGTCCCCTGGCCAACACACGCGTGCGGCTGCGTGAGGTCAAGGCCGACATGATTGGCTACACCAACGAGCTGCTCGTGAAGGCGCTCGACCAGGGGCAACTCGATCTCCCGGTGACCGCCGAAGACAAGCAGCGATTCGTGAGGCACCTGGTGGCGCAGGGCTACCTCGATACCAGCGACCGGCGGTATAAGGCATTCGCCATTCGAGGACCGGGCACGCCGTACGACTTCGCCGCCCTGCTGCGCTCCGGCTTCAGCCAGCGCATGCGATCCGTTTCTGCCACGAGCGGGACAACGGCGGCGCCGATGTTTCAACCGGTCGGGGGAATGGACCAGTTTCCCAGGGGCTTCGAGCGTGCGATCGGCGCCAGCCGCATCACCTTCAATGCTGACGTCCAGTCAGTCCACCAATCGGATACAGGGGTCAGGGTCCTCTACGTCGACACGAAGAACGGCAGGAACCGCGAGCTGCAGGCCGATTTCGTCGTGGTCTGCATGCCGCTGTCAGTGCTGTCGGAGGTCGACATCAACCTCTCGGCCGAGCTGATGGCGGCGGTCAAGGCCACGACCTACAGCAACAGCGCAAAGATGGGTCTGGCGATGAAGCGCCGATTCTGGGAGGAAGACGATCAGATCTTCGGCGGACATCTCTACTCCAATCTCCCGCTGGGCGAGTTCTCCTATCCGTCCAACGACTACTTCTCGCGCAAAGGGGTTCTGCTCGGGCTCTACGTCAACGGGCCGGTGGGCGATCTGCTCGATCGATCGGTCACAGACCGCGTCGGGCACGTCCTGACGCATGCGAGCAAGGTCCATCCGCAGATCCGCCAGGAGTTCACGAGCGCCTACGCGGTGTGGTGGCGCAGGGTGAAATACAGCCAAGGTGGCTACGCGTCCGGAGTGCCGGCGGAGCGCCGCGCGCGACTCGCCAGGATCGATAACCGGGTCATCATCGGCTCGGCTGCCGCCGCGCCAGAGTCGTCCCCGGACTGGATGGAAGGGGCAGTCGCCGCCGGCTGGCAGGCGCTGACCTCGTTGCACGAGCGCGCTATGCGTGTTTGAGCGCACACCCGGCGCCTGCTGCCGTCGACAGCGGCTCGGGCTTCGCCGGCACGCCGCTGAAAACGGGTCACACATCGAAGAGCTCGCGCCGACCGTCCCACTGTGAGTAGTCGGGACTGCGGATCCGCGCGCACGATGGCGCAGTCACGCAGCAATTCCCAGGATCGGCAGCGTTCCACGTTGTGACGTTCCGGGTGCGGTTCGGAACAAAGGTGCGTGCCTGCGATAACGAGACTTGAAGGAAGCCGCTGGCGATCGGCGATTGGCAAATATGTGAAGCGTCCTGTCGGAAGCATCGGCCTCAGTATCATCGATTCCGGAGCCGCAGTGTCTGGAAAACAATCCAAATCTCCTATGACGGGCGAGCCGTTCGGCCTCGCGTTTCCGCTGCGCCACGCGAGCGTCTACGATTCAGAACCTCCGTCTGCAGTGGCGGCATTCAGTCTCAATCCGCAAGGTTGACCGATGGAGTGTCGGACTGCCAGATCCGATTGAGCTTTTCCTGCAAATAGGTGAACTGGATATATCTCACGAACAGATCCATCTCTCTGGGATTCCCTTCAGGGAACTTGCTGTCGTGGACCCGTCCTCTTTCAATCATGTAGTAATTGTCGTCATAGCTCGCAAATCCCCAACGCTTCTGGGGAGCGCGCATTTCAAATATCGATCGACCGAAGAATGGGTTCCTGCGATTGCCGGGCAGTCCCAGATAGTGAGCAATCGAAGGGGCGAAATCGATCGACGTCGCCACTCCGGGATCGTATACGTCTGGAAGCTGACGTCGCGGGTCACGAATCATCAGGGGAATCTGGTCAACGAACACGCCCCGGTAGTCTGGGTCATTCCCGAATGCCGCAACAAACGTGTTTTCGGAATAGTGCGCATGGTCAGACGTCACAATGAGCACCGTGTTGCTGGCATACGGGGAAGCCTCGAAGTACCGTAGAAACTTTCCGAACGCGTCATCGAACGTACAAATGGTATTGAGCGCATTGTTGCTGCCGTCACCATATCGGATGCCATCCTCTCGGATATCGACAAACGCGTGCGTCTCTACACTGTACACAACGGCAAAGAAAGGCTTTCGTTCCGGACCGGCAACTTCCGATTCGCGAAAAAACCTTTCAACCCCGCGGAAGAACTGCTGGTCCGTTAGGAAACGGTCGTCAGGGGTGAACGACGGGAGGTTCAGATAGTCCCGCGCGATCTGTTCGCCGCTGAGAACGTTGTCGAACCGCAGTCGCTTCATCATCTCGTCGAGGAACGACCCCTCGGTGTGGTCGGCATCGATGAAGGTGGTCCGGTAACCAGCCTCCTTGAACAGGTCCTGCAGGCACATGTAGTCGTGGGAAGGAAGCACGCCTGCTTCCTTGTCGATGCCATCCCACAATGGAAACACTGAACAGAGCTGCCCGAGCAGACCGCGGTAGGTGGCTGCCGTGTGGTTGTAGTAGTTGCTCACCGACATGGCGCTCGCAGCGAACCGCTGCAAGTTGGGGGTCAACCCGGGATACTCGTGATCACGACCGATGCTCCGTGACGAGATACCGTCTGGGACGAGCAGCAGGACGTTCGGCCTTTCCGTCCGTCCAAGGGATGCTGGCTGAAACGGGACAGCGCCCTGGTAGACGTGGTCCCGAACGAAAGGAAGAGGCGCGTCCGGATTGAGTGAGAAGCCCAAGTCGACGAGCGCCTGAGCCTCCGAGGCACTGAATGCCTGTCCTGCGAGAACCGTTCCGCGGTGCGATAGCCAGCGCGAGGGCCCATCCAGGAGAGCGGCGTCCCATGTTGGTCCGGTACTGCAAGTCCCCTCGTGCTTCGATCACGGATTGGGGCAGCCATCGGGGGCTCTGCTGGAAAAGCACGCCCAGCAGAAACATGACGGTGATCCATCTGAAGGCACTGTGGCTGGACACCGACGGCCGTGCCACGGTCTCCGAAACGACGGGGAATGCCGCGCATATCCCCAGTGCAGCTGAGAGGCCCACAACGTTGGCTGGTGTGAGGAAGAAACTGAGGAAGAAGTCGAGGTGCGCAACGTTTTCCAGTGCCAGCGGCGAGATGTACTCGCCTCCAAAAAGCACCGCAGACGCCTGAACGCAGTTGACCAGCACGAATATCGTGGACAGCAGGTACGCACAGAGCCGAAAAAGGACCCCTCTATTAACCAGCACGCAAACCAGCGCAGCGAAGGTGCAAAGCTCGACCACAAAGAGGTCGAAGAACATCCAGTGGGCGGCCATGCTAGAAGCCGTCGTTGCACGCAGAGAGATTCGAAGGCCCGTGTTCACAGCGAACATGGATGCGAGCGTGACGCCAGCGAGATACACGACCGCCAACGTGGGCCGTTCTAGCAGCCGGGATCGTGAGAAGGGGATTCCGTTGGAAGACACGCCATGAAATTCGGGCGTCAACACACGCTTGGGCGAGAGGGTCGGCGTATCCATGCGATCACAGCGCCTCAGCCGCGCGAGACGCATAGCGGCGGAAGATCAGCGCGCCGACGCCCAGCACGACAACGGCCTCGAGCGTGAGGAACATGTGCACTCGAGCGGTAAGAATGATGCTGTCCACGAGCACCGAACAATCGGAAGGATTAAGGCCCTCTGGGTTGACTGAATCCCGTTATACGACCTGATCGTGGCTCGATTCTACACGGGGACGGGGCAGGGCACGGGGAAGACGATCTGGCAGTCAAGATATGGCCCGACAGATAGTTGGGCCCTGCACTCTTTGACCAGACCCTGGGACCGTATGGGCGTGGTAGACGCACGGGTGACAACTAGCGGGCTGCTGTTTGAGACCCTCGGGGCGAAATGACGATTCGAGATGATGACCCCGGTTGGCGATCACGAAGTAGGCAGTATTCAGTATGCGGTAGCGTTTGCGGGGCTCCTGCCTACTGCATACCGCCTACTGCCTACTACAGGATTGCGTCGAGGAAGCTCGACCCGACGTTCAGACAATCGAACACATGGAGCCCGAGCCGCGAGGCCAGCTCGACACACACCTCCGTGCCACGGCAGCTGTTCCCGTACGGATCCAGGCGGGGCGAGTAGGTGCCGATTCCGAGCTGGCGATTCACGACGGTGATCACGCCGCCGCTGACGCCACTCTTCGCCGGCACGCCGACGCGATACGCCCACTGTCCCGAGTAGTCATACATCCCGCACGTGAACATGATCGAGAGCATGTCCTTGACGTGGCGTGACCGAGTAGGCGCTGCGTCCGGTCAAGGGATGCCGTCCCATGTTGGACAGCGTTGCCGCCATCATCGCCGAGATCGCGACAGGTGACCAGAATCGAGCACTGCTTGAAGTAGACGTCGAGCGCCGCTTCGGCCTCGTCATGCACGAGGCCGAAGTTGAGCAGGAGGTGGGCGATCGCCCGATTGCGATGGCCGGTGCGCCGTTCGGATTCGTAGACCGCACGGTCGAGCGAGAGCTGACGTCCGGCGATGATGCTGAACCGATCGAGCAGGTATTCGAACGTCCGGTTCGCCATAGCGCGAGTGGAGCAGCGCCGTCACCGTGATCGCTCCCGAGTTGATCATCGGGTTGAAGGGCCGGTTGCTGCCGTTCTGCAGCTCGATCGAGTTGAACACATCACCGCTCGGCTCGACGCCGACGTGCTCGAAGACCTTCGTGGCCCCGAACTCCTCGAGCGCCATGCCGTAAGTGAACGGCTTGGAGATCGACTGGATCGTGAACGGCCGATCGCAGTCGCCGGCCTCGAACGTCCGGCCGTCGGCGGTCACCAGGCAGACGCCGAAGGCCTCGGGATCCGCCTTGCTCAACTCTGGAATGTAGGTGGCGACTTCGCCGGTGGCGTGTGAGGCAGGTACTTCTCGTAGACGGTGTCGATCATGATCTGCAGTTCGTGCCCGCGCGCGACGGCGCTGCTCTGCGTCTGAAATGGACATGGAATGCGCTCGGCCGATGCAATCGAGGTGCCCTGGCGGACTTCCGCGTCTATCGCGGGCATCTGAAGAGGCACAAGCACTTACACCTTCATGGGAGAGGAGTCGGAGTCGCTCGGCAGGCATACAAAAACGTCGTACATCACTATTTTGCGGACATATTCGAATGATGCGGTCAGTCGCCTATAATCCGCGCCGGAGAGGGGCATTATGAAAAGGACGGCACTGTTACTGGCGGTGAGTGTGTTTTCGTTGTCGGTCTCTGGGTCGGTGGTCGGCGCCCAGGGAGGCGGCTGGACGACCGTCCTCGACGGCTCCAGCCTGAAAGGCTGGGACATCGTTGGCGACGCTAATTGGGAGGTCGTCGACAAGGCCGTGCAGGCCACCAAGGGAACCGGGTTTCTCGTGACGCCGGCCCAGTACGGCGATTTTCAGATCACTGCCGACTTCTGGGTAAGCGACGATGCGAATAGCGGCGTGTTCATCCGGTGCGAAGACCCGAAGACGATCAACGCGATGAACGCGTACGAAGTGAACATCTACGATAAGCGTCCCGATCAGACGTATCGCACGGGCGCAATCGTCGATGTGGCCAAGCCCGAGAGCGTAGTCATGACGGGCGGCAAGTGGAACACCATCGACATCACGGCGAAAGGCACGAAGCTGACCGTGCTGATCAACGGGATGAAGATGGTGGACGTGAACGACACCAAGCACGCGAAGGGCAACATCGCCCTCCAGTACGGCGCGGGCACCGTGAAGTTCCGGAACGTCCGTCTGCGGACGCTGTAGCGCTCAGGCCTGGGCAGGCTCCATTGCCAACGCGCGGGTGAACACCTCGGTCGCCTGCGCGCCTGAGATGCCGTAACGGCCGTCGATGACGAAGAAGGGGACCCCGGTGACGCCGAGCATCCGGGCCTCGTCGAGGTCGCGCCTGACCGCATCGACGTAACGATCGCTCTCCAGGGCCTCACGCACCTCGGTGGCGTCGAGGCCCTCTTCCACCGCAAGGCTCACGAGCGACTCGAGGTTGAAGACCGAGCGCTGCTCGGTGAAGTACGCCTTGTATAACCGCTCGAGCATCTGATCCTCACGATCGTGGCTCGCTGCCAGATGCACCAGGCGGTGGGCATCGAGGGTGTTCCCCGATCTGCCCTTTCTCCGTGAGGTGGTACTCGAGGCCCTCGGCTCGCGGCCATGGTCTCCATGTTGTGGTCCATCTCACGGACGCGGTCCTCGGTCAGGCGGTACTTCGACATCAGCATCGTCCGCCGGCTCGTCGTCTCACCCTTGGGCCGTGTGGGATCGAGTTGGAAGGAACGATGGGCGATCGTCACGTCTCCTCGCCCGTCGAACGACGCCAACGCTTTCTCGAGGCGGCGCTTTCCCAGGAAACACCACGGACAGACCACGTCGGACCAGATGTCGATGTGCATTGCCCCAAGTCTAGACTGTTGTCTGCGGCGTCCAATACGGTGTCTTGCCGAAGTTCAACAGCTTGGCGATAGTGGCGCTCGTTTTCGTGCTCGTGTGCCCGGACCTCGGCGTGGCGCAAACCCGCGAGCAGCAGCTGTTCCTGGTGTTTATCGACGATCTGCATCTCGACTTTCGTTCAACGCCGCGCCTGCGCGAGTTGACGCGACGCGTGCTGTGCCTGCTGAGTCAGCAAGGCGATCGAATCGCGTTGGTGACGACCGGCGTGTCTTCGGTAGCCGTGGCACCGACATCAGAGCTCCCGCTAATCACAGTGGGAGTGTCGCACATCACTGGGGACGGGCTTCGCGCCGATCAGGCTATCGATCCCGAACGAGGCGCGAGCGAAGCAGTCGAGCGACGATGCTATCGATACTGCCCGCGATGCGATTCGCGCTCTCGCTCCAACTCGAAAGGGCCAATCGTGGTGCTCTATTTCAGCGGCGGCTATGCCGAGCTGTCCGCCGCATCGAGCTCGCCGAGTTGGTCGGAGGCGTATAGCGCCAATGCGACGATCTATACGTTCGAGGCTCGTAGTCTGGTGGGCGGTCCATCGCCTCCGCCAAGTGTGGGGAACGAGTCCGCGTGGGATGCCTACCATCGCGAGGCTCGAGACAGCCTGCGGGGCCTCGCAGAATCAACCGGTGGACGGGCGGTCTCCACATCCGGAGAGTTCGACAGCGCGTTGGCGCAGATCGCTCGAGTCGCGAACGAATAGTTCAGAGACTGAGGACCGGAGACCAAGGACCGAGAGACAATGAGACCCCGTGTTGACGTAACCTCGCGCGGCGTCTCCTGCTGACGATTCCGGTGCTGCTCGGCGTCGCGACGCTGGTCTTCGCGCTGATCCATTTCATTCCCGGTGATCCCGCGCGCGCGATCCTCGGCGACGTCGCCTCCGAGGCCGACGTCGCGCAACTGCGCCGGCAGCTCGGTCTCGATCGGCCGCTTGCCGGCGCAGTACGTCGCCTTCCTCGGCGGGCTGGCGCGCGGCGATCTCGGCACGTCGCTCCGCACGGGCACACCGGTCGCCGCCAGATTCTCGAGCGCATTCCGGCGACCATCGAGCTCGCCTTCGCCGCGATCGCTCGTCGCCCTCGCCGTCGCGATTCCGCTGGGATTGCCGCCGCCGTCTGGCGCGGCACCGTGGTCGACCATGCGGCGATGACGCTGTCGCTGGCGGGCGTGTCGATGCCGAACTTCTGGCTCGGGCCGCTGCTGGCGATCGTGTTCGGCGTGGAGCTGGGCTGGCTGCCGGTCTCGGGGCGCGGCGGACTGGAGCACTGGTGCTGCCGGCGCATCTCGCTCGGCGCCGCACTGGCCGCAGTCCTCGCGCGCATGACGCGGGCGACGCTGCTCGATCAACTGCGCGAGCCGTACGTCGCAGGCCGCGCGCGCCCGCGGCGTCTCGCGGACGCGGGCCGTGCTCCGCCATGCCTTCCGAAACAGCCTGATCCCGATCGTGACGCTCGCCGGCCTTCAGGTCGGCGCCGTGCTGACCGGCGCGGTCATCACGGAAACCATCTTCGCGTGGCCAGGCATCGGCCGGCTGCTGGTCCAGTCGATCGGCTTCCGCGACTACCCGATGGTGCAGGGATGCATCCTGCTCATCGCGGTCACCTACGTCGGCGTCAATCTGGTCGTCGATCTCGCTCTACGTCGTGCTCGATCCGCGGATCCGATACCGATGAGAAACGCTGGCGCTCTGCATCGTCGGCCTCGCCGTGCTGGCGGCGGTCATCGGGCCGTGGCTCGTGCCGTTCGATCCCGTCGGCGCAGGACCTGGCGCTGCGGCTCGAAGGGCCCAGTCGGCTGCACTGGTTCGGGCTCGACGAGCTGGGACGGGACATTCTCGCGCGCGTCATGTCGGGCGCGCGGATCTCGCTGCTCGTCGGGCTCGTCGTGGTGTCGGTGTCGGCGTCGATCGGCGCGGCCATCGGATCGATTGCCGGGCTACTACGGCGGCGCGTGGACGAAGCCATCAGCCGGCTCATCGACATCCTGCTGGCGTTCCCGGGGCTGCTGCTCGCGATCGCGCTCGTCGCCGTGCTCGGTCCGAGCCTGACCAATGTCGTGCTCGCGCTGTCGCTGATCGGGTGGGTCGGATACGCGCGCCTCGTTCGCGGCGCAGGTGCTGCAGGCGCGCGAATTCGAGTACGTGCCGGCGGCGCGGGCGCTCGGCGCGGCGACGCCGCGAATCCTGATCCGTCACATCCTGCCAGCCGCGCTGCCCGCCCTCACCGTTCAGGCGACGCTCGGCATGGGTGGAGCGATCCTCGTCCGAGGCCGCGCTAGCTTCCTGGGGCTCGGCGTGCAGCCGCCGACGCCGAGCTGGGGAGCGATGCTGAACTACGGTCGCGCGCACGTGCTCGACGCGCCGCATCTGACCGTGTTTCCAGGGCTCGCGATCGCGCGTCGTGGTGCTGGGATTCAATTTACTGGGAGACGGACTGCGCGACAGCGCTGGATGGCCGCAGACAGGAACCGAGCTGAGCGCTCTGGGCACGGACTCGAGTTGCAGGCGATGAAGCTGCCGGCCGAGTGCTTCGCTTCGCGCGTCCTGCGCAGCATCGCCGCGTGCCCAAGCCGCGTGGCTGCGGACGGCGAGGTACGTGAAGGCGACGCGGCTCGACTGGAAACTGCTCGGTGGCGCGCCGAAGCACCCGCTCCGCGGCTGCGGTGCTTCCCGACAGCAACAGCGCGCGACCGTACATCGTCGAGCGCTTCGCTCGTCGCGTTCGGCTGGCTCGGCGACCGGCGCGAGCGCTTCGATGCGCCTTGTTCAGCGCCACGCGATCGTCGCTGCGTTCTCTGCGACCTCGAGCCAGACCCGACCGAGCGCCGTGTAGACAATCGGCGAATCGGGATAGCGCTCGGCGGCGCGGCCGAGCGTCAGCACCGCTGCATCGTGGCGTCCGAGGCGCGCGTAGGCCAGACCCGACGCTCACGAGCCGTTCCGGCCGCGTCGGTTCGAGCGCCGACAGCGCTTCGAGCTGCTCGATCGCCTGACGCTGCCGACCCGAGTCGGTGTAGAGGGTCGACGAGTTCTTCGCGCGGCGGCTGCCAGCGTCGGCTCGAGCTCGAGGGCTCGGAGCAGCGCGCGCTCGGCCTCGATCGCGCGGACGCCGGTCGCGAAGGCACAGGCCGAGCAGGTAGTGCGCCTGCGGCAGCCGATCGTCGAGGCTCACCGCTCTGCGCAGCGGCGTCGATCGCCTGCAGGGACATCGCCGTTGCGATAGTGGGCAAGGCCCAGCTTGTAGACACGCGGGCGCGCGATCGTCGAGGCGCAGACTGCGCTCGTAGTCGTCGCGGCCGCCTGCGTGCTGGCCCATCGCGGCATGGGCATCGCCGAGCAGTTCGAGCGGCCGCGGGCGCAGTCGGGTCGAGCGCGGCGGCTTCGGTCAGGTCCCGCACCGCCGAGGCAAATTCGCCGCGCTGCCGGTAGGTGTCGCCTCGCATCAGGCGGGCGATCATCGAATCCGGCTTCAGCGTCAGGGCGCCGCTGAAGGCCTCGATGGCTTCGAAGCGTCTGGCCCTGCGGCCACGGCCTCGTCGCCGGCGGCCAGCAGCCGGCGGATATTCCCGTTGCTGGCGGGCGTCGAGCCAGACGAACGCCAGGGACGCGGCCAGGGCCATCGCCGCCGACCGCCGCCACGATGGGCCGATTCACGGGGCCATCGTAACTGGGTCCACGGGTGTCTGGGTAGCTAGGATGGAGCACGGCTGGGTACTGGCGGGAACCATCGTGCGCGGCCGGGGTCTAATGCTCCTGAGGACGGTGCTAGACTGATGGAGACGCCTGTTTCCGGAGGGTTGGTGAAGAACGCTGGCGCTATCGGGTGGTCCGACGTAGACACGGCTGAAGCCGCGCTCATCGAGCGGTGCACGACCGGCGACGAAGCCGCCTGCGCCGAGCTGGTCGAACACCCACCAGCGCATGGTCTACACCCTGGCGCTGCACCTCCTTCGGGACCCCGACGAAGCGCTGGACCTGTCGCAGGAGGTCTTCCTGCGCGTCTTCCGGACGCTCGTCCAGCTTCCGCGGTCAGTCCGCCCTCCGCACCTGGATCTACCGCATCGTCATCAATCAGGCCCGCAACCGCCAGCGCTGGTGGCGGCGGCGTCATCGCTCGAGCCAGGTGTCGCTCGACGAGCACCTGCAGCAGTGCGGCGACCTCGAATCCAAGGGCGACGTGCTGCCGGATCGGCTGCTGGCCAGCAAGGAAACGTCCGCGCTCATCTGGCAGGCGCTCGACCGGCTGCCGTTCGATCAGCGGACGGCGCTCATCCTGCGCGAGGTGGACGGCCTGCGCTACGACGAGATTGCGTTCTCGCTGGGCGTCGCGGTCGGCACGGTGAAATCGCGGCTCACGCGCGCGCGGCAGGCGCTGCGCGCCGAGCTGCTGGGGCTGCACGCATGACTCCCTACGTTGGCTGCGAGCTACGCGCGCGGAGCGGCTCGAGGGGCTCGCTCGACGGCGAGCTGTCGGTGGACGAGCAGGTGCTCGTCGAAAGCCACGTGCGCTGGTGCCGGACGTGCGCCGCTCGCATCGAAGACTTGCAGCTGATCGGCGACGTCGATTCGGGTCGGTCGCGCCCAGCGCTGGCCGCAGGCAGCGCAAGTCGAGCCTGCGTCTGAGCGCCGTCTACTCGCGCGGTGCTGATGCGGGTGCGCGCCGAGCGCGACCAGGCGTTCGCCGTGCGCGTGCGGGAGCTGTTCACCGACATGCGGCTGCTGTGGCCGGCGCTTGGCGCCACGATGGCCGTGCTGGTGTGCCTGAGCGTGGCGATTGGCGTCCTGAAGAGCACGTCGAGCGAGCGGCCGGAGTCGCTGGCGACCATGACTCGAGGCGATGAATCCCGGGTCCGAAGCGCAATCCGCTGCGGCCCGACAACAACGCGCGCGTCGATCGCTACTTCGACAAGTTCGTCGACAGCGACCGAGCTGGCGGGATTTCGATACCGCGCGTGATGGACGACGGCGCGTTCGTCGCAGGTATTCGCGACGAGGAAGCCATGTTCACGATGGCCATGGTCGTCAGCCGCGACGGGCGGATCACGAACTGCACGAGATGCTGAACTCCGAGCGGAGCGGCAGCGAAGGCCGAGCGCGCGCGTGCACGCCAAGAGTCGAGGCGGTGCTCGACGCGGTGCGGCAGTCGCGATTCGCGCCGGCGCAGACGCCCATCGGCCGCACGGTCGCCGTCAACATGGTGTGGCTGATCGTCGTGACGACGGTGCAGCAGACACCCGCTCCGCAGACGCCCGTTCCGGCGACTCCCGTGGTTGCCGCGCACGCGGCGCCTGCCGCCGGCCGACGCCGGTCGCGCCGACTGCCGGTCGGACGTCAGTCGTCCGCGCCTCAGCTCGCTCACCGACGGCCTGAGGCCGCCGGCTCCGGCGTCTCTCCTCGCGCGCTCGCGATGTTGTTCAGCGCATCGGTCGCCCGCAGCATCACGCCCCTCGCCACCGCATCACCCTCCAGCACCAGCTCGAACTGCTCGAAGCGCGAGTCGGCAATCCCGTCCTTCGGGTAGACCGTCTGCCAGCTGTCGCCGTCGAGCGAGTAGTCCACCTTCTGCACCGACGAGTTCGCATCGCGGACGTCGAAGGCGATGCGTCGCGCGGCCGTGTCTCGTCGCACGCGACGTGACTGTGATGACCGGCGGCACGTTGTCGATCGCGAACGCCGTGCTCTCGCGCGCGCCGGAGAGCGCGGTGGCCGGCGAGTTCGACGGCACGTCGGACGCGACGATGCGGACGGTGTAGCGGCCGTTGGGCACCGACGTCGTGTCCCACACGAGGATCTGATCGGTCATCCCGCGCTTGAGCGGCTTCCACGACGTCTCGCCTTCGCGCCGATAGAGCACGTCGTAGCTCAGGTCGTCGCCGTTGTCGTCCTCGGCGCGCCAGACGAACGTCATCAGCCCCTTCTCGTAGACGCGCCGTCCGAGCGATGGGCGATGACGGTGCCCGGCGTCTGGTTGCGCGCGCTTGTCCGGGAAGGTCGCCTTCGAAGCCGGCGATCTCCGGATCGATCGGGAACGGACGCTGGAACACCGTGCCCGGCGGGTGAACGGTGATCGACGTGACGCGCGGCCGGATGTTGCGCGGCAGGTACGCCGCGGTGACCGACGTCAGCAGCGGCGCGTCGCCCTTGCCGGCAATCAGCGTCGCGCGCCACTGCAGGTAGCGCGCTCGCGGGCTGGTGATCGTGCTGCCTTCGTGATCGGTGTAGCGGCGCTCCAGTCGCTCCAGGTCTCGTCGGGCGTGCTCGTGTTGCCCGAGCGCGTCGAGATTTCGAGACGGCTGCCCGCCGGCGTGAGCGCCTGCCACTTGATCGTGCCCCAGAGCGCGACGGTCTGCGCGTCGCGGACATCCGAGGTGTAGGTGCCGCGCTCGGCGCGCGCCGCGGCGAGCCGCAGCAGCTTGCCCGGGTTCGAGGTGGCGACCAGCACGCGCCCTTCGCGATCTGTCGGCAGAAGCGCCGGTGACCTGCTGCGCGTTGGCGCGGGCGATCGAGCGTCGGCTGGAACGGATCGCCGGCGAGGCGGAAGATCTTGCCCGAGTTGCCGGTGGCGACGAGCAGGTCGCCGTCGGCTTCGATGGCGACGTCGTACGGCGTGTCCTCGCGTGACTCCCACAGCAGATCCCACGCGCCGTCCGGCAGGATGCGGAAGAGCGCGCCGGCGGCGCTGGCGCCTCCGCGCGCGATGGCGCGGCGCGCGCCTGTGCTGGCGACGTGCTGACGACAGCGTCGCCGACAGCGACGACGGTGATCTCCGTGGAGACGCTCGGCGTCGGTGGCGCGCGGCGCCGGCCGGCGGAGCGCGGCGCGGGTCGCGGTCGCCTCCACCGCGCTGCCGCGACCGCTGACCGCGGCCACGTAGATGTTGCCGCGGCTGTCGACGCGCAGCGTGTGGATCTCGTTGTAGCTGGAGTCGAGCAGCACGAACGGCTTGCCCGATGCGTCGAGCCGGAACACGCGGCCGGGCGATTCGGTGCCGGCGAGCAGCTGCCCGTCGCGGTCGAACGCGAGCGTCATCGCATGCGTGGCCTTGGTCGCGTAGAAACGTCGTGCCTTTGCCGTCGGGCGTGATCTTGTAGATGATGCCCTTGTCGCCGGTGGCCGCGAAGACGTTGCCCGCGCTTGATCGACGGCGAGACTCCAGATGTAGCGATCGTCCGGGTCGAAGAAGACCGTGCCCGTGCCCTTCGCATCGACCTTGTAGATCTTGCCGTTCGGCGAGGTGCCGACGTAGAGCCCGCCGCCGGGCGCCGGCGCCAGGGCGTGCACTTCGAGCTCTTCGGCTGTCGAAGAAGACGGACCCCTTGCCCGACGAGTCGACGCGGTAGACCTGACCTTCGTTGCCGCTGCCCGCGTAGACCGAGCCGTCCGGTCCGCTGACCATCGTCCAGACGAACGGCGCGTTGGTCTCGTAGACCGGCGCGGCCGTCGGGCCGAGCGTCAGGCGTCCGAATGAGTCGATCGAGAGGTTCTCGATCTCGCCGCGAAGGAACTCGCTCTCGCGTCGACACTTCCCAGAACGTCGGCGTCGAGGCCGCAAGGTCACGGTCGCGCACAACACAAGAGCCGCGATGGCGAGGCGAGACTAGCCACTTTGGACTATCTGTCCTTTGACTCTGAACTTTCGACCTTTGAACTTCGACTCTACTCTTCGAGCGGCAGCGTCAGCGTGCGCGAGCCGGTGACGGCGTAGCCGGCCGTGATCTCCCACTCGCCGACGAGCGCGCTCTGCAGGGGGCGGAAGCTGCCGCCGTTGCGATCCGACTCCATGACCGCCAGCACCGACGAGGGCAGCGCGGCGAGCGGCTCACCCTTGACGACGGCGCCGCCGTCGCGGGTGACGAGCCGGACGTAGAGCCGGTTGTTCTTGCGTGCGCTGTTCAGCACGCGAATCATCTGCGGCACATCCGGTCGTCTGCAGCGGCTGCACCTGCAGCTCGCGCGCTTCGAACTGCGACAGGCGCGTCGCGTCGGCGACCATGATCGAGACGTTGCCGCGCGCGTTGGCCGGAATCTGCACCGGAAGCGACTGCGTCACTTCTTCGCCGCGGTAGGTGCGCAGCAGGATGCGAAGGTCGACTGGTGCTCCCGGCCTTGCGCGCGTGCCGTCGATCCAGACGCGCTCGAGCGTCGCGCTGCGCGGCTGTTCGCTGGCCTCGATCTCGAGGTTCAGCCCTTCGAATTCGACGTCCTCGAACGCATTCCGCAGCAGCACGTTGAGCGGCGCCACCACGGAGGCGGCGGCGTAGGTCGACGGCTGATCGCCGGTGAACAGATCCTCGAAGGCGACATCGCTGTGGTTCTTCACGCGCGCCGCGCCCTTGAGCGCGTAGGTGCCGACGCCGTTCTGCCGCTCGTACGACGTCAGCGTGTTCAGGATCGCGACGTACGCGAGCAGCGGGGTGAAGAGCTGATCGTTGACGATGCCAATCGAGAACTTCTTGCGCGTGCCGCGCTCGGAGTTGAGCGTGAGGGTGATCGGGATCATCGACGGTCCCGGTCCGAGCGTGCCGGCGATCGTGGTCGCGCGATCCTGCTGCACGATGCCGATCACGTCGCCCGTGCTGGCGATCTTCATCGAGCTGGAGAGGCTCGGCAGCACGGTGATCACGTGGGCGCGCGTCATCGGAAACTGCGTCGGGCCGAGACCGTAGAACGGATGGCCGAAGGCATAGACGCGGTTGCCGTCCACCTCGGTGACCGTGCCGGTGGCGCCGACCTCGAGGTCGCCATTCATCAGCGCGACGCCGATCGGATCGCCCGGCCGCAGTGGCGCCGAGGACGAGCCCGACGGCGCCGATGCCGTTGACGACTGCGAACCCAGCTGTGCGGCGCCCGCCATGACAGGCATGAAGCCGAGGTCGCTGAAGGCCGAGACCAGCGGGTCGATCGTGCGCGTGTCGAAACCGGCGAAGCTGATCGGCGTGGCAGATCGGACGCAGCAGCGTGGCGATGCCGGCGTTGACAGTGTTGGCGCCGATGACGCTGACGTCGGCGGGGCTGTCGGCGAACGGCCGGGCCCACGCAGAACGCCTGACGCAGCGACGTCGCGCAACCCTTCCTGCGTGACCGGCAGCGTGAGCTGCGCACGCGCGCGACCTGCGCGCGGCGCTGACCGCGGCAGCGTCGCGTCCGCGATCATCTCTTCGATCGGCGTGATGCCGGCGATCGGTTCCTTTGAGAACTCGCCGAGCGAGTACGACACGGCGCCGACGAGCCGGCCGTCGATATAGACGGGGCTGCCACTCATGCCGGCGATGACGCCGGTGTTGGCGAGCGGTCCGCCTTCGAGCCGCGCCAGGATCAGATCGCGTCGTGGTCCGATGCTGTTGTGCAGGACGCCGAGGATGTGCGCCTTGAATTCCTCGAGCTGATCACCCTGAAACACTGTTCGGCCGGTCGCCACCATCCCTGGCTTGAGCTCGCTGACAGGGAAGGTCTTCGACTGAGCGGGAAGCCCGGCAACCAGACCTGACACGACAAGGAGCAGGACGCCGATCGTGCGGATGTACATCGGGAGACTCTGTGTGATGATACGGGTAAACCCTTGAAATCGCTAGGGTCCGAGCGACTTTCGGTTGACAGACCTTTCGGCTCTGGGTTACTGTCCCTTCACGAGTTCAGACGTCATGTCGCGCATCTTTAGCCGTTTCGTGCCGACCTTTGCCAGTGGTTACTGGTGGTGGCACAGATCTGCAGCTGAAGGGACCGCCAGCGTCTAAGACGATTCAACATCCGACAGACCCACGCCCCTTCAGCTACAGGCTGACGGGGCTTTTTTTTTGCCGATGACGCCTTTGTGCGAGACCGTGACCGGCCGATCGATGGCCGAGCTCCTGGCCGCCCGCGATGCCGCGGTGAGCGGCGACATGGTGGAGCTGCGTCTCGACGGCGTGGCCAACCTCGACGTGGGGCGCGCACTCGACGGCCGGCGTGTGCCCGCCGTCGTCACCTGTCGCGCGATGTGGGAGGGCGGCCGGTTCGACGGAAGCGAAGAGGAGCGGCGATCGATTCTCGCGCGCTGCGCTGGACCTCGGCGCTGAGCGCGTGGACATCGAGTGTCGCGCGGTCGAGGGCCAGTCCACTGGCGTGCCGTTCCGCGATCTTCTGTTCCAAGGGTCCCGAGCGCATCGTGGTCTCGTCGCATGACTTCGATGGCGTGCCTGCCGATCTCGAGTCGCGCGCGCGCGCGATGCGAGGGACCGGCGCCGGGACGATCAAGATCGCAGTTTCAGTCAGCAGCATCAGCCAGACGCTCTGTCTCAAAGCGATCGCGAAGGATGGCGACGCGGTCGTGATCGGCATGGGCGAGCTCGGTGTGGCGTCGCGGCTGCTCGCGGGGCGCTTCGGATCGCGCATGGACGTACGCGGGCAACGGCATCGCGCCCGGACAGATACCTGCACGCCAGATGATCGACGACTACGGGTTCAGGCGCGTGCAGCCCATCCACGCGCATCTTTGGCGTCGTCAGCACCAACGCGCTGCACTCGCTGTCGCCGGTGATGCACAACGCCGCGTTCGAGGCCGCCGGGATCGACGCCGTCTACGTGCCGCTGCCGGTGCACGACTTCAGCGACTTCCTGGCGTTCGCGGAAGAGATGGGCGTCGAGGGCGCGAGCGTCACGATTCCGTTCAAGCTCGATGCGCTTGAAGGCCGCGGCATCGAGCGACGCGTTGACGCAGCAGGTCGGCGCCGCCAACACGCTTCGCAGGAGCGGGCTCGGGTTGGGAGGCCACCAACACCGACGTCGAGGGCTTTCTGCAGCCGCTCGGCTCGGCATGGGACACGTCGATGGACGGCGTTCGTGCGTCCGTCCTTGGCGCGGGCGGTGCGGCGCGCGCCGTCATCGTCGCGCTTGCGTCGAAGGGAGCGCAGGTCACCGTGCATGCGAGGCGCGACGAGCAGGCGCAGGAGCTGGCGTCGAGCTTCAACGTCGGGTCTGGTGCGTATCCGCCGGAGTCCGGGTCGTGGGACCTGCTGGTCAATTGCACGCCGCTTGGGGGCGCGGCGCGGCGCGCGGAGTCGCCGATGCCGGCGGACAGACTGACGGGTCAGCTCGTCTACGACCTCACCTACGGGCCGTGGAGAGGCAACACTGCTGCGTGATGCGCGCGGCGCCGGGCTGGCGACGCTCGATGGTCTGGCGATGCTCGTCGCGCAGGCGGAGCGGCAGTTCGAGTGGTGGACGGGGCGAAAGCCAGAACCAGGAGTGATGGAGGCAGCCGCGCGGCGACGCGTGTGAACAGGTGACGGGAAGGGGTCATGACCCCGCACAAACATATGCACATGACGTCGTTCGAAGAGTTCAAGGAGCTGGCGCAGCGGGGAACGTTCGTGCCGGTCTACAAGGAGATCGTCGCCGACATGCTGACGCCGGTCTCTGCGTTCCTGAAGGTCGCGGAGCACTCGGACTACGCGTTCCTGCTGGAATCGGTCGAGGGCGGCGAGCAGGTTGGCCGGTACTCGTTCCTCGGCAAGGATCCGTTCCTCATCCTCCGATCGCGCGGCGGCAAGACGACGATCGATCGCATGGGCGAGGCGACGGAGAGCGAGAAGCCGTTCATCGCCACCGTGCGCGAGCTGATGGCCGGGTTCCATTCACCGTTCGTCCCCGGGCTGCCGCGTTTCACCGGCGGCGCCGTCGGATACATGGCCTACGACGCCGCCGCCTGGTTCGAGCCGGTGAAGCTGCAGCCGACGAATGACACCGACGAGGAGGCCGGCTTCATGCTGTTCGACACGGTGCTCGCCTTCGATCACGTGCGACACCGGATCCTGATCATCGCGAACGCGCGGATCACGGGAGACGAGGACCTCGAGTCGCTCTATCAGTTCGCGTGCACGAAGATCGAGTTCGTCGAGCGCGAGCTGGAGCGGACGCTGTCGAAGGCGCCGCGCTCGGATGCCGCCGCGCTCGAGGTGACGTCGAATGTCAGCCGCGAGCAGTTCGAGCAGATGGTGCGAACGGCGAAGGAGTACATCGCGGCCGGCGACATCTACCAGGTCGTGCTGTCGCAGCGATTCGAAGCGTCAATCGCGACCGACCCGTTCACGGTCTATCGCGCGCTGCGGCACGTCAATCCGTCGCCCTACATGTATTTCCTCCGCATCGGCGGCCGCTCGATCGTCGGCTCGTCGCCCGAGATGCTGGTGCGCGTCGAGGGACGTCGCGTCGAGACGCACCCGATTGCGGGCACGCGTCCGCGCGGCCGCAACGAGGAAGAGGATCTGCGTCTCGCCGAGGAGCTGAAGCGCAACGAGAAGGAGCGCGCCGAGCACGTGATGCTCGTCGATCTCGGACGCAACGACGTCGGGCGCGTCGCCGAATACGGCAGCGTCCGCGTGCCGACCTACATGACGCTCGAGCGCTACTCGCACGTGATGCACCTGGTCTCGATCGTCGAAGGGCAGATTGAAGGAGGAGCACGATCGACTCGATGCGCTCGTCGCATGCTTCCCGGCGGGCACGGTGTCTGGCGCTCCGAAGGTTCGCGCGATGGAGATCATCGCGGAGCTGGAGAATCGACGACGCGGTGTGTATGCCGGCGCCGTGGGCTATCTCGACTTCGCCGGCAATCTCGACTTCTGCATCACGATTCGCACAGTGGTGATAGAAAAGGGCCGCGCATACGTGCAGGCGGGCGCCGGGATCGTCGCCGACTCGAATCCGGCGGCTGAATATGAGGAGACGCGCGACAAGGCCAGAGCCGTCATCCGCGCCCTCGAACTGGCACAGGCGGGCCTTTCATGATCCTCGTCATCGACAACTACGACTCGTTCACCTACAACCTCGTGCAGTACCTGGGCGAGCTGGGCGCCGACGTGCGCGTGCGTCGAAACGATCAGGTCACGATCGGCGAAGTGGAGGCGATGGCGCCGGAGCAGATTCTGATCTCGCCGGGACCGGGCCGCCCCGAGAACGCCGGCATCACGACGGACGTCATCCGACGATTCGGACCGAAGACGCCGATCCTCGGCGTGTGTCTCGGTCATCAGGCGATCGGCCTCGTGTACGGCGGCGTCGTCTGTCGAGCGAATGCGCCGATGCACGGCAAGACGTCAACAGTCGTACACGACGGCAAGGGCGTGTTCGAAGGGATCAACGAGCCGTTTCCGGCCGGGCGCTATCACTCGCTCGTCATCGGGCCCGACAGCGTGCCTGGCGATCTCGAAGTCGCCGCGCGCACGCAGGAAGACGGAACGATCATGGCGGTGCGGCACGCGTGTATCCCGTCCACGGTGTGCAGTTCCATCCCGAGTCGGTGCTGACAGGGGAGGGGCGGAAGATTCTTCGGAACTTCCTCGACCTGTGATGTTCCCGCAGCTCATCGAGAAGCTCGTTCGCCACGAGGACCTCACGACCGACGAGGCCGCCCAGGCCATGCGCGAGGTCATGGAGGGGCGTGCCGCGCCCGGCGCGCTGGCCGGTCTTCTTGCGGCGCTGGTGATGAAAGGTGAGCGGCCGGAGGAGATTGCCGGTCTCGCGCGGACGATGCGCGAGCACGCGGTGCCGCTGACGACGCCGCCGGGCGACGTGTTCGATACGTGCGGCACTGGCGGCGATCGTTCTGGGCACGTTCAATGTCTCGTCGGCGGCTGCCGTCGTCGTCGCGGCGTGCGGCGTGAAGGTGGCGAAGCACGGCAATCGATCGGTGTCGAGCCGTTGTGGGAGCGCGGATCTCTTCGAAGAGCTAGGCGTGAACGTCGCGGCGCCGCCGCAGATCGTGGAGCAGACGCTGCGCAACGCGAACATCGCGTTCTTCTTCGCGCCCACGTTCCATCCGTCGATGAGGCACGCGGCACCCATCCGGAAAGAGATGGGGATCGGACGACGTTCAATCTGCTCGGTCCGCTCACGAACCCGGCGGGCGCCACTCGTCAGATCGTGGGCGTCCCGAGGCCGGAGCTGACGCAGGTGATGGCGCGCGCGCTCATGCTGCTTGGTGCGAAGCGCGCTTGGGTCGTTCACGGCGCCGGGGGCATCGACGAGATCTCGACCACGGGCCATACCAAGGTGTCCGAGTGTCGCGACGGCGCGGTGCATACCTTCTTCGTTCACCCCGGCTGAGTTCGGCCTGGCGAAAGCGAGCCCGTCCGACCTTCGAGGCGGCGATGCCGTCGAGAACGCGTCGATCATCCGCAGTGTGCTCGATGGCAGAAAGGGCGCGCCGAGAGACATCGTGCTGTTCAATGCCGGCGCCGCGTTGCTCGTCGCCGGACGCGTCTCGTCGATCCGTGAAGGAATCGCACAGGCGGTGGTCGCAATCGACTCGGGAGCGCGCGAAAGACACACTCGACCGGATGGTGCGATCGTCTCGCGCGGAGGCCGTGGCATGACCGCCACTCCTGACCTGCTCGCGGCCATCGTTGCGGCGACGGAAACGATCACCGAGGTTCGCCGCCAGAAGGAGAGCCTTGCGGCGCTCGAGCGACGTGCGGCTGAGCGCACGCCGCGCGGCGACGAGTTCCTCGCGGCTCTGTCGAAGCCAGGGCGATCGAATGTCATCGCCGAGTGCAAAAGGCGTTCGCCATCGCGTGGCGTGCTTGCCGCTCAGTACGAGCCTGTCGCCATTGCTCGCCAGTACGAAGCGGGTGGTGCGGCCGCGATCTCGGTGCTCACCGAGCCGACGTTCTTCGATGGCGCGCTCGAACATCTCGCCGCTGTGCGCCAGGCGGTCACGCTCCCGCTCCTCCGCAAAGACTTCATCGTCGACGAGTATCAGCTCCTCGAGGCGAGGGCCAACGGCGCCGATGCTGCGCTGCTGATTGTGGCGGCATTGGAGCAGGCGGATCTCGTGCGATTGCAGCAGCGAGCCTGGGAGTTGGGCCTGGCCGCGCTCGTCGAAGTGCACGACGACGGGGAGCTGAGCCGCGCGATCGACAGCGGTGCGCGAATCATCGGCGTGAACAATCGCAACCTGCGCACGCTGGCCGTTGACGTCGCCGCCTCGCGCAGGTTGGGCGCTCGCATTCCAGCGGACGTCGTCGGCGTGAGCGAGAGCGGTTTGACGAGTCGCGCCGATCTCGAGGAGCTTGCGGGCCAGGGTTACCGCGCGTTTCTGATCGGCGAGCGCTTCATGACGGCTCCCGATCCGGCGAACGCGATCGCGGAACTGTTAGGGGGTCGGGAGTCATTTGATCAGGACAGTGCCGCCCGGACTGGGAGTGTCCTCAACAAATGACTCCCGACCCCATTCTGAAGATCTGCGGCATCACGCGACTCGTGGACGCGCTGCACGCCGTGCAGCAGGGAGCGACGGCGCTCGGGTTCGTGTTCTGGACGAACAGCCCCAGAGCGATTGCTCCGGCGGACGCGAAGGGCATCATCGCGGCGCTGCCGCCAACGGTGACGCCGGTCGGCGTCTTCGTGGACGAATCACCGGAGACGCTCCGAGAGGTGTTGAGCGTGACCGGCGTCAAGGCGGTGCAGCTTCACGGCGATGAGAAGCTCGCCGATTTCGAGTTCATCGAGTGCCCGCTGCTGAAGTCCGCGACGCTCGACCACCTCACCGAGACGGCTCGCGCCTGGCCGGCGGAAACCATGTTGCTCCTCGACGCGGCCGATCGCGTGAAGCGCGGCGGCACAGGCGTGCGTAGTCGACTGGAATAAGCGCGGCCGTCGCGGCGCGGAATCACAAGATCGTGCTTGCCGGCGGTCTGACGCCTCTCAACGTCGAAGAGGCGATTCGCTCGGTGCGGCCTGTTGGTGTGGACGTGGCGTCGGGCGTGGAAGCGTCGCCCGGCATCAAGGATTTCGCGAAGGTGTCGGCGTTTCTGACGAACGCACGGCGAGCCTTCGCAGCGTTGCGAGTGGTCACATGAATACGGTCAATGCAGTGGATATCGAGAAGCCCGCGTTCGGGAAACGCGATCCGGACGATCGCGGATACTTCGGCGCCTACGGTGGCCGCTTCGTCCCCGAAACGCTGGTCGCTCCGATTGAGGAGTTGACGACAGGCTACCTCGCGGCGCGCGCCGATGCTGCGTTCGGCGAGGAGCTGTCGCACTTGCTGCGTCACTACGTGGGCCGACCGACGCCGCTCTACGAGACGCGGCGGCTCGCCTCGGTGGCACGCGGCGCTCGCACCGATGTTCGCATTCTGCTCAAGCGCGAAGACCTGACGCATACCGGTGCGCACAAAATCAACAACGCACTCGGCCAGGCACTGCTCGCCAAGCGGATGGGGAAGACGAGAGTCGTGGCAGAGACCGGCGCAGGTCAGCACGGGGTCGCGACGGCCACCGCATGCGCGCTGCTCGGCCTCGAGTGCCACGTCTACATGGGCGCCGAGGACATGCGTCGCCAGGCACTGAACGTCGTCCGCATGCAGCTGCTCGGCGCCACTGTGCGCCAGGTCGACGCTGGCAGCAAGACACTCAAGGACGCGATCAACGAAGCGATGCGCGACTGGGTGGCCAACGTCGGCGACACCTACTACCTCCTTGGCTCGGCGCTCGGACCGCATCCCTATCCGTTGATGGTGCGTGAGTTCCAATCGGTGATCGGCCGCGAGGCTCGCCGGCAGATGCTCGATCAGGTTGGCCGGCTTCCGGACATCGTCGTGGCATGCGTGGGTGGCGGCAGCAATGCGATCGGGATCTTCGATGCCTTCGTCAACGACAAGTCCGTGCGCCTGATCGGCGTTGAAGCCGGTGGCGAGCGAATCGCACCCGGACGTCACGCTGCGCGGTTCGCAGGCGGGAGCACAGGCGTGCTGCAGGGCACGCGAACGTTCGTCCTCCAGGACGATGCGGGGAACATCGAGCTGACCCATTCGATCTCGGCCGGACTCGACTACGCAGCCGTCGGTCCGGAGCACGCGTGGCTTCGCGATCTCGGACGCACCGAGTACGGCTACATCACCGACGCCGATGCGCTCGACGGCTTTCAGGCACTCGCGCGGCTCGAAGGCATTCTGCCCGCGCTCGAGTCCGCCCACGCCGTGGCCTACACAATGCGGCTCGCGAAGGAAGTTGCCGACGATGCGGTGATCCTCGTGAATCTGTCGGGCCGCGGAGACAAGGACGTGCAGAGTGTGGTGGAGGCGCTTCGATGAGTCGTCTCGCAGCGACCTTTGCGCGCCTGCGCGAGACGAAGACGCCTGGGCTCGTGACCTACGTCACGGCCGGCGACCCGACGCTGCCTCAAGACTCGCGGCGTGCTCGAGGCGCTCGATCGTGCCGGGGCCGACGTTCTGGAAGTCGGCGTTCCGTTCTCGGATCCGCTCGCGGATGGTCCCGTCATCCAGCGCGCGACCGAGCGTGCGCTCGCGTCACACACGACGCTGAGCGGCGTCCTCGATCTGATGGGTGAGATGCGCGGCGAGCCTTCGGCCCCCGGTCGTGATCTTCAGCTACGCCAACCCGATTCTGCGCCTCGGTGCCGAGCGGTTCGCCGATCGCGCGAAGGAAGCCGGCGTCGACGGCGTGCTGGTGCTCGACCTCCCGATCGAGGAGGCCGACGACTTCCGGAACATGCTGGCCACGCGGGGGATTGATACAATTCTCCTGCTCAGCCCGACGACGACCGACGACCGCCTGAGGAAGGCCGCCGCCCTCGGCAGCGGATTTCTGTATGCGATCTCCCGCCTCGGGGTCACCGGCGCGCGCGATCGAATTGCCGACGGGGCGCGCGAGATGGTCGAACGAATCCGGCGCGTCAGCCCGCTGCCAGTAGCGCTCGGTTTTGGGATCTCCAAGCCTGAGCATGTCCGGGAAGTTGGCCAGTGGGCCGACGCTGCCGTCGTGGGCAGCGCCCTCGTCAGCGTCGTCGCCGAGGCTGGTGCGTCGAACGATCTCGATACGAAAGTAGAGGAGTACGTGCGTTGGCTGAAGTCCTGAGCATCGAAGAGTTGCGCAACCGGATCGACGTGATCGACGACCAGCTCGTGCGGCTGTTGAACGTGCGAGTGGCATGCGCCGTCGAAGTCGGCCGGCTGAAACACGAGGCGGCGCTTCCGATCTATCAGCCGGAACGGGAAGCCGAGGTTCTCAACAAGGTCAGACAGTCGGCGACGGAGCTGGCCGGTCCGCTGACGGCCGAGGCCGTCGTGCGGATCTTCGAGCGGGTCATCGACGAAGCGAGGCGGGCCGAGCGCGTCGCCAGCGATCACAGGAACGGTCCTGATTCACGGATGGGAGAGTAGTCATGGTCGTCGTCATGAAGGAGCGGGCCACCGAAGTTCAAATCGATGCGGTGATCGCGCGCCTCATCGAGCTGGGCATGGACGTGCACCGGTCGTCGGGAGCGACCCGTACCGTCCTCGGTGTCGTCGGCGCACACAAGGTGGATCCGGAATTGATCGGCATCCTCGACGGTGTTCACGAGGTGCTGCGGATCACCGAGCCCTACAAGCGGGCGAGCCGCACCTTCAAGCCGGACGATACCGTCGTCGTTCTCGATGACGTCCGTATAGGCGGCGACGAAGTGATCGTGATGGCCGGGCCGTGTTCGGCGGAGACCGAAGAGCAGGTCATGGCGAGCGCGGCCGCCGTCAAGCGAGCCGGCGCCAAGATCCTGCGCGGCGGCGCGTTCAAGCCGCGCAGCTCGCCGTACAGCTTCCAGGGCCTTGGCGAGAAGGGGCTCCAGATGCTCCGGCGCGCGGCCGATGCGCACAACCTGAAGCTCATCTCCGAGGTGATGGACATCAGCCAGATCGAGCTGATCGGCAAGTACTCGGACATCTTCCAGGTCGGCGCGCGGAACATGCAGAACTTCACGCTGCTCCGCGAACTGGGCCACGTGCGGAAGCCAGTGCTGCTCAAGCGCGGCATCTCGGCGACGATCGAGGAGTGGCTGCTCTCGGCTGAATACATCCTGGCCGGTGGCAACAACGAGGTGATCCTGTGCGAGCGCGGCATTCGAACCTTCGAAACCGCGACGCGCAACACCTTCGACATCTCCGCCATTCCGGTCGTCAAGAAGCTGAGTCACCTTCCGATCGTGGCGGACCCCAGTCATGGCGCGGGCCGTCGCGACATGGTCGCGCAACTGGCGCGTGCCGCGGTCGCCGCGGGTGCCGACGGGCTGATCATCGAGGTGCACAACGATCCCGATCGCGCGTTGAGCGACGGTGCGCAGTCGATGTATCCCCGCGCAGTTCGATCGGTTGATGGCGGAATTGCGCATCATCGCTCCGGCCATCGGCCGCAGCATCTGCCTCGAGCCGATGGCGCGCCGCGGCTGGGCGAGGTAGCCTGCACAACTCCCAATGCTCCAACTTCCAACTCCCAAGGCTTCCCGAAGCGGCATTGGGAGTTGGTTATTGGGAGTTGGGAGTTGACAGATGCCATCAGCCCGGGCGAAGAGCCACCTTTTCAGCAGATAGCGATCGTCGGTTTCGGCCTGATTGGCGGGTCGATCGCGCTGGCGATCCGTGAGCGCTGGCCCTCGGTCCGCATCACCGCCGTCGATCGTCCGGCTGTGCTGGCGCATGCGTGCGGGGAGCGGCGCGATCGATCGCGCCGCGCAACGGTGTCGCCGATCTCGCGGGCGCTGACCTCGTCGTCCTCGCCGCGCCGGTCGAGCAGAACGTTCGTCTGCTGTCCAGAGGCCGCCGCGCGTCATCGGCGACGGCGCTCTGATCACCGATGTCGGTGGCACGAAGCGCGACATCGTCAAAGCGGCGCGGTGCGCTGTCCGGAGCGCGGGCCGCGTTCGTCGGAGGTCACCCGATCGGCGGAGCCGAACAGTGGAGGCTTTGCGTTTGCGCGGGCCGACCTGTTCCGCGGGCGGCCGTGGATTCTCACGCCGGACGGCACGATTGCCGCGGCGCGACCGTCGATCGGTTGGCCGGCTTCGTCCAGAGCCTCGGCGCACGACCCACGACGATGGATGCCGAAGAGCACGACCGGCTGATGGCGTTCTTGAGCCATCTGCCGCAGCTGACGGTGAGCGCCTTGATGGAGGTCGTGGGTGAGGCCACGGCTTCGAGCGGTCTGCGACTCGCGGGACGCGGTCTGGTGGACTCCACGCGGCTTGCGTCGAGTCCCGCCGACGTCTGGCGCGACGTGTGCGCGTCGAATGCCGGCGACATCGGCGCGGCGCTCGATCTACTGATCGCGCGCTTGCAGCAGCTTCGGGCGGGGCTGGCGGACGGCGACACTGTGGACGGCGTCTTCGAGCACGCCGCGCGCTGGCGGGCCGAGCTGATGAAGGGACGGGAATCCTGAGTCGGATCTTTCACATCACTTCACGCGCGGCCTGGGCACGAGGCTCAGGCGCACGGATCGTACACAGCGGACTCGCTGGTGGCTGAGGGCTTCATTCACTGCTCCGATGCTGACCAGGTGTCGTGGGTCGCCAACCAGCGGTTTCGGGGACGGCAGGATCTGGTGCTGCTCCACATCGACCCGGCGCAGCTGCGGTTCCGAGGTTCGCGTACGAGAACCTCGAGGGTGGGGAGTCAGCAGTTTCCCCACGTCTACGGCGCTATTCCTCGGTGTCCGCCGTCGTCGAAGTGGCGGCGTTCCAGCCCTCCGACGATGGGCACGGTTTGGCGAGGCTGCAGAAAAATGACGGTTCGACCGCTCCGCATGTCGATCCGGCGAATCCTCCTTCGTCGTGTAGATGGAGCATCGATGTAGAGCGGGTCCTCAGACCCGCCGGTGAGGAGGAATCATGCGATTCATCATCACCGCCAACCCTGGCACGAACAGCCCCGGCCCCCCGACCCGAACGCGCCGTTCGACGAGGAGCTGTTCAGCGCCTACATGAGGTTCAACGAGGAGATGCACAAGGCCGGCGTGCTGGTCGCGGCCGAAGGCCTGAAGCCGGCGGCGAAGTGGCGCGCGTCGCGGTGAAGAAGGGCAAGCGCGGCGTCGTCGACGGACCGTTCACCGAGTCCAAGGAACTGGTCGGCGGCTTCTACATCATCGAAGTGGACTCGCAGGAGGAAGCGATCGAAGTGGGCGCTGCGTTGCCCGAGCGGGTTGGGCTTCGACGATGTCCTGGAGATCGGGCGCTGACGGGCGAGTCGGACATCCCGCCGCGCCTGCTCGAGCTCGTCAAAGCGCGGCGCCGACGTGGAGCGCGACATTCTCGAAGACGCGGTGAGCGGGCTCCGAGCTATCCCGCCGGCTGGTGGCAGACGGCGCGGATGTCGTCGACGGCCTGCGGGTTCTCGAGCGATGAGAGATCGCCTGGTGCGTCGCCCAGATACGCCGCCCGAATCACGCGGCGCATGACCTTGGCGTTGCGCGTCTTGGGCAGATCGCGAACGAACTCGATCGCCTTCGGCTTGAGCGGCTTGCCAAGTCGATCGATCACGAGCGTCGTCAGGCGGGCCGTCAGCTCGCCGTTCGGCGCGTGCCCGGGCCGCAGCACGCAGAAGCAGACGAGCGCCTGTCCCTTCATCTCGTCGGGCACGCCGATGGCGGCGGCTTCGAGCACTGCCGGATCGTCAACGAGGACGGATTCGACTTCCGCCGGACCCAGTCGCTTGCCGGCGATTTTGATCGTGTCGTCCGAGCGCCCGAGGATGTACCAGAGCCCGTCTTCGTCGATGGCCGCCCAGTCGCCGTGCACCCAGACGTCCGGGAAGCGCGACCAGTACGTCTGCGAGGTAGCGATCCGGATCGTTCCAGAACCCGCGCGTCATGCCGATCCAGGGTGCGCGGACGATCAGTTCGCCGACCTGGTTGCGCACCGGCCGCCCGCTGATCGTCGACGACGTCAGCGGCGATTCCCGGCGGCGGGCCGGCAAACGCCGCGGGCTTGAGCGGTGTCAGGACGTTGCCCGAGACGAGTCCGCCCGGACACCTCGGTTCCTCCCGAGTAGTTGATGATCGGCAGGCGGCCCGCCACCGACGACATCGAAGAACCAGCTCCACGGCTCGGGATTCCAGGGCTCGCCCGTCGAGCCGAGGATGCGAAGCGACGTGAGGTCGTGCGCGCGGACTGGATCTTCGCCGTGTTGCATCAACGCACGAATGAGCGTGGGCGAGACGCCAAGGATGTTGACGCGATGCCGCTCGACGAGCGCCCACAGCCGATCGGGCCCGGGAAAGTCGAGCGCGCCGTCGTAGAGCACGATCGTGCCGCCGAGCAGCGTCATGCCGAGCACTTCCCACGGCCCCATCATCCAGCCCATGTCGCTGACCCAGTACATCGTCTCGCCGTCGTGGACGTCGAAGCAGTGCACCATGTCCTGCGCGGTCTTGATCGGGAAGCCGCAGTGCGAGTGCACTGCGCCCTTCGGACGGCCCGTCGTACCGGACGTGTAGATGATCATCAGCGGATCGTCCGCCGCCGGTCGCTTCGGTTGCGCACGTATCGGGCTGACCGGCCGACGAGGTCCGTCCACCAGCGGTCTCGCGGTCCCATCGTGACGTCGGCGCCGATACGTCGAGCCACGACCACGTGCTCGACGGACTGCACACGCAGCCACCGCCGCGTCAGCCGTCTCCTTCATTCTCACGGGCTGTCCACGCCGCCAGAATCCGTCTGCGGTGATCGAGGAGCTTCACGCCAGCGTCCTGGAGGCGCGTGGTCACGGCGTCGGAGCCATAGCCGGAGAAGAGCGGGAGCACGATGCCGCCGATCTTGATCACGGCAAAGAATGCGGCGACCAGCTCGGGGCACATGGGCATGAACAGCGCCACTCGGTCGCCTCGGCCGATCCCGAGCGCGCGGAGCCCGTTGGCCGCCCGGTTGACGTCGCTGCAGCAGCTCTGCGTAGGTCAGCGTGCGAGTGGCTCCCTCTTCGCCCTCCCAGTGAAGGGCCGGTCGATGTTCCGTCGGCGTGCCCATCCACTTCTCGAGGCAGTTGTGGACGATGTTCATGCGGCCGCCGACGCACCACTGCGGGCTGCGCGATGCCTGTGGAGAGGTCGACCACGCGGCGTATACGGCTCGTAGAACTCGATGCCGAGGTCGTCCAGCACCGCGCGCCAGAACCATTCGAGATCGGTGGTCGAGCGGTCCATCAGCTCATCGAGGTTGCGCGAGCCCATGCTTCTTCATGAACGCGCGGAGCCGGCTGCGCTCGATGTACTCGGACGTCGGCCGCCACGCGATGGGGCCGCCGAACTCGAACTGGTCCATGGATTGGTTATAGCACTACGGGCTACGGGCCACGGGCTGCAGGCTAGGGGATTCGCCGTTCACAGTTCGCACCGGACCGCTGAACTTCGAACGTCTGTAGCCCAGTAGCCCGTAGCCCGAAGCCTACAATGATCCAATGCTCAACGAGCCCACCGTCATCCTGAGTGCATGTCGCACGCCGATTGGATCGTTCGGCGGCACGTTGAAGGACGTGTCGGCTTCAGATCTGGGTGCCGTCGTCATTCGCGAGGCGATCGCGCGCGCCGCGATCGAGCCGGCGGCAGTTGGCGACGTCATCATGGGATGCGTGCTGCAGGGTGGCGCCGGCATGAACGTCGCGCGACAGGCGGCGCTTCAAGGCCGGCGTTCCGAAAGAAGTCCCCGGCGAGACGGTCAATCGCGTGTGCGGCTCGGGACTTGCAGGCAGTGGTCCATGCGGTCGAGGCGATGCAGACCGGATACATCGATCTTGCTGTCGCTGGTGGCACCGAGTCGATGTCGAGTGCACCGTACCTGCCTGAAGGGTGCTCGCTGGGGCTATCGCATGGGGCATGCGGAGGTGTCCGACTCGCTTCTCGCGGAGGGGCTCACCTGTGCGATCGAGGGCTGTCATATGGGCATCACGGCCGAGACGATCGTTGAACGATTCGGGATTTCCCGTGCGGAGCAGGACGCCTTCGCCGCCGAGAGTCAGCGGCGCGCCGAGCAGGCGATCGCCGGACGGCTGTTCAAGGACGAGATCGTGGCCGTCGCGGTCGCGCAGAAGGAAAGGCGAGTCTGACGCTGTTCGATACCGACGAACATCCCCGGCGGGGCACGACGGTGCGAGACGCTGGCCGGCTTGAAGCCGGCGTTCAAGAAGGACGGACAGCGTGACGGCTGGCAATGCGTCGGGGATCAACGACGGCGCCGCCGCGGTCGTCGTCGCGACCGCCGACGCGCGCCCGGCAGCTCGGACGAACGCCGCTGGCGCAGGTCGTCTCGTTCGCATGCCACCGGCATCGATCCCGCGATCATGGGGATGGGACCGGTCAACGCAGTCCGCAAGGCGCTCGAGCGCGCCGGGCTCTCCATCGCAGGACATCGATCTGTTCGAGCTGAACGAGGCGTTTGCTGCGCAGGCGCTTGCGGTGGCGCGGGAGCTCGGCCTCGACGCGGCGAAGGTCAACACCCGAGGGCGGCGCCGTGGCCCTCGGCCATCCCATTGGCGCCAGCGGCGCCAGGATACTGACCACGCTCATCTATGCACTCCGCGCCCGAGGGGGCGGCAAGGGAGTTGCCATCGCTGTGCATCGGCGGCGGCATGGGCATCGCGATGGTCGTGTCCGTCCGGAGCCGTCGGCCTAGGCCCGGCCGGGAACTTCGCCGGGGGGGCCTCCGTCTGAACCCGCGAGGGAGTGGCCGCTGTGACTCGAGGGATTGTCGCGCTCTTCGTGCTGTCTGGCCGTGTCCTCGGTCTGGGCACAGGAACACCGAATCCAGCGGTCGACGATGACTTCCGCTGGGACCCTGCCGAAGCCCGCCAGGAGCGTCGCGAGCGCATCGGGAGGCGCGCCAGGAACGTCGCGAGCGGATCCGGAGAAGCGCGGGAACGGCGCCGCGAAGCGCGTCGGAGCGCATGAGGAGACCGCTTCAGGGGCGACGGCGTCCATCTCCGCATCTTCCGCAGCTACACGCTTGGCCGAGGGAGAGACGACGAACGAGCCGGTTGTCGTGATCGGTGGCTCCGCTCGAGATCGACGGCCGCGTCGAAGACGATGTCGTGGTGGTCGGCGGCGGATCTGCACCTCGGACCGAAGGCAGTCGTCGAAGGAAATGCCGTATCGGTCTGGCGGAAGGTCACGCTGGATCCGGGAGCTTCTGTTCAAGGCTCGATCGACGAAGCTGTCTTCCCGTGGGCCGGACATCTCGATCGACCCGGACTGGAGCAGCGAGCGCTGGTGGACCGGATTGGCATTCTGGGGATCGGTGTTCAGGCTGTCTCTCACGATGGCGGTCGCCTGGTCCTGACGCTGGTGGCGCCGGGATGGATCGGTACGATCTCGGGCCGCTCCGCCGGCGCGTCGATTCTCACTGGTCTGGCAGTTGAAGTGCTCTTCGTCCCGGCGCTCGTCATCCTGATGGTCGCGCTCACCGTGTCGATCATCGGCATCCCGCTGCTCGCCAGCGATTCCCTTCCTGCTGGCCGCGTTCGGCGTTCATCTGGGTTGCAGGGTTCACCGGTGTGGCGGTTCGCATCGGACGCGCCGTTCGTGGCCGCGGCAGGTTGATGGACGCGTCGGTCGTGGACTTCCTGATCGGCTACGCCATCATCATCGCCATCACCGTGCTCGGCCAGATGCATGGCGTTGGCCTGGGCTGGCTGAGTCCGGTGACGTGGCCGATGCGATCTGCGGGATTGCTGGTCGAATACGTGGCGTGGACGATCGGTCTGGGCGCTGCGGTGACGAGCCTGTTCGCGCACGCCGCGTATCGTGCCGCCGCCCGATTCCGGTGTAATCTTAGAACTGCGACAGGCCGGCTCGGACCTGCACGTTGACGCTGCTCGATCCCGACGACGCGATCCTTCTGCTTCAGCCGAAACACCACACGGAAAGCACCCGGTAGCCGGAAGATGTGCTCGGTCGAGAAGCGCCGCCGAATGACGCTCTTGCCGGCTTCGTAGGGATCGCAGTCCTCGGAGTTGGCCGACACCGTCCCGTCACCCCAATCCCACTCGACTGTCGGGCAATAGAAGTCCGCGTAGTCGTCGTCGCCGTTACGGACATCGACGACCAGGCGCGTCTTGAGCGGTGCGAAGCCGACCGGCGGCGTGACCCTGAGTGATAAACTGGGTTTCTTGGCCTCGGCGAGTGGACTGCGCGCTGCCAGTTTTGCGACGGCCGCCGGCGAAGCGAGAACTCCGGCGAACGAACAATCCGGCAATGGCGGCCGAGAGCGCACAACACGCGCGTCGCGAATAAGGCATGTCGATCTCCCGGGCGAGGCTTGCTGATTCATTTAAGCCTTAAGCCTCGGCTCGGACAAGCACGTTCCGGTGGATCCGCGCGGATGGACAGGGACATCGACACGATGCAGACGGCATACAAGACGCCTCCTCTCAGCCTGACGGGACAACCCGCAGCCGAGCTCGACGTGGACTTGCTGGTCATTCCGGCGTTCGTCGGATGACGAATTTGTCGACGAACCAGACCTCGATCGCGCCTCGGGAGGCGAGATCGGCCGCGCGCGCGCGCGCGGCGAGTTCACCGGGAAGCCGTACGAAGTGCTCGTGACTGCACTCTCGGGGTGGAAGGCCCTTCGCGCCGTGCTGGTCGGCGCGGGCAAGTGCATGGAGGTCACGCCCGATCACTTCCGCCGCATCGCCACCATTGGCGGTCTCGTCGCCCGGCAGCGCCGCATGGCGCGCGTCGCGGTTCTCTTTCGGCCCGGCACGCAACGTCGAGCCGCTCGTCGCCGCACAAGTGATGGCTGAAGGCGTCGTGCTCGCCAGCTACGATGGCGGTGCCCGGAAGACGACGGGCTTCGGCGCCTACATGGCTCGAACAGCGTCGACATCAGGATCGCAGACGCGCCAGCCGAGACGGCAGAGACGATCGAGCGGGGTCGCATCCTCGGCGAGTGCACCAACCAGGCGCGAGCGATGGCCAACGAGCCCGGCAACGAGCTGACGCCGCGTGTGTTCGCACAGCGTGCCGCCGAGATCGCCGACGTCCGCCGGATTGAGTGTCGAAGTGCTCGATGAGCCGAACATCGCCGCACTCAAGATGGGAATGCTGCTCGGCGTCGCGCGCGGAAGTCAGGAGCCACCTCGTGTCGTGGTGCTGCGTCATGAGCCACCGCAGGCCTCGTCCGGACGTCGTCCTCGGTCTGGTCGGCAAAGGGATCACGTTCGACACCGGCGGCATCTCGATCAAGCCGGCGGACAACATGGACAAGATGAAGGACGACATGTCCGGCGGCGCCGCCGTCATCTGCGCCATGTCCGCGATTGCGCGCCTGAAGCTTCCGATCCGATGCGTCGCCGTCATCCCGATGACGGAGAACATGCCGGGCGGGCGGGCGGTCAAGCCGGGCGACGTGCTGACGAGCGCAGAAGGGAAGACCGTCGAGATTCTCAACACCGATGCTGAAGGCCGGCTGATTCTCGGCGATGGTCTGTGGCTCGCACGCCAGCGCGGCGCCACACACCTCGTCGATGTGGCGACGCTGACCGGTGCCTGCGTCGTCGCGCTCGGGAAGACGACGAGCGGGTTGTTCGGACGCCCGCCGGCGTGGGTCGAAGACGTGCGGCGGGCGACAGGAGCGCGCCGGCGACAGGTCCTGGCCGATGCCGGTCTTCGACGACTACAAGGAAGCAGCTCAAGAGCGAGATTGCCGACATGAGCAACACCGGTGGACGCCCGGGCGGCGCGATCACGGCGGCGCTTTTCATCAAGGAGTTCACCGGCGATCTGCCCTGGGTGCACATGGACATCGCCGGAACCGCCTGGGCGGAAGAGCCCAAGCCGTACCAGCCGAAGGGCGCAACGGGCGTGGGCGTCCGCACGCTCGTGGAGCTCGCGCGCGACGTCGCATCGTGGCGGGTTCTCGACGAGTGACGTGCTCGTGTTGTCGCTCGTCCAGAATCCGATCATCGTTGACGTCGGGCAGTCAGCCCGATCCGACCGGTGACATCAGCATCGACTTCGTCGTCGGGATGTTCGCCATGGCCGGCGTGCTGCTGGCGGTCGCCGTGGTCGGCTGTCTCATCGTCGCCGGCGTCGTCATCTTCATCAAGCGCCGGCGGTCGGCCACGGACGACTCGGGCGAGATGACGAGCCATACCAGCCTCAAGATCTGAGTCTCGTCGCGCGCTTCAATGAGCGCGTCAGCAACAGGTCGATCGACTCCTGCGATTCGAGGTGATACTGGCGCGCGAGGCGCTCTGACCGACCGATGCGGATCGCGAGCAGCTTCTCGGGCTTCAGTGCCCCAAACGCGTCCTCGTCGGTGTCGTCGTCGCCGACGTAGATCGCCGTATCGCACGCCGCTCGATGTCGAGCGCGCGCCGAAGCGCGACGCCCTTGTTCGCGCCGTCCTTCGGCAGCAGATTGACAGCCGCCGCGCCGCAGATGACCCGGACGTCGGGCAGCGTCCGAACGACCGGCAGGATGAGGCGCAGCGCGCGTCCGTGATCGGGGGCGGATCGATAGTGCACGGACAGCGAGTGCGGCTTGTCCTCGATGACGACGCCCGGCTGCTCCGCCGAGTTGCTCGCTCAGCTGGTGGACCCATTGGCGGACCTGGGAACGGGGTTGCGACGTGCCGCCCGACCACTCGAGCCCGTGATTCCCGAACACCTGCTGCACGCCGATGTCCGCCACTCGTCCGGAAATGTCGGCGAGCGCACGGCCTGAGATCACGACGAGCGGATAGTGCTTCGCGACGCGAACGAGCAGCCGCCGCGTGGTTGCCGGCAGCCGCGCACGCTCCGGCGTCGGAGCAATCGGCGACAGCGTGCCATCGTAGTCGAACGCGAGGAGAACGCGGGTTCGCGCAAACGTCCGAAGTGTCAGAGGCGTGACGCGGAGCGAGGATGGCGCGGGTCCGGTTCACACCGGCATGTCCTCCCATCTGCGGACTGAATAGTGGAGCGGTTTGGTCCAGAGACTTTCGAGTCCTTCGAGAATGTCCGACGCCCAGCCAAAGACGTTGCGGCCTGCGACGATCGCGGCGCATGGCGCGCATGCGTGCCCGCCGCTCGTCGAGCGGCATGTCGATCGCCTGGAGCAAGGGCGTCGGCAAAGCCGTCCACGTCGTACGGATTGATGATCACCGCTTCACGCAGTTCCTGCGCCGCGCCGGCCAGCCTGCTCAGCACCAGCACGCCATCGTCATCGTCGCGCGCGGACACGAACTCCTTGGCGACAAGGTTCATCCCGTCGTGCAGCGAGCTGACGATGCAGAAGTCGGCGAGGCGGTAGAGCGCGACGAGGCTCGTAATCGTCAGCGCCTTGGTGTGGTAGTGAACCGCCGGCGCACCGCCGGGCACCCGATGGCGCGCGTTGATTGCGCGATGCGCTGACCGATCTCGGCTTCGATGGCGGCGTAGCTCTCAATCTCCGACCGGGACGGCACGCCGATCTGAACGAACGTCAGCTTTCCTCTGAGCGCCGGCCGGCGGATGAGCAGCGCATCGAGCGCGTCGAGGCGCTCGGGGATGCCCTTGGTGTAGTCGAGCCGATCGACGCCGATGCCGATGATCTCGGCGGACAGCTTGAAGAGCTTCCCAAGCCGCGCCTGCTCGGCGGCAAGCGAAGGCGCTGCGGCGATCGCCTGAATGCGGTCGTAGTCCACGCCGATCGGCACCGAGACGACGGTCGTGCTTGCGATCGCCGAAGCGGACACGCGACAGCTCGTGCTCGACCTCGACGTCGAGCTCTTCCTCGACGGCGAGCAGGAAGTTGCGGCGATCGCGTTCGAGCTGAAAGGCGAGCAGGTCGTTCGCGAGCAGGCCCGTGAGGATGTCCGGACGCCCACGGGCAGATCCGGAAGCGGTCGGGATAGGGCCACGGGATGTGCCAGAACAGCGCGGTGCGCGCCTGCGGCAGCCGGGCGCGCAAGCGCGGGCGCCACGAGCGCGAGGTGATAGTCCTGGATGAAGACAGGCGTGTTCGGAGATCCGACTTCCTCACTCACCGCCACCGCAAAGCGAGTGTTGATGTCGCGATACGCGGCCCAATCTTCGGTGCGGAACTGCGGGCGGACATCGACGAGATGGCAGAGCGGCCAGAGTCCCTCGTTCGCGAATCCGTTGTAGTACGCGGAGAAGGTCGGCTCCTCGAGCCACAGCCGACGCAACTCGTACGACGGGCTCTCGGGAGGCACGAGCACTCTGTCGGATCTCGTCGACGACCTGGCGATCTGCCGGCCCGGCGCCGTGCGCGACCCAGACCCCGTTGCGCTCGCGCATCAGCGCGTCGAGTGCGACGGCCACGCCGCCGGTCGCGGCCGTCGCCACGATGCGGCCGCGCTCGTCCTGGCGATGGAGATACGGCTCGCGATTGGAGACCACGACCAGCGGCCGCCGCGGCGGAGCTTCGAGGTCACCGCTGCGGGACAGCCCATACCGGAAGAGCAGCGGACCGAAGCAGCTCGTGAATCGCGATGAACGCGACGAGCAGCGCCTGGATTCGCGGCCCCCAGTCCATGAACTCGGACGCCACGAGCGCGGCGAATCCGAGCGTGATGCCGGCCTGAGAGACGAGGCCGGTCCAGATGTAGCTCGCCGACAGTCGGATCGATTCCCGACGAGCGCACGCCGAGGGCGACACCAAGCCTGATGAACAGCAGCCGCAGCGCGGACAGCGCGATGACGATGACGCCGCTTTCGGCGAGCACGTCGAGTCGCAGCGACGTGCCGACGGCGACGAAGAAGATCACCAGCACCGGCAGCGCCGTGCCCTGGACGGCCGTCTTCAGTGCATCACCCTGGGCGAGCGACAGGTTCTCGATCACCAGGCCCGCGGCCACTGCCGCCAGCAGCGGCTCGAACTGTTGCGTGCTGCCGACCTGGCTGAGCAGCGCACAGACCGCGATGACGACCAGCGCAACTTCGCGACCGACGTAGCGTAGATAGAGCGCGAACAGCGCGCCCACGAGGACGCCGAACGCGACGGCGCCGCCGATTTCCCACGTGAAGCGGGCGAGCAGGCTGACGCCGTCGCTCGCCGTCGCGCCGACGGCGACGCGCGCGAACAGCATCGCCAGCGAGAAGAGCACGAGGATCACGAGATCGGCGAGGACGACGACCGTGAGCACGGTCTCGCTGAGCCGGCCTCGCGCACCGGTCTCGGTGGTGACCGCGGCGGTCATCGTCGGCGAGAAAGCTGATCGTGATCACGACCAGCAGCGTGATGATCGCGAGCCGCTCGAGGCCGGCCGCGCGCCGGCGCGATCGAGAGCCACGGCCACGCGATCCACACGACGGCACCGATGCCGGCCATGGCGACGGCAAGCGTGATGGCCGTCAGATCGTGCGATCGCTTTGAACTGACGGCTCGAGGCGCTCGAGGTTGAGCGTGAGGCCGGCGATGAGGGCGATGAGCGTCGTCGCGATGCCGGTCACGAAGTGGAGTTGCACCGCCATCGTCTCGGTGATGACGTCGCCGACGCTCGGGTCCGATCAGGATACCGAACAGGATGTAGCCGGTGAGACGGGGAAGACGGAAGCGCCGGAGCACGATCACCGAAGATCCAGGCGCCAAGCAGCGTGAAGCCGATCGCGAGCGCGGCGCCGGCAGTTCCTGTCGCGATCGGACCGCCGATGGCGCGAACCCAGAGCACGACGACGACCGCGAGGATCAGAGCGCGGCAAGCTGCTTCACTCGTGCGTCTCCGCCGGCCGCCAGAGCGCGGCGAGCAACTGCGAGCCGATGCTGCCCAGTACGGTGGCGGCGAGGAATGACCGCTGCGGACCGACTCCATCATCGAGGCCGCATCGAGCGCGAAGGCGATGCCGAAGACGCCCGGAGGCAGGAGCGTCGCAGCCACGCTGTCCGGAATGGCGACACCGGGGACCGGCGCGTCAGCCACCCGCCGAGGAGCTTGCCGGCGACGCGGAGCAGCAGGTACGCCGACGGCGAGAATCAGGATCCATCCCGAGAACGTCGTCTTCGCGCCGGCGGCCAGCAGCATGAGCACGACCAGCGGATGACGCAGATAGCGAACGTCGCGCTCGATGCAGTCACGCGCCACGCCACCGACGTAGCCCCAGAACAGGCCGGCGAGCAGGCCACCGACGAGCGCCGAGAGCGACAGGTAGTCGGCGATTCCGCCAACGAGCAGCAGCGCCGCGATGGAGAACACTCGCTGCTCGGTGCTCGGCGACGTGTCGGCGAGGAGCAGCCATGCCGTCGCCGAGATCAGCGAGCGCGAGGATCGCAGCTTGAATCGTCAGCCCCAGAGAGGCGAGCGGGGAGAACGAGTGCAGGAATGCGAGCACCACTGCGCCGACGATCGACGGAAGCAGCGCGTCGAGATCGCGCATGCGGATCGCCGCAGGGCGGAGGCGATCGGGATCGGCGTCCGGAAGCGTCGCCGACATCGACGCGCACACGCCAGCCATCACGGCGACGAGCCACACGCCGAGAGGCTCGAAAGTCGGCGAGACGCAGGCATGATCGAGCCAGACGCCAAGCGGTGACGAGGACGCCCGTCAGGAGTGACTCGAGGCTCGCCTTGCGCAGCAGCGACCAGCGGTTGGGAGCAGCCGGTCGCGTGAACTCGAGCCCGGCCAGGATGCCGAGCGCCGCGACCGCGACGGGGATCACGGGATCGAGGACGACCGAATACGCCCGGCGTGAGGATCGCGAGACCTTCAGGCCCGAGTGCCACTCCGAGCAGCAGAATCAGGACGACCGGAACGGCGCCGGTCGACCAGCTCAGACCGAACCGTACGTGCCACGGCAGCGCGCGCGGCGGCGCGGTCGGGCGCGCGCCGAGTCGATCGAGATCGATCTCGCCCGTCTGAACTTCCTGCGCGATGACGTCGGAGTGGAATGAATTCGCCATCATTTCACCAGCCCCACGACGAGGTGCGTCCGACCCCTCGTGATCGCGAGCATGATCGCCTCGCCCGTCCGAGCCGATCGAAAAGCGTCGCCAATCTGCGCTGCCGTGGGAGCCGTGATGTGTCCGGCCAGAGTAATGATGTCTCCCTCTTGCAGGCGCGCCGCACTGGCTGCCGAACGAGGGTCGATGCGCACGACGGTGGTGCCAACGCCTGGGACGTTTTTCATCCCAAGGCCCAACGAGGGGACGGTCTCGAGCGCTGCTCGTTGCCGGCAACGTGAAGTGCACATCCAGTGGCTTGCCACGACGGCGCACGCTGCATGGTGACCGGCGCCGACTGGCAGACGACTGGTTGCAACCTCCCAGTCTCGCGTGTGCGTGATCGCGCGCGCGTTGACCGACTCGATCACGTCTCCGACGACGATGTGCCGGGCGGCAGGTCCGCGTGAATCGACCCACGCGACGACGACACCCTGACTCGGCACCGGTCGCTGGCGTGAGAGCGGCCGTCAACGGACGAACCTCCATGCGAAGGTCCACGGCTGGCGTCCGTTCACCATTGAGAATCCGGGTGGCTTCTGCACGACGACCTCCCACGGCACGATCGCCAGGCCTGTCGGCTCGCGCACGGCGAGGCCGGCGATCTCGCCCGATGTCGTGAAGACGAATGACGACGCCGCGAGGTCGGTGCCTTCGGGCACGGACCAGATCGCGCGGGGCCATGCGGGACTGTGAGTCTCGTGCAGCGACGCGACGAGAACAGGTCGCAGGGATACACCGGCAGGCGTGCCCACGGTGGCCATGAAGTAGCGAGGACTGTTGAGCGACTGCGGCATCCACGGCGGAACACCGACGGGCGCGAAGTCCTCCGTCGGTGCGAATGATGGCCAGGCCGGTGACGCGATCGGTCGAGACGAGCTCGTCTTGATTCGAAAGGCGATCGCCGGTGCGCATGCAGGACGATGGCAGCGTTACTCTGCAGCCGCATCGCGGTTAACTGTCTCGATCCCGCCTCAGCGATGTCCTCCGCGCCTGATGCCGCGACGGTGAGCCACGTAGTCGACAACCGGCCTTGCAGCTCGGCAATCTCGCCTGCGAGGTTTGCGAATCGCGGCGCTGACGACAACTGGGAGAGCAGCGAGGGAATGGGATTCGGGCTCGGCGAGACGCCCGGGAACCGGATACGCGCCAGCACCCAAAGCGCGAGCAGGGCGACGAGCGCCGCCGCCAGCAGGTGGCGCGTCTCGCGTGAAACACGACCGCGGAAAGCGTGCGACGTTGACATGATTCGAGTCGTCGACGCGAGTCCCCGAGTGTGGCACCCTTCGGATGAGGAAACAGTTGAGTTGACGTGCTGTCGTATCTGATCCCGAAACGCAAATCACGCACGAGCGGGGTCCGACGTGGGCCCGAACGCAGATCACCCCTGGAGACCTTGGAATGCGTCACTCGTTTGTAATCTCTTCTATTGATTAGCTGTGTAACTCTGCCACTATCGGCGCAATCTCCTCAAGGCTGGAAGATGCGCGTCGATCGCAGCCAGAACGCCCAGGATCCCGATGATCGGCCGGACCTTGCCTTCAAAACGATGGGAAAAGCCTTTCATGTGAAAGGCGGTCCAGCTGGAACCTTCTGGAACGCCAGCAATAACGCTGCCGGTAGCACCCTGAAGGCCACGTTCAACCTCAACGAGCCGAGCAGTCACCCAACTTCTACGGGCTGGTTTCGGCGGATCGCAGTTGGAGGCGGCAGGCCAGGCGTATACCACTCGTTGTCGCACAGGACGGTTCGTTCCTGATTCGCCAGCGAAACGGGAACAGTGTGAAGGACGTCGCGCGCGCGCCGCATGCGTCCGTCAAACGTCCCGATGGATCGGGCAAGTCTTCGAATACGCTGGAGGTGCGCGTCGCCGGTGACACCGTGTCGTACGTGGTCAACGGAACGGTCGTGCACAGTCTGGCGCGGACCGTGGTGACCACTGAGGGCATCGTCGGCTTCCGTGTCAACCATCAGCTCGATGTTGCTGTTGAGGGATTCGAACTTCAGCGCTCGTAGATGCAGACAGGCATGCGGGCTCGCCGCATGTCTGTTCGTATTGCTGGCTGCAGGTGGGCCCGACGGCCCGCCTCCACATCCTGTACTCCTGCACGCTGCAGCACCTGAAGACTGGCCGCAGTTTCGCGGGCCCGACCGGTCAGGGCCATTCAAGCGAATCAGGATTACCCGTCCAGTGGAGCGAGACACAGAACATCGTGTGGAAGGTTCCACTCAGTGGCGGCTGGTCATCGCCGGTGATCGCAGCCGGGCGCGTGTGGGTCACGGCTGTCGACGCGACTCGCAACACGCGAGGCGAAGACTCCGACGTCTCGCTCCGCCTGATTGGTCTCGATGTCGCCACCGGGCGCGAGGTCGTCAATACGGAAGTGTTCAAGATCGACAGCCCCGGCGCGATCAATCTGAAGAACAGCCGTGCGTCGCCGACGCCGATCATCGACGGCGATCGCATCTACGTCCACTTCGGCGCAGACGGCACCGCGGCGCTCTCGACGTCGGGCAAAGTGCTCTGGTCCACACGGCTTCGCTACGATGCGCAACACGGCAACGGCGGCTCGCCCGTTCTCTATCGCGATCTGCTGATCATCAATTGCGATGGGTGGGGTGACGAAGCGTATGTGGTCGCGCTCGACACGCAGACGGGGAAGTCGCGCTGGCGAACGTCGCGGCGGCGACCGTGGAGCCAGGCCTACTCGACGCCACTCGTGATCCGCGTGGGGGAGGAGGATCAAGTCCTGTCCGTTGGCGCGTATCGCGACCGTGGCGTACGAGCCGCTGACCGGGAAAGAGATCTGGCGCGTGAGCTATGGCGAAGGCTTCTCCAACGTGCCTCGCCCGGTGTTCGGGCAAGGTCTCGTATTCATCGCGACAGGGTTTCAGGAGCCGGCGCTCATAGCTGTTCGCGCAGATGGCCGCGGCGACGTGACGCGGACGCACGTCGCGTGGACGCTGACACGCGGCGCACCCTACACGCCGTCGCCGATACTCGTGGGTGACGAGCTCTATTACGTCGAGCGACACCGGCGTGCTGTCATGCGTGGATGCGAAGACGGGGCAGATGATCTGGCAACAGCGCATCGTCGGAAATTACTCCGCATCACCAGTCTTCGCCGACGGCCGGATCTACGTCCTGAGCGAAGAGGGCATGACGACGGTCTTCGCGCCAGGCAAGACGTTTCAGACGGCTCGGCGTGAACCACCTCGATGGCTCCACGCTCGCCTCAATCGCCGTCTCGGACAGATCGTTCTTCATCCGAACGGACACGCACCTCTATCGGATCGCCGAAGGCGGTAGGCAGTAGGCGGTAGGCGGTAGGCTTGGAACTGCGTAGCTGCTTACTGCCTACTGCCTACTAATAGCGGATGCAGCATCGCCACGCGGTGCATGTAGCCGCCCGCGTTCGCGAACTGCTCTGACGCCGCGGCTTTCAGGTGTGTGAGTCCCGCCGTCTTGTTTCCATTCGCCTCGTAGTACAGGCCGACATAGAGCTCCGCGAAGAACCGCGCCGACGATCGACTGGCCCGCGGCCGCCAGTACGGCCTCCGGCGTCATCGTCCCCTTGAACATCTCGTAGACCTCGCGCATCGGCGAACGCTGATCCGGGCCCGACCGGCAGGAGTGCCGCGCGCGCCTTCGCGGCGACTCGGCGTGCGCCACGCAGAGGAAGTGCCAGGCAGGGTTCTCGACGTCGTTCGGATTGACCGTGCGGTGCGACTCGAACTGCTTGCGGCAGTCGTCGTAGCGTCCAACGTAGTAGAGCGCGATGCCGCGTTGCCAGAGTTCTGGCGCCGCGTTCGGAACCAGTGCGGCGACGCGATCGAAACCGGTCACCGATTCCTTGACTCGTCCCGCGAGGAAATCGTCAATCGCCCGGTCGAGGACGTCTCGCGGGTTTTCAGTCGATCGCTGCAGCGGTGGTATCGCTGCAAGCGACAGGATCGAAACGATGACGGCGAGAGGCTTTCATTTGCGCAAGATCCAGACAGACGAGCGTGTTCTCGTTGCGGACGTAGAGCAGTCCGTCCGCAAGCGCGGGATACGGTCTGACGACTCCCTGCAGTATCTGCGCGCGGGCGATCGGCTTGAACGCCTGCGGCGAGGCGCTCGCCAGAATCAGCTCGCCGCCTTCGCGCGTGATCAGAAGTCGATCGCCCGCCAGAAGGACGCTGCCTGCGCGGAACTGTTCCTGGCTCCACTTGACCATACCCGGTCTGGAACTCCACGGCCCGGAAGCTCGGGCCGAACTCCTGCCGCCCGTGAAAACCGTACAAATAGCCGTTGTAAAAAACGCTCGTTGCGTAGTGATTGGACAGCACGTCGTCTGACGTCCACACGTCCGTCAGCTGCGAACCATTCACGCGGAGGACGCCGGCACCGGGCCCGTACTGCGCGGACACGAAAATCTCGTCGCCGACGATGATGGGCGTGGCGGCATTGACCGATGCGGCAAGGCGTGCGCGCCATCGTCGCTGGAACTGCACGCATCCCGGATGCCGGATCGAGACCGACAAGGCTGTCGCGCGTGAGAAACACTCCGAGCCTGCGTCCGCCGATCGTTGCAGCCACGCCGGATGAATAGCTCGCGTCGTCGTCGGTCGCCGTCCAGAGCACTTTGCCAGTCTTCGCCTCGAAAGCGACGATGCCGGCTTTGTCGCCGCCGATGTTCGCGATGACGCGACCGCCTTCAACGAGGGGTGATCCGGCTGCGCCGAAGAAGCCCTTCGGGCACACCGAAGCGCTTCATCGTGTCCTCGCTCCAGAGGCGTGTGCCCTTTGCGAGGTCCACGGCGTGGAGCTGGCCCTCCGCGCCGAACGTGTAGATCACGCCGTCGGCGACGACCGGTACCGCACTAGGGCCTTCGTCGAATCCGAAGTCGTCGCGATAGCGCGTGGGGTAGGCGTACCGCCACATCGAGTTGCCGGTCGCCGCATCGAGCGACTCGAGGACTTCCTCGTTGCCGACGCGATGGAAGAGGATGACGCGATTGCCGACGACAGCGGGACCGGCGAACCCCTGTCCGACCTGCTTGCGCCAGACAGACCTTCGGGCCGCTCGCGCCCCAGGCGTCGGCAAGCGGCGGTCCGGCATACGTGCCGTTGCGCGATGGCCCGAGGAACTGCGGCCAGTCGTTCGCCGCTCCGCGTGACGACTGTTGCGGCGAGTGCGGCAGCAGCGATCCACGCGAATCCGGAAGCGGGTACTGTTTCACGTTTGTGGTCAGCGGACCGCGAACCCTTCGCGCGGGTTGAACTTCTTGCCGTCTGCTCTCACGGCCGACTCCCAGATCGCGGCCGGCCGGCCGTCCTTCATCGGCCGGCCGGTGATGGTCAGCTTCGTGCCAACGGGGAATTCGCTCGGACGGATGCCGGCGCGTTGCAGCGTGCTCGGGCCTTCGGCTTCGAATCCCCACGTGGTGACCTTGCCGTTCTTGTCCTTCACGTCGACGAGCAACCAGGAATGTGGATTCGTGAACTGGAACTCCTTGACGACGCCTTCGACAGTGATGGTCTTCTTCTCTTCGAACATCGCGGCCGAATGGTGTGCCAGCGCGGCGCGGATGCGACCGCCAGGAGATGCCCATCAGCACGCCGACGGAGACACGACGAGCGGTCACGGCTTACCTCCTCTTCTTGTCGTCACTCTTCGTGAACGTCAGATCCTGAAACTGGGTGGAGCCGTCCTGCGTTTGGAACACCGAGTTGTTCTGGTTCTCACCGCAGTTCCAGTATCTGATCCGCAAACCTTTGTCCGGATCGTCCAGCTTCAGGTACGACTGCCGCGTGAACCACGGTTCTGCCAGCGCGGGCGGGTCGTAGACCCACACATCCGCGCGCAGCGTCTTTCGGGTCGGCCTTGTGCCAGACCTCGACGGTCTCGACCTGATCGGTGTAGTCCGGGTGTGCGCGCTGGTAGATGCCCGCGCGCAGCTGGTTGGTGTGAATCACCAGGCGATCGCCGTCCCAGAAGCCGATCGAGTCCCCGTTGTACAGCGGGTAGCGATCGGCGGCAGGGACGTGGTCGCGTCCGTCGGTGTAGATGCGACGGATGTCGTTGACCATCTCGTTGACCAGCCACGTTTGATCCGGCGTCACGATGAACTCGCGCAGGAAGGGCTCCGTCAACCAGCGTGGATGGCCTGGCGGCGCGCAGGTGGAGATCGGATCCCATTCGATTCCCTGTCTTCACGCCCTCGATGCGCTTGCGCATGCGCTCTTCGTACTCTGGCGTCAGCTTGGCGGTGGGTGGACCGCCTTCTGGCGTCTCTGGATCGAACGCGAAGCCGGCGACAGGTGCGCGCGTGTAAACGCCGCGCCAGTCTGGAAGACTCGTCCACTCGAGTGGCCTGTCCGCCTTTGGCCTGGTCGCGAAGAGCTTGATAGAGCTCCGCTGCCGTCTTGTACTGCGCGGCCGAGCGCGAGTTCTCTTCTTTCGTCCGTTCTGGACGCGATGCTGGGCCGGATTACCTGCTGGCGCGTTGGCTGTCGTGCACGAGGAGGCGAGCATCCCCATGACGAGCATCGACGCCGCCGTCAGCGCTGTCTGTGATCGCATCTCGAAACCTCTCGCGAGGGCACGTAGACTGCGAGGCTACCGCCGAGGGACACGCAGGGTCAATGGCTGGCGTCGAAAAAGACGGAGCGCGGCGCAGAACTTGCGTAATTTCAGCGACATGCCAGAGGAAGACCACACTCAAGCGAGCTCGTGCAGGCGAAACGCGCTGGCCGGGCTCCGTCAACACAAGCCGGCGAGTTCGTCCGCGAGGAGATGGATCACATTCGCGAGGGCAAGCACGGCGCACGATCGACGAAACAGGCGATCGCGATCGGGCTGTCGAAGGCGCGCAAAGCGGGCGTCGATCTGCCCGCGCCGAAGAAGGGGACGACATCCGAACGCGGACTCGCCGCGCGGCGAAACGAGCGCTGCGCCAGGGGCGCAGCGGACGGAAGCGGCGACATCTGCATCGCGTTCGCGCGCCACGCGTCGACGCGCTCAAGCGAGAGGGTCACGCGGCTGCCTCGAAGGAGGCGCTCGCGCGGCAGGCGCGCAGCAGCGCGCGGAAGCGTTCGGCGTCGTCTCGCGAAGCGCATCGGCCAGACAGGCGGCGAGGACGAAGGGACCAGCCCTTCGCCGTTCTGCTGCCAAGCGTGCCGCGGCCACGCGTCGACGCCGGTCGGAAGCCTGAAAAAGGCCGACCGGAAGCTCCCGGGCTCAGAGTTCGGCACAGGACGTGCTTTGAGGTCAGCCGTACTCGCAACAAGCCAGTCGGTGGTGGCGTCCGAAGGAACAAGCCGGGGGTTAAAGTAAGCTATTCCGGCCCAGCTCCTCCGGCGTTGATCAATGACAGAGGCCGAGCTCGTGTGGATTGATCAGGGCATGATGAAAGTTCTGTCCGGGCGGGCGGCACCGTCGAAATCGACCTGTGCGAGGTCGGCATCGTCGTGCTGGATCGACGAGGGCCGCGTGACGTCAACCAACGCCCGCGCCCGTGAATTGCTGCGCGCGGACTCCCAGCCGGCCCTGAATGAGCGCGTCAGGGATCTGCAACGCGAGCTCACCTCGAAAGCCGGCGTGGCAGAACGGTTCCATGGACGAGACGTCCGTGGAGCTGGCGGGTCTCGGCTCGCTCGGCGTTCGCAGCTGCGATGTGGCCGGTGTTGCGAGCGACGGACGCGTGCTGCTGTTGAGGGACGGACGTTCGTTGCCGAGCACCGCAGAGTCTTCTTCAGCAGGCGGCGCGTCATCGGCACCTTCTCGTTCCTGTCACGCGACTGGGCGCACGACCTCAAGGGCATGCTGCACGTGATCCGCATCAACAGCGCGATTGCTCGGGCGACTGCTTCAGCGTGAGCCGGCGGCGCCGATGGATGCGGCCGTGACGAAATGTCTCGACACGATACCGCGCGAAGTGGAGCGCCTCGATCGCTCGATCGAGTTGATGTTCCGCGCAAAGCCAGCCGAGCAGCCGATCGACGTTCGACATCGGCATCATGTGCGAGCGGCTGAAGAGTCTCATCGCGGCGCGGGCGGTTCGACAGCGCGTCGAGGTTGTCCTCGAGCTGAAGAGCGGTTCGATGGAGATCGTCGGGTTCGAGGATCAGGTGCAGTGCTGCATTACTGAACGTCCTCGTGAATGCGCTGGAGGCGATGCCAGAACAAGGACGACTGGTCATCAGCGCCGACGGCGACGCCACGCGCGTGTACCGTTCGCATCAGTGACAGCGGCGCTGGAATGCAACCTCAACTGACGGGCGTCGTGGCGTCCACATTTTGTGAACGATCGACGACAGACTGGGATAGGCTTGCATGTGACCCGTGCGATCGTCGAATCGCAAGGCGGTCGCATCGAATGCGCGTCGAACGTCCCCCACGGGACGTGCATCGAAATCACCTTTCCACCGGCGGCTTCGACAGGAAGACTCTGACATGGCTCACGCACTCATCGTTGACGATAGCGCCAGCACGCTCGAAAGCCTCGAGCAGCTGGTCAAGCTGGAAGGGTTCACCACGGCGACGGCAGCCACCATGGATCAGGCGCGCGTCGAATTGTCCAAACAGCCTCCGGATGTCGTGCTGGTGGACTTGAACCTCCCGGACGGGAGCGGTCTCAGCCTGTTCGATTCGATCAACGGGCTGTCAGCGATACTCCTCCCGCCGTCGTGCTGATCACCGGACAGGCGAGCCTGGACTCTGCCGTCGAGGCGCTTGCGCCGCGGCGTGTCCGACTACCTCACCAAGCCGCTCGACGTCGAGCGGCTGCGCAAGATTCTGCAGGACATCTCGCAGACCAAGCGACTGCCCGACGAGCTGCGCGAGCTGCGTTCGGAGCAGCAGCGAACGGGACGCTTCGTCGGCATCGTCGGGCCGATCGGAGCCGATCGTGCGCGCGTGCGAGTTGATCAGCCGCATCGCGCCGAGCAGCGCGAGCGTGCTCATCACCGGCGAGAGCGGATCGGGCAAGGACGTCGTCGCGCGCGCCATTCACGAGCTGAGTCGCCGCCGTCACGGTCCCTGGGTGCCGGTCAACTGCGGCGCGATCTCGCCGTCGCTGATGGAAAGCGAGCTGTTCGGACACGAGCGCGGCAGCTTCACCGGCGCCGAGCGCCGTCACAAGGGCTACTTCGAGCAGGCGACGCGCGGGACGCTCTTCCTCGACGAAATCACCGAGATGCCGATCGAGCTGCAGGTCAAGCTGCTGCGCGTGCTCGAGACGAATTCGCTGGCTCGCGTCGGCGGCGAGCAGCCGATTCAGGTGGACGTGCGCATCCTGGCCGCGAGCAACCGCAACGTGCAGCAGGCGATCGACGAAGGAAAGCTGCGCGCCGACTTGTACTATCGGTTGAAGGTCTTCCAGATCGACCTCGCGCCGCTGCAGAGAGCCGCCGTGAAGACATCGGGCTGCTGGCGCAGGCGTTCCTGGAGGACTTGATCCAGACCGAGGGACGAGCCAAGCGCTTCAGCGATCAGGCGCTCGAGACGCTCGCGCAGTACAGCTGGCCAGGCAACGTCCGCGAGCTTCGGAACGTCGTGCACTTCGCGTACGTCCTGTCGGAAGACTCTCATCGACGTGGACAGCCTTCCGGCGGAAGTGCAGCGCGGAGGCGAAGCAGCCAGAAGCTGCGGTCGAGACCAAGAGCCGAGACCGGGTCCGGCGTGTTCACCGTTCGCGTGGGATCGACGATCGCCGAGGTCGAGCGCCGGCTGATTCTCGCGACGCTTCGCGAGTATCAGGAGGACAAGCCGAAGTCCGCGAGCGTCCTCGGCATCAGCCTGAAGACGCTCTACAACCGGCTGAATCACTATCAGGCGCCGGACGTCGGCGGCCAGGCATCGCGAGGAGCAGCCCAGTCGCGCGCGAACGAGTCGTGGGAGGTCGTGTCCGTAGAGGCCGGCGCTAGCGATCCGGTGCGCGCGGTGGCGCGCGCAGCTCGTCGCTGATCACGCGGTTGAGGAGCGGGGGATCGACCGGCTTGCGAAGGCGAGCATTCACTGGCTGGTCGTGACTGAAGACTTCGTCGGCGGACGTCACGACGATGATCGGCATGGTGTCCCGCCGCTCGCGAAGCGCGACACACAACGCATGTCCCGACAGCCCCGGCATTCGCCAGTCGGTCACGACGAGATCGGGCGTTGCCTCCGTGACCAGCGCAAGCCCGTCGGTGCCGTTGCTCGCCGCAACGACGTCGTAGCCGTAATAGTCGAGCAGCAGCGTAAGTGCTTCGCGGGCGTATGGATCGTCTTCGATGACCAGAATGCGGGGACGCGGCAGCGAACGCGGCTCGCCGCGGTTCGGCGACGGGATGAGCGACTGGCTCGGCGAGCAGACGCCCGCGCGCGTTCTGGCACCGGACGAGCCGACGTCGCGGCGCATGAGGTGTCCTGACGACGACGTCGAACTGGCTCGCTCATGCGGCGATACTCGATGTGATTGCCGCCGTTGCCGAACTGCCTCTGTCATGGCCGACACATTGACTCCACAGACTTGCAAAGAGCAGTTTCGTGCCCTGACATCGCAGCGATGGCTGACGCGCGCTCTCGATTGGACGCGGCACGTGATGATGCCGGGATCGAATTGAGAGACGCGACCGACCGTCGGCGAACCTAGGTCACAAGAATTACAAGGTCGGGTTGCACCTTCTACAAGCTCAGACAGGATTGCTTGAGCCGGCGGAGTCGAGCTCCGAACGGATTCACGAACTTCGGCCAGGGGCTCGCATCTTGCACTCCCGTCAGTCAATCATGCCTGTGACACCTATCATCTCGCAAATATTCGGTTCCCCCCGGCCACGTCGCCGCAGGCCTGAGCCACGCCTGCGGCGACGGAGCCGTTATGCGAGTGCCCGACGATTCGTCGCTACCTGAAACAGGCTGTATCGGCGCGCCTCGAGCCAGTCGAGCTTCTCCTGAAGACGTGTGGCCTCGGGTTCGGGATAGACCGGATGTCCCGCCCGCCGTCGCATGCGTCGATATCGTGCATGGCCAGATAGCAGTCGCGCCAGCGTTGCTTGTACTTGAAGTAGTCAGCCGCCTCATTGGCGCTGAGCTCGTCGGCCCTCTTTCGCGATGCACGCCACCAGAAACACCGGCAGCAGTGCGCGAGCCGCGCGCAGATCTGGTGGCGCCGTCCGGATGACGAGGTACAAGCGCCAGCATTCCGGGCAGCATGTATGGGATATAGCGCGAGGCGTTCGCGGAGTAGAGCCCGAGGCAGACGCGCCCGACGGCGCTGGTCGATGCGAAGAGCAGCGCAAAGCCAGAAAGCGAAGTGACGACTCGCCCAGAAGACCGAGTCGCCCGTCACGCGAATCAGCCGGAACACCGCATACGCCACGAACCCGGCCATCGCGACGAACGCACGCCGGTTCCCGAATCAGCCGTATGGCGTCCGTCGCCCGCTTCGAGGCCGAACGGGCGAGCCAGCACGAACCCGGTGTACGGCACGTACTCCCAGGGACGAACATGCGGAAATTGAAAACAGTCCGTCGCGGACTGTGGAGACGAACCCGTGAAAGAACAGACGCGAACGTACGCCAGGCGCGGCCGCGATGCCGGCCGCGTACATCGCCCGCTCGCGAGCGGTGAGCTGCGTGACGCACAGGCCAGCAGCAGCAGAACACGGGCGTGATGCCACCCAGCAGCAGCGTGAAGCCGGTGTTCACGCACAGAAAATTCAGACTCACGAGCGCAGCGCATCGCGTCGCGTGTGAGGGGATGGTCAGCGCCAGACGCGTAACCGATCAGCAGCAGCGCAGGTACGGGACCATGCGCGAGGTTCGGCGCAACGACGTAGGTCTCGGCGCTCGAGGTCGTGAGAAAGATGAGAGGCACGACGACATCCCACGGACGCAGCGCGCCGCAGACGCGTTTCACGAGCCAGAGGCCCCGATGCCGGCCAGCCCAACGACGACTGCCGATGCGGCGGCGTCAGCCCTGCCGTTCCACCCGTTGCGGAGTAGAGCACGGCGATGATCAGGTTGCCGATGCCCTGACGTTGCGGTCCGTGTTGCCAGCGGAACAGCGTCCATGCATCCGCGCCGTCGAACAGTCCCTGAAGGAAGTCCCACTGGTCCCAGAAGACGATGTTGACGGTGTAGCGGTTGACGGAACAGCGGCCAGGCGCAGCCGCCATCAGCCACGAACGCAGCCGCGAATGATCCACACAGTTATCGCGAGATCGTCAATCGCAGCGTCGGCGCTCATGGGCGCGCACGGCGCGATCAGTGGGCTGTCGCTCGAGCATGGTGTCAGGAGGCAAGTCTACTCGCAGAGCTGGAAGGGGCAGGAGCGCAGCCAGAAGCTGCAGCAGATCGCCGTAGTCCACCGGCTTCACGAGATGAGCGTCGAAGCCAGCTTCCCTCGTGTTGCGCCGGTCGCTTTCCTGTCCCCAGCCGGTCAAAGCGCGACGATGACCATGGCTTTACCCCATGCCTGGCTGCGGATGCGGCGGCAGGCCTCGATTCCGCTGATCTTGGGGAGCCCGACATCCAGAAGCACGACATCGGGCCGAAGGTGTTCGGCGGCCTCGACTGCGGCGAGACCGTCGTGAGCGATGAACGTGCGATGGCCGCTGAGCTGCAGAAGTGTCGCGATTGAATCCGCGCTATCCCGATTGTCGTCGACGACCAGAATGCGGCGGGCCGTGGAGTCGAGCGTGCACGCAGGCGCCGCGGCTTCGAAATCTCCGGATGGCACTCGAGCGATGGGAAGCCGCACCTCGAACTCGCTGCCGAGACCGCGTCCCTCGCTGCGCGCCGTGACCGTGCCGCCATGCAACTGCACGAGGCGCCGCACCAGCGTCAGACCGATGCCCAGGCCGCGGCGCGGGCGCTCGCTCGTCGTCATCCACCTGCGCAAACATCTCGAAAATGCCATCGAGTTGGTCGGCGGGCATGCCGATGCCGCTGTCTCGTACGACGACGACGACCTCGTTGTCGCTGCCGCTCGGCCGTGAGCCAGATGCGTCCTCCCGGTTCGGTGTACTGACAGGCGTTGTTGAACAGATTGCTGAACACCTGGGTCAGGCGGACGGGATCGCCATCGAGGTAGATCGGCTGCTCCGGCAGCGAGACTTCGATCGTCTGCTGGTCGCGTTCCGCCAGCGGCCGGCTGGCTTCGACGGCGTGTCCTGATGATCGACGCCAGATCGACTCGCGTCTTCCGCAGTTGCAGCTTGTCGCGCGTGATGCGGCTGACGTCGAGGAGATCGTCGACGAGGCGGATCATGTGGGAGAGCTGGCGCCCGAGGATGTCCGTCGCATGGCGAAAGAGCCCGGGATCCCCTTCGGACCGGAGGAGAATTTCAAGCGAATGGCGGATCGGCGCGAGCGGATTTCGCAGCTCGTGGGCCAGCGTCGCGAGGAACTCGTCCTTGCGGCGGTCGGCCTCCCGCAGCGCCGCGTCCATCTGTTTGCGCTCGCTGATGTCTCTGCGCGACTTTGGACGCGCCGATCACCCGACCTGACTCGTCGCGAACCGGCGACACAGTGAGCGAGATGTCCAGCCGGCGCCCGTCCTTGCTCACGCGAATGGTTTCGAAGTGATCGACGCGGTCGCCCTGCCGGATCCGGTCGAAGGATCTGGCGTTCCTCCTGGCGAAGCTCCGGACGGAATGATCAGGTCGATCGATCGCCCGACGGCCTCGGCGGCGGAATACCCGAACAGGCGCTGGGCTCCCTGGTTCCACGATCAGGATGACGCCTTCGAGCGTCTTGCTGACGATGGCATCGTCGGAGGCCGCCACGATGGCGGCCAGCAGCGATCGAGTTTCTTCTTCGCGTTTCTGCTCGGTGACATCGAACATGAAGCAGCGGCTGTGAACGAAGCGGCCCTTGCTCCCACAGGCTGTTGGAGTCGATCAGCACTTTCTTGATCGAGCCGTTCTTGCAGCCGCATCCGTGCAGGGAACCTGGACGAGCGAGTCTCCGCGGAACAGCCGCGCGAGGGCGTCGTCGATCACGTCCCGATCGACGTGGAACTTCGAGATGTGGCGGCCGACGTACTCTTCCCGCGTATACCCCAGCAGGTCGAGCTCGGCCTGGTTCGCCCGCAGGATGACGCCATCCGGTCCGATCCAGTGCAGCGCAACGCTAGGCGTTTTCGAAGAAATCGGCCAGCTCGCGTTCGCTTCGCTCTCAGCGCCAGCTCAGCCTGTCGGCGCTCGCTGACGTCCCGGAAGGACGAGGACACACCCGACGATGCTGCCCGTTCTCGTCGCGAATCGGCGCGGCGTTGTCGTCGATCAGCCGTTCCGTGCCGTCTTTCGCAATGAGGACGTGACGATTCGTCGCGTCGGCGGCGCGATCCGTCGCGCAGCACCTGAGCGTCGCTGGATTCTCGATGGCGGAGCGCGTGTCCTCGTTCGACTGCGCGGAAGACGTCGCTCAGCAGTTGCCCTCGTGCAGTCATGCTCGGTCCAGCCCAGACAGCGTTTCGGCGACAGCGATTCATCGACGTGACGCGGCCGCTCAGGTCGGTCGTGACAACGGCATCGCCGATGCTCGCGAGCGTCGTTCGCAGCAGCTCGCTCTGCCCATGTGCCTTGTGCCGCGCCCGTCGCGTCGCGTTGCCCGAGTCCGATCACGATCGCGCATGTGACCGTGTAGGTCAGCGCCCCGACGAACGACGAGGCGTCCGAGAACCCGAAGGTCGCCGCGCGGCTCGATGAAGAGGTAGTCGCAGGCCAGATAGCCCAACGATGGCCGCCAGCGACGCCCTGGCGTGTACCCGCCAATCCAGACCGCGGCCGCAACGGCGCCGTACAGCGTGACGAGCGGCAGGTTGTCGCCAAGCCACGGGTCGAGAAGCCACCGGACCGCTACGGCAAGAGCAACGAAAGACAGAGAGCAGGGGAGAGGCGAAGAGAGTGAGACGCCGTCCAGGCGGGCGCGGAGGTCGCGCCGAGGTGATCATGTGGCGGCCGTCCAGGAGTGACGTGAGCCTCTCCGGATCGACGGGCTTGAGGAGATGGAGATCGAAGCCGGCCTGGCGCGAGCGGTCACGATCGGTCGACTGACCCGTAGCCGGTGAGCGCCACGAGGCAGCACGCCCGCGCCATTCGGTTCGGCCCTGAAGCGGCGAGCGATCTCGTATCCGTCCATCCCGGGCAAGCCCGATGTCCACGAGCGCGATGTCCGGGTCGGGCCGACTTCAGCAGTTCGAGGCCCATGCGCGCCGTTCTCCGCCAACAGGACCTCATGCCCTGCCAAGCTCGATCAGCATGCGATACATCTCACCCGCATCCTGGTTGTCTTCCACGATGAGCACACGCCGCCTGGTCATTTGTGCGGCGCGAAAGCGAAGACCGTACCGTGTCTGCCAACGGGCGCAGGATACCTGAACAGTCGAGGTTGCGTCGCGACACTTGGCGAGACTCATGCAGGTCGCGAAGCTACTCCCGGCCATCTTTCTGCTCGAAGACTACGACGACGCCCGTGAATAATATTCGACGTGCCTGCGCTCGTCGGGCTATCACGTCATCGCAACTGGGGACGATGCGGTGGCACTGGCGCGTTCGGCGATGCCGAATCCGATCGCCATGGAGCCCGCCATCGAGGAAACCGCTCGACTGCGGACGAAAATTGAACGGGCACTCGATCGTGTCAACGATCGGCGCGAATCGGTGGTTCGGATGGCCGGCTCGCAGTCACGCGCGCACCTGACGACACAAGCCGTTCCGTGTCGTCTCGTCCTCACGCTTGTGGAGTCCGTGCGCCAGATACTCGAACGTCAGAGTGACGACCGCCCGCTGATATTACAATAGGCGCGAGCGAATGGCCCTGTGATCGGAGTCATCAACCCGCATATCGCTGTGTGCCTCGGTCTGACGAACGCCATCAGCCGAATCAGCACGGTCGAGGACATCTACAGCGCGGCGCTCGACGCGCTGACCGAGGGCATCGGTGTGTCCCGGTCCGCCATTCTGCTGTTCGATCCTGATGGCGTGATGCGCTTCAAGGCCCATCGTGGGTTGTCCGACGCGTATCGCCGTGCGGTTGAAGGACACACGCCGTGGGCGGCGGATACGCCAGATCCCGAACCGGTGTTTGTTCCTGATGCCTCGTGCGAGCGCCTCGCTCGAGGCGTACATGCCCGCGCTCGAGAGAGAGGGGATCGCCGGCATGGCGTTCATCCCACTGGTGAGTCTCGGGCGCGTCATCGGGAAGTTCATGCTGTACTTCCCCGAGCCTCATGAGCTCACGGCCGAGGAGCAGCAACTGGCGCGCGTCATCGCCTCCCAAGTTGCATTCGCCATCGAGCGTCTGCGCGCCGAGGACCTGGCGCTGCGCAGTGAAGAACGATTGCTCTTTGCCCTCGATGCCGCCTCGATGGGCACCTTCGAGTGGAACCTCGTCAGCAACAGCGTGCGATGGTCGCCCAATCTCGAGCGCGTCCATGGCTTGCCGCCAGGCACGTTCGACGGCACCTTCAAGAGCTACGAGAAGGAAATTCATCCCGACGACCACGACCGCGTGCTCCACACCGTGAGACGGGCCGTGGATGAAGGCACGCCCTACGAAATCGAATACCGCATCGTCACGCCGTCCGGCTCGATCAAGTGGCTGGAAGGAAAGGGGCGTGTCGAATACGAAGGTGGCCGGCCAGCCCGGTTGACCGGCGTGTGCCGGGACGTCACGCCACGCAAGGAAATGGAGCTCGCGCGTGTCGCCGCCGCTGAAGAAGCGAGCCGCCTGAAGGACGAATTCCTCGCGACGCTCTCGCACGAGCTGAGAACGCCACTCAACGCGATTCTCGGCTGGGTGCAGATCCTGCAGTCGGGCGATGTGTCGAACGAGCGCGTGCGTCACGCCATCGACGTCATCGCGCGTAACGGAAAGCTGCAGGCGCAACTGATCGAGGACATCCTCGACATCTCCAGAATCATCTCGAAGAAGCTTGATATCGAACGCCGCACCGTGCGGGTACAGGGCCTCGTCGAGGCGGCGGTCGCGGCGCTGCTACCGGCCGCGCACGCCAGGCAGATTCAGATGACGCACTGGGTAGCGGACGATCTGCCGCCGATTGACGGCGATCCCAAACGCCTGCAGCAGGTCCTCGGTAACGTGGTGTCCAACGCGATCAAGTTCACACCCGAGGGCGGCCGCGTCGAGATTCGCTGCGCAGCCAGCGGGGACGAGGTGTCGATCGAGGTGACAGACACAGGGATCGGTATCGACTCCGAGTTCCTGCCGCTCGTCTTCGATCGCTTCCGGCAAGCCGACAGTCGTTCGACCCGCCAGCATGGCGGACTCGGCCTGGGTCTGGCGATCACCCGACATCTCGTCGAGCAGCACAACGGCGACATCGAGGCGCATAGCGACGGACGCGATCAGGGCACCAGAATCACGATCCGCCTGCCTGCAGCCACGCGGGGCTGTGTGAGCGATGAGAGCCAGCGCGGGGTCGCTTCTTCTGCACCGAGCCCCACGATGGATCTGCGGCTCCATGGGACGACCATTATGGTCGTGGACGACGAGAGCGATTCGAGAGAGCTGCTGGCGACCGTCTTCGAACGTTGCGGGGCGGATGTCCTCCGCTGCGGGTCGGCACGCGAGGCCTTGACGCTACTGGAGACAACGCCGGTGTCCCTGGTGGTTGCTGATATCGCGATGCCTGAAGTCGATGGCTGCGAGCTGCTCGAGCGCGCCCGTCGCGTTCGCGCCGGCCTGCCGGCTGTCGCCGTCAGCGCGTATGCACGGCCAGAGGATCGTCAGCGTGCGCTCGCGGCCGGCTACAACGGCTACTGCTCAAAGCCGGTCGAAACCGCGGAGTTTCTGCGAACTGTCCGTACGGTCCTCTCGCGCTAAATGATCTTCTCGGAACTCGCCGACGCGGTTTCGCCGAGCACGATTCGCGTGGCAGGCTCCTCCGCGCCTTTCGGCACCATCCACCAGCACAAACATGCTCGACAGCGGAAGAAGTCAACTCGGGATGAGTAGAGAATGTCCTGCAGATCGACAACGCTGGAAGCGTCGCACTCCGGGCACTTGGTTCGTGCGGAAGCCATGGATTCTCTCGATTGTTGTGAGAACCCTATTGTAGATCAGGCTCAGCGAGCCCGGGTCGATACCCGTTCGATCGCCTCGAGCAATCGGTTGAGGTCCACCGGCTTGGTGAGGTGCGTTCCGTATCCGGCTTCTAAACTGCGTTGCCGATCCTCTTCGGTCCCGAAACCACTGATCGCGATCCCCCGAATGTTCTGATTCGCCCGCAGCCGGCGCATCAGCTCGATGCCGCTGCCGTCAGGCAGGCGGATGTCGCTAATCAGAAGATCGAATTCCCGAGATGCTGCGGCGAGTGCTTCCTGGACGGATCTCGCAACTGTCATCTCGTAGTCGTGAAGCGTGAGGAGCTGGGACAACATGTCTGCGCTGTCCTGATGGTCCTCGACGAGCAGGATCCGCAGCCGAGGCGTCTGTCGATCGTGCTGCGACGGGGCCGGCATCGACGGCGAATCCGAGTGCTCTCGGGGTGTCGCCGCCGGGATCTGGACGATAAAGGTGCTGCCACGCCCCGCACCTGGACTGATGGCGCGTAGCGTGCCCCCATGTCCAGTGACCACTCCACGGCAGATGGCCAGACCAAGTCCCAGCCCGGTCGCGGAGTGAATCGGCGTTTGGCTGGCTGCGTCGTCCGGCGAGTTAATCGCGTCGATCACATCGCGGCTCATGCCGGCGCCGGTGTCGCTCACGGTGACTTGGATGAACCCGGCCGCACCGGCGGACGACGCGATCGTCACGGTGCCGCCGGTGTTGGTAAACTTCGTCGCGTTGCCAAGCAGGTTCCAGAACACCTGTCGAAGTCGCACGGGATCGCCGACGACCAAGTGCTGCGGCGCGTCGAACGCCGTCACGACGGTGATGCTTCGGCGCTGAGTCTCAACACTCAGCATGTCGATGACTTCCTGGACGACTTGATGCAGGTCGATCTGCTCGTGCGTCAGCTGCAGGCGGCCGCGCGAGATGCGAGTGACGTCCAGCAGATCGTCGATGAGGCGCACTTCGAGATCGAGATTCCGCCGTGCCGTGTGCAGAGCGGCACGCAATGGCTCCGGGGCGAGCGAGATCAACTGACTATCCGACATCGTCGCGACGATCGGCGTGAGCGGGGTTCTCAGCTCGTGGCTCAATGCGGCGAGGAAGTGATCTTTGGCGTCGGCACGCGCCCGCGCGAATTCGCGCTCGCGAGACAGCTTTTCACGTGCGTCTTCGGCCTCCCGGCTCTCCTGTTCGAGTTTCTTTCGAGCGGTGATGTCGACGAGGGCGGTCAGGAACGTCGGCTCGCCACTGGTGTCGCCACCGTGTCGCCGCGTGACCAGTTGAACGGATGTGAGATGGTTGCCGATGCTGAGTGTCAGCTCGGTCGTCACGCTGCTGTGCTCGGCCTGCAGGCACTGTCTCAGGTGCTCTGAGAAGCGGGGCTTGTCGGCGCGGAGGACGAAAGCGCTGAACGGAAGGCCGACGATCTTCCCGCGTTCCCTGCCGAGCACTCCGGCCGCCGGTGAGGTTCATCTCGCGGACCGTGCCACTCGGACTGATGGTCATGTAGCCGATCGGTGCGAAGTCGTACAAGTCGACGTAGCGATCGCGAGACTCCTCGAGCGCACTCTGCGTTTCGATGAGCTGATGGTTCTGCGCACTGAGCTCTTCCTGGTGGACTTTGAGCTCGTGAACGAGCTCGGCGAGGGCCTCCTTGTCAACGCCCTCCAATTGCAGATCCCGAAATCGCTCGACCCGGTTGCCGCCGCGGTAGCTCTTTGGAGCACCCATAGGTTCCTTTATTTACGCTCCACTAATCGGCGAGGTCGGCTCCTGCGCTGAAATGGCCAGCACCAGCACCTGTGACTCGGGTGATTCGTGCCACGGCAGCCAGCGCCCGGTCACCCACACCGTTTGTCGCGACGAATCCTCGCCTGTTACTGCGATGGGGACACGCTCGAACGGCGACGACGTCGGTGCCGAGCTAGTGATACGTTCCTGAAGCTCCGTAAAACTCCATGCGCCATCGAGCTCGGAGAGATGCTGGCCGACGATCGCACCAGACGTCGTCTTGCCGAGTGCGCGAGCGAAATACTCGCTGGCGGTCTGCACGCGCATATCACGGTCCAGGACGACGAGGGGTTGATCGATCACCCTCATGAGCGCATCAGTGTAGTCCTTTGCCAGGCGCATCCGCTGTTCCGATCGCTTGGTCACGTCGACGTCGAAGAGCGTGAGCACCGCGCCATCGATCTTGTTGTCGACGTTCTTGTATGGGCGAATGCGGAGCGAGAACCAGCGTCCGCTCTTGTCTCTGACTTCGCGCTCGACCGGTGCGATCGTATCGATCGCCTCGTGGATCAAGCGCTCGAGGTCGGGGCAGTCGATGTTCGGCTTGATGTGCCCGATCGGTCGATCGCAGGTCGCCAGGGATCAGATTGAGGACTTTCTCCGCCATCGGCGTGAAGCGACGGATTCGCAGATCGCTCGAGATAATGACAATAGCGATTTGAACACTTGCGAGAAGATTTACCAAGTCGCTGTTGACGAGGCCCAACTCTTCGTTCCGCCCGTGAAGCTCCTCGTTGAGGGTGTTGAGCTCTTCGTTGGTGGATTGCAACTCCTCCTTGGCCGTGTCGAGCTCTTCATTGGTGCTCTGCAGTTCCTCGTTGCTCGACAAGATCTCTTCGTTCGCGGATTGCAATTCTTCGTTCGCCGCCTCGAGCTCCTGGATGATCGACTGGAGATATTCGCGACTGGCGGCTAATTCCCGCTCCAGCAGTTCGAACTCTGTCTGCTGTTCGCGCCGCCGGTCGCGCCGCGAGGGCGCGGCTGGCGTGATCGGCTCAGCGTGATCGCCGTCGTCGCGCCCCCTGTTTGGCTCCTGGAACAACACCAGGTAGTGCGGACGGCCTGACGACGTGAGCGGCAGGACATCGAGACTGACCGGCTTCCAACCCCCCGACGACCTGACGCGCAGGCCAGTTTTTCGAACGGGCACCTTGCTCTTTCGGACGCTGTGTAACGCCATCCGCAGCCCGTAGAGCAATCCCTCGCGCGCCATCTTCAACAGGCTCAAGCTGGCCTCGCCAGGGGCCGGCTCGAGGTACGCGCCTGTTTGACCGCGGAACTGGACGATTTGCAGATCGGCATCGACGACGACCCCAGGCGGAGCGTAGCGATCGAAGATGATGCGAGCGACCTCGCTTTGCAGCGCCTTTTCCGGCTGCGAGGCGTCCGGCGGCTGACGCCTTTGCTGGATTCCCTGCGCCGGGTAGTCGACGCTGAGCGCCATCGGCGTGTGCGTGGACGTCTTCTTCAGATAGATCCGGAATTTCTTGTCCGCGAGGTTGAACAGCCCGACCTGCGAGCCCACCGTTTCAGCCTGGCCCAGGACGAGGAAGCCTTGTGGGTTGAGCGCGTAATGAAAGACCGAGATCAATCGCTGCTGCAGCATCACGTCCATGTAGATCAAGACGTTGCGGCAAAGAATCAGATCGAGACGCGAGAAGGGTGGGTCTTTAGTGAGGTCCTGACGCGCGAAGACGCAGAAATCGCGGACGGTCTTGGTGACGCGATAGCTCCCGTCGACCTTCGTGAAGTAGCGACGCAGGGTCTCGGGCGGGACGTCTGCCTGGATCGATGCCGGATAGACTCCTGCGCGCGCATGCTCGATGGCCGTGTCGCTGACATCGGTGGCAAAAATCTGAATCCGGACATCCTGATTGTGCCTGTGCAGATGCTCGAGGAGCGAGATGGCGAGCGAATAGGCTTCTTCGCCAGTGGCGCACCCTGACACCCACGCTCGAATGGGCTGATCCTCGCCTCGCTCTTCTACCAGCTTGGGAAATACCTGCTGGGCGAGCGCCTTGAACGATTCAGGCTCACGAAAGAACCGCGTCACGTGGATCAGCAGATCCTGGTACAGCGACCGGACTTCTGCCGGCGTCTCTTCGAGGAGCCGGATGTAATGCTGTACGTCGGTCAGTCGCTGTAGCGCCATGCGGCGCAACAACCGACGCTTGATGGTGGGCAGCTTGTAGTGCTTGAAGTCGATTCCGCTGACGGGGCGAAGAAGGTCAAAGATGCGCCGAAGCTGGTCGTCCCGGACACTCAGTTCTTCGCCGCTGGAGGGAACGAAGTCGTGTACATACGGATGCGCAATGACCTGGGAAAGCTTGATCGCGATCTCGGCCGGCGCCAGCACCATGTCGACCATGCCGGTCGCGATGGCTGCACGCGGCATTCCGTCGTACTTCGCCGTCTCCGGCTTTTGCGCGAACGTGATCCCGCCGGCCCCCTTGACTTCGCGAACACCGGTCGCGCCATCCGATGCCGTTCCGGACAAGATGACGCCGATTGCCCGGCTCTGAGCGTGTTCGGCCAGAGAGGTGAGGAACGAGTCGATCGGCGTGTACTGCGTCCGATCGTCGGGCCGTGGTCTCAAATCAAAGTTGCCATCCGTGAGCCCCATCTGCACGTTTGGCGGAATCACGTACAGGTGATTGCGTTCCACTCGCATGCCGTCGGTGACTTGAAGGACTGGCATGGTCGTGTAACTCGTGAGGAGCGTCGGCAAGGCGCTTTCGTGTTGCGGGGCCAGATGCTGGACGAGGACGAGTGCGAAACCGGGCTTCGGAGGCAATGCGCGGACCAGGCTCGAGAAGGCCTCGAGGCCACCGGCCGATGCGCCGACGCCGACGATCGTGACGTCGCCGGCGCCTCGAGTCTGCGCGCGGAGCGACGTGACGACCTGGGCTCCGTGAGGGACAGTCGTTGAATGTCGTCGGGCGCGACCGGGTTTCGCCGGTGGCATCCGTACGACGCGTTTCGATGCCGCGGACCTCGGTCGCGTTCCCGACGAGCGTGTCTTGGTCTTCTTTGCCATAGCAGTGCGTCAATGCTACCGCTGTCGTGGCCGTTTGGGGCGCACCGGCAACTGCACGGTCTCGACATCCGATGCAGACGCGCGCGCTCCGGAACGCGAGAGGACATCTCGAATCTGATTGGCCTGTTCTTCTGCCAAGCTCGCCTGCGCGGCAAACGACTGAGAAACCGCCTCGAGACCCGCAGCTTCTGTCTCGCTTGCCATGCGCCGGCGCAATTCCGCGCGCTCTTCGAGAGTGCGCACGGCCGTCCACAGCGCACGCTCGACACGATCATCCTGCTGCGTCACGAGACTGTCCGATGAGTAGTGGTGCCCGACGTGGCATTGAAAGCGAACGAGATTGCCTTCTTGGACCTGCCACAGGGCCCCGCCGCAATCAGGGCATGTCAGACCCGATGATGGGCCGAGCGTGGAGTTCAAGTCCGCAATATCGGTTTTACTACCCGGGAGTTGCGGATCGTCGAGATCGGTGCGGCTCATAGCCACCTCGCCTTCTCGAGGGAATCGAGTTTCCATTGCAAGCAGCGAGGCGATGGCTGCTGCTGTCAGAACGTGATCGACGGCGACGTGCGCAATGGCGTTGCGTGGCAGACTCGGTATCTCCGCATCGTCGGGATTCTGCACGATGGCGAGGCCACCGTGCGCCTTGATCTCGCTGAGACCGTATACACCGTCGTCGAGCGCGCCAGAGAGCAGCACTCCGATGACGCGAGGTCCGTATGCCTCCGCGGCAGTTCGAAACAGCGGATCGATGGCAGGCCGGAACCCATTCTCTTTCGGTCCGACCGTGACGCGGATGGCTTCGGGAGTGACGATCAGATGATGGTCAACGGGTGCGACGAACACTCCGGGTCCGATCGATTGGCCATCCTCGGCGATTGAAATGGGAAGCTGGCTGGAGCGTCCGAGAATCTTAGAAAGAGTGCCCATGCTCTCGGACGAGCTGTGCACGACGATGAGCACGCACGCCTGGAGGGAAGGGGGTAACGCGCGAACCAGAGTACTGAGCGGCGCGAAACTCCCCGCTGAACCGCCAACGACAATAAGATCCCGTCCAGGCATTCTCGGATCCAAGCCCAGCAACGGCTGGCGCGACGGTCGAACAGGACCGCCTCGGTGTAGCTCTTACAAGGGCTGGCGCACGATCATCGGCGGCTGGCGACCGGCTGCGTCGCGACGGGTCAGACGCCTGTGTGATCTACGCCGTGCCTCACGACCCAGTCTCTGCTCACATATCCGAGGTTTCTTGGAGCAGATTTGCGATTCCTGAAGATCGCGCCCACCAGTGAGACGACGACGGCACTCGAGATGATCCAGAACGCCTCCATGCCACGCTTCTCCTTGAATCCGTCCCTCAGAGTCGATGAGGTTGCATGGCCGCGTGCCTGCAAAGCTTGATCCTGATGAGCCGTCGCTTCTAGATTGGGCGCGACGATCCAAACGGACGCGTACCCGAAGGCCGTTGGCGCGGCGCTGGCTGTGGAGTTGTTGACGAAGGCTCCGGCGGGCTTGCTACCCGAGTCAGTGTCTCCTCGAACACCTGTCCCTCGGCAAGCGGCGCGCTCCAATGGCCGAACAACCGTTGACCGTCGATTCGGTAGAGCACGACGCCGCCAGACTCAGGGCCGAAGAAACTGACCGCGAGCATATTACCCTCGCGAACGCCGACGCCGACGGCAGTTAGTTCTGACGCGATGATCCATCGCACGACGAACCGGCTGCCGTCCGGTTCGATGATGACAGCGCCTCGATATGGGCGCCCGTCGGCGCCCGTGCCCTGACATTCGTAGATTCCGGGGAGGTCAGCCGGATCGGGCGTGGCGGGCACTTCCGCAGCACGCCCGATCAGAGGACCGACACACAACAGAAGCACCCCAAGGAGCAGAGCGGCCGAACGCATCGCAAACCTCCACGCGGCAGCTGCGCCGCCGCTCCTCGCTCCTCACGAGCGCTACCGATTAGTGTCGCTACTTCTTATTTGGTTTCACTTCCAGTGAGTTCACCACGTCCTTGACGCCCGGCTGGCTGCGCGCGAGGTCGCCGACCTTGTCACGTTCAGCAGAAGACTTCACCGAGCCGGTGATCGTCACCACGCCGTTGTTCGAATCGAAGTCGATCGAGTCGTCTTTGAGGTCGGCTTCCTGATCGACGAGATTCCCGAGATGGGTCTCGATCCCGCCATCGAGATCATTCGCGATGCCCTCGTCCTCGTTCGCCACCGTCACTTCGTTGGCGACCTGTGCGCCGTCCCCGACCGCCTTCTGAACGACATCGGCCGCGCGCTGACGATCGTTCTCGGTGTCCACCGTGCCTTTGAGATGAATCGTCTTCGCGTCTCTGTCGTAGTCGGCGTTGACCTTGTCGAGCGCCGCGCTCGACAACGCGGTGTCTGCCGTCTTCTCGTAGTCAGGTGTTCTTGGGCCGCACGCCGTAGTCGCGATCAGCGTCGCCGCGGCGAGGCAGCCTAGTGCTAGTTTCATCGTCTCCTCCTCAAGTCCCATTCCAAACAAGGCAAGCTTCGGACCATCACGCGAATCACGCGCGGATTGCAAAGACTCGAAGGAAAATCGACGCAGGCAGCCTCATCAGATTCGGGCGCCCAGTTCAGGTTCAACTTGTAAGGGTTACCAGCGGTTGTGCTCCTTGCGCGATGTGCGGGGCTTCTATATGCACGCGATCTGAAACCGATCGAAATTGAGTGGTACGCAATCTGCTCCGTCGACTCACGTCTTGCGATGCATGTTTCGTGAGACGAATTGAGACGAATCAAGGAGCGATGGAATGAACACCGAAATTCTCCAGGGCAAGTGGCATCAGTTGAAGGGCAGTGCGAAGGCGCAGTGGGGCAAGCTCACGGACGACGAGCTCGATCAAGTGGATGGCAATGCAGAGAAACTCGTCGGCCTCGTGCAGGAGCGGTACGGATACGCGAAGCAGCGCGCGGAACAGGAAGTAGATTCGTTCCTCGCGCGGCAGAAGGCGATGTAGTTCGCGATCCGCTATCGGTTCCTAGCCTTCGGGCTCGGCGCCGACGGCCTTTGGGATTGCGGCAGGGGCTTCGTCTTCGCGGACCGATTGGGCGGCCTGCGGAGACGATTTCCCTGGCGAGATCACAGCGGCGATCACTTCGTCGAGTGGCCGTCGCGCACGTGCGTCTTCGAGCGCATGCGGATCGGTGAGATCGAGACGTAGTGGCGTGATGGCGATCCAACCCTGCTCGATCGCCCAGCGATCGGTGCCTTCATCGGCGCCTTCGATCGGTGTCACGGTAAACCAGAAGAGTCCGCGACCTGCGGGATCCTGCGTCGGCACGATCTTGCCGTCGTACCGCCTCACTGATGCGCGCGTCCAGATCATTCCTCGCGGTTGCCGTGGAAAGTTCACGTTCACGAGCGGCAGGTCGCGTTCGGGGAGCAGTGTCTGCAGCACCTGGCGAATCCATGGTTTCAGCGGCTCGAAGTCCGCCGCGGATTCCGCCCCGGCTGGTACGCTCAATGCCACACCGCGTAGACCAAGCAGTGCGGCTTGCTTGGCTGCTGCGACTGTTCCTGAATGCCAGATCGAGTTTCCGAGATTGAACCCAAGGTTCAGGCCCGATAACACGATGTCAACCTTCTCCCAGTGATATGCGCCCAATGAGACGCAGTCAGCAGGAGTGCCATTGACCCGATACGCCGTGAGTCCCTCGATGCGCGTAGGACGATATGAGAGCGGCCGCGAGGCGGTGATTGCGTGCCCCATCGATGAGCGCTCAACATCTGGCGCCACCACGCGCACGCTCCCGAACTCCGATGCCACTGCGGCAAGCACCGCAATCCCTGGGCTGTAGATCCCATCGTCGTTGGACACAAGGATGTGCATGACACGCCGTCGTGCAAGCAGGCGGCCACGAGGCCGTCGTCGTAGAGGCAGATGCGGTCCAACTCTTGAATTAGTCACAGTTCAGATGCGAATTTCACTCTTCCACAATCAAAGGGCCGGCGATAACACATCGCTCTCATGGATCCGCGAGCTCATCGAAACGTCGGGCCACGAGCTCGTACGCGTCTTCGATAGAGAAGCGGCATTCGGAGAGCTGATCGACGAACGAACGGAGCTTGTCGTCGCCGCAGGAGGAGATGGAACCGTCGCCGCCGCGGCGCGGCTCCTCGCGGGCAAGCCGATTCCGCTTGCGGTTCTCCCACTCGGCACGGCGAACAACGTCGCCAGGACGTTGCACGTCTGACGCGCCAAGTGAGCAGCTCGTGGCGTGTTGGGATACCGCAGAGCGACGCCGCCTCGATCTTGGTGTCGCACGCGGACCGTGGGGCGAGCGCAGATTTCTGGAAGGTGTGGGTATCGGGCTTGTGCCCGCCACGATCACATCGATCCACACGAAGCCGTTCAGTGCGGAGGACGTGCCGTCGAAACTCATGCGGGCGACGATGCGCTACTGCCAGGTATTCTCACGTCTCGAGCCTCGTCGTTCGATGCTGACGGTGGACGGCGAGTCGATCAGTGGCGACTTTCTCCTCGCCGAGATTCTGAACATCCAATCCGTCGGACCGAATCTCGTGCTGTCGGCCGACGCGGATCCGTCGGACGGATACTTCTCGGTCGTTACCGCAACTGAAGACCAGCGCGAAGACGTGACCAGGTATCTCACGGATCTTATCGATGGACGCGAGGGATCCCTGTCGTTGCCGACACTGCGCGCGCGCGCGATCGAAATCGAGACTGTAGCCGACGTGCACGTGGACGACGAGATCGTCAGGTTTCCGATGTCCGCGACGATGTCCGTACAAATCGAGGCAGCGGCGGTCGAATTCCTGGTGTGCTACTGAGTGGCCTTGCGAATATCGTTTGCTGACGGCGGCGGCTCGTGACGCCGCCGGCGTGCAGCGATCCAGCCTCGCATAGTGTCGGTACCAATCCGGCGCCGTTGGCCTTCAACCTTCTCGCCCGGGTTCTTGCCGATCGGCGCAGCGTGTTCGATCTTCGCGTTCATCACCGCACCGAGCAGCAGCACAAACCCTGACATGTAGAACCAGAGCAGGAGCACCATGGCGCCGCCAAGCGCGCCGTAGGCCTCGGTGTAGCGCGTGACGTTCATCACGTAGTAGCGGAAGCCAAGTGACGCGCCGAGCCAGAGAATCGTCGCGAAGACGGTGCCTGGTGCCAGCCACGTCCAGTGCTGATCGACATCGGGCGCGAAGTAGTAGACGAGCGCGATACCGATGCTGGCCAGCACGCAGGCAAGTGGCAGCTGGAGGATCTGCCAGGTCCACTCGAATGCGCTCCCGAGACCGATCGCGTCGGCAATCGGGTCCGCGAGTTGCGGTCCGACGATGATGAGCGCGAAGGAGGCGAGCACGAACAGCGCGACGCCAATCGTCAGCGCAATCGCGATCGAGCGAACCTTCCACCACGAGCGGCCCTCTTCGACGCCGTACGCGTGATTGACGGTGTCGATGATGGCCGTCATCGCCGTTGAACTGCTCCAGAGCGCGGTGAGGATGCCGAGCGTGAGGAGACCGCCCTGCTCGCCGCCGGAGATCTTCCGAACCTGATCGGTGACGATGGTCAGGAACTCGGGTGGTGCGAACTGCCGGAGCGAGCCGACGATCGCGTCCATCAACGTCGTGATGGGGAAGAAGCTGGCGATGGCGATTAGAAAGATCAGCGCCGGGAACAGCGAGAAGAAGAAATAGTACGCGAGTTGAGCGGAGAGGCCGAGGCAGTTGTGCTGGAAGATGGCGTCGACGAACGTGCGTCGGAGGATGTCAGCCCAGGTCAGGCTGACGCGGAACGTGCCTAGCAGGAGCGCCAGTGAGAGCTCCCGGTTCCCTGAGAGGCAGGGTCGAGGCGGAGCGAATAGGCCCCGCCCCGGGTGCGGTTCAGGAGGTGGGCATCGACGAAAGCCGAGAGAACCGCTTCTAACTCGGCCGCTTCCAGTCCCCACAGCCGGCTGGCCTGTTCCGCAGTGACGCACAGGTGTGGCGTTTGCTGGAACTGCTGGCGAATGAGTTGGACCCAGTCACAGACTCGGCGGGCGCCGCAGGATTGGGTCGCGGTGGCGATTGACAAGATGGCCTCGCTGGCTGTGCCGCAGATATCCTTCCCTTGATTTGCTGCGGCAAGAAGCTCTTGTGCAAGAGATTGACCAGTTGACCCAGCACAAATGTTGGCCCGCGGCTCGAAGATGGGGAGCGGCTGGGCCGGTTCGCTTGTCAGTCTTTCAAGAGGAACGCCGTGTCTTCCAAAAGGACAAGGCTAGCGGCGCGGTTGCCGTTCCTCGGCCCGGTGGCCCGACAGGATGTTGGCGATCCCATAGTTGCCTTCGTGACAGGCAACTTCGTACAGCGGACCGGCCGTCCGGTCCATCGAGAGCTCGACCGTCCACGGCCGGACGAAGACAGTCGAATCCTCGACTGTGGCTCGGTACGTGAGCGTGTTTGCGTCCACCATCGCGAAGCGCTCGACGACGCGGAGACGCTCGTCGCTGAGACCATTGAGATAGCCCACCCCGAAGCGGCTCTGATGGTTGAACTTCAGGTTCGCTGTCTCGACAACGAGCGTGTCGCCGTCCCAGTGCCCGCGTGAGTCGCCCGTCCACTGTTGAATGGCTCCGGCAAGGTGCGGCCGGTTGTCGAGTGGAATGACGCGCGCGTCGTGATTCATCTCGACGAGGATCGTCACAAAGCCAGGGCTCTGAATGATGCGGTAGTTGTTGTTGTAGGGCTCGGGCAGCATCGGCACCGTCGCGCCGAACAGGATGCATCGCTCCGTCAGCCAGCGATCCTCGGGAGTATCGGCGGGGCTCGTCTTCTCGCGCTGCTGTCTTGCCTCGACTTTCCGCTGCGCGTCCGGCGTGAGCGCGGGGATGCGTCCGTCGGGCGGATCGATCACGAGCGAGGTCCTCCGGCTGCGGACAATGCTCGTCCCGCGCTCGAAGAAGGCGTCGTTATAGGCGCCGACCTGCCCGGGTGGCAGCGGGCGATCGGCGTTGGTCTGCTCGAGCCGCGTCCGCTGAAACTGTTTGGCTTCTTCGGCGGTGAAGAACTCTTTCGAGGCGAGCTCCGGTGGACGCTGGAGCGGTGTGAGCGTCGCGTTCGTCCAGATGCCTTCGATGTCGGGGTCGCCCCACGGCGTGCGGCGCACGTTGTCCTGCGCGCTCGTGTGGATGGTTGCCAGGACGCAAAGGCTCACGACCACGATTGTGGCGACCGGTCTTTTCATGGCGCCCTCCTTCTTCGAATCCCGAATCCCGAATCCCGAGTCCCGAATCCCGAGCCCCGAATCCCGGATCTCAGGTATCTTTGCACAGGTTCCGCATGAGCTACGCCACGACTCTCGAGCCGGGCCGCCCCTCGTCGTTCCGTCATCAGCCACCTTCTGTAGTGATGCAGTGGACGTTCACGCTCCTGATGAATGGGCTGTTGCGGCCGTTCATTCGGACACTGGAAGCGACCGGCCAGGCCGAGCGATTCCTGGCGAGCATGGCCACGCAGAATCTCAAGCGCGCGAAAGCGAATCCGTTCGTTCGCTATACCCCAGGGCCGCAGGACGTGATCGTGATGACGTTCCCGAAGAGCGGCACCAACTGGATGCTGCAGATCGCTCACCAGTTGATTCACCACGGCAAGGGCGAGTACGACCACATCCACGACGTGATCCCGTGGCCCGACGTCGCGACGATGCCCGGCTTCATGAGCCGCTACGCCATCCCGCTGGAAGAGGCGACCGCCTGGCAGTCAGCACCAGAACGCAAGCGCGTGATCAAGACGCACTTCAACTGGGATTTGATCCCGTATTCGCCCGACGCGAAATACATCGCCGTTATTCGCGATCCGAAGGACGCGTTCGTCTCGAGCTATTTCTTCGTCAGGGACGGTGTCTACGGCGGGGCCATGCCGAAGGTGGAAACGTGGTACCGGTTGTTTCTGTCGAAGAATTTCATGATGGGCGGGTCGTGGGCGGACAACGCCGCCGGGTACTGGGCGCAGCGTCATCATCCCAATGTGCTCGTGCTGTCGTTCAAGGCGATGAAGAAGGATCTGCGCAGCGCCGTCGCCTCGGTCGCCGCGTTTCTCGACGTGAACGCATCGGACGCGCTTATCGACGAGGTATGCCGTCTCTCGTCGTTCGACTACATGAAGAGCATCGACCACAAGTTCCACATGGGAAAAACGCATGCGCTGCGTGACGCCGGCTCCATGATTCGCAAGGGCACTCAGGGCGGATCGTCCGAGTTGCTGACTCCCGCGCAGCAGCATGAAATCGACGCGCACTGCAAGGCCGAATTGCGTGCGCTGGGTTCCGATCTCCCGTACACCGAGTTCTGCGACCTCGCGCCCGCCGTGCCCACTTCGCGATGAAGTGGCTTCGCGTTCCTGATCCGCTCACGCTGCTGGTGGCGTGCGTCGTTCTGGCTGCCGGCCTCAGCCACGTGTTGCCGGCAGGCGAGTATCAACGTCAGAAGGATCCACGTACGGGCAGGAACGTGGTTGTCGCAGGGACCTACGCGCCGGTTGACCCGAGACCGGTCGGTCTCTTCGACGCGATGGTCGCCATCCCGCGCGGCATGGCCAACGCCGCGGACGTCGTCTTCCTGATCCTCTTCGGTTCTGCCGCGTTCACGGTGGTCGATCGCACCGGCGCCCTTGCGACGGGCGTGTCGTGGCTGGTCGCGACGCTTGGTCGCCGGCAGTTGCTCGTCATACCGGTGATCAGCCTGCTCTTCGCGACCGGTGGCGTGATCGAGAACATGCAGGAGGAGATCATCGCGCTCATCACCATCCTCGTTGCGCTCACGAGCCGGCTTGGGTTCCCGCCGATCGTCGCGGTCGCGATGAGCATCGGCGCCGCGTTCGTTGGTGCCGCTTTCAGTCCGATCAACCCGTTTCAGGTCGTCATCGCGCAGCAAGTCGCTGATGTGCCGCGTTTGAGTGGGTGGGCTTTTCGTACGGTGTTCCTCGCGATCGCACTTGTCATTTGGATCGCTGCCACCATGCGGTATGCGAGTCGAACGCGTGACGCTCGCGTGGTCAGCCCTGCACCAGAAGGGAAGGTCGTTGCGCCGGAGAACCTGACGAGGCACCTGACGATTCTCGCGATGGTTGGCGTCACGTTCGTCGTGCTGGCGTGGGGGCTTCTGTCGCAGGGCTGGGACTTCGATCACCTCACGGCTTTGTTCTTCGTCATGGGCGTTGGGGCCGGTCTCGTGGGCCGGCTCGGGTTCAGCGGCACCGCACGCGCCTTCACCGAGGGCTTTCGCGACATGGCGCTGGCGGCCGTGATCGTTGGCGTCGCGCGCGCGATCTTCGTCGTCCTCGAAGACGGGCGCATCGTGGACACCATCGTGCGCGGACTGTTCATGCCGATTGCTGACTTGCCAACGGCCGTTGCCGGGATCGCGATGATGGCGGCGCATATCGGCCTGCACATCCCGGTGCCGAGCGTCAGCGGCCAGGCGGTGCTGACGATGCCCATCATGGCGCCATTGGCTGACCTGTTGGGAATGTCACGGCAGGTGGCGGTGCTGGCGTATCAGTACGGCGCAGGCATGATGGATATGATCACGCCGACGAACGGCGGATTGATGGCTGTGCTGGCGGCCGCCGGTGTCGGATACGACGAGTGGCTGCGATTCGCCGGTCCGCTGATGGCACTGCTCACGACGCTCGGCGCGGTTGCCGTGGTGATCGCGCTCGCCATCGGGTTGCAGTAGATCATTCGGGACTACGGATTTCTAACGCAGGGATCGCTGGGATCGCAGAGACCAGATAACCACGGTTGCCCGCGCACCTGCGCGGCTCGGATCGAGCGGAGCGGGAATCACAAGCGTCAGCAAGCGGCCCTCACGCTTGTGATCCAGCCTCGCTCGATCCATCGGCCCGGCCAAACGGCCGGGCGGCAACCGTGGCTGCCCGGCGATCTCGGCGATCTCTGAGTTTGAATACGTCAATGAGGGAGTGTGACTGGATTCAAGCGATACCTCGCGTCGTTGCCGGAACGGTTGGTGCGATCGGTCGTCGGCCTTGGCGCTGGAGTCGCGCGCGAAGTCGGAGACGTGGCGCTTCCGAGATCGGTGCGCGAGTCGCGTCTCTATCAGAATCTCGTCGATACGACTCTTCGTTTTCTCATCGAGCAGGTCGGCGGCGTTGAGGGCGCTTACGGATCCGACCAGAAGCTTGCGGACGATTTCCTCGCGCGCCGGACGGTTGGCAACGCCGTCGAGGCGCTGGGCATCGTCGCCTTTCGTGCCTCGCCGGTGTGGGTCCTCGCGGCGCTGGCGGACGTCTGCGGTCTTGGCAGGCACCTGATTCCGGAGATCGCCGCGTCATTGAAGACGCAGGGTCTCCTCGATGCGGACACCGAGTTCACCAGCGTCGATCAGTTGCTCGACGGTCTCGAGCGGACGTCCGCGCGGCTGGCGCAGACCATCAACACACCGCCGCTCGATGTGGCGTCGCTGCGTCAGGAGTGGCGGGCCATTCGTGAAGAAGCACGGAGCCTTGCACCCGAACGCCTGCCATCGGGCGAGGCGTTGACGACTTTGTGGACCGAGATCAAGACCGAGTCCGCACGGCAGGACAAGTCGATCTTCGAGACGTCGTCCATGCTGGCCTTGTCTGCGGTGCGTGCGCTGCCGCAGGGAGCGCGATGGTTGGGAGCATCGGCCGTTGCGGGCGCCACGCGATCGGGTCAGGTGCTGGCGGCGTCGTTGCTCGAGCAGTACCGCGCAACGCTCGACGAAGTCCGGCAAGTTGGCTACACCGCGTACGCCACACGGCAGCTGCGCCCGTACGTGCGTGCAGCCGTATCGCATTTCTCACCGGCGAAGTCCACGCTGACCGAGCGTTTACTCGATCGCCACGCGAGGAAGTCTTCATGAATCAACACGAGAGGAAGACTGCATGAATCGACGACTGCGTTCTTGTCTGCTTGTGTGCGCCGTTCTTGGATTTGCGTCCGTGATGCAGGCGCAAGGGCCGCCTGCGCCGAATGCTCCATCGCCAGAGATGGTGACGCCCGGCGAGTTGCTCATCGAGCCGCCCACGCTCATCAACCTCGGATTCGAGTGGTTCATCCAGGGCGACACCAATCGCAACGCGACCGTGCAGGTGTCGTTCCGGAAGACGGGCACAAGCGAGTGGAAGCCGGCGTTGCCGCTGCTGCGGCTGCAGGGCGAGCGGATCTACGCCGAGTCGCGCGTGGACGTCATCGCGCCCAACATGTTCGCGGGCAGCATCCTCGATCTCGAGCCGGACACGTCGTACGAGGCGCGCTTCGTCATGTCGGATCCGGAGGGCGTCCGCGGGCCAGCGGAGCGAATCGTGACCGTGCGTACGCGGGCGGAGCCACAGCCGTATGCCGGGGGCCGCGTCTTCCATGTCTATCCGCACGGCTTCAAGGGACAGAAGACCGAGCCCTCGTTCGAGGGATTGATGTGCGCCTACAACTACTGGTGCGCTGGCACCGACTGGGCGACGTCAGGACGGCCGCGCGTCAGGCCGGGAGATACGATCCTCGTTCACGCCGGCACGTACAAATACAACCGCTACGAGTACACCAACAACGCCACCGTCAATCGCACCGTGCCGCTCGACGGGACGTACTACCTGACAGCCGACGGCACGCCCGAGATGCCGATTGCCATCAAGGCGGCAGGCGATGGGGAAGTCGTCTTCGACGGCGACGGAAACTTCGCGCTGTTCGATGTGAAGGCGGCCGACTACACGTACTTTGAAGGAATCACGTTCCGGAACGCCGAGGTCGGCATTGCCGCCGGCACGCAGTTCATTGCCGGTGCGAAGGGGCTGACGGTCAAGAAGAGCCGCTTCGAGAACGTCGGCGCCGGCATCTTCACCAACTACTCAGGCTCGAGCCAGTTCTATATTGCGGACAACACGTTCATCGGGCGAAACGATCCGACGCACCTGATTGGATGGGCCGGTGACATGTGGACGAAGTACAACGGCGTCGAGGGTCAGATCTTTCCGCCGAAGATGGCATCCTACGTCGCGGTGAAGCTGTACGGCCCGGGCCATGTGGTCGCCTACAACTACATCGCAGACTTCCACGACGGCATCAACGTCGAGACCTATGGCAACCCTGACGGCTCGTTCGCCTCGGGTCCAGACATCATCGACGGCCCGAAGTACCCGACGCGTGAGTACTGGGATCGGCGGCCGGTGGCGATCGATTTCTACAACAATTACATCACCAACTCGCACGACAACCCGATCGAAGCCGATGGCAGCATGCACAACATCCGCATCATGCGGAACATGCTGATCAACCATCCGTCGCACGCCTTCTGTAATCAGCCCACGCTGGGCGGGCCGGTCTACTGGATCCGCAACATCGCCTATAACCTGCCGGCCGGTTCGACGCGACTCACCAACGGCGCCGCCGGGGTGCTCTTCTACAACAACACGATTGTGTCGGAGACTCAGGTGGCGGCGGCGTCGAACATTCACTGGCGCAACAACCTGATGCTCGGGCAGAACGCGGCGCCGGCGATCCTCAGCGTCAACACGTTCACGAGCTACACCTCGTCGGACTACAACGGCTTCCGAGTGAATCCAGGGGCGAAATCGGCGTTTGAGTGGAGCGTTCCCGCGTCAGGCGTGGTCGCGGATTTCACCAGGCCAGAACACGCCGCGAAACTGACGACACAGCGGTTTGCGTCGCTCGCTGAATACGTGGCCGCGACCGGGCAGGACAAGCACAGCGTGGCCGTGGACTACGACGTCTTCGTCAACGTGCGCCGACTCGACGCGCAGGACGCGGCCAGCGTGCAGAAACTCTATAAGGCCGACGAGTTCGATTTCAGATTGAAGCCAGGATCGGCCGCAGTGGATCGCGGCGTGTCGCTGCCGACCGTCACCGATGGCTTCGCGGGCCGCGCGCCCGATCTCGGCGCGCTCGAGGCGGGTCAGGCGGTGCCGCACTACGGGCCGCGCCGGTAGCAAGTGTAAAGGTCAAACTTGAAAGTTGTTAAGTAAGTGGGAAGTGAACTTCAGACTCACTTTTCAACTTTGAGCTTTGAATTTCTGCTTTCGTGGAACGGAGTACATGATGCCGGTGTACTGCATCTCCTCCCACGTCTGGTCGCCCCACTTCACATCGATCTTGGGATCGGGTTCGAGCGATTCGCTGCGGAGTTGTCGTACCACGCGGTGGAGCGGATGCGCGCGCCCTTCGGGATCGCGATCGGCTCCTCATACACGTAGTAGGTCTGCCAGTTGAAGTCGTACTTCGGCACCGAGAGGATCGACTTCGTCGTGCCGTCCGGTAGTTCGAGCGTGTAGCTCCACCGCTTCCCGCGAACGTGTGTATGCGGGAAGAGCCCGACGAGCGTGGCATCCTGCGCGAACGTCACGTCCGTGCTCACCTCGTGATTCGATGCCCCCGCCGGGATCGTGAACTGCGCGTTGAGGAACTGCGAAACACGAATCTCCAGTTCGGGCGGCTGCTTCGCGAAGATCAGGCCGACCCTGGATCGATCGGTGCCCGCCTTGCCATTCGCCGTGTAGTGCATCTGCAGATGCAGCACGCCACCGGGCGGCAGACGGAGCGCCGTGCCCGCGGGAAAGACCTGCGGCCTCGTCCCAGGCGCGTAGGTGGCCAGCAGACGACTGACGACGTTGCCTTCGCGCTGCGGTCGGTTGCCCTGACCGTGCACGGCCGTGATGCGGCTGTCTTGCCGATTGGGCTGCAGCACAGGCGGCGTGCGCGGACCATCCGGAGGCGTCTCGTAATACACGAGCACGTGATGGACGAGCGATCGATTGCCCGGACGCGCCTCGATTGCCTGAAGCCATCGCTCTTCGGTGAAGTTCGTCGGGATGTAGAAGTGCTCGTACTCGATGGTGCCGTTGGCCGGGACCTGGTAGTCCTCCTGCATCTCGAAGATCGCATCCGGTTGACCGATCCCCCAGCCTGACGTGAATGCCGGAACGGGCGGAAGGTCCGGACGGATTCCCCTCGGGCGCACCGGCTGCGGCCCATCGCTCAATGAGATCCTTTTGTGCCGAGGTGAGACCGCGCTCGTTTCGGAACGTGCCGTGTGGCGCGTCGGCGTGCCACGGCGGCATCACGCCGTCAGGCACCTGCCGCACGATGCCCTGGGCCCACGGCCGCACCTCGGCATACGTCATGAGCGACATCGGCGCGATCTCGCCCGCGCGATGACACTCGACACAGTTTGTGTAGAGAATCGGCGCGATGTCGTGCGTGAACGTCGGCACACTCGCCGATGCCGGCGCCTGGGCGCGCGGGCTGATGCTCACGACGCCCAGGAGCGAACGATGGATGCGACGAGGAGGATGGGCTGGTTATTGTTGAGCGATGGCATAGAGATGCTTGTAGCCTCGCATATAGATTTCATTGTCCACGAGCGCCGGTGATGCGTCGAAGCCATCGTCGAGTGCGTTCTTCGCCAACACCTCGAACGTCGGCCCGGACTTGATGACGAGCGTCGTCCCCTCCCGTCCGGGGAAGTAGATGCGACCCTGAGCTGAGACAGGGGACGCGAAGATGTTCGGCACGTCGTCCAGTCGCTGATTCTGATAGTGCGGCGTTCCGGTCTTCGCGTCAACCGCATTGAGAATCCCGGAGTTGCTCTTGAGGAAATAGAGGATGCCGTCCACCAGGACCGGTGACGGGACATACGGTGTGTCACGATCGAGCGTCCAGACGATGGCGCTGGTGCCGTCGATGTTGCCCTTCGCGTCGGCCACGCGGATCGCTTTCAGATCGTTGCCGCGAAAGCCGCTCATCAGGAAGAGGAGTCCGTCGCTGAAGATCGGCGACGGGATGGCGTTCATCGTTAGCCCATCGCTCTCCCAGACGAGTTCGCCGGTGGCCAGGTCGTAGCTGCGCACGCGTTCCATGGCAGGAACCACCACCTGCGCGCGTCCGTCGACTTCGACGACGAGCGGCGTGGCCCAGGTATCGATCTCCTTGCGCGCCACGCGCCACAGTTCTTTGCCATCACGTTTGTCCAGCGCCACGACGAACGATTCGCCGCCCAGGTGATCCCAGACGACGACCAGCGTGTTGCCGTGCAGCGCCGGTGTCGAGCCCTCACCAAACTCGTTCCTCATGCGCTTGTCGCCGAGATCTTTCTCCCACAGGAGCTTGCCGTGGAAGTCGTAGGCGTAGAGGCCGAACGACTCGAAGTACGCGTAGACGCGCTCGCCGTCGGTGATCGGTGAGCTCGATGCCCAGCTGCCGTTGTCAACGTGCGAGCCTTCATGTGGTTCCTGCTCACGTGCGACCCTTTCCCAGATCGTCTTTCCGGTCTTGCGATCGAGCGCGAGCACCACGAATCGATGGACACCGCGTGGAGTCACCGCGCCTCGAGGAGCATGCTGGGCATCGCCCGCGATGCTCATCGGCACGGCCGTCAGCACGAAGAGTCGATCGCCCCACACGACTGGCGATGCGAACCCTCGGCCGGGGATGGCCACCTTCCAGCGAACGTTCTTCGTCTCGCTCCACTCGAGCGGCGGGTTCGCGGTTGGTGACACGCCAGAGTGACGCGGGCCTCTCCATTGCGCCCAGTAGCGGTCGGTGTCCGGGGCTTGCGCGAGCAATGTCGCCGTCAATATGAAGATCGAGATGAGTGCGGTTGCGATGGTGGTTACGAATCGAGTCGATGTCACGACACCCTCCTTTCACTGAGAGAATAGCGCACTCTTTCGCGTATCATCGCGGCATTCCCGCGACATGCCAGGACAGCGAGCGGCACAGGCGGCGTTGACGGCCCTCATCATCACTGCGGGACTTGTCCGGATCTGCGAGGCGCAGGCTCCCGCGCTCGATGTCGTGCTCGATCGGCTCGGCGCCTATCTCCTGGACTACGAGACCAAGGTCGTCGAGCTCGCTGCTGAGGAACGCTACAAGCAGTGGGTCAAGCGGCGTTCGGGATACGGCGGCGACACGGTTTCTCGACGCGAACTCAGGTCCACGTATTTTCTAGTGCGCCTCCCCGATGGTCAGGCGTGGTACGGCTTTCGTGACGTGACGCGCGTCGACGGACGCGACGTGGCCAGTCAGGGACGCCCGATGGCGCAGCTCCTCAGCGAACGTACAGCGAGCGCCTACGAAGAAGCGCTGGCCGTCATGCTCGAGAACGCGAAGTACAACATCGGGGATGTCTACCGCACGATCAACCTGCCGCTTCAGGCGCTCCGTCTGTTGCATCCACAGTACCGGAAGCGATTCGATTTCAAAGCGGCCGGACGCGAGCGTGTCGGCGGCCAGGAGACGGCAATTGTCGCGTTCCAGGAACGCTCGACTCCGACGACGCTCGTCAGTGATGGCTTCGGGGGCGAGCTTCTCGCTCGCGGACGAGTCTGGATCGAGCCGACCAGTGGAGCCGTCCTCCGGACAGAGCTGAGTTTCAACGGGAGCGCCGCTCGCTATCTCAAAGAGTCGGCCATCCGTGTGGATTACCAGCGCGACCCGAAGCTGCAAGTGCTCCTCCCGAGCGAGATGGAAGAGACCTACGGCCTCGAAATCGAAGTCCTTCACGGCGTGGCGACCTACCGGAACTACAGAAGGTTCGAGACCGCTGCGCGCATGATCACACCACCCAAGTGATCTGTAATGCCAGTCGACAAGTTCGGGCCCCGGGCTGTATCTTCTGTGCGGACGGTTTCATGACTCATAGAGCATTTTCAATTTGAGGATCTTTGATTGGTGATTCGTTGTTGATCGAGGATTGTCGATCTTCGATTCGAGCTTCACCAATCAACAACTAATCAAGAATCGACAGTCGATAGGATCGAGAATGCTTCTAAACCGGTTACAGCGAGTATGCGCCGCTGCCGCAATGGTGACAGCGGTGGGTCTTCCGCTCTGCGCACCGCTTCGCGCGCAGAACACCGACAAAACAGGATCTGCGTGGACACCGCCGAAGAAGCTTTGGGGGCATCCCGACATCGAAGGCATCTACACGAACAAGGACGAAGCCAACACGCCGCTTGAGCGACCCGATGGGTTCAACGGGCGAACCGTCGAGGACGTCAGCGCCGCCGAGCTCGAGTCGCTGGCCAAGGCGCGGCAGGCGCTGGCAGCAAAGATCGCTGGTGGCATCGGCGGCGCCGAGACCGGCGCCGGCCCCACGCACTGGTACGAACACCTGCAAGGTAATGGCAGCCGTCCGTGGCTCATCATCGATCCACCCGACGGAAAGTTGCCCGGCATGACGCCACAAGCAGAGAAGCGTGAGGCCGCGATTGCGGCATTGAACGACGCGCGTAACGGCGAGGGACGCGCGGATTCATGGCTCGACCGCAGCATGTACGACCGCTGCATCACGCGGGGACTGCCCGGATCGATGATGCCGGCAATCTACGGCAACGCCTACGAGATCGTGCAGGCGCCAGAATATGTCGCCATTCGCTACGAGATGATCCACGAGACGCGGGTCATCCCGCTCGATAACCGCCCGCACATCGGCCCCGCGATTCGCGAATACCTGGGCGACGCACGCGGGCACTGGGAAGGCAACTCGCTCGTTGTCGAAACGACGAACTTCACGGACCGGACGCATTTCGGTTACAACAACCGATACAACAGCCAGAAATTCACGCTCACCGAACGCTTCACACCAGTGGGTCCCAACACGCTGCAGTGGCAGGTGACGTTCAACGATCCCGAGGTCTGGACGCGGCCGTTCACGTTTGCCATGCCTCTCACACGCGATAATAGCCAGCCCGTGTTCGAGTACGCGTGTCACGAGGGGAACCTGGGACTCGAGCACATTTTGTCGGCGGCTCGCGCCGAGGAACGGCCGCGATAGAGCGATTCGATTCTGGCGATCTTTGATTGGTGATCCGTTGTCGATTGGTGATTGGGACCAATCACCGATCAACCATCCTCAATCACCAGCCAATCAACCATCGAAGATCACACCATCAACAATGCTTTAGAGACCCCCCTCGGCCCACGGCCCGGTCAGCGCGAAGGTGATCCCCGGAGTCTGCGCGTTGAAGAACAGCCACTTGCCATCAGGGCTGTAGGTGGCGCCAGCGAATTCGCGCTGGCTGTAATCACCTCTGAGACCGTTGCGCGGCTCGTTGATCTTGATATTGTTGCGCGCGAACCGGAAGATCCGTCCTTCTTTCGTGAGGCCATGCACGCATGGCGTCATCGTGCCGTCCTCGCAGACCACCAGACCGCCGCGCGGGCTGAGCGCCAGGTTGTCCGGCATGTTGAGCACCGGCGCACCGGGTGATTCGAATAGCAACCGCATTCGATCGCGCCGCGGATCGATCTCCCATACCTGGCCCATCCTGGCGTCGCCACCGTCGGTTGCCGTTACGTAGATTCGTCCGTCACCAAACACAGCGCCTTCCAGGCGCGAGAAGACTGCGCCACCGCGAGCGAGGCCCTGCTGGAATACTCCGCTGCCGCCTCCAGTCGTGGCGCTGATATGCGGCTTGTCGGGCTCCTGGATGTCGACCCAGTGAATGTCGTAGCGACGCCCGAGCGCTGTCCGCGTGTCGTGTCGAACCCACTCCGGCCGTCGACCGCAAGCATCTGGAGTTTTCCACCCTGCGCCAGCTTGCCGCGGACATTCGGAACGTAACGATACACGCCCGCCTGCGCCCGATCCTGCGTCTGGTAGACGATGCCGGTCTGCGGGTCGACGGCGACGGCCTCATGGACGAAACATCCCATGCCCTTGATCGGCTTCGCGTCAGAGGTGCCATCGTGCGGGACCTCGAAGACGTACCCGTGCTGGAGCGGAACCGCCCCCTTCTGATCGGTCGGGCCCGCGACGCTTTCCTCGCAGGTCAGCCACGACCCCCACGGTGTCGGCCCGCCGGCGCAGTTACGCAGTGTGCCCGCGAGACTGACGCGAGTGCTGACGACGCGTTCGGCCAGCGGATCGAAAATGGTCGTGGTGGTGCCACCTCCGGCTTGCGCATCGTACGCGGACTCGGACAACGCAGGGCCGATGTTGATCTCGTGATTCCGCACGAGGACGACGCGTCCGTTCTCTCCGGCGAACGCGGCCATCCCGTCGTGCAGTGACGGTATGCGACGCCCATCGTCCATGGCGTCGCCGGTCCAGCCGAACGTCATGTATCTGAAGCCCTTGGGCAATTCGAGCAGCGGCAGGCCCGTGGTCGCGTCGGCCACCGGGCGAAGCGGACCGTAGCCGAGCTCCGCAGGCGCGGCAGTGCCGGCCTCGAGTCGCGCGCGCAACGCGTCGAGCGGTGTGGCGAATGCGGCGCCGGTTGTCAGCAAGAACGATCGTCGACTGAGAGACATCGATTACCCCAATGTGCCGTGCACGACACGTCCATTCACCACTGTCATCACTGCGCGGATCTGCTTGATCTGCGCGTCGGGCACAGTGAAGTAATCGCGGTCGAGCACAACGAGATCGGCGAGCTTGCCGGTCTCGATCGATCCGATTCGATCCTCCATCCGCAGGAACCAGCTGTTGCCGCGCGTGAAGAGCCGCAGCGCCTCTTCGCGTGTCAGCTGCTGGTTGCCGTTCACTGGCGCGCCGAAGGAGTTGATGCCGGTTGTGACGAAGGAGATGTGCGCCCACGGATTGAGTGGTGCGATGTGCACGCCGTCGCCGTGGATACCGACCTGGATGCCGTGATCGACGATCGTGCGGAATGGCGGACCGACGATCACCTTGGGGTCGCTCGAGGTGACCCAGCGGAACGCGCCCATTTGCACGCCGCATCCGAGATTCTTGAGCCGCGTAAGCAGGTCGGGCGTGACTTCCGGTATGTGGTGGACCATCCATCGAAGCTTGGTGATGTCGAACTCTTTGTTCACCGCTTCGTAGGCTTCGACGACCTGCGTCAGTGCCGCCAGGTTCTGCACCGCGTTCTCATTGCGCCAGCCAGCCTCAGCCACCAGTCGCTGCGCCTCGCGCCAGACGGCGCCGCTCGCGAGTGGCGCCGCCCACTCGCCAATCGAGCCCGTCATCAGCATGTCGTCGCCGAAGAACTGGAACTGATTGCGGAGCCGCTCTTTCAGCTCAGGCAACGCGGGGTCGCTCTGGTTCTGCAGGAAGTTCATCTGCAGGCGCACGAGCGCGCGTCCCTCGCGGTGCATGGCAATCCACGAGTCGTACATCCGGTACTGATCCAGGTTCGACAGGATCTGATTCGGATTCAGTGGACCTGGAGTTGGGAAGAGCACTTCGTCGAGATGCGCCGTCAACCCGAGACTGGCGGAATAGGTCATCACGTCGAGCGTGCTGCGCTTCTTGTCGTCGAACGTCTGCATGCGCCGCAAATGAAACAGGGCGCTTGCTGCCGGGCCGCCGCCCGCGAAGCCCGCTGCAGCGATTGCACCGTTCTCGGCGACAGCGACCTTCTTGACCTCAGGGTGGACAGGAGCGGCCGCGTCCATGGCGTCGAACAGCTTCTTGCCCATGCTGTTCGTCACGGCTGGCCCGGTGAAGCGCTCGTAGAGCAGAACAGGCCGATCGGGAACGGCTTCGTCGAGCTCTTTCAGCGTCGGATGTCGATGCTCGGCCCATTGATTGGGATGCCAGCCGCCCATCGACGTGATCCACTGGCCCTCGGGCACGCTCTTGCGTCGCGCAGCGAGCGTTTCCTGGATCTCGCGGATGGATGCCGTGTTCTCGAGAACGGTGTGGTAGCCGGGGCGGTTGGCGAGGCTGACGATGTGGACGTGGCCTTCGATGAGACCGGGCACAACCGTGCCGCCTCGGAGGTCGACGACCTTCAGACCCGCGGGCGGATTGCCACCCACAGCTGTGATCCTGCCGTTGCGGATCGTGACTGACGCGGCCACGGTGTTCTTCGCATCCATCGTGTGAATGCGTCCGTTCGTCAGCACCACATCCTGCATCGGTGTGCCGGCTGGAGGAGTCGCCTGCGTGGCCTGGACGATCTGTGCGGCATCCGCGTCGCGCCCTCCGGCAGCCAGGCCGAGGGTCGCACCGGCGGTGGTTTCGAGAAATTGCCGACGCGTAGGTTTGGAGTTGCTCATTGAATCGCCAATCACAAATCAACAATCAACAACGAATCACTAATCAACAATCGTGAAATCACAAATGCGATTAGTCGGGCAGATCAGCCTGCTTCGGCTCGGGCAGCCAGAAGCTGGCGACCAGGTTGATGACGTACGCCGCGGTTCCAACAACTGCACATGCGTATGCAAGACGAATCGGGACAGTGCCGCCCGGCATCACATTTACGAGCTGGACTGTGACCAGGGCGGCGAACGTGCCGATCATGCGGCCGCCGACGTTGGCCGCAAAACTCTCGCCCGTGCCACGCAAGTGCGTCGGATAGACACGCGGCAGGTAGTTCCCCCAGAAGCTCATTTGCGCGATGGTCGTCAGCCCGACGATGAAGATGCCCCATTGCGCGAGCGGTAATCCGACGGACGGCACGAGAAGAAAGACCAGTGGCAGCAGCACGATGCCCGGGAACTGGAAGACGTGCAGCAGCTTCCGCCGGGTGACGATGATCGCGGCGAGGTAGGCGAGGAGCACGCGTCCGGCAAGCCCGCCCGCTTCCTGGAAGCCCTGGACCACGCTGACCGTCTGTTCCTGCGCAATGCTCGGCAGCGAGCGCACCTGCTGCAGACCAGGCACAACGCGCGGCATCTGCTGAATCGCACCGAAGGCGGTCGCGTACACAGCGGCCATCATCACCGTGGTGACAATCGTGGTGCGGCGGAATTCGGGAGTGAAGAGTGCCGCGAAACTCGGTCGCCTGAGTGTGCCCGCTCGCTTCTTCTCCTGCCACGCCGGTGACTCGGGGAGGAACGGGCGAATGAGTATCAGAGGGATCGCCGGAATGACGCCGGACATCAGCGTGTAGCGCCACGCATGGTGGTCGCCGTGGATTTCCGGCAGATAGTGTCCGTAGGTCACGGCGAGATAGTAGGCGCCGGTGACCATCACGCCACCGAACGATCCGAACGCCTGCGTGTATCCGATCACGCGCTCGCGTTGAACCGGATCGTGGAACAGCTCCGCGAGCCATGCGACTGCGGCGACGAACTCGACGCACACGCCGACGAACGTGCAGCAGCGCCAGAAGAGCAGCCAATAGATCGACGTTGTGAATCCAGCGGCGAGCGCCGCGAATGCGTAGATCAGGATGCTCCAGACCAGGACGCGGCGGCGACCGAAGAGGTCGGTCAGGTATCCACCGATCAGGCCGAAGATGCCTCCGGCGACGGCTGGCACGTACTGCAGTGTGCCGACCCACGAGTTGACGGCAAGGCTGTTGGATTCGGCACCGAGAAGATCCGCGAGCGCCGGCCGCACGATCAGCGGCAGCATCAGGAGCTCGTAGGTGTCGAAGGCGAAGCCCAGGGCGGCGACTCCGCAGATGGTCCACTGCAGTGGGGTCAGCGCCTGCGGCGCTGCGCCCGTTCGGGTCTTCGTCATGCCACCTCGATACGACGATGCGCGTTCTCGTATTACCGGAGCGCGGAACCCGTGTCCTCGACGCACAAATTCCGAACTCCCAAGATCCGACTCCCAAAAGTCACGTCAACGTCTGGGTTGATTTGGGTGTTGGGAGTTGTGGAGTTGGGAGTTATTCAGGCCAAGACTATACTGCGAGTCGTATGCAGGCTTCCCAGTCCTCGTCTCTCTCGGTGGCGGCGTCCACACAGGTTCACGCTGCGAAGGACGCCCTCGACGCGTGGGTGCGCGAGGTTGTCGCGTGGCATTTCGATCCGGCAACCGGCAGCCCGTTCTGGCTCGATTACGCGAAGAAGCTCGATTGGGATCCGAGGGAGCGCGTCACGCGCTTCGAGGACCTGCAGCAGTTCGATCTCTTCGAGGACGAATGGCTGCGCGGTGGTCCCGTGCAACGGTGGGTGCCCAAGGGGATCGCAGGAAAGCCGGTCTTCGTGTTCGAGACCGGTGGCACGACCGGTGTTCCGAAGACACGCATCAACTGCGAGGATTTCCGGATCGACTACGAGATCTTCAGCACGACACTGCCAGACGAGCATTTTCCGAAAGGTGGCAACTGGCTGATGCTCGGGCCGTCAGGCCCGCGCCGGCTGCGCCTGGCGGTTGAACATCTCACGCAGCATCGCGGCGGCATCGCCTTCTGCGTGGACCTCGATCCGCGCTGGGTGATCAAGCTGATTAAGAAGGGTTGGAGCGAGCACCTTCAGGCGTACAAGGATCACGTGATCGATCAGGCCGTGACGATCCTGCAGGCCGGTCACGACATCAAGTGCATGTTCACGACGCCGAAGCTGCTCGAGGCGCTCGCGCTCAGGCTCGAGTCGATGGGCACGAGCATCCGGAAGATGGGCATCACCGGCATCTTTTCTGGCGGCACGGAGTTCACACCGCAGTGGAACCGGTTCGCGCAGGAAGAGTTGCTCGACGGTGCCTACATGACGCCCACCTACGGCAATACGCTGATGGGGCTGGCACCCAGCGCTCCGTCCGGTCCACACAACGACTACAAGATTTCGTACTACGCGCCTCAGCCACGCGCCGTTGTCGAGGTCGTGGACTTCGACGATCCGCGCAAGCTGGTTGAATATGGACAGACCGGTCGCGTGAAGCTGACCACGCTCACGAAGGAATTCTTCATGCCCGGGTTCCTCGAACGCGACGAGGGCGAGCGCGAGGCGCCGTACGAGAAATATCCGTGGGACGGGGTGAGCGGGGTCAGGCCGTTCCACGGTTTCGCGGCCACGACGACGGTTGGAGTGTACTGACGCTGGCAATTGTTGATTTCAGGATCTTGGATTGTTGAATCGTTGGGTGATTGTTGATTCTTGATTGTTGATTTCTTCAATCAGCAAATCAACAATCGTCGAATCAACAAAGAATCGATATTCAAAGATCATTTATTCAAAGATTCAGAGATGCTGCACTTACCGGTTTTACGCTGGGGCGAACCTTACACGAGCATGGAAGTGGACGAGGTCGTTCACTTCTCGACCGGTGAGCCCATTGCCAGGGTCAGTCGAGCCAATGGCGGGTTGATTCAGCGCGACGCACGGAAAGCCCACCTTGCGCGCGAGGCCCTGAGGCAGATTCCTGTCGACGATCTGATCGCGCGCGTCGGTCGTGCGGGCGAGCTTTATATGAGCGCCACGCTCCCGATGGGGGATGGCACGCAGTCACCCGATGAGTTCGTCCACGCCCAGTCGGCGAGCACGGGACTGCCAGAGCGCATGTGCCGCGCGAACATGAAGAAGAACGCGTTCGTGCTGACCGAGATGCGTAACATCCTCGACTCGCTCACGCGCGGGCTCTCACTCGATGTCCTCGCGACCGGCCACGGCGAAGAGCGCGGTGTGCCGATCAGCTATCAAGCTCAGAGCCCGGTACTCGGACTGGTGCTGCCGTCGAACTCGCCCGGCGTACACACGCTGTGGCTGCCGATCATCCCCATGCAGGTCGGTCTCGTCCTGAAGCCGGGCCCGCAGGAGCCGTGGACGCCGTATCGCATGGCCGCCGCGTTCTTCGAAGCGGGCATTCCTCGTACGGCGATCTCGATCTATCCGGGGGGCGCGGACGTCGGCGCCGCCGTGCTCGACGCCTGCGCACGCAGCCTGGTGTTCGGAGGGCAGCCTACTGTCGATCGATATCGCGGCAATCCCCGCGTTCAGGCGCATGGGCCGGGCTTCTCGAAGATCCTGCTCGGAGACGATCAGGTCGATCGCTGGGAGGACTATCTCGACTTGATGGTCGAGAGCGTGTTCGCCAACAGCGGTCGCAGCTGCATCAACACGTCGGGGATCTGGGCGAGCCGTCACACCAGGGAAATCGCCGAGTGCTCTCGCGCAGCGGCTCGCGGCCATTCGGCCGCTCCCGCCCGAGCATCCCGATGCGTCTCTCGCCGCTTTTACAGTGCCAGGCGTTGCAGAAGCGATCTCGCAATCGATCGATGCAGACCTTCAGGCGCCGGGCGTTGTTGACGTGACGGCCACGCATCGCGAAGAAAGTCGGCTCATCAAGAATGGGAAGTCGGACTACCTGCTGCCGACGGTGATTCACGCCAGCTCGCCGGAGCCCGCCGTCGTGAAGAAGGAGTTCATGTTCCCGTTCGTGACGGTCGTCGAGTGCCCGGAGTCGAAGATGCTCGACGCGATCGGCCCCACACTCGTCTGCACGGCGATTACCTGCAGCGAGCCCTTCAAGCGCCGGCTGCTCGATGCCGTGCACGTGGACCGGCTGAACTTCGGGCGCGTCCCGACCACGCAGTTGAACTGGCGTCAACCACACGAAGGCAACATCGTCGAATTCCTGTTCCGCGCCAGGGCGTTCCAGTCAGCGATCCTGTAGTTCCGTGTTCCAGGTTCCAGGTTCCGGGTTCGTGTTCAGGGTTCGGGTTCACGGTTCACGGTTCCGGGTTCGAGGTTCGGGGATCGACGCGCGGAACCTTGAACCGCGAACTTCGAACCAAGAACCGGAACTTGAACACGAACCAGGAACAAGGAACCAGGAACGTGGAACGGCAGCGTCATGAAGATCCTGTCGATAACCGCTGGCGCTGCGGGGATGTACTGCGGCAGCTGTTTTCGTGACAACGGGCTGGCGGCAGAGTTGATTGCGCGCGGGCACGACGTGACGCTCATGCCGGTCTACACGCCGACGCGCACCGACGAGACCAACGTCAGCCGGCCAGACGTCCTGTTCGGGGGGATCAGCGTCTACCTGCAGCAATACTCGGCGCTCTTCCGAAAGACACCGCGCTTTCTCGATCGCTTGTGGGATTCGCCGCGCGTGATCGCCGCCTTCGCGGGTCGCGGTGTGTCGCCCGATGCGCGTGTCCTCGGCGAGCTGACGATCTCGACGTTGCAAGGCGAGCAGGGCGTGCTGCGCAAGGAATTCGAGAAGCTGGTGGAGTGGACCAAGGATGAAGCTCCGCCCGATGTCATCAACCTGCCCAACTCGCTTCTCATCGCGATGGCAGCGCCGCTCAAGCGCGCGTTCAAAAAGCCAGTGCTGTGCACGCTGCAGGGCGAGGAGTTGTTTCTCAGCGAGCTCGCCGATCCGTACCGCGAGCGGGCGCTGGCGTTGATTCAGGAGCAGGTCCGGCACGTCGATCAGTTCATTGCCGTGAGCGAGTATTGTGCGGAGTTCATGACGCGCTACCTGCGGATCCCGCCGGAACGGATCTCCGTGGTCCCGCTCGGCATCAGCATGGCCGGCTACTCGCGACGCACGCCTGCCGAGAGAAGGGACGAGTATCGTGTCGGATATTTCGCGCGCGTCGCGCCTGAGAAAGGGCTTCTCGAGTTGGCCAACGCGTACGTCCGTCTCAGGCAGCGAGCCGGCAGCGCGAAGATCAGTTTGCAAGTGGCCGGTTACATGGCACCGAACTACGGCAGCTACCTCGAGAAGGCGCACGACGTGCTGAAGCAGGCCGGACTCGGCGCCGAGTTCACGTACCATGGCGCCATCGATCGGCAAGGCAAGCTGGACTTCCTGCGAGGCCTGGATGTGCTGTCCGTTCCCGCGACCTACGACGAGCCGAAGGGGATGTTCCTGCTGGAGTCGATGGCTGCTGGTGTGCCCGTCGTTCAACCGAGGCGCGGCGCCTTCATTGAGGTTGTCGAGAAGACCGGCGGCGGCCTGCTGGTTGCGCCCGGCGACGTGGACGCAGTGGCGGCAGGACTCCATCAACTGTGGTCCGACCGCGCACTGTCCGCAACGCTGGCAGATCGAGCGTTCGACGGTGTGCGTGCTCACTACACGATCGCGCAGTCGGCGGTTCGTCAGATCGAGGTGTACGAGTCGGCGGTTCGTCGCGCCAGTGCAGGTCTGCCGTGTTGAACGTCTCAGGTGTGGGCAAGCAGTATCCGACGCCGCGCGGTCCGTTGACCGTGCTGTCCGACGTCAGCTTCACGCTCTCGCCAGGTGATGCCGCAGCGATCACGGGACCCTCGGGCAGCGGCAAGAGTTCGCTGTTGTACATGCTCGGGGCGCTGGAGCCGCCGTCGCAGGGCACCATCACCCTAGACGGACGGAATCCGTTCGACCTCGGAGCCGCGGCGCTGGCCGATTTCAGAAACACCAGCATCGGTTTCGTCTTCCAGGATCACTGCCTCCTGCCCCAGTGCAGCGTGCTCGAGAACGTGCTCGTCCCGACTCTGGTCGCGAAGAATGGAAACGATGATGCGCCGGCCCGGGCGCGGGCGTGCCTCGAGCAAGTGGGATTGAGCGCGCGGCTGGACCATCGGCCAGGTGAGTTGTCCGGCGGAGAGAAGCAGCGGGCGGCGATCGCTCGCGCGCTCGTGCGTGAGCCTCGTCTCGTGTTGTGCGACGAGCCTACCGGCAACCTCGATCAGGCATCAGCGTCAACCGTCGCGTCGATGTTGCTGGACCTTCACGCACGCCAGCGCAACATCCTGATCGTCGTCACGCACAGCGAGCGTCTTGCAGGACAATTTCCTATTCGCTTCGATATCTCAGACGGGCGACTCAGGCGAGTCGAGTAGTTCGAGACCGGCATGAGCCAAATCGGCAGCAACGTGATGACGGTGCCCCGCGTGGGCGGGCGCGCGTACTACGGGTGGGTCGTGCTCGGTGTGGCGGCGCTCGCCATGGTCGGCACGTTGCCGGGGCGGACGCAGGGTCTCGGGCTCATCACCGAGCCGCTGATTCGCGACCTCGGATTGAGCCGGGTCGTATACGCGCAGGTCAATCTCGTCGCGACGCTGATCGGCGCGCTGTTCTGTATCGGCGTCGGCCGGCTGATCGATCGGCTGGGCAGCCGTCTCGTGCTGACGGTGACCGCGGTGGCGCTGGGACTCACGGTGCTCACGATGAGCCAGGCGAGCTCGCTCGTCGGCCTGCTGATCTTCGTGACGCTGACTCGCGGCTTCGGTCAAAGCGCGCTGTCGGTGGTCAGCCTCGCAATGGTGGGCAAGTGGTTCCGTCGCCGATTGACCGTCGCGATGGCGATCTACGCGCTCGTGATGAGCATCGGATTCATGGTGGCGTTTCCGCTCGTTGGCGCCGTCGTGCAGTCGGCGGGCTGGCGCATTGCGTGGGCGTCCATCGGTCTCGCGCTGCTCGTCGTGCTCGCGCCAGTCGCATGGTGGCTGGATCGATCGTCGCCAGAGACGATCGGAGCGAACCTCGATGGCGATCCGTCGCCGGCGTTGGAAGGGTCCGCTGCCGCGAAACCTGATGCAAGGCAGTGGACGCTCGGTGAGACGCTTCGCTCGCCGGGGTTCTGGGTCTTTGCGCTTGCGAGCTCGGTGTATGGCCTCGTCGCGTCGGGAATTGGACTGCTGAACGAGTCGATTCTCGCGGAGCGCGGCTTCGCGCCAGACATTTACTACAACGCTCTCGCGGTCACGGCGATCACCGGACTGGCCGGCAACTTCGCGGCCGGGGCGCTGGCACCGCGGGTCTCGCTACGAGCGATCCTCATTGTCGCAATGGTGGTGCTGGCGGCGGGGTTGGCCGCGCTTGCCCGCGTGTCCACCCCCGCGCAGGTGATGGTGCAGGCGGTCGCGATGGGGATCGCGGGCGGCTTCGTCACCGTTGTGTTCTTCAGTTTCTGGGGTCACGCGTACGGGCAGCTGCACCTGGGACGCATTCAGGGGGCGGCGCAGGCGATGACGGTGCTCGCGTCCGCGCTGGGGCCCTTGTTCCTGGCGGTATGGGTGGAGCGAACTGGTTCGTACGCAGCCGCGTTCTATGTGCTCGCCGTCATCACCGCGGCGCTCGGCGTAGCCGCATGCATCGTGCCGATTCCGGCCGGCGCGCAACTTCAGCGTCGCGATCGAGTTGAGGTTGATGCACACGTGCTGCTCGGTCAGATCGATTCGAACACTGCACCAGTGATCCTCGACGTTCGATCGGCTACAGAGTTCGCAGATGGGCATCTCCCCGGCGCAATCAACATACCGTTCGAGTCAGTTGCGGCGCGTGCACACGAGCTGCCGGGCCCGCGTCAGAGTCCGGTGATCGTCTATTGCGGCCACGGGCCGCGCGCCTGGATGGCCGGCGCCGCGTTGCGGAGGAATGGCTTCACCAACGTGATGTATCTCGCTGGACATTTCAGTAGGTGGAGAGCGGCGGGATTGAGGGAAGAGCGGTAGGGGACGCAGAGGTCAAGCGGGGATCGCGGGATTAAAGGTCAAAGGCGCAGGTTGAACGGTGCCGAAGATCGACGAGAGCGTCCAACGTCGTTCGGGAATCACGCTGCGCCACGCTTTCGCTCGTCCATTCCGCGCGACGCGCGGCGCACCGTGGCGTAGGACCGTGTGGCATGTCGGTCTCGGCGATCTCTGCGATCTCCGCGTTATGAAACCCCGCGTTTCGCCTTCCCCACGATCGTGACAAAATCGGCGCGTTTCCTAGAGGAGACTGATGCGAAAGATCGACGTGTTCAACCACATCTTCCCGGCTCGCTACGTGGAGCGGATGATGGAACTCGCGTCCACGATGAAAGATGTCGGCAAGCGCGTGCGCGAATGTGCCGATGCTGGCCAATCTCGATGTGCGGTTCGAGATCATGGACGGGCATCCGGGGTATCAGCAGATTCTCTCGATTGCCACACCGCCCGTTGAAGTCTTTGCTGGTGTCAGGGACGCAGTCGATCTTGCGCAGCGTGCGAACGATGGCATGGCGGAGCTCGTGAACAGATATCCCGATCGGTTCCCGGCGTTCATCGCGTGGCTGCCGATGAACGATGTCGATGCCGCGATGCGCGAGCTCGAACGCGCGATGGGTTCGCTGCGCGCACGAGGAATCCAGATCTGCTCGAACATCCAGGGCAAGCCGCTCGACCTGCCCGAGTTCCAGCCGATCTTTGCGGCAATGGCCTCTCACGATCTTCCGATCTGGCTGCACCCGTACCGCAGCGCGGACATCGCTGACTATCCGACGGAAGAACGCTCGCTCTTCGAAATCTGGTGGACGCTCGGTTGGCCCTACGAGTCCAGTGTCGCCATGTCGCGACTGGTGTTCTCGGGCATCTTCGATCGACACCCGAACCTCAAGATCATCACGCACCACATGGGCGGGATGATTCCGTACTTCGAGGGTCGAGTGGGTGCCCGGATGGGATCAGCTGGGCACGCGCACGTCAGACCGCGATTACACCAAGCTGCTGAAGGAACTGAAGAAGCGTCCCCTCGACTACTTCAAGATGTTCTACGCCGACACGGCAACCTTCGGCGCCTACGATCCAACGGTGTGCGGATTGCGCTTCTTCGGCGTAGACAACATTCTCTTCGCGTCGGATGCTCCGTTCGATCCCGAGGGTGGACGCCAGTACATTCGCGAGACGATCAAGGTCGATCGATCGCCTGCCGATCACTGAGGCGGAGCGAGAGCAAATCTACTGGCGCAATGCTGCTCGTTTGTTGAAACTCGATTAGCTCGACGGAAGCCACCGTGAGACTGCGCACAGCTCTCGTCATCGTCGTGATGCTGTGGACCGGGTCGGCGACCCGGGGGCAGGACTCTGCCGTCGACAGAACCCCCGACCGCATCGATCGGTTGCGTCAGTGGCTCGAGGCGGTCGAACAGCACGAGCCGGGGGCGGCCGACGATGCGCTGCTGCGCGTGGCGTCATGGGATCGGATGACGCTGTGGCGCGTCTGGATCGACGTCGGTACCGTCGTCAGCCTGGTCCGCGACCCGAACGTCCTTGTCTTCTACGCCCCGATCGAGCCGGAGCCGTTCAGCGGGGTCTAGCGTGTGCAGGATCCTCGTTCACTGCAAATCGCGGGTCATTTCCTACGGCTGGAACGATGTGAAGCGCCTGCAGGCGATCGCAAAGGATGTCGTCGATCGCGGCGGCGAGAATCGCATGCTGAAGCGCGGCGCGTCGCTTCATGCGGACATCGTGATGCTCGAGGCTGGCTCCGTCGCTGGCGCCTGATCCCTCGCGGCAGACCGCGTTCTTCGTCAGATCATGCTGTTCCTGGCCGACGGTCAGCAGACAGGCATGGACGATGCCAGTGTCCACTGGGAGATGGGCAGACGGCTGCTCGACAAGGTTCGGCCGAAGAACGTCGCGGAAGCTGGGGCCCGATCCCGGCGCCGACGAGACCGTTCGTCTGTGGTATCTGGCGTCGTCGGCCTACATGCAGGCCGTCGAGCAGCTCGATGGCTGGCACTTCGAGCGCGCGGTGCAGCTCTTTCCTCGCGATCCAGAGATCTTGTTCCTTGCCGCGTGCGCACGCGAGATGTTCAGCGGACCTCAGATTCAAAACGTGCTCGCATCGATGACGCTGTCGCGCGATCTGTTCAATCTCATTGGCGATGAAGGCGACGAGCTGGGCAAGGCCGAGCGGCTCTTTCGGCAGTCGCTCGAACTGGATCCCAAGCAGACCGAGGCTCGCATCCGGCTCGGGCGTGTCCTTGGGCGACGCGGCCGGCATCAGGACGCGATCGTCGAGCTGCGGCGAGCGACGATGGAGACGAAGAATCGGCTGTTGCAGTACTACGGTCAGATGTTCCTCGGTGCGGAGGCGGCGGCGCTCGATCTTGTGGACGAGTCGAGACGCGCCTACGAACGCGCCGCGGAGTTGTATCCGGATGCCCAGTCGCCACGTCTCGCCATTGGCGCGCTCGCGGCCCGCACGGGCGACCGTGCCGGCGCGCTGTCGGCGATCCAGCCCGTGCTACCGGAGACGATCCGCTGCGGTCAGACGATCCCTGGTGGAGCTACTACACGTCTCAGGCTCGCGACCTTGTGGGCATCGTCGAGCGCGTTGCACGAGGCCGTGCGGAAGGCAGCCGCAATGAAGGCCGCGCTCGCGGTGGCGATCTCCGCCGCGGTCGTCGTGACGGGAACTGCACAGCAGCCGACGTTCTCGTCGCGCGTCGATGCGGTGCGCGTAGACGTGCTCGTCAAAGATCGCGGCCAGATCGTGCGAGGCCTCGGGCCAGAGGATTTCGAGGTCAGGGACGAAGGCGTCCTGCAGGAAGTCGATCTCGTTCGCCTCGAGCAGGTCCCGCTCAACATCATCCTCGGGTTCGACGTCAGCGCGAGCGTGAATGGAGAGCGGCTGGAGCATCTGCTCGGCGCCGGGAACACGCTTCTTGCGCGACTCTCAGGTGAGGATCGGGCGGCGTTACTGACGTTCAGCCACGCTGTGCGGCTGCGGCAGGAGCTGACGCGCGATATCCCACGGGTACGACAGGCGCTCGATGACGTGATACCAGCGGGGCAGACGTCGCTCGTTGATGGCGCGTCCGCTGCCATCGCCTTGTCTGGTTCTGACGTGGGACGCAGCCTCTTGATCGTCTTCAGCGACGGCGTGGACACCTCGAGCTTCCTCTCGCCGGATGTCGTTCTTCAGTCAGCGCGGCGCGCCGACGTCGTCGCGTACGGTGTTGCGATACGGAGCCGAATCAGCCCGACGTTCCTGAAGGAGCTCGGCTCTCTGACCGGCGGATCCGTGATTGAGATCGAATCGACGAAAGATTTGTCACAGACATTCCTTGGCATCCTCGACGAGTTTCGGGAGCGCTACCTCCTCAGCTACTCTCCGCGTGGCGTCCCTGCCACGGGATGGCATCGCCTCGACGTTCGCGTCAAAGGACGCCGTGCCACGGTCAGCGCCCGGGCCGGTTATCAAGCGGGGCGATAAACGAAAGTCAAAGGGCAGAAGTAGAAGGTCAAAGGTACGTCGATGTGGTGAAATGGGATTCACTCGTATGCGCGCGCGACAGATCGCCATCCGCAGCCTGACCTACTACTGGCGCACGAATGTGGCCGTGGTGCTCGGTGTTGCCACGGCTGTGTCGGTGCTGGCGGGAGCGCTGCTCGTCGGCGACTCCGTTCGCGGCAGCCTTCGCGACCTGCTGCTCGGTCGCCTCGGGCCGAACGGACCACGTCATCGCGTCGACAAGCCTGTTTCGCGAACAACTGGCGCAGGATCTCGTCGCGCAGCCGGAATTCAAGCGCCGCGTTCTCGGGGGTGACACCTCTCGTTATCGTGCAGGGAACAGTGACGGCGCAGAACGAAGGGCGCCGGATGTCGCAGGCCCGCGTTTACGGAGTCGACGACCGGTTCTGGCGATTCCATGGGGTTGCGAACGTCAACGGTCCCGCGAATCGCGAAGCGCTCATCAGCCCTGCGCTCGCGCGTCAATTGATGCGCGCGCTGGCGACTCGATTCTTGTCCGCATCCAGCGGCCGACGGACATCCCGCTCGAATCACTTCATGGCCAACGCGACAATCTCGGACGCTCGATGCGGCTGACAGTCGCGAAGGTGGTGCCGGCCGACTCGCTTGGAGAGTTCTCGCTCGAAGCGCAGCAGGGCGAAGTGGCGGCGGTGTTCGTTCCACTGGCCAGACTGCAGCAGGATCTCGAGATCTCTGGTCGTGTGAACACCCTTCTCGTCTCCACAGGGCTCAGTCCGCCTCCTGATGCTGCAGGGGCGTTGCGCGCGCTCGTGCGCCGCAACGCGCAACTCGAGGACCTTGGTTACTCCATCGAGACCATCGAGCCGACAGGAGTTCTCAGTATCGGCTCCGCCGCAGGCCTTCTCGATGAGGCACACGCGAAAGCGGCAACGCAGCGCGCTCGAAGGAACCGGGATGCAGGCGAGCGCGTTGTTCACGTATCTGGCGAACAGCCTCCGCGTCGGCGATCGCGAAGTCCCGTATTCACTCGTCACCGCGCTCGACCTGGGCGCGATTCAACAGCCACCCCAGCCAGCTCAATCGAACGACTCGAAAGACTCTATCGTGCTGAACGACTGGGCGGCGGCGGAGCTGAAGGCTCGCGCCGGCGACACGGTCACGATGGAGTACTACGCGTGGGAGGAACCCGGTCGTCTGGTCACAAAGACTACGACGTTGAACGTGGCCGGCGTCGTGCCGATCGATCGAGGCGATCGGAAGATGACGCCGACGTACCGGGCATCACCGATTCGCCGACGTTGGACGACTGGGATCCGCCATTCCCGGTGGACTTGCGGCGGATCCGTCAAGTCGACGAACGGTACTGGGAGAAGTATCGAACGACACCGAAGGCGTTCGTCGCGCTGCAGACCGGGCAACAACTCTGGCAGACACGATACGGATCGGTGACCGCGATTCGTGTCCAACCGGGAGAGGGCCAATCGCTGGTGGAGGCCCGCGACGTTCTCGTTGAACGTCTTCGCGCCGCGGCCGATCCGCTGGCGCTCGGACTCGCAGTCATCGATGTGCGCGCTCAGGGTCTCGAGGCCTCACGCGGAGCGACGGACTTCGGCGAGTACTTCGTCTACTTCAGCTTCTTCATCGTCGTCTCTGCGCTATTGCTCGTGGCGCTGTTCTTCAAGCTTGGAATCGAACAGCGCGTGCGCGAGGTTGGTCTGCTCCGGGCGGTCGGCTTCGGTCCGGCGCAGGTGCGCAGACTGTTCCTGCAGGAAGGCATCTTGCTCGCCGTCGCGGGAAGCGTGCTCGGCATCGGCGGTGCGCTGGGCTATGCGTGGCTGATGATGTACGGGCTGCGATCGTGGTGGGTAGATGCGGTAGGGACGACCGCGCTCACGCTGCACGTGTCGCCGGCATCACTCGTTGGCGGCGCGATTGGCGGAGTAGTCGCTGCGGTTGGCTGCATCTGGTGGACGCTGCGAGCGTTGAGTCACATCTCCGAGCGCAGCCTTCTCATGGGGACTCTCGACAACTCCCAACTATCCAACTCCCAACTCCAACGTCGGCTCGTGCATGGAAGTGGCCGATTGCGACGGCGACGCTTGTCATCCTCGCCTTACTGCTGCTGGCAGGTGCGACGACTGGCTCGGTTGAGCGCGTGGGCGCGTTCTTCGGCGCGGGTTCGGCGCTCTTGATGGCATCGCTGTGTGCGGCAGCCTCGGTGTTCCGCCGACGCGCGCGCAGCGGAATCGAGGGTCACGGCTGGTTCTCGGTGTCGAGGCTGGGGATGCGAACGGCCACGTATCGTCCCGGCCGCAGCGTCCTCTCGATCGCCGTGATCGCATCGGCGACGTTCATCCTGATCTCGGTCGAGGCGTTTCGCCGCGGCGATCAACTTGCCGAGACGGGGCCTCGCTCAGGTGTCGGCGGGTACGACCTCGTCGTCGAAACGCTGCTGCCCGTCGTCCGTGATCCGAACACGCGCGAGGGCAGGGAAGCGCTGAACCTGTTCGACCTCGATCAGTCAGTGACGTTCGAGCCACTGCGCTTGCTGCCAGGAGACGATGCGAGCTGTTTGAATCTGTATGAGCCGCGGAATCCGCGGATCGTCGCGGCGAGCGGACGCTTTCTCCGCAACGGGCGGTTCGCGTTTGGAAGCAGCCTGGCGGCGACAGACGCCGAGCGCGCGAATCCATGGCTGCTGCTCGAGAAGCCGATGCCCGACGGCGCGATCCCAGTGATCGCGGATGCCAACTCGATGACCTACGTGCTGCACAAGAAGCTTGGTGACGACATCGTGCTGCCGCGTGGCGATCGGGAGATCCGTCTGCGCCTCGTCGCCGCACTGAGCGACAGCATCTTCCAGGGCGAGTTGCTGATGGCGGAGCAGCCGTTCGTGACGCTGTTTCCGGAGCAGCAGGGCTATCAGATTCTGTTGGTGACAGGGCGGCCACGAACCAACGGCGCGGCTGCGAACCGGCACTCGAAGACGGCATGTCCGACCTCGGCGCGCGTGTGACTGGAACTGCCGAACGGTTGGCGCAGTTCCACCGGGTGGAAAACACGTACCTCTCGACGTTTCAGACGCTCGGCGGACTGGGGCTCTTGCTAGGCACGTTCGGGCTCGCCACCGTCCTGCTTCGCAACGTGCTCGAGCGGAAGCGGGAGCTCGCGCTGCTTGGCGCAGTCGGCTATCGTCGCGCGCACGTGATGATGATGGTCGTCGCAGAGAACGTCCTGCTGCTGGTGGCAGGCCTGACGGCAGGTGCACTCTCGGCGGCGCTCGCGATTGCACCAGCGGTCGCGGAGCGCGGCAGCAGGCTTCCCGTTCACGAGTGGCAGCGCGCTTCTGATGATCGCGCGTGCTCGTCACGGGGTTATTATCCTCGGTCATCGCGATGAGAGCGGCGACTCGGATGCCGCTCCTCGCATCTCTTCGATCGGAGTAGCCGGATGAGGAAGTCGTTGCCTGCGATCGTGTCGATCCTGATGCTTGGCGTATCGCCACTGGCCGCCGAGCACTGGCCGCAGTGGCGCGGCCCGATGCTCAACGGCGTGAGCGCGGAGAAGAACCTTCCGGTCCGCTGGTCCACCACTGAGAACGTCACATGGAAGCTCGCAGTTCCCGAACGCTCCGGATCGACGCCGATCGTCTGGGGCGACCACGTGTTCCTCAACGTCGGCGAGGGATCGAGTCTCGCGCTCTGGGCCGTGGACCGAACAAACGGCGCGGTACGCTGGAAGCGACCGCTCGGCAGCGGCAATCGCCGGATGATGAAGCAGCAGATGTCGTCGCCCTCGCCGGTGACCGACGGCAAATCGGTCTGGGTGATGACCGGAACCGGCGTGCTCAAGTCGTTCGACTTTGCGGGTAAGGAGATGTGGAGCTCGCGACATCCAGGCCGACTACGGGCGCTTCGGTCTGCAGTGGGGATATGCCTCGTCGCCACTGCTGTTCGAGGATGCACTGTACGTGCAGGTGCTGCACGGGATGCACACCGACGATCCGTCGTACCTGCTTCGCATCGACAAAGCGACCGGCAAGACGGTATGGCGTGTGTTGCGGACGACGCGTGCACGATTCGAGTCGCCAGACGCGTACACGACACCGGCGCTGCTGCGGCGTCGGCAACTCGACGGAGATCGTCATCACTGGAGGCGACGTCGTGACCGGCCACGATCCGGCAAACGGCCAGGAACTGTGGCGCGCGGACGGCCTCAATCCCGACAACGACGGCAGCTATCGCATCGTCGCATCGCCCGTCGTGCACGGCGACTTGTTGTTCGCGCCATCGCGCGAGCGGCCGCTCCTTGCTCTGAAGCCGGGCGGCCGCGGCGACGTCACGAAGTCGCACGTGCTCTGGTCGTTCAACAACGGGCCCGATGTGCCGACGCCGGTGACCGATGGCACGTATCTCTATTCGATCAACGACCGCGGGATTCTGTACTGCCTGGATGTGAAGACAGGAAAGTCAGTTTACGGCCCGCAGCGTCTTCGCAATGCGACCTACAGCGGCTCGGCCATGCTCGCCGACGGCAAGATCTACATCACTGATGAAGACGGCGTGACGACGGTCTTTCGAGCCGGACCGAAGTTCGAGCTGTTGTCGGAGAACGATCTCGAGGACTACACGCTGAGCTCGCCGGCGGTGTCGGATGGACAGATCTTCGTGCGAACGGCGTCGTTCGTCTACGCCATCGGACGGAGACAGATGGCGGCGCGGAGCACGCAGTAAGCGGTACAGCCGACCGGGACGGCGTAGAGCGTGAGGCTTCAGCCCGCGCGGACCACATGACACGAAAGATTGTGGAGACCGTGATTCGGACGATTCTCAAGGTTATCGGGCTCGCAGTCGGCGTTTTGTCGTCGGCGGTGCTCTACCAGTTCTTCGGGCTGCGATTCGTCATGGACGGCGGCGGCACGCCGTATCCGCGCTTCGTCCAGACGAACGAGTGGCAGGCGGAGCGAATCGAGCGTCATCGCGAGGCGCAGCGCGCGACAGCGGGGGCCGACACCGCGCGGACGTGCCGAGCCGCCGCCGGTCGCCGTCGAGCCGGTGGAATCGCACCCGGTGCGCCGGAGCCCGCCGCGGCACCGAAGACCGACGCCGCGCCACCGAGCTGGACCGGCCCCGTACTGGACGGACTTCCGCGGCCCGAAGCGCGACGGCGAGTATCGCGAGGTGCCGGTGCTTGCCGACTGGCCGACGGCGGGACTGACGCCGCTCTGGAAGCAGCCGGTCGGCGGGGGATACGCCTCGTTCGTTGTGGCTCGCGGGCGCGCATTCACGATCGAGCAGCGCGGCGCACAGGAGGTGGTGGCCGCGTACGACGTGCCCACGGGCCGCGAGCTCTGGACCAATTCGTGGGCCGCCGAGTTCCGCGAGTCGATGGGCGGAGACGGCCCGAGGGCGACGCCCACGTGGTCTGACGGCCGCGTGTACGCGCTCGGCGCGACCGGCGAATTGCGCGCGCTCGACGATGCCAGCGGCAAGGTGATGTGGCGCACCAACATCCTCGAGCGACAGCGATGCGCGCAATCTGGACTGGGGCATGGCCGCTGCGCCGCTCGTCGTCGACGACACCGTCATCGTGCTGCCCGGCGGACCCGATGGGCGCTCGATCGTCGGCTACGACCGTGCCACCGGGAAGCGTGCGTGGTCTGCGCTCGACGACAAACAGGCGTACTGCTCGCCGATGCTCGTCACGCTGAACGGTGTGCGGCAGCTTGCTCGTCGTCAGCGCGACGCGAATGATGGGCCTCGTCCCCGGCGACGGGAAAGTGCTGTGGGAATATCCGTTCCCGACCTACAACGGGATCAATGCGGCGCAGCCGCTGGTCGATCGGAGACAACCGCGTGTTCGTCTCGGCGAGCTACGGCGCGGGCTCCGCGATGGTCGAGTTGGGCGGAGGCGGCGATCATTTCTCGGTGCGCGAGGTGTGGCGCAACAACCGGATGAAGAATCGATTTTCCGGATCGGTGCTGCGCGACGGCGTGATCTACGGACTGGATGAAGGGATCCTTGCCGCGATCGATGCCGAGACCGGTGAGCTCAAATGGAAGGGCGGGCGATACGGATACGGTCAGGTGGTGCTCGCGGGCGACAACCTCATCGTGTTGACCGAGGACGGTGACCTCGCACTCGTGCGGGCGAATCCCGATCGGCACCAGGAGATCACGCGATTCCCGGTGCTCGAAGGGAAGACATGGAATGTGCCGGCGATCGCGGGCGGCGTATCTGCTGGTCCGCAACCTGGCCGAGATGGCCGCGTTCGATCTGAGGGTCGCGAAATGAAGCCCGTGGAGCTCTCTCGTCGATCGGGCGTCTGATGCTGGTCACGGTGGCGGTCGTCGTGCTGCTCCTTCCCCAGTTGCCCCTCGGGGGACAGCAGCCTCCGCCGGCCGTGCAGATGATTGGCGACACCGGTGAGGGCGCCAGGTATTGGGCGCGCTGGCGAGGTCCGTCCGGACAGGGCGTCGTCACCGGCACCGGCTATCCGGACAGCTGGTCGGCCACCGAGAACGTGAAATGGAAGGTGCCGGTGCCAGGCAACGGCAACTCGTCGCCGATCGTCTGGGGCGATCGCATCTTCGTGACGACCGCCTACGACGGCGGACGGCGGCTGTCGGTGGTGGCCTATCGGCGCACGTGACGGCACGAAGCTGTGGGAAACATTCGCGCCCGAGGGACGCACGCCGTACGGCACTCACTACAAGAACGGATACGCGTCGGCGACGCCGGCCACCGATGGCCAGCGCATCTACGCATCGTTTGGCGGCGAGAGGCCTGCTCGCGCTCGACATGAACGGCAAGCAGGTCTGGTTCCGCGACCTCGGCCCGATGGACGACTATCACGGCACGGCCGGCTCGCCGCTGCTCTACAAGGATCGGCTGATCCTCTATCAGGATCAGTCGAGGCAACTCGTTCATCGCCGCGTTCGACACGCGAACCGGCAAGACGCTGTGGACACACGCCGCGCGAAGCGAGCGTCGGCTGGGGCACGCCGATCGCCGTCCGCGTCGTCGATCACGACGAGATCATCGTCAACGGACAGCTCGCGTGTGCAGGCCTACAACCCCGACACCGGCGCCGAGCTGTGGAGCTGCGGCGGCACGACGTACGAGGTGATTCCGACGCCGGTCGTCGGATACGGGATGGTGTTCTGCTCGTCAGGACGTGCGGGGCCGACGCTGGCGATTCGTCCGGGCGGACAAGGCGACGTGACGCGCAGTCATCTCGCGTGGACGAGCCCGCGCGGATCGCCGTTCGTGCCATCGCCGATTCTGTACGGCGAGCACCTCTACATGGTCAACGACATGCAGAGCATCGTCACCAGCTTCGAGGCGACGACCGGGAAAGCTGATGTGGCAGGACCGGCTGGGCGTCGCGCAGGCGGGAAGGCTTCTCGGCGTCGCCGGTCGCCGTGGACGGCAAGGTGTTCTTCACCAACGACGAGGGCGAGACGTTCGTGCTGAAGGCGGGCCCGACGTTCGAGCTGCTGCGCACGAACAAGCATCGGCGAAGGCACGCTGGCGTCGCCGGCGCTCGTCGATGGGCGCTGGTACATCCGGACCGAGCAGCAATCTGTTCGCGATCGGAATGTAATCAGTGCGCCGGTCTGACGGTCTCCAGTCCTCAGACCAGACTGAGGGCCGTGGACTGTGGACCGTGGACGGAGCTCAAGCCGTAGGCCGGAAATACAGCACCATCCCCGCGCCGATCGAGGCGAGCAGGAAGCCCACGAACAGCATCGGGTTGATCGCCGACTTCGGCGGGTGGATCATCATCGACACGGCGACGTTGACGATCGGCGCGCCGCCGAAGACGAGCGGCATCACGTAGATCGGCAAGCCCGCCGGTCCTGAACGCCCAGATGATGCAGACTGCGCCCGACGGCGCCGAGCGCGCCGGCGATCGTCGCGGTGATCAGGCCGGCCGTGTCGAAACCGGAGAGCTGGCCCTGCGAGCTCGAGGCCGCCGACGGGCAGCAGCACGCCAATCAGGAAGTAGGCCACGCCGACGCAGAGCAGCGCCTTCAGCGGGTTGCCGAGCTGCGTCTGTCCCAGATGCAGCAGCGCTCCGTACGCGCCCCAGGACAACACGGCGCCTGCGACGAAAATCACCCAGCCCATGCTCTTCTTCCTCCCGGTTGTCAGTCATTGCGATGTCAGTGTTCTGCGCCGCGTGAGTGTTGCAGCCGAGCGTCGCCGTGCGTGTCAACTGGTGCACCGCGGTATATAGTGGTTTAATCTGTGGACGACCGCACATCGTCGGCCCTGGCAGACCCGACCGAAGTCGGCAGCTATTTCGTCGCCACCTATCCGCCGTTCTCGGTGTGGAGCACGGCGGCGGTCGCTGTCCGACGGACGTCGCCGCGCTCGAGTCGCCGCCCAGTGCCGGGCGTGCCGCTCGGGTCTGTACCTCCACATCCCGTTCTGCCGGAAGCGGTGCCACTTCTGCTACTTCCGCGTCTACACCGACAAGAACGCGCAGGAGGTCGGCGACTACCTCGACGTGCTGGCGCGCGAGTGGGAGCTCTACGCGAACCTGCCGGCGATCGCCGGCCGGCCGCTGAACTTCGTCTACTTCGGCGGCGGGACGCCGTCGTTCCTGTCGACGAAGCAGCTCGAAGGTCTCGGTCGGACGCCTCGAGCGCCGTGACCTCGTGGCGCGATGCCGAGGAGGTGACGTTCGAGTGCGAGCCGGGCACGCTGACCGAGGCGAAGCTGGCGGCCATTCGCGGCATCGGCGTCACGCGTCTGAGCCTCGGCGTCGAGAACTTCAGCGACGAGATCCTGGAGCTCAACGGCCGCGCGCACCGCTCGCCGGAGATCTGCCGCGCCTACGAGTTTGCGCGGTCGCTCGGCTTTCCGCAGATCAACATCGATCTCATCGCCGGCATGCTCGGCGAGACGGACGAGAACTGGCGCGTCTGCATCGAGAGGACGCTCGAGCTGCAGCCCGACAGCATCACCATCTACCAGATGGAGCTGCCGTTCAACACGACCATCAGCAGCAACCTGCTGAAGGGCACTGGACGATTTGCGCAGCCGGTTGCGGACTGGTCCACGAAGCGGCGCTGGGTGCGGGAAGCGTTCGAGGCGCTGGAGGCGGCCGGCTATCACGTCCGCAGCGCCTACACCGCCGTGAAGGATCCGACACGCACGCGCTTCATCTACACCGATCGCCTCTGGCAGGGGGCCGACATGGTCGGGCCTCGGCGTGGCGTCGTTCGGTCACATGAATGGCGTGCACGTGCAGAACCTCGATACGTGGGAGACTTACGCGGCCGCCGTTCGACGCGACGAGATCCCGCTGCAGCCGCGCCTATCATCCGACGCACGAAGAGCGGCTGATCCGCGAGTTCATCCTGCAGCTGAAGCTCGGCTCGATCCGGCCGGCGTATTTCCGCGACAAGTATCAGCGTCGACGTCCTGCGGCGCTTCCGCGAGCCGCTCGATTCGATCGCCGCCGACGGGTACCTCGCCGAGCGCGGCGAACAGCGCGTGGCGCTGACGCGCGAAGGGCTGCTGCGCGTCGATGGACTGCTCAAGCGATTCTTCCTGCCCGAGCATGCCGGGATCCGCTACACACTGAGGTACGGGATGCGGCTGGAGAGTTCGCGGCACCGTAATGCCCCTGTCCGAATACACCCTCCGCCGTCGTGTGAAGTTCCACGAGCTCGACTCCGCGGGCATCGTGCATTTCAGCATGTACTTCCGCTACATGGAAGAGGCGGAGCACGCGCTGTGGCGGGAGGCAGGCCTCAGCATCGCCTCGCGTGGCGCCGACGTCGGCTTTCCTCGCGTGTCCGCCGCGTTCGACTATCACCGGCCGCTGCAGTTCGAGGACGAATTCGACGCGCGCATCCGCATAGTGTCGATCCGCGAGAAGAGCATGCGCTACGTGTGCACGCTGACGATGGGCGAGCGAGCGAGATCGCGACGGGGACGATCACAGTCGTCTGCGTGAGCAAGGACCAGCACGGCGTCGATGAAGGCGCGGCCATTTCCGCCAGACATTGCCGAGCGCTGTTCGAGGTCTCGGCCGAGGCGGAGGCCGAAGCGTAGATGCTGGAGGTCGAACAGCTCGATCGCAGTCGCCTGGCGGAGTGTCAGGGGCGTCGCCTCTCGGAGTTGCTGCGGACGATCCACGGGCGAAATCAGTTCTACACGCGCAAGTTTCGACGCGGCTGGCGTCGATGTTGCGCACGCTGCGTTTTCCCGACGACTTCGGACGGCTGCCGCTGACGACGAAGGCGGAGCTGATTGCGGATCAGGCGGCGAATCCGCCGTGGGGCACCGCGCTCACCGAGCCGCTCGCCAACTACACGCGCTACTGCCAGACCTCGTCGTCGACCGGCCGTCCGCTGCGGTGGATCGACACCAACGAGAGCTGGCAGTGGATGCTCGAGTGCTGGAAGGCCGTCTATCGCGGGGCGCGGAGTGAAGGCCGGGCGAGCGGGTGTTCTTCCCGTTTTCGTTCGGTCCGTTCCTGGGCTTCTGGGCCGGCTTCGAGGCCGGACCGCAGATCGGCTTGCACTGCGTGCCAGGCGGCGGCATGTCGAGTCAGATTCGTCTGTCGATGATCGAGGCGATCGGCGCGACGGTGGTGTGCTGCACGCCGACGTATGCGCTTGCGGCTCGCCGAGATCGCCGAGCTCGAGCGGCCGCAGGCCGTTGAGTGGAGGGGACGGTCCGCACGCTGATCGTGGCAGGCGAGCCCGGCGGAAGCATTCCCGCGACGCGTGAGCGCATCGAGCGAAGCTGGGGCGCGCGCGTGATCGACCACCACGGGCTGACCGAGGTCGGGCCCGTCAGCTTCGAGTGCTGGGAGGCGCCGGGGCTCCTGCACATCAACGAGGCGGAGTTCATTGCCGAGGTGCTCGACTCGCAAACCGGTCGCGAGGTGCGGCGACGGGCAGCCGGGCGAGCTAGTCGTCACCAATCTCGGTCGCACCGCCAGTCCCGTCATCCGTTACCGGACCGGCGACATCGTCGTGCGGCGCTCGGAGCCGTGCGGTGCGGACGCACATGGGCTCGCCTCGAAGGAGGCATCCTGAGCCGAGCCGACGACATGGTCAACATTCGCGGCGTGAACGTGTATCCGGTCGGCATCGAGTCTGTCGTGCGCCGGTTGACTGAGGTCGTGGAGTTCCGCTCTGTCGTGTCGCGGCAAGGCTCGATGCGCTCGCTGCGCCTGGAGATCGAGGTGGCGCCGGAATTCGAGGACAGTAATGCAGTGGCCTCGAGAGTGGCGTATCACCTGCGAGAGGCGCTCGGGCTCAGCGTGAATGTGCAGGTCGTCGAATCCGGGACGTTGCCGCGCTTCGAGATGAAGGCCAATCGATTCGTCGTAGAAGCATAAAGGAGCTACAGGAATCCCCGAATGCCGAATCCCGAGTCCCGAACCCCGAATCCCGAGTCCCGAACACCGAATCCAGATGTCGTCGTGATCGGCGGAGGTCCCGCCGGTTCAACAGTCTCCACGCTGCTGGCAAAGGCTGGCGTGTCGGTCGAGCTCTTCGAGCGGGAGGCGTTTCCACGGTTCCACATCGGCGAGTCGCTGATCCCGGAGACCTACTGGGTCCTGAAGGATCTCGACATGCTGCCGAAGATGCAGGCCAGTCACTTCGTGAAGAAGTACAGCGTGCAGTTTGTGAACTCAGAAGGGCGCGAGTCGGCACCCTTCTATTTCTGGGACAACAAGCCGCACGAGTGCTCGCAGACGTGGCAGGTGGTGCGCAGCGAGTTCGACCAGATGATGCTGGAGAACGCGCGCGAGCACGGCGTCAACGTCCACGAGGGCGTTCGCGTGCACGACGTGATCTTCGAGGGCGATCGAGCCGTCGGCGTGAGGATCAAGGACGGGGAGGGCTTCCGCGAGGTGCGCGCGAAGGTCGTTGTCGATGCGAGTGGACAGAACGGGCTGTTGATGAACCGCCTCAACCTGCGCGTCTGGGATCCGATTCTCAACAAGGGCGCGATCTGGACCTACTGGGAGAACGCCTATCGCGACTCCGGCAAGGACGAAGGCGCCACGCTCGTTATCCAGAACGGCAACAGGCAGGGATGGTTCTGGTACATCCCGCAGCACGACAACATCGTGAGCATCGGCATCGTGGCGCCGTTCGATTACATCTTCAAGGGGCGCACGAACTATGCGCAGACCTACGAGGAAGAAGTCGAGATGTGCCCCGGGGTCAAGCAACGGGTGGCCGACGCGAAGAAGGTGACCGGATATTTCGCGACCAAGGACTACTCGTATCGCTCGACGCGAGTGTCCGGCGACGGGTGGGTGCTGGTGGGTGACGCGTTCGGATTCCTCGATCCGTTGTACTCGTCGGGTGTGTTGCTCGCGCTGAAGTCGGGGCAGCTTGCGTCGACGGCGATCGTCGATGGCCTGGCAAAGGGAGATACATCGGAGGCGCAACTCGGGGCGTGGGGTCGCGTCTTCAACGAGGGCGTTGACCGCATGCGACGCCTTGTATGCGAGTACTACTCGGGTTTCAGCTTCGGCAAGATGATCCGTGAGTATCCGGAGCTCCGTGGCACGCTGACCGATCTGCTGATTGGCGATCTCTTCCACAACGGCACCGACAAGGTGTGGGGGCCGCTCGAGTCGCTCTACGAAGAGGGAAAAGCACCGATTCCGCAGTGGAACGCCGGCCCAGCCGCGGTGGCTGCAACGGACAAAGAAAACCTGCTCGTACTGCCCGAGGGGCGTCGCCGCTGAAGAAGTGAGAAGGGGTCAGACCCCTTCACACTTTGTCCCAGCCGTCGGGCGGCAGGTAGTGAAATCGGATCAGGTAGACGTTCTCGCCTTTGCCGTGCTTCGCGATCTGCAGCAGGTCGTCCACGCTTGCGAAGCCTGATTCACGAGCAAGGTCGTGCGTGATCCCGTCCATCTCGATTGGCTCGATCGAATCCACAACAATGTGGCCGTCGTCCATCGGATAACGACCGCCCACCTTTACATGAGGCCGCATCCAGACGCGCACGCTGCACTTGATCCGGCCGCGTCTGATGCCTTCGCGAAGGCGCTTCGTGAAGACCATCGCTTACAGGCTGGCGTACTCCAGCACCTCCTGGCGCATGAGCACGCACTCATTGGGAAGCCGCGCGTAGATCAGGCGCACGCGATTGTCGCCCTTGTAGATATGCCCCCACACTTCGAGGACGTCGAAGCGCTGCGCCCGGTTGGCGGGATTGCGGATCGGCGCGAGGACTTTGACGGACCTGTCGATTTCGATGCGGCCATCGGGCCCGAAGTGAAACGTCAGGAGCTTCTGCGCCTGCTCGATCGCTGCGGTGGAGCAGCGGTGCGGCTGCGGTGGCGCAGCAGCAGGTGACTGAGCTTCGGCCATCGCGACCAGCGAGAGCGCGAGAGCGATGCCAAGGCCACCGGCGATGGGCGTGTTGAACGACATGGATCCCCCGACTAGGGCCAGACGGCCTTCGTGAGCCGAAGCCACTCGGTGCGATCGCTCAGCCCGATCAGGTCGCCGCGGCAACGGCAAGGCACCACTGGGGGCTGAAGACGGCATCGGGCGTCGTCACGAAATCCGGCGCTGCTGCGTTCTGCGTCCTGAGATTCGCCGTCGCCTCGATGTAGCTGTCTCTTCCAGTCAGCTGCAGAAGTCCCCGGCCGCGATACGTGAAGCCGTCGTTCGGCCCGGTGTTGCCCATGCGCCCGGCGTAGACCTCGTTGCCGAGCTTCTCCTGGTTGTGAGCGAACAACAACGGATCGAGCGGCCCGATTGGCTTGAAGCGCGACGTCACGGGCATGTCGATTCCTCGGGGCGAGTTTCGAATGGAACAAGGTTACTTGCGATCGACCTTCTCTCGAATCTCCGTGAAGAGGCGCCGCATCCAGGGGCTGTTCTCCTGGCAGATATACTCCTGAATCTCGCCTTTCGGATCCCAGACGATGTCGAAGCCAACAGTCCATGGCTCGGTGTACGCACCTGGGTCATCGATAGTCGCTTCGTAGCGTAGTGTGTAGAGATCTTTGCGGGTGAAACGCTCGATCAGGTGGAGGCGATCGGTGTGTGGGTCGCCGACCATGTCGATCCAGCTGCCTTCGTTATAGCCCACGACGTCGACGACGAGAGTGTCGCCCTCCCAACGGCCGACGGAGTGACCGAGCCATGTCGGGTTGAGGTTGTCACCAGTCGGGTGCGCCCGTCCATCCATGTAGATGACCCGCCAGATGTGTGTGCCGCCCTCGTAGATCATCACGATGCGCTTTTGCTCGGGTAGCTGAATGATCTCCATTGGGAAGGGCGTCGTCATCAGCCGGGGGCCCGATGGCGGCATGCAATAGCCCTGCGGATCCCATTTGGAGAGATCCGCTCGCCGCTGCATCGCGAGTGCTTTCGCCCACGGCTGATAGGGGATCTCTTTCGGGTGGAGGAGCACCTGCTTGTAGTCCTGGAACTGCGAGAGGTGCCAGTACCCCTTGTTCGGTTCGATTGGTCCGAGATTCGGCGTACCGTCAGCCAGGCGCGGCGTAGGTGGATACGGTTTGGGCGGAAGAGCCGGGAGCGGATTGACCTGCGCCGCCGCTATCGACGCAAGGGCTGAGCACGCAACAACCACGGCCATGGTCCCGATGAAGTGCCGCATCGCTAGACTCCATCTCCTCACCGAGGCTACAGTTTCAGAATGACACGCAACCTGATCGTCGGTCTCCTCGCCCTGGCCGGGCTATCTGCCGCACAAAGCCCGCAGACGTTCACTGGCACGATCACCGACGACATGTGTGCGCGCGCCGATCACAGCCAGATGAAGATGGGGCCGACTGATGCCGACTGCGTCAAGGCGTGTGTCGCCGCGCACGGTGCGTCGTACGTCCTCTTCGACGGCAAGAACATCTACACGCTGAGCGATCAGCAGACACCGGAAAAGTTCTCCGCGCAGAAGGTGACCGTCGTCGGGACGTTGGACGCCAAGACCAAGACGATCCAGGTCCAGTCGATCGCCCCCGCGAAATAATGTGAAGGGGTCTGACCCCTTCACGGATCAGCGCGTGGCTTTCAGGTCGGCATAGGCCTGGCGCACGAAACGCTCACCGGTCGTTCCCGGCTGCTGGATCTTCGCGTCCAGATCGGCCGTCACCTTCGCCGCCACCACTTCATCTTCGGTCTTGCCCTGAGCGACCAGTGCCGCCACGCGGTCGCGCACCGCAATCGCGACGTCGCGATGCGCCATCACCGCGGTGCGATCCACAGTCGGTCCGTGGCCCAGGGATGATCTTCGTGCTCGGACCTGCGTGCCCAATCACGCTGCCGAGTCCATCGATCAGACCCTGGAGTGAACCACCATTGGCGCGATCCACGTTCGGGTACTGAATGGCGCGATAGAAGTCGCCGGTCATGATGATGTCGAGGCCAGGGAAGTAGACCATCGTGTCGCCGTCGGTGTGCGCACGCGGGATGGCGATGAGCTGCACGTCCTCGCCGTTCATGTGGAGCGTGAGCTGCTCTCGATAGGTCTGCTTCGGAAGACCGGCGGCCGCCATCGGCACGCCCGGCTGGCCGTTGGCCTGCGGGTTCGGATGCGCCAGACGGAAGCGCAGCTCTTCGCGCGAGATAATCGTCGCGCCCATCTTCCCGAAATTCTCGTCGCCGCCGCTGTGGTCGCCGTGCACGTGCGTGTTGACGACGAACTTGATCGGCTGAGGGGTGAGCTGCTTGATCGCCGCGGCGATTTTCTCGCTCAGCGGCGCGAACTGCGTGTCGACCATGAAGACGCCATCGGGGCCGATCAGGACGCCGATCGTTCCGCCCTGGCCGTCGAGCGTGTAGAACTTGTCGGTCACCTTGTTGGCTTTGATCTCGACCTTGCTGAAATCCTGCCCGCCTTGTGCGTATGCGACGGCCGCCGACAGCACGAGGGCGCCGAGGGTGAAGATGAATCGAACGGGTTTCATGGCGATCTCCAATTGGACTGACCGTGTGACGGTCTGACTGTGCCGCGCAGCGTACATCAGGTCCACTGTCACGGCAATCCGAGAAAGAGACCGAGGCGACGCAATTCCTCGTCGAGTGCGCGGCGGAAGACGCGGCTTCGCGGCGGCGAGGAGACGTAGCCGATGTCCGACCGCAACGCGGTGCCGGTCACCGACACATTCGCCCAGCCGATCACCTGGTCGCGCCAGAGCAAGGGAAGCGCGTAGTAACCGAGCTTCCGCTTCGGCACCGGCGTATACGCCTCGAAGCGATACGCCCATCCCCACAGCAGCTCGAACCGCCGGCGATCCCACACAACCGGATCGAACGGCGCGAGCAATCGCACCTCGTCGTCTGCTTCTGAGGGCGGCGAGTCTCCAGCCGGCCAATACCAGTCCACGCCCTCGACCCGCGCGTGAGCCAGTCGGCGCTTGGCCCGCACGAGTGCGCGCCCAAGCTGGCCCTGCCATTGAGGTGCCGCGTAGCGAAGTCGGCGGACCACGTGCGACAGGCTAGCCGCAGGCAGCGGTGCGTACTTGGCGACAACGACATCGACGAGCGCGTCGAGATGCGCATCTCGAGTGACGGCATCACGCGGCGCTGGCTTGTGCTCGTGGACCGCGTAGATGCGGATTCCGGCTTCACGTCGCACTACCTTGAGCAGACCACGATAGTGCATCGCATCGAGCAGGTGAGTGGTCGCGCTCGAGGAGCCGCCCCAGTAATTGGTCACGGTCCCGTGCGAGAAGTGCGCGTCCACTTCGCGCGGATGGACGGCGCCGCGCGCGCGGACGAAGTCGAGAAGAGGCCGCACGTGTCTCCCGCGTGCCGCCGACCAGGGTGTCTGGCCGCCGCGCGGATGCATCAGGGCCTGCACGGCACTAGTCAGGAAGCCGTAGTTGACGAAGAAGTCTTCGTGAATATCGAGGTCGGAATACTTTCGTTCCAGATCGCCGGCGCGATAGCCGGTCACTCGATGGCGCAGCGTGAGATCCTGCGCCCGGGCAGGCGCCCGGATGGGGTCGGCCTGCACGAAACCGAGCGTATCTAGTGCGCGTTGCAGGGTGCCGGGCGGAAACAGGCTGCGTACGACGGCCGCACGGCGCAGGTCATCGAGGGTCACGAGGTCCCATTATCTCTGACCACGAATTCAGGAATTGTTCCGGCTGGCAGGCCGGCGCTAGACTTAGCGCGGAGTCGAGATGCGAAGCCTTCTGGTCTGCGTCTTCGTCCTTCTGGGCACGCTCGGTCACGCACACTCCGTGCTGAACGGACCGTTCGAGTCGAGGCAGGCGTCCACGTCTTCAGCGCCGATCTTCCGCATCACGACTGACGAGTTCTGGTTGAACCTCCATCACTTCCTCTACGTCCTTGGGCGCGCCGAGGCCAGGACGAACGATTCGACGCGTGATGCCGTTGCGGGTGCGCCACGCGAAGCCGAGCGAGGCCTGAAGAACCTGGCGGCCGACGAGCAGCGAGTGTGGGCCGAATCGGTGACCGCCTACGCGAAAGGCCTCAGCCTGAAGGACGCTGTTCGCGAAGCTCCCATGCCGGCAGTCACAGCGGCAATGGCAGACGCCGGCGACGCGCCGACGCTGGCGGGCGTGCCGGTCGATGCCGCGACGCGAGACGTCCTCGAGCGGGCAGGGCCAATCTATCGGAAGACCTGGTGGCCGGCGCACCATGCAGACAATCTCGCGTGGCGCGAGTCAATCAATGCCCTGGTCGGGTCCTACGGTCAGTCGATCCTTGGCTTCATCACCAAGGTGTACGGCATGCAATGGCCGGCCGACGGCTACGCCGTGCACACGTCAGGCTATTCGGGTTTCGGCGGCGCCTACTCGTCGGTGCGCGGTGTGCTGGTCATCTCGTCACTCGCCGATTCGACTCAGCGGCTGAACGGTCTCGAAACGATCTTTCACGAGGGCATGCACCAGTGGGACAACCAGGTGTATGCGGCGCTCGGTGCCCAGGCGCGCGCGATCAACGCTCAGGTGCCCCCTGACATACCTCACGCGCTGATCTGGATCACCGCGTCGGAGGCGGTGCGACGAGTGCAGCCCTCCCATGTCCCGCTGGTCGATGCGTTGGGTATCTGGAAGCTCTACTCGTCAGGCGCGCCCGGGCCGATGATTCGACTCAAGGCGCCCCTCGAAGACGCCTGGAAGCCCTATCTCGACGGGCGTGGCACGCGTGATGAAGCCTTGCGACTGTTGCTGGAGAAGATCGCGCTGGTGAAGTAGTGCGACGGCGGGTCTGAAAGACCCGCCTGGCGTCAGTCCGCACGCGCCGTGGACGTGGGCCCGACCAACTTCATGAACTCTTCGTTCGTGCCGACCCGCCCGTGCGCCGGGGCGTGCTGCGCGACATCAAGTTTCAGCTTGCGGATGTTCTGCTGCAACGTTCTCATGCCAGGCGTCGGCGCTGCTGGTGCCGTTCCTTGCGCCGGCGGTGAGTAGAGATCGGCGTTGAACAGGATCTTCTCCTTCGGCAGATACGCCACCAGCATGTCCACGCTGTGGTTGCCCTGGTTGTAGGAGCGATCACCCAGCTCGTAGGCCACGTCCTGCACCTTGATCACTTCCAGGATCCGCTCGCCGTCGGTGACGACGTACTTCGCGGTGCTGCGCGGTTCTCCGGCCACCGTTTCAATCGGTGGCGGCCGCCGGCTGATCCAGTACATGGGATTGAAGAGCGCGAAGCGATCGGGCTGCAGCGTGCGCGGCGCGGGGCGGAACAGGATGTCGAGGTAGTACTGCTTGTTCGACTCGTGCGTGACGATCGTCGTCCCCTGCGACAGGTAGGTGCGGAGGCCGCCGGCGTGATCGAAGTGATGGTGCGTGTTGATCACGTACTGCACCGGCTTCTTCGGGGCGAGGCGAGCCGCTTCCGCAATCACGGCCAGTGAGCGCTCTTCGTTGTTGGGTGCGTCGACAACCGCGACGTAGTCCTTGAACTCGACGAGCAGGCTATTGTGCGTACCGCCCCCGAGCAGCCACACACCGTTAGCGAGTTGCTGACTCTCGACCCTCGCCGGTGGCGTCACCGCCGACTTCACCACATCTGGCACCGGCATCGTCGTGACAGGCGCGTTCGGCTTGACGCTGGTCACGCGATACTCGTAGTAGTTGTGCGCGACGTTCAGTCGCGGATCGCCCTGATGCGTGTGCAGCAGCATCGGGAACTTCACGCCGCCGAAGTCCTTGTACTCCGTGTAGCGCATCTCGTAGTCCATATCCCCGTAGAACGGGATTCGGGAACCATGTGCCGACGAGCTCCACGAGATTCTTATCGTCGATCGTGCCGACGATGCTGTATTTGCCCAGGAAGGTGAACTGCACCATCGTCACCCATCGGCCGAACTGGGAAAGGCCGAAGTCCGATGCGCCGATGTATTGAATCTTGATCGCCTTTGCGTCCTTGCTGGCGAGGGCGGCCTTCAGAAAGCCGTGCGGCGTGATCGCAAGCTCGAGTTGCCGCAGCTCATTCACCGCTACGCCATCGAGATAACCACGGGTGATCGGTACCGGCGTCGTGTCGCGCATGTCCCACGCGTAGGTTCCGCTGACGATGGCAGTGATGCGCTGCTCGGCCATCGGCACCCGGCCGAACGTGGGGAAGTTACCCTGACGGCGCGTGTAGTCTTCGCGCGACCATTTCGCGTCGAAGTCGATCGCCCTCGTGTAGTTGGCAACCTCGAACTGCGGCCAGTTCCCTTCCACCGAGTATTGCTGTCCGATGAGTGACGAAGAACCTGCGGCCGCGATCTCGATCGTCTTCAGGTTCTCACCACCCATCGCCTTGAGCGAGGCGAGGAGGGCGGCGCGGGCGTCAACCTCCTGTGCGAAGGCCGAACCCGCCGACAGCACGAACAGTGCAACGAGAAGCGAGAACCTGCGCACCATACATCCTCCTCACTCGCGGTTGGTGACCGTGACTCCGTGTGCCGCCGACGTTCACGTCGTCAGTTGGCGCGTCCGCCACTTGCCGGAGCGCCGGCTGGCGCGCCCGCACCACCACCACGTGGAGGAGGCGGAGGCAGCGTGCCTCCCTCGGCAAGGGTCTTCATGTTCTGCAAAGCACGCGTGAACGTCGCCGTTCGCTGCGCCTTGTCCTTCTCTTTCGCGCCATCGTCGGGCAGCATCGAGTTGTCGTACACCAGCGTGTAAATCAGCTTCGAGGTCGTTGCCGTCAGCGGGCGTGCTTCGAGCGTGCCGTGATAGAGGTTGTAGGGCCGGCCTTCGCGAACCGGCTGTGTGTAGGTGTACGAAAGCTCCGTCTTGCCGACGAGCACCTCGTTGGCCACCGATCGCACGGAGCCGAACTCGCCATCCTTGCCTTGCGTGATCGTGCAGTTGGGGATCTGGAACCACTCAGCGATGGCGCAATACCCGCCGATTCGCTTCCATACTTCGGCCGCCGGACGATTGACCGTGATCTCCATGGGGATAGACACGTAGGTCGGTGACGCGACGACGATGCTCGTCGATGCGGGCGGAGCGGCGGGCGCCGGTGTCTGTGTGTGCGCAGTGCGCGCGAGAAATACGGCAAGCGCCAATCCGATCGCTACCGCAACGAATCTAGTCCTCATCGTTTGTCTCCTCGGTTCTCTCTAACTTCTTTCGCTCGAAACTTGGCTATGGCTTCGATCAATCTGGCCGGCACCGGCTCCGACAGCGGAAAGCGAATCGTTCCCTTGTTGTTGACCTCGTAGGGAGCGAGCCTTTCTTTGAACGCGGCGACCAGACGCCGTTGGGCCGGATAGATGGAGTAGTGCTCTTTCCATCCAGCGAAATAGATCACGACACGGCCGTTAAGTTTATACGCTGGGATCTGATACGAGATGACTTCTTCGGCCTTGGGCAGCGCTTTACGCATCGCGGCCCGAACCTTCCGGAGTACGGCTCGCACCTTGGGAGGCTGCGACGCGATGTACTCAGCAACGGAGGTGGACTTCGTCTTCGCCACGAATCAGGCCAGTTTATCCAGTCGCTTCCGCGTCTTCGCCAGGGTCAGGCGCCGCGACACCGACAGCAGGTCTCGGAGCGCGTCGGTATCAAGGTGCGACAAGCGCGCTAGTACGACGGGATGACGCTCGTAGTATTCGGTTACGTAGTACGTGTCCGGTGCGTCTTCCAGGAGTGCGTCGCGATCGGCGAGATCCATCCGTACGACGAGCGAGTCTGCCTCGGCGGATTCATGCGTCGCCAGCCCCGCCATGAAGCAGCCCCCAGCCTTCAGCGTGGGCGAGCCGTCGTATCTGATCGTGGCTTCGACACCGGGCAGAGTGAGACCGACCCTCTTGACTGGGTCGAAAGGGTCGGTCGATGTCGGCTTTCTGAGGACGGGTTTCATCCGCGCGCACAGTATTGGCCCATGCGCGTCTGGATTCAAGCACCTGCTACGGGGTTGCCTTCTTGTACCCGGAGTTCGTGATGTTGACGACGACCTTCTTGGCCGTGACGTCCAGCACGACGGTCTCGGGGTAGGTCGTGCCGTCAGGCAGGCTGTTGAATTTCACCGTCAGGCTCAGGTCGTCGTCTTTGGGCTTTTCAACGTACGACTGCACGGCGTAGCTGCGCATCGCCTTTGCCGCGGGGTCGAAGCCGAGCGCCAGCGAGTCGCCAGGCTTGACGTAGCTCTTCACGTTCAGCGTCGTTACGCCACCTGCCGGTTGAACGGAGACATTGCCCGCGCCCTGGGCCGCCTGGATCTTCTGAGGATCAGGCGGCACGTACTGGTGGACGAGCGCCGCGGCCTGTTCCATGTAATCCTTCAGTTCCTCGACCTTGTTCTCGACGATCTCTTCCTTCAGGCGTCCGCCGCGGCGGCCGCCGCCCTTCTCTTGTGCCTGCTGGGGCGCTGCCTGACCTGGGAGCGGCACCTTCTGGACCTTGCCATCCGGACCGTACGAGCACTGCTTCTGCTCCTTCTTCTTCACCTCTCCCTTGAGACTGATCGTCGTTGTCTCAATCCACGTGTACTGGCGTAGCGCAGCCTGATTCTTCGCGAGCGCTTCCTTGATCGCGGCAGACTGATCCTCGGGAGCCTGCGCGAACGTGACCGATCCGAGGGTGAGCGAGAGCAGAAAAGCGATTCGAGTTGTCATAGGGCTCCTTACCTTGCGTCGTTGATCACGATCTCGACACGCCGATTGCGCTGACGTGCGTCGGCAGAGTCGTTGCTCGCGACCGGATTCCAATTCCCAACGCCACCTTCGTCAGCGAGTGCGGCATCCGCTCGTCGTTGACCGGCGCTCGTGCGCGCCGCATGGGCGAGGCGCTGTGTCTCTCGCGCGAAGCTGCCCCATCGGCCTTCGTCTTTCGGCTTGTCCTGGTACGCCGACTCCATGCGAGAGAGCGTGCTTACGGCTTGATCGAGTTCACTCTTCGCGAATGTGTCTGCCCCTGCGCGGCGCGCAATTTGAACCGACAGGCGCGCCGCTGCAACAGGTACCGGTGTCTTCGAGTCGGTCTCAGGTCCCGAGCCACCGTAGATCTTCCCGTCGTCGCCCAGATACGAAACGCCACCGGTCGTCGCGACGCTCTCACCGTCCTTCAACTTGTTTTCGGAGACGACGCGAGGCGATGGTCGCGCCACTGCGCTATAGGGCTCGGCGGTGACGATGAGCGCGAAGCGCTGTACGGGCAGTGAGGCCTTCATCTTGTGGTCGCCGCGCCACGGAAACTCACCAAGGTTTTCGGTCCGGCCATCGGGCGTGATCGCCCACAGCACGTAAGTCGCGTATCCTGGCGCCACCTTGATCGCCGGAGGAAGGTCGTCGAACTCGATTTCGATCGCGGCGTTACCGCGGTCGGTCTGGACCCTGGCCTTGCCCTTGAGGCGAGGGGCGAGCGGAGTTCCGTCCATGCGGATGTCGGTGAAGTTGCCCTCTTCGTAGCGAATGGCAAGCGCCGAGCGCTCGCTGGACGACCCGCCCTGGCCTGCTGCGGAATCCCATGCCGCACACAGCAGTGCCAGGCAGACCAGCGTCGCCGTTCGTCTGGACATAGGTCTCCTCCGACGACTCGGTCGGAGCAATCGATGTGCCTTGAGTAGGATAGAGAGGGCCGGCGCTTCCCGCTGGAATCAGGAATCGAGAGACGCGGTATGCAGTGGGGGCCGCGACGTGGCGTGGCTCTGGCGCGGCGAGCGCGCAATTCCACTGATTGTCGTGGGCCTGAGAAGTCGGGGGGCTGGCGCAGGTTTTCCATTCGCAGGTGTTGAGGGGAGTTCGCATGTACCGACTGTTCGTCACTCTTTTTGTGGTCGCCGCGTCCACTTACGTGATCGCCGCGCCGAAGTTTCTTGCCGTCTGGAAGTCGCCTGAAGTGGCACGCCTCAACTTCGCCATGAAGAAGGTGGCGGCCCTTGTCATCACGGACAGCCAGTCGCTCCAGATGTCTGGTGAAGAAGCGCTCTCGCGCGAGCTCACGGAACGCGGCGTCAGTGGCACCCCGACGTACCGTTTCGTTCCGCGTGAGGAGTTGAAGAGCGCGGAGAAGGCCCGGCCGTGGTTCGAGCGAGCGAAGGTCGAGGGCGTCGTCGCGCTTCGGCCGGTGAAGCGTGAAACGGAGAAGGAGTACTCGCCGGTGATCTGGTCGTCCGGGTATTACCCGGACTTCTGGGGTTACTACGGCTACGGCTGGAGCAATGTCTATGTCCTGCCCACGGGCAGAGATACGACGACCATCACGGTTGAAACGTTGATCTACGACCTCACCCGCAATCAACTCGTGTGGGCTGCGACCAGCGAAACGAGGGACCCCAAGAACCTTCAGGACTTCGTCAAGGACCTCGTGAACGCCGCCGTTCGCGAAATGAAGAAGATGAAGCTCGTTGGGTGACAGACGGGCGTGGGTATTCGGCGCGCTGCTTGCCATCGCGTTCGCAGCGGCGCCGGTCTCAGCTCAGGAGCTCGAACCTGGCGCGTACACAGTCTCTCCGGTTGGGAACAATCTCCTCAACGTGGGATATGTCTTCAACGATGGCGACGTCACCTTCGATCCGTCGCTGCCAATCGAAGATGGAAGCGCCACGATTCATACCGCCACGATTGCGTACGGCCGATCGGTGGATCTGGCAGGCCGCTCAGCGACGCTCCTCGTCGCTGTCCCGATCGTTGGCGGCCATCTCGAAGGTCTCTACCTGGGCGAGCGCGCCGTCGCCGATCGAAAAGGCCTCGCAGACATGCGGATTCGAGTGGGAGTGAATCTCTACGGCGCACCGGCGCGCCGGCTGCCGGAGTTCGCCAAAGCACCACCGTCGAAAATCAACGTCGGAGCCAGCATCGCGATCGTCGCGCCGACGGGGCAATACGACACGCAGCGAATCGTGAACCTGGGAACGAATCGCTGGGCCTTCAAACCTGAAGCGGCCATCATTCGCAACGCAGGGGCGTGGATGTTCGAGATTTACGGCGGCGTGTGGTTATTCACCGACAACACCGACTACGTCAACGGGCAGGTCCGATCGCAGAAGCCGCTCGCGTCAGGGCAGTTCAGCCTGCGACGGACGTTTCGTCCGGGTCTGTGGGCTTCGGCCAACATCAACTACTACACGGGCGGACGGACGAAAGTCGGCGAGCTCTTCAAGCAGGACTTCCAGGCTAACTCTCGCGCCGGCGCCACGCTGTCCGTGCCGTTCTCGCGTCGTAACTCGGTGCGCGTTGCGCTGAGCCAAGGGGCGTACACGACGATCGGTGCGGACTTCCTTGGCCTCTCAGTGTCCTTCCAGCAGGTCTTTTAGTCGACTCGCGACATCCTCCGGTTCAGGTAGGGTAGGGGCCGTCTTCGAAGTCGACGTCGTGATAACCCTTTGCTCCGATGGTACGAGCCAGGCTACTGCGGAAATCGTGGCCGCTGGCGACGAGATCGAGGGCGTAAGCGAAGTCGTAACGTGGCTGCCAGCCCAACTCAGTCCGCGCACGGGCATTGACGTAGACGCGGTCGATCCTTGGGAACATCGCCCAGTGGCGCGCGGCGTAGACGTCCAGGTACCCGGGTGCATGACGCCCGACGACAGCTCGTGCGTTCGTGTGAAGCTCCTGGACATCGTCGAGCGTGAACGGCGTTGTCGCGCTGATGATGTAGCGGCCAAATCCAATCGAACGGGCTTTCGCGAGCGCGCGCAGATGCGCGGTGACGACGTCCGCGATGTCTGCACGTCGATACAGGAACTCATTCACCTTCGCGTTGTCGTCCTCGTATGTGTCTCGTGTGTGCTTGCTGTCGTCGGCCTCTGGAAAGAACCGTGACGTGCGGAGGATCAGGCAGGGCAGCCCGCGGTCGCGGTGAATCAGTTCGCACAGGTTCTCGGCCGCCAGCTTGGTGACACCGTAGATGTTCTTTGGCACTGGCACGACACCCTCGGTAATCCATGCGGCAGGAGCTCCGGACGTTGGTGTCAGCGCGCGGCCGTAGACGCTGGTGGTACTCGTGAAGATGAAAGCTTGAACGCCGGCGCTGAGTGCTTCCTCGAGCAGGTTCAACGTTCCTGTGACGTTGGTGTCGATGAAATCCTGACGCGAGTGGGTGACGATGTGCGGCTTGTGGAGCGTCGCGGTGTGGATCACGGCGTCCACGCCGCGCATCGACGATCTGACGAAGCTGCGATCGGCAATGCTGCCCACGAGCTGCGTGAACGGCGATGCCTTGAGATCGAGACCGATCGAACGGTAGCCCTCCTGCGGGAGCGTGCGGATCAGCGCCTCGCCGAGGTGTCCGGCGCTCCCGGTGACGAGGAGATTCACCACGAACGCCCTGGCCAGATTCGTTCGAGATAACCGGCGAGCGCGTCGTGACACTCCTGAACGGAGGGATACCGTTTGTCCGGATCAGGATTCACAGCGATCAGCAGAATCTCCTTCAGATCCTGGTCGATGTCCTGATTCGCCATGACGCTCGTGCCGACGTCGGACGCCCACGTCCATTGATAGGAGGCGAGCATCGTATAGAGCACGGCGCCCAGCGAGAACAGATCTGACCGTGCGTCCGGCGCCTGACGGGAGACCTCCGGCGCGCAGTAGTCAGGATTCGTCGGAGGGTTGTAGAAGACGCCGGCCGAATGCCGAGCGAGCTCGTACGACGACTCGAAGTCCACCAATCTGATCACGGGCCTGCCGCCCTCGGTCCGGTACAGGATGTTCATCGGGTTCAAGTCCACGTGGAAGATCTTCAGTTGGTGAATCTCCAGGAGCGCCTTCGCCACTTCGATCGCCGTCCTGAGATGCGCGACCATCCGCGCGGGCACCGGTTCCGGCCCGATGGTCGTCGCCAGCGGAAGCTCGTCGAAGAGTGACATAGCGAGGTAGATGCGGCCGTCACCCAGCCGCCCGTGCTCGATGACGAACGGGAAGTAGCGCGAATCCGGCAGCTCGCGATTGATGGTCGACAGCGTCGCGATCTCGTTGATGAGATTGTTTTGATAGATCAGGCCTGGCTTCGAGGACAGTTTGATCAGGACGTTCCCCTGACTGCGCTTGTCGCGTCCGACATAGAGCTGGTGGCGCGCGGTTTCGGGCGAGGCGTGGCCGCTGCGGTCGGTTGAAAGCCGGCGGATACTCTTGAACCGATCGAGAGGAGGCGACTTGCCGTCGATTTCAGTTGTGCCGATGCGCGCCATGACGGGCTCGATGTTGTGAGCGAGAGCCTTGGGTCGTGCGTGAGCTATCCGAGCGCGTAGATGACGCCGTCCTGCGAGCTGATGACGAGGCGGCCGGCGGCGATGGCGGGAGACGTCGTGATGCCTGAGCCGGCATCGAACTCCGCGAGCTTCTTCCCGCTGGTGAGATCGAGCACGTAGAGCTTGCCGTCGCTCGAGCCAACGAAGACGCGGCCGCCGGCGATAATCGGAGAGGAATCGACACGCGCACGAGTGGCGAACGTCCAGATCGGTTTGCCCGAGGTCTCGTCCAGCGCGTGCACGAATTTGTCACGTCCACCCAGGACAACACGTCCGCTGCTGATGGCAGCGGAGGAGTAGAAAGGAAACTGGCGATCCTGTGGGGCATAGCGCCAGATGCGGCGCTTGCGTTCGAGATCGAAGGCGAGCACCTCGTTGTTGAACGTTCCGAAGTACGCGCGATTGCCGTCGATGAGCGGCGATGCGCCGGTGTAGGCGCCGGCCTCGATCTGGTAGACCTCCTTGCCGTCGGTCACGCGAATCGCGCGCAGAATCGAATCACAACCGGCGATGAAGGCGATGCCATTCTGGACGGCCGGCGTCGCGTGCACCATGCCGTTGGTTTGCACCTTCCATCGCTCTTTGCCGGTCTTCGCGTCGATGCCGTACAGGTGCGAGTCGTACGAGCCGAAGAGGATCACATCGCCAGCGATCACGGGCGAGGATTTGATCTCTGAACCGGTCGTAAACGTCCACAGCTTGCTCCCGTCCTTGACGTTGACGGCATGAAGGAGCCCGCCGAGGTCGCCGATGTAGACCGCACCGTCGCCGACGCTGGGTGACGACTCGCCAATCAGGTTGCCGGTCGTGTACTTCCAACGCAGCTTGCCGGAGGCGAGATCGAGCGCGAGCAAATCACCGTTGCCGCCGCCAACGTAGACGACACCGTCGACGATGGCAGCAGAGGAGTCGATCACGTCCTTCGTGTCGTAGCTCCAGAGGACGTTGAGCGTGGCGGGAGGCGCGCTGGCGGAGACGCCGGTGAGATTGGGAGTTCCGCGGAACTGTCGCCAGGCATCGGCGGGCGCAGCCGCTGGGGTCGAGCCGGTCGCTGCGCGCCTGCCGTTGTTGCTGGACGCTGTGCGCCCAGTGTTGGCGACAGCAAGAGCGCGAGGAACAGTGCTGCCGCTGGCCGCATGCGACTATTTCGTTGCGGAGATGGCGAAGAGCTGGCTGCGGTTGTTGAGGTACAGCGTTCCGTTGGCCGGGACGATCGTTCCGTACACCGCGCTGCCCATGTTCATCTCCGCCGATGACGACCTTCTCTTTGCTGTGCGCCATGACGACGACGTCGCCGTCTTCGTCGCCGAGGTACACCTTGCCGTCGATGAGGAACGGGGACGCCCACACGGCTGCGAGCATGTCGTGCTGCCAGTACTCCTGGCCGGTGTTCGCGTCGAGGCAGTGTAGGTAGCCGCTGAAGTCCGAGACGTAGACGAGACCATCGGCGATCGCTGCGGTTGAAATCGTGCGGCGGATCTTGTCGAAGTGCCAAATGCGCCCGGTCTGTGTGATGTCGCCGCGCTTCGTGGCGTCGATCGCGTAGAAGTGGCCAACGCCTTCACCGTGCTCAGGGTCCTGCCCGTTGCCGATGTAGACGCGGTCCTGATAGATCACCGGCGTCGCGATCACCTCGTTGCGTGTGCGCGGCCAGACAGCGTCCTTCGGATTGGTATCGAACTCCCACAACTTTTTGCCGCTCTCGGCCTCGTAGCCGCGCACCCAACCGTCGCCCTGCGCGGAGACGACCTGAACGACACCGCCGATCGTGCCGACCGCCGGCGTTGACCACTGGCCGTGCAGGATGCGGTCCTGAACCGAGTTGTCTTCCCACACCAGCTTCCCGGTGTTCTTGTTGAGCGCGATGACCGCTGGCGCCTGCGGCGACGGGATGTGGACGTGGCTTTCGTCCTGGCCGTTCGATGTGCTCAGATAGATCAGGTCGCCGTAGACCACCGGCGACGAGTTCGACAGGTTGTGCGGATACGATCCGACTTCTTCAAGCATGTCGAAGCTCCAGATCACGTCCGCGTCGGTTTGGCCCTTCAGCTGTCTCGTCCATGAAGGGGCCGTCGTTCTCGTTGTCGCGGAATCCGTTGATGTCGAGACAGAACACGACGCCACGGTTGCTGACGTAGTAGAGACGCTCACCTTCGACCAGCGGGGACGAGGCGACACCCTGGTAAGGCCAGTCGTTGGCGCGACCGGCCTCGAGCTTCGCGTGCGTCTGCTGCCAGAGGAACTCGCCGTTCGATTCACGGAAGGCCATCAGCACGCCGCGGTCGCCGCCCTGCTTTGGATCGCGGAGCAGCTCGTTGTTGGTGCCGACGAACACCATGCCTTTGGCGACAACTGGATTGCCGTAGCTCTGCGACCCGAGGTCGGCGACCCACTTGATGTTCTTCTTCGTCTTCACGTCCCACTCGGAGGGGACGTTCTTCATGTTCGAGACCTGATTGCGATCCGGCGTTCCGCCCCACATCGGCCAGTCGGTCGTGCCGGGATCGGATGCGGCGAGGCGAATGGGCGCGCTCACCGCGACGAGCGCGAGCAGGATCAGCAGCACGGGAAGGCGCGTGAGTCGGCTCGAATACATGCTCATAAGTGTGACACCAAGCTACTGGTTCTTGCTCAGCGAGAAGTTGTCGAGATAGGCGCCAAACGGGGCATTGATGAAGAGCCCGGGTGCTCCCTCGCGATTGCCGATGGGATCGGTCTTGTCGATCATCCACTCTGCCGGCTCGCTGTCTGTGGCGGCCCATGCTTTACCTCGTGCGCGGACCTGGCCGTTGGGCAGATTCTCGACGCGAAGCTTCAGGCGGTACCACATGTCGGGCTTCCACGCGAACGGCACAGTGACCGTGCGCTGCGTCTCCGGCTCCCACGGCTCGATCTTCAACTGCTGGGTCGTGCCATACAACACGAGCGAGTAGCGCTGCGCCGTGATCCCGACGTCAGCCATTTGCCGTCTCCGCTGCGGCGCACGCACGTCAGCCTGGAAGGTGTAGTCAGACCAGTTCGTGGGTCCGATGAACGTGCGGCCGCGCTGGAAGATCGTGTTGAGGGGCTCCTTCTGCAGCACCTTCTGTCCGTCGAGCGTCGCAACCACGAGACGGCCGGGCACGGTGTTCGCCCAGCCGGGCGGAATCGCGCCGTCGGCGTACGAATCGAAGTTCTCGGTCCATGGAAGAGGATGCGCAACACGTGCGCGTGCCTCGCCAGTCAATCCACCAACGGTTGCCTTGATGACGCCCGCCTGCTGGATCGGCTTGTTGGCGATCGTGACGGATCCGTCAGCCACGATGCCGTCGAGGCCTTCGAGCGTCCACGTGGCTTTTTCTTCACGCAGGAAGCGGCCGGCGGCATCGAACGATCGCGCGTGCAGCTTCACCGTCTGACCGGGCTCGAGCGACAGCTCGGTTGGCGACACCTGGAGGTACGCAGGGTTTCCGCTGCCGGCCACGACAGTCTCTTCGGTGGCGAATCCAGTGGGCGACGTCGCCTGCTTCGAGCCGATCGCGTAGATCGCGTCGCTCGACATGAAGAAGATGCGGCCCCGTGAGATGGCGGCGTTGCCGAGCACCTGTTCCGGCGTGCCTTCAGACCCGCAGCAACTGTTGGTGCTGTTGGGCAGCTCCACCTTGCTGAGAATCTCACCGCGATCCGCGCCCGGTCTGATGATGAAGAACGAGCCGCCATCGTTTCCGACGAAGATCTTGCCGTCCGCCAGGACGGGCGAGGCCTTCTGCGCAGAGCCCAGCGGCAGCGTCCACAGCGACTTGCCTGTCTCGGTATCGTAGGCAATCAGCATCGAACCGTTGTCGATCTGATAGAGCCGCTTGCCGTCCATGATCGGCGAGGAGTAGCCGAACTCGGTTCCACGGTCGGCCCACTTTGTTGTCTTGATCTCGCCCGTCTGGCTGCCGTCGATGGCAGCCACGAGACCGAGCTCGACGCCTTCGGTGTTCTCGTCGCCGTGCGACAGGAACACGGTGCTGCCGCTCACCGCGACGCCCGTGTTGATGGCACGCTTGGTGGCGATGTAGCTCCAGACCTTCTCACCGGTCTGCGCTTTGATCGCGTGCACGCCACCATCGCCAAGCGGAGCGATCAACAACCGCAGGCCGTTGATGTTCGCGATCGTTGGCGGTGCATACGCAGTGTCGTACGGCCGGCCACCCGGGTTCGAGACGTAGCGCACTTCGCCCGTGCGCTTGTCGAGTCCAATCAGTCGATGCGCGCGCGCCGCCGCAGAACCCCAGTTGGAGACCGCCGCGCTGACGATGACGAGATCGCCGTCGACGACAGGAGACATCGTGCGTCCACCGTGCGTGGTGAACGCGGCGTACTCTTCGCCGAACGAGCGGCTCCAGAGACGCTTGCCGTCACGGCTCAGTGCGATCGCCTCTGCGCCGCCGGTGAGGATGTAGATGTTGCCCGTCTCTGGATCAACGGCAGGCGAGGCCCACGCGATGCGGTGTGCAGGCACATCGCTCTGGAAGATGTTGACCTTGTATTCCCAGACCACTTTGCCGGTCGCTGCGTCGAGTGCCATGACGCGCTCCTGAAGCGCCGGGCCGCGGCCCACGGGGTTCTGCACGTAGACGCGATCGCCCATCACAACCGGTGTCGAGCGTCCGCCGTAGGGAACGCGCCAGAGGAAGTTCTCCCCGTTCAGTTTCCAAGTGTTGATGAGGCCGGTCTCCCGCGAGATGCCATCGCGATTCGGCCCTCGTAGCTCGGGCCAATCGCCGAGGCGCACGCGCTGCGAGGCTTGTTGCGCCGGGAGCGTCACGCTCAACGCCAACAAAACAGTGGCCGCCAGGTAACACGTCTTCCGCATCAGAGCACCCTCACGAACACATCAAGAACGCAGCAGGTGTAACTGAGTTGATACGCCCGGCCATCCATCGTCATTTACGGTGGCCCTGGCGATCCCTCTGCTGCAGACAGCCTTTAATCCTAGCACCGGCTCATGCGCGATCATCGGCGATTCCAGGTTCATCGCATGCCCATCGCTGTGCATAATTGACGGTCATGGTTCACCCTCGTCCGTTTGGTCTGGCTCTCGTGTGTCTTGTTGCAGCGTGCTCGCCGATTCTTCTGACGTCAGTCGCCTGGGCGCAGTCGGCGCAACTCTCAGTCCGGTCAGGCCGCGGCCACCTTCCAACTCCCTCCACTGGTCGTCACGGCCCAGAAGGAGCCGGCGGATCCGCAGTCCCTTCCACTCAGTCTTACGACGGTGGCGAAGCCGACGCTTCAGAACGCTGGCATCACGATCGTGAGCGAGGCAGGCGCCTATGGACCGAACCTTCAGTTCAGCGAGTTCACCGCGCGGAAACTGAGTAACGCGCGATTCAGAGGAATCGGCGCCAGCCCGGCGAATCCCTCGATCACGACCTTCTTCGACGGCGTGCCGCAGCTGAACGCCAACACATCGAGCATCGACCTCGTGGACGTCGATCAGGTCGAGTTCGTGCGCGGGCCGCAGAGCGCGCTCTTCGGGCGCAACGCGCTTGGCGGCTTGATCAACGTCACGAGCGCGAGGCCGTCGTTGTCCGATTGGTCGGGGAACCTGTCCGTGCCGTTCGCCAATAGTGACGCTCGTGACATGCGCGGAGGCGTCTCGGGACCGCTCGTCGCAAACACGTTGGGCATGGGCGTGTCGCTGCAGTACGGACGACGTGACGGGTACACGGTCAACGATCTGACCGGCAACGATCTCGACTCGCGGTCGGCATTCTCAGGAAAGGGGCAGGTGCTCTGGACGCCGATGCGAAGCTGGGAGACGCGCGTGATCGTCAACGGCGAGCGCGATCGCGACGGCGACTACGCGCTGAGCGATCTCGGTGGCCTTCGCCAGAACCCATATCACACGGCGCGCGACTATGAGGGCTTCACACATCGCGACATCTTTGGGACGACGATCCTGAACCGCTTCGAGGGCTCGAGCCTCACGGTGTCGGCAACGACAGGGTTCCTGAACTGGAAGACTGTCGACTCCACCGATCTCGACTACACTCCGCTGCCGCTCGTCACGCGCGACAACACGGAGGAGAGCTTTCAGTTCACGCAGGAAGTACGCGTCGCCAACGCGGTCAACGCTCCCATTGATCTGTCTGATTCAGTCGCTCCTCAAGTGGCAGGGAGGCGTGTTCTTCTTCACGCAGAACTACGAGCAGAACGCGACGAGAAATTTCTCTGCCGGATTCCTGTCTCCTTTCCTGCCCTTCCCGGTGACGCAGACCTCACCGCAAGCCGATCTTGACGACGTTGGCATCGGACTCTTCGGACAGGGTGTGGTCACGCTCTCCGAACGTCTGGATCTGACGGCGGGACTTCGGTTTGATCATGAGCAGAAGGATGCGACGCTGAACGTGTTCTTCACTCCAGCCATTGCGCCGCCGCAGCAGACGGTGGCCGACGAGGGCTTCTCGAACGTGTCCCCGCAGTTTGCCGCGGCCTTTCATCTTCAGCCCGGCAAGACCGTCTACGTGTCCGTCGCAAACGGATACAAGGCCGGCGGGTTCAATGCTGCTTCACCGCCGGGGACGGAGATGTACGGCGAAGAGCACACCTGGAACTTCGAAGGCGGCCTGAAGACGATGTGGGCGAATGGACGCGTGGCGGCCAACGCTGCGGTCTTCCACATCGACTGGGAGGACATGCAATTGAACCTGCCGAACCTCTTCGTGCCAGGTGAGTTCTACATCGCCAATGTGGGCGGCGCGACGAGCTCAGGAGTCGAGTTCGAATCTGAACGCCCGCGTGCATCCGAATGTGGATGTCTTCGGTGGCATCGGATACACGAAGGCCGAGTTCAAGGACGACAGCATCTCCGCTGGCCTGCCTGTCGGTGGAACACCGTGCCCAACACGCCGGACTACACCGCGTCGCTTGGCGTTCAGCTGTCGCGGAATCTGTCGGAGGGCGCAACGCTCTACGGTCGCGCGGAAGCCACCTTCTCTGGCGCGTTCGAGTACGACGATCTGAACACCGAGCGGCAGGATGCGTACTCACTCGCGAATTTCCGCGCCGGCGTTCGCGGCCGGCTCGTGTTTGTCGAGGGGTGGATCCGCAACGCGTTCGACACGAAGTACATCCCGGTGGCGTTCGCGTACGGCGCGCTCGCGCCGTCCGGCTTCATCGGCGAGATGGGCAGGCCGAGGACGTTTGGGATCTCGGCGGGGGTTGGATTCTAAGCGTCGACAAGGTCGACAAGTGATTCTCAGTTCCTCGGTGTCTCGACGTATCGTGTTGGGTTTGGTTGCGGGCTGTATTGCCTGTGCTGTCGTTGCAGGTTCGGCCCAGGCTCCATCTACCGACTGGCCCCAGTGGCGCGGTCCCGAACGAAACGGAGTGTCTCGCGAAACCGGGCTCCTTCCGGAGTGGCCGCGGTCCGGTCCCGCGGTTGTCTGGTCCGCGTCGCAACTGGGAACGGGCTATGGCTCGGTCGCGGTCGCAGGTAGTCGCGTCTTCGTGCAGGGCATGAAGAACCGCCAGAGCGTCGTGACGAGCCTCGATCGCGCCGCCGGTAAAGCTGTCTGGTCCGTCGCCCTCGGTTCTGCGCAGGAGAACGATCGCGGCTCGGGTCCTCGCAGGCACTCCCACTGTCGACGGTGACCGTGTCTACGTGCTCACCGAGAACGGCGATCTGGTCTGTCTGCTCGTCGCTGACGGCAAGGTCGTCTGGCGGCGCAACATCTTACGTGAATTCAACGGCCGCAATATCAACTGGCTGGTCAGCGAGTCGCCGCTCATCGACGGCAATCGCGTCATCGTGAGCCCTGGGGGGCGCAACGCCGGGATGGTGGCGCTCGACAAGATGACGGGCACGACGGTGTGGGTCAGCAAGGAACTGAGCGACGAAGCCGGTTATGCCTCGGCTGTCGTCGCAGACGTGCAGGGTGTGCGTACGATCATGACGCTGACCGGGAATGCCGGCATAGGCGTGCGCGCAACGGACGGCAAAGTGATGTGGCGTTACGGCAACGTGGCCAACAACACGGCGAACATCACCACGCCCATCTACTCGAACGGCAAGGTGTTCTTCACGTCAGCGTATGGAACCGGCGGGGCGCTCCTCGGATTGCAAGCGACGGGGGAGAGTGTCAGCGCGCAGGAGATCTACTTCACGCGCAACATGCAGAATCACCACGGCGGTGTCGTGCTGGTGGACGGCTATCTCTACGGGTTCAACAACTCGATCCTCACCTGCCTCGAGTTCGAGACCGGCAAGGTGATGTGGCGCGATCGCAGCGTTGGCAAAGGCTCGGTGGCCTACGCCGACGGACGCCTCTACGTCCTGAGCGAGGACAACGTCGTAGGTCTCGTGGAGGCGTCGCCGAAGGGCTATCGTGAGACCGGCCGGTTCTCGATTGCCGATCAAGGGTGGCCGAGTTGGGCGCATCCGGCGATCAGCGGTGGACGGCTCTACTTGCGAAACCAGAACGTGCTCGCCAGCTACGAGCTGCGGGCGAAGTGAAGCACAGTGGTTGGTGGTTAGTGGTTGGTGGTTGGTGGTTAGTGGAGGAGATAATCGCATGATCCGCGTCTCGATTGCTCTCATAGCTTTGATTCTCTTGGTCGCACCGCTTTCCGCGCAGCGTCCAGCGTCCGACTGGACGCAGTGGCGAGGGGTCAATCGCGATGGCGTTGCCGCGGCGCCCTCAGACGCGGCGGCGTGGCCCGCGCAGCTGACGCAGAAGTGGAAGCTCGAAGTCGGCCTCGGCTACGCGACACCGCTCGTGGTCGGCAACCGCATCTATCAGTTCGCTCGCAAGGGTGAGCGCGAGGTGATGATGGCGATCGACGCCGACAGCGGCAAGGTGCTGTGGGAAACGGGATACACGGCGGCCTTTACGCCGATGAGCGCGGCGGCGGTTCACGGTGCGGGGCCGAAGTCCACGCCGGTGTTCTCGAACGGACGGCTCTATTCAATCGGGATGACCGGCATCGTCACGGCCTACGACGCGGCGTCGGGCAAGCAAATGTGGCAGAAGCCGGGGTCGCCCGCGGTCCCGATGTACACCACGCATTCGTTCTCCCCGATCATCAACGGTCAGAACGTCATCTTCCATCTGGGCGGGCACGACGAGGGTGCGATCACCGCGTTCGACGTGAACACCGGCGACGTCCGATGGACGTGGCGCGGTGATGGCCCGGGATACGGGTCACCCGTGGTGGCAGAATTCGGCGGGACGCGTCAGATCGTCACGATCACGCAGGGGAAACTCGTTGGCATCGATGCGGCGAGCGGCGCGCTGCTGTGGGAGCGCGCGTTCGTCAGCCCGAACTTCACCAATTCAACGACCCCCATCGTCGCCGGCGATCTGCTGGTGGTCTCGAGTGGCAACGGTCCGCCGACCTCGGCCTATCGTGTCAGCAAGAAGGGTGCGGAATGGGTGGTTGAGACAGCGTGGGAGAACCCCGAGGTGCCGATGCGCCTCAGCGATGCGGTCGCCGCGGGCGATGTTCTCTTTGGTATCTCCACGCGAAATGCGGGTCAGTACTTCGCCGTCGACATGAAGACCGGGAAGACGCTCTGGACATCAGAGGGACGCCAGGCCGCACACGCCGCGATCGCGCGCTCGGGCGATCTGTTCTTCAGCATGGAAGAGGATGGTGAGCTCGTGGTCGCTCGCAACAGCCGCACCGGCTTCGAGCCGCTGCATCGCTACAAGGTGTCAGACGCCGCAACGTGGGCGCAGCCGTCCTATTCAGGCAATCGAGTGTTCGTGAAGGATGTGTCCACGCTCGCGCTCTGGACGCTTAACTGAACCTACTGTCCAGCAATCGCCGGCCCTGTTTTGAGCGACTGCTGGTAGCGGAGCACGCCCGCGTACAATGCCTCGGCGATGCGCTGCCGATACTTTTCGGTCTTGAGCATCGCCGCATCCTGGCGGTTCGTGATGAACGAAATCTCCGCCAGCACGCTCGGCATCGTCGCACCCAGCAGCACCATGAAGGGCGCCTGCTTGACGCCAAGGTTCCTGACGCTGCTGTCGCTCTTCTGCAGTTGCGAGTGCAGAGAGCTCTGAATCATCGACGCGAAGTCGCGCGACTCTTGAATCTTGTTGTTGAGCGCGATCGCTTTCACGATGTCCGGCAATTGGTTCATGCTGCGCGAGGAGGCCGCGTTCTCGCGCGCAGCCACCATTTCAGCGTCGGGGTTCGCTGTCAGATTCAGGAAGTAGGTCTCGATACCGCGCGCCGAGCTGTTCGTGCTGGCGTTGGCGTGAATGGAGAGGAAGAGATCCGCGCCTTCACGATTGGCGATCGCCGTTCGCTCTTCGAGCGGCACGAAGGTGTCGACTCGCCTGGTCAGGACCACTTCGAACCCGTCCTGCTTCGACAGGAGTTTTTCCAGCCGCAGCGCGACATCGAGAACCAGGTCGGCTTCGGTCAGCCCCTTCGTCTTCGCTCCCGGATCGTGCCCGCCATGGCCTGGATCGATCACGACTCGCGAGACGCGAAGTCCAAGCTGTCGCGAGAGCGAGAAGCTGCCGGAGCGATTGACAGACGGCGGGGTAGGCGATGACGGTGCTGCCGCCGCTGTTTCAACGGGCAGCGGGTTCGGATCGTCGATTGGCTCACGGGTTATCGGCGCATTGGCGTCCTTTGACGGCGGCGGTTGCGGTGTGGCTTCAAGCACCGGCGCGGCGACGTCGGGCTTCGCTGCGTCTGACGGATCACGGGCACCGTTGGTGCGGTAGTCGCAGCGATCAGGGCGGAAGGTGCGATCGGGAGTCGCGTGAAGTCGATCACGACCCGGTACGGGTTGTACAGCGTGTAGACGCTGTAGCGCCCAGCGCCGGAGAGGTCCATCACGACTCGCGTGCGCGATTCAGTCTGCCGGCCAATTCGCACCTTCCGCACCACATCGTCGGGGAAGGGAATCGTCGCGTCCTTGATTGCTTCGACGGGACGAGTGTTCTCGAAGTCGATGAACACGCGAGGCGGAGCATCGAGACGATCGGAACGGAATGTCACTTCCTGTCCCAGTTCGAGCGTGATGCGCAATGCGTCTGGCAGAACCTCTCGCTTCACCGTCTTGAGCGCGTTGGTCACCCGACCACTCGTCGCGACGCGCGACGAAACAGGCATCGTTGCCACAGGAGCGGCTGCAGCCGGAGCGGTTGTGACGGGCGCTGCGGCAGCCAATGCCGGCACCGGCGTGGGCTTTGCCGCCTTCAGCCGTTTCACGTGCGGAGGCAGGTCCTTGACCAGTGAGCTCTTGGGGAATCGAGAGCCCAACTCTGAGAACATCTCGAGCGCAGTCGTTTTGTCCTCGGCCTCGCCGAATGTCCAGAACGCATCCGCCGCGAGCAGGGCACCCTGCCACAGTGCGTTGTCCATATATGCGCTGGACGGGAACAGGCGCGACATCTCCTCGTACGACTTGACGAGCGTTCGCATGCGCTTGAGCAACGCGGGTTCGGGTTCGTCGGATCGCCGCGTCTCCAGGTCGTGCCGGAGCGCGCGTTCACGCAGGAGCGCATCGGTATAGAGCGTCCGCGCGGAAGATGTGTCCGCACGCACGATCTGCACTGACGACGCGCCAAGCGCGATCACGACGAGAAGGCTAGCGAAGCTGCGCATCGACTTCCTCGAAGTACCCGCGATCGACGAGTACCCTCTCGCGGCTTTCCTCCGGCGCCCGGTGACACCAAGCCATCGGCTTCCATCATGTCTACGAGCCGTGCCGCACGGCTGAAGCCGATCCGTAGTTTTCGCTGCAGATATGATATCGACACCTGCCCGCTGCTCACGACAATCCGTGACGCCTCGTCGTAAAGCTCGTCCTTTTCGAAGTTCAGTCCACTGGGACCGGTCGTCGTTTCGTCCTCGGCCGTGATCGAATCGTCGAATACGGGCTTGCCCTGTTTGCGCAAGAAGCTGGCGAGGCGGGCGCTTTCCTGTTCCGAGATGTACGGACCGTGAAGACGTATCGCGCGAGAAGAAGCTGGCGGCAGGAAGAGCATGTCGCCCTTGCCGAGCAGTTGCTCGGCGCCATTGCCGTCGAGGATCGTGCGTGAATCGATCTTCGACGACACGCGGAACGAGATTCGGGACGGCAGGTTGGCCTTGATGAGACCGGTGATGACGTCCACCGAGGGGCGCTGCGTAGCAAGTATGAGATGGATCCCGACGGCGCGCGCCATCTGCGCAAGCCTGCAGATCGATTCCTCGACCTCGTTGCTCGCCACCATCATCAGGTCCGCCAACTCATCGATCACGACGACAATGAAGGGGAGCAGCTTGGGCGCCTCTTCGTCGGCCGAGCCGCGCTCGGCGATGATGTTTCGAACGTTTCGGTTGTACTGCTCGATGTTCCTGACGCCCTCGGCTGCGAGCGTCTTGTAGCGCTCCTCCATCTCCCGGACGGCCCACCGCAGCGCATTTGCCGCCTTCTTCGGATCGACGACGACCGGGGAGAGCAGGTGCGGGATCTCCTCGTACATACCGAGCTCGAGCCGCTTCGGGTCGATCATGATGAAGCGCACCTCATCAGGCGTCGCCCGGTAGAGCAGGCTGGTCAGCATCGAGTTCAGGCCGACCGACTTGCCCGTGCCGGTCGATCCGGCGATGAGCAGATGCGGCATCGTCGCCAGATCGGTGACATACGGCTCACCGTGGATCGTCTTACCGAGCGTGAGCGTGAGCCTTGATTGCGATTGCTGATAAGCGTCGGATTCGAGCAGCTCGCGCAGCGAAATGGCCTCGCGATTCGGGTTCGGGATCTGGATGCCGACGGTTGACTTACCAGGGATGCGGTCGATCAGCACTGACTCCGCCTGCATAGCAAGGCAGAGATCGTCGGACAGCCCGGTGACCTTGCTGTATTTCACGCCGGCTTCGGGCTTGAATTCGAAGGTCGTGACAACTGGGCCGGGATGGATCTGGGCGACCTGGCCCTCGACCGCGAACTCGCGGCATTTCTCTTCGAGCAGTCGCGCCGATTCCATCAACTCGCGCTCGTCGATCTTGCGCTCGGCCTTCGGCGCATCGAGCAGTGACATCGGCGGCAGCGTGAAGGCGCCGTGCCGCTTCTGCGCGGGACTCTTCAGCTCGGGCTCTGGCAAGGGCAGCGGCTGTGACTCAGGCCGTTTCTGCGCGACGACGGGTGCCGATCTCGAGCCCGGCGACGTCACTGCCGGAGGCTCGCCTGATCGTCCAGGTCTCGCAGAACGAGCGCTCCCATCGTCACCGTCCGCATCTTCCTTCGACGCCGCAGCCTTGCGGGTCTGCTTGGTGATCACTTCGCGCCTGGCGCGTTCGCGCCTGCGATCGTCCCACCACCCGCGGAGCCATCCAACGCCGCGGGCGGACACGTCCTTCGAGCTCACCGAAACACTCGCGAACATCCTGCCGAAGGAGAACTGCGTCGAGAGGATCACTGCCAGGAAGATCAGCGTGGTCAGGACGATGAGCGATCCGGTTCGGTTGAGGTATTCGGAAAGCGCGCTTCCAAGCCAGGAGCCAGCGGAGCCGCCCGCGTAGAAAGTCTTGCCTGCCACGTCGGCGTCCGCGAAGACGAGGCTCAGGAATGCGCTCGACGCGAAGAAGAGCAGCCCGACTCCGGTAAGTTTGGTATAGGCGGCATCAGGTTTCTGGCACCAGAAGTAGTGCCACCCGGCGACGCCGATCACCGCCGGAGTCAAGAATGCGGCGTAGCCAAAAAGCTGGAACGACAGCTCCGACAGAAACGCGCCGACGCGGCCGACGAAGTTGACAGGCGGATGTCCGGTGCCCGTCGTGAAGAACCAGACCGGATCGGTCGGTTCATGTGTCACGAGCGAGATCAGCCAGATCAGCGCGAGCGCGAACAGCGCCACGCCGACGAACTCGCTGATGCGTCTCGAGAGAGTGGATTCCTTCACTGTCAAATCTCCATGAGCACAGGGAGGACGAGTGGGCGGCGGCCCGAGCGCTTCTTGAAAAAGCGGCGCAGCTCGATCCGCAGCTTCTCGGTCATCAGTCCCTGGTCAGTCCGTTCCTCGACACCTGCGGACGCGATGCACTCGCCGATGACCCGGCCTGCGTCGGCAAAGAGCGATTCCTCCTCACCTGCATCTACTACGAATCCCCTGGCAACCAGTTCGGGTGCCCCGGTCATCGTTCCGGTGTGACGGCTGATGGCAACGACGGCAACGACCACCCCGTCACCAGCGATGTGCCGGCGGTCGCGGAGCACTTCGTCGCCCACCTCTCCGACCCGCGTCGTATCGATGAGCACGCGACCGGTGGGCGCCTTGTCTGCAATGCGCGCACCGTGGGCGTCGAACTGAATGATGTCGCCGTCCTGCGCCAGCAGCACCTGCACGTGCCGGTCGGCGCCACGCATGACCTTGGCCGCTACCCGCGCGTGCTGCGAGAGTTGGCGATACTCGCCGTGGATCGGCACGAAGTACCGCGGTCGCACGAGCGAGAGGACGAGCTTCAATTCTTCAGCTGAACCATGACCTGAGACGTGGACATGTTTCATCTCAGAAGTCACGACATCGGCCCCGCGGCGAGCGATGTGACTCATCGTGCGGGCAATTGCCTTCTCGTTGCCCGGGATCGCCCGCGCTGAGAAGACGACGGTGTCGTCGGGACCGAGCTTGACGAATCGATGGTCGTCGATTGCGATGCGAGGGAGTGCGGCCTGCGGCTCCCCTTGCGAGCCGGTCGCGATGCAGAGGACGTCCTGCGATGCGTAGTTCTGGACGTCCGAGTCGCGAATCTGCATGCCGCCCGGAATGCGCAGGTAACCAAGCCGCTGCGCGATCTCGGTGTTCTGCACGACGCTGCGACCGACGAAAGCCACCTTGCGATCGAACTGCGCAGCGAGGTCGACGAGCACCTGCATGCGGTAGATGCTCGAGGAGAACGTGGCGACGACGAGCTTGCCGGTCGTGGCGGTGAAGAGTTCCTCGAACGCATCGATCACTTCGATCTCTGGACCGGTGAATCCGCGGCGGTCGATGTTCGTGCTGTCGGCGAAGAGCGCCAGCACGCCTTCCGTTCCGAGCTCGGCGAATCGATGCAGATCGAAGTGCTGTCCGTCGATCGGCGTCTGATCGATCTTGAAATCGCCGGTGTGCACGATCGTGCCGATGGGCGTCGTGATCGCGAGCGCGACGCAGTCCGGCATGCTGTGCGTGACGCGGATGAACTCGATGCCGAACGGGCCAACTGTGACGCGCTGCCGCGGCTTGACCGTCTGCAGCCGATCGCCGGGATCGATGCCGTGCTCTTCGAGCTTGGGCTCCACGAAGGCGAGTGTCATCGCGGTGCCGTAGACCGGTCCGTCGAACAGCTCGAAGACGTGTGGGACGGCACCGATGTGATCTTCGTGCCCGTGGGTCAGAACCAGCGCCTTGACGTTGTCGCGCCGCGATTCGACAAAGCTCATGTCCGGGATGATCAAATCCACGCCGAGCTGGTCGGGCTCGGGGAACATGACACCGGCGTCGATGAGGATGGTCGTGTCCCCCCATGACAACGCCATCATGTTCATGCCGAACTCGCCGAGGCCTCCCAGGGCGACGACTTCGAGAGTCGATGGCGACACGACCGGCATAGAGGACTGATTCATTCAGGCCCAGCGTCGAGACTTGATTGTCCGAACCACACAGCCGACCCTGGCGGGACGGCGCGGTGGGGGCTCGACGCACTTCTCGAAACGTCGAGACATCAGGCCGCTGGGAGCGCCTGAATCCCTTTTCGCGGTCAGCGTGATCCGATCGCGTTGAAGGGGCAAAAAGCTGGCAGGTACAACGACTTCCGGGGAAAACTATAGCACAGCCTGTGCGAGCCGGGCGATGTCCTCGAGCGACAGCGTTTCGGGTCGGCGCCCGCCGTCGAGGCCCGCTTTCTGAAGGACGTCTAAGGACGAATGCCCGAAAGATGCGGCCACCGGTTTCAGCGCGTTCGCCAGTGTCTTCCGGCGTTGAAGGAACAGGCCCCGGACCACTCGCTCGAAGACTCCGCGGGATCCGACGTCCACGCGGGGAGGTCTGAACCGAAGCTGAACCACGGCTGAGTGGACCTTGGGCGGAGGCCGAAACGCCCCGGGCGGCAGGCTCAATACGCGCTCGACATCGGCCACGAGCTGCACCTGGATCGACATCGCGCCGTAGTCTCCGCCGCCGGGTGTCGCCACAATCCGATCCGCGACCTCGCGTTGCACCATCAACGTCGCGTCGCGAAGCAGCCGTCCCTCGTCTGCGGTGTCGAGCAGGCGAAACAGAATTGGAGATGCGACGTTGTAGGGAAGGTTGCCGACGACTCGAACGGGTGGGTGCTCGCCCTGAAGCAACTGCGGAAGATCGACGTCAAGGAAATTGGCCTGAACGAGACGCACGTTCTGCGGAACACGCGGCGCAAGCGTCGCGGCGAGATCGCGATCGAGTTCGACGGCGATGACGTTACCGGCACGCTCCGCCAGCGGGGCAGTCAGCGCACCGCGGCCCGGACCGATCTCGATGAATGTCTCGTTGCTGTTTGGCGCGACGGCTGCAATCAATCGCGCGACCCAGGCTGGTTCGAGGAAGTGCTGACCGAATCGCTTCCGTGCTCGCGGAAAAGCTCGGGTCCCGGGCCCCGGGTCCCGGATCCCGGTTGCGCGTCGGCCCCTCAATCCTCGTCCTCGACGAGCGTTTCCCCACGCCAGTAGCGCTCTTCGATCTCCTCGATCTCGTCCTCGCTCATGCCGAAGTAGTGCCCGACTTCGTGAATGAGCGTTTCACCGATGACCGCGCGCACGTCATCCTCGTCGTCGCAGTCCTCTTCGATAGGTCGCTGAAACAGCGTGATGCGGTCGGGAAGCTGATTGCCGTACTGCCAGGTGCGTTCGGTCAGCGGCGTTCCCTGGTAGAGGCCGTACAACGTATCAGGTGGCTCGATCTCCATCTCGTCGAGCAGCTCAAGGCTCGGCTCGTCTTCGACGACGAGCGCGAGGTTCTTGATCTCCCGGCGGAAGCGCTTGGGGATGAGCGCGACAGCTTCAACGAGCAGACGTTCGAACGCGGCGCGGGTCACGGCTTTTCGCTTTGACTTTGGTCTTCTTCGGTTTGGACGTCCGATCGGCTTCCTTGGTGACGACGTGCTCGTAGTAGTCGCAGTCGTCGCGGACCAGGCAATCCGGGCACAAAGGCTTCGGACGGCAGATTCGTCGGCCGTGAAGGATCTGCACGTCGGAAGCGAGCGTCCACATCTCCCTCGGGAGCGCTCCGCAGATCTGTGCTTCAACTTTGACGGGATCGTCGCCTTCTGCGATCCCGATGCGATTGGACACCCGAAGTACGTGGCGATCCACCGGCAGGCCCGGCACACCGAGTGCATGACCGAGGACCACGTTCGCCGTCTTGCGGCCGACACCCGGCAACGTGGTGAGGGCGTCCATGTCCGCCGGAACTTGACCGTTGTGTTCGGTCACCAGCGCGTGCGCCATTCCCAGCAGCGACTTCGCCTTCTGCCGAAAAAAGCCGGTGGAAACGATCTGTTTCTCGAGAGCAGCCTGCTTCGCGCGCGCGAGCGTCTGCGCGTCAGGGTACTTCTTGAAGAGCGCCGGCGTGACCATGTTGACCCGCGCATCCGTCGACTGGGCAGAGAGGATCGTCGCGACGAGCAACTCGAACGCGTTGCTGTAGTGGAGCTCAGTATCTGCGTTCGGGTGCTGTGTTGCGAGCGTCTCGACGATTCGACGGACGGTTTCCGCTGATTTCATGTAATCCAGAATGCAGAATTCAGAATTCAGACAAGGACAGCAATTCCTGCGACCGTTTCTGCATTCTGCATTCTCAATTCTGAATTAGTGAATGGGTCCGCCCTTCGACCAACCGACGTTCGAGTAGGTCTCGGAGAAGACGCGCATGTGATCCTGCAGCGCGGCGATGAGATTCGGGACGAACTGGACTGGAACGACGACTCGTGCCCGGACGGGGGCCTTGACCAGGTGTTCCTGCTCGGCCTCTCGTACCGCTTTCTCGGAGAGCGGCATGACCTCGCAGAATGTCAGCGTGAAGTCGAATGGCGTGTGAGCGATCGAGCAGAAGTTGGCGTAGATGCGCGGCTCACCAGGTTGTTCGTCCGGGACGATCGTGAAGTTGATCTGCTTGCGTTCGGGCTGATCGGACATGCGTCTAGAGTAGTTCAGTACTTCCTCATTACTCCGACCACGACTCCCTGGACCTGCACCTGGTCGGCATCGACCAGGAGTGGCTGCATAGCCGGATTGGCGGGCTGGAGGCGTACGCGCCCATTCTCGCGATAAAACTTCTTGAGCGTGACGTCGAGTCCGCCGACGAGCGCGATGACCATTTCGCCGTTATCCGCTGACTTGCGATCCTCGACGATGACGAAGTCGCCGTCGCGGATCTGCTCGTCAATCATCGAGTCGCCTTTGACGCGCAGCACGTAGCTGTCGCGTTTGCCGGCCAGCGTTTCGGGCACGGCGATCGTCTCGCTGCCGGCAACGGCCTCGATGGGTGCGCCGGCAGCAACGAAGCCGAGCAGCGGAAGTTCGAGCGCGCGCCCGGTCCCTCTGGTCGGGACGAGTTCGACCGAGCGACTGCGGTTCCAGGCCCGGCGAATGAAGCCTTTTTCCTGAAGGTTGCTCAGGTGCTTATGAACCGTTGCGAGCGACGACAGATTGAATCGCCGTCCAATCTCTTCGAGACTGGGGGCGTAGCCGTGCTGCTGAATGAAGTCGTTAAGGTAGTCCAGAATTTCGCGCTGGCGCTTCGTGAGAGGGAGCACAGGCATCCTCCAGTGTTTTCTGGGCTGGAAACTGGGAAGACTATATGCGAACATAAAGCGAAGATCAACGGCTGGTGCTACACTCGTCGTCAGCCAGCTCCCGGAGGCGCTTCTATGTCCTCTCGTCTCAGTATTTGGGTTCTTCTGCTTCTGTCCGGCATCGGGCTTGGCGCCCTCCAGGCTGCCGGCGTTTCCGAGCAGCAGGCTGATGCGTTCAGCCAAAAGATGGCAACGGTGAAGAAGCAGGGAATCCAGGGCACAAGCGGCGTCCAGGCGACTAACCGCACGCCCCTACGCACCCCTTTCAGTGAATCGGAACTGAACTCGTGGTTCACATATCGGAGCGGTGAAGTCATGCCGCCTGGTGTCAGTGAGCCGCGCGTGACGCTCGTGGGCAACGGTAAGGTGAAGGCGGTCGCGACCGTCGATCTCGAAGCGATTGCCAAGCAACGTGCATCTGGTCGTACGCTCGACCCGTGGAGCTATCTCGGCGGACGTTTGCCGGTGACCTTGAGCGGCGTGCTGCGCACTGAAAACGGCATGGGGCGATTCGAGCTCGAAGAAGCGGCCATTTCGGGAGTCCCGGTTCCAACGTCGGTCCTCGCGGACATCGTGTCCTACTACACACGAACCGCGGATGACTCCGAAGGCGTGCGCATCAACGACAACTTCAGGCTGCCGTCACAGATCAAGCAGATCGAAATGGGCGCCGGTCAGGGCGTGATCGTTCAGTAGCGAACAGGGCGCAACGGATACGCTCTCTACTCCGCTCCAGTATTTGAAGGGAGTCGGCCCGCGCAAAGCGGCCGACCTCAAACGCGCGGGCCTCGTCACCGTCGAGGATCTGCTGTACCGCCTCCCGTTCCGTTACGAGGATCGGAGCCGGATGCAGCCGATCTCCTCGCTTCGGCCAGGCACCAAGGCCGCCGTCCTCGGTGAAATCAAGACAGCGAATGTCTCAATCACTCGGCGACGGGGCTTTCGCATCTTCCATGCGGTGATCGCCGATGCCAGCGGATCGATTCGCTGCACCTGGATGAATCAGGCATTCCTCGCCGACATCCTGAAACCGCACCTGCAGGTTGTGGTGTTTGGCGACGTGAAGCTCGATTCGACCGGTCTTCACTTCATGAACCCGGAGTACGAGCTGGTCTCCGAGGATCTCTCCAGCGTCAAGACTGCGCGCATCGTCCCGTTCTACGAGAAGACGGGAACGGTGACACCCAACATGCAGCGCCGCATCGTGCGGCAGGCGCTCGATCAGTTGCCGCCGGACATCCTCGAACCGTTGCCCCGCGGACTGAGAGATCGACTTGGTCTCGTGCCTCGGCGTGTGGCGGTGGAGGAGTCGCACTTCCCGCCCAATGAGGCATCGGTCGACGAACTGAACGCGTTTCGGACTCTGCCACAGCAGCGACTGATCTTCGAAGAGTTCTTCCTTTTCCAACTCGGACACGCGTGGCGACGACACGAAACCAGCGTCGAGCCGAAGCCCTGGGTCCCGACCGTCGACGAGCGGATTCGCCAATCCGCTGCGAGTGTGTTGCCGTTCAAGTTGACACCCGGTCAACGGCAAGCCGTCAAAGAGATCGTGGACGATATGCGCTCGCCCGCGCCCATGCATCGGCTGCTTCAAGGCGATGTCGGCGCGGGGAAGACCATCGTCGCGCTGCTCGCGGCGGTCGTGGCGATGGAGAACGGGCTGCAGGTCGCATTCATGGCGCCGACCGAGATTCTGGCGAATCAGCACTTCTCGAACATCGCGCGGCTGTTGGCCTCCTCGCGGTTTCGAGTCGATCTGCTGACTGGAAGTACGCCCGGCCTTCACAAGCACACGGTCACATCGCATATCGAGCGCGGCAGCACGCATCTCGTCGTCGGTACTCACGCGCTCGTGCAGGAGGCGGTGACGTTTCACAAGCTGGGGCTCGTCATCATCGACGAGCAGCATCGGTTCGGTGTGGAGCAGCGCGCCGCGCTGCGCGAGAAGGGCCTGCGACCTGACGTGCTGCTCATGACTGCGACGCCGATCCCGCGAACGCTGGCATTGACCGACTACAGCGAACTCGAGGTGTCGAAGATTACGGACCTGCCGCCGGGGCGCAAGCCGGTGCGAACGCTGGTCAAGCCGGAATCCCGTCGCGACGAGGTGTTCGCCCTGATCCGTGAAGAGCTCGATCGGGGACGCCAGGCCTACGTCATCTATCCGCTCGTCGAAGAGTCCGAGAAGATCGATCTGCGGTCGGCGACCGAGATGGCGGATCATCTGCAGGCGGAAGTGTTCCCGGCGTATCGAGTCGCGCTGCTGCATGGACGGATGAAGCAGGACGCGAAGGATCACGTGATGCAGTCCTTCATCGCGGGTCACGTCCAGGTGCTCGTGTCGACGACCGTCGTCGAGGTCGGCGTCGACGTGCCGAACGCGTCGGTGATGGTCGTCGAACACGCCGAGCGCTTCGGGCTCTCGCAACTCCACCAGTTGCGCGGGCGCGTCGGTCGCGGCGCGTGGGAGTCGTTCTGCGTGCTGCTGTATCAGGCGCCGTGGACCGACGATGCGCGAGAGCGGCTGAAGACGATGGCATCGACGAACGACGGGTTCGTGATTGCGGAGCGTGACCTCGAGTTGCGCGGCCCGGGTGATGTGTTCGGTACGCGTCAGTCTGGATTGCCGAAGCTCAGGACGGGTGACCTCGTGCGCGATCGCGACATCATGGAGTCGGCCCATCACGAGGCCCGCCGTCTCGTCGAAGAAGGCGGCCTCACCGAGGAGCTCAGGTCATTCGTGCAGCAGCGATGGCAGGAGCAGTTCGGGCTGATCGAAGTTGGCTAGGCTCTGGGCTCTGGGCTCTGGGCTCTTGGACTCTGGACTCTGGTCTTTGGGAGTTGGGAGTTGGAATGGACGTTGGGAGTTGATCGTGCGAGTGATCGCAGGTGAGTTCAAGGGCCGCCGACTGAAGACGCCGCGGTGGGAAGGCGTCCGGCCGACGTCCGACAAGTTGCGCGAGACGCTGTTCAACATCCTGGCGCCGCGCATCGTGGGCGCGCGTGTGCTGGACGGGTATGCGGGCACTGGCGCACTCGGCCTCGAGGCGCTCAGTCGCGGCGCGTCACACGTCACGTTCGTGGAGAAGGATCGGCGCGCGGCGGCGCTCATCGAGGAGAACGCGCAGGTGTGCGGCCTGAAGGGGGGCTATACTATCGCCTGCGGCGACTTCCGTCGCGTCACATCAGCGTTTCGCGGGACGCTTCGATCTGATTCTGCTCGATCCGCCGTACGACATCGGCAACGTTCGCGCCGTGCTCGACCGGGCGGCCGCCCTGCTTTCGTCCGGCGGACTGCTCGTCCTCGAGCGGGCCACGCGCGCGGAGCCCGACGTGCCATCGACGCTCGCGCGGGTGCGTGACGTCAGATCCGGCGACAGCACGTTGACCATGTTCATCAAGGCAGGCGCGTCGCACGAGGCGAGCCTCTATGAACGCACCTGACCCACCAAACGGTCGTCTCGCGATTTTTCCCGGCTCGTTCGATCCGCTGACGAACGGCCACGTCGACATCATTCTGCGCAGCGCGCATCTATTCGAGCGCATTCTGGTGGCGGTGCTCGTCAACCAGGAAAAGAAGCCGCTGTTCTCGCCGGAAGAGCGGGTCTCGATTATTCGCGAAGTGTTCTCCGAGTATCCGAACGTCGAGGTTGACACATTCGACGGGCTGCTGGTCGATTACGCGAGGCGGCGACGCGCGAGCGGCCATCATCCGCGGCATCCGCGCGGTCTCCGACTACGAGTACGAGTTCCAGATGGCGCTGATGAATCGCCATCTCGAGCCGTCGCTCGAGACGGTCTTCATGATGCCGGCCGAGCAGTACACCTATCTGAGCTCGCGTCTCATCAAAGAAGTGTTCGGCCTGGGCGGCACGGTGACTGGGTTGGTCCCGCCGGTGGTCGAGGAGTGGATGAGGCGCAGGCAGGGGAGCGGCGTGTGAAGTTCGCGAAGCGCCTCGCCAACGTGTCGGCATCGCCGACGTTGCAGGTGGCCGCGGAGGCCGAGCGCCTCAGGCGCGCAGGGTTCGACGTTGTCGATTTCAGCGTCGGGCGAGCCTGACTTTCCGACGCCAGCACACGTCAAGACAGCCGGCAAGGTGGCGATCGACGCCAACTTCACTCGCTACACGGTCGTCGTCGGGCATTCCGGAGTTGCGTGAAGCAATCTGCGCAAGATATCGACAGGACTACGGCGTTGACATCGCGCCGACCGAAGTGCTCGTCACCGTCGGCGGGAAACAGGCGCTCTTCAACGCGCGCTGCCGCCTTGTTCGACGAGGGCGACGAGGTCATCACGCACGCGCCGTACTGGCCGACTATTCCGGAGCAGGTGAAGCTGATGGGCGCCACGCCTGTCATCGTCACCACGCGATCGGACGATGGCTTTGCGCGTGCACGCAGAGGCGGTCATCGGCGCGATCACGCCGAAGACGAAGGCGATCATCTTGAACTCGCCGAGCAATCCGACCGGAGCGCTCATCGACGAGAGCACCGTCGCAGCCATCGCCGACTGCGGCCGCGGCGCGCGGCATCTGGATCATCGTCGACCTCTGCTACGAGCAGCTCGTGTACGACCCGTTTCCGCACAACCTTCCGAAGGTGCTGTTCGCGCGCCATCGCGATCGGACGGTGCTTGCCGGGCTCGGCATCGAAAAGTTACGCGATGACCGGCTGGCGCTGTGGATGGAGCAATTGCGCCGAAGGACGTGACCGCCGCGTTCAACGTGATCCTGGGGCAGTCGACGTCGAACATCACGTCGATCACACAGAGGGCGGCGCTGGCGGCGATCAAGGGCCCGCAGGATGCCGTCTTCGAGATGCTCGACGAGTATCGAACGCGGCGCGACAGTATTCACGGCTGGCTGACGGCCCATCCCGGGATCGCGTGCTCAGAAGCCGAAGGGCGCTTTCTATCTGTTGCCCGACATCACGGGACTGCTGTCGCCGGATGGGATTCGCACGTCCGCTGAATTTGCCCAGGCACTCATCGAGCACGAGCACGTGGTCGTGGTGCCCGGTGAGGCGTTCGATGCGCCAGGCTACATCCGCATTTCTTACGCGACGTCGATGGAGCGGTTGCGCGAAGGGGCGACGCGCATGCTTCGCTTCGTCGAATCGCTGCAACCGTCTGGCGCCGGCGCGTCGCACTGATCGTGCCCACAACCTTTCGTGAGCTGGTCGCCGAGGCTGTCGGCGGTGAGTACGTGCGCGATGATGACGCGTCGCGGTCGGCCTACGCCGCGGATGCGCTCGGTCAGGGTCACCTCCCGGACCTGGTAGTCCTTCCGAGGACGGCAGCAGAGATTTCGCAGATCGCTCGCCTCTGCACGGAGCACCACATTCCGCTCGTCGTCCGCGGTGCGGGAACGGGCTACACCGGTGGAGCGGTGCCGACGCACGGCGGGGTGCTCATGTCTCTCGAACGGATGAACCGCATCCTCGAGATCGACGAGGTCAATCTCCTTGCCGTCGTCGAGCCCAACGTCATCAACGGGGATCTTCAACGGGCAGTCGAGCGCGTCGGGCTGTTCTACCCTCCAGATCCCGCGAGCCTGGAGTCGTCGTCGATTGGAGGCAATGTCGCCGAGTGTGCAGGAGGGCCGCGCGCGTTCAAGTACGGTACGACGAAGCGGTATGTGCTTGCGCTCGAAGCCGTGTTGCCGACGGGGGAGATCGTGCGGACCGGGTCGAAGGCAGTGAAGAACGTCGTCGGCTACGACCTGACGCAATTGCTCGTTGGCTCAGAGGGAACACTCGCGATCATCACGCAGGTCACGCTGCGCCTTATTCCGAAGCCGCCAGTGAGAGCGACGTTGTCGGCTGCGTTTCCGAGTGCGACGCACGCCGTTGCGGCAGTGACCGGCCTGATAACGCGCCGTGTCGTGCCTGCTGCCATTGAGCTCATAGACCATGACTCTCTGCGCGCAGTGGAAACCCATCTCGGCCGATTCGGTTGCGCCTGCCGGTTCAGAGGCGATGGTCATCGTCGAGTGTGACGGAGTGGAGTCAGCGGTTGCCGAAGAGAGCAGCCTCGTCGAGGCCGCGTGCCGCGAGGCTGGCGCCACGCAAGTCAGACGGGCCGCGAATGAGGCCGAACGCGACGATGTGTGGAGCGTCCGGCGGCAGCTCTCGCTGGCGCTACGCGCAACCGGATTGCTGAAGATCAACCACGACGTCGTCGTGCCACGCGGCCGAGTTCCGCAACTGCTCGATGCCGTAGGCGATCTCGCGCGCCAGTTTCGTCTTCGCGTCGCGTCGTTCGGTCACGCCGGAGATGGGAACATTCACGTCAATCTGATGGTGGACAAGAGCGACGCAGACGAATTGAAACGCGCGCGTCAGGCCGAACGGCTGCTCTTCGAGCGCGTCGTGGCGCTCGAGGGATCGATCAGCGGCGAGCACGGCATCGGCTTCGCCAAGAGGCCGTATCTGTCGATCGAGCTCTCCGCCGAACAGATCGCGCTCATGAAGCGCGTGAAGGCCGCGTTCGATCCGGCTGGCATCCTCAACCCGGGGAAGATCTTTCCGTAGGTGGTTGGTGGTGGGCGGTTGGTGGTGGGTGGTTAGTGGGACGAGTTCCACGTTCATCGTTCCCCCCTCCTGTGCAAAACTGCGAGTCATCCCGAATTAGCGCGTTGCTCGTTCGCCGTACACTTCACGCCTTCCCGCAAGTCCACCAATGAAGTTGCGTGGCCGGCGTCATTGCCTGAAGCGGGTCTCGTGAACGACGACCAATCGTTTAGGGGACTCGAAGTCTGGCAAGAAGCGATGACACTCGTCGAGGAGATATACATCCAGTCCAGGCGATTTCCTTCGGATGACCCAAGGTAACCTCAATCACTTGGAGATCGCTCTTGGCTCGCAAGGCGAGGTCAGATGCTGCAACTCGAGGAGTATGCGTTGTCGAAGAAGAAGGTAGCCGAAGCAGAGTAACGGTCTGCCACCGCCCACCAGCCACATACCACCTACCGGACCTGCCATAATCGCCCCCATGAGCAAAACCGTCGCGGTCGTTGGTGCGTCGAGCGATCGCCGGAAGTTTGGCAACAAGGCGCTGAGGGCGTTTGTGGCGGAGGGCTATACCGTCTACGCGATCAATCCAAACGAAGAAGCGGTCGAGGGACTTCAGACCTTTTCGTCCGTGCTGGATGTGCCTGGGCCGATCGAGATGGCGACCGTGTACGTGCAGCCGGAGATCGCTGAGAGCCTGCTCCCCGAATTCGAGAAGAAACAGATCGCCGAGATCTGGATCAACCCTGGCGCCGAGAGCGACTCGCTGATGGCGGAAGCCTCGCGGCGGAAGCTCAATGTGATCTACGCCTGCAGCATCATCGGAATCGGTCAGAATCCGAGCCAGTTCTGAGGACGCACGTGACAACCATCAGATTGCGTCGCAACGGTCCGTACGTCATCGAGTCCGACGATGTGACGGTGATTGATTGGGAAGGCGCCGAGTATCCGATCGATCGTCGTCCGGTTGCGCTGTGTCGATGCGGCGCCTCGTCGAAGAAACCGTTCTGCGACGGCACGCACGCAAAGATCGGATTCGACGGCGGGCGAGAGGCGCTCAGGACTCCCGACGAATCGTGAGTCCCGAGCGACGGTAGGCCCCTACTCCAATTCGACGCGGACTCCGAACGGCGACGCCAGCGTCGCGTTTACTTCCGACCCGGCGGCCAACTCGACGTCGCGACCGCGGGTCGCGAGCACAGTGCCCGCACCAGCGGCGCCGCCGATCACCGCACCCTTCGCCGCGCCTTTACCGCCGCCGACGATGCCGCCGATCACGGCGCCGATGCCGGCGCCTGCGCCAACCTTGGTTGCATCCTCGCTCTTCGTTGCTTCGCCCTCGAAGCTGACGCTGTGCGTAGAGACGGGATCACGCTGCTCGTCGATCGTGACCTCTGTAAATCTGAACGCGAGGTGCGAACGTCCGCGGACGCGACCCGCCCGTTCGACCTCCGTCACGCTGCCGTGAAAAACCGCGCCGGCAGGAAATACGGTGACGCCGTCGACGACAACGGCGCGCCGCAGCCGTGCGCTAACAGGTGACTCGACTTGTGCGGTTCCTGACGACACGGCTGTCGTCAATTCGAGTGGCAGCTCCGTGCCCGCCGGTGCCGTCACCTCACGGAAACGGGGCTTGGCCGGGGCAGGACGAGCCGTGGGTCCTCACGCTGGACGGTGCTGCCGGTTTCGGCCTGGAGGTCGCGCTTGATGGAGCTGGCGCAGCGGGCGCTGGTTCCGGTGGCACCGGCGCGGGCTCGGTAACTGAAGCGGCCTCCGGCGTCGAGCTGGCGGTATTTTGCTCTGCTCCTGCGCAACCAACTGCCAGGCCTGAGGTCAAGAGCGCGACGGCAATCCACTGGGTTCTCATGATGTCCATCCTCTGGTCCCGGAGAGTTCAAGGATCGGACCGTGGAAACTGCCGGGCCGAAGCGGGCAGTTTTGGCTCAGGAATGGCCTCTAACGACGACAGAATTGGGAGACAAGAGACGGTTGGCGCCGGGACGCCAACCCGGCAGCCCATTAAGACATCTTATTTTGTCGGAACGACTATCAATTTGACTGATGTACGCCGGCAGTGCACACTGGGTCCATGGCCACGCAGCGAACTGGTGCGCAGATCATCTGGGAATGCCTCGTTCACGAGGGCGTCAGCACAGTCTTCGGATATCCGGGTGGGGCGATCCTTCCCGCGTACGACGCCATGCTCGACTATCCGGTCAAGCATGTCTTGGTTCGTCACGAGCAGGGAGCCTCGCACATGGCGGACGGCTACGCTCGCGCTGGAGGTGGCGTCGGTGTGGCCATGGCGACGTCGGGCCCCGGAGCGACGAATCTCGTGACGGGCATCGCCACCGCGATGATGGACTCGGTGCCGATGGTGTGCATCACCGGACAGGTGCCGAGCAAGCTGATTGGCTACGATGCGTTCCAGGAAACAGACATCACAGGCATCACGCTGCCGATTACGAAGCACAGCTATCTCGTGACGCGCGTCGAAGACATCATGCCGGCGATGAAGGAAGCGTTCGTTCTGGCCAAGTCCGGCCGGCCTGGTCCGGTGCTCGTCGACATCACGAAGGACGCGCAGCAGGCGAAGATCGACTGGGCGTGGGACCCGTCGCCGGTGAAGCTGCGCGGACACCGTCCGAAGCTGACGGTTCCGCAGTCGGAGATGGCGTCAGGCCGTCGACCTGCTTGCGAAGTCGAAGCGCCCGGTGATTCTCGCCGGGCAAGGCATCCTGCAGAGCGGCGCGATGAAGGAAGTGCGTGAGTTCGCGGAGCGAATCAACGCACCAGTCGCGATGACGCTCCTCGGGCTGGGCGGCTTCCCGGCCAGCCATCCGCTCCACATCGGCATGATGGGCATGCACGGCGAGTCATGGGTCAACCATGCGATCCAGGAAGCCGATCTGCTCATCGCGCTCGGCATGCGGTTCGACGATCGCGTGACGGGCAACATCAAGACCTACGCGGTCAACGCGAAGAAGATTCACATCGACATCGATCCGTCGGAGATCAATAAGAACGTTCAGGCCGATGCGGCGATCGTGGCGGATCTTCGCGAGGCGCTGAAGGATCTGCTCGACGTGGTGAAGCCGGCAGAGTCACGAGCCATGGCTGAAATACATCGGCTCGATGAAGGGCGACGTCGGCGGTTCACGACATTCAGGCGCTGCCCGACAACGGCCACCTGTACGCACCGCATGTCATCAACGACATCTGGCGCATCACCGAGGGCAAGGCGATCATCGCGACCGACGTGGGCCAGCACCAGATGTGGGAAGCGCAGTACTACCATCACGAATCGCCTCGCACGCTCATCACATCGGGCGGGCTTGGCACCATGGGCTTCGGACTGCCGGCGGCGATCGGCGCGAAGATGGCCCGCCCCGATGCCGAAGTGTGGGCGATCGTGGGCGACGGCGGCTTCCAGATGACGCAGGCCGAGCTCTCGACCGCCGCGCAGGAAGGCGTCAAGGTCAACGTCGCGGTCATCAACAACGGCTACCTGGGCATGGTGCGGCAGTGGCAGGAGTTCTTCTACGATCGCCGCTACGCCGCAACGCCGCTTCGGAGTCCCGACTTCGTGAAGATCGCCGAGGCGCACGGGTTGCTCGGCCTGCGGGTCGAGAAGCGTCCCGAGGTTGAGGATATCGTGCAGCAGGCGCGCAAGCGCTGAAGGCACCGTGCTCATCGACTTCCGCGTCGAGCAGGAAGACAGCGTCTACCCGATGGTGCCCGCGGGCGCCGATCTCGACGCGATGATTCGCCGGCCGCAGCAGCCGTCGGTCCTGGTGGAAACAGCGGCGGATCAAATCTAAGCCTGCCGCAAACTCCCAAGCGCCCAACTCCCAACTTCCAACGCAGTCGGGGTGGGCATTGGGAGTTGGTTAGTTGGGAGTTGAGAGTTGACGATGCATCACACACTCGTAGCCCTCGTCGAAGACAAGCCAGGCGTGCTCAATCGCGTCGCCTCGCTGTTCAGGCGCCGTGCGTTCAACATCGAGTCGCTGACGGTCGGCCGCACCGACGTGCCCGGCATCTCGCGCATGACCGTCGTCATCGACAGCGATCAGGTGAGCGCCGAGCGCGTCACGGCGTATCTCTACAAGCTCGTCAACGTGCTGCAGGTCGAGGATCTCCGTGACGTGCCGGCAGTGGCTCGCGACCTTGCGCTCGTCAAGGTCGCCGTCGCCGGGCACGACCGCGCGCACCTGCTTCGCGTCGTTGACGAAACGCGCGCGCACATCGTCGACTCCGGCGAGCAGACGATGACGCTCGAGATTACCGGCGAGCCGCCACACGTCGATGCGGTCATTTCGCGGCTCGAGCCTCTTGGGATTGTCGAGATGGTCCGCACGGGCCGAGTTGCGATGCGTCGCGGCGACACGACGCTGTCGGCGGCGCAATATTCGTAAATCTCAATAGTTGATTTCGGATCGTCATTGCGATTCGCTTGATGATTGTTGATTCGATCGCGATTGTCGGTGGCTTGCGCAGTAATCAGAATCATCAATCTCCAATCAACAACGATTGAGAATCCGCAATCACAGATCAAAGATTCAGTTAGTCATTGCACGCACTGAGGAGAGTCATGGCCACGATGTTCTACGACAAAGACACCGACATCGACCTGATTCGGCAGCGAAAGGTCGCCGTCATCGGATACGGCTCGCAGGGGCACGCGCATGCGCTGAATCTTCAGGACAGCGGCGTCGATGTCGTCGTCGGGCTGCAAGCGGGCAGCAAGTCGGCGGACAAGGCGAAGGCGGCGGGCTTCCGGGTGATGTCCGTGGCCGATGCGTCGAAGTGGGCCGACGTGATCATGGTGCTCATCCCCGATCAGCATCAGGCGAAGGTCTACAAGGCCGACATCGCACCGCATCTCACCGACGGGAAAATGCTGATGTTCGCGCACGGATTCGCCATTCGCTTCAACTGGATCGTGCCGCCGGCCGACGTGGACGTGACGATGGTCGCGCCCAAGGCGCCAGGTCATCGCGTGCGAGAAGTCTTCAAGGAAGGCGCGGGCACGCCAGGCCTGCTGGCCGTGCACCAGGACGTCACCGGGAAGGGGCGAGCGACGGCGCTGTCGTATGCCCGCGGCGATCGGCTGCACGCGCGCGGGGGTGATCGAGACGACATTCGCCGAAGAGACCGAAACGGATCTCTTTGGTGAGCAGGCAGTGCTGTGCGGCGGCACGAGTGCGCTCGTGAAGGCCGGGTTCGAAACGTTGATCGAGGCGGGTTATCAGCCGGAGATCGCCTACTTCGAATGCCTCCACGAACTGAAGCTGATCGTCGATCTCATGTATCGGGGCGGCTTGCAGTACATGCGCTACTCGATCTCTGACACCGCCGAGTACGGCGACTACGTCGGGCGGCTCGCGCATCGTCACGGCAGAGACGAAGGCGACGATGAGGCAGATGCTGAAGGAGATCCAGTCGGGCGAGTTCGCGAAGAAGTGGATCGACGAGAACGAGAACGGCCTGCCGAATTTCAAGGCGCTGCGCGAGCAGGATCGCAATCACCCGATCGAGGTCGTGGGATCGAAGCTGCGGAACATGATGCCGTTCCTCGATCCCGTGCAACTCCCTCAGCCCGCGAGTGTGTGAACTGCCTACTTTGAACTGCCCATGAACAAGTACTCTTCTCGCGTCACCCAGCCGCGCAGCCAGGGCGCGTCGCAAGCGATGCTGTACGGCGTCGGACTCACCGACGCCGACTTGAAGAAGCCGCAGGTCGGCATCTGCAGCATGTGGTACGAGGGCAACACGTGCAACATGCACCTCGATCGGCTGTCGGCGCAGATCAAAGAAGGCGTGTCGGCGTCCGGGCCTGGTCGGTCTCCGCTTCAATACCGTCGGCGTGAGCGACGGCCTCTCGATGGGCACCGAGGGCATGAGCTACTCATTGCCGTCGCGCGACCTCATCGCCGACTCGATCGAGACCGTCGATGGGAGCGCAGTGGTACGACGCGCTCATCACGGTTCCCGGGCTGCGACAAGAACATGCCGGGCAGTGTCATCGCCATGGCGCGGCTCAACCGGCCGGCGTTGATGGTCTACGGCGGCACGATCCGCGCGGGTTTTGCTCAGGGCAAGCCGCGCGACATCATTTCGGCTTTTCAGTCGTACGGTGAGTATCTCGCCGGGACGATCACTGACGAACAGCGTCTGGACATCGTTCGTCACGCGTGCCCGGGAGCCGGTGCGTGCGGTGGGATGTACACCGCCAACACCATGGCCGTGGCGATCGAAGCGCTCGGTCTGTCGCTGCCTTTCAGTTCGTCGCTCCCGGCCGAGGACGCAGGCAAGGGCGACGAGTGCCAGCGCGCGCGGCGCCGCTATTCGTGTTCTGCTCGAGCGCGATCTGAAACCGCGCGACATCCTGACGTCGCAAGGCCTTCGAGAACGCCATGACGATGATCATGGCGGTTGGTGGATCGACCAACGCCGTCCTTCACCTTCTGGCGATTGCCAAGGCTGCAGGCGTGCGATTGGAGCTTGCCGACTTCCAGCGCGTCAGCGATCGCGTGCCGCTGCTCGCAGATCTCAAGCCGAGCGGACGCTACGTGCAGGAAGATCTGCATGCGGTCGGCGGCACGCCTGCCGTCATGAAGTACCTGCTCGAGCGCGGCTACCTGCATGGCGACTGCATGACCGTCACTGGGCGGACGCTGGCCGAGAATCTCGAGAGCGCGGCGCATCTCAAGGCCGGGCAGGAGATCATTCACACGCTAGAGAACCCGGTCTTCGCGCGCGGCCATATCCGCATCCTTCACGGCAATCTCGCGCCCGAGGGGTCGGTCGCGAAGATCACCGGTAAAGAAGGCGAGCGATTCTCCGGGGTCGCGAAGGTGTTCGATTCCGAAGAGGCAATGCTCGCCGGGCTCGAGAACAAGCAGATCGGCAAGGGTGACGTCGTCGTGATCCGCTACGAGGGACCGAAGGGCGGACCAGGAATGCCGGAGATGCTGACGCCCACGTCAGCCATCATGGGCGCCGGACTCGGCGCCGACGTGGCACTCCTCACCGACGGCCGTTTCTCCGGTGGGTCGCACGGCTTCATCATCGGTCACATCACCCCCGAAGCTCAGGAAGGTGGGCCGATCGCGCTCGTGCAGAACGGTGATCGCATCACTATCGATGCGGCCGCATGCCATTTGAGCGTGGACGTCAGCGACGACGAGCTGGCGCGCCGGCGCAGGCGTGGGCGGCGCCGCCGCCGAAGGCAACGAGCGGGGTCCTCGCCAAGTACGTGCGCCTCGTCCGCTCGGCCTCCGAAGGCTGCGTCACCGACTAGGTCGGCTGCGCTCCGGCACTGCGCCGCCGGAAAACATCCTACTGTGTAAAATCGCGCTCCAACCGTGACGCAGGCCACCCGTCGCGCGACTCGCCGTCCGCGACTCGCTCGGTCAGCGCGTCATCGTCATCGACAAGAACCCTTTCCGGATCGGCCGGCGGCCGGACAGCGATCTCGATCCTGAACGGGTCAGAGGTGTCGCGCGACCACGCTGAGATCGTGCGGCAGGCGATCACTACGTCATCAGGGATCGACAGTCGAAGTACGGCACCTACGTCAACAGTGCGAGAGTGATCGAACAGCCACTCTCGCACATCGCGACGAGATCGAATGCGGACACACGCCGAAGCGCCGCTCGATGTTCCTCCTCGAGGAGCGCGGCCGGGTGAAGACAGCCGGGTCGGCGCGCTCGGCGAGTTCCGGCAGGTGGCGACGCTGCTCGCCGCCCTCAGGGCGATGGGGACCGAGCGTGTACTCGACGAAGTGCTCGCCGTCGTGTCTCGACGCCGCCATCGAGACGACAGGCGCCGAGCGCGGGTTCATCATGCTGGCCACGACAAGCGGGGAACGCTCGAGATGAGCGTGGCGCGCCACGCCGGCCGCGTTTCGTCGAAGCGTCCGACTTCAAGACCAGTCGCAAGATCCCGGAGCAGGTCTTCGCCACCGGTCAACTGCAGGTCGTGGCCGACCTGCTCGAGGGGATCTGCCGGAGACGCATACGCAGACCATGGCGTTCGGCATCCGTCACGTGTTGTGTTTGCCGCTGAGACTTGTGCGTTATGTCGAGCGTCCGGAGGAGCCCGGCGCCAGGGCCAACATCGGTGTGCTGTATCTCGACAGCAAGGAGCGCGGCAGATTCTCCTCGTCCGCTTCGGTGGCGCTCGAGGCATTGGCAACGGAGGCAGCCACGGCGATCGAGAACGCGCGTCTCTATCGCGAGGCAGTGGAGAAGGCCAAGATCGATGAGGAACTGCGAACGGCGTCGAAGATTCAGCAGGCGCTGCTGCCGCCTCCGCGCCGCGAAGGAGCGTTCTATCGCGCGGTCGGGGCTTCGGTGCCGAGCCGGATGATTGGTGGCGACTTCTTCGACTATCTCGATCTGTCCGGCGACGCCTTTGGCTTTGCTCTCGGCGACGTGACAGGCAAAGGGCCGTCCGCCGCGCTCGTGACCGCCGTTATCCAGGGCATCTTCGGGTCGCAGATGGGAACGGCAGTGGCACCAGCCGAACTGATCTCGCTGGTCAATCGAGTGCTGCTGTCGCGTCGCGTCGAGTCTCGTCTCGCAACGATCTTCTTCGGATCTGATGACGCCCGCGGCCGGCTCGATCTACTGCAATGCCGCGCAGAATCCGCCGCTCTTGTTTTCGGGAGGACGCTGGGAGCGTCTGGAGATTGGCGGCACGCTGCTCGGTGCGTTTTCCGAGGCCGTCTACGAGCAGGGCGAGCGTCAATTGACGCCGGGAGACACGATCGTCCTCTTCAGCGATGGCATCGCGGAAGCCTTGAACGTCGAGGGAGAGGAATTCGGGGAGCAGCGGATCCGCGAAGCGGTCGAGCCGCGAATCAATGAGCCGGTCGAGGTGATCCTCGAGCGGCTACTCGGTGAGCTCGAGCAGTTCACGCGCGGCATCCCACAGGCCGACGATCTGACCGCGGTGGTCGTCCGTTATCTCGGCTGAGAGCTTCGATCAGGCCTGCTTCGCCGCCGCCTGCTTCGGCGCTGCCTTCTTCCGCGTGCGTTTCGCCGGCTTGTCGGGTTCGGCGGTCGTGGAGCGTTCCAGCTTCACTATCGCGGTCGCGAAACGTCGAAGCCCATGCTCATCGAAGTCGATGACGGTGTGGTGTTCGTCGACGAGCCGAACCGTGCCATTGCCGTATTGCAGTTGAGAGACCCGATCGCCAATCGCATAACCTCGCACGTCCGCCTCCTGCATCGACACCACAACAGTAACCGGCCGAAGATAGCCTCAGAGCCCGGCATTCTAGTTTGCGTAATCGACGCCGCAGCGGTCCCACGAACAGGACCGTCGACGGAGCGTGGTCTACCAGCGAGGTTCGCTGCGACGTGAAGGACCACGATTGCCGTACCGCCGCCGCCACCACCGCCGCCAGAGCGAGGAACCTGGGGGCGGGCTTCATTTACGGTCAGTCGCCGGCCGCCAAACTGCTGATCGTTCAGTTTGGTGATGGCGTTCTGCGCCTCGTCATCCGATGACATCTCGACAAATGCGAACCCGCGCGCGCGGCCGGTATCCCGATCGCGCATGACGGTAACGGTTTCCACATTGCCTGCCTGCGCGAACAGCTCCTGGAGATCTTGCTCGTTGGTTTCGTAGGGAAGGTTGCCGACGTAGAGTTTTCGACCCATCACTGACTCCTGCGACGTGTTCAGCCACCCACGCGACGTGCGTGGGACTAACGAAAACCCAGCCTGAGCGACTGTCGCTCGGCTCAACTGCATGCAGGAAGATCAGAGGACGGTCAGATCGACGCTGAACGCGATTAGCGGTGGGCTAAGCTTCCGGACCGGCAGTATACACCCTCGGAGCTTAGTGTCGACTACCACTTCGAAGTATTTTCGCTATTGCTGAGGCTGGAGTCGATACCGGCCATCGGCCGTTTGTCTAAGGAATCCCTCATCAACAAGCCTTGTCAGGACGCGCACGCATTCGTCACGGCTGACCTGGAACAGTCGCGCCGCCTGGTCGACAGTTGGCGAGAAGCCGCGCATTTCCGCGAACTCACATCGAATGCGATCGGTGACATCAACGCGCATCGACGGCTTGCGCGCCGTTGACATCGAGAGCGCCCTGAACGGAATGTCAGCGAGCGACGGCGGGAAATGCGACGCTTTCGTGGTGCGCATGGGCATAGAACCTCCCCTGCGGTGTGATCTTTGATTCGACGATACGCCCCAAAATGTGCGACGTCAAGGCCGGGGAATCGTCACTCGTGATATGTCTAGAGGTGAGGTGCCTGCCTGCTGACGCTGGAGTAGTGTTCATGACTCGGCTCCTCACCCTTTCTCTCGTTGCTGCGTGCGCCTTCGTCGCCAGCGCAGCTCCCCAACAGCCGATCTTCCGCGGTACGAGCGACGCCGTTCGCGTATTCGTGACAGTGACGGACAAAGATGGACGGCTCATCCCGGGCTTGAAACAGGAAGACTTCGAGATCAAGGACGAAGGGCAAGCCGCAACCAATCACGCTGTTCGACAACTCACCGCAGCCAGTCCGGCTCGTCGTCGATGCTCGACGTATCCGGGAGCATGGAGGGCAACTTGCCGCTGCTGCGTGCCGCCTCCGAGCAGCTTTTCGCGCGGCTTGGCCCGAATGATGTCGCGCGCGTCGGGACCTTCGGCCGGGATGTCGTCATCAGCCCGGCGTTCACGCGAGATCCGAACGAGCTTCGGCGAGCCTTGCCGACGTCGATTGCTCCTGATGCGCCAACCCCGTTGTGGCGTGCGACTGACGCGGCGATGGAGAAGTTTTCGGATGATGGCGAGGGGAGATCGGTCGTCCTGGTACTGAGTGACGGAAAGGACAGCGGTCCCACCGGATTCAACCAGCGCTACGTGAGTCAGGCGGAAGTGATCGATCGCGCGCGCAGCCAGGATGTAATGATCTACGGCGTCGGCATGCGAAGCCGCGGGCCTCGACGCAGCCCACTGGGTCCTATCGACATTCAGGCGGCACTCATTGCCGATCTCCCGGATCCGGGCCTCGCGCTGGCTGCCGAACAGTCGGGAGGCGGCTACATGGAGCTTCGTCCCAACCAGGATCTTGCCGAGGCGTTCGCTCGTGTCCTCGATGAGTTGCATAGCCAGTATCTGATTGGCTTCGCCCCGCCGAAGCGCGACGGCAAGGTGCACGACATCGAAGTGCGGATCCTGAACCAGAAGGGATTAAAGCCGCGCGCCCGCAGGAACTACGTCGCGCCGACAGGAAAGCCGTAGCCTAATTCGGTGTCGGTGGCTCGGCGGCGTCGATGACGACGACGTCGACAGCGCCGCGATCGGGTTGAAGGCGAAGACCGAGTTGCTCCTGCAACGCGGTGAACAGTGATAGGCCCTCGGGGGTGAGTTCAGTCGCACCCGCGGCTCCAGGCGGCGCCTGCTGCAATCCCAGATCGCTCGACCACTCGAGTTCGAGATCGTACGCGCCCTCGAGGGCGGTGCGATCGACGACGTGACGACCCACACGTGAGCGTAACAACTGGGCGAACGTCTGCATCACCATGCCACGCGCGACCAGTGAGCGTGCCCCCATCCTGAAGTCACCACACGCAGGAGGTCCACCCGGGACCGTCGGTACGAAGTTGCGCGCGTCCCTGGCGCACGTTGCATCCGATTCGCGAAGCTTCGGCCCCAGTTTGCGGTCGCTGCGGGCAGGAGAGAGCACGTAGACAGGCTGCTCGCGCGATTCGGTGTGCGCGACCAGCTTGAAGCGATCGGCCAGCAGCGAGCGGAGCATCGCCCTCATTTGGGTGGGACCAGGCTCACCCTCTGCGCGCGCGTTGATGTCGAAGCGATCGCTGTCGATCCATGCAGGCCCGCCGATGATCTGCAGGTCGTCGTACGCGCCGGACACCAGCCGTCTCAAGGTGGCTCCGACGGCGATGAAGCGGCCGCCGGGTTGAGGGGCTGCGAGCCCACCGCCTTGCTGATTGCCGCTCGTACTGCGTCGAATCGACGCAACCTCGAAGGCAGGTGGAGTCTGCGCGCTCAGCCCGTTCATGGCGGCCAGCGCCGCGCAGATCACAACGAGGGCAGCGGTTCGCACGTCGACCTCGAGCTGATGCCGATGAACAAGCCGCCAGCAAAGAGCAGCGCAACGACAGTCTGTTGAGCGGGACTCGGAATGAACGGGTGCAGCGGAACAGTGGGAACAAAGAGATAGAAGTTCACGAAGGCTGCCATCGATGCGCTCAAACCGCAGCCGAGAATCGCCCAGACGCGATGCTCGCGATGGAAGGCGCCAATCGCCCGGCCGCTCAGCACTGCCGCGGCGAAGAGCGGACCCGTGGCGTAGATCTGCCGCCCTGCGTACCGCCCACTGTGCAGGATCCAGTCGGCATCGCTCAGCAGAAACAGCTGGCTGAGAAGATTCGCCACGACGACGGCGTTGAAGCCAATGAGGGCGAGCATCACAGTGGCCACGAGCATGGCTTCAGTCGCCAGACGTGGCGCCGTTCTGAAGCACGTAACTGCGTGACCCACGATGGCGAGCGCGACTTGATGCCAGAGCCACGTTCGAGATCGCTCGCCGCTCTGTTCAGCCAGGTCGCCTTTCAGCGCCTCATTGGCAACGAATCGATCGAGCAGGGCGATGGCCAGCGGCGAGGGGCGTCGAGTCATCACGAGCGACCACCTTCAAGCTGGGGCACGCCCGTCCAGAGTTGTGTCAACGCCCGCCGAGCCTGTCGCACGGACTTCAATCCCGCGGGCGTTACGCGGAAGAAGCGCTTGGCGCGGCCACCGCGTTCAGGTGTCGGCTCGCCGAGGCTCGACGACACGAGGCCGTTCTCCTCGAGGCGATCGAGGGCCGCATAGACCGCGCTCAGTACCAACCGTGCGGCCACCCGTCGTTTCCATTTCGCGGGCGACGGGAACGCCATAGGCCTCGTCGCCGACACGGAGGATCGAGAGCAGGATCATCAACTCGAAGTCGGTGAGGTAGTCGCGGGCCAATATTCTCAAAGTGTGAACAAATAGCCGACGTCAAGCACCAAACAATCGCATGACGAGGGCTCAGTTGAGGCCGGGCGGCAGGGGAGTGGAGTCGTCCGACGGATGGGCGGCAGGCGGGACGCCGAGAAGCCGGCGCAGCTCTTCGCCTTCCATCACTTCGATTTCCAGGAGCCGACGCGTGACGCTTTCGAGCTCATCACGCCGCTCGCTCAAAATACGGCGAGCCTCGCCGTGCGCATCGGTCATGATGCGCTTGACCTCCGCGTCGATCAATCGGGCAGTGTCCTCGGCGTAGGCGCCGCGCTCGGGCCCCATCTGGATATCGAGGAACTTGTTGCGCTTGTGGCCATCGTAGTTGATGGCGCCAAGCAAATCGCTCATGCCCCATTCGGTGACCATCGCACGCGCGATGTCCGTCGCGCGCTGCAGATCGTTCTGGGCGCCGGTAGAGATCTCGCCGAGCGCAATTTCTTCGGCGGTGCGCCCACCAAGGAGAACGGCGAGCTGCGCGAGCAGATCCTTGCGCTGCATCAGGTAGCGATCCTCGAGCGGCAGCTGCATCGTGTAGCCAAGGGCACCAAAGCCGCGCTGAACGATCGAGATCTTGTGGACCGGATCCATGCCTGGAATTGCCGTCGCCACGATGGCGTGTCCCGACTCGTGATACGCGACGATCTCGCGTTCCTTGCGGCTCATCACGCGCTTCTTCTCGAGCCCGGCGATCAACCGGTCGATGGCCTCGTCGAAGTCCAACATGTCAACGGCGGTCTTGTCCTTTCGAGCCGCGAGCAACGCCGCTTCGTTGACCAGGTTTGCGAGGTCGGCGCCGGCGAATCCCGCCGTCCGTGCGGCCACGACCCGCAGTTTGACCTCAGGAGACAGCTTGACCTGCTTGGTGTGGATGGTGAGGACTTCCTCGCGCCCCTTCACATCGGGCTTGTCCACGAGGACCTGACGGTCGAAGCGGCCCGGACGAAGGAGAGCAGGGTCGAGCACCTCCGGGCGGTTGGTCGCGCCCATGATGATGATCGCTTTGCGCGAGTCGAACCCGTCCATCTCGGCCAGCAACTGGTTCAGCGTCTGTTCGCGCTCCTCATGGGATCCCATCGGGCTCTGCACACGAGCGCGGCCGAGCGCGTCGAGCTCGTCGATGAAGATGATGCACGGCGCCTTCGTTTCGGCCTGCGAGAACAGATCGCGCACGCGTGCCGCACCGACACCGACGAACATCTCGACGAACTCCGATCCACTCAGGCTGAAGAAGGGAACCTTGGCCTCGCCGGCGACCGCCCGCGCCAGGAGCGTCTTGCCGGTTCCCGGAGGGCCGACGAGCAGCACGCCCTTCGGAATGCGGCCACCGAGCGTCGTGTACTTCCGTGGATTGCGCAGGAACTCGACGATCTCTTTCAGCTCCTGCTCGGCCTCGTCGACGCCGGCCACATCCGCGAAGCTCACCTTCACATCGTCTTCTGCGAAGACGCGATGCTTGCTTCGCGCAAACGACATCACGCCGCCTTCAGCGCCGCCGATGCGGCGAGAGAAGTAGCTCCAGATGACGAAGATGAAGACGAGCGGAAGGACCCATCCGAGGACCTCGGGCAACCACCGGCTGACGAACTCGCCGGTGTACTTCACGCCCGCCGCGTCGAGATCTTCGAGCAGCTTCGGGTCCTCGATGCGCGTCGAGCTGAAGTTCTTGCTGCCGTTGGTCTCGCGCGCGTACGTGCCACGGATCGTCTGTTCGCCGACGTAGACCTCGGTGACCTGACCCGCGCGAACTGCCTGCTTGAAGTCGCTGTACGAAACCTGTTGCCCGCTCGGCGCGAGAAACCACGTCTGCACCAGGACGAGCAGCAACAAGCCGCCGAGGAAGTACCAAATCGGTCCCCCAGGGCGCGCGCTCGTTCGGAGCGTGCGCTTCTCTCCCGGACGCTTGTCGCGCGGGTTCATTCCCGGAGGTGTTCGAAGATTCGCCAATAGTTCCTCAGGCAGTCACCGACTGCTTTTTCTGAAAGGTCAGTTCATTGTGACCCATATCCACGACGATGGAGTCGCCCTCGCGGAAGTCACCCTCGAGGACTCGCATCGCCAGCGGGTCCAGCACACGCCGCTGAATCGTCCGCTTCAACGGCCGGGCACCAAACATCGGATCGAAGCCCTCGGAGACGAGGAAGCCTCGCGCCGTGTCCGTCAACTCGACGTGGATCTTCCGATCCTCGAGCCGCTTGAGCAGACCGCGGACCTGAATGTCCACGATGTGCTTCAAGTGCTCAAGGCCGAGCGAGTGGAAGAAGATGATCTCGTCCACGCGATTGATGAACTCGGGACGGAAGTGCTGACGTAGCGCCTCCGTGACCTGCCGCCGAACGCCTTCCGGCAATTCCTCGCGACCCGCCCCCTGCTGAGCCTCCGCGATAAAGTGGCTGCCCAGATTCGACGTCATGATCACGACGGCGTTCTTGAAGTCGACCGTGCGGCCCTTGCCATCGGTGAGGCGTCCGTCGTCGAGCAGCTGCAGCATCACATTCAGCACTTCGGGATGCGCCTTCTCGATCTCGTCGAACAGCACGACGGCGTACGGCCGCCGGCGTACGGCTTCCGTGAGCTGACCGGCCTCGTCGTAGCCGACATATCCGGGAGGTGCACCGAGCATTCGCGAAACAGTGTGCTTCTCCTGATACTCCGACATGTCGATCCGGATCATCGCGTGCTCATCGTCGAACAGGAATTCCGCGAGCGCGCGTGCGAGCTCTGTTTTGCCCACGCCGGTCGGTCCCAGGAAGATGAAGCTGCCGAGCGGTCTGTTGGGATCCTGCAGGCCTGCACGGCCGCGGCGAATCGCGTTCGCCACCGCAGTGATGGCCTCGTCCTGACCGACCACGCGCTCGTGGAGTCGCTCCTCCATGTGAATCAGCTTCTGGATTTCTCCCTCCATCAGGCGACTCACCGGGATATTGGTCCACTTGGCGACGACCTCGGCGATGTCTTCCTCGTCAACTTGCTCCTTGAGCATGCGTGACGTCCTGGGCTGACCATCGCTGGCGGCATCGCCAGCGGCGATCCGCTTCTCGAGCTCCGGGATGCGGCCGTACTGAAGCTCTGACGCCTTCGCGTAGTCGCCGACACGCTGCGCCAGTTCGAGCTCGGTGCGCGCGTCCTCGAGTTGCTGCTTCAAATCACTCGTGCCTTGCAACGTGTCCTTCTCGTCCTGCCACTGCGTCTGCAGTCGAGTCTGCTCTTCCTTGAGATTGGCCAGCTCGCGTTCGAGTCTGGACAGCCGATCCTTCGAGGCCCCGTCGGTCTCTTTCCGCAGTGCCTCGCGTTCGATTTCGAGCTGCATGATCCGGCGGCGCACTTCGTCGAGCTCCGCCGGCATCGAGTCGATCTCCATGCGCAGCTTCGATGCGGCTTCGTCCACGAGGTCGATCGCCTTGTCGGGCAGGAATCGATCCGTGATGTAGCGGTTCGAGAGGACGGCGGCTGCTACGAGCGCGGCGTCTTTGAAGCGGACCTTATGATGAATCTCGTAGCGCTCGCGCAGGCCACGAAGAATCGAGATCGTGTCCTCGACGGTCGGCTCGCCAACGAGCACGGGCTGGAAACGGCGCTCGAGCGCGGCATCCTTCTCGATGTGCTTGCGATACTCGTCGAGCGTCGTGGCGCCAATCGTGTGGAGCTCGCCGCGCGCGAGCATCGGCTTCAGCATCTGCGACGCGTCCATCGCGCCCTCGGCCGCGCCAGCGCCGACAACGGTGTGGAGCTCGTCGATGAAGAGGACGATCTGCCCCTCGGATTCGCCGATCTCCTTCAGCACGGCCTTCAGCCGCTCTTCGAACTCACCGCGATACTTTGCGCCCGCGACGAGCGCACCCATGTCCAGCGCGAAGATCTTCTTGTTCTTGAGGCCCTCCGGCACGTCGCCGCGCACGATGCGCTGTGCCAGCCCCTCGACGATGGCGGTCTTGCCGACGCCGGGCTCGCCGATCAGCACGGGATTGTTCTTCGTCCGGCGTGACAGCACCTGGATGACACGACGGACCTCTTCGTCGCGGCCGATCACCGGATCGAGCTTGCCGCTGCGCGCCAGGTCAGTGAGATCGCGGCCGTAGCGGGAGAGTGCTTCGTAGGTGGATTCGGGATTCTGCGACGTCACGCGCTGGTTGCCGCGAACTTCCGTCAACGCCTTGTAGAGCGCGTCCTTCGTCACGCCGAGCCGCTGCAGCAACTGCGCAGCAGGGGAGCGCCCTCCTTCGGTCGCGAGGGCGAGGAAGAGATGCTCGGTGCTGACGAACTCGTCCTGCAGACGCGTCGCCTCGGCCTGGGCCGAATCGACGATGAGTTTCATGCGAGGCGAGAGACGCACGTCGGCGCCGTAGGCCTGCGGGATCGACTTGAGCAGCGTGCGCGCCTCGGCCGCCACACGCGCCGGATCGAGCGACATCCGCCGAAGCACCGATGGGACGATCCCGCCGGACTGCTCGACAAGGGTGAGCAGCAGGTGCTCGGGCGTGACCTCCGCGTGATTCTGTTCAGTCGCAACGTTCTGCGATCCGATGATGGCCTCCTGGGCCTTCTCAGTCAGTTTGTTCAGATTCATGATCCGTACTCACGCCGCACTGTGCGTCTTGCTGTCATCACCGCCCAGCTTCTTGAGCGCTTCGAAATGTTCACGTTCCTTGTCGCTGAGGCTCGTAGGAAGTTGGACGTCCACACGAGCGTAGAGGTCCCCGGTGTCTTCGCCGTTGCCCACGGACGGCATGCCGTATCCCTTGAGGCGGAACAGCTGGCCGTTCTGCGTGAGCGGAGGGACGCGCAATCTCGCCGGCTTGCCCGACAGCGTCGGCACCTGCGCTTCACCGCCGAGAACCGCCGTCATCAGCGCCACCGGTGCCTTGACGTAGAGATCGCGTCCCTTCCGTTCGAAGTGCGCATGCGGTGTCAGCCGCACGCGCAGATACAGGTCACCCGACTTGTCACCGCCGAGGCCTTGCTCGCCTTCACCGCTCACGCGCACACGTGATCCGTCGGTCACACCCGCAGGGATCCTCACGTCTACGTGCTTCACCTGTCCGTCGTGACGGAGCAGGAGCCGCCGCGTCGCGCCCTGATACGCGTCCTCGAGCGCCAGCTCGATCTCGTTCTCGATGTCGCGGCCGGGCCGTCGTCGTCCGCGACCACCGCGTGCCTCACGCCCTCCCGCGGCGCCGCCGAAATCGCCGCTGCCTCCGAAGAACGTGGTGAAGAAGTCCGAGAACGGATTGGAGTCGCCGAACAGGTCCTCCATCTCCTCGGGCGTCATCGTCCGGTAGCCCGCGCGCGCACCAGGCTGTCCAGGCGGCGCTCCACCGAACGGGTTACCACCCGCGCGCGCCTGCTGCTCGTACATCCGCCAGTTGGCGCCGAGCTCGTCGTACTTCTTTCGGCTGTTCGGATCGCCGAGTACCTCGTACGCTTCGTTGATCTCTTTGAACTTGGCTTCAGCGACCTTGTCGCCCGGATTCACGTCCGGATGGTGCTTACGCGCCAGCTTCCGGAAGGCTTGCTTGATCTCCTTCTCGCTGGCCGCCTTCGGCACGCCAAGTGTTGCGTAGTAATCCTTGAAGTCCACGATACGTCTCTGATCTCAGGTTCGCGATCGTTACAGTCCCAGTAACTCGTTCAGTCGCTTCATCTCATTCAGCAATTGCCGGCGGCCGGTGCCCGTGCTCAGTGCAGACTCATCCAGCAACGGTCCAATTCGTTGCATCACTTCTGCCATGGCCAGCAAACGCTGCACGCCTGCCAGATTGATTCCATGGTCATCCACCATCTGCTTGATGAGACGCAGCCGCTCGAGTTCTTCACGCGCGTAGAGGCGCATGCTGCCGACGGTTCGGCTCGGTCGAATCAGACCGAGGCGCTCATATTTCCGCAGGGTCTGGGGGTGCATTCCCAGTTGCTCGGCCGCGGTGCTGATGAAAAACAGGTCGTCAAGTGCCATTGCTCATTCGCAACTCGGGGCCAAGATCGACGTTTCAACCCGCCCAAGGTTGATATAGATCGAGTGTAGGACTTGATACGGATCGTGTCAAGGTTCGGCTCAGAGCCATGTCGTGACCCTTCGGGCACAGGTTAGGATGGACAAGACGCCTTGGACATCGCTGCTACAGACCTCGTCACTGTCGGGTTGCTCGTCGTTCTGGAAGGACTCCTCAGCGCTGACAACGCGCTGGTCATGGCCATCATGGTCCTGGGCTTACCCAGGAGCGACCACCAAAAGGCCCTTCGCTACGGACTCCTGGGGGGTTCGGCTTTCGAGCGGCCGCCACGATCCTGGCGGTCTACCTGATTAGCGTCGGGTGGGTGAAGGTGCTGGGGGGCTCTACCTCCTCTACCTCACCTATTCGCACTTCTGGGGCCGGGTAGACGGGGAGGATCGCCGTCAGGCGCCGAAGGCGACCGGGATGCTGGGGCTTACACCGTTCTGGGCCACTGTCGTACGAGTCGAGCTCATCAACCTCGCATTCTCAATCGACTCGATTCTGGTCGCTGTGGCCATGTCGCCCAAGCTGTGGGTCGTCATCACGGGCGGCATTCTCGGCATCGTGGCGATGCGGCTGGTGGCGGGGCAGTTGATCGTGCTCGTCCAGCGTTATCCCGCGCTCGTCGACGGCGCGTTCGTCATCATCGCGTGGGTCGGATTGAAGCTATGCCTCGAGTATCTCCACGAGGCGCAGTTCATCGCTCTCGACATCCCGAAATGGCTGTCGCTCGGCATCGTGGTCGTGATCTTCGTCGTTGCGCTCATCTACGCGCGGATACAGGGAGCGGTCGACACTGGAGACGCCCTCACGCACGAAGCAGAGGAGATGCTCGCGGCCGATGAGAAACTCGTCGCCAAGATCGACGGCGACGTGACGAAGTAACCTAACAGCCGTTCCGGGTTCCTGGTTCCGGGTTCCACGTTCGTGTTCGAAGTTCTGGTTCGCAGTTCCGATGTTCAGGGTTCTCGGTTCGGGCACGACCCGGAACCTCGAACACAGAACCCCGAACCCTGAACCCTGAACCTGAACCGTGAACACGAACTCGGAACACGGAACTCGGAACCAGGAACTGCAGTGAGTTAGCGTCTTGCCGCCGGTGTCAACGTCGTCTCGCGACGCTCCGAACCGCGCATGTAGACGACCTTCACGGGTTCGCCGATTTTCAACAGTTCGAGCGCGTAGGTGTAGTCGTAGATGTTTGCGATCGTCTGGCCGGCGATCTCGATGATGACGTCGCCCTTCTGCAGTCCGGCCTGTTCCGCCGGTCCCCCTCCAATGACGCCACCGAGCAGGAGTCCCTTCGCGTCAGCCGCATAATCGGGCACTGTGCCGGTGAACAGGCGAACGCCGGTTCGATTCACGGTCTGCGACGACTGTTCGACCTTCACGAACTGCGGCGCCTGATCCGATTCCATCAATCGCGCAGCGATAGTCGTGGCGAACTCTGCGATCCGATCGAGGTCCTCGTAGTTGATCTTGTCCGGCGTATCCGACGGCTTGTGGTAGTCGAGATGCGCGCCCGTCGTGAAGTTCAGGCTCGGCACCGAGGCCTGGTTGAACGTCGCGACGTCCGTCGGTTGGTACGGATCCGGCTGTAGATTCAGGTTGAAACCCGCGGCGACGTTCGCACGTTCGATGAGCGATGCCCACGTCGTGCTGCTGCCGGTAGCCTGCACGGCGAGCTTGTTGTCCTGCATCCGGCCGACCATGTCGAAGTTGAAGTACGCGGCGACCTGATTCAGTGGAATCGGTGGCGCATTCACGAACGTGTTCGATCCGATCAGCCCGATTTCTTCCGCCGACCAGAGCGCGACCACCAGGTTTCGCCGTCTCATTGGCCGGCGCGCGAATGCCTCGGCGACGGCAAGCACCGCAGCGCTGCCCGAGGCGTTGTCGTCGGCGCCAACGTGAGGCTTACCGACATCGGCGCCGCTCGCGAGCGAGTTGCCGTTTCGCCCGAGCCCGAGGTGGTCGTAGTGCGCGCCGACGACGATCCATGGCTTCTCGACACCGGTGACGGGTGAGGTCGCCGGCAGAAACGCGACCACGTTGCGCGCTGTCCGCTTCTCGCGCACCACCTTCGTCGAAAGTTCGACTGTGACGCCGTCGAGTGCGAAGCCCGCGACGTGAGGATTGCCACTGTCGAGTTCCTTCTGAACTGATTCGAGCGAGCGCGATCCGAAGAGTGCCGCGGCCGCTTTACCGCTGATGCTTGCCGCCGGAATTCCAGAGCCGGCAAGTGCCGTATCGAAGGTGATCGGTACCGTCTGGCCGGCGTTGGGGGAGCGCGGTCCGGTCACGACGAGAAGCGCTTTCGCGCCTCGTTGCCGCGCTGCCAGCGCCTTGTAGCGAAGATCCGAATAGCGCGCGAGGATCGACTTCGTCTCCTTGTCCGCATCCTCCGGGAAATATCTCAGGACGACGACGGCCTTGTCTTTGACGTCGAGCGTCGCGTAGCTGTCGTATCCGAAGTTCTGCGCTTCCGGGACGACGATGCCGTAGCCGGCGAAGACCGCTGGCGCCGAGACCGTCCCATCGTCAGAGAAGGAGAGTGCGACGACGTCAGCGGGTGCGGAGAAGCGCTGTGACCCCGACGACAGCTGCGAGCCGCCGTCGCGGCTGCCCGCGGTGAAGTCGAACGACATGAAGACATCCTGACGTCCGGGCAGCGGACGGGCGCCCATGCGCGCTAACTGCGCCGCGATGTAGTCGCCGGCCTGCTGTTCTCCCGTCGATCCCGCCTCGCGGCCTGCGAATCGGTCGGACGCGAGCGTCTCGACATAGGCACGTGTGCCTGTCGCGGTTGCTGGTGCCGGCGTCTGCGCGGAAAGCGCGGCGACGGAGAGAGCAAGGAGGACGAAAATCGGCGCCTTCTTCATTGTCCGGATCCTTTGGTCGCCTTCTGTTTCGGCGGTGCAGCCGCGAGCGCATCGAGCGCGTGCTGATGGTTCCACTGGGCGAGATAGATTTGTCCCTCGCGACCACCGCCGCGGCTCGACGTCCACGCCAGTCGTGTCCCGTCTGGCGATGGCACGGGCAGACCATCGAAGCCATCGGAGTAGGTGACGCGAATCGGTTCCTTCGTGCCGTCGATGTCGACGAGGAACACCTCGAAGTTCTCGAACCCGAGCTTGTTCGACGCAAACAGGATGTAGCGGCCGGATGGGTGGATGTACGGCGCCCAGCTCATGGCACCGAAGTCCGTGATCTGCCGCTGATCCGCGCCGTCCAGGTTCATCGTCCACACGTCGGCGATGACACCGCGCTCATCGAAGCGGCGCCAGATAATGCGCTTGCCATCGGGCGAGAAGAACGGACCGCCGTCGTAGCCAGGCACATTGGTGAGACGACGAACGCCGGAGCCGTCCGCGTCCGTGCGCATGATGTAGATCTCGCCGAAGTAGGAAGGATCGGTCTCGAGCTGCTTCTGCTGCGCGCCGGACAACTGTCCTTCGTAGCCGCTGCGCGTCGAGGAGAACACGATCCACTGGCCGTCCGGCGAGTAGCTCGCTTCGGCGTCGTAGCCACGCATGTTCGTCAAGCGTCGCAGCGTCCCGGTCTTCGCGGATCGAACATAGAGCTCCATCTCCGGGTCGTAGTCCCACGAGTACCGGCGTTCCTGGCCGGAGGCGCGGAACTGGAGCTCTTCGTCCTGTAGTTGCTTGGAGCGCGGATCGTGGTGCGTCGATGCAAACAGCACATCGCCCGTCTGAGGATTGATGAACGAACAGGTCGTCTTCCCCATGCCCGGTGAGACGCGGGAGACGTCACCGCTCGCCATATCCATCAGGTAGATCTGATAGAACGGGTTGCCCGGTTCTCTCTCGCTCTGGAAGACCAGGCGTTGACCATCAGGGCCCCAGTAGCCCTCGCCGGCACGGCGCCCTTCCACCGTCAACCGCCTGATGCGACTGAGGAAATCGCTTTCCTTGGGCGCAGCGGATTGCTGCGCCGTCAGGGGCAGCGAGGATAAAACAAGAACAAGCGGCAGCCACGAGCGTCTAAGGGTTTGAGTCATCTGTTGACCGGATATTTACTGTACCGCTCGCTTGTGTAGAGCCCTTCTGGGCACGCGTGGGACCGAAAAGCCGCTGACGCTATATGGAACGACGTAATCAACCGGACCAACACAAGCGAGTCCTGAGAGTATTACCATTCAAACGAGTGCTCGAGCACAAGCTCCTGGGAACGCCGATCCGGCGCTGGATCGTTCGCGCCGCCGCGGCAACCGCCATCGTCCTGGTCGCCTTGTCAGGGTACTGGACGATCCGCCACGCCTGGGCCATTTACAAGCTGAATCGCGGAGTTGGCGACACCGTGTTCTACGACGCCGACGACCGCCCGTGGTTCCGACTCGACGAGCAGCGGCAGGACGTCCAGTCCAACCAAATTTCCACCTTCTTCAAGGACGCCGTCATCGCGGTGGAGGATCACCGCTACTACCTGCATCCGGGCATCGACCCCATTGGCCTGACGAGAGCCGTCTTCCACAACATCAAGGGCGAACGTCAGGGCGGCAGCACGATCACACAGCAGTTGGCGCGCACGCTGTTTCTCTCGAACAGTAAGACTTACGGACGCAAGGCCAAGGAAGCCGTCCTGTCGGTGATGCTGGAGATCTTCCTCTCGAAACGGGAAATTCTCCAGCTCTACATGAACCGCATTTACCTCGGCGGCGGGATTTACGGTGTCGAGGCGATGTCGCGGCGGACGTTTGGGAAACCGGCGGCAGATCTCACGCTTGGCGAAGCCGCTCTGCTCGCGGGTGTCATTCGCGCGCCCGCGTCGTATTCACCGTGGAATCGACTCGAGCATGCACGTGCCAGAAGCTTCATCGTGCTGCGCCGCATGCGCGAGGAAGGGAAGATCACGGCCGCGCAAGAAGAAGCGGCGAGGCGCGAGACGTTGCGCGTTCGACCAGCCTCATCGCCGGCGAACAGCCGCCATCGATACGCAAAGGAATTCCTGCGCCAGCAGTTCAGGGAGCTGATCGGCGATGACAACCCGCCAGACTGGAAAGTCCAGACGACGTTCCTGCCCGACGTGCAGGACGCGGCGGAAGCTGCCGTGCGCAACGGGTTGCGTCGCCTCAATGTTCCGGGTTTGCAGGCGGCGCTCGTTGCGATCGACCCGCGCACGGGAAACCTGCTGGCGATCGTCGGCGGATCGGACTTTCAAACGACGCCGTTCAATCGCGCGGTACGCAGCCATCGCCAGCCTGGATCGGCGTTCAAACCATTCGTCTACGCGGCGGCGCTCGAACAGGGACTCTCGCCTGTTTCAACGTTGAGCGGCTTGCAGCAGGTGGCGGTGCAGGCGCCCGAAGGCGTCTGGATTCCGCGCGACGATCGCGCAAAGACGCACGACACAATGTCGCTGAGAGAAGCGCTGCTCGAATCGAGCAACGCCGCGGCCGTCCTGCTCCAGCAGCGGGTCGGCGCTCGTCCTGTAATCAAGCTCGCGAACGACATGGGCGTGCCCAATCAGCCGGACGTGCCCTCGCTCGCGCTTGGCAGTGGACTCGTGACGCCGTTGGACCTCACAGCCGCATACGCGGTGTTCCCCGGTATGGGCTATCGCTCTCGCCCTCGTGGCGTGGTGTCAGTCGAAGACGCCGACGGAGATCAGGTCGAGTACGTCCACATTCAGCGTCAGCAGGTGCTGTCCGAGCAGGTGGCGTTCCAGATGGTTTCGATGCTTCAGGACGTCACGCGCCGCGGGACTGCGGCAAGCCTCCAGCGCTACAACCTGCCGATGGAGGTTGGCGGCAAGACGGGCACGACGAACGATTCGCGCGACGCGTGGTTCGTCGGCTTCTCGTCGAACGTCGTTGCGGGTGTGTGGATCGGCTTCGACGATCCACAGACGATTCGCAGCGATGCATCCGGGTCGCGCATGGCCTTGCCAATCTGGGCGGACTTCATGCGTCGAACGGCGAATCGCCTGGGCACGCAGCCGTTCCTGCGGCCGCCTCGCATGCGCGCTGAAGTCATGTGCTCGGTCTCATATCACCGCGCTCTTGACGGGTGTCCGAGCTACGTGGAGTACTTCAAGCCTGGAGACGACGTTCCCTCGCAACTCTGTGAGCTGCACTCAGGCAGCTTGAAGCAACGTGCGGAGCGTGCGCTCCGCGGATTGCTCGGCACAATCGGCGAGGAGATTCGCGGAATCTTTCGATGAAGCGCTGCTGGTGGTGCGGCACCGACCCGCTCTACGTCCGCTATCACGACGAAGAGTGGGGCAAGCCGGTCAGAGACGATCGACGCCTGTTCGAGAAGATTTGTCTCGAAGGCTTTCAGGCTGGCCTGAGCTGGTTGACGATCCTCCGCAAGCGCGAGAACTTCCGCGCCGCGTTCGCCGACTTCGACTTCCGCAAGGTCTCGCGTTACACATCGAGAGATGTCACACGCCTCTTGAAGGACGAGGGAATCATCCGGCATCGGGGCAAGATCGAGTCAACGATCAACAATGCGCGGCGGGCGATTGAGCTGCGCAAGGAGGCGGGGTCGCTGGCCGACTACTTCTGGCGATGGCAGCCCGAGAAAGTGTCTCGCCCCAAGCGAATCACGCAGGATGTGCTGATGACGATGGCGACGACGGCGGAATCAACCGCGCTCAGCAAGGATCTGCGGAAGCGCGGTTGGACGTTTGTCGGACCTACGACGGTGTACGCCTTCATGCAGGCGATGGGTCTCGTCAACGATCACGTTGACGATTGCTCGTTCAGGTGATTCAACTCCCAATTACCAACTCCCAACTCCCAAAGAACAACTTTGGGAATTGGGAATTGGAAGTTCGGCTTTGACTACCGATCGCTCAACTGGAGCGACTGGCGCACGCGCCTGAACACGTCGTTGTAGGTGCCCGCATCACGCTGCGGAGCGACCCCCACGAGGAACAATACGCGCCCGTCGTTGAGTTGCGTCGTGGCCAGCGAGATCACCTCGGGTTGGCCAGTGATATCGGACTGGTTGGTCAACGTCGTCCGCACACCGCTGCGGCCACCGATCGTCTCGCGCGAGTAGCCCTCCTGACGACGAAGCTGCGGATTGCTCTGCGCGAACGCCGACACGAGTTGATCGGTGTCTCGCTGAAGATTGCCGCTGCCCCTCGACGTCACGCCCACCTGGAATCCGTGCGTGACACCTTCGAGCCTCCCGCTGTTCTCACGGTAGCCGCCCTCCGGAGCGTAAGTGATGCCGGTGTCGCCGCCGCTGACCTCAGTCCAGTTCGACGGAAGGTTCAAGCGCAGGAACGAGAACGGAGACGATGTGCGGTACTGCGACGACGGCGGCGGCACGTTCACTGATGTGCGCGCAGATGTGTCGCTCGACTGCGGCGGACCGCTCTTGGCCTGACCTTTGGCGATTTGCTCGGCAGTGTAGGCTGGCGGCATACTCCGCAGTCGCGCCTGGACCTCCTGGAAGTCGCCGGTGTTCGCGTTGCCCTGCACTCGCAGAGATGCAGCCTCGCGATTGATCGCTTCGTAGCGATTGCCTGGGTTCGGGTGGCTGCTCAACCACTCGGGACCGCTGCCTCCGCCCTCGGCTTCAATCGTCTTGAACATGTTCGCCATCTGGCGCGGGTCGTACCCCGCGCGCGCGAGAATTTGTGCGCCGAGGATGTCGGCCTGCGACTCGTACTCACGGCCGTACTTCAGAAACGCCGCGCCAAGCCCGAACTGGGTCCCCTGCGAGATGATCGAACCGGCGGTGCCGCCGACGATCGCGCCGGCGATTTGACCGAGCACTGATCCGATCTGGAACTTCTGGCCTTTGGTCGCTTGTGCGGTTCCGTGACGCAGAGCAACGTGCGAGAGCTCGTGCGCCATCACACCAGCAACCTCACCTTCGGCCTTTGCGGCCTCGATCATTCCTCTGTTGAGGAACATCGGTCCGCCCGGAAGAGCGAAGGCGTTGATCTCTTTCTGGTTCACCATGTCGAAGGTGTAGCGGAATTCAGGATGTTGAAACTCCGGCGGGATAGCAGCAGCGAGTGTTTTGCCGACCGTCTCGACGTAGTTCTCGAGACGTTGGTCGTTGAGCATCGGCAGTTCTTTCGCGACTTCGGCGGCTGCCTCTCTGCCAAGCTTCACATCATCCTGGACTGAGTAGTTGTTCTTCGGCGCCACGATCTTCGTCTGTGCCCCGACAGTAAGCGTGAGCACACAAGCGACACCGAGCCCGGCGAATGTGCGGCGTAGTGAAGAGGGCATCGTAGACATCATGATTCGACTAAATGCAACTCTCCGGCCAACTCCAACCGGCGCTAGGCCTGATGACGACGCCTACGGTGATCCTCCAAAAACTCAACAATGACCGCGTTTCTCCGGTCAGGAATTCCTCTTCACGCTCGAGACTCCGGAAGTGCCGAACTTCAAATCGAACCCCGACATCAGGCGCAAGGAACCCGATGGCGCCACCGCCGAAGTTCATTGCAACAGAGTTTCGGGCTCTTCCCAGAAGCTCGGGAAGCACGGTGGGGGTCACCTCATCGATGGACGCATGCATCCAGCCGAGCCCGCCGACGAGATATGGACGAAGTGATTCGCGCGTCACGCTCACTGGTGTCGTGATGACGACGTTCCCGCCAAGTGTGAAGACGTTGCTGTTCGTGAACAGCCCGGCCTGGTTGTCGGTCTCGAAGAACCGCGGAGCGTACCAGAAGTCACCTTCTACACCAAAGATGCCTCTGGTCCACAGCCCGGCGCTGCCACCAAAAATGAGCTGCGTGGAGCTCGCCCCCTGCTCGAGATCCGGAAGGGCAGTGGAACCCGCGAATGCGCTTCCGATGAATGGCGCGAACAGCCAGTCTGCATCGGCGGCGTGCGGGTACAGCCCCAGTAGCAGCCCAACGATCACCGCTCTGGCGACGCCCGAATGAACCCTCAAGGTAAGAAGAATCGTAGGAATAGGGTCGCGAAGGGAGAAGTGGTGACGTCGCCGGATTCGAGCACGAACGGCGCAGTGAGGCCGTCGCTGTTCGCCAATGCAATGAACGTCATTCCACGGTTCGGGGCTTTGACGATCAGCGCCGAGTGTCCGCCCCGTGTCACGCCAAACTGCCAGACGATCGGCTCACCATGATAGTTCTGCACGAACCAGCCAAGGCCGGTTGGCAGCGGAGTTCCGTTCGTGAGCGACTGCGTCCACGCCTCATTGCGTGTCGCTGCCGCGAGCAGTGCAGTCGAGAGGAGCACGTTGTCGAAGCGCGCGAGATCGCGCGCGGAGCTGATGATGCCGTCCGATGCATTGACGCGGCCTGCGGGAATATCGTTGTTACGTTGCGGCCGTCCGGACGTGATTCGATACGGTATGGCCATTCTCGCGGCGACGTCGGCGTAACGCGCCAGATGACCAGCGTCGAAGAGAACGGCATCTGCACTGGTCGGCAGGGTCGCGAGAACCTGATCGGGTGACGAGTCGAGCATCGCAAACCGATCGAAGATCTCTGAGCTGAGGACGACGGCATAGGGTGCCTGCGCACAGCGCTCGATGACCGGCGTCAGGGCGGCGTATCTCGACGCCGAATAGAGATATCCAGCGCCGCCCGGTGCAGTGTGCGAGAGGAGCTGGCGAAGAGTGGTCAGCGGTTCGGGGTACGCGGTGCTGCGAAGAGCCACTGGATCGTCGAGCTGTGCGCCCCATTGATCGACGCACTTTCGCAGGAGCAGCGTTGCACCAAAGGTTTGAGACAGGCCGCCAACAAGGTAAGGAGTGTCGGGAAGCGCAGGAGCTCCGGACTCGACATCGCGGCGTCCCAGACCGCGCTCCCACACGACGACACTGTTTTGAATGACCAGCGCTGAGAGACCAGGTATCCCGGCCTCGACTCTGAAGGACTCGAGGTAGCGCTCGAAGATCGCAAACGTCAGACCCTGCGCTTCAGTGCGTTGTGTAAAGACAACTGTACCGAGCAGCACGACAGTAGGGATGCTGAGTCTACGCAAGGGGGCAGTCAGGGTTAATCCCGAGGGGAATGATACATCGACATCACACGATTCAGGCCTGAAAGTGACTGACGTGTGCTACAGTCAACGACTACTTCTCGATGCGTCCTGTTTTTGCACAGTCGAAAGACACGAGCTCGCGACCGAGACCCGTCGGTCGCTGCCTTGCGCGTTGCTTTCTGTGCCGTCGCCATCCTCGGGGCGCTGACCTCTGTATTCGCTCAGGGAAATCAGACACTTCGGGTCGTTCCCCTCGTCAAGGACGACCACGTGCTCGTGTCATTCGAGTTGGCCGGAGGGCTTACAGAGGAAGTCCGGGATGCGATCCGAAGCGGCCTCAAGACGACCTTCACCTACAACGTCGAACTCCGGCTGGATGTGCCGGCGTGGGTCGATCGCACGATCTCCACGGCGACGGTTGCAACCAGCGTCGAGTACGACAACCTCACGCGAACGAACAACGTGGTTCGTATGCTGGACGGCCGGGTGGAGCAGGCGATTTCAACCCAGAACGACGACGTCGTCAGAACATGGCTGACGAACCTGGTGCGCCTGCCGCTATTCAACACGTCGCTGCTCGAGCCCAATCGCGACTACTACATCCGCGTGAGCGCCACCGCCCGGCCGACCAACGGCTCGATCCTCTGGCCGTTCGGCAGCGGACCATCGGCGCAGTCTCGCTTCACCTTCATTCGCTAGGTAGCTGCGTAGCTAGGTAGTTAAGTGGCTGGGTAGCTCTCCAGTTGACTAGCAACCCAGTTACCGAGGCCACCCGTCCGGGTGATGTGCGGTCTGACTTCGATCCGTAGGATCGTGTCATGGCCGCCACTCCACTTCGCCAGACCAACGATGACGAACTGCTCGACGCGTATTCGACGGCTGTCGTGCACGCGGTCGAGACTATTGCCCCCGCTGTCGTTCGAGTAGAGCGCGGGCGTGGCGGTGGTTCGGGTGTGATCTTCACGCCCGATGGGTTCGTGCTCACGAATAGTCACGTGGTCCACGGCGCGAACCAGTTCACGGTCACGCTGTCCGATGGGCGGGAAACGCGCGGCGATCTCGTCGGCGACGATCCACACACCGACCTCGCGGTTCTCAGGATCGATGCGAGCTCGCTCCCATGGGCGAGCCTCGGCGATTCGCGTCGCGTGCGCGTCGGACAGATCGCGATTGCGATCGGCAACCCGTTCGGCTTTCATCACTCCGCAACCGCGGGTATCGTCAGCGGCGTCGGTCGATCGCTCCGAGCGGGATCCGGCCGGCTGATGGACGACATCATTCAAACGGACGCAGCTCTGAATCCCGGGAACTCAGGCGGACCGCTGGTAACGTCTCGTGCGGAGGTCATCGGCGTGAACACCGCGACGATTCTGCCGGCTCAGGGGTTGTGCTTCGCGGTTGCCAGCAACACGGCAAGGTTCGTCGCAGGTCGTCTCATGAGCGATGGCCGCATCCGGCGCAGTTACATCGGCGTCGGCGGCCAGAACGTATCGGTGCCTCGCACGCCTGGGTCGTCGCACGTGACACCGTCAACGGGTGTGCTCGTGTTGTCAGTGGAATCGGGCAGTCCGGCGAGTCACGCCGGCCTCGCCCAGGGGGACATCATCATCGCGTTCGGCCACACGCCGATCACTGGGGTCGATGACCTGCATCGAGTGCTCACTGCGGAACGTATCGGCGCCCCAAGCGGGTTGACTATCCTCCGAAGCGGCGCGCGACAGCACGTGACCGTCGTTCCGAAAGAGGTGTGACCGCGCGGACTAAACTGACCGCGCGGCTAAAGCGAGACCAATCCGCGGCGGACCGCGCGTCGCACAGTCTCGACGCGGTTGGACGCGCCAAGCTTGCCCATGATGGACGCGATGTGGAACTTCACCGTCTGGTCGCTTATCCCCAGCCGATCCGCAATGCCCTTGTTAGGCAGCCCCTCGGCGAGTAGCTCGAGGACCTCGAGCTCCCGGTGAGTGAGAGCCTCTTCAAAGACACGATCGCGATCGCCGTCTTGCCTCGAATCCCGAACCCCGAATCCCGATCCCGATCCCGAACCCGAATCCCGAGCCACGGGTCCGGCGTCGAGACGACGATATCGGCGTCGAGGCCGGCGCGGCGAGCGTCGACTATCGTGTCGAACTCGCCGACGACCTCGATCGATCGTGTCTCGAGATCCCACCGCAGGCGGTCACGAACGCCTGGGGGAGCAACGAGGATCGCGCGCATCTCACCGGTTAGGACGCTCGCCGATGGTCACAGGTACGTCGACCGCCGTATTCCCGCGCAGGACCTTCAGGGTGGCCTGACGTCCAACTGCCTGTCCCGCAAGCAGATCGTGCAGATCCTCGGGTGACGCGGTTGACGTCTCGTCGAGCGCCAGAACGACGTCGCCGACGAGGACGCCAGCGTTTGCCGCGGCGCTTGCTGGCGCGACACCGACGACGAGCACAGCCGTGCTCCGTCCGCAGGCCGATGCCTGCGACTCCGAGAGCGTCACAGATTGGCCCATCACGCCCAGATACCCCCGGTGCGTCTGCCCAAGCTCGAGCACCCGTTGAGCCGCGGCCCACGCGATCCCTGCCGGAATCACCACTGTCGTCCCGCGGATGGTCGTTGCCGTGTTGATACCGATCAGGCCGCCGCTTGCGTCGATGAACGCGCCACCGGAAAACCCGTCGTGCATCGGTGCGGTCGTGCGAATCACCTGATCGATCGCGCGACGTCTGCCGGTCGGCAAGGGCCCGCCAATCACGGAGATGATGCCGGCGCTGGCGGTCACGGCATTGCTCCATGAGCGCGCGACGGCGAGAGCCAGATTGCCCACGCGAGGAGTGGCGCTTGAAAGCTTCACCGGCGCGAGGGCGAGATCTGCGACGCGAAGAGCAGCGAGGCTGGTCGTCGGATCCCATCCGGCGAGTTCGGCGCCGAGCACGGTTCCATCATGCCGCCTGACACGCAGTCCATCGTCGCGCCCGATCGCGCGCATCGTCGTGAGCACGATCCCGTCGGCGTAGACGAGGCCGCTCGCCGGTCGGCGCCGGCCCTGGACCTGAACGACCGACGCCGCGACGGAGTCAACGGCATCGGCCAGGTGAGTCGAAAGTTCGTTCAGCATGTCGCGATCCTGGCAGATGCCGCGATCGCGATCATCACCCGTACGGGCAGGCGCTTCCAGAATTCCCAATTTCCAACTCCCAACCTCCAAACGGGCTCGATCGAATTGGGAGTTGGGAATTGGAATTTGGACGTTGACGGTATGTCGTTTAGTAAGAGACCGTAACCCTGAGATTGCCCGAGTTGTCCGTCAACACGTCGTCGTTGATGCCGAGGTAGAGGCGACCCGTGTCGCGGGCGCGGAACGGTCCCCCGTCGCCACCGATGAAGAAGATCTGATTGCCATCGCCGATGCGGCCGATGAGTGCGGCGGCGGGACGATTGGGAAGCGGGCGATTCGGGTTGAGTGGAGAATTGCGTTCGCCCTCCGCGCCATCGCGGCGATCGCGCCCCCAGCGGGTTTCGCCGCTCGACGTGAAGTAGATCTGCTGACCGGAGCGGACGTCGATTTCCGTGTCGATCCATTGCTCGCGCGCGTCCACGACGATCTGGCGCTCGCGCATGCCGCGCGGCGGAACGCCAGTCCCTTGGTTCCGGTAGTCGTCGCGCTGTCCTCGATCGAACTCGATCCGATTGACTTCCTCACGAGAGATGCGGACGGTTCGCCTTCGGCCGCCGCCGCGTTCTTCGAACTCGATGTCACGACCGTACACGCCAAGCAGCTCGCCCTGCAGACGTCGGCCATCGTTCAACACGAGCGTATCGGCGTGCACGAACGCAGTGGCTGTAATGAAGGCGAGGCTTGCCAGCATTAGACGTCGCTTCATGGTCGTTCCTCTGGGCCGATTATCGGAACGACGAGTGCAGGCCGGCAGCCCTTCCGCCGACACTCTGATCTTGCTACCCTGAGGCTGCAAGCCCAATGCCTGAGTTCTCCGCTGGCGCGTCCCGTTTTGTCATGGTTTTGACCATCCTGGTGTCCCTTGCCGCGGGCGTCGCTGTATGGGCGCAAGGGACCAGTCAGGAACTGGTGACACTTTCGGTCGGCACACCGGCGCCGTTGAAGCCGGGAGGTGTGGCGCTCATCGTTGTGAGCTCTCCGCAGGATCTCGGCGCGCTCACTGGCGAGATTGCGGGACGGCCGGTGCGTTTCTGGCCCGGGGCGTCCGCCCGAGAGTGGAACGGCCTCGCCGGCATTAATCTCGAAGCGGCCCCGGGATCGGCCACGCTCAAGATTCAAGGAACGACCGCAAGTGGCGCAAGCGCCACCGCGCTGGTGTCGCTCATCGTCGAACGGTATCGATACGAGACGCGACAACTCAAGGTCGATCCGAAGATGGTCAATCCACCGGAGAGCGAGCTCGCGCGCATCAAGGAAGAAACGCAGGCGATGGCCGCTGCGTTTGCGATTCTGACGCCCGAACGTCTGTGGCGCGGTGCCTTTGATGCTCCAGTGCCAGGCGCACCGAACAGCGCCTTCGGCCGGTTGACGATCACCAACGGCAAACCCGCCGGCCGTCATCAGGGCGCCGATTTCCGTGCCGCCGCCGGGACGCCCGTTCACGCGCCGAACGCGGGCCGCGTCGTGCTGGCTCGGAATCTCTATTTCGCTGGCAACACCGTCATCATCGATCACGGCCTCGGCGTGTTCTCGTTGCTGGCGCATCTCTCGCGCATCGATGTCCAGCCAGGCACGGTCGTCGCACGGAGCGAAGTCGTTGGTCAGTCGGGAGCAACAGGACGCGTCACCGGCCCGCATCTGCACTGGGCGGTGCGGTTTGGTGAAATGACCGTCGATCCAATGTCGCTGATATCCGCCGTCGCACATCTGGCGGACAAAGATCCGCCGCACCGCGTCCACTAATCGTCTACCGCCTGCTCCGGCACATAATGCTGAGAGGAGGAATCAATGTCCGTTTCACGTCTGTTCGTTTCCCTTGGTGCGTGTGCAGTGGTGCTCGTCGCAGTTCAACTCTCGGCTCAACAACCAGCCACTCCTGCGGCTCCGAGCGCACCTTCCGGAAACGTCGAGCACGGACGCTACATCGTGGAGCGCGTGGTGATGTGCTACGAGTGCCATTCCGCGCGCGACCCTCAGGGCAACATCGTGGTCGGAACGCGGTTCAAGGGCGGGGCGATGCCGATGCGCCCGACGTGGAAAGCCGATTGGCCGCTGCAGATCCCTCGCATCGCCGGCCTGCCGGGTTATACCGACGCGGAAGGCATGCGTCTTCTGACTCAGGGCGCGATCAGGCGCGACGGCACGCAGCTGCGCTACCCGATGCCGCGATTCCGGATGACGCCTCAGGACGCGGCGGATGTAATCGCCTATTTGAGAACACTGTAGTAGGCGGTAGGCGGTACGCAGTCAACTCCCAACTCCCAAAACTCCAACTCCCAAGGCGCAAATAGCTCGTTGCGTTGGGAGTTGGTAGTTGGAAATTGGGAGTTCTCGCGCGTGCTTAGTACGTGACGCGCACGCGGTATCTGAGGGTGGCCTCTCCATTAGCCGCAACCGGGACGCTGAACTGCGCTGCCCACGCATCGGTCTTCGTCCACTGGTGGCTGCTCGTCAGCATGCGCCACGTGCCGCCGATCGGTTCATTCACTTCCACGTCGATCGCCGTTGTCTTGTGGTTGCGCAGCACGACCTGGAACTCCATCTCGTAGACGTTTGACGAGATCTTCTGGAAGTCGATCTGTTTGCGCTCGGCGACGACGTCGAAGGCGTTACCGATTTTGAGGTTGAGTGTCTCATCGGTCGGGGTGTGCTCGATGCGATCTTCACCGACGAACTGCGTGCCACCTTTCGAATCGGACTGGTAGACGCGCACGACGCCTGCCGGCATCGGGATGCCCAGGCCCACCTTGCCCTCGTTCTTGAACTGATAGAACACCTGAACGGTGTCCTTGATCGGTGCTCCGGGCTGATATGCGTTGCGGTAGTAGAACGCCGCACCATTGACGACGTAGCGCTTGACGACCGGGAAGCTGGTGGCGTCGAGCATGCTGACCTGCTTCGTCTGGTTGTTGTTGATCGTCGTCTTCCGGTCGAAGGTGTAGAGGTGGTAGTCGGAGAACGACTCCTGCGTCATCTCCCGCGCGGCGTTGGCCGTAGCCATCTTCATCACGCGCTCGTCGAGCTCGGCGCGCGCGGCGGCCGGATAGACGCGATTCAGATCGCCTGCGACAAGTTGGAGCGACGCGTTGCGGAAGGCAGTGCCGCTGCCATTCGTCACCGTGACCCAGCCGTCAATGTCGGCGAGCTTGTCGTCACGCGCAACTGTCAGCACGTAGTCTGCGTTCCATTTCAGGTTGGTCGCCAGATACGATGCTTCGACGCGATGCCGCGCGCCGCCGTCGTTGCTGAGTGACCAGATCAGCGTCGGGCGTGAGAAGAGGTTTCCCGGAAGTTCGGGGAAGCGGATGTGGTCGGCCCCGAGGCCGGTGACGATCTCGTTGCCGATCTGCCACACGGGAGCGTTGTTATAGCTGAGCAGCCGCGCGATAACCGGCTCCTCGATCGTGCGGCCACCCTCTTGCCGTTGCCGGACGAGTGTGACGTCACGGCCAATGTACTTGCGCAGGAGCTTGTCGGGCTCGAGCAGGTCGTACTCGTAGTTCTGTTCGAGCACGCTCACGCGACTCGGCTCGTTGAGCGATCTGAAGTGCACGGTGGCCGGATTTACGGTGGCCGCGATGTCCATGAACTGCAGGTCGAATGTGCCTCTCGGCAACTGCAGCGTGCGGACGTCGCGCACGAGGGCGATGTTGGAGTTGTAGACCGTGAGTGCGAGCTCGGTCTGATCATCGAGCGTTGACGTCCCTTGTGCGGGCGCCGCTGGTGCGGCTGCCGTCGCGGTCTCGTCGGTCGTGACCGCTGGCACGGCGACGGCCGCGATCGCGACAGCCGCTCCCAGAAGCCCCAGACGTGCACGCGTGTGCAACCCGTTTCGAACCCGCATTGTGAAGCTGTCTCGAGCACGCATTGTGAAAACTCCTTTCCGAGCCGGCGTTTCTGCCGGATTCGGCCCTTTTCAGGGCGTCTGTTCTTAGAACGCAGCATGCGCAGAAATCTTGCAGGACTGGACGACTGGGGACCGGATTCGAGAGCCGAGCCGAAGCCCGCAAGACCGTCAGGTACACTCACGGTATCTCTCCGACCTCAATCTCCCAACTCGAGCAGCGACTCTCATCCCAGCGCTACGTGGCGGACCGCGGGCTGGCGGTGTCGCTCTTTCTGGCCCTGAGGCTCGGCAAGCCGCTGTTCCTGGAAGGGGAGGCCGGCGTCGGCAAGACGTCACTCGCCGCCGCTGCCGCCGCCGCACTCGACGCGGACTTCATTCGACTCCAGTGCTACGAGGGGCTCGACGTGGCGCACGCCGTGTACGAGTGGGACTACGCGCGGCAGTTGCTGGAGCTGCGGATTCTCGAGGCGACTGGCGGGCTCCTCAAGTCGGCCGCACGGCGCGAGCTGTATAGCGAGGCGTTTCTACTGAAGCGGCCGCTGCTGCAGGCGATCGATCCCGAGCGCACGCGCCCGGTCGTCCTGTTGATCGACGAAATCGATCGCGCCGACGAGGAATTCGAGGGATACCTGCTCGAGCTGTTGGCCGAATTCCAGATCACGATCCCCGAGCTGGGAACCGTGCGCGCGACGAAGCCGCCGCTCGTCATTCTCACTTCGAACCGGACGCGCGAGGTCCACGACGCGTTGAAGCGCCGCTGCTTGTATCAGTGGATCGAGTACCCATCGTTCGAAAAGGAGATGGCGATCGTCCAGGCGCGCGTGCCACAAGCAGCGCAGCAACTGGCAAGGCAGGTTACCGCGCTCGTCCACGAGTTGCGCGGCGTCGAGCTCTACAAGGTTCCCGGTGTATCCGAGACGCTCGACTGGGTGGCCGCGCTTGCCGCACTCGACCGAAACGTTCTCGATATCGTGGCTATCGAGGACACGCTCGGCGTCGTGCTCAAGGCGAAGGACGACATCGAGGCAGTCCGCGGCGAACGTCTCGCAGGGCTCCTTCAACGCGCGATGGCAAGGTGACTTGATAGCTGGGTAGCTAAGTAGCTAAGTAGCTGGGTAGCTGGGTAGCTGGGTAGCTGGGTAGCTGGGTAGCTGGGTGGCTGGGTGGCTGGGCACTTCGTCGAAAACCTGATCGTCTTCGGCCGGCTACTGCGACGGGTCGGCTTCGATGTTCCCGTCGGTCGTGTCCTCGACCTGACAGAAGCGCTCACGCACGTGAACGTCAGCGCGCGTGACGAAGTCTTTCACACGTGTCGTGCGCTGCTCGTTCAGCGTCACGAACAACTGGGTCTGTTCGAAGACCTGTTCGACGCATTCTGGCGCGACCACGCCAATCCATTCGCAATGCAGGGTGCAACGGTGAGCGATGCGCGGACCACAGCGGCACGCGTCTCGGCGACAGCTGGCGTGTTGCCCCCCGAGGAGGGATCCGCAGAGGACGGTGTCGACCAGCCCGTTGAGGGCGTGTTTCAGACGTGGAGTGAGATCGGCGGCCTCGCGCACAAGGACTTCGCCGAGTTCACGTCTGACGAGATGACGCGCGCGCGGATCGCGATCGAGCAACTGGACTGGATCCCTGGCGAACGGCGGACTCGCCGGTGGATTCGTGGCCGCGGCCCCCGCATCGATCTGCGTCGTGCCTTGATGCGAAGCCTGCGAACCGGCGGCGAAGTGATCACCTTGCCGACACGGCGCCGCCGATCCAGACCGCGGCCACTCGTGCTCCTGTGTGACGTCAGCGGCTCGATGGAGCGCTACTCGCGCATGCTCCTGCACTTCGCTCACGGTCTCGCACATCGACGCGGGCGCCTCGAGGTGTTTCTCTTCGCCACCGGGCTCACGCGTGTGACACGCCAGATGCGTCTGCGGCGGCTGCAGGAAGCAGTCGATGCCGTATCCGACGTGGTGCCTGACTGGTCCGGTGGCACGCGCATCGGCCCGGCACTGCGGCAGTTCCATCAACGATGGGCGCGGCGCGTGCTGCATCAGGCCCCGGTCGTGCTCCTCATCTCGGATGGCTGGGATCGTGGTGATCCGCAGGTGCTGCGCGAACAAGTGGCTCGACTGCAGCGGAGCTGTCATCGCCTCATCTGGTTGAACCCGCTCATCGGCACCGTGAACTATGCGCCGCTGACTCGAGGCCTTCAGGCTGCGCTCCCGTACGTGGACGATTTTTTGGCGGCGCGCACCCTCACCGATCTCGCAGAGTTGGCGGTACACTTGAGCGCCGTCGCCTCGCACGTACCGTCGCGTCGCAGGCGCGCACACATCTGATGGACATCAGCGGGTCATATACGTTTGACGCGCCGCCGGCGCGCGTCTGGGCACTTCTCATGGATCCCTCGTCGATCGCCTCGTGCATTCCGGGTTGTGAATCCCTCGAACCCGAGGGACAGGATCGATTTCACGCACGCCTGACAGTGGCGCTTGCGGCGATCACCGGTACCTACGACGGGACGGTGATCATCTCCGACAAAGTCGAGAACACCTCGTATCGCCTGACCGTGGAAGGACAAGGACGGCCGGGTTTCGTGAAGGGCAATGCGGCGATCGCGCTTCGTCCGGACGGTAGCGGCACCGTTGTCGACGTGAGCGGAACGGTGCAGACCGGCGGTCCCATCGCTCGTGTGGGGCAGCGGTTGATTTCCGGAGTATCCAAGATGATGCAGGACCGTTTCTTCGCGTGCCTGCAGGGAAAACTCTCTCAGTAGAAGGCGGGTCTTCAGACCCTGAAAGGATCCTCACATGACCCTGATGCGATCCCGTCGAGACTTTCTTCGAGAATCCGGGCTGCTGATTGCGGCGTCGAGCGCGGGCCTCGCGCGCGCGTTCGCAGCCGAAGGTTCGCCCGTGATTGCCGAGACCGCGTACGGACGCGTGCGGGGAACGGACACTGCGGGAATCAGGGTCTTCAAGGGGATTCCGTACGGCGCCAGTCACAGCGGGCAAGAACAGGTTCATGCCCCCGGTCGCCCCTGCGAAGTGGACCGGCGTACGCGACGCGATCGACTACGGGTCGAGTGCACCGCAGCGCGAGCCGGGTGTTGGCGGCAACGCATCTCCGCGAGCAGTCGCTGCAGCCGGCCTTCCGCCGGAGAGCGAAGACTGCCTCGTTCTCAACGTGTGGACGCCTGCGGTTGGTGATGGCCGCAAGCGCCCGGTGATGTTCTGGTGTCATGGCGGAGGCTTCGCCACTGGTTCGGGATCGTCGCCGGTCACCGAAGGCGCCAACCTCGCGAGACGCGGCGACGTCGTGGTCGTGACGATCAATCATCGGCTCAACGTGCTGGGATTCACCGCGCTCGAAGACGCGGGCGGGTCGGACTTTGCCGGCTCCGGCGACGCCGGAATGCTCGATATCGTCTTTGCGCTCGAATGGGTGCGCGACAACATCGCACGGTTTGGCGGCGACCCGGGCAACGTGATGGTGTTTGGCCAGTCGGGCGGTGGCCGGAAGGTTGCGACACTGCTTGCGATGCCGTCCGCGAAGGGGCTCTTCCATCGAGCAACGATCGAGAGCGGTGCCACGTTGAAGCTGGTGGCCCGCGACGCCGGCGCGCGTGCGGCGCATGAGCTGATGTCGGCGCTCGGCATCGCCAAAGGACGGGTGCGCGAGCTGCAGAGCGTGCCGCTGAATCAGATCATGGCGGCCTACTTCAAGGTCGTGCGGAGCATGAACGTTGACCAGATGACGCAGGGGTTCTCGCCGCTGGTCGACGGACGGTTCATCCCGCAGCATCCGTTTCATCCCGTGGCGTCGAGCATCTCGGCTGACGTACCGCTGATGCTCGGCTCGACGCGGACGGAACTGACCTCGAGTGCCCGGCCCGAAGACTTCGAGCTCGACGATGCCGCGATGCGCAGTCGCATTCGTGGCCTGATCGGCGATCACGCCAACCGCGCGATCGAGGTCTATCAGACGGCGAATCCGGGAGCGAGCGCGTCCGATCTCTACTTCCTGATCGCCAGCGATCATCGCTATAGCGGGCCGGTGATGAAGATCGCGGAGCGTCGCGCAGCGCTCGCCAAAGGGCCTGTCTATCTGTATTACTTCCGGTGGGAGACGCCCGCCGAGGGTGGCCGCCTCAAGTCGCCACACACGATCGAGATTCCGTTCGCCTTCGACAACGTCAAGGCCGCGACCCGCCTAACAGGCGGCGGGCCCGAAGCGATGGCTCTCGCCGACAAGGTGAGCGACGCGTGGATCGCATTTGCGAAGACGGGCAATCCAAACACGCCGAAGCTCCCGCCGTGGACGGCATTCAACGCAACCGATCGCCCGACGATGGTCATCGACAACGAAAGCAGGTTGGTCAACGATCCGCTGAAGGAACAGCGGCTCGTGATGTTCAGCGCGCTCGGCTACGCCTAGTCGACGTGGCCACAGACCGCATGCCCGTCGTGTTCGTGCCGCACGGAGGTGGTCCCTGGCCGTTTGTCGAGATTGGCTTTCCTAAAGAGGACATCAATCGCCTGGCCGACTATCTGCGATCGGTCAGTGCGATTCCGCCGTCGCAGCCTGAGGCACTGCTGGTCGTCTCGGCTCACTGGGAAGAACCGGTGCCGACGGTGATGACGTCCGAGCATCCACCGATCCTGTACGACTACTACGGCTTTCCACCCGAGTCGTATGAGATCACCTGGCCAGCGCCGGGCGCGCCCGCTCTCGCGTCACGCGTGCGGACGCTGCTCGACGCTGCCGGTATTCGGAATGACGCTGACAGTGGGCGCGGCTACGACCACGGCACCTTCATCCCGCTCAAGCTCACGTATCCGAAGGCCGATGTGCCCGCGGTGCAGTTGTCGCTGAAGCGTGGACTCGATCCCGCGGAGCATCTCGCCATTGGCCGTGCGCTGGCGCCGCTGCGAGACGAGGGCGTGTTCATCATCGGCAGCGGGATGACGTTCCACAACCTGCGGGCGTTTCGCGATCCGCGAGCCGCACCAGTTGCCGAGGCATTCGATTCGTGGCTGCGCGACGCGATGGTGCAGGAGCCGGCCGAGCGGAGTCGGCGGCTGGAGCAGTGGGCGAGCGCGCCGGCTGCGCGCGCCGCACACCCGCGGGAAGAGCATCTGCTGCCGTTGATGGTGGCATCAGGCGCTGCTGGCGACGACCGCGCCGTCGTCGGCTTCAACGGCACCTTCGGCGGGCTCAGGCTCTCGTCGTATCACTTCGGCGTGGCCACCTCATAGCGCTTCGAGAATCCGTTCCGCGCGTTCGTGACCGTGAACGCGCCGTCCTCCTGCGCCGCGATCTTGATCCAGTGTGCCGGCCCGTCATGTGCGGGCGGAGGCGGCGTGTTTGGGCCGGGCGCCGGCAGCGGCACCGGCCCAATCGGCATCGTCTGCGCCTGGTCGTCCACCCAGTTCGCGATGAACAGACCGGGTGTCGTGTACTCCTGGCCGCTCAGCACAGAGAAATGGATCTGCCAGAGATCTTCGAGGCGCGGCGACGTGTAGAGCGTTCGCATCACGTCGGGAAGCCCGCCTTTTCGAGTGCCGTTGTTCATGACGGCGACGCGGGGCCGGAGCGCGTGGACCAGTCACTTCAGAGTTGGAAGTGTCCTGCCCGTGATGGAGCCCGAGGAGCACGTCGACGGTGCCGATGCGATTCGACGGGCACATCAGCTCGAACTCCTTGTTCTTCGTCAGGTCGCCGAGGTGGATCGCGCGGAAGCGGCCGAAGGTGATCAGGCTGCCGACTGATTGTGGATCCTCGGCGTTGTTGTCGCCCGGCTTGAAAGCTGGCGCAGTAGGGATTCGCGGAGCCCGCGCCACGGAGCGGCGAGGCGAGGACCTTGCCTGCTGACGTGACGACTTTCACCTCGAAGCTCTTGAGACCGAGTGTGTCACCGACCTTCGCGACGTCGTGCGTCGATTTGGCGTGGAGCTTCGGGTACGTATCCGGAGGAAATCATCGACGACCTGACTCGGTTGCACGTTCGGGCCGTGGTCGATGAAGTGCGAGATGGGAATTCGGGCGGCGAGTTCGGCCAGACCGCCGTAGTGATCGCCATGCCAGTGGGTGATGATCAGGTGGTCGATCTTCGACAGGCCGGCGTCGCGCGTCGCTTCCAGGATTCGATTCGCGTCGCGCACGGCGCCGGCGCCCGCGTTTCCTGTGTCGATCAGCAGCGACTCGCCGGTCGACGAGACCACCAGCGTGGCGTTGCCGCCTTCGACGTCAACGACGTACATGTTGAGCGTCTTGGCGGGACGGTCCTGGCCCGACAAGGCCGTTGCGCTCGCGACGATCGCCGCGACACATGCGAATCGGCGCATCATCGTGTCGGCTCCTTCGACTCCTGCAGACGGGCACCGCGGAGGATGTTCGCCAACGCGTAGTTCCCTTCGTGGCACGCGTACTCGTAAATCGGCGTGTCCGCTTTCTTCATGGGAATTGCCGCGGTCCACGGCTTGGTCCAGGTCTTCGGATCCTCGACGGTGAACTCGTAGAGCAGCGTGTCCGCGTCTACGCGCGTCAAACGCTCGACGAGATGCAGGTTGGCGCTCGATCCCCGAAAGCTCGTCTCACGCAGAAAGTTCGTCGTGTCGATCACCAGCGTCCGCCCTTCCCAGCGGCCTCGCGAGTCTCCTTTGTATTGAGGAATGCGGGCCGGCAAGCGAGGGCGTCCGTCGACAGGGATGACGCGAGCATCGTGCACCATCTCGACGACCAGCGTGACGTATCCAGGGGCCTGAGAGATCTGGACGCGGTTGTTGTAGGCGCCTGGCGTCATCGGCGGTCCGGCATTGAAGCCGAGGATGCAGCGATCGGCGAGCGAGCGATCGAGGTAGGTGTCGGCGCGAACGAACCGAGCTGTTCGTCGCGTGCGACCGCCGCCTGCGCATCGAGCCTCTTCTGCGCTTCCGGCGTGAGCGGAGGAATCCGGCCATCCGGCGGATCGACGATGAGCGAGGTGCGCTTGTCGCCGATGATCTTGTTGCCGCGCTCGTACCAGAACTCGTTGTAGGGAATGACGCTACCGGGGAGATACTGCGCGCCGCCCTTCTTGGGATCGATGAGATCGCGGTTCTGCCGCTGGTTCTCTTCGCGTTCGAAGGTCAGCGCCTCTTCATCGGTCAGTGTCTGCTTGTTGGCGAGGCTGCTCGGGCGCTCGAGCGGAGTGATCGTGCTGAAGTCCCACACGCCCTCGAGGTCGTATTGTCCGTCAGCCGCTCCTCGCTGCCCGATCGTCGCGACGCCACAACTGAGCACAAGCGTAAGAGCCAGCAACGTTGATCGCATGGGCCCGCTCCTCGTGAACGTGTATAGGCGAGCGAAGTATAGCCCCGTTACCTCGTCGATGACTTCGCAGTGGCCCCGACGTTGCACGTTGACGAATGACCGCAATGCATCAACGAACAGTTCATCTCAGCCATCTGAAAGGGGACGCCAATGCCGGTAGCGAAGGTGTCGGAGATCAGCGCGACTTCAACCAAGAGCTTCGAGGACGCGATCAACAGCGGGCTCGCACGTGCCCACAAAACGATTCGTAACGTCAGGAGTGCGTGGATCAAGGAGCAGCAGGTGCGCCTCGAAGGCGGGAAGATCATCGAGTATCAGGTGAACATGCTCCTGACGTTCGTCCTCGACGACTAAGGCTGTTGGGCGCTCGGGGATGGGTCTACGCGATCCATGGCGATTCGGACCACGTGACGTGCCATTCGGATCCTCGCTTCTCGAGGATGTAGAGCCATCCCTGTATTCCTTCAGGACCAATTCCTGCCCAGAAGTACACCAGCGCCTTCTGGCGAGGCGTGATATACGCCGGCGCGCCGAGCTGCACGAGCTGGGAACCCGGATATGCGTGCGTGAACGGCGACCAATCCGCCACCTCAGCGCTGTCGGCGTGATGCGTCGGGTCATGCTGATGGCGTCAAGAACGAGCATCGCGTTCGCAGGGAGGCGAATCTCCCCAACTGGCTGCGCCTTTTCATTGCGCGCACGAAGTACGCGGATTGTCGAGCCCTGGATCTCCGGAGTTTCGGCACGTTCGAAGCGGCCCAGCGAGATGCGATCGGCGACTATCGTTTCGCCCGCAACGACCAGCAGCGGAGGCTCACTCCGATTGCTCTTGGCGTTGCTGTAGTGGTGCGCGATCGCGGCCGACAAAACCTGCGCATCGTCAGTCTGTGCCAGCAGTTCGGGGCCCATGCTCCGAAGGACTAACCAGCTGACCCCCACGAGCAGACCGTAGCGCCGTGGCCCGGTCATCGCTTCGAGCCTCTAGCTAGACTCTCGCCAAGGCACTCTCCAGCGCACGCCGCGTAAACACCTTGAGCATCGCGCGGCGATATTCGTCGCTCGCGTGAATATCGGAGTTCAGGTCGTCGAGCGCTGGCCGCGGCGGACGCGCTCGCGATCGTGTCTTTCGTCGCCGGCTTCCCGGCGAGCGCCTGCTCGACGGCCGTCAAGCGAACCGCGTGACTCGTGGCGCCGGTCAGGCCAACCCGTGCCGACTGGAACACGCCGCCCTTACATCCACCGCGGCCGCGACGCCGACAATGGCGAAGTGCGAGGCGCGCTGGTGGAGCTTGGCATAAGCGGCAGCTTTGGTCGGCGTGAACTGTACGCCGGCGATGATCTCGTCGGGTGCCAGATCAACGGTAAAGAGTCCCTGGAAGAATTCGCCCGCCTTTACTTTGCGCCAGCCCTTGGGACCCTTCATGTGGATCTCGGCATCGAGCGCCAGCATCGCGGCTGGGTAGTCGGCTGCTGGATCGGCGTGGGCGAGGCTGCCGCCAAGCGTGCCGCGATTGCGCACCTGCGGATCGCCGATCTCGGCAGCGGTCTCGGCCACGACAGGGCAGAGTTGCCGGAGCAAGGCGGAAGCGGCGACGTCGCTATGAGTGGTGCCCGCGCCGATCTCGATCTTCCCGTCCTTCTCCCTGATGCCGGAGAGGCCCGGAATCCTCGCAACGTCGATCAGGACGGTCGGCTCGCTCAGCCGAAGCTTCATCAACGGAACGAGGCTGTGGCCACCGGCGATCAGTTTTCCGCCGCTCGCCGCTTGAAGCTTTGCCAGCGCATCGTCGATCGAGGAGGCACGCTGGTAGTCGAATGCGGTGGGGATCACGACTGGCCTCCCTGGCCCGAGCCCTGTCGAAGGCCTTGGCCGTGAATGATGCGCCATAGCTTCTCGGGCCGCAGCATCATGTCGATGTGCTTCACGCCGAACTCGCTCAACGCGTCGACAGCGGCCGAGACGATGCTCGGCGTTGAGCCGAGCGTGCCGGCTTCGCCGACTCCTTTCGCGCCCAGCGGGTTGACCGGAGTCGGTGTCACCGTGCTGTGCAGCTCGAAATGAGGGAAGTCGATCGCACGCGGGAGCGCGTAGTCCATGAACGAACCCGTGACGAGCTGGCCGTCGGAGTTGTAGACCGCCTCCTCAATCATGGCCTGACCGATTCCCTGCGCGAGCCCGCCGTGGATCTGTCCCTCCACGATCAGCGGATTGATCAGATGCCCGGCGTCATCGACGGCGACGAGTCGCAGCAGTGTCGGTTCGCCGGTGTCGCGATCGATCTCGATCATCGAGATGTGGCAGCCGAAGGGGTAGGTGTTGTTGCTCGGCTCGAAGAACCCTTCTTCGCTGACTCCGGGCTCGAGGCCTTCCGGCAACGGTACAGGGATGTACGCGTAGTGGGAGACGTCGGCAAACGACTTGCCGCGCGCTGGTGCGCCCTTGACCGAAATCATGCCGTTCTCGAACACGAGGTCGTCTTCGTGGGCTTCGAGCAGCGCCGCCGCGAACTTGGCCATCTTGCTCTTCGCCTTGGTGCCCGCCATATGCAGTGCCGCGCCGCCGACGGCCTGCGATCGGCTCCCGAACGTGCCGATTCCTTGCTTCACGACGGCGGTATCGCCGTGAAGGATCGTCACATGCTCGAAAGGCACGCCAAATTGGTCGGCAAGCATCTGAGCGAACGTCGTCTCGTTGCCCTGGCCGTGGGGCGACGCACCGGTTGTGGCGCTGATCCGGCCATCGCGCTCCACTGTGACCTGAGCATGCTCCCAGCCACCGGTGGGCAGTGTCGCCGACGGGCCGATGCCGCAGACTTCCACGTACATCGAGAGACCGAGACCGACGAGCCTTCCCTGTGCCTTTGCCGCATCGCGCTCCTTCTTGAGGTCGTTCCACTTCGAGTGAACCAACGCGGCGTCGAGCGCCTTTGCATAGTCGCCGGAGTCGTACACCGCACCCATTTGTGTCTGGAATGGGAATTTGTCCGACGCGATGAAGTTCTTACGGCGAACGTCAGCGGGATCCATCTTGAGCTCGCGCGCCAGCATGTCCATCGCGCGCTCAACGAAGTAGGTTGCCTCCGGACGGCCCGCACCGCGGTAGGCGTCGGTCGGCGTCTTGTTCGTGAAGACTTCTGTCAGTGTCGTGCGGATGGCTGGGATGTCGTAGGTCGCGTTCGCCATCAGCATCGTCAGGGTGGGGATCGCGGCCGTGAGCAGCATGTTGTAGGCGCCGATGTCGGCGATGAGCCGCATCTTCAGGCCGAGCACCGTGCCGTCGCGCTTCGCCGCCAGTTCAACGTAGCCGAGGATGTCGCGACCATGCGTGGTGGCCACAAACGCCTCGGAGCGATCCTCGATCCATTTGACCGGGATCCCGAGTTGCTTGGACACGGCGGCCGCCACGTACTCCTCGGCGTAGATGTTGATCTTGGCCCCGAAGCCGCCACCGACTTCAGGGGCGATGGCGCGCACTTGATCCTGGCCCATGCCGAGCATCGCAGCGATCATCGTGCGCAGGATGTGGGGGTTCTGCGTGGATGACCAGATCGTCATCGTGCCCTTGCCGGGCTCGAAATGCGCCACGACGCCACGAGGCTCCATCGCGTTTGGCACGAGTCGCTGATTGAGCATCCGCTGCTTGATGATCACTTCGGCCTGTGCGAAGGCGCGATCGACGGCCGTGTCATCGACAGACTTACCGTCAAGGCTCACGCCTGTTCCGCTCGGCACGAAGGGAACAGCAAGGTTATTCGGAAACCTTCGTGGATGACCGCGGGCTTACCGGTCATCGCGAGCTCTGGATCGACGACGGCCGGAAGCGGATCATAGGACACCATGATCGCGTCCGCGGCATCGCGGGCGACGTATCGATCCGACGCGATGACGACGGCTACCGGTTCGCCGGAGAATCGCACGACATCGGTCGCAACCGCGCGATGTTCGGGCGAGGGGAATGGCGTCCCGATGGGCATTGGCGCGATGATCTTGGCGATCTGCGCGCCGGTAAACACGGCCTCGACGCCGTCCATCGCCCGCGCCGCGCTCACATCAATGGACTTGATCGTCCCGTGAGCGATGTCGCTTCGCTTGAACGCGATGTGTTGCATGCCGGCGATCTTCACGTCGTCGACATACGTGCCGCGGCCCTGGATCAGGCGAGGGTCTTCGCGGCGCTTGACGCGCTGGCCAACGAGCTTGGGAAGCACGGGTGCAGCAGGCACGGGTCATCTCCTCCCTGCGGCGTTTTGCACGGCGTTGACGATGTGCTGATAGCCGGTGCAGCGACAGAAATTTCCCGAGAGACCTTCGCGGATTTCCTTCTCACTTGGATTCGGGTTCTCGTTGAGCAGGTTGACGCCGGCCATGATCATGCCGGGCGTGCAGTAGCCGCACTGCAGGCCATGCTCCTCCCAGAAGCCGTTCTGCAGCGGATGCAGTTCTCCGTCCTTGGCGAGCCCCTCGATCGTGACGATCTCGGAGCCCTCAGCCTGCACTGCGAAGATCGTGCACGCCTTGGCACTGCGGCCGTCGATGAGGACCGTGCACGCGCCGCACTGGCTAGTATCGCAGCCCACGTGCGTGCCGGTGAGATTCAATTGCTCGCGGAGGAAGTGCACGAGAAGTGTTCGCGGCTCGGCGTGCGCTTTGCGCATCTTGCCGTTCACTTTGATCGAAACCTGAGTCATGGCGTCCCTCGTCGGACCCATAGCCTACACAAGAAATGAATTAACTCCCAACCCCAACTCCCAACTCCCAAGAATCTCTATGGCGTCGCTAGGGCGAGATCGACCACGTTTTTCCCTGGTCGGTGGTGCGCCAGAACGGCCGTCTGCAGAGGAGACTGCAGCGGCGAGGCCGTCGGTCGCCGAGACCGACGTCAGGTCGACGATTTCCGGGAACGGCACTCGGACGAAACGCGTCCCGTCCGTTGTGACGTAGACCGCACCGCGGGCACCGACGATCCAGCAGACTGTTGCTGACGGAGCTGCAGCTGCGCTTAGCGCATCGGTGGAAGTAATGGCTGCAGGTGTCCAGTTGGCACCGGCATTCGTCGAACGCTCAACCTGCTGACCGTTGACGATTCGCCACCGAGTCGTGCCATCTGCCGCCACGATTTGATTAGGGGCGAACGCTCGACGTGCCGCGACCAGCGGCGCAAGACCTGAATTCGCGGCGATCTCTTTCTTACTGTCGGCCTCCGCCCGCTCGGCCGCAGCGGCAGCAGGAGTAGGAGCCGCAACCGAAGCCGCGGGTGGAGCAGGGGCCGCAGGAGCAGGTGCCTCAGCCTGTGGGACCGGGGGAGCGGCAGCTCCAGCCTGCGGATCGGCGAACTCGCGGCTTGCACTTCGATCGGTGCGCTGCCGCACCTCGTTGTTGGTGGACTCTGCGAGTTTGGCCTTCTCTTCCTGCGGTCGAATTGCGCTGGCACTCGCGGCCGGAGGGGCAGGGGCCGGTACTGGTTCAGCGGCTGGTGCCGAGGACGGCGACGCGCTTCGTTCGTCGCGAGCGAGCGTGTTGGTCTCCTGTGCCGGGGTCAACGGTGCAGCGCCGTTGTCCGGAAGAGCCACCCAGATTGCTGCGGCGGTCGCGGCCGTGGCGACTGGCACGGCCCAGGCGAGATGCCAGCGCCGCCAGAGCGATTCCGAGACAGGCACCAGCGGAGTCGTGCGAACAAACGACGCCATCAACGCCCGGCATCGCGCGCAGTCCGCCACATGATGCTCGACAGCTGACGCCTCGGCCGCGCGAAGGGACCCTTCCGACCATGCGGCGAGCGTCTCGCTGTCGACACACGTCCGCTGTAGCCGTGTCACATCGTCGGACATCACGCGCCGAAGTAGCCGTTCTACCGATTGGTCGCGGTCGCGCTCAGGCACTGGCACCCTCGGGTCTTTCCTTAGAACGTTTATCTCGCGAGTCCTTGCGCCGGCTATCCGGGCTGCCGCTCGGGTCGGGGTGATCTGAGGCTGCTCCGAGCAGATCTGAGACATCGAGCGAGCCCACATCCTCGACGACGGCCTCGAAGCACTCGTCGATCTGGCTGGGGTTCATGCGCGCTTCCTCGCGAAGCTGACGTTCGACGTCGGTGCGGATTTCCCGTCGCGCTTTGGCAAGATTCCGTGAAACCGTCGCTTCGTGTTCGCCCAGGGCGCGAGCGATCTGAGCCAGCGTCAGATCCTCGGCGTAGTAATACCCGAGCCTGAGCCGGTCTTTGGCAGGCAACCGGGAAATCGCCGCCGTCACCGCACGGCGCATCAGCTGGACGTATTCAGAGATACGCGACTGTGGTTGTGGCCGCTCCTCCGGTCGCGCAGATGGCCTCGGCTCTGCTTCTGGCAGTGGTTCGAAACGGCGAGTGCTTCGCACGCGGTCCACATGACGTTGGGCGAGCACGGCGCGCAGCCAGGTGCTCAGGCTGCTGCGGCCGTGAAAGTACCAGAACAGCGAGCGACGCTCACCACTGCGCTCGACAAGGCCAAACAGCTCGCCGTATAACGAGTCGGCAAGCTCTCGTGACCCGCCAGTGGGATCGATCGCATCCGCCGCGCGATAGAGCACAGGTCGATGCTCGCGAACGAAGTGCTCCCAGGCCCCTTCGTGTCCACTCGCGCACGCGCAGGCGAGTGCCAGATCCTCCAGATGCAACGAACCGAGGAGTCGCTCGAGATCGCGCGGCTCGGGTGGCGTTACAAAGACTTTACGGGCGCTGCGCTCGAGCGCAGCGGCAAAAACAGCGACGGGGAGCGACCAGCGGTCCGCGCGCGACTGTTGGTAGAGATGTGTGACGGCGCTATCAGGGGGCCGCCAGGATGACATGCCACCATTATCATCGTGGACCAGGTAAGCCTCTATGCCCACCCTACAGCCCGAGTCCCGCTTGCAGCAGAGTCTCGACGAGGTTACGCGGTTGCTCGACCGTCACCGCGTACTTGAAACGCTCACCCATCGGCAGGAGGGCCCCAAGCGCGACCTGCTCGAAAGCCTCCAGCATCGTCAGAACCTGGTCGAACTGCACAAGCGCCTGCGGGCGATGCACCCCGCCGATGTGGCGTTCGTGCTCGAGGCGCTGCCGCCCGACGACCGCGCGACGGTGTGGGATCAGATTCCTTCCGACCGGGCAGGCCTGGTGTTCGTTGAAGTCTCGACTGTTGTCAGGACGTGGCTCGTCGAGCGGACCGAGCATGATGCGCTCGTGATCCTGCTCACCACACTCGACCCCGAGGACCTCGGATACGTCTCGGACGAGGTGCCGCGCGCAGTCGTCGAAGAGGTGTCGCGAGCGCTGGAGTCACGAGATCGGCAGGCGTTCGAATCGACGATTCGTTACGACGAAAACCAGATCGGTCACCACATGACGCATGAGTGGGTCGCCGTGCAGGAGACTCACACTGTGCAGCAGGCGCTTGGCGACCTGCGTTCGCGCGGTGAACTGCCGCCTCAAACCGATCGCCTGTTCGTCGTGGATGCCCGGAACGTGCTCCGCGGATCTGTGACGTTGCCAGCGCTCCTGCTGACGGATCCGTCGGCGCCGATCGTCGCGTCGATGGAGGCCGACGTCGTCACGTTTGGCCCGCTCGACCAGGTACAGAAGGCGGCGAGTGCATTCGAGCGCTACGACCTCGTATCCGCACCCGTCATCGACGACCGCGGAAAGCTGGTGGGTCGACTCACCGTCGACGCAGTGATGGACTTCGTGCGCAGTCAGGCCGACCTTCGTGCATTGAAGCAAGCCGGCCTGACCCGCCACGAAGATCTGTTCGCAAGCCCAATGGACAGCGCATTCAACCGCTGGCCCTGGCTTGGTATCAACCTCGTGACCGCGTTTCTCGCGTCACGTGTCATCGGCCAGTTCGAGCACACCATTCGCGATCTGTCGGCGCTTGCCGCACTGATGCCGATTGTCGCGAGCATCGGCGGCAACACCGGCAATCAGACAATGGCGATCATCATTCGGGCGCTGGCGGGCGATCAGGTGCGCGGTTCCGGCGCGATGCGGTTGCTGAACAAGGAACTCCTCGTGGGTCTCCTCAACGGATCGATCTGGGGGCTGGTCGTCGGTCTCGTCGCGGTCGCGCTGTACGCCAACTACGCGCTCGGCGCGGTCATGACGGGGGCCGTGGTGTTGAACCTCGTGGTTGCGGCCGTGGCGGGTGTGGCGATTCCAGTCGCCTTGCACTCAACCGGACGCGATCCGGCCTACGGCTCGAGCGTGCTGCTGACGTTCATCACCGACGCCATGGGTTTCTTCCTCTTTCTCGGGCTGGCCAGTGCGTTTCTTCGATAGACGCGTGTAATCGAATGGCGAGCGGGGGCTGTATTATCGTCGGGCTCTTCATTCAGCGAGGATGTCTTCATGCGCGCAACGTTTGGATTGATCACGACGGTTGGTGTCACAGTGGCTCTTCTCGGAGCGGTCCATGCGCAGCGCGGGCCGTTACCGTCGCCAATGATCAAGGAAGGCGTCACCGAGAAGATCTCAGATCACGTCTACGTGATTCCGGACAACAGCGTCGTACTCGTTCCGAACATCGCCATCATCGTCGGCAGCAAGGCGACCTTCGTCGTTGACACGGGTCTCGGGGCAAAGAACGGCGAGATCGTGATGCGCGAAGTCGCCAAGGTCTCCAAGAACAGCGAACTGTACCTGGCGACGACTCACATTCACCCCGAGCATGACCTCGGTGCGCACGCGTTCCCGGCGAACACGAAGATGGTGCGCTCCAACGATCAGGTGAAGGAGATTGCCGCCGATCGTCTCGAGACTGCCAAGCGATTCGCCGGCTTTTCACCCGAAGCGGGTCAGCTGCTGCAGGGCGCTGACTTTCGAAAGGCCGACATCACGTTCGACAAGGAGCAGGTGATCGATCTCGGTGGCGTGCGTGTTCGCCTGATCGCGATGGGGTTCAACCACACGCCAGGCGACACGGCGTTTTTCGTCGAGCCGGACGCGATCCTGGTCTCAGGTGACGTCGCGATGAACGCCCTGCCGGCGATCGGGGCCGAGTCGCGGATCTCGACGTGGCTCGCCAGCATGGACCGGTTCGAAAAGCTCAAGCCGAACCGCATTGTCCCAAGCCACGGCCCGATGGGTGACATCGCGTTCGTGACGAACTATCGCGGGTATCTGATGGCAGTGCGCAATCGCACGGTCGCGCACAAGAAGGAAGGCAAGAGCCTCGACGACACGATCAAGCTGGTGCAGGACGAACTGGGAGGGAGGTACGACAGAAATCGCATGGCCGGTGCGATTCGCGTTGCCTACAACGAGTCGTAGTTCAGCGACCGCGTTCTGCAGCGGCGGCTTCGGCTTCCTGCTGCACCTGCGAGCCGACCAGCATGCCTGCCATGATGTGGTAGTTCCCTTCATGGCAAGCGAACTCGTATAGGGTTTCCTGCCTCGCTCGCATCGGCATCGTCGCGGTCCACGGCTTCACCCACGTGGATGGATCGCTGATCGCCATCTCGTACGCGATTGTGTCTGGCGCGGTCCGCGTGAAGCGCTCGACCAGATGCAGGTTCTCGGTCGATCCCATGAAATAGCTGTTCCCCGAGAAGTTTGTCGTATCGACGACGAGCGTGTCGCCTTCCCAGTGACCTCGTGAGTCGCCGTTCCACTGGCGGATCGTCGATGGCAGGTGCGGGCGGTTGTCGATCGGGATGACGCGTGCTTCGTGTCCAGTTTCCATGAACAACACCACGTAACCCGGGCTCTGAACGATCTGGGAGTAGGACATGTCGCCCGATCCGTAGCGCCCGCCAAGACGCGGCACGCCCCACGACAGACAGCGAAGCGCGTTTCCGACATCGGCTGGCGACGCAGGCTGTCGAAACGCGGCGTTGGTGGCCGTCTGTCTGTTCCGACCTTCTGGTGTGACCGCCGGAATGCGTCCGTCCTGCGGCTCGACGATGAGCGACGTGCGATTGTCGAACTCGAGATCGATCATGTCCGTGGCGCCGTGAGTGGAGTTCGGGTTGGTGTACGTCTCGGGATTGGCCAGCACCGCCTGGAAGACGCCATCACCGACGGCGAAGTCGCTGTTGCCGGTCCGGAATAGGCGCGCGGCTCGTCGTCGGAACTCGGCGACCTCTTCGTCGGTCAATGTCGTTCTGCCCTCGAGTGCCTTGGGCCGTTCGAGTGGCGTGGCGGTGTGAACGAGCCAAACACCCTGAAGATCAGGCTGACCATCGACGGTGCGCGGTGCGGTCCAGGGCTTCGCAGGTGTCCGAGGCGTACTGACGCTCTGTCCACGTACCGGCAGTGGCATGGTCGCGACGATGAGGACCGTGATGACGCACACACCGCCGCGCATAAGCCCTCCGTTCAGTACAATGACCCGTGATGGCACGTCCGGGCTTGGCCGATCACCGCGAACTGGCGCGGATACTGACACAGGGCGAGATCACCATTCAAGCCTGATGCAGTCACTCCATATCGCTTTTCTGGGTTGCGGCTTCATCACACGCGTCCATAGTCGCCACCTCGGGCGGCTCCGATCCGAGATCGTCTGCAGCTACGCGAGCCGGGATCCTGACAAAGCCGAGCAGTTCCGCCGTAGCTTCAGCGGACAGCGCAGCTATGCGAGCTACGAAGAAGCGATAGGCGATCCAGGTGTGGACGCCGTGGTCGTTGCGGTGCCGCCGCGGTTTCATCTGGATCTGACACTGCGCGCGCTGGAGGCAGGAAAGCACGTCCTGGTCGAGAAGCCTGCGTTTCCACGGCTCGAGGACTACGAAACGGTGCTCGACGCGAAGACTCGGACGCGCAAGGTTGTCCTCGTCGGTGAGAACGATCATTACAAGCCGCTCGCCGTGTGTCTTCGCGACCTGCTGAAGCGAGGCGTCATCGGCGAGATGGTGTTCGGCCACTTCACGACGCTCGTCCGGAAGTTCAAGTCGGCCGACGACTGGCGCAACGATGAAACGATGGCAGGAGGGGATGCCTTCTTCGAGGAGGGCATTCACTGGCTGCACCTCGCCTCGAGTCTCGGCCCCCGCATCATCCGGATCGAAGGCTTCCGTCCGTCGCCGTCCGTTGGTGGCACAGACAAACGCGCGAAGAGCATGATGGTCGCGTTCGAATACGACAACGGTGCGGTCGGGTCGCTGTATTACTCGCGCGAGGTACCGTCGCTGCTGCAGGGGCTGCGTCTGTCTAAGCTGCTGGGTCGCGGAGGCATCATTACGTTCGAGTCCAATGGTGTGTTCGTCCTCGTGCGTGGCGAGGGATTCCCGCGCATTCTGTTTCCAGGCTTCCGCGACATTCGCGGCTATCAGGCGATGTATCGCGATTTCCATCGCTGCATTCGGGAGGGACGCTCGCCGGCGATGAGCCTCGAAGTGGCCATGGAGGATCAGCGCCTGATGGATCGGATCTACGCCAGTCTGAAGGGAACTGGCCCGCTCGCAGTCGCGCGATAGCGAGCCGCACTCGATGCAGAACGACTCCTACGACATCGTCATCATCGGCAGCGGTGCCGGTGGCGGCACCATGGCACGCGCGCTGGCACCGACCGGCAGGCGCATCCTCGTCATCGAGCGGGGCGGCACGTTTACCCGAGACACGGACAACTGGGACCCAGGGGTCGTCTGGGTGGAGCAGCGTTACCGCGCGAAGGAGACATGGCTGACGTCGGACGCGCGCGAGTTCCAGCCGAACACGCACTACGGCGTTGGCGGAAACACGAAGTTCTGGGGCAGCGTGCTCTATCGGCTGAGAACCGAGGACTTCGAGCGTGTCAGGCACGTGGACGGGGAGTCGCCCGCGTGGCCGATTCGCTACGCCGACCTCGCACCGTATTACGACCGTGCCGAGCAGATGTACCACGTGCACGGTCAGGCCGGCCTGGATCCAACAGATCCTCCACGCGGCGAGTTCCCGTATCCTCCGGTGCCTCACACCGTTGGCATGGAGCGAATGCTCGAGCGCCTGCGCGCGCGCGGTCTCCACCCATCGTTCCTGCCTCTCGGGCTGATTCGACCCGGTGAAGAGGGCGGCTGCGTGTTGTGCGACAAGTGCAATTCGTTTCCGTGCATGATCGGCGCGAAGAGCGACGCCGAGACGTGCGGGCTCCTTCCTGCCTGCCGCGAGTCTTCGCGGGTGGAGGTGCGCGAGCGCACGCTGGCGACGCGTCTCGTTACCGACGCGTCAGGCAAGCGCGTGATCGCGGTTGACGTCGTCACCGATGGCCGCGGGCATCGCATTCACGCAGATCTGTTCGTCTTGTCGTGCGGGGCGGTCAACTCGGCGGCCTTACTGTTGCGGTCTGGTAACGGCAAGGCTGGACTTGCGAACAGTTCCGGACTCGTTGGCCGCAACTACATGGCCCATGTGACGACGATGTTCAGCGCGTATCGGTGGGATGATGTGCTGGCCGGGCCGCATGGATTTCAGAAGACGATCGCGGTCAACGACTTCTATCGAGCCAACGAGTCGCAGCCATATCCTCTTGGCCACATTCAGTCACAGGGCACGATTCACCCGGAGATGGTGAAGGGCGGAGCGCCACCGCTGCTCGAACTGGGGCTGCGCGCCGTGCTCAGCGTCTTCCCGCGGTCGTTGAAAAAGTGGACCGATCACAGCATTCAGTGGCTGGCGATGACTGAAGACCTGCCGCGACGCGAGAACCGGGTCACGCTTCAGGGCGACCGTATCTGTCTCGACTACCATCCGAGCAACCTGCGCGCACATCGGCAGCTGAAGGCGACGTTGCAGGGATTGCTGCGCGACAGCGGATTCCGCTGGATCAAGGCACTATCGTTCGGCCTGGGCAACACGACGCATCAGTGCGGCACGCTGGCGTTTGGCAACGACCCATCCACCTCCGTGCTCAATCAGTGGTGCCGCACGCACGACGTCGAGAATCTCTTCGTCGTGGACGCGTCATTCTTCCCGTCATCCGCGGCAGTGAACCCGGGGCTCACGATCGTTGCCCAGGCGTTGCGCGTCGCGGACCACATCATGTGTCGATCATGAAAGCCCGATCATTCAGCCACGTCGGCATCACCGTTTCCGACTTCAACAAGGCCGTTCGCTTCTATTGGGACGTTTTCGGATGTCCGCTCGTCGGCGTCGCCGATACACCGCCCGAACGCGTGCGTACCTTCTTCGGTGTCGAGAGCGACGCCCCGAGCTGCAAGATCGGCTGGATTCGCGTGCCCGGCGGCGGCGTCCTGGAGATCTTCGCGTTCACACCGCAGCGGCCGCCGGTGCCCGTGCCGTGGAATCAGGTTGGCCTGACGCACATCTCGTTCAATGTCCGGAATCTCAATCGGTGGCACGACTATCTGACCAGCAAAGGGGTCGCCTGTCTCGGTAAGCCTGAGCGATCGCCGCGCGGCCATTCGTTCTTCTTTGCGAAGGACTTCGACGGCAACCTGATTGAACTGATGGATCTCGGCTACATGTACTACGTGCTGCAATGGCTGGGTCCGCTCGGCGGCTGGCTTTTCAGGCGGGGGATGTACAAGCAGGTATACAGCTAACGCCTGTATCCTTCCAACCACGATGGAGCAGCGGCGCATAGAACGAGCGTGGTTCTTTATCTTCCTTGCGGCGGTCACCGTCGCGTTCCTGTGGCTGACGCTCGACTTCATCGAACCCGTGTTCTGGGCGGCGGTGCTCGCGATCATCTTCAATCCGCTGCAGCGTCAACTCGAGGAGCATCTGAAGGGGCGCAAGACGCAAGCCGCGGTCATCGCGACGATCATGATCGTCCTGGTGGTGTTTCTTCCGCTTGTGCTCCTTGGCGTGGCGGTGTCACAAGAGGCACTCAACTTCTACGACCGGATCCAGAGCGGCAACGTCAACCTGCAGGACGTCGTCAGTCGAATCGATCCGATCCTGCGCGGTATCGCCGCTCGGATTGGAATCGATCCGGACACGATTGGCCCGCGGATCTCCGAGTCGGTCGGGGCCGCCGCGCAACTGATCGCCACTCGTGCTGTTGTCGTCGGACAGAACCTGCTCAGCGTCGCTGCCCAGACAGCGCTGATGCTCTACCTGCTGTTCTTCTTTCTTCGTGACGGAGACAAACTGCTCGCGACGCTCAACTATGCGATGCCGATGGGGAATGGGCGTCAGCAAACGCTCTTCCGGCGATTCGCCTCGTGACGCGTGCGACCCTCAAAGGGTCGCTGCTCGTGGGTCTGGTTCAGGGTGCGCTGGGAGGCTTGTTGTTCTGGATCCTCGGTCTGCGCTCACCGGTGTTCTGGGGCGTCATCATGGCGATGCTGTCGCTGCTGCCCATCGTCGGTCCCGCCATTGTGTGGGCGCCGGTTGCGCTCTATCTGATGTTCACCGGATCGCTGACAAAGGGAATCATCCTTGTGGTCGGCGGCGTGCTCGTGGTCGGCACCGCAGACAACATCCTTCGACCGGTTCTCGTTGGTCGCGAAACGCGTATGCCAGACTACATGGTGCTCCTCTCCACGCTCGGAGGGTTGTCCGTGTTCGGTCCGGCTGGCTTCGTGGCAGGCCCGGTGCTGGCCGCACTCTTTCTGTCCGTTTGGGACATGTTCGCTCAGGAGCAGCGTGGCGTCGTGCTCGCCAAAAGCGACGGTACGCATCCTTCAGAGGAAACCTAACGATGCAGGGGTTCGCGATCTTCGACACCGCGATCGGACGTTGCGCGATCGCGTGGGGCGAGGGAGGCCTCGTCGGCGTCAAGCTTCCGGAGCGAAGCGACGCCGCGATGCGCGCCCGGATGGCTCGGAAGCATCCCGAGGCACGCGAGACGGCTCCACCGCAAGAGATCGAAGCGGTCATCGCGGACATTCGACGACTACTCGATGGTCACAAGCAGGATCTGTCCCGCATCGATCTCGACATGAACGCCGTCCCCGATTTCGAACAGCGAGTGTATGTGGAGACGCGCTCGATTCCGCCGGGTGAGACGCTGACCTACGGCGACATAGCCACTCGCCTCGGCGACGTTGGATTGTCGCGTGCAGTCGGACAGGCCCTGGGCCGGAATCCATTTGCCATCGTCGTGCCGTGTCACCGTGTGTTGGCGGCGGGAGGGAAGTCAGGAGGGTTTTCTGCCGTTGGTGGCGTCGAAACGAAGCGACGACTTCTGGAGATCGAAGGCGCGCGGGATCTGCACCCGACGCTGCCCTGGGATCCGATCCGCTAACCCACGAATGCCGGCTTGTCTCGCATTGGTCCTGGCGTTGCTGCTGCCTGCCGCGGTTGCCGCCCAAACGATTACCGTACGCGTCACGAGAGGCGGCAGTCCGGTTGCGGATGCACGTGTGACGAGCGGCGAACAGACTGTCCGGACCAATGCGCTCGGTCTCGCCGTCCTCGAGGTGTCGTCGCTGCCGATGGACATCGTGGTGGCGCCGGACGAATTCGTGACCGAAACCGTTCGCGTGTCAGCGCTGCCGAAAGACGGCCGGGTTGATGTCGCCTTCGATGCTCCGCCCACATTCGAAGAAGAGATCGTCGTCAACGCCGCGCGTTCCCCGACGCGCATCCAGGATCAGCCGCTGCGGGTGGAAGTAATCGACCGCGAGGAGATCGAAGAAAAGGCACTGATGACGCCCGGGAGCGTGGCGATGCTCATTGGTGAGACCAGCGGTCTTCGCGTCCAGCCGACGGCGCCGTCGCTGGGCGCCGCGAACGTTCGCATCCAGGGCTTGCGTGGGCGTTACAGCCAGGTGCTCGCCGACGGCCTGCCGCTCTACGGAGGTCAGGGTGATTCATTCAGCTTGCTGCAGGTGCCACCGCTCGATCTCGGGCAGGTCGAGATCATCAAGGGCGCCGCGTCGGCTCTGTATGGCGCATCGGCCCTCGGAGGTGTCATCAACCTGGTTTCGCGACGTCCCACAGAACCGGGTCGCGAGGTGCTTTTGAACCTGACGTCGCTCGGCGGAAGCGATGCGACGGTGTGGCTGGCCGATACGGTTCGGAGCCAGTGGACCTGGACGCTGCTCGGTGGGTTTCATCGTCAGAGCCGGCGCGACCTGGACGATGACGGATGGACGGACGTTGCAGGCTACGAACGCGGGATGGTGCGCCCGAGACTGTTTTACTCGGATGGCGCAGGGACGACCGCGATGGTGACCGGCGGCGTCATCGGCGAGAGCAGACGAGGAGGCACACTCGACGATCGCGTTGCGCCAGATGGCGCACCGTTCGAGGAGTCACTCGATACCTCTCGCGGTGATGCTGGCGGGGTCACGAGATGGGTCGCCGGATCGTCCGCACTGATGTTGATTCGCGGATCGTTCAGCCTCGACTCGCAGGATCGAGTATTCGGTGACGTGAGAAGGAGCGCGGGACCCGGTCGACCGGATTTAGTGAGTTCTCGTTGCAAGGCATGCAGAGCCGGCACACGTGGGTGGTCGGCGGTGCGTATCAATACGACGGCTACAATGCCCGCGATCTGCCGATGTTCGACTACGGTTTCCATACTCCCGCGGTCTTTGCGCAGGACGAGTTCGGCGCCGGTCCTGTTCGCGTGTCGCTCAGCGGCCGGATCGATATTCACAGCGAGTACGGGACGCTGGCGTCTCCGCGCGGATCGCTCCTCTGGCGGCCCGACTCAGCATGGAGTGTTCGTATGTCCGCCGGTGGCGGTGCTTTCGCGCCGACCCCCTTCGTCGAGGACACGGACGAAACCGGTTTGTCGCGAGTCGCGCCGCTCGAAGGCCTCGAAGCCGAACGCGCGTGGGGAGGCTCCGTGGACGTCACCCGTCGCGTTGGTGGCCTGGAGTTGACCGGGACAGTGTTTGCCTCCGACGTGCAACATCCAGTGCAAGTGATCGAAGGGACCGACGGACGGTTCGTGTTTGTCAATGCTGGTGGTCCCACTCGCACTGCTGGAGGCGAGGCGTTGGGCCGTTACCGGTCAGGGTCCTTCCTTGTGGTGGGAACTTACGCATACGTTCAGTCTCGTGAACTCGACGAAGAGTCCGGCCTGCGGCGTGAAGTGCCCCTCACGCCGCGGCACTACGCGGCGATGGACGTGATGTGGGAGGCGGAGGAGTGGGGACGCGCCGGTCTCGAGCTTTACTATGTCGGGCGGCAGTCTCTGGAGGACAACCCCTATCGGACCCAGGGGGTCGGACAGTTCATCGTGGGGGCGTTGGTGGAAAAGCGCTTCGAGCGAGTCCGACTCTTCATCAACGCCGAGAACCTGGGAAATATTCGTCAGACGAGCTACGACCCGCTCGTGCGTCCCGAGCGCCATCCCGATGGCCGATGGACTGTTGATGCGTGGGCGCCGCTCGACGGACGTGTCGTCAACGGCGGAGTCCGCGTCTTCTTCTGACCGGAGATAGAATCCGACGAGCGAACCGTTGATGAGGAGCTTCTGATGCGTACGAGCGTTTCCGCTCACATTCGTCATGCTGGCATTTTGCGTGGTCTTCGCACCGACGCCGGCATCCGCGCAGACGACACGCGATGCGGCCGCCTGTTCGACGTTGACGTCTCTGAAGATTCCCGGGCTCGATCTCACCATCACGAAGGCGGAGTGGTTCGCGGCTGGCTCGACACCGCCACGCGGTGGCCGGGGTGCTCCCGTAGTGAATCCGATCAAGCTGCCGGCGTACTGTCGCCTTGACGGGGTGATCGATCGACGCACGGGCGCCGATGGCAAACCGTACGGCATCGGCTTCGCGCTTGCGCTGCCAGGCGACTGGAACGGTCGCTTCCTGTTTCAAGGGGGAGGCGGTCTCAACGGCAGCGTGCAGGCGCCGCTCGGAGCAGTCGCCACGGGCGGCACACCTGCTCTCTCGCGAGGGTTCGCTGTCGTCTCGACCGATACAGGTCATACGGGGCAAAACGGCTTCGATGCCAGCTTCATGGTCGAACAACAGGCGACATTGGACTTTGCCTACCAAGCGGTGGGGCGAGTCGCAACCGTGGCGAAACAGATCATCGCGCAGCACTACGCGAAGGCACCGGACCGTTCTGTACTTCGCAGGATGTTCGACAGGCGGACGCGAGGCGATGCTGATGGCACAGCGCCACCCGACGTTCTTCGACGGGATCATCTCCGGCGCGCCCGCGATGCGAACCAACTTCTCCGGTATCGGCGATGAATGGGTGGCGACGCAGCTCAACGCCGTGGCGCCGAAGAATGAAAAGGGACAGCCGCTCACGCGGCAGGCGCTTTCCGAAGCCGACAAGAAGACCGTCATCGACGGGTTCCTGAACGCGTGCGATGCTGGCGACGGCATCAAGGACGGCATGGTGTTCAACACCAACGCGTGTCGCTTCGATCCGAAGGCGCTGGTCTGCAAGGGAGCGAAGGCGGACGGCTGCCTGTCGGCCGAGCAAGCGGCGGCGCTCGAGAAAGGTTTCGCCGGACCGAAAGACTCGAAGGGCCGCCAGGTCTATCCCGGGTTTCTGTTCGACACAGGCATCGCCGCCACTCAGGGCATTCCCGGTCTCCTCCACGGAGGATTGAATCCCGTCGGGCCCAGCTTCTCGGCGACGACGATGGACGTGGATGCGAAAGCGGCGGCGGCGGTGGCCGACCAGGCGGAAGCGCTGGTTGCAACGTCGAGGTGGACCAATCTCAACACGTTCTCCAACCATGGTGGCAAGTTGATCTTCTTCCACGGGGTGAGCGATCCGTGGTTCTCGGCGCTCGATACGATCGATTATTACGAGCGCATGACCAAAGCCAATGGCGGTCCGACCGTTGTCAACAACTGGAGCCGTTTGTATCTGGCTCCAGGGATGGGCCATTGCAACGGTGGTGAGGCTGCGCTGGACAGCTTCGACCTTCTGACGTCGCTCGTGGATTGGGTTGAGAAGGGCACAGCCCCTGCAGCCACTGCGACAGGCCGCGCGTTTCCCGGACGCAGCCGTCCGCTGTGCCCGTATCCGCAACATACGCACTACAAGGGACAGGGAGACCCGGAGAAGGCGGAGAACTTTGAATGTCGCAACTAGACTGAGGCGCGTCATCGTGCTGATAACGGGTGCAATGCTGCTGACGGGGTGTGGCTCGTCCGCGTCGCTCCCGCAAGAGCGCCACGACTCAGAGGACGCCCGCGCTCCCCATCGAAGCCGCCCATCGTCGCTCGCTTCGATTGCGACACGCTGGCCTTGACGGCGACGTTTCACGAAGACCGCGTGGTGATCGAAGTGCCCGAGCAGCGTCCGTTGACGCTGACGCAAGCCGTGTCGGCATCGGGCGCGAGATACAGCGACGGCACCGACACGTTCTGGAACAAAGGGCGCGAAGCGACGTTCGAGCGCCGCGGCCATACAGAAACGTGTCGCGAACGGCGTGAGCCATGGCAGGAGGCGGCCGATCGCGGCGTCGACTTCCGAGCCGTCGGGCAGGAGCCAGGCTGGTTCCTCGAGATCGACAACGAGAAACAGATTCGCGTCGTCTACGATTACGCCGAGCACCAGCTCGTTGCGCCGGTGACCTCACCGGCTACGAAGGGGAGCACCGTGTTCTACGACATGATGGTGGACTCGCAGCGCGTGCTGATCACCATCGAAGAGGCGCCGTGCAACGATGCAATGAGTGGGGAGGCCTTTCCACGCAGCGTCGCCGTCACGATCGGGACGCGGACGCTGCGCGGATGCGGAAGGGATACCGCAGGGAAATGATTCAGTTGGCCTTGCCGTCGAGCAGTGCGTAAATGCGCTGCGCGGCGATGAGTGGAACGCCCGGCCCCTGAATCGGCAACTGACCTTTGTGCTTCGTCAAGTCCGCGCGCTTGGCGGCTTCCTCGGCCGAGACGCCCTGCTTCTTCAAGCTGCTCACTTCGGTCCAGACGTCCCGCATGTAAGCCTGGAAGTAATCGATCTTTGCTTTGTCGGTGAACGCTTCGCCGTGTCCAGGCATCACGGTGTCGAAATCGAGCTTCTTCAGCGCGTCGAGTGAGGCCACCCACTCATCCGGGTAGGAGTCGCTCATGTTCGACAATCCCGACGTGAGGAAGTCGCCTGTCATCACGACCTTCTCATTCGGAAGGTAGACGACGACGTCACCGGCCGTGTGACCGCGACCGAGATAGCGAATCTGAATCTCCCGGTTCCCACGATAGAGCGTCATCTGCGTCGTCAACGTCAGGTTGGGCGGCGTCAGCTTGAGCTCCTTCTGCGAAGCGTAGTTGTTCTCCGTCACCTGCAGTTGGGTCTGGAGTTTCGCTTTGGCAGCAGGGTCGGATTCGGATGCGATGCGCTTACGCAAGTCCTCAATCTGTCCCGGCATGCCCGTCAGGTAGTTCTGATAGAGCGGCATGCCGGTCGAATTGCTGAGGAGCATCCGACGCGTGAACTCGTGCCCGATGATCTGGACGTTGGGCTCGAAAATCTGATTGCCGTGCGCATGATCGAAGTGGAAATGCGTGTTGATCACCGTGGTCACCGGCTTATTGGTAACCTCCTTGATCTCCTCGAGCAGGACCCAGGCCGCGGCAGGCGACACGTGGTCGTCCACCACGATCACGTCGTTGTCGTTGACGATGAAAGAGGAGTTGCCGACGACGGCGAGAGACCCGGTGCCGACTGCGTGATAGACGCCTTCCTTGACCTTGTTGAACCTGAATGCCTTGCCGTTGTGTGAAGTGCCTGCGGGCTGCCGCGACTGCGCGGCGATCGCCACGGCGAACATCGCCGCAATCACACCCAGCACGACCGATCGCGTCATCATCGCGTTTTACTCCGCCAGTTTCACGAGGTTCACGCCCGTCATCTCGATGAGGACGATGAACGAAGTGGCCAGACTACCGAGACGGCCAGGACCCATAGAGCGCGCACGAGTGTCTTCAACATAGACGTGCTGGGATTCTAACGCAGGGGCGGACGCAATCGCCTATCCTGTTCGACATGTCCGAGTCGCGGCAGCACCTCTCCATGATCAGGTGTACACCGCGGCCGATGCGCTCACGATCGGCAACGCGAGCTGCGGCACGATCGCGATCTTCCTGTGCCTCGACTACGTTGCAACAGCCAGCCCGCAGTATCTGTGGATGGCGTTCATCCTGCTTCCGCTGGCGCTCGTGTGCGATGTGCTCGATGGTTACGTGGCCCGTACGCAGAAGGGGCGTCAGTCGGTTCTCGGCGGCGATCTGGATTCGCTGGCCGACGTGATCTCGTTCGGCGTGGCGCCGGCCGTGCTCGGCTTCACGCTGGGGCTCCGCGGCGGATGGGACATGGTCTGCCTGACGTTCTTCGTGGTCTGCGGCGTCAGCCGCCTGGCGCGATTCGATGCGACGGCAGCGGCACTCTCGGATGCCACGACAGGGAAGGTGAAGTACTTCGAGGGCACGCCGATTCCGACGACGATCCTGATTGTGGGCCTGCTGGCGATCGCATTCATGCTCGAGCGGATCGACGGGGCGCTCTGGTTTGGTTCCGCGCGAATCGCGTCGGCGACGCTGCATCCGTTGTCGCTGCTCTACGTGGCCAGTGGCAGCGCGATGATCAGCACGATCAGGATTCCCAAGCCATAAAAGCAAGGGGACCACACGGGCGCTGAAACTGTTTCTGCGGTGCGACGGTGCGAGGGGGCGACGGTGCGACGGTCCAGTACGACGGCGCGACGGTGATGGTCCGGTCACGGAGCACTGTCGAACCTGGCGGGCATCAGATCGAGGACCAACAGACCCTCGCACCCTTCGGACTGGACTCTCGCACCTTCGCCCCGTCGTCCCGTCGGACCGTACCTTTCAGGCTATGACCTACCCTGTCACGCCCCTCCGGCACGATGAATGTGGAGGGCGTAGATGTCAGCAACTGTGATCTGCTTCGAAAGCTTTCGGATTGAACGGGATCGCCGGCGTGCCGAAGACGCGGCCGATCCGGCCGAAAGCGTTGAGTGCGTGCCTTTCCTGCGGGAGCCCGGTGTGGCGCTCACTCCACGGCAGATCGCCCATCGGCAGACGATGCTCGACTACTGGAATCAGCGTCGGAAAGGGATGTTCGGCGTATTCAGAGAAGTAGCGTTCAGAGAGGCAGTGACCGGGCACGAATGACGGCCTCGTTGAGGTCAATGCCGAAGCCTGGCCGTTCCGGAACCTGAATCGTGCCGTTAATGAATCGCTCGGCCGGCACGAGCGAGTCCGATCGCCAGCCGACCTCACCGTACTGCAACTCCAGGTAGTTGACGTTCTTCATTCCCGCGCACACCTGCACGCTCGCCGCAGTCGATACCGGTCCGCTTGGATTGTGCGGCGCCACCATCACTCCCTCTTCCGCGGCCATCGCCGCGATGCGCGTCAGTTCCAGTAGACCACCGCAATGCTTCACGTCCGGCATGATCGCGTCCACTGCGCGACGACGAGCAAGCGGTGCGAATCCGGAGAGACCAAAGAGCGTTTCGCCACCAGCCATCTGCTGACGAATGCGCCGCCTGATCGCAACCGTCTCGTCGACTTTGTCGGGTGCGACCGGCTCTTCATACCACGTGAGGTTGTACGACTCGAGCCGTTCGGCCACGCGCACAGCTCGCTCGACGTCGAAGAAGCTATGACAGTCCACCATGATCGCAATCTCCGGCCCGACAGCCTCGCGCATCGCAGCCACTGATGCGATGCCGGTATCGACCGCGAGTGCGATAGCAGCGTCGGGTGAGCCGGGCGGTGGAAAGCCATCCCAGGGTGCGGCCTTGATGGCGCGGAACCCGTCGGCAACCGCTCGCCTGGCAGCCGCCGCGAAACCAGCCGGGGTGCGCGGATCCGTCGCGCGATTGATGTTCGCGTAGACGGGCAGAGAGTCGCGGACCTTGCCACCCAGGAGGACGTAGGTCGGCACATCGAGTGCCTTGCCCGCGAGATCCCAGAGAGCTTGTTCGATCGCGCTGAACGCGGTGGCCGGAACGAGTCCCTGGCGCGCCATCGCCTCGCCGCGCTGTCGGTAGGATTCGATCTCGAATGGCGACCGGCCGTTGATCAGATTGAAGAACGTCGCCAGCTGCGATCGCATGCGCGCGGCATCGTCTGCAGTCGTGTTCGCAAAGCCGAAGGCATCAGATGCTTCGCCAAGTCCGACCAGACCGGTGTCCGTCCCGAGACGCACGATCAGCCAGACCGTTCGTGATGTCGCGCGGATGGGCAGCAGCTCGAAGCCGGTGACTCGCACTTGTGGCGCTGCCGCCTCGGCTCGCACCAGCGCAAGCAGGGGAGCCACGGTCGCGCTCGCTGCAGCCAGCAGCGCGGTTCGGCGAGTAAGCCTCATTGGCGGCGCGTCAGCTCCGGATGACCACCGTTTCACCAATCTCGCGGAGTGCGAGACGGTCGTGTTCTTGCGCGAGCGCCTGCTGAATCCGCTCAATCGGTTCCATGAAGGGTTCGTTGCTCAGTCGAAACGATTGGTGGTGCACCGGCACGATCAGCCGCGCGTCGGCCGCGTCGGCCATCGTCACAGCCTGCTCCGGTGTGCAGTGATTGTAGATCCACGGGTCGTATGCACCGATCGGCATGACGGCTGCGTCGAAGGGACCGTAGCGCCGGTGACTCTTGAACGTGGGCGTGACCGCGGTATCGCCTCCAATGAGAATCCGTCGTCCCTCGCGTTCAAGCACCCAGCCGGTGTATCCGCGCCAGGTGTCGCGACGAATGCGTGCGCCCCAATGCTTGACCTCGATGGCGCGAACGAGGACGTCACCTCGTGGCGTGGTCACTGTGGCGGCTTCATTCCAACGCAGCTCCCTCACCGACGAATAGTGCCGGCGTGGAAGAAGGTCGGAGATGTCGGCCGCCATGAGTGCAGCGGGCTTGCCGCGGAGCGATCCGAGTGACGGTGTGTCCAGGTGATCGAAGTGCGCGTGCGACACGAGCACGAGATCGATGTCTGGAAGTTCGTCAGGCGTGAGCGCGCACTGCACCAGGCGCATAGGCCCGAGCGTGCCGAGCCCGAGATCCACGCCGATGCGTGGATACAGCGCGGGATCGGTGAGGATGCGCAGTCCGTAGAAGTTGATGAGGACGGTCGCATGTCCAAGCCAGGCGAGCGTCACGGCGTTGTCGGACCACGACGATGGGTTCGGTTTGTTCGGCGCCGGAGGAATATCGCGGCCGATCTCTTCGAAGCGCTGCCGCAGAAAGCGAGCACCCCACGACGACGACACACCGACCCACGCAGCGCCGCCGGCAGCGGCGATAGCACCAGTAGTCATGAATGTGCGGCGGTTCAGCAAAGGGCGTGATGAGTCCCATCCGGTGCGTACAGTCTGCAGGCGAGAGGTGCGAGCGGTCAATTCGGTCACGAATGGTAGGACGTCGATTCGGGGGAGGCAGGTTCCCGCACGGTCATCAGGCTACGATCAACTGGGATGCACAACCTTCCGGAATCGCTGCGGCGCCGATTGGCCTCGCCGCTGCCCGGCCTCGATGCGCAGTTGCGGATGTCACCTCGCCCCCGGCTGGGAGCGGACTCCGATATCGACGTGAGTGGGCTGCGCCCTGCGGCGGCGCTCCTTCTGATCTATTCGCACGAGGATGCCTGGCATGTGCCGCTGACCGTGCGTGGGTCGAATCTGCGTCATCACACGGGGCAGGTCTCGCTGCCAGGTGGACGTCTCGATCGCGGCGAATCGATTGAGGAGGCCGCGCTTCGAGAAGCCCATGAAGAAGTGGGCATCACACCAGCCGAGGTCGACATACTGGGTCGGCTCACGTCGTTGCCGGTGTACGTGAGTGGCCATCTCCTTCATCCGGTCGTTGGCTTCGCTGCTCGTCGGCCGGAGTTCAATCTCGCGTCACACGAAGTTGAGCGGCTGATTGAAGTGCCGATCGCGCTGCTGCGCGAACCGGAGCGAGTGTTGTGGGAAGAGCGCACGCGAATCCTGCCACCACAAGGTGTCATGAATGTGCCTTATTTCAATGTGCACGACACGCGTGTATGGGGTGCGACGGCGATGGTGCTCGCGGAGTTTGTTGCGCTCGTCGAGGAGTTGGAGAAGTCCGCGTGAAACGGAACACAGGTGAGCCGAAGCTGGACATTCCCGGCGGCTACTCAGGTTTGTCACTGGCGTCCCGCGCGATCGAACGCGCCCACGCTGGCTAGATTCTTGCGAGCAACCTGGACGGGTAAAGTCCTCGCCGCAACTTGCCGATGGGCTTGTACATACCCGGTGGTGGACCGCGGTACGAGTCCGCGCAGGAGGTGGCATGGAGCCGCTACAGGAACTATTCGCCGTCGATCAACGTCGCGCGCTCGAGTTCTTCGTCACGGGTCTTCAGGACGTCTCCGATCCTGGTGTCGATCGCCAGGAGCTGCTGTACAACGCGAGCGTGCTGGCGCACTACGCGCAGGTCTCGACGACCACCGAACTAGAGATGCCGGCGCCCGCGACGCTTAGCGCAGTGTTCGATCACTTCGTGATGAACACCGTGGTGTCGCAGGATCATCACCTCATGGAGACCGCGGGCGCGCAGTGCCTCTTGCTCACGGGCTTCTTCGAAGATCAAATGCGCGGCCGTCATAACATTCGCTGGTACGCGGAGATTGGCGCCGGCTTCTTCGTCCGCGCGGCGGAGCACGTGAATTCGGCCAAGAAGGCGCGGCTGCTCACAATGATGGCCAGGCATTTCGAGCCCTGGCGGCAGCGGCACTCGCGGCTCAGCCGCGAGCTGCGGGATCAGCAGTATCTACTGACGCCTCCGCCTGGCCGGTTGATGTAGTGCCGTGGCGCCTGCAGAGGCGTACACTGGCTCATGCGCATTTACACTTCGCCGACTGTCGTTGCGACAGCCTTGCTCCTGGCGTTCGCGCTTCCTGCTTCTGCTCAGCGAGTGGCTTTTGAGCGCTCGTACACCGTCGGAGCGACGCCCACGCTCGACGTCTCCACGATTCGCGGAAAGATCGATGTCTCTGTCGGAACGGCGGATCGGATTGTGGTTCGTGGCACTGCGACGGTTCGATTGGGCGCTGAGTTCGCCGACCGAAGCCTACGAGCTCGTCAAGCGCGTGGCGGCCAATCCTCCGATTGAACAAGAGGGCGAGTACTCTCAGGCTTCGTCCGCCGGCAGCTCCTGAGGAGCAGCGCGCGATGACGGTTGCCTACGCCGTCAGCGTCCCACGTGGCACAGTCGTCCGAACAATCAGCGACTCTGGCGAGACGACGATCGCCGGCCTCAGCGGGAGAAGTATCTGTTCGAACTGAATCGGCGTCCATCCGTGTGCGGGATCTGTCCGGCGACGCCGACGTGACGACGCAATCAGGATCGGTGGATGCCGACAGCGTTGGAGGAAATCTCGACGTGACCACGCAGAGTAGCCGGGTCAGCGTTCGCAACCTCGGCGCAGGACTGCGAGTTCGCACGCAGAGCGGCGCCGTTGAAGGGACGTTTCGCGGGCAGGGCAACGTGGACGTCGGAACAGGGTCGAGCGCGATCGATTTGGTTGGCGTCAACGGCGGGCTCACGGCGACCTCCAACAGCGGACGCATTCGCGTCAGTGGTTTACCCACGGCGCCCTGGCAGGTCACGAGCGGGTCGGGAAGTTTCGAGCTGGACTTTGATTCGAACGCGAAGCTGACGCTGGACGCGCGCAGCGGATCGGGCTCGGTTCGTGTGGATGGTTCCGCGCTTCAGGGATCGACGTCGAAGGGCGCGGCGTCTGGCACGGTGGGTGGCGGTGGTCCGCTCGTCAGGGCCAACAGTCGCAGCGGATCGATTCGGGTCGGCCTGCGATAGATGAGAGGGCGGGCCCTCGGCCCGCCGTCCCTGGTTCCCAGTCCCTGGATCCGCTTACTTCGCCTTGTGCGATGTCTCCATCAGCACGACCCCGCGCTGACGGCCGGTGGCAGCTTCAGCTTGTCACCAACGGATCCGAGGCTGAAGCCTTCACGTACGGTGCCCTTGACGCTCACGCGCGCGCCTTTGCGCGGCACGCCCTGATTGGACACCACCCAGAGCTTCCCGCTGTTGTCTTCGATCTGGTAGGCGCCATTGCCGACGAAGGAGTAGCTGTCCACGACAGAGCCTGACAGCGTCACTTCACGGTCGCGGTAGCGTCCGGGATCCGCAAGCACCTGATTGATCGATCGTGCCGCGCACGCACCCGAGAACAACGCACCAGCCAGCACGACGATGAGAGCTGCACTCCTGACAACCGATCTGTTCATGCCACACCTCGTTAGAACGTCCTTAGAACAGCACCGCGACGTCGAGAATGAACCCACGATCGTTGTATACCACGGCGTGACCATCGATCAGACCGCGATGATATCCGTGCGGTACAACGACGAGCTCGCGTTCGACATACACCGGCACAGGCCGGATGCGCTTGGCCCATCCCGGGGGCAGGTAGCCAGTGCGATAGTAGTGACGGTGTAACCCCGGCGGCAGCGGACGATAGTACGGCCGGTAGTAGTCGCGAATCACGACCACGTCACGTTCGCGGTAGTAGCGATCGCCGTAGTAATGCCGGTCGTCGCGATAATCACGCGAGTCCCGGTAGTATCGGCTGTCATAGCGCTTGTACTGACCTTCGCGGCCATGTCCTCGCCGTTTGTCTCCGGCGTCCGCGTGATCGGCAAGCACAGTTCCACCCAGCAGTGCACCGGCGACTATGACTGACAGCAGCGGTTTCACGTCCACCTCCGTCGTTGAAGACCGGGGAGCCTTCTAGCCAGAGATGAGGCAAGGCCCCTGCCAGCGCAGGTTGCGCCGCTGAAGTAGCGGCCGTACAGCGATTTAGGCCGTTTGTGTTGTGCTGGCGTGTGCAGTCGGCGTCCTCCGCACGTGACGCGAGGTCGCCCTATGAGGTCAGCCGTATTACTCTATTGCCCTTCCTTCGGCTCCAAGGAGAGCCGGTCTCCAATGATCCACGTTGAAAACCTGGTCAAGACCTTTGGCGAGGTCAAGGCCGTGGACGGCATTTCGTTCGATGTCGCTCGCGGCGAGATCTTCGCGTTCCTCGGCCCCAATGGCGCCGGCAAGACAACGACCATTCAAATGCTCACGACGCTGCAGCGTCCGACGAGCGGAACGATGAAACTCGATGGTCTCGATCCGGCGGCACAGCCGCTCCAGGCGCGCAGCCGGTTCGGAATCGTGTTTCAGGATCCGAGTCTCGATGTCGAACTCACCGCGTTCGAGAACATGGACCTGCACGGTGCGCTGTATCACGTGCCACGAAAGGTCCGCATCGAGCGCACGCAGATCCTGCTCACGCTCTTCGAGCTGTGGGATCGTCGCGACTCGTACGTGAAGACGTTCTCGGGCGGCATGAAGCGGCGGCTCGAGATCGCGCGCGGCCTGCTGCACACGCCGAAGATTCTGTTTCTGGACGAGCCCACGCTGGGGCTCGATCCGCAGAGCCGAAATCAGCTCTGGAGGCACGTGAAGCACCTGAACGAAACAGAGGGTGTGACCGTGTTCCTCACCACGCACTACATGGACGAAGCCGAGCGCACCGCGCATCGCATCGCCATCATCGATCACGGGCACATCGTCGCGCAGGGAACGGCGGCGGCGCTGAAGCAGCAGACGAACGCGGAGTCACTTGAAGCGGCGTTCCTGGCGTTGACCGGCTCGACGATTCGCGACGAGCGCGCCGATGCAGCGGACCAGATGCGCCAGATGGCCAGAATGTGGAGGAGATGAGCCGTGACCGTCGTCTACTATCTGTGGCTCCGTGAAGTGAAGCGGTATCTGCGGTCGCGTCCGCAGATCATCGGGTCAATCGCGCAACCGCTGTTGTATCTCCTCGTGCTCGGATTCGGACTCGGTCCGGTGTTCGAGCAATCAGGGCAGGGAAGCTATCTGCAGTTCATCGCCCCCGGTGTGGTGGGGATGGCAATCCTGTTTACGTCGATCTTTTCGGGCATCGGCCTGCTGTGGGATCGACAGTTCGGTTTCCTCAAGGAGACGCTCGTTGCGCCTGTTCCGCGACTGCAGATCATGCTCGGCCGGACGCTCGGCGGCGCGACGATCGCATCGATCCAGGGCACGTTGATCCTGGTCGTCTGCATGATCGCGGGGTTTCGACCGCACAGCCTGGCGGCGATCCCGCTGGCGTTCATGTTCATGCTGCTCGTCGGTCTGGTGTTCGCGGGACTTGGCACCGCGATCGGATCGGCGCTGAAAGATATGCAGGGCTTTCAGCTCATCATGAACTTTCTCGTGATGCCGATCTTCTTTCTCTCCGGCGCGCTCTTTCCGCTGAACAATCTGCCGACGGTGCTCATGGTGGCGACGCGCGTGGATCCGTTGTCGTACGGGATCGATGGACTGCGAGGTGCGCTGATCGGTCTCACGCAGTTCGGGCCGATCCTGAATTTCGGTGTGCTCGCGCTCTTTGCGTCCGGCTTCCTCGTGCTGGGTGCCTGGGCGTTCTCGAGGATTCAGATCTGAGGAGCCGATTGGCCCGGGACGCGAAGACATAAATCCGCGCGCCGACGACCTTTTGGCTCCCGCACGTCGTGATCCCACGCCATTTTGCTGGCGTTTTCTTTGCCTGATGCTTGCTAACCATGGCGTCCGCACCCGTAGCGATCTCCGGCCTTCGATCGTCCTGCATTCCTGAAACGTTGGCGGCCGTCCGGCGCACAAATGCTGTGGCTGGCGTTCGTCGTCGTGCAGGCCCTCGACGGCGTGATGTCCTACGTCGGCGTGTCGCTCCACGGCCCAGGGATCGAGGCCAATCCGCTCGTCGGCTGGTACCTCAGTGCGTTCGGACCGGCGGTCGGCTTCACGATGGCGAAGCTGTTTGCCGTGACGTGCGGGTCGGTGTTGTACTTCACAGCGCGCTACCGCTGGGTCGCGATTCTCACGCTCGTTTACCTCATCTTCGCCGTCGGCCCTTGGGTCGGTCTGCTCTCGAACAGCGTTTAGCCAACAACGCTCGCGCCACCTCGCCGCTCGTACCTGCGGCGCTAAACAGCTAGAATGCGGCGTATGGACACCGCGCTTCTCTTTCTGCACTCGTGGATTCGGTGGCTCGTCATCCTCGCTGGCATCGCTGCTCTCGGCGGGGCGGTGGCGGGTGTGACGACGCGTCGCGCATGGCTGCCGGTAGACAACCTGCGTCTCGTGCTCTTCAGCACGACGCTCGACGTGCAGATGCTGATCGGCTTGATCCTCTACGCGTTTCTGAGCCCGGTGACGCGATCCGGTTTCGAGAACATGTCGTTGACCATGCGCGATCCGATCCTGCGGTTCTTCGTGGTGGAGCACCTCATCGGGATGATCATCGCGATCGCGCTCGCGCACATCGGTCGCGCGCGCATCAAGAAGGCGACGGACGCCAACGCTCGTCATCGCTACGTCCTGATTTTCGTGGGGCTGGCGATGGTGGCGATCCTGCTGTCGATTCCCTGGCCCGGCATGCCAGGAGGACGCGAACTGTTCCGTGGACTCGCCGCCAACTGAAGACCGGGGACCGAGGACGGGGGACTGACGATATAATTCACCTTCCTCATGTTGGTGGCGCGCCGATTCGTGATCAGCGGCCGCGTGCAGGGCGTCGGTTTCCGGTACTTCACACAGGAATGTGCGTTGCGCGAAGGCGTAACCGGATGGGTGCGCAATCTGCCTGACGGTCGCGTTGAAGCTCACGTCGAAGGGGAGGCCGAGTCGGTCACGCGCGTCGAACGCGCGTTGCGTTCGGGCCCGCGTGGGGCGCGGGTACAAACCGTGACCGTCGACGTTGAGGATGTGACCGGCGCATACGACACGTTCTCGGTGACTTCTTAAGCCTGATCCTCTTGCTCAGAGACTGAATGGATCTCAAACAGCACATCAGACACGTGCCCGACTTTCCGAAAGCGGGCATCCTCTTCTACGACATCACGACGCTCCTGCGAAATCCGGCGGGCCTCGAGGCGACGATCGATCGGCTGTCAGAGCCGTATTTGAAGTCTCCGATCGATCTCGTCGTGGGGATCGAGAGCCGTGGCTTCATCCTGGGCAGCCCGGTGGCGCGGCGGCTCGGGGCCGGATTCGTTCCGATCCGAAAGCCGGGGAAGCTGCCGGCCAGAGCGAGGAAGGAAACCTACGAGCTCGAATACGGCACCGACGCGCTCGAGATCCACGAGGACGCCGTGCAGCGCGGGCAGCGTGTGCTGATCGTGGACGATGTGCTCGCGACGGGAGGAACGGCTGCGGCCGCCGCGCGCCTCGTGAAGCATCTCGGAGGCGAGCTCCAGGGGCTGGCGTTCCTGATCGAGCTATCGTTCCTGAAGGGGCAAGGCAAGCTGCAGGGCGAGAAGGTCTTTTCGGTGCTGCAGTACTGATCGGTACCAAGGGCTTGCGAGTCGGACAAGAAACAAATGGACATTCGGATCTGTTCAATCCGGAGAAGACCCGTAGCTCGTCGGATGGAGCGACCACTTCCTAACGCTAAGCCGGCAGTTCGATTCCGCCCGGGGACGCCACCACAAGGACACAGCACGAGGCCCGTCAACGGGTCGCCAAACGTCACCGCCCCGTCGAAGCGGTAGCCGCGCCGGGTCGGCTCGTCAATCGGGGTGAGCTGCAGCGGCCCGTCGAGCAACTCGCGCAGCACCCGACGCGCACCGGGGACATCCTCGTGCAGCAACCCGCGCCAGTCCGCCAGCACCTGGCGGAGTGCGCGCTCCAGCGCCCGGCGATCGGGCCGCAGGCGCGTGACCTTGGCGGGCATCGTCTGCAGCGTGTCTACCAGTGCCTGCCGTTGCTGTTCGGGCGCTCGGAGTCGCTCGACGAGCGACGGCGTGGTACCGCCCTGCGCGACGGCGTCGGTGAGGTTGGCTAGTTGCCGCTCGACGGTGCCGAGTTCCGCGTCGAGCGGCGCACGCGGGTCGGCCGTGGCCTGCTCGTCGCTGCGGCGTAGCAGCCGCGCCACGAGCTCGCGCTCCAGGTCCGGCGTGAAGATGTCGCTGATGGACCCGAGCACGGCGTCGTCCATGGCCTCCATCGGCACCTCCACGCCGTTCCCGCACACGGTTTCGCCTCTGTGAAAGTGGGTCGTGCAGCCGTAGAACCGCCGGTCCGGGCCACTGCTGCGCGTGCGGCTCCGCACCTGCATCCCGCCGTTGCAGGGCACGCAGCGCGCCAAACCCGGCAACAGATACCGGGAGGTCGCACCTTTGCGGCGGAACAGGTTCATCGACAATCGCGACTCGACGAGCCGGGCCTCCGCAGCGAGCCAGAGGTCTTCGGGCACGATCCGCAAGTCTTCGCGGTGCACCGTCACCCACTCGTCCTCGGGACAATCACTCACACACTGCTCGCCCCACTGATTCCGCTTCTGTGTTCTCCCCCAGACGACGTCGCCGCGGTAGAGCGGTCGGTGCAGTGCCTCGAAGATCGATGCGGGACCCCAGCCCGCGGAGCGGCCCTGTTGGGCTCGCGGGGCGGGCGCGTGTTCGGCATTCAACTGCTTCACGATGGTCGCTTGCGCCACACCGGCGGCCTTCAACGCGAAGATGCGCCGGACGACCGCCGCCTCGCGCTCGTTGATGACCCAGTCCACGTACGCCGCATCGGGATGCCGGCGTCGGATCCCCGGCGGTCGAGGCACGCGCGTGTCGTCGCGCATCACATCGACGGGGTCGTAGCCGAAGCATTGCCCCCCGGTGACCTGCCCCGCGCTGGCCTTGCGACGCATCGTGTCCTTCACCCGCTGGGACGCCTTGCGCCGTTCTTCCGCGGCGAACTGCGCCCGCATGAACATCGTCGTGTCGTCCATCAGCGTGCCGAGGGAGAGCTCGCGGTCGTCGAGGTAGAAGAACACGCGCACCTCCGCACGGAGGATCTGCTTGAACGCCGCGAGGGTCTCGAATCGGTTCCCGACCGAGGCGCGAGTCCTCCGACATGATGAGCACCTGGAATGGGGGCCGCGGCGTGAGCGCCGCCATCAGTCGCCTGAACCCGGGACGGCGCGCGAACTCGGCACCACTGATGCCGTCGTCGACGTAGGTGTATGCGGCATCGACGGTCCAGCCCTGGCGTTCCGCGTACTCCCGCGCGTGGTCGATCTGGCGCGTGACGGACTTGGCCTCGTCGGCGACGTGCTGCTCGGTGGAACGGCGGGCGTAGATGGCGGCGATCATTTGCGAAACAACCTCCTAAAGAAGCCTGCGCGCGGGGTCAGTCCGCTGACAACGTCCTCGGTCAAATCGAACACAGGGACGTTCGATCCAAACCTTTCTTCGACGTAGCCGTGATGTTCCAGAACGGTGAACTTGCCCCTCAAATTCTCATGCTCCGTTTCGCAGTATTTGAAGTGCGGCGCGGACCAATTGAAACCAGGCGTCGGGGATGGCACGAGCGCACACACGCGAACCGTGGGACAAGCGACCACGTCTGCTCGCAGTTGCTCGATCAGTTCGGGCATCAGGGCCTGAACCTGTGAGAAGCGCCTCACAGCCGCTCGCCGTTCTTCTCGGTCGCGCCGTCGATCAGTGAATCGATCAGTGAGGTATCCGCCCACGGCCGTCGTGGCGACGCCGAGGACGAAGCCGATCACCCCACTCAGGATGTTGTCCGAGGATGGCATCGGTTCACGCTCCGCGTCGGTCCTGCGCTGCAGGCGTCATCGTGCGACCGCCGCGACCGCTTCCGCCAGCTGGCGAACACCGGTGAGCACCTCCTGCTCGGTCAGCGTGTCGCGCCGTCGGCGGCGTCTCGATCCCCTGATGACGCCGACGGCGTCAATGAGCGCACACGCCCACGCATGGAGATAGCGTGCGACTGGCTCGTCGATCCCGGCCAGCACATCAGCCCACTGCCGCAGCTGACACTGCAGCTGGTAGCCATGATGGTCGGCGGCACGAGTGGCGTCGATACGTGCATCCAGACGACAAATAACCATTACTTCGAACGCTCGATCGCCGCCTCGTGCGCCGGGATGTCGTCCTGCTGCTGGCCCAGAGAGGCCTCGATCGCGTCGACTCGCTCCCGGTCGCGCGCGACGGCGGCGAGATCGCGCAACCCCTCCACGCGCACGACTGGCTCGTGCGGCTCGCGGTTCGTGTCGAGCGGGAGGACTCGTTGCGATGATCGTGGAGGTCGAGGTCTGCGGTCGGCATCGTCAGCACCTTGGGCCGACGCGCCATGCGCGAAAGCGGCACGACCGCTTCGACCGGCTACAACGGTTGAAGGCCAATGGCCCTTCCGGCGTGTTGATGCACGCCGGAGGGTAGCGTCACCGAGGTGACGTGCGCGCATTGTAGCGCCGGCCATTCGGCGACGGGAAGGACAAACCGCATGAGCGCGACCGCGAAATCGTTCACTGCTGTCGGCGACGGCCTGGAGATCGTCGCGCCCGTCGGCGCCACCGTCGGCTACGCCGTCACTGGCACGTTCGTCGGCACGGTGCTGCTCGAACAGCTCGTGCGCGCCTCGTGGGTGGCGCTGGTCACCGCGTCGAGTGTGACGCGCGGCAGTTTCCCGGCGGAGTCGAGCGAGAGCACGAGCGCGCGCTACCGCTTCCGCTGCAGCGCGTTCACCAGCGGCACCATCGTCACCACGCTCGACACCGCGCCGGCGAGCGCCAGCAGCGGCCTCGCGCCGGTGCATCAGGCCACCGTCGAGCTCACCGACGCGCAGGTCAAGGCCTTGAACGCAACGCCGGTCACCCTCGCCGCCGCGCCCGGTCCCAACCGCGTGCTGCTGCCGCTGGGCGGCGTCATGCGGCGCGTGTTCCGCAGCGCCTACACCAACGTCAACGCCAACGGCACGATCTACCTCGCCGACGCGATTGCGGGCACCACCGTGCACAGCAACGCCGTCGATGCCGACTTGCTGATCGCCAACACCCGCGGCGATCGCCACGTTCAATCCCGCCAATTTGTATGAGGCCACGCGCGCCGCGCTCGAAAACGCCGGCCTCGCGCTGATGGCGACCAACAGTGATGGCGCCTTCACCGGCGGCCACGACGACAACCGGCTGCTGGTGAGCGTCGGCTATCACGCCCTGAATCTCGAAACCGGCCGCTACGAATGACGCCGCCGCGCCGCCAACAAGGATCGCGCGCAGCAACAAGTCGTGTGATGCCCAGACGGATCTCCCGCCTGTTCCAGATCATCCGCTCGACATCCCGTGAAACTGCTGGCTGAACTGCGGCGCATGTCTTGCTGCACCGTCTAGTGTGAACGACGCGGGCACGCCCGCGGCCACACCCGACCCAACGTCGCGCGACCATGCGATCGCGCGCCTCGTGCACACACACGCCGGTGCCTGCGTCCAGGACCTGTGTCGTGTCCTCGCCGCGCGAGATGGGCCTCGCGCTGCCGTTGTCAGCCCGGCTCATGCTCGTCGAGCGGGTTCGGCGAGCGATGCGACCGGTGATCGACGACGAGGGGACCCCGTATCGTCCGACGGGATCGGATCCGCACATCGAGTGGCTCCACCGCCACCGATGGCCGGTGACCAAGGCGACCTACGTGCTGGCAATGTATGACGGCGATGCCCGCTTCGAGCTCGAACCCGAGATCATCGCGGCCGTGCCGGCGCATCTCCCCGGGCCGCTGCCGCAGTCACGCAAGGACTGGGTGGCGCAGCTGCACAAGGACATGGGCGTTCGGTGACACGCCGGAGTCGGGGCCACGCGAGATGCACACCCGCGGAGCACAGACATGAGAGGCCGCGACCACTGGCCTGATCACCGCCGCCGGCGACCGCGCGGGCGCGACGGGCGTTTCGTGAGACCGTTCGCCGACACCGCGACGATCGTTCCCGAGGCTCCGGGTTGTGAGACGGTGTCGGCTCCGCCTGAGACGTCCGCTCACGACCATTCAGCTACGCCGCGCGAACAGCACGATCACCGGTGGATGTGACAGCGACGAGGCGCGCTGGGCACGGGCCCTGAACTGGCACTACAAGGTAGCTTCCGCTATGCGGGAACCGACAAGGACAAACGTCGCAGGCCCATCCACGCCATGTGTGCTTGAAATCGGATCAAACCTGGACTGAGCACTTTCAGCATCGTGACTGAGCACTGGAAGCCGTCTATATCCACGGAAAGCTCGGTCTTGAACGATCTGATCCTGAAGAGATGATCTTCTCCTGCGTCGGGTTTGGTCGCCTCACGCAACGTGACGTCCACATAGCCTTGCGTGACGGTATCGTCCGGTTGTGCAAGGACGATGCTTCCGTCGCGTCAGGTAACGAAGTGTCAGCAGGGGAGGAGTGGGTGGTGGCTTCTGAAACCAACACCGATGTAGCCATGCATCTCGCTCCGATGGAATTTTGCGAATCGGCCCACGAACTCGAGCTCGAATGCCGCGAAGCGTTTTTTCCGACGCTCGCCCACGAGTGCTGAAATGACCACAACGAACCGAATTCGAACTGGCCGTCTCTGACCAACCGTTGCGAAAGAGCTGGAGTCAGCAGCCGGTCTTCTTCACGGTTGTCCCGAAAATCGATTGTCAACGGAGTTTCGACGTCGCGTGCCTATACCCGCGTTCGCCGATCGGGAACCGAACTACAACCTCGGCGATCAAGTTCTCCAGCTTGTTGTGGAAACGCGGCAGTCCGTCGGATGTCATCTCGTAGGAGGCATATCGAAACGGCGCGAGATCAAACGGTTGATCGGGACGATAGAACGCATCGCGTATGAAGATCACTTGCTCTACGCGCTTCCAAGCCGCGCACACACCGGCCTCAAACATGACGTTCGCGTTCTGGCCTGTCAGGTCGCAGAAAATCAGATCAGCTCTCGCAATCCGCTCCCATACCTGCTGGTGGATCGTCCCTGCCGAGGTGACCCAGTCGAGGCGCTCAACAACGGTCTGCCCGATTTCAGTGTGTGCAGGAAGCTTTGGGTGTATTTCCCGACAGAGGACTCCAATTCACGAGCAATATCCTCGAAGCGCGCGGAACTGAACGGCATCAACAGAACACAGTGAAACGGTCGGAAATGCTGATCAGGCGTACAAAGGAAATCGTTGTCCACATCGGTGGGCCAGATACCTGCCATTCAGATGCCTCCAAGGAAGAGTGTGGAGTCGTGTCGTTCGGCAGAAGCGCTGTTCGCCGTCGATCACGAACGCTTCATCAACGAGCAACTCTTCGCAGCGCGAGGTTCTGGCGTCACCAGTCCGTTGCCCGGGCGGCGGGCAACGGGGATCACGGCGTATTTGGGGTCACTCCTCTAATGGTTAAACATTGCATGCTAAGGAATGGCCCGTGCTGCTATGCGTGAACGTAACAACTGACGTCCAGCGACAGCTCGACGCAGCCGACTCGCCACACGCCGGGCAACAGCCGATACCGCACGCGGTGCGCATACACTTCGTAGCCCCCGAGCTCAGCGCGCAGCATCCGGTCCTCTTGCCGCGCCCGAATCACCATGAGCACGGCGTTCGCTGCCCCTGGCAGCAACGCTAGCCATGATCCCAACACCAGCGGGATGCACAGGAACAACACGATGACCCCGGCGTACATCGGTGGCGTAGTCTCCGTACGGCCCGGATGTGACGACGGTGTGGCCACGGTCGTCCTGGATACGGGCGAAGCGCGAAAGATACGTGTTCATCCCCCCGCCCACAACATCGCACTCACCGCCACGACTTGCCCCAACCATCCAAGCGCCTCGACCGGCAGCGGAACCGATGACCAGCGAAAGCGGCCGGCATCGAGTCCAGCAATGACGACCGTCAGCACCCGGCAAGGTCGGAGGCCCTCACGATCACTTTGTCCCAGGTCTTCACGTCGCGGCGACTCGGTCGCGTTCCCTCAATTGAGCGGGGTCCTTCCACAGCCACCAGACGCCGGACAGGACGAGGAATGCGCCGTACGCCGAGGACCGCCCAGGCCTCCGGCCAGTTCCAGCGGCCCGCTGGCAAGAACAGCAAGGCAGCCACAATGGCGAGCCAAGTCGCCTGCCGGAGAGCCATTCCGGCAATGGTTTGGACTGAAGGTCGAGGAAGGAGGCCGCAAAACCGTTTTGCACGCTCATAGACGACACAGCCAGACGGCCACCGCGCCAGCGAGGAGAAGGCAGCCATGAACAGAGCGTGGATAGCTCTGTTCCTGCATCTTGCTCGACTGACGTGGGAAACGGGACGTTGGTCTTTAACGTATAGCGGTAAGTGTTCCCGGCCCGCCGGCAATCCAGCGGCGCGTTCACCGCGGCTACTCGTTCTGTCGTGGTGTCCAGGGACGCGTGACCGAGCCAGGCGCGGATGCGTGGTCCGTCCATTTCGGACCTCGTCCGGCGGATTGCGGAGGCGAGAGCCTGACCAGACTTCGCTGGCTTTGCCGATTCCCTTATCCGGTACGGCGCGGCGAATGTCGCCAGGCTGGCGAGGCCGTACCCGCCAAAGCGTCGACCGACTGCACGAGCTCCCATGCGGCATCCCAAACGATAACGGACCGATCTGATCCCCCCCCCCCTCTCTATCCTGATCTGATCACTTCATCGGCGAACGGGATCCGCCACAGCTTGTGGTGCCCCTGCGCCGGTTCCCCCCGCAGTCTCGGAGTACCCGTTAACGGCCGGACCAGCCACTGGTCCAGTGAGCGAACCGTGGTCAGTCCGACGCAATTCACACGTCAGATACGCGCTCCATCAGGAGAGCCTCAAACGCGCCCAGGTCCAGGTGATTCATGTCGATGGGCTCCGCGGTGCCGCGGTGGCTACTCAACAGCACCCGCCACTCAGAGCCGCTGAGGGCGTCCAGGGCCGCCTCCGCGCATGTGCGCCCATGTCAGCGCCATCACAACCTCTTGACTGCTGCTCTGTCTCACGTACGCGAACACGTCCGGATGGGAGCGCACTGTTCGATACTGCCCCCGTTGAAGCGCCGTGCACGTGCGCCGCAAACGAATGAGTGCGCGATAGAAACTGAGAACGGCGGTGGAATCGGCGGCCTGCGCGCCTACATTCCGCTGCAGGGCGTCGGGTGATAGCGGCAGCCACGGCGTCCCATGCGTGAAGCCGCCGCCGGGCACTCGGTCCCATTGCATTGGTCGGCGCGCGCCATCGCGGCCCTTGTACAGCGGCCAGAAGATATTCCCGACAAGGTCACGCACGTCCTCAGGGGCGGACGGTTCATGGGTCCGCATTGCGATTTCCTCTCCGTCATACATGAACGGCGTGCCCCGCAGCGTCAGGAGCATCGTCGCAAGCAGCTTCGCAACGGCATCACCGTCATCCGTGTGACCGAAGCGATCGCATGCGCGGGCGATATCGTGGTTGTTCAGTACAGCGTCGGCCAGCGATTGCCGCAGGCATCTTCCACGTCTTCGACCGCCTGCCTGAATAACGTAGCGGCGAGCGCAGGTTCCCTGCGCCAGAAAAAAATTGAACGGCAGGTGCATATTCGTCATCCTGTCCGTAAAGCAGCACCAGCTCCGCGACTGAGTTAGCGTAGGCTTCGCTGATCAGAGACCGCGCCAGGTGCGCGGTGATCCGCCGAAGGCGCGCAACCGCCGCGACGCCTAGTACACTCAGGGAGTCGTCGCGTGTCAGTTGAAATCTACATAACCCCTGTGAGCGTCACGCATGGCGTGCAAAGCGGCGGATTGTCGCGAAGCTCAGGATCCTCAAAGAGGGTATTCACAGCATCCAGGCGGAACCCACTTACGCCACGGTCGAGCCAGAACGCCAACGTGCGGAACATCCGCTGCTCGACCTCCGGATTGCGCCAGTTCAGATCCGGTTGCTCCTTGTAGAAGAAGTGGTAATACCATTGGCCTGTGTCGATGTCATAGGTCCATGCCGGCCCGCCAAAAGCAGATTCCCAGTTGTTCGGCGGCCGCTCGGGGGAAACGCCATCCCGCCAGACATTACAGTCGCGATACGCGGAGGGGCGTGACATGCGCGACGCCTGGAAAAACGGATGCTGATCGGACGTGTGATTCAGAATGACATCGATGA
>CAVWST010000004.1:0-180000 GCA_963757735.1 uncultured Acidobacteriota bacterium
GACCACCGAGACCCCGACGCCGTGCAGGCCACCGGAGACCTTGTAGCCGCCGCCGCCGAACTTGCCGCCGGCGTGGAGCATGGTCAGTGCCATCGTCACCGCCGGGATCTCCTGCCCGGGTGCGGTGTCGGTGGGGATGCCGCGGCCGTCGTCCTCGACCCGGACGCCGCCGTCGGCGAGCAGGGTCAGCACGATCCGGTCGCAGTGGCCGGCCAGCGCCTCGTCGACCGCGTTGTCGATGATCTCCCAGATCAGGTGGTGGAGGCCGCGCTCGCCGGTGGACCCGATGTACATGCCGGGCCGCTTGCGAACCGCTTCGAGGCCTTCGAGGACCTGGATCGCCGAGGCGTCGTACTCGCCGGTGGGAGGGGGCACTGAGGGCTCGGCACGGGCTGCTCGGCGGTCACACACACCTCTTCGAGAAGGGTCGTCGCGGCCGGTCGGCCGGGACGTCTTGGCATGGAACGGGTCGCGCCTGGAGAGGTCGCGACCTGGATGCCATGATAGCCCGCGAGGGGCCTGCATTCACGCGGGGCGCTGGGGCGGGGGGATCTGTGGACGAAATCGCCCGTGAGCGGGCCGGAACCGCCCTTCGGAGCGTCCCGCAGGGGGGCGGACGGGCCCTGTACGGCGGATCGGCCCCTGAACGGCCTGTCTCAGCCGTAGGTGTCCCGCGGACCGCGGCCGTCGCGGACCGAGCGCGGGCCCTTCTTCCAGGTCGGTCCCTGCGGGCCGAGGACGTCGATCACGGTCACCGTGCCGTGGCCGAGCTCCTCGTTGAGACGGCGTACGACGGTGGGCGCCAGCAGCTTCAGCTGGGTCGCCCAGGCGGTGGAGTCGGTGCGGACGACGAGCGTCCCGTCGGTGAAGGTCTCGGGCGTGCTGTGGGCGCCGATCTCGGCCCGACCAGCTCGGTCCACCGGCCGAAGACGCCGTGGACCCGGAGGTCGAGGTCCCAGCCGTGGTCCTCGACGAGCCGGCCGACGGTGGTGTCGAGCAGCTGGGGATCGCGTTCGTCGGGGTGGGCGCCGGACGACCCGGCGAGCGGGACGGCGGTGGCCGCCGGCCCGCTTCTTCGCCCGCGCGGCCGGCGTCGTCCGGGCCGAGGCCCGCGTCATCGCCCGGGCCAGGTCGAGCCCGTCGTCGGCGGTCCGGCTCGGCGTCGGCTCGCCGGCTGGCGTCTCCGGCGGCTCCGCGGCTCCTCAGCCGTCACGGGTCACCTCCCCGTCGCGCGACCAGGTAAGCGGACCCCGGCGAGCGCCTCGGGCACGTCGGCCGCCACCGCCGCGGTCACCAGCACCTGCTCGGCGCCGGCCACGAGGTCGGCGAGCTGCTGGCGCCGCTCGGTGTCGAGCTCGGCGAAGACGTCGTCGAGGATCAGGATCGGGTCGTCGCCCTCGGCACGCAACAGGTCGTACGACGCCAGCCGCAGCGCCAGCGCGAACGACCAGGACTCGCCGTGGGAGGCGTAGCCCGCACCGGCAGCCGGGCGTCCGGGCTGCCGAGCGTCAGCCGGAGCTCGTCGCGGTGAGGCCCGACCAGGCGAGACCCGCGGTCGAGCTCGTCGCCGCGGCGGCGCTCCAGCTCGGCCAGCAGCGCCTCGGTGAGCGTCGGCTCGGTCGGCGCGCCGTCGCAGCTCGAACGACGGCGCGTACTCCATCTCGGCGTCGTCGCGGCTCGCGCCCCGCGCGACGGTCTCGTAGGCCTTGCCGAGGTAGGGCCGCAGCTGCTCGACCAGCGCCAGCCGGGCCTCGAGCAGCTCGGCGCCGGTCGTGGCGAGGTGGGCGTCCCAGACCCCGAGCGTCGACAGCGCCGCCCTCGCGGGCGCTGCCCCGGGCGAGCCCGGCGGTCTTGAGCAGCGAGTTGCGCTGGCGCAGCACCCGGTCGTAGTCGGAGCGGACGCCGGCCAGTCGAGGGTGCGGAGCACCAGCAGGTCGTCGAGGAAGCGACGCCGGTCGGACGGGTCGCCCTTGACCAGGGTCAGGTCCTCGGGGGAGAAGACCACGGTGCGGACCAGGCCCAGCAGGTCGCGCGCCTTCGGGCAGCGGGGACCGGTTGACGCGGGCCCGGTTGGACCGGCCGGGGTTGAGCTCCACCTCGAGCGTCGCGCTGCGCCCGTCGCGGACCACCGCCGCGCGGACGATCGCCTGCTCCGCGCCGGCGCGCACCAGCGGCGCGTCGGAGGAGACCCGGTGGGAGCCGAGCCGGGAGAGGTAGTCGATCGCCTCGACCAGGTTGGTCTTGCCCTGGCCGTTGCGGCCGATGAACGCCGTCGCGCCCGGGGCGAGCTCGACGTCGAGGTCGGCGTAGGACCGGAAGTCGTGGAGGGTCAGGTGGGCGACGTACACGGTGCTAGCCTTCGCCTCGTGCTGCCGGCGCCGCCGGCGGCCGACGTCGCCGCCGTTCGGGCGCGCTCGGTGCGGTCTGGGTGGCGTGCCCGCCGAACTGGTTGCGCATCGCGGCCACCGCCTTCATCGCGGGGGAGTCGTCCTGGCGGGAGACGAACCGCGCGTAGAGCGCGGCCGTGATCGCCGGCGTCGGCGACGGCGTTCTCGATGCCGGCCTCGACGGTCCAGCGGCCCTCGCCGGAGTCCTCGGCGTAGCCGCGGATGCCGTCCAGGCGGGGTCGTCGTCGAGCGCGGCGACCAGCAGGTCGAGCAGCCACGACCGGATCACGGTGCCCTCGCGCCAGGAGCGGAACACCTCGGTGACGTTGTCGGTGACCTCGGCCTTCTCGAGCAGCTCCCAGCCCTCGGCGTAGGCCTGCATGATCGCGTACTCGATGCCGTTGTGGACCATCTTCGAGAAGTGGCCGGCGCCGACCGCGCCGGCGTGCACCGAGCCGAACTCGCCCTCGGGCTTGAGGGCGTCGAAGGCCGGCTGGACCTTCGCGATGTCGTCGGCGTCGCCGCCGTACATCAGGGCGTAGCCGTTCTCGAGGCCCCAGACGCCGCCGGAGACCCCGCAGTCGACGAAGCCGACGCCCCGCTCGGCGAGCGCCTCGGCGTTGCGCTGGTCGTCGGTCCAGCGCGAGTTGCCGCCGTCGACGACGACGTCACCCTCGCCGAGCAGCTCACCGAGCGCCCGCACGGTCTCGCGGGTGGGGTCGCCGGCCGGGCACCATCACCCACACGACCTTGGGGCTGGGCAGCGCCTTGACCAGCTCCTCGAGGCTGTCGACGTCGGAGACGTCGGGGTTGCGGTCGTAGCCGACCACCGTGTGGCCGGCATTGCGGAGCCGGGTCCGCATGTTGCCGCCCATCTTGCCGAGACCGACCAGCCCGATGTCCATGTGCCGTGACCCTACGCCGACCGGGTCGAACGGGCAGTCGCGCGCGCCGGGTCAGGTCAGGAGAGCAGCCGGCGCGGCATCAGCAGGTAGCGGAACGACGGGTCCTCGCCGGTGTCTCCGGCCGATCCGCTCATCACCATCGGCTTCGAGGCCTGGGTGAACGCCAGCTCGACGACGGCCTGGTCGATGGCGGTCAGGCCGTCGAGCAGGAACTGCGGGTTGAAGCCGGTGGTGAGGGCGTCGCCGTCGATCTCGGCGTGGAGGGACTCCGAGGCCTGGGCCTCGTCGCCCGACCCGGCGTCGAGGGTGAGCTGGCCGTCGCCGAAGGCGAGCTGCACCGCGGTGTTGCGCTCGGCCACCAGCGCCACCCGCTTCACCGAGTCGACCAGGTCGGCCTTGTCGATCTTGGCGGTGGTGAGGTGCTCGCCGGGGAAGAGGTTGCGGACCTTGGGGAACTCGCCGTCGAGCAGCCGGGTCGTGGTCCGTCGTACGCCGCCGGGGCCACGCCCTCGAAGCCGATGATGCCCTCACCGGTGCCGCTGGCCGCCAGCGCGATCGTGACCTCGCCGCCGCCGGTGAGCGACTTGGCGGTGTCGCCGAGGACCTTGGCCGGCACCAGCGCGGCCATGGACGCGTCGGGGGTGCGGGGGCTCCAGTCGAGCTCGACGTGGCTGAGCCGGAACCGGTCGGTGGCGAGCAGGGAGATGGTCGAGCCCTCGATCTCGATGCGGACGCCGGTGAGCACCGGCAGCATGTCGTCGCGGCCGGCCGCGGTCACGGCCTGGGCGACCGCGTGCGCGAAGTGCTCGCTCGGGACGGTGCCGGTCGCCGACGGCATGTCGGGCAGCGACGGGTAGTCCTCGACCGGCATCGTCTGCAGGCTGAACCGCGCCGAGCCGCAGGTCAGCGAGACCCGCGGGCCCTCGAGCACCATCTCGACCGGCTTGGCGGGCAGGCTGCGGCAGATGTCGGCGAGCAGCCGGCCACTGACCAGCGCCTGGCCCTCGTCGGAGACCTGGGCCTCGGTCAGCGTGGCCCGGGCCGAGGTCTCGTAGTCGAAGGTGGAGAGCACCAGGCCCTCGTCGCTGGCCTCGATCAGGAGGCCGGCGAGCACCGGGACGCTGGGGCGGACCGGGAGGCTGCGGGCAGCCCAGGCGACGGCATCGGCGAGCACGTCGCGTTCGACACGGAACTTCACGGTGCGTGGTCCTTCGGGTCGTCGGGGATGAGTGGTGGGGTCGGCATCCTGCCGACGGGATTCGACGGGTGGAGCGGGGACGGCATCCTGCCAGCGGGGCCAGCGGCGGGAGTTCGTCCCCAGATCGGGTCCGACGTGGAATTTCACCGTGGATCGATCAGGGATAGGTTCTCGTAGGAGTCGTAGCAGCGGTGGAAACTGTGGACGACCGGCGTCGCCGCAGGTCAGAGCGGCGAGTCGCCGGTGCACAGGGGCTGTGGACGGACCGGGGACGAACGACCGGCCGGATGTGAACAACAGGTGACGTCCGGCGCTACAACACTCACCGGTTCTGCACAGCGTTGTGCAGAACCCGGGCCGGCTGCCCCACACGTTGTCCACAGTGCGGGCACCTCGGGCCGGTGCGTCAGCCCTGGCGGGCCTGCAGCTTGATCCGGTTGGTGAGCTCGCTGACCTGGTTGAACACCGCCCGGCGCTCGGCGAGCAGGGTGTTGATCTTGCGGTCGGCGTACATGACCGTCGTGTGGTCGCGGTTGCCGAACTCGGCGCCGATCTTGGGCAGGGAGAGGGCGGTCAGCTCGCGGCACAGGTACATCGCGATCTGACGCGCCATGACCAGGTGACGGCCGCGGCTCGGGCCGGTGAGCTCCTCGATGGTGAGGCCGAAGTACGCCGCGGTCTGGGCGATGATCAGGCCGGCGGTGATCTCCGGCTCGCCGCCCTCGGGGATCAGGTCCTTGAGCACGATCTCGGCCAGGGTCATGTCGACCTCCTGCCGGTTGAGGTTGGCGAAGGCCGTGACCCGGATCAGCGCGCCCTCGAGCTCGCGGATGTTGGTCTGGATCTTGCTGGCGATGAACTCCAGCACGTCCGGCGGGGCGGTGAGCCGGTCCATCGCGGCCTTCTTGCGCAGGATCGCGATCCGGGTCTCGAGGTCGGGCGGCTGGACGTCGGTGATCAGGCCCCACTCGAACCGGTTGCGCAGCCGGTCCTCGAGCGCCTCGAGCCGCTTGGGCGGGCGGTCGGAGGTCAGCACGATCTGCTTGTTGGCGTTGTGGAGCGTGTTGAAGGTGTGGAAGAACTCCTCCTGCGTCTGGGTCTTCCCCTCCAGGAACTGGATGTCGTCGATCAGCAGCACGTCGACGTCGCGGTAGCGACGCTTGAACCGGTCCTGCCGGTCGTCGCGGATCGCGTTGATGAACTCGTTGGTGAACTCCTCGCTGGAGACGTAGCGCACCTTGGCCCCGGTGTAGAGGCTGCGGACGTAGTGGCCGATCGCGTGGAGCAGGTGGGTCTTGCCGAGTCCGGACTCGCCGTAGACGAGCAGCGGGTTGTAGGCCTTGCCCGGCGCCTCGGCGACCGCGACCGCGGCCGCGTGGGGGAAGCGGTTGGACGAGCCGATGACGAACGTCTCGAAGGTGTACTTGGGGTTGAGCCGGGTCTCCAGCGACGTGCCGATCGGCGGCGGCGGGCCGGGCGGTCCCGACATCGGTTCGTGACCGGCGCCGGCGGCGGCTCGAGCGGCTCGTAGGGAATTGTCGACATGTCGTCGTGTCGCTTGGTCGATTCATCGATGGTCGCGGTGGCGCCGCCCAGTCGCCCGGCTCGAGCGTGGTGTCGACGGTGACCGCGATCCGGATCTCCCGGCCGAAGGCGACGGTCAGCGACTCCTCGAGCTGGGCGCGGAGCCGGCCCTCGAGCTGGCCGCGGGTGAACTCGTTGGGGACCGCGACGATCGCGGTGTTCTCGTGGAGCGGTCACCGGCTGGCTGGTCCGCAGCCAGGCCCGCTGGTAGCCCTGGAGCTCGATCGAGCACCCCCCGCCACGCGGCGTGGAGGTCGGTCGGCAGTCGCTCGCCGTCGGCGGACTCGGTCGGGGCCTGCGGCGGGTCGCCGGTCGTGGTCGGATGGTCTGACGGGGCCTGCTGGGGGTGGTCCACGAGAGCGCGCCTTCTGGGTCGGTTCGCAGATTGGCATCCACAGTCTTGTCCACAGACTGTGCACCTGCCCCCATCCTTGTGGAGGGAGCCCGTCCGAGACGCGGCGACGGGACGTCCTGATCACTGTTTCCGCAGGTCAGAGGCTGTTCACAGGGTCTGTGACGCCGCTCACACGGGCTGTCGATCACGGCGTCCGGGGCCGGCGGGGAACCTCGGAAGGCGCGAACGTAACAAGCCGCGGAGCCGCCGCGGCAAGGGTTTCTCCACAGGCTGTCGCGATTGTCCACTGACTCCGGCGGCGTCGGTTTGACCCTGCGCGAGCTCGCCGCGTACCGTTGGCCGGTCACTGCACGACTGATCAGTGTCGACCGGTGCCGCATGTCCACGGATGTCCATGCCGTGGCTGGGCGGTGCCAGCCGAAGGGCAGGCCCGTACGACCACTGCTGCGTGATGCGTCCCCGGTCCACACGAAAGAGATCCTCGTGAGCAAGCGTACGTACCAGCCGAACAACCGTCGTCGTCACAAGACGCACGGCTTCCGCCTGCGCATGCGCACCCGCGCCGGCCGCGCGATCCTGTCCTCGCGCCGCCGCAAGGGCCGCAAGAGCCTGGCCGTCTGAGGGCTCAGCCGACCGCCGCCACAGCCGTGCTGCCCGCGGCGCACCGACTCACCGACGCCGAGAGCTTTCGCACCGCCATCCGCTCCGGGCGCCGGGCCGGTTCCCGCACCGTGGTCGTGCACCTGCTGGTCCACGAGGCCGACCGCAGGCCCCGGGCCGCCGGGTCGGGTTGGTCGTCAGCAAGGCGGTGGGCAACGCCGTGATCCGCAACCGCGTGCAGCGCCGACTTCGCCACCTCGCCCGGGAGCAGCTCGACCGCGCTCCCGGGCTGCCGGCGCGCTCGTGATCCGGGCGCTGCCCGACGCCGCCGCCGCGAGCTCGCGCGGAACTCCGGCGCCGACCTCGACCGTTGCCTGCAGCGGGTGCTGGCAGGGACCGGGAGGTGCCGCTCGTGAAGTACCTGCTCATCGGGCTGCTGCGGGCCTACCGCGCCGTGATCAGCCCGCTCTACGGGCAGGTCTGCCGCTACCACCCGTCCTGCTCGGCGTACGCGCTGGAGGCGGTGACCGTCCACGGCAGCCTGCGCGGCAGCTGGCTCGCCGTACGCCGGCTCGGCCGCTGCCACCCGTGGGCCGCCGGCGGCTACGACCCCGTTGCCGCCCGCCGCGACTCCCGTCCCCGTCATCGACATCTGCGCCCAGCCGAGGAGCCTGAGTGTTCGCTTCTTCGACTTCATCATGGACCCGCTGTACTACGCCATCTCGTTCATCCTGATGCGGTGGCACAGCCTGTGGACCTGGCTCGGTCTCGACGAGTCGGGCGGCGCCGCCTGGGCGCTGTCGATCATCGGCCTCACCCTCGTCATCCGGGCCGCGCTGATCCCGCTGTTCGTCAAGCAGATCAAGTCCAGCCGCAACATGCAGCTGATCCAGCCCAAGGTGAAGGAGCTGCAGAAGAAGTACGGGCACGACCGGGAGAAGCTCGCCCAGGAGACGATGAAGCTCTACAAGGACTCGGGCACCAACCCGTTCGCCTCGTGCCTGCCGATCCTGCTGCAGATGCCGATCTTCTTCGCGCTGTTCGGCGTGCTCAACAACGCCGTCGGACGGCAACCCGAAGGGCGTCCTCACCGAGGACCGGACGCCGAGGACTTCGGCGACGCGGAGCTGTTCGGTGTCCCGCTGTCCGGCACGCTCTTCAATGCCGACGGCGACATCGGCATCATCGTGATGGCCGCGCTGCTGGTGGTCGGCGATGACCGCGACGACGTTCCTCACCCAGCGGCAGCTGATGAGCAAGAACATGCCGGCCGACGCGCTGACCGGCCCCTACGCCCAGCAGCAGAAGCTGCTGCTCTACGTGCTGCCGGTGGTCTTCGCCGTCGGCGGCATCGCCTTCCCGATCGGCGTGCTCCTCTACTGGACCACCTCCAACCTGTGGACCATGGGCCAGCAGTTCTACGTGATCCGCAACAACCCCGCGCCCGGCACGCCGGCCTTCGCCGCGAAGGAGGAGCGCGACGCGGGCAAGGCCGCCCGGCACGGCGTGGTCGCCCGACCCGCGGCCGCGCGGACCGGTACGACGACGGCGACCGAGCCCGAGACCGACCGCCGCCCGCGCCGCGGCAGCAGCCCAAGCGGCAGTCGCGCCAGCAGCGCAAGAAGAGCCAGCGGCCGGCGGACTCCGGGCAGCACCCCGAACCCGACGCGACGCCGACACCGCAGTGAGCGAGCCAGACCGACCGACGACGCTCGACGCACGCCGAGCCGACGACACAGACCGCCAGACCGAGCAGACCGACGAGCGAGATCGACGAGCCCGACCGAGACCGACGACGACGCCGAGGCCGGCGGACGCGCCGAGGAGCGGCCGCCGAGCCGCCAGGACCGGCTGGAGAACGAGGGCGACATCGCCGCCGACTACCTCGAGGAGCTCCTCGACATCGCCGACCTCGACGGCGACCTCGACATGGACGTCGAGGGCGACCGGGCGTCGGTCTCGATCGTGGGCGCCGACCTCGCCCAGCTCGTCGGCCGCGACGGCGAGGTGCTCGACGCGCTGCAGGAGCTGACCCGGCTGGCGGTCTACCGCGAGACCGGCGAGCGCTCGCGGCTGATGCTGGACATCTCCGGCTACCGGGCCGCAGAAGCGCGAGCGAGCTGGTCGCGCTGGCCGCCGAGCCTGGTGGCCCGGGTCAAGGAGACCGGCGAGCCGGCGTCGCTCGACCCGATGTCGCCGTTCGAGCGCAAGGTGGTCCACGACGCCGTCGCGGCCGCCGGCCTGACCTCGGAGTCCGAGGGCGTCGAGCCGAAGCGCTTCGTGGTGGTCCTGCCCCAGTGACCCTGGACCGCGTGACCGATCCGCTGCGCTGCGGACGATCCGTTTCACGTGAAACATCCGGTGACCCCGCAGCACCCCCCGCGCCCGCGTCGGCGCGGGGGGTGTTCGGCTCCGCAGCGGCTGCCGCTGGCCGAGCGGTACGCCGAGCTGCTGGCCGCGACGGCGTGCTGCGCGGCCTGATCGGGCCGCGGGAGGTGCCGCGGCTCTGGGAGCGGCACCTGGTCAACTGCGCCGTGCTGGCCGAGGTGATCCCGAGGGTGCCACGGTGTGCGACGTCGGGACCGGCGCCGGGCTGCCCGGCATCGTGCTGGCGATCGCCCGGCCGGACCTGCGCGGTGACCCTGGTCGAACCGCTGCTGCGGCGGACCACGTTCCTCGACGAGGTGGTCGCCGAGCTGGGTCTGGAGCGGCTGCGAGGTCGGCGCGCCGCGCCGAGCAGCTGCACGGCATCGAGCGGTTCGACGTCGTGACCTCCCGCGCGGTGGCGCCGCTGGCCCGGCTGCTGGGGTGGTCGATGCCGCTGGTCGCGCCGACGGGCGCGCTGGTGGCGATGAAGGGCTCCGCGCGGCGGCCGAGGAGATCGCGACGCGGCGCGACGACCTGCGTCGATTCGGGCTGTGCGGAGCCCGGAGGTGCTGTCGCTCGGGGCCGGCGAGCCGGCCCTGCTGGATCCACCGACGACGGTGGTCAGGGTGGTCTGGGATCGGCTGCGGTGTGAGAGGTTGAGCGCCGTGTCAGCCAGCGACGCGTCTCCGATGGCACCGGGCCGCTCGGCTGGCCCGCCACCGACGCCGTACCGGAGTTATCCACCGGTCTGGGATGGCCCGATGAGCGCAGTTGTGCACAGGAAGAGCCAGTTCATCCACAGGCAGAGGACGACCCTGACGGCGGCCGCGCGGTGACCGATCAGAAGGCGAGCCCGTGGTTTCACGTGAAACATCCGGCACCGTTCGGGGTGCGGACGGCCGGCGAGGTGGCGGCCGCCGACCCGTGCTCGACGACGACGCAGCACGCCGCTGGCGCGGGCCGCGGAGCACTCGGTGCTGGCGCGGCACGGCGCCCGGATGCGCCCGTCGCTGCCCCGGCCCGACCGGACCCGCGTGATCGTCGTGGCCAACCAGAAGGGCGGGGTCGGCAAGACCACGTCCACCGTGAACATCGCGGCGGCCCTGGCCCAGCTCGGGCAGCGGGTCCTGGTCGTCGACCTCGACCCGCAGGGCAACGCCTCGACCGCGCTCGGGGTCGAGCACCGCCGGGGGGTGCCCTCGACGTACGACGCGGTCGTCGACGGCGCTCCGCTGGCCGACGTGACCACGCGAGTGTCCCGACATGGCGGGCCTCTGGGTGGTGCCCGCGACGATCGACCTGGCCGGCGCCGAGATCGAGCTGGTGAGCGTGGTGGCCCGCGAGAACCGGCTGCACAAGGCGATCCAGGGCCACCCCTGGCGTCGGCGAGCGCCGAGGAGGCGGGGGAGGAGCGCTTCGACTTCGTCCTGGTCGACTGCCCGCCCTCGCTGGGACTGCTCACGCTCAATGCGCTGGTCGCCGGCGCGGAGATGATGATCCCGATCCAGGCGGAGTACTACGCGCTGGAGGGCCTCGGCCAGCTGCTCGAGACCGTCGAGATGGTCAAGGCGCACCTCAACCCGCGGCTGGTGGTCTCCACGATCCTGGTGACGATGTACGACGCCCGCACCCGGCTCGCCTCCGGCGTCGCCGAGGAGGTCCGCGAGCACTTCGGGACCAGGTCCTCAAGACCACGATCCCGCGCTCGGTCCGGGTCTCCGAGGCGCCGTCGTACGGGCAGACGGTGATGACCTACGATCCCGGGATCGCCCGGGGCGTCTGCTACCTCGAAGCCGCCCGCGAGATCGCCAGCAAGGGAGCACCCGCCCGATGACGCCCAGCCCCACCCGCCGCGCCGCGGCCTCGGCCGCGGGCTCGGGTCCCTCATCCCCACCGCGCCCGCGGCCGGAGCCGAGCCCGACGACGGAGCCGTCGACGCCACCGCGGACCTCGGGCGCCACCGGGCCCGCGGCGGAGCCACCGGCCGCGCCCGAGCTCGTCGGCGGCTCCTACTTCACCGAGCTGCCGCCGGCCTCGATCACGCCCAACCCGGTCCAGCCCCGCCAGGTCTTCGACGAGGACGCGATGGCGGAGCTGGTGACCTCGATCGCGCGAGGTCGGCCTGCTGCAGCCGATCGTGGTCCGGCCGCTGCGTGACGGGCGAGGACCGCTACGAGCTGGTGATGGGCGAGCGCCGCTGGCGCGCCTCCCAGCTGGCCGGGCTGGAGCGATCCCCGCCATCGTGCGCGCAGACCGGCGACGACGACATGCTGCGCGACGCGCTGCTGGAGAACCTGCACCGCTCGCAGCTCAACCCGCTGGAGGAGGCGGCCGCCTACGAGCAGCTGCTCGAGGACTTCGGCTGCACCCACGAGGAGCTCGCCGCGCCGGATCGGCCGGTCGCGCCCCAGATCAGCAACACGCTGCGGCTGCTCAAGCTCTCGCCGGCCGTGCAGCGGCGGGTCGCCGCGGGCGTGCTGTCGGCCGGCCACGCCCGGTCGCTGCTGGCGATCGAGGACCCCGAGGCTGCAGGACCGGCTCGCCGGCCGGGTCGTCAGCGAGGGCATCAGCGTCCGCGGGCTGGAGGAGATCGTGGCCGTGGGCGACGATCGGCTCCGCGCGCCGCCCGCGCCCCGGCGCCCAAGCCGGTGGCACCCGGGCTGGCCGACATCGCCGAGCGGCTCTCGGACCGGTTCGAGACCCGGGTCAAGGTCGACCTCGGCAAGTCCAAGGGCAAGATCACCGTCGAGTTCGCCTCGCTCGCAGGACCTGCAGCGGATCGTGGACGTGATGGACCCGCGCAACCGCGATCGACCGGCCGATCTGACCACTCGCATCGCACGCTATCCCTTTGTCGACAACGTCGGCTCAATGTCGACAAAGTGACAGATCGTCACGTCGCTGTGCGGCGCGGCGGGCGGCCCGCTCCCGCGTCTCGGCGGCGTCGAGCTCGGCGGCCTCGGCCAGCGTGGGGGCGCTGCCGCCGTGCCGCCGCGGCAGCCACCAGCGACCCGGGCGGCTGCTCCTCGGCCGGGTAGTCCGCGATCGCCTCGGTCCAGCAGCGCGGACATCACGCTGTGCAGCTCGGCGGTCTCGGCCACCGGGTCCTCGCCGGTCGGGTGGAGCGGAGCGCCGACCGCGGATCGAGATCGTCTTGCCCGCGCGAGAAGTCCTTGCGGGTGGTCCTTGGTCATCAGCCGCTGGGTGCCCCACAGCACGACCGGCACCAGCGGGACGCCGGCCGCGGCCGCGATCCGGACCGCCCCGGTCTTGAACTCCTTGAGCTCCATCGCGCGCGAGATGGTCGCCTCGGGGAAGATCCCGACCGCCTCCCCGGCCGCGAGGAACTCCTGGGCCACCTCCAGTACGACGCGGACGCCGGCGCCGCGGTCGACCTCGATGTGGTGGCAGCGCGCGCATGATCGGCCCGGTGAACCGGTGGTCGAACAGCTCCCGCTTGGCCATGAACCGCACCAGCCGCCTGGACGGGTTGGCCGCCAGGCCGCCGTACACGAAGTCGACGTAGCCGATGTGGTTGTAGGCGAGCAGCACGCCGCCCGTGGTGCGGGACGTGCTCGGTGCCGGTCATGCTGGATCCGGTTGCCCGAGCACCCGGAAGCCGAGCTTGGCGGCCACCACGATCGGTGGGTAGATGAGGTCGCGCACGCGGCTCAGCCTAGGGGTGCGGCAGACGGTCAGCGGCGGGTGGCGAGGAAGTCGGCGATCCGGCCGATCGCCTCCTCCAGCACGGCGACGTCGGGCAGCGTCACCATCCGGAAGTGGTCGGGCTCGGGCCAGTTGAAGCCGGTGCCGTGGGTGACCAGGATCTTCTTGGCGCGCAGCAGGTCGATGACGAGCTGCTGGTCGTCGTCGACGGCGTAGACCGCGGGGTCGAGGCGGGGGAAGCAGTAGAGCGCGCCGCGCGGCCGGACCGAGGAGACCCCGGGATCTCGTTGAGGAGCCGGTCGGCGAGCATGCTCTGCTCGTAGAAGCGGCCGCCGGGGACGATCAGCTCCTCGATCGACTGGTAGCCGCCCAGGGCGGTCTGGATGGCGTGCTGGGCGGGCACGTTGGCGCACATCCGCATGTTGGCGATCAGGGTGAGGCCCTCGAGGAAGTCGGTGGCGAGCTCCCTGGGCCCCGACACCATCACCCAGCCGGCGCGGTAGCCGCAGACCCGGTAGGCCTTGGAGAGACCGCTGAACGTCAGGCAGAGGACGTCGTCGCCGGCTGCGGCCGCCGCGTGGTGGTGGACGGCGTCGTCGAAGAGGATCTTCTCGTAGATCTCGTCGGCGAACACGACCAGCTGGTGGCGTCGCGCGATGTCGACCAGGCCGGCGACCGTCTCCCGGCTGTAGACGGCACCCGTGGGGTTGTTGGGGTTGATGATGACGATGGCGTGCGTGTTCTCGGTGATCCTGGACTCGATGTCGGCCAGGTCGGGGTTCCAGTCGTTCGCCTCGTCGCACAGGTAGTGGACCGGCGTACCGCCCGAGAGCGTGACCGCGCCGGTCCACAGCGGGTAGTCGGGCGCCGGGACCAGGACCTCGTTGCCGTCGTCGACGAACGCCTGCAGCACCATCGAGATCAGCTCGGAGACGCCGTTGCCGATGAAGACGTCGTCGACGCTGACGTCGCGCAGCCCGCACTGCTGGTAGTACTGCGCGACCGCCGTCCGGGCCGGGTAGATGCCCTGGGAGTCGCTGTAGCCCTGGGAGTCGGGCAGGTGGTGGACGATGTCGGCGACGATCGCCTCGGGCGCCTCGAAGCCGAACGGCGCCGGGTTGCCGATGTTGAGCTTGAGGATCCGGTGGCCCTCGGCCTCGAGCCGCTGCGCCTCGACCAGGATCGGTCCGCGCACGTCGTAGCGGACGTGGTGGAGCTTGCTGCTCTGCCGGATCGGGCGCACCGGCGACATTCTCGCAGGCAGGTCGGCGTGCCGACCGGCGCTCTGCCGACTGATCGGGCCGTACCATCGAGCCGTGACCCGGACGGCCGTCCGGCTGACCCTGGACAACCTGGACGCGATCCCCGCGCCGTGCCGGTCCTGCGTGTTCTGGGAGTGCGACCCGGTCCGCCGGGCGCGGGTCGACGACCCGGCGGCCGAGAAGGAGGCGTGGGTCTCCGAGGTGCTGCGCGAGTGGGGCTCGTGCGGCCGGGTGGCGCTCGTCGACGACCAGCTCGTCGGCTACGTGCTCTACGCGCCGGCCGGGTTCGTGCCGGGTGCCGCGGGCTTCGCGACCGCGCCGGTCTCGCCCGACGCCGTGCTCATGACGACGGCGTACGTCGACCGGCGGCGCGGGGCGGCGGCGTGGGCCGGATGCTGGTGCGGGCGATGGCGCGGGACCTGGTGGAGCGCGACATCCGGGCGGTCGAGGCGTTCGGCGACCGCGGGCGTCGGCCGCGCGCCGGTGCACGGTGCCGGCCGACTTCCTCAGCGGCGTCGGCTTCCGCACCCAGCGCGGCGCACCCGGCGACGCCGCGGATGCGGATGGACCTGCGGGCCGCCGTCACGCTGGAAGAGCGAGGTCGAGGCGGCGCTGGAGCGGCTGGTGGGCGTGGTGCGGCCGGCAGCCGAAACCGCGGCGCGCCCCGGAGGGCGCGCCGCGGTCAGGAGGCGTGCGCCGGGTGCCCAGCGACCGGCCTCAGGCGATGTAGTCGGACAGCTCGTTGAGCAGCGCGGCCTTGGGGCGCGCGCCCACGATGCGACTTCACGACCTCGCCACCCTGGTAGAGGTTGAGGGTCGGGATGCCGGTGACGCGGTAGGAGGACGGCGTCACCGGGTTCTCGTCGACGTTCATCTTGACGATGGTGACCTTCTCGCCGTGCTCGGCCGCGATCTCCTCGAGGATCGGCTGCGACCTGGCGGCACGGACCGCACCACTCGGCCCAGAAGTCGACCAGGACGGGCTTGTCGGACTTGAGGACCTGCGGCCTCGAACTCGGCGTCGGTCACGGCGGAGATGTTCCCCACAGGCGGGCACCTCTCAGGTCGTGATCGAGGTCTGGTCTGCTCAGTGAACACCAGGCCGGGCGACGGTTGTTCCCGGGCTCGCCGCGCCGCAGGTCGGTCGTCAGGCCCCGGCGACCTGAACGGTCTCGGTGAGGACCTCGCTCGGTCTCCTCGGCGGAGCCGGCGCGTCGAGGCGCGCGTGGTCGAGCGCGGCGACGTAGCGCTCGGCGTCGAGGGCGGCGGCGCAGCCGGTGCCGGCGGCGGTGACCGCCTGCCGGTAGTGGTGGTCGACGAGGTCGCCGCTGGCGAAGACGCCGGGCAGGTTGGTCGCGGTCGAGGGGTGGTCGACCAGCACGTAGCCGTCGTCGTCGAGGTCGACCTGGCCGACCGAGCAGCTCCGAGCGCGGGTCGTGGCCGATCGCGATGAAGAGGCCGGTGACCTCGAGCGGCCGGGTCTCGCCGGTGACGGTGTCGCGCAGCGTGACCGACTCGAGCCGGTCGTCGCCGTTGATCTCGGCGATCTCGGCGTTCCAGACGATCTCGAGCTTGGGGTCGGCGAACGCCCGCTCCTGCATGATCTTGGAGGCGCGCAGCTCGTCGCGGCGGTGGATCAGGTAGACCTTCGAGCCGAACCGGGTGAGGAAGGTGGCCTCCTCGACGGCGGAGTCGCCGCCGCCGACCACGGCGATCGCCTGCTCGCGGAAGAAGAAGCCGTCGCACGTCGCGCACCACGAGACGCCGCGGCCGGAGAGCTCCTCCTCGCGCGGCAGGCCGAGCTTCCGGTAGCCGGAGCCGGTGGCGAGGATGACGGTGCGGGCGGTGTAGGTCTCGGTGGCGGTCTTGACGATCTTCAGGTCGCCGGTGAGGTCGACCTCGACCACGTCGTCGGCGACCAGCTCGGCGCCGAACCGCTCGGCCTGGGCGCGCATCTCGTCCATCAGCGCCGGGCCCATGATGCCGTCGCGGAAGCCGGGGAAGTTCTCGACCTCGGTGGTGTTCATCAGCGCGCCGCCGGCGGTGACCGAGCCCTCGAGGACCAGCGGCTTGCAGCGCCGCGCGGGCGGTGTAGAGCGCCGCGGTGTAGCCGGCCGGGCCGGAACCGATGACGATGACGTGCGCGGACGCGCCGTGAATGCGGGGGTCGGACATGCTGCTCCTTCGTCGGGATCTCCGTAGATCAGAACCGATCGTAGGCGAGCGGCATTCCCGTGCGTCGAGGCCGCTCACGGGTAGGGCAGGGTCACGGACCGGACGACGAGCTCGCTGCCGCAGAGGAACAGGTCGGCGACCTGGGTGTCGCCCTGCGGCTTGCGCAGCACCAGCCAGCCCGGGCGCCGTCGTAGAGGACCGCGACGTAGCGGCCGCGCGCCCCACGCGCCGGGGTCGCACACGTCGCGCCGGTGCGCTGGTGCCGGTCCGCGCTGGCCGCGTCGCTCTCGGTCGCCGAGGTGCGTCGCACCGTCGTCGCAGGGCCTGGCGTCCGCGGCGAAGGACTGCGGCCGAATCGCTCGCGAGCCGCGGACTTGCGCCGCGGTCGGCGACTCGTTCGCCTGCTCGCTGGGCGTCGCTCGCCCGACTCGGCTGCGCGCCCGTCGCCGTCGGCCGCTCCTCGTGCGGCTCGGCTCGGCGCCGGCGTCCTCGTCGGCACCGGTCGGCGCGTCGTCGGCGTCCTGCCGCCGCCGTGCCGGCAGCACCTGGCCGATGCCGAAGCCCACGACGACCACGGCGGCCGCGGCGGCCAGCAGGGTGGCCGCCCGGCGCCGGCGGTCGGCGAGCCGGACGACCGTCCGCCTCGCGGGCGGGCTCCTCGGCCAGGCCGGCGAGCACCCGGTCGAGCCGGGCGACGACGGCGTCGGGAGTCGGCTCGGTGTGGCGGGCGTCGGCGAGCAGGCGGCGTACGTGCGCCTCCTGCTCGGGGGTCAGCGTCGGGTCGGGCTCGTGCTGGTCGGTCATCGGGCATCACCTCCTCTCGGGCTCGTCGGGCGGTCTGGTCGGGTCTGGTGGGTCACGGCGGGGCCGGTGGCCCGCGCGGCTCCGTGGATGGGACGGCGCGGGCCGGGCGCCGGGTTCCCCGGCTCGGCGTGGTCCGGGTCACGCGTCGGGCGCCAGCACCTGCAGCAGGCCGGCGAGCCGGGTCCGGCCGCGCGAGCACCGCGACTTCACCGTGCCCTACCGCGCAGTCGAGCATCTCGGCGGCCTCCGCGACGGAGTAGCCCTCCATGTCCACCAGCACCAGCGCGGCCCGCTGCTCGGCGGGCAGCCGCGCGCAGGGCCGCCACCACCAGTCGGCGACGTTCGTCGGCCAGCGCCTCGTCGGCGGGGTCGAGCTCGGCCGCGCTGGTCGCCAGCGACCCACGGTCGCCGCAGCTCGTCCAGGTCGTCGGGCAGCGGCTCGGCCCGGCGTACCTTCGCCGCCCGGAGCCGGTCGAGGCAGGCGTTGACGACGACCCGGTGCAGCCAGGTCGTCACCTGCGCGTCGCCGCGGAACGAGCCCGGCCCGGCGGTACGCCGCGATCAGCCCGTCCTGGAGGCCGTCGGCCGCGTCGTCGGGGTTGCCCATGGTGCGCACCGCGACCGCCCAGAGCCGGTCGCGGTGGCGGCGCGAACAGCAGCGCCGAACGCGTCGGCGTCCCCTGGACGTGCGCGGCGAGCAGCTCGGCGTCGGTGCGCTCGTCCGCGGTCATTGCGCTGACCACGACCTCGGCGATCTCGCCCCGGAAGCCGCCGTCGACCTCGGGCAGCGACGGTCAGCCAGACCACGAGGTACTGACCGGTCGCGGGCTCGTCGAGCCGGGTCCGGACCCGGCTCGCGGTCGAGCGGTCACCTCCTCGAGCGGCGTCGAGGTCGGCGACGGCGGTCGGCTCGGTGTCGGTGAGGTAGTAGGTGACGTCGGTCGGCGCGCCGACGGCGGTCAGGTCGATCTGGGAGACCTCCTGCGCGCTCGCCCAGGTCGACGTACGAGGCCGACGCCGGTCTTGAGGCCGCGCGGCGGCCCGAACTGGTCGAAGTAGGTGCTCGGTGGGCCAGGCGGTGGTCGGGTCGCCGTCGACCGCGAGCGGCGCGAGGTCGGGGTACTCCTCCGGCGGGTCGCCCTGCGGGTCGAGGTCGACGGCCGTGGTGCCCGTGATCGGGGTCAGGCGCGTCCGCCGTCGTCGGACGCCGGGACGGTGACGGCGTCGCGGGTCCGGCTCCGCGCCCGAGCGGGGTCTTGCCGCGGCCGAGGTTGTAGGCGATCACGACCGCGACCAGGAGCAGCAGCGACAGCGCGATCAGGAGCGCGAGCCGGAACCACGACCGGCCCGGGACGTCCTCGTCCTCGCCCGGCTCGTCCTCGGTCACCGGGATCACGCCGCTGCCGGTGCCGGGGCCGGTGTTGTCCCAGGGCCAGTACTCGCCGGTCGGCCGGGCTCGCGGCGCCCGGGCGCGGCGTCCGGGCCGGGCTGCCGTCGGCCGGCGTCGGGCGCGAACAGCGGCCGCTCGGGCGGGTCCTCGAACGCGGGGGGCGGCGGGGGTGGCTCGGAGCGCTTCTGCGAGCCAGGAGACGTCGTCGGCCTCGTCGTCGAAGATCGGCATCCCGGCCTGGGTCGGCATGTCGACCGGGGACGGCCGGCGTGCTGACCGGCGCCTGTCGCCGGAGCGGCGGGTCGGCGCCCGGGTCGCTGCCGGTCTCGGGCGGGTGCAGCGGCGGCGGCTCCGGCGCGGCCACCGGGGGTACGACGAGGGTCGGCTCGGGGTCGGTCGGCGGCGGGCTCCGGGTCCGCTCGCGGCGTCGGCCTCCGGCTCGGGCTCGCGGCTCGGGCGCGGGCGGCCGCGGCGGGCCGCCGCTCGGGGACCGCGAGCACGCCGCCGCCGCGTGATGCCGCCGACGCGGTGCGGGCTGGATCAGCCCGGTCGGGTCGCCGACGTAGTCGGCGCAGCGCGTCGGCGAGGCCGCGGGCGGTGTGGAGGTTGACGTCCTGGTGCCCGGGCTCGGCGCTGTAGGGGTTGAGGACGTGGTCGCAGATGCGTGTCGAGGACGCGGGGGATCCCGGCGCGGACCTGCCGGGGGCGCAGCCAGCGGCCGTGGGCGCGCAGCGCGGGCGGCACGTCGGAGGTCGACGGGCCGGCCCACTTGCCGGTGAGCAGGAAGTAGAGGAGGCCGCCGAGGTCGGTCGACGTCGTCGGACACCTGGCCGGGCGGGAGGCCGAGCAGCGCGGCGTCGACGCAGAAGCCGATGATCCGGACCTGAGCCGGACTGGTCGATCAGGACGTTCTCGGGGACCAGCCGCCCGTGGGCGACCCGCTGCTCGTGGGCGACCGCCATCGAGGCGGCCACCTCGGACACGATCCAGGCGGCCCGGCGCGGCGGCAGCGGCCCCTCGCTGCCGACCAGGATGTCGAGGGAGGTGCCGGAGCCCCACTCGTTGACGACGTAGGCGATGCCGTCGCGGCGGTCGGCGTCGAGGACCCGCAGGATCCGCCGGTCCAGGACGGTCGCGGAGAGCCGGGCGGCCTCGGTGAGGTCGTCGGCGCGCGGCGTCGTCCTCGGCGATGCAGTGCAGCGCGACGTGGCGGTCCAGCACCCGGTCGTGGGCGCGCCAGAACCGGCCGTTCCCGCTCTCGGTGAGCAGGTCGACCAGGAGGTACCGGTCGGCGAGCAGGTCGCCCGGTCTGGCTGACTGCGTGCACGAATCTCCCTCTACGATGGTTGCTGGTCATCGTAGGTCGGCGTCAGGCCCGGGACGCGCGAGCGGAGCCGCCGGGTCACCGTGTCCAGCACGTCGGTGACCTCCGTCAGGCGGAACAGCCGGGCCAGGAGCAGGAACAGCACGACGTCGACGCGTCGCGACCGCGACCCCGCGCAGCAGGGCGACGCCCAGCGACGGGTCGTCGCCCAGGCCGGCCAGCAGCCAGGCGACGCCGTACGCCGCCGGCGGTCGAGACCGCCGCGACCACCAGCAGCCGGACCAGCGAACCGCACCAGGCCCGCGGAACCCGAGGCCGCCGAGCCGGCGGGCGAGGACCGCCGGAGGAGACGCCGGCGCCCGACGAGGTAGGACGCGGCGTAGGCGAGCACCAGCGCGGGCGAGGTCTGCTCGGCGGTCGCCTCGCGCACCAGCAGCACGGCGGCGGCGATGTTGGCTGGCGGCGATGACGCACTGGATGAAGAAGACGGTGCGGGTCTGCTCGAGGGCGTAGAACCCGCGCAGCATGAGGTAGTGGACGGTGAAGAACACCAGGCCGATCCCGAACAGCGCCAGCGTGGGCGCGAAGTTCTGGTAGGTGTCGGCGCCGGCGCCGTACCCCCAGATCACGTGGGCGGCGTCGCGGGCCACCAGCGGGCAGCAGCAGCGCGAACGGGACCACGACCGCCAGCGCGGTGCGCAGCGACGTCGGTCAGCGTGCGGGCGAGCTCGGCGCAGGTCGCCGTCGGCGGCGAGCCGCGAGAGCCGCGGCAGCACCGCGGTCGCCAGCGAGACGGTGATGATCGAGTGGGGGACCATCACGATCAGGAACGCGAAGGAGTAGACGGTGTAGCCGGTGGCGCCGGCTCGCCCGGGCGCCTGCGCCGGGCCGCTGCTCGGCGAGGTTGACCACGACCGTGTAGGCGATCTGGTTGACGATCACGAACAGCACGGTCCACACGCCCGAGCCGCAGCGTGTGGCCGAGGCCGGTGCCGCGCAGGTCGAACCGGGGCCGGTAGCGGAAGCCGGCCCGGCGCAGGTAGGGCACCAGCACCGCGCAGCTGCGACCACGATGCCGAGGGTGGAGCCGAGGCCGAGCAGCGCCTCCTGGCCGGGGGTGAACGGGCCGGCGAGCTCGCTCGCCGCTGGGCCGGACCGAACGACGAACAGGTAGGTCACCAGCACGGCGATCGCGATCAGGTTGTTGGCGATCGGCGCCCACATCATCGGACCGAAGCGGCCGCGGGCGTTGAGGATCTGCCCGACCAGCACGAACATCCCGTAGAAGAAGACCTGCGGCAGGCACCACCGGGCGAAGTCGATCGACCGACTCCCGCTGCGCGGCGAGCTCCGGCTGGTCGTACGGCCTCGCCCAGGAAGAGCTGCATCACCCAGGGGGCGGCGACCACCAGCAGCACCGTCACGACGCCGAGGAACAGCGCGGCCAGGGTGACGATCCGGTTGGTGTAGGCCTCGCCGCCGTCGGCGTCGTTCTTCATCGACCGCACCAGCTGCGGCACGAGCACGGCGTTGAAGATGCCGCCGGCCAGCAGGATGTAGAGCATGTTCGGCACGGTGTTGGCGACGTTGAAGAGCTCGGCGTGGAGCCCGGTGCCGAGCGCCGCGACCAGCAGCGCGGACCGGACGAAGCCGCTGAGCCGCGACACGGTCGTGCCGGCCGCCATCACCGCGCTGGAGGAGAGGATCCTGCGCGGTCGCGGTCCTCGCTCTGGGGGTGCTCATGCGCGCTCGCTCCGGATCCGGCGTACGAGGCGGATCGCGATCGCCAGGAACAGCAGCCCGACGCCGACGCCGAGGATCAGCCAGATCACGCCGCTCACCTGGGCCGACCGGATCGGCGACGCGCTGCGCCGCACCCAGCGGCGTGCCGTCCTCGTCGGTGACCATGACCCGGACGTAGTGGACGCCCGGGCTGGACGCGTGCGCGTCGAGCAGGACGGTCTGCCGACTGCCGGCCGCGAGCTCGATCGGCGCTCGGAGGTCTCGACCTCGACGTCGCCGAGGCTGATCGGTGCGCAGCCAGACGCGTGACCGGCTGGTCGAGCCGGTTGGTGACCGTGGTGGCGAAGCTGCCGGTGGCGCTCGAGAGGGTCACGCCGCGCGGTGCCCGGATCCGCATCCGCTCGAGCCGGCTGCTCGATCCAGGCGACCGCGGCGTCGGAGTCGCGCGCGCGACTCGATCGCCCGGTCGCGGTCGGCGTAGGAGAGCGAGGTGAGCGCCTCGTCGAGGACCTGGCCCGCGACCACGTCGTTGCGCGGCAGCACGTTGTCGAGCGTGCGGCCGGCCTCGATCAGCTGCTCGGCGGCGGTGAAGTTCTCGGCGTCGAGCTCGGTCAGCTCCTGCTCGACCGGGTAGACGATCTCGTCGGGCGGCGAGCGGCCGACCGTCGCCGAGGTCGTCGGTGTCGGTCAGCTCGAGCCACGGCGCGTCGAGGCCCGGACCAGAAGCTGAGCGGCGAGGTCGGGCGCGAACCCGGCCGGGAGCACCGACGAGCAGCGGGGTCCGGTCGTGGAACAGCAGCCGGACGGCGGCCTCGGCGAGGAACCGCTGCCGCAGCGCGAGCTCCGAGAGCGGGGCGCCCGGGACCGGGACCGCCGCGCGCGACCGCGGCCGAGACGCGAACAGCACCCGCTGGCCGTCGACCGCGGGCCGTGGTCGCGTACCTCGCCGGACGCAGCGCCGCGTCGCTGAGGAGCACCGTCTCGTCGCCCGGAGAGCACGTACAGCGACGTCGACGGACAGGAAGCCGCTCGGGCGCGGCCACGGCCGGGCTCGGTGGGGATCCGCCAGCGGTCGAGCACGGTGCCACCGCCGGCGTACGGCGGTCGTCGTAGAAGCTCCGGCGCGTCGTGGCGGCGGTCGCGGCCAGGTCCGGGTCGCCGTAGGGCAGGGCCAGCACCTCGTCGTCGGCCAGCGCGTCCTCGAACCGCGTCGAGCCAGGCGCGTCGCCGGGCTCCGCGGCGACGTCGGCCGGCGCCTCGGCGCGCGGGCTCCTCGTCGCCGGGCTCCACGATCGTCGGACGACGGGGTCCGTCGGCCGGGTCGGGCTCGCCGCTCTCGGTCGGCTCGCCCTCCACCGGCGGCAGGGTGTCGGCGAGCGTGCGGGGCGGGTTGCCGGCGACCAGCCGGGCCACGGCGTCGGGCACGGCGGGGTCGACCAGCCAGGTGACCGGGGTCGAGCCGGCGGCCGCGCCGAAGTCGGCCAGCGGCGTCGCAGCCGGCCGCCGGCGCCGAGGTCGGCCGCCCAGCGCGCGGCGGACCGGAGCCGGCCGTCGGGGCGTGCCGGATGGCGCGCCGGATCGGGATCACCACGGCGGCGTCGCTCGCGGCCCCGCGGTCTCGGGCGGCACCAGCGGGAGGAACGTGCGCGCCCGGCCGTCGGCGACGCCGTCGCGGGCCTCGGTGGTGTTGCCGAGCGCGTGCGCCCCGAACCAGTAGACCCCGGCTGCGGCGACCGGGATCTGGTTGCGCTTGAGCTCGACCGATGAAGTCCGGCGGTCTCGCCCGGGCGCGAGCGAGCCGATGCTCGTCGAAGGTGCCGGGGAGCAGTGATCCGGTCGCCCACGTCGGCGTCGACCGGCGTCGTCGAGGCCGCGGCGAGCTCGGCGGTCGAGCGTCATCGGGGCGTCGTCGATGAAGGCGTGGACGTTGATCGCGCGCCACCGCTCCTCGCTGACGTTGGTCACCGTGCCGCTGCATCCGGACCGGCCCCTGCTCCGGGACGTACGACGGGGTGAGCGGGCTCGATGACGACCTGCGAGCGGCTCGTCGTCGGCGGCCGCCGCCGGACGGCGCCGGCGTGCCGCCGGGAGCCCGCGGCGGATCACCCAGCGACGCCGCCCGCGACAGTCGCTGCCAGCCGCCACGAGGGCAGGCAGCAAGGACGAGCGGCGGGGCACGGCGGCGACTCTATCCGGCGCGGCCTGCCCCGATCGGGACGGCCATGAGGTGCCGTGGCAGCGCGGCCGGAGTGACGGGGCACTAGAGTTCCGGGCGTGTCCGAGCCCGCCGCGTCCGCGTGGAATCTGCTGGCGACGCCCAGCGGTCGCTGGCCGACGAGCTCGACCGGCTCGACGCCGGTGCTCGGCCCGCTCGGCGAGCGGTTCGCGGCGGCCGGCCACGCGCTCCACCTGGTCGGCGGGCCGGTGCGCGACGCGATGCTCGGCCGGCCGCGTCAGCGACCTCGACCTGACCACCTCGGCCCGGCCCGAGGAGACCGAGCGGCTGGTCGCCGGCTGGGCCGACGCGGTGTGGGACATGGGCCGCGCCTTCGGCACCATCGGCGCCGCGCCGGGCGACGTGGCAGGTCGAGATCACGACGTACCGCTCGGAGTCCTACGACCCCGTCTCCCGCAAGCCGGAGGTCGACCTTCGGCGACACGCCTCGCGGGCGACCTGCGGCCGCCGCGACTTCACCGTCAACGCGATGGCGGTCTCCGTGCCCGGACCGGACGTTCGAGGACCCGTACGGCGGGGTCGTCGACCTCGCCCACCGGCACGCTGCGGACGCCGGGCCGGCCGGAGGACAGCTTCTCCGACGACCCGCTGCGGATGATGCGGGCCGCCCGGTTCGCCGCCCAGCTCGGCTTCGACGTCGCCCCCGAGGTCGTCGCGGCGATGACCGCGATGGCCGAGCGGATCGAGATCATCTCCGCCGAGCGGGTGCGCGACGAGCTGGTCAAGCTGGTCTGCGCGCCCCAGCCGCGCCGCGGCCTGACGCTGCTCGTCGAGACCGGGCTGGCCGCGCGGGTGCTGCCCGAGCTGCCCGGCGCTGGCGCTCGAGCGCGACGAGCACCACCGCCACAAGGACGTCTACGAGCACACGCTGACCGTGCTGGAGCAGGCCGATCGAGCTCGAGCACCGGCTCGGGAGGCGGACCCGACTTCGTCGTCCGGTTCGCGGCGCTGATGCACGACATCGGCAAGCCGCGGACCCGCCGGTTCCTCGGCGACGGCACGCGTCACCTTCCACCACCACGACGTGGTCGGCGCCAAGCTGACCCGCAAGCGGATGAAGGCGCTGCGCTTCTCCGGCGACGAGATCGACGCGGTCGCGCAGCTCGTCGAGCTGCACCTGCGGTTCCACGGGTACGGCGACGGCGAGTGGACCGACTCCGCGGTCCGCCGCTACGTCCGCGACGCCGGCGACCAGCTCGAGCGGCTGCACATCCTGACCCGCGCCGACTGCACGACCCGCAACCGCCGCAAGGCCGAGCGGCTGCGGCGCAGCTACGACGACCTCGAGGCCCGGATCGCCCGGCTGTCCGAGCAGGAGGAGCTCGCCGCGATCCGGCCCGACCTCGACGGCAACGCAGATCATGCGGGCTGCTCGACATCCCGCCCGGGCCGCGACGTCGGCGCGGCGTACTCGCTTCCTGCTGGAGCTGCGGATGGACGAGGGCCCGCTCGGCGAGGAGGAGGCCACCCGCCGGCTGCTCGCCTGGTGGGCGGGGCCCGTGAGGACGTGTCCTAGCCGCGCAGCAGCGGTCACCCGCCTCCGGTGTCGCCGGCGTGCGCGTTCTTCGCGATGCCGACGGGCCTCAGCCGGGGTCGGGTCGGTGTTCCCGGCGGATCGGCTGGCCCGGTACGGCGAACGTGGATTGCCATACCGGGGGCCAGGTCCGAGTACACCCGGGCCGTGCCGCAGGCGGACGAAGGCCGCGCCGTTGCCCACCGGCTGGCAGGCGCTGACGACGCGATCCGCGGCGTACGGCGCAGGCTTGCGCAAGATCTAGTGTGCGAAACCACCGCGGGGGAGGCGGATGCCGGGTGGTCGGCAGGTCAGGGTCCGTGCTCGGACTGCCTGTCGCTCTTGCTTCCCGGCTGGTCGTGGAACGGGCCGGCCGACGCCGCGTCGACGGATCGGGCGTCGATCGATCGGGCGTGCCGACGGCGTGGTCGTGGACGCCTTCCCGGGGGTCGGCGGGCCTCACCATCGACGTGGCATCGCTCTGCGGGGCGGAGTCGTTCGTCACTCGGCGCAGGGCGCGACACGGAGCGTCGATCTCCCCATGCACCACGACGGCTCGTCGACTGCGGCGCGAGCCGCGATCCGGGTCCGCAAGCGGGCGCGACTCGCCGAGCTGGGCCCGGGTGGCAGCTGTGCGTTCGAGTTCGGCACCGACTTCCGGCTGGACGAGCTGTCGCAGGTGGCACCAGGACCGAGGCGGAAACACGCTGCTGGAGCGCGGCCTGGGCGGCGGCCCCAGCCATTCCGGCTCGAGGTCGGCGGACTGGCGAGGTCCGTTGCCGTCAAGGGCGACCGGGCGACCGGCTCGTGGCGCTCGTCGGTCGCGTCGTGCCGGGGCAGCGGTACGGCGCGCGGTGTGCGCGCGACGGCGCCGCGAGTCCGGTACTCAAAGCGGCGACCACGCGCACGCCGCGGCTCCCCGGACTCGGTGACCGGCTCTAGTCGCCGGGGTCGACGGGTGCCTGGACCCGCGCGCCACGCCGCTCGCCGTCGGGGCCCGGCTCCGCACCCACCGGCGCGCTGGTGCCCGGCGCGACCGACCAGTTCGACGGCACGTCGACAACGCCTTCCTGACCGTCGGCGGCTCCGAGGCGCCGCCCGAGGGATTGCCGGACACCCGGCTGAGCGCCCGCCGGCGGCATCACCCTGGCCGCAGCCGGCGACCTGTGTGGTGGCCAATGCGGACGGACGGCGCAGCGGGTCGGTGCGGTCGATCCGGACGTCGTGGTGACCATCGGTGACCACGCCTACCCCAACGGGCTGCTCTCGGAGTTCCGGGCAGAAGTACGGCGGCGGCACCTTGTCCGGAGACGAAGTGGGGGGCGGCCGTCGATCAAGGGCATCACGCTGCCCGGCTACGGCAACCACGACTGCTACGACTATCCGAGGCGGACCGGGGCAACCAAGCAGGGCTGTGACGGCGCGGTGGCGTACTTCGGACCCGACTCGGGCTTCGGCACCGACATCCCGGGTACCGCGGGTTCCTACTCCACTGTCGTCGGGGACTGGCTACTGCGTGCACCTGCAACTCCGCGGGCGACGAGGGCTCGGGCGTGGCTACCGCCGGCGAGGTCTCCCAGCAGAACGTTGCCCTTCGCGACGTGCTGAACGCTGACACGCACAGGTGCGAGGTCGTCGTCTGGCACCACCCCCGGTACAGCAGCGGCGACAACAGTCCCTTCCCGTTCGTGGACCCCTGGTTCAGGACCGCGCACGGCCTCGGGGCAGACGTGGTCTGAGCGCCCACGACCGCGGCTACGCGGTTCGCACCGCTGACGCCGAGGGTCGGCCGGTTGGCGAGCGGCCTCCGCCAGTTCGTGGTCGGCACCGGTGGGGCAAGCCTCCACGAGTTCACGCGCGTGGATGCCGGCAGCGAGGCACAGGTCGAGAGCCATGGGGTCCTCACCATGCAGCTGCGGGCCACCGGGTACGACTGGGCCTTCATGAACGCTCGGACCGGAGCCACCCAGGACTCCGGGTCCGGCAGCTGCCGCCCGTGAGTCACCTCGACGTACGCGCTGCTGCGCTCACTCCTCGCCCTTGATGAACGCCTCCACGCGGCGCCGGCCCTCGTCGTCGGGCAGCTGCACCGGCGGGCTCTTCATGAGGTACGACGAGGCGGAGATGATCGGCCCGCCGAGACCCCGGTCCTTGGCGATCTTCGCGGCCCGGATGGCGTCGATGATGATGCCGGCGGAGTTGGGCGAGTCCCAGACCTCGAGCTTGTACTCGAGGTTGAGCGGGGCGTCGCCGAACGCGCGGCCCTCGAGCCGGACGTAGGCCCACTTGCGGTCGTCGAGCCAGGCGACGTAGTCGGACGGGCCGATGTGGACGTTGCGGTCGTGCGTCTTGTCCTTGAGGTCGCCCTGGAGGTTCGACGTCACGGACTGGGTCTTGGAGACCTTCTTCGACTCCAGCCGCTCCCGCTCCAGCATGTTCTTGAAGTCCATGTTGCCGCCCACGTTGAGCTGGTAGGTGCGATCCAGCGCCACACCGCGGTCCTCGAACAGCTTGGCCAGCACCCGGTGGGTGATGGTCGCGCCGACCTGGGACTTGATGTCGTCACCGATGATCGGGACGCCGGCGTCCTCGAACTTCTTCGCCCAGACCGGGTCGGAGGCGATGAACACCGGCAGCGCGTTCACGAAGGCCACGCCGGCGTCGATCGCGCACTGCGCGTAGAACTTGTCGGCCTGCTCCGAGCCCACCGGCAGGTAGGACACCATCACGTCGACGTTGCGCTCCTTGAGCACGGCGACGACGTCGACCGGCTCCGCGGCGGACTCCTCGATCGTCTCGCGGTAGTACTTGCCGAGACCGTCGAGGGTGTGGCCGCGCTGCACCTCCACGCCGAGCGTGCGGGACGTCGCAGATCTTGATGGTGTTGTTCTCGGAGGCGTTGATCGCCTCGGAGAGGTCCTTGCCGACCTTCTTGTCGTCGACGTCGAACGCCGCGACGAACTCGACGTCGGAGACGTGGTAGTCGCCGAACGTGACATGCATCAGGCCGGGGACGGTCCCGGTCGGATCGGCGTCCTGGTAGTACTCCACGCCCTGGATCAGGGACGTGGCGCAGTTGCCCACGCCCACGATTGCTACTCGTACCGCACCCATGCGAGCGATTCCTTCCTGGTCCTTCTCGGTCATCTGTTGTGGTCAGGCCTGAGACTGACCGGTGTTGGTGTTCCCGGTGGACTTCTGGTCACCGGTGCGTTCTGCGTTGATCAGCTCGGAGAGCCAGCGCACCTCGCGCTCGACCGACTCCACGCCGTGGCGCTGCAGCTCCGCGGCGTACCGGTTGACCTCCTGCTGGGTCATCGCCAGCTCCTTCTGCACCCGCTCGAGCCGCTCCTGCAGCCGGCTGCGGCGGCCCTCGAGCACCCGCAGCCGGATCTCCATGTCGGTCCGGCCGAAGAAGGCGAAACGGATGTCGAAGTTGTCGTCCTCCCACGCGGTGGGACCGACCTCCGACATCAGCCGCTGGAACTCGGCGTCCCCGGCCTCGGTGAGCTGGTAGACGATCCGGGGCCGGCGGCTGACGGTCTTCGGGGCCAGCTCCTCGATGAGGTCGCCGCGCAGCATCTTCTTCAAGCGCGGGGTAGAGCGAGCCGTAGGACAGCACCCGACCCCAGCCGAGCATCAGGTTGAGCCGCTTCCGCAGCTCGTAGCCGTGCATGGGACCCTCGTGCAGCAGCCCCAGGACTGCCAGCTCGATGGTCTCTCCGCGTCGTGCCATGCGACCTATCGTACCGATATATCCAGGCGGTGCCACCATGGGCCCCTTCGCGACGGTTCGGGTCCTTGCCCGAGGTTGCGTACCCTGAACCAGCGTCGATCTCTTCACCCCCGACCGAAAGTCTTTGAGCACAGTGAGTGGAAAGCGCCGGGCCGCACGGCTCAGCAGTGACGAAGAAGCCCACCCGGGCGTCGACCCGAAAGTCCAAGAACGGCAAGCCACGGCGAGCCGCTGGCGTCGCGTCGGCAAGTGGCTGCTGATCCTCGGGCTGATCGGCACCCTGCGTCGCCGCCGGCAGCTTCGTCTTCCTCTACCAGACGATCGACGTCCCGAAGCCCAACGAGGACTTCGAGACCCAGACCTCCTTCGTCTACTACGCGGACGGCAAGGAGCAGCTCGGCCAGTTCGCCACCCAGAACCGCGAGTCGATCCCGCTCGACGAGATGCCCGACACGATCAAGGACGCCGTCGTGGCCGCGGAGAACCGCGACCTTCTGGACCGACCGCGGCATCGACCCGAAGGGCATCATCCGGGCCGCCTTCAACAACGCGCAGGGCGGCACGCACCCAGGGCGCGTCGACGATCACCCAGCAGTACGTGAAGATCCTCTACCTCACCCAGGAGCAGTCCCTCACGCGCAAGATCAAGGAAGCCTTCATCTCCTTGAAGCTCCAGCGCGACGCTCAGCAAGGAGGAGGTCCTCGAGGGCTACCTCAACACCATCTACTTCGGGCGGGGCGCCTACGGCATCCAGGCCGCCTCCAAGGCCTACTTCGACGTCGAGGCCAAGGACCTGAGCCTCAAGCAGTCCGCGGTGCTCGCCAGCGTGGTGAACGACCCCAACGACCTCGACCCCGCCCAGGGGAAGCAGGCCAAGCGTGACCTCAAGGAGCGCTACGACTACGTCCTCGGCGCCATGGCCGAGGAGGGCATGATCTCCGCCGAGCGAGGCCGACCGGAGCAGCCCGCAAGCTGCCGAAGTTCCCCGAGATCGAGCAGGAGAGCCAGTACGGCGGGCAGCGCGGCCACGTGCTGACCATGGTGCGCAAGGAGCTGCTGCGGCTCGGGTACTACCCGGAGGAGATCGAGGGCGGCGGGCTGCGCGTCACCACGACCTTCACCGAGAAGGCGATGGACGCCGCCGTGCAGGGCGTCGGCGAGGCACGGCCCGACGGGTTCGGCGACAAGCAGCTCCACATCGGCGTCGCCACCGTCGAGCCCGGCACCGGCGCGGTGCGCGGCATCTTCGGCGGCCAGGACTTCCTCGACTCCCAGATCAACTGGGCGGTCGCCGGCGGCCAGGCCGGCTCGACCATGAAGCCCGCGGCGCTGGTCGCCGCGATCGAGGACGGCTTCTCGCTGAAGGACACCTTCGACGGCAACTCCCCGATCGAGCTGCCCGACGGCACCGAGATCGAGAACCAGGGCGACGCAGACTACGGGTCCGCGATCTCGATGGTGATGGCGACGGAGAACTCCGTCAACACCGCCTTCATCGACATGACGATGTCGATGGAGGACGGTCCCGAGAAGGTCGTGGACGCCGCCAACCGGCTCGGCATCCCGCCGGCGAAGGCGGCCAAGAAGGCGCCGGGCTTCCCGAACACCTCGCCGGGCCTGGAGCCGATCACCGGCGTGGCGCTCGGCAACGCGACGGTCAGCCCGATCAACATGGCCAACGCCTACGCCACGCTCGCCAACGACGGGCGCGCCGCCGAGCCGTACATCATCGAGAAGGTCGTGCTCGCCAACGGCGAGACCGACTACCAGCACAAGGTCGCCAACTCCCGCGCGGTCGAGCCCGACATCAACTCCGACGTCAGCTATGCGCTGCAGGAGGACGTCGAGGAAGGGCTCCGGCACCGCGGCGCTCGGCCTCGACTGGCCCGCGGCCGGCAAGACCGGCACCGCGACCAACGGCCTCGGCGAGGTGTCCTCGGCGTGGTTCGCCGGCTACACCCGACAGCTGAGCACGGCGGTCATGTACGTCCGCGGCAAGGGCAACGAGCAGCTGCAGGGCTGGCTCCCGTCGTACTTCGGCGGCGCCTACCCGGCGGAGACCTGGACCGCCGTCATGCAGCGGGCGATGGCCGGGCTGCCGGTCGAGGAGTTCCCCGAGCCGGCCAACGTCGACGGGGACGCTCCGGAGGAAGGCCACGAGCCGTACACGCCGCCGCCGTCACCCACCAAGACCCCGACCAAGACCCCGACACAGGAGCCGACGACCGAGGAGCCCACGGAGGAGCCGACGACCGAGGAGCCCACGGAGACGCCCACGGAGACGCCGTCCGACCCGGACTGTCCGGTGCTCAACCCGAACTGCGAGACGGAGGACCCGACGCCCACCGATGAACCGTCCGGGGATGCCGGGGCCGCCGCGCAGGCCACCCGCGACCGAGCGGTACTACTGGTGACCGTGACGTGAGCACCGCCCCGGGCGGGCACGTCCATCCCACCCGCGACGACGCATTCCTCGCCTCGTTCAGCGAGGGCGTGGGCGGTCCGGTCGGGACGCGGGCCGGGCGACACCCCTGGTGGACGCCGGTCCGGGTCGTGCTCGCGCTGGCCGCGGTCTGCCTCGCCCTGGGGTTGGTCCAGAAGTCGGGCTGCTACGCCGACTCGTGGCAGAACGGCCAGGAGCGGTACACGCAGATGTGCTACTCCGACCTGCCGTACCTCTACACGGGACGCCAATCGACCTTGTCGAGCCCCATGAAGATCAGGAACAGACCTAGCGCGATCGACAGCACACGAAGGCCACTCGCGCTCGTCACGTCGCCCCTTCCTTGTCTAGTGGGTTGATCGGCCCTGATTCAATGCCTCAATTGGCTCAGGGCTCTCCGCCTTAGCCCCGGCGCTCCGTCTCGCTTCGACTGGGCGCTGCTACACGTCACTGTCTGTGACTTAGTATTTACTAGAAAAGCGACGACCGATGCGCACATGGGACATACGCGAGAGATCGACAGCGTTCGAATTTATCTTCTGAGAGACGAGACGGCCGAGATCGCATGAGCAGGCCTTCACCGCGCTGGCCTGCGATAGAATCCCCGTCAGATGCGCGCAGCGGCGCTGGTCGTCTTCTTCCTTTCAGGGTTCGCGGCCCTCCTCTATCAGATCACGTGGCAGCGCCTGCTCGCGATCTTCTCCGGAGCCGACGTGTATTCGGCGACGATGGTGGTGGCGGCGTTCATGGCGGGCCTTGGCTGCGGGAGCCTTGCGGGCGGACATCTCGCCGATCGGCTCTCGCGCACCGGCGGCCTCATCGCCTTCTCGGTGGCCGAGGCGGCCATCGCGCTCTTTGGATTCCAGAGCAAGACGATCTTCTATGACATGTTGTATGGGCGGTTCGCCACGGTGGCGGACAACCCGCTGCTGACCGGGGCAATCCTTTTTCTCACGCTGCTCTGGCCCACCGCTCTGATGGGCGCATCGCTGCCGCTGCTGTCGCGCGCGCTCACGGGACGCGTGGCCGCAGCTGCGCGGACCATCGGGTGGCTGTACGCGCTCAACACGCTGGGCGCCGCGTGCGGCGCCCTCATCGGAGTATGGGGCTTCTTTCCCCGTTACGGCCTCGAGGGCACATTGCATGGGGCCGCGTGGATCAACCTCACGTGCGCAGCACTGGCGATCCCGCTCGTGCTGGCATCCGCCTTTCTCGCTCAGAACCCGGCACACGAAGCGGCGCGGCTCCCGAGCCCGGCGCTCGCGGCACGACGCAACTGCCCTATGCGTTCTGGGTTTGCGCCTTCGGGCTCTCGGGCTTTATCGGCCTGTCGTTCGAGCTGATCTGGTTCCGGCTGCTCGGTGTGATGCTCAAATCGACGGCGTTCACGTTCGGCACGCTGCTGGCACAGTATCTCTTCTGGTTGGGGCTCGGATCGCTTGTGGGCGGCGTGTTCGCTTCGCGCACACGCGCTCCGGCACCGCTCTTCCTCGGTACTCCAGGCTGCGGCCGGTCTCGTCGCAGGCGTCAGCCTCACGTATCTGATCACGCAACTCGACACCGCCCCATCGCTGCAACGGCTCTACGAGTACTTCGCCAGCTACGAGCCGCTCGACATCGCCGAGGCGACCGGTGAGATCCGGGGATTCGTCAACGACGTCATCTGGAACCCCACGCGGCGTCGCCTGCCCCGCGGTTTCTTTCTGCTCTACTTCGGGCTGCCCGCGCTCCTGATCGCGCCCGCGACTCTGCTCATGGGAATCAGCTTTCCCATCCTGCAGCGCGCGGTCCAGAGCGACACCGGGCGGCTGGGCAGACGCCTCGGTACCCTGCTCCTGGCCAATATCCTCGGCAGCACGGCGGGCACGATGCTCACCGGGTGGGTGCTGCTGTCCGTCGCCGGAACAGCCGCGACTCTGAAGGTCATGACCCTGCTGTCGGGCCTCTTCGCCTTCGCTGCCTGGCGGCTCCTTCCCAGGGACCGGGTTCTGACCCGTATCGTCGCGCCTGTGCTCTGTGCGTGTGCGGCGGCGACTGCGATCGTCACGCCGTCTGGCACACGGTTGTGGGCGGCGCTGCACGGAACGGCTTCGCAACGACTGATCGTCGCAGAGGACGGATCCGGCGTATCGGTGCTGAGGGGCCGCGACACGTCGTTCGAAGGGAACGTGACGGTGTTCGTGAATGGACTCGGCCAGAGCGCAACTACCCTACGGCGGCATCCATACAGTGCTCGGCGCGCTGCCTGCACTGCTCCACCCAATGCCGCGCAGCGCCGCGGTAATCGGACTCGGGTCGGGCGACACACTCTTCGCCGTTGCGGGGCGCGGCGACCTCGACCGCATCCTCTCGATCGAGATCGTGGAGCCGCAGATGAACACGCTGGCGGCGCTCTTCGAACGACGGCCCTATGCGGGGTTGCGGGCGGTGCTGCGCGATCCGCGCATCGAACACGTTTTCGGCGACGGGCGGCTGCTGCTCAGGACGACGGGCGAGCGATTCGACATGATCGAGGCCGATGCGCTGCGGCCCAACAGCGCCTACGCGGGGAACCTCTATTCGTACCAGTACTTTCGCCTGATACGCGATCGGCTCACGCCCGGCGGGTTCGCCGTGACCTGGGTGCCCACCGATCGCGTGGCGCGCACGTTCCTCCGCGCGTTCGAGCACGCGGCAGCATTCGGTTCCGTGCTCATTGGCAGCAACGCCCCAATCCAGTTCGACCGCGCCGTCGTCGAAAGGCGGCTGGCCGATCCTGCCGTTCGGCGCCACTACAGCGCCGCCGGTGTGGACATCGAGCTGCTACTCCGCGACATTCTGGCCAGCGCGCGCCTGTTCGGACCGGACCCTGCTCGGCTGGCTGTCGACGATTTCAACACCGATGCCGATCCCCGCGACGAGTTCGAGATTCCTGAAATCTTCGACCCTTCCCTCTTTCGGCCAGAGGGATCGCGCTGAGGACACACCACAAGCACTGGCACACCGAGGTTCAGAGAACTAATCAGGCTTTCTCAGTGCCTCTGAGCCTCAGTGTGTCGTGAACAAACGACAGGCGCTAGTACGACACTCGAACGTTTAGCCTGAGGGACGCTCTGTGGGCTGCCGCTCAGAGACATGCGGACTTCATCGCGAAATCAGCAAAGACTGGCGGAGAGAGAGGGATTCGAACCCCCGGGCCCGTTTCCGAGCCAACGGTTTTCAAGACCGCCGCCTTAAACCACTCGGCCATCTCTCCGTGCGAGACCAGCACGAACCCCGAACTGGCGACCCGCTCGAACTAGTTTGCCTTGATCACCGACGCGCCGTCCATGAACGGACGGAGCGCATCCGGGATCACCACTGACCCGTCGGCCTGCTGAAAGTTTTCGAGCACGGCGATGAGCGTGCGGCCCACCGCGAGTCCGGAGCCGTTGAGTGTGTGGACGAATTCCGCTTTGCCGGTACCCTGAGGCCGGTACTTGATGGTCGCCCGCCGCGCCTGAAACGCCTCCGTGTTGGTGCAGGACGAGATCTCACGATACGTGTTCTGCCCCGGTAGCCACACCTCGATGTCGTACGTCTTTGCCGACGCGAAGCCCATATCACCTGTACAGAGCAGCACCGTGCGATACGGAAGCTCGAGGCGCTTCAGGACTTCTTCGGCTGACGTCGTCAGCCGTTCCAGTTCGTCGTACGACTGACTCGGCTCGGTGAACGCCATCAGCTCGACCTTGTCGAACTGGTGCTGACGAATCAAGCCGCGCACGTCCGCACCGTACGACCCGGCCTCGCTGCGGAAGCACGGTGTATACGCCGTGTATCTGATCGGCAGCGGACGGTCGAGGATCTCCCCTCGATGCATGTTCGTGAGCGGAACCTCAGCGGTCGGCACCATGAACAGATCCCAGTCGCCGGCGATCTTGAACAGGTCCGCTTCGAATTTCGGCAGATTCCCCGTTCCGGTCAACGAGGCGCTGTTCGCCATGAATGGCGGCTCGACCTCGGTGTATCCATGCTTCGTGGTGTGCAAGTGCAGCATGAAGTTGATCAGCGCGCGTGCGAGGCGCGCGCCTGCACCGATCAACACGGAGAACCGGGCACCCGCGATCTTCGTGCCGCGCTCGAAGTCGATGATGCCGAGCGCCGGCCCAAGGTCCCAATGCGGCTGCATGTTGAAATCAAATGTGCGCGGCGTTCCATGTCGACGGACTTCCACGTTGTCGGCGCTGCTCTTGCCGACAGGAACGCTCTCGTGCGGCAGATTCGGAATCGTCAGCAGCCCGCGATTGCGTCGCTGCTCAACGGTGTCGAGCTCGACGCCGAGTTGCTTGATCTGCTGCGCTCGCTGACGGTTGGCCTCCTGGATCTTCGAGGCATCGATGCCCTGCCGCTTCGCACGCGCAACTTCGTCTCCTGACGTGTTCTGTTCGCGCTTCAGTCCCTCGAGCTCGGGGAGAATCCGCCTGCGACGCGTTTCGAGCGTGGCCAACTCTTCAAGCTCGCTCGACAAGTCCACGCCACGTTTCTGCAACGCGGACCGTAGGCCGTCAAGATCGTCACGCAGGGTTGCTGGATCGAGCATGTTGCCGATTCTACCTGCGATACGATGTCGGACATGGATCGATCCGTTAGAAAGGCCGTTTATCCAGCGGCGGGTCTCGGCACTCGCTTCCTGCCCGCGACGAAGGTGTTGCCGAAGGAAATGCTGGTGCTCGTCGACAGGCCGATCATTCAATACGGTGTCGAGGAGGCCCTTCAGTCCGGCATCGACAACATCATCCTCGTCACCAGCCTCGGCAAGAGCATCGATCGAGGATCACTTCGACGTGGCCTACGAGCTGGAGAGCGTGCTCGAGCGACGCGGGAAGAAGGAGCAACTCGACGAAGTTCGTCATCTCTCGAAGTGGGTCAACGTGGCGTCCGTCCGCCAGGGAGAGCCTCTCGGACTCGGACACGCCGTACTGGTCGCCAGACACCTTGTTGGCGACGAACCTTTCGCGGTTGTGCTCACCGACGATGTGATCGACGCGCCACGGCCGGCGCTGCGGCAGATGATCGACGTGTTCGAGCGCGTGAATGGTCCAGTGATCGCCGTCGAACGGGTGCCGCCGGAGGATGTCTCGAGCTACGGCATCGTGGCGATCGATGACACCGATCTTGGCCCTGGTGTCCATCGCATCGTCGATCTTGTCGAGAAGCCATCGAGAGAAGAGGCGCCTTCCAATCTGGGGATCATCGGTCGCTACATCCTCACACCAGACATCTTCCCTGCGCTGCAGGAGACGGCGAGCGATCAGACGGGAGAGATTCAGCTCACTAACGGGATGCGGCGTCTTCTCGAGAAACGCCCGCTCTACGCATGCGAGATCTCCGGGGTGCGGCACGACACGGGGAACAAGCTCGGATTCCTGAAAGCGACGGTGTACTTTGCACTCAAACGCCCCGAATTCGCAGAGCCGTTCCGCCGCTATCTCGAGATGCTCGACAAACCGGTCGGGAACGACGCGCTGAGCGCGTCGAGAGATTCTTAATCGGAGGACGCCGGCTTCGCGGCAGGCGCGGGCGTATCCGTCTTGGCGGGCGTCGAGTCGCTGCTGCTGGACTTCGAGTCTGAGGGTGATGGCGTACTCGAAGACTCGCTGGCAGCTTTCCCTTTCTGCGAATAGTCAGTGATGTACCAGCCCGATCCCTTGAACTGAATCGCCGGTGAGGACATCAGCCGCTGCACCGGTCCCTTCCCGCACAACGTGCACACCTGCAGCTCGGGATCGGAGAACTTCCGAATCACTTCAAAGCGACGTTTGCACGCTTCGCACTGATATTCGTAGAGCGGCATCTCTTGCTTCTTACTCCAGTGAGGCGTCCACGGTCTCGCCGAGCAGGAGTCGTCGCAAGGCCCAGAAAGGCGCGCTTCCCTGCGAGAGCACCGCATCGTGGAACGATCGCAGCGAGTATCTGCCGCCCTGCTGTTCCTTGTAGTCGCGGCGCAACTTCAACATCATCAACTTGCCCAGCGAGTACACCAGGTAAGTTGGATCGAACGTGCCTCGCTCCGCTTCACGGCGAGCCGTCGTCTCTTCGAGGAATGCTTCGTCGCGGAAGAAGCGCATGCCCTGCTCGACGGAGAGATCCTCACAGTGCAAGCGAATGGCGACGACGAATCGAGCAAGGCGCACGAGTGCTTCTGCGAGTTGGCCGAGCCGAATCGTGTCGTCGCCACGACGGAATCCCGCTTCGACCATCATCTGCTCGCAGTAGTGAGCCCAGCCCTCGACAAATGACGCCGGCGCGAAGAGCGTCGACTTGCGGACCTTGGACTCGACCTGACGCAGGTGGCGGAAGTGCAGGAAGTGCCCCGGGTACACCTCGTGGATCGAGATGTTCCAGAGCGTCGGGATGTTGAAGTCGCGAAGGTGTTCCTTCTGGCGATCGGCCGGCCAGCTTCGATCGACGTCGGTCAGGTAGTAGTACGCGCGACTCGGTTTGCTTTCGAACGGTCCGGGCGTCCACATGCTCGCGAACGCCCACCTGTAGAACTCGGGCGATGGCGCAACGACGACCGGCTCCGACTCAGGCAGCGTCACCAGGTCTTGTGTGCGGAGGAACTCCTCGAGCTCACCGACCTGCGCCTCGGCCACCGCGATCAGCTGGCCGGGCGCGGGGTGCTGCTCCTTCGCCTTGCGCCACGCTTCGACCGGATCACCACCGTTTAAACGACCGGCAACCTTGCGGAACTCCTCCTGCACAAGACCGAGCTCGCGCAGTGCGATCCCGAGCAGCCGATCGGAGCTGATGTCAACGCCGTCCTCGAGCTTCAGCTTCCGCTCGAACCGCTCGCGTCCCAGACGGAACGAGGCCTTCGCCCGCGGCGCGAGATCCGTCTCGAGATAGTCGATGTACGACTTGATCGCCGTCGCGGCCTCGGTCGATGTGTCAGCCAGGTCACCCAGAATGTGGAGGTCATCGAGACCGGAGAACGCGCGCGGCAGATCCGACTCGATGAAGCGCAACGTACCGCGCCAGCTTTCGAGTCCGACCTTGACGAAGATCCCCGGACACTCCTTGATGTTGTCGCGGGCAGCCTGCACGACTCGGGGGACCTGACGGAGCTTCGAGACTACGCGGCGCGCCCGCTCGGCCTCTGGCGCATACGCAAAGAGGGCCTGGCCCGCGAGGCTGCTCCCGATGATCTCCGCGTAGATCTGAGGATTTCGCTCCCAGGACCGTACCACTTCCAGCTCGTACATCCGGGCCTCGATGCCGGCCGCCACGATCGGATGGTCCACCCGCTCGACTCCGGAGAGGTGGGTCGGATCGATTTGATGAAGGCGACGGCCGAAGCCGGATAACGTGCGGACGTGAGCGTCGATCGCCTGGCGGCTCAGATCCTCGAGGAGGTCGTCATGCGCGTGGACGCCATCCAAGCCGGCATAGCTCGGCAGGGCCTCGTGGAGGTACGCGAGGTAATCGTCGACGAAGTGCGGAAATGGTTCCGATGGGTACATACCCGGATGTTGTTCTGCGTAGTGCCGCCCCTCGGGGAGCGCTCATCCTGTCAATGGTACAATAACCTCACGTCCACAGGCGATGTCCGGCACGCTGTTCGTGGTCGCAACTCCTCTCGGGAACATGGAGGATGTGACCTTCCGTGCGATTCGCGTCCTGCGCGAAGTCGACCTCATCGCTGCTGAGGACACCAGACGTACGGCTCGATTGCTGAGCCATTACGCGATCTCGACCCCATCCGTCAGCTTTCATCAACACAACGTTCGGACGCGTGTGCCGCAGCTGCTATCTCGGCTCGAGGCCGGGAAGAATGTGGCTCTGGTGACGGATGCGGGAACGCCGGGCGTTTCCGATCCAGGCGTTGAGCTCGTGGACGCATGCATAAAGGCGCAGATTGCAGTAGATCCGATCCCGGGCGCCAGCGCCCCTCTGGTCGCGGCCGTTGCGTCTGGTTTCCCCCTCATCCCGCTGACAATCTTCGGGTTTCCCCCACGTAGGTCGAAAGACAGAAAGATGTGGTTTTCTCGAATTCTTGCGATTCCCCACACCGTCACCTTCTTCGAGAGCCCCCATCGGATTGCTGTGACACTGTCCGAGGCGCGCTCAATATTGGGCGAACGACAGATTATGATCGGTCGGGAGCTCACGAAGCGTCACCAAGAGCTCTTGCGAGGTCCGCCGGGGCAGTTTTGGACCGCATTTCTGAGCCGAAAGGCGAGATCACAGTCGTGATTGGACCTGTAAATACGACGACTCCGTTAAATGACCAACAAAGAAGCGAGAGGCCGTGGCTGAAGCCGTCGAAATGTTTGGCCGACTAACCAATAGTGGGTCGTCTCGGCGGGCAGCCCTGTCTGAGGCCGCTAGGGCGTTCTCTGTTCCGGCCCGAGTCGTCTACGCGGCGGTCGAAGAGGCCAAAAAGTCCGCTGAATGACCAATATGATGCACGCGCTATGCGGGTTCGGTTCTTGCGTCAGATCTGAGTCTTCGATGAGTTCCGCGCCGATTCATGTGGTGGTCCTGGCCGCGGGTCAGGGCACCAGGATGAAGTCCAACCTGCCCAAGGTGCTCCACCGAGTTCCTGGCGGTTCAATGCTGAACTGCGTCCTGCGAACGGCGGAGGCGCTCTCCCCAGAGACGCTCACGGTCGTTGTCGGACACGGAGCGGACGCAGTTCGCGCCCTTTTGGGCCCTCAGACCACGGTACAGTTCGCCCTTCAGCAGCCACAGCTCGGAACTGCCCACGCGCTGATGCAGGCAGCGCCCATCCTCGCCGGGCGGACTGGAACGGTCGTTCTGTTGTCAGGCGATGTTCCGCTTCTGACGTCGGCGACGTTGAGGAATCTGGTGAGCGTTCACTGTGGCGCTCAGGCCGCAGCCACTGTGGTGACGGCCACGGTCGAACGTCCCTTCGGCTATGGACGGATCGTCCGGGTGGATGGCGAGCTCGCGCGCATCGTCGAAGAACGAGATGCCTCTCCGACCGAGCGCCAGATCCACGAGATCAATAGCGGCATTTACGCGTTCGATCTCGCGCCTCTGTTCGACGCCCTCCGCAGCATTGCGTCGCAGAACGCGCAAGGTGAGTACTACCTCACCGATCTCGTGGCGATCTACAGGCGGCGCAAGCTGTTGGTGAAGAGCGTTCTCGTTGACGATCCACAAGAAGTCAGAGGCGTTAACAGCCGAACTGAGTTGGCGGAGGTAAGCAGGCTCGTGAGACAGAAGAAGAACGAAGAGCTCATGGCGTCGGGCGTCACCCTGGTCGATCCGGCCGCAACCTACATCGATCCTGACGTCGAGATCGGCGCCGACACCGTGATCCACCCCGGCGTGATCATCGAGGGCCGGACGCGCATTGGTGCCGCGTGCGAGATCCACGCTCACGTCACGATCACCGATACGGAAATCGGTGACAACGTCACCATCAAGAGTTTCTCGGTTATCACCAGTTCACGCATCGATGCGGGCGCACAACTCGGTCCTTTCGCGCACCTGCGTCCCGAGACAGTTGTCGGCGAAGGCGCCAGGATTGGCAACTTCGTCGAGCTGAAGAAGACAACGCTTGGCCCGCACTCGAAGGCCAATCACCTGTCGTATCTCGGGAACGCGACGATCGGAACCAAGGTGAACGTCGGCGCGGGAACGATCACGTGCAACTACGACGGCGAGCACAAGCACGAGACGGTGATTGAAGACGGCGCCTTCATCGGCAGCGACTCGCAGCTGATCGCTCCGGTGCGCGTGGGGAAAGGCGCATACGTGGCCGCTGGATCGTCCATCACGCAGGACGTCCCCGCTGGAGCGCTCGGCATCGCACGCGGCCGTCAGTCGGTCGTCAATGGCTGGGTGGAACGCCGGAAGCAAGATTCGTCGAACAAGACACCAACCCCTCGAAAGGACGCGGGGAAACCCGCGCATTGATCGTATGTGCGGAATCATCGGATACATCGGTTCGAAACCTGTCGTACCTGTCCTGATCGACGGTTTGCGGCGCATGGAGTATCGAGGCTACGACTCTGCTGGTGTGGCGCTCGTCAGCCCCGAGGGCATTGAGCTCCGGCGGTCCGCCGGCAAGTTGGTGAATCTCGAGAATGTGTTGCGCGACGACCCCGCAGAAGGCGTTTACGGTGTCGGCCACACGCGATGGGCCACCCACGGCCGTCCCACCGAGGAGAACGCACACCCGCATCGTGACTGCACGGGCAGAATTGTCGTCGTTCACAACGGCATCATCGAGAACTACCTCGAGCTGAAACACGAGCTCCAGCAGCAGGGGCACCTCTTCAAGACAGAAACCGACACGGAGATCGTCGCGCACCTCGTGGAACGCGAGATGAAGTCGGACGGTCTCGAGAACGCGGTTCGCCGCTCCCTGAAACTGATGCGAGGCATGTTCGCCCTTGTGCTCGTGTCCGTCGAGGATCCCGAGAAGATCGTGGCGGTTCGAAACGGCCCGCCGATCATCGTCGGCCTGGGCCAGGACGAGTTCTTCGTCGCCTCGGATATCCCTGCCATCCTCAGTCACACGCGCGACGTCGTCTTCCTCGGTGACGAGGAGATGGCTGTCATCACGCGCGCCGGTGTCGAGTTCACCGACTTCAACGGACGTGCGGTCTCCAAGGCGACCAAGCGAGTGCTGTGGGATCCGATCGCGGCGGAGAAGGGTGGGCACAAGCACTTCATGCTCAAGGAAATCTTTGAGCAGCCTACCGCCGCGCGCGACACGATCCTGGGACGCGTATCTCTGGAACGGGCTCAGATTTTCCTGGAAGAGATCAACCTCTCAGAGGAGGTCTTCCGTAAACTTCGCCGGATCACGATCATCGCGTGTGGAACATCCTGGCATGCAGGTCTTGTCGGCAAGTTCCTGATCGAAACGCTGGTGCGCATTCCGGTCGAAGTAGATTACGGCTCGGAGTATCGCTATCGAAACGCCATCGTCGATCAGGACGAACTGACGATTGTCATCACGCAGTCTGGCGAAACGGCTGATACCCTCGCATCTCTGCGTGAAGCGAAGCGGCAGGGCGTCGCCAGCCTGGCCATCTGCAACGTCGTCGGCAGCATGGCGACACGAGAGACCGACGGCACGGTGTACACGCACGCCGGCCCGGAGATCGGCGTCGCCTCGACGAAGGCCTTCACGTCACAACTCGTGGCGCTGCAACTTCTCGCGCTCTACATGGCGCAGGTGCGCGGCACGCTCTCTCAGGACGAGATGCGGTCTCACATCGACGCGCTCCTGCAACTGCCGCACGTCATCGATCAGGCGATTCGCGCGTCCGCGGCCATGGAACGAGTTGCAGAGAGGTTTCACTCGCGTCGTGATTTTCTCTTCCTGGGGCGTGGATTCAACTACCCGATCGCCCTCGAGGGGGCGCTCAAACTGAAGGAAATCTCGTACATCCACGCCGAGGGCTACCCTGCCGGCGAGATGAAGCACGGACCGATCGCGCTCATCGACGAGAACATGCCTGTCGTGGCGGTGGCCCCCGACGACGCCGTGTTCGAAAAGATGCTGGGCAATGTCCAGGAAGCCAAGGCACGCGGCGGATCGGTCATCGCGATCACAAGCGAGGGCGATACACGCATGAGCGCCATCATGGATCCAGCGCTGGACATCGTCGTGCCGATGCCGCGGACATCGCCCCAGCTGACGCCGATCGTCATGACGATTCCGCTGCAGTTGCTCGCGTATTACATCGCCGTGCGTCGCGGATGCGACGTCGATCAGCCGCGCAACCTCGCCAAGAGCGTAACGGTGGAATAGCGAGAGGATTGACTCCGTCGCTGCGACGACGGGACACTGTACGGCAAGATACAGTTCCCATCGATGGACTTGTTGTCAGGGCTCAATCCCGAACAGCGCGAGGCTGTTCTCAAAACCGAGGGTCCCCTCCTCATTCTGGCCGGCGCAGGGTCGGGCAAGACGCGTGTCATTGCTCATCGCATTGCGCACCTCGTCAGCGACGGACTCACAGAGCCCGACCGTATCCTCGCCGTCACTTTCACCAACAAAGCGGCGGGCGAGATGCGCTCGCGCGTCGAGGCTCTTCTCGGCACGGACTGCAGGAGCATGTGGATCTCGACATTCCACGCGCTCTGCGCCAGGCTGCTGCGACGAGAAGCTCCCCAGATCGGCCTCTCTAGAGACTTCGTCATCTACGACTCGAGCGATCAGATGACGCTGATGAAGCACGTGCTCCGTGAAGCAGGTCTCGACGGGACGCTTCAGCCGCGGGTGGTGCTCTCGCGAATCAGTCACGCGAAGAATCGGATGGAGGCCACTGACGGTATTCCCGGCGCGTGGACCAGCCGCGACGAACAGGTCAGCAAGCTCTTTGCCTCCTATACGAAGGCGCTCAAAGAGGCCAACGCACTCGACTTCGATGACCTGCTCCTCAAGACGGTGGAGCTCTTCGAGCAATCGGCGTCCGTGCGCGAGCGCTACTCGAAGAAGTTCCGCTACGTGATGGTCGACGAGTACCAGGACACCAACCGTCCGCAGTACCTGCTCGTTCGCCACCTCGCGACTCACCACAATCTCTGCGTCGTCGGCGACCCAGACCAGTCGATCTACAAGTGGCGAGGAGCCGACCTGAGGAACATCCTGGACTTCGAGCACGACTTCCCGGAAGTCGCGACCGTGCGCCTCGAGCGGAACTATCGCTCAACGCAGGTGATCCTCGATGCGGCGTCCGCCGTTATCGCCAACAACAGAAATCGCAAAGAAAAGAGGCTGTACACGGAGCGCAATGGTGGCGCGAAGATCCTCTACTATCGCGCCGGTGACGACCTGGACGAAGCGGAGTTCGTCTCCCGGACGTCACGTAAGGCCCTACACGAGGATCCTGAAAACACTGTCGCGATTCTGTATCGGACGAACTCGCAGTCACGCACGTTGGAAGATGCGCTTCGACGCGCCGGCACGCCATACCGAATCATCGGTGGTGTGCGTTTCTACGAGCGCAAAGAGGTCAAGGACGCCCTCGCCTATCTGAAGCTGATCCTGAATCCTCACGACGATGTGAGCTTTCGACGCGTCGTGAACGTCCCTGCACGGGGCATTGGCAAGGGGGTCATGGAGTCCTTGGAGGCGATTCCGCTGCCCGCGGAGACAGATACTCAGACGCTGTCGCCGCTGTTGGCCGAATTGCACCCGAGAGCCTCGAACGACTCGCTGTGGTCCCGCCTGTTGCATGGGATCGATCGACGCCTGCTGCCCAATCGATCTTTTGCGTCGCTGACAGCGTTCCGCGATCTCATCCTGAACCTCGCAGCCATAGCCGCCGAGGAGCCGGTCTCCCTCGCGCTCGGTAAAGTGCTCGACCGAAGCGGATACCTCCAGGATTTGCGTGACGAACGCAGTGAGGAGGCGGAAGGTCGAATAGAGAACCTGCTGGAGCTCGTGTCCGCAGCCCGCGAATACGAAAGCCGGAATCCTGAGCCTTCGCTGGGAGGATTCGTTGACCAGCTCTCGCTGTTATCTGACGTCGACGAGGAAGCCGGAGCCAAGAACGCCCGCGTGGTCATGTTGACCATGCACAGCGCCAAAGGCCTCGAGTTTCCGATTGTCGTAATCAGCGGCCTGGAGGAAGGTCTCTTCCCTCACTCACGGTCCAGCGATGACGAAGTCGAGCTCGAGGAAGAACGCCGTTTATGTTACGTCGCGATTACTCGCGCTCAACGCCGGCTCGTGCTTACATCCGCGGCGCGTCGTCGTGTGTTCGGCGATTACCAGTCGACCGAGCCATCCCGCTTCGTCGACGAGATTCCTGCCGAGCTGATCGAAGAGGTTCCGTCGTCGTTCGCGTCATCGTTCCTGACTCCGCCGCCGTCGTACGCACAGTTTCGAGATGCTCGGAGGGGTGGCAGCTATCGCGGTCGTGTCCGGGAAGAGCCTGAAGTCTACGCCTACGAAGACGAGGACCAGTCACTCCCGCGCGAGATGAAGCTCGGCGCGAAAGTCAGGCATCCAAAGTTCGGCGTCGGCACGATTCTGAGCGTGGAACCACTGGACGACGACACAAAGCTCGTGGTGCGATTCCTCTCTGTGGGACAGAAGACGCTGCGCGCCAGATTCGCGAAGCTGGAGATGGCCTAGCCTACTCTTCGACCGGCCCGTCAGGAGGGTTGTCGGCGCCCGGCGTCACGTCATCGGCAATTCCGTCGGCCTTGATCTCCTCGTCCTGCTCTTCGAGCCGCGCAATCGACACAGCGCGATCGTCGCCTTCGATATCAATCAGCCGCACACCCTGAGTCGCGCGACCAATCGCCCGGATGGTGTTCGCGGCCATTCGCAGGATCTTTCCCTGCTGCGTGATGAGCATCAGCTCGTCGTCGTTGCTGACCTGCGCGACGCCGATGACCTTGCCGTTTCTCTCGCTGGTCTGGATGTTGATGATCCCGATGCCGCCGCGCGACTGGACTCGATATTCCTCGAGCTCAGTTCGCTTGCCGTATCCCTGCTCGGTCACTGAAAGGATCGTTCCACCGGGCGCCAGCACGTCCATGCCGACAACTTCGTCGTCTCGAAGCGAGATGCCACGGACACCGTAGGCGGCTCGACCCATCGGCCGGACGTCGGTCTCCGGGAACCGGATCGACATCCCGCTCCGGGTCCCGATGAAGATCTCGCTGCTGCCATTCGAGATCTGCACGGCGATGACCGAGTCGCCTTCCTCAACGCCCATCGCGATGATGCCGCCCGCTCGAGGATTGCTGAACGCACTCAGCTCGGATTTCTTGATCACGCCGCGGCGAGTTCCCATCACGATGAACTTGCCGTCTTCGAATTCCTTGACGGCGAGGAGGGCCGCGATCCGCTCTCCTTCCTCCATCGAGACCAGATTGGCGATCGCCTTGCCGCGACCGTCCGGGCCGACATCCGGAATCTCGTGGACCTTCAGCCAGTACGCCCTGCCTCGATCCGAGAAGATCATGATGTAGGCGTGGGTCGAGGCGACGAAGAGGTGACTGACGAAGTCCTCTTCGCGAGTCCGCATGCCGATCCGGCCTTTGCCCCCGCGCCGCTGATTCCGGTAGTTCGTGATCGCGGTGCGCTTGATGTACCCGGTGTTGCTGACGGTGATCGCCATGTCTTCTTCGGCAATCAGGTCCTCGACGCGGAACTCTCCCTCTTCTGCGAGGATCTCGGTGCGACGTGGATCGCCGTACTTCTCCTGCACCTCACGGAGTTCGTCGACGACGATCTGCATGACGAGCTTGTCGCTGCCCAGGATGGCGAGCAGTCGTTCAATGAGTTTCAGCAGCTCCGCCAGCTCGTTCAGGATCTTCTCGCGCTCGAGCCCGGTGAGACGCTGCAGCTGCATGTCGAGGATTGCCTGCGCCTGGATCTGCGACAGACCGAACTGCGTGATGAGTCCTTCCCTCGCCACTGGCGGATTGGCAGACCCTCGAATCAGCGCGATCACCGCGTCGAGGTGATCCAGCGCGATCTTGAGCCCTTCCAGGATGTGCCGGCGCGCTTCGGCTTTGCGGAGCTCGAAGTCCGTTCGTCGACGAACGATCTCGCGGCGGAACTCGATGAAGTTGTCGAGGACCTCGAGGAGCGACAGCACCTGCGGCCGGCCGCCGACGATCGCCAGCGTGATGATGCCAAACGACGTCTGCAGCTGCGTGTGCTTATAGAGATTGTTGAGGACGACCTCGCCAACCTCGCCACGCTTCAGATCGATGACGACGCGAAGGCCATCGCGATCGGACTCGTCGCGAATGTCTGAGATGCCCTCGAGCACTTTCTCCCGTACCAGTTCTGCGATGCGCTCGATCAACCTAGCCTTGTTGACCTGGTAGGGAATGGCCTCGATGACGATACTCTGGCGGTCACCTTTCTTGGAGGTTTCGATCTCGGCCTTCGCACGCATGATCACCATGCCGCGACCGGTGAGGTACGCCTGCTGAATTCCGAGCCGTCCGACGATGTATCCACCCGTCGGAAAGTCAGGCCCCGGGACCAACTCGAGGAGTTTGCGCTGCTTCTCCGGAAGCGTCGGCTTCGTGTCCGATTGGCTGCTTTCGATCAGCCAGATCGCCGCGTCGATGACCTCCCGCATGTTGTGAGGCGGGATGTTGGTCGCCATGCCGACAGCGATGCCCGCCGAACCGTTCACCAGCAGATTCGGAAACGGCGCAGGCAGGACGGTTGGCTCTTCTGTTGTCTCGTCGTAGTTCGGAACGAAGTCGACCGTCTCTTTATCGAGGTCGACCATCATCTCGTCGGCCAGGCCGTCGAGACGGGCTTCCGTGTATCGCATCGCCGCCGGCGGGTCACCGTCGATCGAGCCGAAGTTGCCCTGCCCGTCGGTGAGCACGTAGCGCATGTTGAAGTCCTGCGCCAGGCGGACCAGGGTGTCGTAAATCGAGGCGTCACCGTGGGGGTGGTAGTTCCCCATCACCTCGCCGACGATCTTCGCGCATTTGCGATAGCCGCGGGTCGAGGTCAGCCCCATGGCCTTCATGCCGTAGAGTACGCGGCGATGAGCGGGCTTGAGCCCATCGCGGACGTCAGGCAGCGCGCGTCCAATGATTACGCTCATGGCGTAATCCATGTACGAACGCTTCATCTCGTCTTCGATGTTGACGGGGATGCGGTTCGGCGTCGGTGTTGTCATGAACTCGGAGTTGTGTGGCGGACGCTCGACGTGAGCTCCGCCGCGAAACGCTACACGTCGAGATTGCGAACGTCGAGGGCGTTGTCTTCGATGAACTTCCGTCGGGGTTCGACCTGATCGCCCATCAATGTCGTGAACATCTGATCGGCTTCGGCGTGATCCTCGGCGCGGACCTGCAACAGAGTCCGGTTCTCCGGATCCATCGTCGTCGTCCAGAGCGTGTCCGGATTCATCTCGCCAAGGCCTTTGTAACGATTGATGGCGATTCCCTTCTTGCCAGCGCTGATGAAGAACTCGACGAAGTCATCGAGCGACTGGAGCGTCACGTCGGGCTCTTTTCGAGATCTGACGGTGGCAGACGGAGCTTCGGCCGGCGCCGCCTCTTGCGCCGCCCCCTCCATCTCGTCATGCGGTTCTTCTTCGCGGCGGGGTATCGCCGGAAACGACTACTGCAGGGAACTTGATGTCTGCGATCTCGCGATAGGCAGCCACGAGCGTCCGGTATTCGCCTGACGTGATGAAGTCGATTCCGATCTGGTACTGGCGCGGATAGCCAAGGGATCGATCCTCAATCTGCAGCGCGAAGACGTTGTGTTCATCGTCGCGCGTGACCGACACCGTTCGCGTTGGGATCGTCATCCGTGCAGCGATCACGTCGAGCCGATCACGGTGCTCGAAGAAGGACTTGTCTCGTGCGTCTCCCTCGAGCAGGGCAGAGACAATCGCCGGCGGGTGGCCGCGGCGAGTGACTTGTTGCAGAAGTTTCCGGTAGGCGTTGCTTCGCTGCAGCTGGCGCTCCAGTATTTCGCCAAAGAGCTCGCTGCCATCGGCAAGCTTCACGACTCGCGATTCAACCGCCCGGCGGACCAGGAAGCCATCCAGCTCCTGTTCGTTCTTGATGTACGTCTCCGAGCGTCCGCGCTTGGCCCTGAAGAGCGGCGGCTGAGCGATGTAGATATGGCCGCGATCGATCAGCTGGTCCATCTGCCGATAGAAGAACGTCAGCAGGAGCGTGCGGATGTGCGAGCCGTCCACGTCGGCGTCAGTCATGATGATGACGCGGTGGTAGCGCAGTTTCTCGACGTCGAAGTCCTCACTACCGATTCCGCACCCAAGCGCCGCGATCATCGTCTTGATCTCGTCGCTGCTCAGCATCTTGTCGAAGCGCGCCTTTTCGACATTCAGGATCTTGCCCTTGATCGGCAGGATCGCCTGGAATCGCCGGTCACGTCCCTGCTTTGCCGACCCACCTGCGGACTCGCCTTCGACGATGTAGATCTCGCTCTGGGCGGGATCGCGCTCCTGGCAGTCCGCAAGCTTGCCGGGGAGACTGCTGCCGTCGAGGGCGCCTTTGCGGCGGACGAGATCGCGGGCCTTGCGAGCGGCCTCGCGAGCGCGAGCGGCATCGACAGCCTTGCCGATGACTCGTTTGGCGACGACCGGGTTCTCTTCGAGGAACTGCCCGAGCTTGTCGTTGACGATCGTCTCGACGATACCTTTGACTTCGGTATTTCCGAGTTTTGTCTTCGTCTGACCCTTCGAACTGCGGGCGCGGAATCTTGACGCTGACCACGCCGGTCAAGCCTTCGCGAATGTCATCGCCGCTGATGCTGGCGTCCTTCAGATCCTTCGCGAGGTTGTTCTTCACCGCGTAAGCGTTGATCGTTCGGGTCAACGCCGAGCGGAAGCCTGACAGGTGAGTGCCGCCCTCGTGCGTGTTGATGTTGTTCGCGAAAGTGAAGACCAACTCTGAGTAACCGTCGTTCCATTGCAGGGCGATCTCGGTATCAATGCCGTCCTTGTCACCCTTCATGAAGATCGGCTTCTCGTTGACGAGCGCCTTGTTCTTATTCAGATGCTGGACGAAAGAGACGATGCCGCCTTCATACTGAAACTTGTGGCTCTTGCCGTCCCGCTCATCGTCGATCGTGATGAGGATGCCACCGTTCAGAAATGCGAGTTCCCGGAGTCGCTGGGCCAGCGTGTCGAAGCTGTATTCAATCGTTTCGAAAATCTGCGTGTCTGGCTTGAACGTGACTTTCGTGCCGCGGCGTTGCGTCGTCCCGGTGATTTCCAGCTCACCGGTCGGATTACCGCGCTCATAACTCTGCTGGTAGACCTTTTCGTTGCGCCAGATCTCGAGGTCCAGGCGCTCCGATAGCGCGTTGACGACGGAGACGCCTACGCCGTGCAGACCGCCCGAGACTTTGTAGCTGTCGTTATCGAACTTGCCACCGGCGTGCAGGACCGTCAGGACGACTTCCGCGGCGGATTTGCCACTGGCGTGTCGGTCCACAGGAATCCCCCGGCCGTTGTCCACAACGGTGATCGAGTTATCGATGTGGATGGTGACGTTGACCTGATCGCAATAACCGGCGAGGGCTTCGTCGATTGAGTTGTCGACGATCTCGTACACCAGGTGGTGCAACCCAGGGGCACCAGTCGACCCGATGTACATGGCCGGGCGCTTCCGCACGGCTTCGAGCCCCTCCAGCACCTTGATCTTGTCGGCGCCGTAATCGTCTGCGGCCCCGTTCCCGTTGGGACCTGTCGATCCAGTCTCCGACACTACGAGGTCGTCGACGTGCTCCTTGTGCTGTTCTCGCGGCTCTTCCACACCCGTTTTCAGATCGGTTGGATTCAAAAGACCCCGCTCAAATCCTCATCGGCATGATCACATAGGTGTAGTCGTACCCTTGTGCGCCGACGGGTTTCATCACGGCCTGGCTGACATCGTCCTTGAGCGAGAGCGAAACGATGTCGGTCTCGACGACATTCAGGAAGTCGAGCACATACTGGGCGTTGAACGAAATCGTCAACACCGGGCCGCTATATTCGACGGGAAGTTGCTCGTGTGCTTCGCCAAACTCCGAGCTGCTCGATGTGACTTCGACCTTCCCCTTGTCCACTTCAAACTTGACAGCTCTCGATCGCTCATTCGAAAGCAGCGCCACACGTTTCACGGCGCTGGTCAGGCGCTCACGATCGAACTCGATCGTTTTGTCGTTTCCCTTCGGAATGACGCGTTCGTACGCCGGGAACTGACCATCGATCATCCGTGAGATCAAGACTCGACCGCCGACTTCGAAGAAGAGATGGTTCTCACCGCTCTCGAACTGAATGTCGCCCTCTCCCTCGGAGAGCAACTTGCCCAACTCGAGCAATGTCTTCTTCGGAAGGATGACACCGACTTCCTCCTCCACACCTGTCTGATGCTGAACTTCGACTAAAGCGAGCCGATGTCCGTCAGTCGCAACCAGCGTCAGGCCTTGGGGCCGGAGAATGAATTTCGCACCGTTCAAGAAGTAGCGGGTGTCCTCTCCCGTAATCGCGTATTGCGTCTTCGAGACCATCTCCCGGACTGCAGCTCGCGGCAACGTCGCACGTGCGGTTCCACTGAAATCCGGCAGCGTCGGGAAGTCCTCGCGCGGCAACGTCTGCATGCGGGAATCAAATCTGTCCGCAGCTACTTTGACGCCGTTGCGATCCTGTTCGATTCGAACATCGGTCTCGGGAAGAGCTTTCACGATTTCGTAGAGCTTCTTCGCAGGGAGCGTCAACGACCCGCTCTTTGCCACAGCCGCCTGGCAACGGCTTCTCAATGCGACCTCGAGGTCGGTCGCGAGCATGCAGACCTCATCACCCTTCGCTTCAATCAGCACATTGGCGAGGATGGGTATGGTGTTCTTCCGCTCGACGATGCCCTGGAAAAGCTGGAGTTCTCGCAGAAGCTCATTCTTCCGGACAACAAGTTCCATAGCTTTGTGATGACCTCGAGCAGAGCCGTTCAGCCGCGTTACCGGAGCCGGCGTGGAGAGTGGTGGTTCTCTCTTCTGAAGTGATCAGAAGAGATAGAGGATTATACAAGAAAGAGATGTCGGTGCAAAACTCGGCAAAAGACTATTAAGGCTTGACTTTCAATAAGTTACGGTGTGGATAAATTTCACGTTTCACCCAGGGATCTGTTGACGCACCGGCATGGCTCCAGACCTCGAGCAGTCGTCCACAGGTCATCGAATGTTGAGGCTGTGGAAATCGAGATTCGACTACCGGAATGACTGCAGAAAACTCTCCATCACGCTGTTGAAATTCGGATCGTTCTTTCGAAGATCTTCAACCTTCTTGATCGAGTGAATCACCGTTGAGTGGTGCTTTCCGCCGAAGCTTCGTCCGATTTCAGGAAGTGATGCGTGCGTGAGGGACTTGCAGAGATACATCGCAACCTGACGAGGCATCGCGACTGACTTCGAGTTGTTCCGAGACTTCAGGTCGGTCACTTTCAGCTGGTAGTACTCCGCCGTGAATTTCTGAATGTTCTCGATCGTGACGTGCTTCTCGTCCTGCTCGATGACGTTCCTCAAGATCTCCCGTGTGAGATCGAGAGAGACTTCACGTCCGGTCAGAGAGGCGTACGCGATGAGCCGTGTGAGTGATCCTTCGAGCTCGCGGATGTTGGACTTGATACGCCCGGCGATGTAGAGCGCAACGTTGTCAGGAAGCGGTACCGCCTCCGCCTCGGCTCTTCGCTTGAGGATCGCCACTTTTGTCTCGAGATCTGGCGGTTGAATATCTGCAATCAACCCCCATTCGAATCGAGACCGCAGCCGCTCTTCGAGCGCCGGAATTTCATGCGGCGGACGATCGCTGCTCAACACGATCTGTTTCTGCGAATCGTACAGCGCGTTGAACGTATGGAAGAACTCAGTCTGAGTGCCTTCCTTGCCGGAGACGAACTGGATGTCATCGACGAGTAGCACATCAACGCTTCGATAGCGTTCACGAAAGTCCAGGATGCGGTCGTATCGGACTGCATTGATCATTTCGTTCATGAATCTCTCAGACGAGATATACGTCAACGTCAGCGACGGATCGTGCTGGAGCACGTACTGACCGATCGCATGCATCAAGTGCGTTTTGCCAAGACCCACCCCGCCATAGATGAAGAGCGGGTTGTACGAACGAGAGGGTGCTTCGGCAACGGCTCTGCACGCAGCATGCGCGAACTGATTCGAGGGGCCGACGATGAACGTGTCGAACGTGTATCGCGGCGTGAGACCTCTCGAGACTGATGGGGCCGCGTCGGGATCGTCAGGCCGAGGCAAATCATCGGTGATTACCTCATCCGGATTCACACCCGAAGGACTGCCTTCGGGGATGAACGCGACGCTCGTTCCCGCGCGCTTGACCTCTTCAAGAGCCTCCGCGAGGACTCCGGAATAGTGCTTCGTCAACCAGTCAGTAAACAGTGGAGTGGGAACCCGAATGGTCAGGCCGGAGCCACTGTCGGCGATGAGGGAAGTGGGCCGGAACCACGTGTAGAAGCTGTGCCGATTGACTTTCGTCTCGACGCGCGCCAGAACCTGGTCCCAAATACTTGAATCCATGGCAATTAACTCGATAGATCGGTGGTATCCAGGACTTTCGCCAGCGGAAACTCAGGCCGGCCGAGCAAGAGGGCGCCGAACCACGACAAGGACACGAAAAACGACCGTTCTGGCTGGGCTTAGAGCCAAAACAGCGCCAAAAAACCTAGTAATTTATGAGATCTTGCTGAACCACTCGCGTTTTCCACAGTGTTTTCCACAGTTGTGGAAATCTTGGGGAAGAAACCGAAGCATCTCCGAGGCATTGCCAGCAACCGATCGAGAGAGTTTGGGACTGTAACACAGGACGCCCGCCTTGGATTCTTTGACAGTGTGAAGGTGTGCCGATTATTATTGAGGTTTCGCGTCAGCTCAAACCGGCCTGTTTTCTATACGTAGGACAGAATGAAGGGAAAGCGTACGTTTCAGCCGAACACGCGGCGCCGCAAGAAGGCCCACGGGTTCAGAGTTCGAATGGCAACAAAAAACGGCCGAATTGTGCTGAAGCGGCGCCGCGCCAAGGGACGAAAGCGTCTGACGGTCGCTGACGAAGGCTAGCCAGATGGCGGAGGCGTGCGGCCTGGCGCCGCGCGAGCGCATCCGCCGCCGCCAGGAATTTGATCGCGCGTACTCGGAAGGCACTCGACTTCACGCGCGTTTCATGACACTGATCGTCGTGCGGAATGCCTGCGAGCATCCGCGTTTGGGTGTCGCAGCGAGCCGCAAGCTGGGAGCGGCTGTTCGTCGAAATCGCGCGAAGCGTCTGGCGCGGGAGCTGTTCAGGCGCTACAAGATCGGACCAGCTTTCGAGGCCTCGCCTGGGCTGGATGTAGTGATTGTGCCTCGCCGGGAAATGCTCGATGCTCCCTTCTCCGCCCTTGAAGCCGACTACACACGCGTCATCGAGCAGTATGCGACGGGGTCTGTCCGACCGGGGCGCCGCAGTCGCCACCGCCCTCGTTCTGGCACTTCTTAAGTGCTACAAGATGTTTTTCTCACCGCTCTTCACCGGATCATGCCGGTATTACCCATCCTGCTCCGACTACATGGCGCAGGCCGTGCGTCTACATGGACCGTGGCGCGGTGTGTGGCTCGGGTGCCGACGTCTGGCACGGTGCCATCCGCTTGGCGGCCACGGCGTGGACCCGGTACCGAATCCCTAGTCTCAGGACATGGAACGTAGGTTCTTCCTCGCCATTCTTCTGTCGTTTGCCGTCCTGTACGGCTATCAGGCGCTCTTTGTCCCTCCCGCGCCCAAGCCCCAACAGACGGTCACGACGCCATCCACAACGTCGAGCGCGCCGCCGCCGGCAGCCGCAAATGCTCCGTCTGCGACGAGCACACCATCCGCGCAACCCCCCGCTGAGCCGACTCCTGCGGAGTCAGCCCCTACGGAAGGAGAGACCAACGAACGCGAAATCGTTGTCGACACGGCGACGGTGCAGGTCGTTCTCACGAATCGCGGCGGGCGCGTGCTGCACTGGCGGCTCAAGGCCTTCAAGGATCACACAGGCAACCAGGTCGATCTCGTCCCGACCGAAGTCCCCTCCGATCAGCCGCGCCCGTTCTCGTTGATCGTCGACGACGATACGCTCACTCAGCGAATAAACAGCGCGCTCTATCAGGTGAGCGGCGACACGAACGGGCACGTCGACGCCACATCACAGCCCGCGCAACTGGTCTTCGATTTCGAAGGCGCCGGTGGCCTGCGTGTGCGCAAGGAGTTTGGTTTCACGCCGAGCAACTACCTCGTCACGTTGTCGGCGAGCGCCAGCGACGGAGCACGCTCGCTGCAGCCGGGAATCGCGTGGGGGCCTGGACTTGGAGACGCGGGCGCGCTCGCCGCGGGCGGCAGCTTTTTCACCGGCAACTACACGCAACCGCCGGAGGCGATCTTTCATCGAGACGGAAGCTGGGAGCGCGTACTCGCGGAGAATTTGGCCGACCAGGGTTCGATGAGCGGGCAATATCGATACGCCGGAGTAGATGATCACTATTTCATCGCGGCCGCGATCGAGCCAGGACAAGGTCGCCTGGACTACCGTCCGGTGATACTGGCAGGTCCCGGCGACACCACGCGTTCGCTTCTGGCACACACTGTTTACCCATCGTCGGGCGCTGAGCGTGTTCGGTATTTCGTGGGACCGAAGCAATTCGACGCCTTGCAGGCCGTGGATCCGGAGTTCACGCGCGCCATCAACTTTGGCATATTCCGGGTGATCTCTGTTCCGCTCCTGAGCGCATTGAACTGGGTCCACAGCTACATCGGGAACTGGGGCTGGTCGATCATTGTTCTCACGATCCTTATCAACCTTGCGATCGCACCACTGCGCCACAAGAGCGTGGTGTCGATGCGCAAGATGCAGGCACTGCAGCCGCAACTGAAAGCGATCCAGGACCACTACGCAGGACTGAAGGTGACCGATCCTGCCAAGCAGAAAATGAACACGGAGATCATGAATCTCTATCGTGAGAAAGGCGTGAATCCCGCGAGCGGATGCGTGCCGATGCTCCTCACGATGCCGATTCTGTTCGCGTTCTACGGGTTGTTGTCGCAGGCGATCGAGCTTCGCGGTGCCGAGTTCGGTCTCTGGATCAAGGATCTCTCCGAACACGATCCGTACTACGTCACGCCGGTGCTCATGGCGATCACGATGTTCTGGCAGCAGAAGATCACGCCGTCGACGGCCGATCCCGCGCAGCAGAAGATCATGATGATGATGCCGCTGATGTTCGGCGTCATGTTCCTGTGGGTTCCGAGCGGTCTGGTTCTGTACTGGTTCGTCGGAAACCTCTGGGCGATCGGACAGCAGTACTTCACGAACTGGATGATCGGACCGCCGGTGCTGGCGACGACGCGGCCACCTGCAGAGCGCCGAATGAAGAGCGCCGGCGGAGGTCGTACGGCGGCCGCTGATCGCAAGACCTAACTGTGGACGAGGACGCAGCGTGAACGAGACCTTGACGAAACAAATTGCAGACTTCGTCCAGAACGTCGCGAGCGCGATGGGCGTGGTCCTCACTGTGACCATCGAAGAATCGCCAGAAGGGACGCGCATCAACCTCGAAGGCGAAGATGGTGGCGTCCTGATCCGCCGTGGCGGTGAAGGCTTGCAGGCGCTTCAGCACGTCGTCGCAACGGCATTTCGTCGTCAACTTGGAGACGACACGCGAGTGGTCGTCGACTGCAATGGGTTTCGGAGGGACAAAGACGCCGAGATCAAGCAGATGGCGCGCTTCATGGCAGAGAAGGCGCGATCGAGCGGCATGCCCCAAGAGATGGGCCCGCTGAACCCGTACGAGCGACGGATCGTACACATTGCCATCGCAGAGGATCCGACGGTCAACTCGGAGAGCATCGGCGATGCGTTCATGAAGACCGTCATCATTTCAGCCAGGCAGTAGTCCCGGCCGCCGCGTCGGCAACGCGCTGCGGGGAACCGCATGTTCTCTTCCGACGACACAATTGTGGCGATCGCGACACCGCCCGGACGCGGTGGCATCGGTGTCGTGCGACTGAGCGGAGCGTGCGCTCGAGATCTCGCATCCCAGGTCGTGACGCGTCGAGAGCCGCTCGCACCGCGCGCAGCGACGTTGACGAAGGTCTGTGTTCGTGACGCTGGCACATCGCGCGGTAGCGATCACGCGATCGTCACGTGGTTTCCCGCGCCGCATTCGTACACGGGCGAACATGTCGTCGAGATCAGCACGCACGGAAGCCCGGTCGTGCTCAGAGAAATCGTGGGCGCGCTCGTCGCAGCCGGAGCTCGCCTCGCGAGACCGGGTGAGTTCACACTGCGAGCATTCCTGAATGCGCGCATCGATCTTGCGCAGGCAGAGGCAGTCGCCGATTTGATCGACGCGGCCACACCGCTGCAGGCGCAGACCGCCTTCGATCAACTCGAAGGAACGTTGAGCACACGCATCCGTGCCCTCGACCAGTCACTGCTCGACCTCATCGCCCGACTCGAGGCCTCGCTCGACTTCCCCGACGAGGGCTTTCACTTCATTGAGCCGCGCGACGTCGTTGAACGCGTGAGCGAGCTCGTGTCGGATCTGAACGAGTTGCTCTCGCACGAGGCGCGTGGGCGACTGATTCGGGAGGGCGCGACGGTCGTGATCGCGGGCCGCGTCAACGCCGGCAAGTCGAGTCTGTTCAACGCGCTCATTGGACGCGAGCGCGCGATCGTGACTGATGTTCCAGGCACGACGAGAGACCTCGTCACCGAGACGATGGATCTTGAGGGCCTCGCGATCACGTTGGTCGACACGGCCGGAGAGCGAGAGACGCAGGATCCAGTCGAGCGCGAGGGCGTCTTGCGAGCAGCGCGCGCGAGGGATATAGCGGACCTGACGCTGATCGTGATCGATTCAGGTCAGGCGCTGACCGACGAAGATCGTCGGCTGCTCGAGTCGTCGTCAGCGGCGAGGCTCGTCGTGGCGAGCAAGTCCGATCGCGAACCGCAGTGGCACATGGACGAAGCTGTTCGTATCTCGACGCTGGCGAACACAGGCATTGGCGGACTCAAAGATACGATGCGTCGCGCGTTGACGAATGAGGAGCGACTCAAAGATCCTGCGACGCTCTCGAATCTGCGGCACGTGTTGCTGTTGAAAGAAGCGCGTGCGACGTTGATGCGCGTGTGCGCGGCGATTGCGGAGAGAGCCCCGGAGGAGTTCGTGCTCGTCGATCTTCAGCGCGCGCGCACCAATCTTGCTGAAGTCGTGGGAGTCGGTTCGAGCGATGAGACGCTGGACTACATCTTCAGCCACTTCTGCATTGGTAAGTAGCCCGTGATGACGTTCGATGTGGTGGTTGTCGGTGCTGGCCACGCGGGCGTCGAGGCGGCGTACGCGGCAGCGCGATTGGGTTGTCACGTTGGCCTGTGCACGCTCGCGTCCGATACGGTTGCGCACATGCCGTGCAATCCCGCCATCGGCGGCACGGCCAAGGGACACCTCGTTCGCGAGATCGATGCGCTCGGCGGTTTGATGGGCCAGGCAATCGACGCGACGGGAATTCAGTTCAAGCTCCTGAATCGAAGTCGAGGCCCAGCCGTCTGGTCTCCGAGGGCGCAGGCAGATAAGAAGCGCTACGGTCAGTGGGTGCGGCACACAGATTGGTCACGAGCCCAATATTGACTGGGTTTTCGCGCGAGCTGGCCGAATCATTGTGAAGAACGGCCGGGTCGAAGGCCTCGCTCTCGAAGGCGGCGATCGAATCCGAGTGTTCGGCGTTGGTGATCACGACAGGCACTTTTCTGAACGGCTTGATCCACGAAGGACAGGAGAGACGTCCCGCCGGAAGGGCAGACGAGCCACCGTCCATAGAGCTCGCGGAGTCGATCCGGGCCTTCGGGTTCGAGGTCGGGCGGCTCAAGACCGGCACCCCACCGCGGCTCGCGCGACTCAGCATCGATTTCGAGAAGCAGGTTGCGGCTGGTGTCTTCATCGAAGAGCGAGGCGACAGTCAGCCGACTCCGTTTTCGTATCGCACTCGCACGCACCTTGAAAACAAGATCAGCTGCTGGTTGCTTCACACGAACGATCGTGTGCGCGAGTTGGTGCAGCAGAACATCAACGAGAGTCCGCTCTACAACGGGCAGATCAGCGGCATCGGTCCACGCTACTGTCCGTCTCTCGAAGACAAGATCATGCGGTTCCCGGATCGCGAACGGCATCAGATTTATCTCGAGCCCGAGACGATCGACGGCGACGAGATTTACGTCAATGGCTTTTCGATGTCGATGCCGAGAGCTGTCCAGGAGGAACTGGTTCATGCACTCCCTGGACTCGAAGACGCCAGATTGATTCGACCTGGGTACGCGATCGAGTACGACTTCGTCCAACCTACCGAGCTTCTGCCGACGTTGGAAACGCGTCGTATTCAAGGGCTGTTTTTCGCTGGTCAAATCAACGGGACATCGGGGTACGAAGAGGCAGCAGCCCAGGGTCTAATCGCGGGTATCAACGGGGCACGCACGTCGAGGAGGGAAGATGCCTTCGTGCTCGGACGTGAGGAGGCCTATATCGGCGTCCTCGTGGACGACTTAGTAACACGCGGATGCCTCGAACCGTATCGCATGTTCACATCGAGAGCCGAGCATCGCTTGCTGCTTCGCATCGACAATGCAGATCTTCGACTGACGCCGCATGGACGAGACGTGGGCCTTGTGGGCGATGAGCACTGGGAGCAGTTCACGCAGCGACGCGCTCGATATGAGAAGAATGCGAAAGCACTCGAGGAAACGAGCGTGATATCAGCAGCAGGTCAGCGAATGCCAGCGTCTCAGCTTCTTCGACAGCCAGAAGTGAAGCTCGGAGATCTCATCGCCACCAACAAGGTTGCATTGGATGTCGATGCGGAATCGCCTGAGCACGATCTTGCGACGCTCGAGACGACAATCAAGTACGCCGGCTATCTGGAGCAAGAGATGTCTCGTGCGGCGCGCGCCCGGCGCGATGACCGTCGTCGAATCTCGCCCCATTTCCCGTTCGAGGACGTGCCGGGACTCTCCCGTGAAGTCGTGCAGCGGCTGACCCAGATCCAGCCACAAACCCTTGGCCAGGCGGCTCGCATTCCAGGAATGACGCCAGCAGCCGTTGCGGTTCTCGGCGTGTTCCTCAACAGGCTCAGTCCGCAAGCCCCTCCCACGTGAGCAGCCGCGAGTTTCAGGAGCGCTTGGCGCGCCGTGCGCGGAGAGCAGGGCTGACGATACGCCCCGAGCTTGGCGCGCAGCTCGAGATTTACTACCGCCTCCTCTCGACCTGGAACAAGAAGATTAACCTGACGGGACTGAACCTCTTGGAATACGGCCCCGAGTCTCTGGATCGACTTCTGATCGAGCCGATGGTCGCGGCGGCTCATGTCAGGCCGGCGGTGCGGAGCCTTCTCGACATCGGGAGCGGTGGCGGATCTCCAGCGATCCCTCTCGCCCTGGCGCTAAGCGACATCAGCCTGCTGATGGTTGAGGCCAAGACGCGGAAGTCGGTCTTTCTACGCGAGGCGTTGCGAGCGCTCGGTCTCAGCCGGGGAGATGTTGTCACCGCGCGGTTCGAGGAGCTACTGACAAAGCCACCGCTACACGAAGCGCACGATCTCCTCACGATTCGAGCCGTGCGAATCGAGTCGCGCATGCTCATGAGCCTCCAGGCCTTCGTTCGCCCGGGAGGCGAGATTTTTCTGTTTCGCACGTCAGTCGGTGCCTCAGGACCGGCGACTGTTACTCCGCCGCTAGCCTGGAAGGCGTCCTATCCGCTCCTGGAGCAGGCCAGCAGCCTCGTTGTGCTTGAGAAACGACTGATCGGATATAGTCCCAGGACTGTTTCACGTGAAACACCGTGAAGAGTAGGCCCGCCAAATTTTCGCCATTGTTTCACGTGAAACGGACTTGACGCGCCACCTGTTGGGTACTAAAGTGTAGTGGTCCACTACTAATAGTGATTTGGCCACATGACAGAAATAGAGCCAGCATCTCCAGCCCTGACAGCCCGAGTGGTTGCTGTCGCCAATCAAAAGGGTGGCGTGGGCAAAACCACCACCGCGATCAATCTCGCGACGTCTCTGGCGCTCGCCGGTCGGAAAGTTTTGCTGGTCGACGTTGATCCCCAGGGCAACCTGACGAGCGGACTCGGGTCGAAGGCGCAACGCGCCGATGCCGGCACCGTCTACGAAGCGCTGTTGCTTGGTGGAGAGCCGGATTCCTTTCTTCTATCGACACGCGTGGCGAACCTGTCGCTGCTGCCCGCAGACCGGAATTTGACCGGCGCAGAGATCGAGATGGTGTCGTTGCCTGAACGCGAGCTACGCCTCAAACGGATCCTCGATCCACTGCGGGCGCGCTTCGAACACATCTTCATCGACTGCCCACCCTCGCTCGGATTGCTCACGCTCAACGCGCTCGTCGCCGCGGACGCCGTTTTGATTCCTCTTCACTGTGAGTACTTTGCGCTCGAAGGTCTCGCCGAGCTCGTCGGCACGATGCGACGTGTTCGCGGCGGCTTGAATCCGTCGCTCGAGATCGACGGCGTGCTGCTGACGATGTACGACGATCGAACAAACCTTGGTCAGCTCGTTGCCCGCGATGTGCGCGAGTTCTTCAAAGAGAAAGTCTTCAACACGATCATTCCGCGGAACGTGAAGCTCGGTGAAGCGCCGAGTCACGGAATGCCCGCAGCGCTCTACGACGCGAAGTCGCGCGGCGCCGCTGCGTACGCCGCTCTTGCCAAGGAAGTTCTCGCTCGACACGCAGCCTGAGAAGAAAGAAGGAGTCACTATGCTCGAACGTCGTCCCGCTCTCGGAAAAGGGCTTAGTGCTCTGATTCCCGATGCTCCCGAGCCGGTTCGCGCCGGCACGATGGAGGTCGACGTCGATCTGCTGTCGCCGAACGATCACCAGCCGCGGTTGACGATGGATGATGCACGGCTCGAGGAGTTGGCGCAGTCGATCAAAGCGAACGGCATCATTCAACCGATTCTCGTGCGGCGTGATGGCCCGGCGTACCGCATCATCGCGGGCGAGCGGCGATGGCGCGCTGCGCAACGCGCAGGTCTGCAGCGGGTTCCTGTCATCGTTCGGGATGTCTCGCCAGGCGACAAGCAGTTGCTCGAGCTCGCACTGATTGAGAATCTCCAGCGCGAGAATCTGAACCCTGTTGACGAAGCGCTCGCGTATCAACGACTCGCCGAGGAGTTCTCGTTGACACAGGATCAGATCGCCGCGGCGGTGGGGAAGGATCGAAGCTCGGTTGCGAACTTCATGCGCTTGCTGAAACTGCCCGAGGAGATTCGCGGTGACCTCGCGGCCGGAGTGTTGTCCACCGGGCATGCGCGGGCACTATTACCGCTGTCTGATGCGGCGGCCCAACGGCAGGCGGCGCGCGAAGTCATTTCGCGGGGGCTGTCGGTCCGCGAAACAGAGGCGCTCGCCAAGCGGCTTCTCGCCCAGGGAACCGCGACACCGGCGTCGGCACCATCCACTGAAGCTCCGAAGGACGTTCATACCCGAGCTGCGGAGGACCGGCTCCGTTTCGCCCTCGGAACGAAGGTCAGGATCGTTCGGAAAGGCAAGGGCGGCCGAATCGAGGTGGATTTCACTTCGGAAGCCGAGTTGAACAGAATCTACGAGCACATCGACCTCACAGCGCTGAGGTTCCAGGCCCTCATCCTGGCTGCAGACGGCCGCTTCGCCGTGGTATAAATAGACGCTTGTGCCTTTCAGGTACAAGCTCAAAGTGCAGCAGACAGAAGCATGAGCATGCGGGCCTCCGCAGCGCGCTACGCACGGGCGCTGCTCGACATCACCATCACAGAATCAGATCCAGTCGCCGCGGAGAAGGATCTCGCCGCGCTTCGTGGACCTGGTGCGAAGTCATCCGGATCTCCAGCGGACGCTGGCGAATCCCGTGGTGTCCGCCACGCGCAAAGCGCGCAGTTGTGCAGCAGATCCTCGATCGCAGCCAGCCGACGGCTCCAGTCGGCAAGCTTTTGCTGCTGCTGGCCTCGCGCGGCCGGCTCGAGCTCGTGCCCGAACATCCTCGATGTCTACCGCGAGCGGTTGATGGAGCATCAGCAGGTGATCCAGGCGGAAGTGACCACTGCGGCGCCGCTCTCGCCCGAGCGATCTCGGAACTGCAGCAGCGCCTCGCGAAAATCACCGGGCGCGCCGTGACCATGACGACGAAGGTCGACCAGGCCATCATCGGCGGCATCGTGACTCGGATCGGCAGCACCGTCTACGACGGAAGCGTCGCCACTCAACTCGCCAAGGTAAGAGAGCAGGCTGTCAGAGCGCAGCTAGATGCCTGCGCTCGATGGGTTCTCAACGCTGTCAGGATTGATATGGATATCAGAGCGGAAGAAATCTCCAAGATCATTCGCGACCAGATCGGCAGCTACGCGGTGCAAGTGGACGTGGCCGAAGTCGGGAGCGTGATTTCCCTTGGTGACGGCATCGCCCGCGTTCACGGCGTCGAACGCGCGATGGCCGGCGAGATGCTGGAGTTTCCGCACGGAGTCTTCGGCATCGCGCTCAATCTCGAAGAAGACAGCGTGGGCGCCGTGCTCCTGGGCGACTACAGGGAAATCAAGGAGGGCGATCCGGTCAAGCGGACGGCGCGAATCATCTCTGTGCCCGTGGGCGACGAGATGCTCGGTCGCGTCGTCAACGCGCTTGGCCAGCCAATCGACGGCAAGGGCCCGATTCAGACGAAGCAGTTCCTGCCGATCGAGCGTCTCGCTCCTGGCGTCGTCGATCGGCAGCCGGTGAAGGAGCCGCTGCAGACCGGGCTCAAGGCGATCGACGGCATGGTGCCGATCGGGCGCGGTCAGCGCGAGTTGATCATCGGTGACCGCCAGACAGGCAAGACCGCCGTTGCCGTGGACGCGATCATCAACCAGCGCGGTACCGGCGTCATCTGCATCTACAACGCGATCGGACAGAAGCAGTCGACCGTTGCTCAGGTCGTGCGAACACTCGAAGAGTACGACGCGATGAGCTACACGATCGTCGTCGCGGCCGCCGCTGCGGATCCGGCGCCGATGCTCTACATCAGCCCGTATTCAGCGTGCGCGATCGGCGAGTATCTTCCGTGACAGCGGTCGCCACGCGCTCGTGGTCTACGACGATCTGTCGAAGCATGCGCAGGCGTATCGAGAGATCTCGCTGCTGCTGCGCCGCCCGCCGGGCCGCGAAGCGTACCCGGGCGACGTCTTCTATCTTCACTCGCGTCTGCTGGAGCGCGCCGCGAAGTTGAATGTGTCGCTCGGCGGAGGCTCGCTGACCGCGTTGCCGATTATCGAGACGCAGGCGGGCGACCTTTCGGCGTATATCCCGACGAATGTCATCTCGATCACTGACGGCCAGATCTTCCTCGAGAGCGACCTGTTCCATCAGGGCGTGCGCCCCGCGATCAACGTCGGCAACTCGGTGTCGCGCGTCGGTGGCTCAGCGCAGATCCGCGCGATGCGACAGGTAGCAGGCTCGCTGCGGCTCGACCTCGCCCAGTATCGCGAGCTTGCGGCGTTCGCGCAGTTCGGCAGCGACCTCGACAAGGCGACGCAGGCGCAGCTCAATCGCGGCCGGCGGCTCGTCGAGATCCTCAAGCAGCCGCAGTATCTGCCGCTGGCGGTCGAGAAGCAGGTCGTCATCGTCTACGCCGCGACAAAGGGCTTCCTCGACAGCGTGGCAGTCGAGGACGTCCGTCGATACGAGGAGGATCTGTATCGTTTCCTCGAGACGAGGCATCCGCGTGTGCTGACGACAATCGCTGAGAAGAAAATCATCGATGACGATTTGAAGGCAGCGGTCGAGGCGGCCCTGAAGGAGTTCGGTCAGCAGTTCGGCGCGCTGCGCGCGTCGGCCGGTGCAGCGGCTTAACGTCAACGCGCCATGCCATCACTGATCGATCTCCGGCGCCGGATCCGCGCGGTCAAGTCGACGCAGCAGATCACCAAGGCGATGAAGATGATCGCGGCCTCTCGCTTGCGCCGTGCGCAGGAGCGCGTCGTCTCGGCGCGCCCGTTCGCGCAGAAGATGCTGAGGGTCCTGAACGGATTGGCATCGCGAGTCGATCAGGACGCGCATCCGTTGTTGCGACTCGCGCCGCCTGGACAGGGCCGGCCGCTGCTGATCGTGATCACCGCGGACCGCGGTCTGTGCGGCAGCTTCAACACGAACATCATCAAGGCCGCTGGCCAGTTCATGGTCAAGGAAGGACAAGGGCGCGAGATGGCACTGGGCCTGATCGGCCGAAAGGGCCGCGACTTCTTCCGCCGCCGCGGGTTCGACGTCCGTTATGAGGCAGTTGGCATCTTTCAGAGACTGACGTTCAACGAGGCGATTCCGATCGCAGATGCCGCGATCGAAGAGTTCACCTCCGGCGCCGCGTCGAGCGTCTATCTCGTTTACAACGAGTTCAAGTCGGTCATGACGCAGCGTCTTGTCGTTGAGCGCCTGCTGCCGATTCCGCGCCTCGAGGGCGACGAAGCGGCGCGCGCGACGACCGATACCGCTACGAGCCTGCTCCGGAAGTCATCTTCAAGGAGCTTCTGCCGCGGCACGTGCAGGTGCAGATCTATCGCGCGCTGCTCGAATCGAACGCCGCGTTCTTCGCAGCGCAGATGACCGCGATGGACGCCGCGACGCGGAACTCCGCGGAGATGCTCGACAACCTGACGTTGTACATGAACAAGGTTCGGCAGGCCGCGATCACGCGCGAGATTATCGAAGTCGTGTCGGGCGCCGCCGCGACGCAGGCACGTAGCACGCAGAGACGAATAGACGTATGTCACAGACAGCAGTAGCACAGAAGGTCGGCAAGGTCGTCCAGGTGATCGGACCGGTCATCGATATCGAGTTCCCCGAGGGCCTTCCCGAGATCTACAACGCGGTTCGGATTGTCTCGGAGGGCGGACCCGGCGTCGAGAAAATCGATGTCGTCGCCGAAGTCGAGCAGCACCTCGGCGAGAACCGCGTGCGCGCCGTCGCCATGAAGCCGACCGACGGTATGACACGCGGGATGAGCGTCATCGACACAGGCGCGCCGATCTCTGTGCCCGTGGGGCCCGAGACACTTGGCCGAGTGCTCAACGTACTCGGCGAGCCGGTGGACTTTCCGGACCGCCCGGTCCAGTCGAAGGAGCGCTGGCCCATTCATCGTCACGCTCCAACGCTCGAGGACCAGTCTACGGAACAGCGGATGTTCGAGACCGGGATCAAGGTCATCGACCTGCTCGAACCGTATCTGCAGGGCGGAAAGATCGGCCTGTTCGGCGGCGCCGGCGTCGGCAAGACCGTCATCATCATGGAGCTGATTAACAACATCGCCATGAAGCACGGCGGCGTGTCCGTGTTTGGCGGTGTTGGAGAACGCACGCGCGAAGGCAACGACCTCTGGCTCGAGTTCCAGGAGTCAGGCGTCATCAACATGCAAGGACATGGCGAAGTCGCGCGCCGCGCTCGTCTACGGACAGATGACGGAGCCGCCCGGTGCGAGACTGCGCGTCGGCCTCTCGGCATTGACGGTTGCCGAGTACTTCCGCGATGCGGAAGGCAAGGACGTGCTCCTCTTCATCGACAACATCTTCCGGTTTACGCAGGCGGGTTCTGAGGTGTCGGCGTTGCTCGGCCGCATGCCGTCAGCCGTCGGATATCAGCCAACGCTGCTGACCGAGATGGGTGAACTGCAGGAGCGGATCACGTCTACGAAGAAGGGATCGATCACGTCGGTGCAGGCCATCTATGTGCCCGCCGACGACTACACCGATCCGGCACCGGCCACGACCTTTGCTCACCTCGACGCCACGACGAACCTATCACGGCAGATCGCTGAGCTCGGTATCTATCCTGCGGTCGATCCGCTCGCCTCAACGTCCCGCATTCTCGATCCGCGGGTCATCGGTGAGGAGCACTACACGGTAGCGCGCACCGTGAAACAGATCCTGCAGCGGTACAAGGACCTTCAGGACATCATCGCGATTCTCGGCATCGACGAACTGTCCGAGGACGACAAGCTGACCGTCTCACGTGCGCGCAAGATTCAAAGGTTCCTGTCGCAGCCGTTCTTCGTGGCGGAGCAGTTCACGGGCTTCAAGGGCAAGTACGTCCCGATTGCCGAAACCGTCAAGGGCTTCAAGGAGATCGCCGATGGCAAGCACGACGATCTGCCGGAGCAGGCCTTCTATATGGTCGGACCGATCGAGGAAGCGATCGAAAAGGCCCGGGCGATGAAGGACGCGTAGGCTGGGAGTATGGCTCTTCCTACGAAGCTGACGCTCGAGATTGTTACGCCGGACCGCGCACTCGTCACCGAGCAGGTGGACGAAGTGGAACTGCCTGGCTCTGAGGGGTACTTCGGCGTCCTGCCGGGCCACAGTCCGCTCCTGGCGTCGCTCCAGGTTGGCGAGCTGTGGTATCGAATCGGCACTGAGAAGCACTTCCTCTCTGTCGCGTTTGGTTTCGTCGAGGTTCTGCCTGAGCATGTGACCGTTCTCGCCCGGATTGCAGAGAAGGCTCAGGACATCGATGTGGCTCGGGCAGAAGCGGCAAAGAGACGCGCCGAAGAGCGCGTGGCCGCCTCGCCGCGCCCCGATATCGACTTCGAACGCGCCCGAGTTGCGCTGATGAAGTCATTGATTCGCCTTCAGGTCGCTTCGCGCGCGCGCACCAGAGCTTGATCGGTCGCGCGTGAGCGACCGAGGGTGGCAAGATCACGTCAGCCACCGACGCCGTGAGAACCACCAACCCTCGAGCATCGTCCCGGGAAGCCGCTACGGAGTTCGCACGCCAGGTACAACGCCGCGGCGGCGTCGTGGTGTTCACGAATGGCGTCTTCGATCTGCTTCATCCTGGTCACGTTCGCTACCTGACTGAGGCGCGCAGGCTGGGCGACGCCCTCATCGTCGGACTCAATTCGGACCGATCAGTCCGAGCCAACAAAGGACCTGAGCGCCCGATCAATCGCGCCGAGGAACGCGCCGAGATCCTGTTGGCTCTGGCGTGCGTCGATGCTGCCGCGGTGTTCGACGAAGACACGCCCCTTTCGATCATCACGCAGATTCAGCCGGACGTTCTGGTCAAGGGTGCGGACTGGGGACCGGACAACATCGTCGGGCGCGACGTTGTGGAAGCACGAGGTGGTCGCGTGGTCCGCGTCGATCTCGCCGAAGGATTCTCGACGACGAATCTGATCAAGAAGACTCCGCGAGCCGATCGCCAATGAGCATCAGCACGCCCTCTCTGACGCTACGCTCGATTCTTGCTCGCGCGGTTGCGACCGCGGGTCTCGATCGTACCGTTCCGATTACGGCAGGGCTGACAGCGTCTTCCAAGGCGCTTGCCGTTGCAGGCTGGGCACGAAGCCGACCTGGCGTCACAGTCGTCATCACGCCGACCGACACGGACGCCGAGCAGCTCGCGGCAGACATCCGCTTCTTCTACGGCGGACTCGAGGCCGCGTCTGATGCAGCGATCGAGCAAGCCGTCCTTCATCTGCCCGCATTGCAGGTCGATCCCTATCGCGGAATGACACCGCATTTCCGCGTCTCGGCAGCACGGGCCAGGGCGCTCCACGGCGCTATCTCGGGATCCGCCCGGATCATCGTCGCGTCGGCCGCTGCCATGTTGCCCCGAATGAGCCCACCCGAGCGGATGCGTGCGGCCTCGATCGAGCTTCGTGTGGGCTCAGAGATCGAGCCGCTGCAACTGGCCGATTTACTCGTCGACGGCGGCTTCACGCGCGAAGACCCCGTCGATGAGCACGGTGCCTTCGCCGTTCGCGGAGGAATCGTCGACGTGTTTCCAGCGACGGCCCTCGAACCGGTGCGCGTCGAATTCGTCGGCGACATGGTCGAGACGATCCGCCGTTTCGATCCTGCGACTCAACGATCCACAGGGCCGACCGATCACGTTCAACTCGTCCCTGCGCGCGAGCGATTCGACGACGGCGAGCCGCTGGTCCCGATCATCGATTTCATGTCCGCTGCACCAGGCGGCGTGCACTGGATCGGCTCCGAGCTGGACCTCGTTCGTCAGCAGGCGATCAAACTTCGCGATCAACTGCAAAGCAGCTTTCAGGAGGCACAAGGAAGGGGGCATGTCGTTGCGCTGCCGCCCGAAGAGGCCTTTACGGATTGGGACGCGCTCTCCGTGCGCGCGTCCGCGGCGCCTCGCCTTGAGGAGTTGGCGGTTGAGGACAGGGGTGTTCATCAAGTCAGCTGCCAGCCCGCCATGGAGTTCCGCAGTCGGATAGCAGATTGGGTTGCTGATATCCGGCGGGTACGAGAGCGTGGCGCGACAGTGATCGTCGTCACAGGCAGCGTCGGCCGCGCGGAGCGCACCGTCGAGATTCTGCACGACTACGACATCGTCGCGATTCCAGTCGAGCGGTCCGAAGATGCGCACTCTGCTGCCGTCCTCGTCGCGCGTGGAAGTCTCTCGAAGGGATTCTTCCTCGAGGAGGCCGGTCTTCAGGTCTACGCGGAGACCGACGTCTTCGAGGAAGAGCGACGCGGGCCCGAGCAGCGCCGAAACCTTGCCAGGACATTTCTCTCAGACTTTCGCGATCTGAAAGTGGGCGATCTCGTTGTCCACGTCGATCACGGCATCGGTGAATTTGTCGGTCTGAAACAGCTGGCGACGGGAACTCGCGCCGCGACCGCCTCGGGTGCCGACATCCAGGAGTTCCTCGAGCTTCGCTATCACGGCGACGACAAGCTGTTCGTTCCCGTCGAGCGCCTCGATCTCATTCAGAAGTACACCGGCGGCTCACGACCGGCGCTCGATCGTTTGGGTGGGACCTCCTGGGAAAAGGCAAAGACGCGCGTCAAGAAGGCAATGCGCGACATGGCCGAGGAACTCCTCAAGCTGTACGCGCAGCGAAAGGCAGTGCCCGGACACGCCTTCCCGCCCGACACGCATTGGCAGGAGGAGTTCGAAGGAGCGTTTCCGTACGAACCAACTCCGGATCAGGCGGCAGCTATCGAGGACGTGAAGCGAGACATGCAGGCTGCCACGCCCATGGATCGCTTGCTATGCGGCGACGTCGGGTACGGCAAGACTGAGGTGGCGATGCGCGCCGCCTTCAAGGCCGTTCTTGATGCGAAGCAAGTCGCGGTTCTCGCACCGACGACCGTTCTAGCATTCCAGCATCTGAAAACGCTGCGCGACAGGTTTGCTGGCTTTCCTGTCGTAATCGACATGGTCAGCCGCTTCCGGACGAAACAGGAGACGAAGGAAGTCTTAGAACGACTCGCCGCCGGGCGAGTCGACATCATCGTCGGTACTCATCGCATTCTTTCGAAAGACGTTCAGTTCAAGGACCTTGGCCTTCTCGTAGTCGACGAAGAGCAGCGCTTCGGTGTCGTCCACAAAGAGCGCATCAAACAGATGCGCAAGCGCGTGGACGTACTCACGATGACGGCGACACCTATTCCGCGGACGCTGAACATGTCGCTCGTGGGCATCCGCGACATGTCGGTCATCGAGACGCCGCCGAAGGATCGCTTGTCGATTCAGACGAACGTCGTCAAGTTCGACGCGCCCGTGATCGAACGGGCGATTCGCAGCGAGCTGGCACGAGGAGGGCAGGTCTATTTCGTCCACAACCGGGTCGAATCGATTTTCTCGATCGGCAGCCTTCTTCAGCGTCTCGTCCCTGAGGCGAAGATGGCCATCGGACACGGTCAGATGGGCGAAGATGAACTCGAGCGGGCCATGCTGGGATTTGTCGAAGGGAGGTTCGACATCCTTCTGGCGACGACAATCGTGGAGAACGGTCTCGACATTCCGAATGCCAACACGATCATCATCAACCGCGCGGATCGCTACGGCCTCGCGCAGTTGTATCAACTGCGAGGTCGAGTCGGACGTTCGGATCGTGCCGCGTATGCGTACCTTCTGATTCCACCGCCGGAGTCGCTGTCTCCCGTGGCGCGTAAGCGTCTCGCCGCGATCAAGGAGTTCAGCGACCTCGGAAGCGGCTTTCGCGTTGCAGCTCTCGATCTGGAGATTCGCGGAGCGGGTAACTTGCTCGGCGGCGAGCAGAGCGGTCACATCGACACCGTCGGCTTCGAGATGTACACGAAGCTGCTGGAGGAGACGATCCGCGAGCTCCGTGGTGAGGAACTCGAAGAGGAGACGCGATCGACAGTCAATCTCCGCATCGATCTGAAGATCGACCCCGGATACATACAGGACATGAACCAGCGGTTGATGGTGTACCGCAAGGTCGCCTCCTCGAGAACCGAGAAGGAGCTGACCACCGTCCTGGAGGAACTGCGTGACCGCTATGGATCGCCACCGGAATCCGTGCTCAATTTGGCGGAGTTTGGCCGTCTCCGAATCAAGGCTGACCACCTGGACGTAGATTCCATCGACCGGGAAGGGCGTTTGATCGTCATTAAGTTCAGGCCCAATGCGCGACTGGATGGTGTTCGTCTGGTGAAAGTTGTCAGCGGTTGGCCTGGGGCCGTGCTCGTGCCGCCGGTTTCGATCAAGCTCGATCTGGAGGCACCGCTCGCTCCGAAGCCCGCGGCCGCCGCGAAGGCGCCGTCAGGCAAGGGAAGGCAAGGTCGAGGCAAAACCGAACCTCAGGTGAGTTGGTGGACGACCCGAGCAACTGCGGGCGAAGTAAAGCCGGGGTTTACGAAAGACGAGGTGCTTCGAAAGCCGGACATCGACCCCCGAGCCGACGGGGGCATGTTCTCGCGCCTGATGGGGTTGCTCGAGGCGCTCTCGGTCCAGTGACCTCCATGGTCCCAAGTCGTATAAAATACTGATGTTGAAGGAATTGTCATGCTGAAGCGACTCACCGTGGCCACCCTGTTTCTCAGTGCGGTGACCTTCTCGCCACGAATCTACGCTGAGATCCTCGAGCAGGTGCTCGTCAAAGTGAACGGCGAAATCATCACCAAGACTGAGTTTGAGGCTCGCCAGGTGGCCGAACTCCGGAATCGTCCGGAATTCGCGAACTCGTCGCCGGCGGGCGCCGATCTACAGCGAGCCGTCGCCGAAATCACTCCAGACCTGATCCTTGCGGCCGTCGACGAGTTGTTGCTCGTTCAGCGCGGCCGTGAAAATGGCTTCGCGCTCGGGGATGCGCAGTTCGCTCAGATTCTCGAGAACATCAAGACGTCGAACAACCTTCAAGACGACGCGAAGTTTCAGGAAGCCCTCAAGCAGGAAGGGCTGACAATGGCTGATCTGCGTCGCAATCTCGAGCGGCAGATGCTCGTGTCGCAGGTGCAGCGGGTGGAGATTCTCGACAAGGTCAGCATCACGGACGAAGAATCGAAGGCGTTCTACGATGCGCATCGGCAGGAATTCACCGCACCAGCGGAGGTGACGCTGCGAGAGATCCTCCTCGAGGTGAAGGCCACCGACCGCGGTGTCAACGTTGCTGAAGACGACGCCGTTCGTGAGCAGGCTGGTGACATTCGGAAGCGATTGATTGGTGGAGAGCCGTTTCCTCGTCTCGCCGGCGAATTCTCTGTGGCCGCGTCGAAAGCCAACGGTGGCCTGATCGGTCCTCTGAAGAGCGAGGAACTGGCGCCGGCTCTGAGAGATCTCCTTGCGAAAATGCAGGTCGGCGATATCACCGAGCCGATTCGCACGCAGCGTGGCTATCAAATCCTCAAGTTGGAATCGCGGACCGAAGCCAAGCTCCGCTCGTTCGAAGAGGCGCGCGGGGATATCGGCAACAGGATTGGCGAGCAGAAGCTGCGTGGCGAGCGCGAGAAGTACCTGGATCGTTTGCGAGGACAGGCGACGATCACGTGGCGCAACGCCGAGTTGGAGAAGGCGTACAACACGGCGCTTGCCAAACGGCGGGAGGCAAGCCAGCAGGCCTCGTCCCAGGCAGAGACTGCTAAATGAGCCAGGGCAAACCGATTGAGATACCGGAAGTCTCCTCGAAGCGAGACCCCGATGAGAATTGGTTTGCGCTGTGGACCAGATCCCGGCACGAACAGGTCGTACGGGATCAACTGCAGCAGAAGAGCATCGAGACCTTCCTCCCGACTGTCACGCGTTGGAGCCGCTGGAAGGATCGCAAGAAGAAGATCGATTGGCCGCTGTTCCCGGGCTACTGTTTTGCGCGATTCGATCCGCGCCATCGGCTGCCTGTTCTGAAATGCACGGGCGTCGTCAGCATCATTTCATTTGAGGGAGAACCAGCGCCGATTCCTGAGCCGGAGATCGACGGAATCCGTCGTCTCGTGCAGAGCGACCTTGCGTACGATCCGTGCCCGATGATCCGTGAGGGCATGATGGTTGAAGTGGTTCACGGTCCTCTAACGGGTGTCGTTGGACGACTTGTCCGGAAGAACGACAAAGCGCGCCTCGTCCTCTCTGTGGATCTGATCGGACAGGCCGTCAGCGTCGAAGTCGACGCGGCAGACGTCCGTCCTTACTAAACGCACATGAAGGTCGGTTCGATCGAACTGCCCTCGCCATTCGTGGTCGCACCGATGGCTGGCATGACGGACACAGGCTTCCGTCGTCTCGTCAAGAGGCACGGCGGCTGCGGGCTCGTCGTGACGGAGATGGTATCGTCAGAGGGGCTCGTGCGCGGCATCGATCGAACGCTCGATACGCCGAGTACACCGAGGAAGAACGTCCGGTTTCGATTCAGATCTTCGGTGGCGATCCAGTCAAGATGGCCGATGCCGCCCGAATCGTTCAGGACATGGGCGCGGACATCGTCGACATCAACATGGGCTGCCCAGTACCCAAAATCGCCAAGCACAACGCCGGATGCAGTCTCATGCGCGAGCCCGATCATGCCGCACGCGTGGTTGAGGCAATGGTTGGTGCCGTCACGATCCCCGTGACCGTGAAGATGCGCGCGGGCTGGACGGACAAGGAGCGCAATGCTCCGGTGCTCGCGAGGAAAGTACAGGATGCGGGCGCTTCGGCGATCACGATTCACGGTCGCACGGCCGAGCAGTCGTACACCGGCCTCGCAGACTGGGAGATGGTTCGACGGATCGCGAGTGATTTGCAGATTCCAGTTTTCGGAAGCGGTGATTGCGTCGAACCGGAGCAGGTCGTCGAGCGTATGAACACCGGCGTTGGTGGAGTGCTCGTCGGTCGCGGCGTCCTGCGCAATCCATGGATTCTTGCGCAGGCCGCGGATCTCGTTGCCGGCCGTGCGCCTCGCACGGTGACGATGCAGGAGCGCGGTCAGTTCTTGCTCGACTACATCGATCTCCTTCTCGATCAACGCGAGCACGAACAGCAGGGATTTCGTCACGTAGCGCCGGGCGCGTCCCAGCCGTCAGCGCCTGCGTCGGGGCACGAGCGCTGGGTTATCAACAAGCTGAGAGCGCTGTGTGCGTGGTACTCGAAAGGGCTCGACTCAGGCTCGCATCTTCGGGTTGCCATCAACAGCGCCGAGAGTATTTCGCAGCTCCGTCATCTCATCGAGGACTTCTTCATGAATGCCCCGGCGACGGTCTAGCCCTGATGCAGTCCGACGTTTCACGTCTTCTGCGCGAGACCGCGGATACGCTTCGAGCGATCAGCGAGAGCGACTACTCTGCGTCAGTCGAACATGCGCTCAATATGCTGGAAGAGGCATTTCGCGCGGGACGGTTCCTTTTCGCCTTCGGGAACGGCGGTTCATCGGCAGATGCTCAGCATCTGTGTGCGGAGCTCGTCGGGCGGTTCCTGCTGGAGCGTCGAGCGCTCCCTGCCGTCGCGTTGACAACCAATCAAGCGCTGCTCACGGCGTGGAGCAATGACCACGAGTTCGACGATATCTTCGCGAGACAGATTGAGGGTCTCGGGAGAGCGGGCGACGTCGCGTGGGGAATTTCAACGAGTGGCAATTCCGCCAACGTCGTCAACGGTCTGCGTCGCGCGCGTGAGATTGGGCTGCGGACGATCGGTCTTACGGGGTCAGGGGGCGGTCGCATGGCAGAGCACTGCGACGTCCTGATGGCCGTGCCGCTGCGACAAACGCCTAGAATTCAGGAAGTGCACCTAGTGACGTTTCACGCGATCTGCGGTGCGCTCGAACAGCGGCTGTTCGGTGCGGGCTCAGTAGCGTGAAAAACCGCTGGCCACGCGATGGTCGGCGGTCTGCGTGTCAGCCGGCCTGACATCGCGTCCACCAGCCAGTGCAAGCGTGCCGGACGCCGTCGTCCGAGCCTGCGAGCGAACCAGCGCCACCAGATGGCTCCGATCGATGGCCTGACTCGCCGCTTCGCGAAGCGAGATCTGCCGGCGCGTGACTGCGCGCGCGAGCGCTTCGTCGACCGATTTCATCTTCGCGGCGACGTCGTTCTGCGTCGGCGCGAACCCTGAGAAGTCACCAGATTCGATCAGACTGCACACTGAGCCCGAGGCCAGCACGACATCCTGAATCAGCGTTCGTCCGCCACCGAGACGACGGAGACTGCGATAGCCAATTGCTGCGCGGAACGACGCGGCCGTGGCGCGGCGCACATGCGAGTCCGAGCCCGCAAGCATGCGAAGCGCTTCGACGGTTGTCGGGGCGACCACTCCCGCGATCACGAGACGGCCACCGGCGGCGGCGAGGACCGCCGCTTGCAAAGGCTGTTCGGCCTGGAGACCGGTCACCAGGAGAATGTCCGGACTTTCCTGAGCCGCGCGTCGGATGGCAGCGGCGAAATCCTTGTCCGTACCGGCAATGGTTCGCTGGCTGACGAATGCACCAGCGATCTCGTCATGCGGGCGACTCCGTCGCTGCAGCGAAATCAGATAGCCGCCGCGGTTTCGGCCACTCCAGTCGGCGACTGCGGCGGCGAGTGCTTCGACGTCCGCTTCATTCGACGCTGCAACGACGACGAGGCCGTTGCCCTCGCACGCAGTACGGACCTGCCGTGGGATGTGCTTGTGCAGGAGTCGAAGTGATGTCGATGGACGCAGATGAAAGATCAGCCCGCTGCCCTGCTGATCTGAAAACACGCGGCAGCTGACGTAACCGAGTTCATCATCCTCACGGACCCACTCGCCGTCTGCGCGCGCTTCCCAAACGCCGTCGCCGCCACGCGTGAACGCTGCGGTCGTGTCTTCAATCACGGAAGCCGCAACGGTCTCCTGGCTGATTGGCTGAATGCGTTCGTCGATACGAGCGGCCGCAGGAGATCCGGCTCTCAGATATAACGTCGTTGCGCCGAGATCTGCGGCGTGACCGATCCACTCGAACAAGTCGAGAGCCGCGGTCGCATTGGCAACAGGTCGAGGAGCACGAACCGGCTTTTCAACGCGAGTGACCACAGTGACCTCTTGGTGTCGAACCGGTTCGGGGCGTACTCCGCGCGGCGACTCGACGGCAATCTCCGGCGCTGAAGGAGGCGGAGGCACAGGGACGGGCTCCGGCACATACGAAGCAACGGGCTCGGGCTCGTAGGCGACTGGCGCGGGCTCGGTGACAGCGACGACCTCAGGTTGCTCGACTGGTGCCGGATCCTCGGCGTATGTCGGCACGGGTTCGTCGTGAACTGTTTGCTCTGGAGTTGCGCCGCTGACCGGTGCGGCGTAATAGCTGTTTGGTGCTGAGTAGGTGACCTCAGGTTCCAGTTGCGCCGGAGACGCGACTTCCTCAACCGGCGCAGGCGCTTCAACCGGCGCCATCGACACCATCAACTCGATGCAGAAGTCATCACCAACGCGTTCGGCTCTTGCTGACAGCGGACGCGGGAATGATGTCGAAGTCACAGACTCGCTGACCGATCCACTCGCTGCGAGTTCGTGGCGAGCGGCAGATGAGAGGATCTGTTCCGCGAGCGCCTCCACCGCACTGACGGAGAGAACGGCGGAGGCAACGTCGTGTCGACGCTTGCCCGCCAACACGTGTGGCCGTTCACCGGCTCTCATGACCAAACGGTCTCCGCCGGCACGTTCAAGGGCCGCGCACAGCGAGGGCATCAAGCTCATAGGTCTGCGTCCTGCAAGGCTAGGGCGTCTTCGAACTGCAATGCCGCGCGAAACACCGGGGTAGGCGCGACTGCGTGCATGGACGATCGAATGACCGTGGCACGGAGAACCTTGCGAACGCCACCATATCTGAGGAAAACGTCAACAGTTCGGCCTGGACACAATCTTTGATTGGTTTCGGCCAATAAGCCGGTCGCCGATAGATTCACGAGCCGCATCGGGAAGCCCGCTACGGCCAGGCGCAGTTCAGCCTTGAATTCGTGCGGTTCTCGACGCTCGGCGCCTCTTCGCTCAATTCGTTGCGCGGGAGCAGGGGGAGGAGGCGGTTCTTCCACTGGCGGTGCGGATGCTGGTTCCACCTGCACTTTCGGATCGGGAGTCCCCTGCCACGTCGCTTCCAGGCCGGCGATCAGATCGTCCAGCGAAGCTTCTTCGGAAAGCTTCACGACAATTTTGTCGTCGGGATTTGGGAGCGAATCGCTCATAAATGTGTAAAGGTAGCAACCTGTCTGCCGGTCAAGCCGTCTTCGGCGTAGCCGCGGTCAGACGCTGAATTGCACGAAAATTCTCAGATGTTCCGCAATCCTCAATTGAGCGTTCTCGCCATGGCGCCACAGGCGACCGAGGGAAACCGTGCAATTGCAGAAAATCTGAAGTCACACGCGACTTCAGTGCGATCTCCTCTACCTAATCGGCCTATCATCGGCCAGCGAGTAGTCCTCGGCCCAACTTCCCCGAGGCCGAGGCCGAGAGGCGCTCTATGGCGAAGATTCTGATCGTTGAGGACGACGATGCGACCAGGTCCGGGTATCGGGAATTCCTGAAGCTTGCTGGTCACGATGTGATCGCGACGAGCACGTATCAGGAGGGCCGCCATGCGGCGGCCACCGAGAGCCCAGATCTGGTTATCGCCGATCTGCGCCTCGGGGGGTTCAACGGACTACAGCTGTTACTCCTAAGTCCCCAGCCGATTCCGACCATCATAGTGACAGGCTTCCACGACGAAGTCCTCGAGGCTGAGGCGCGCCGGGCCGGAGCGGACTACGTCGTCAAGCCAATCTCGCCGTCCAACCTCGTAACTCTCGTGAACGAAAGACTCGAACGCAAGTCCGGACCACAACCACAGTAGTGTCCTGACCGCGAAGAGTGTGAAACAAGTAGCGCGGCCCAGTCGTCACTCGTCAGCCGCATCGGACGGAGACGTTCAAGCTGTCGTCGGATCCGCTGCTCATCGAGAAGGTGCGCGACATCGGCCCGACCAAATCGAACGTCGAAACCGAAACCCTTTATCTGGACGAAGAGCGCTGACGAGATCCTCGCCGGCATTGCCCGCTTCGCCCAGCGAACACTTGACCTGCAGGCCGCGCCACTTATTGCGCGAACCACGCGGTCAGGACATTAGATCGCACAAAAACCGCCCAGGGCACTCATTACCCCACTCAGGGTTTGCGTCGGAAGTACAGCTGAGCTACTCTGACCGCGGCGCCCGCGGTTTGTCTCCACGAGAGGCGCCTTTCGTCCGAGCGATCAGGGCCTAATGACGTCGTTAATGGAGCGTTTTGAAGTAGATCCGGCACGCCGGCTGGCGGCCGGCTTGCAAGAGCCTCGTGATCGTTCCCGTGCGGTTCCGCGGGAATCCACTCTGATGTCGAACACCGAGAACCTGTCGCTCGTGGGCCAGGAACCATCGTCGTTTGAAGTCGCTGTTCGTGACCGGTCCTGGGACTGGTTGCTCGAACTGCGTCGACGATTGAAGGTCGATCTCCTGCTCGTGGACAGCCGTCCATCGGTGCTCCTGCCGACGTTGACCGATCAGGCTGCGAGGCTCTCGGCGATGTTGGAGCACGGCGAGGGCGCGCTGCTGACCGCAATCGGCGCGTCTCTCAGGGAACGCGCTTCCCAGACACTCGACCTCGGCGGGCTGCAAATCATTTGTGTCCCAGTGATCACTGAGCGCAACGCGTGTGGCGCGCTGCTCGTGGGACGGGTCAGTCCTTCGCGTCAGGACGCAGTCGCGTCACGCTCGCAACTGGAGCTCGTCGCGTCATGGCTGACGGCCGCAGTGGACGCGCATCTTCTCAGCCCACCGGCGTTTCAATCGAGCGGCTTGAACCGTGTTGCGCCGCTTGCGCAACTACTCGGACAAGCGTCCGCTCGCGAATCGGATCGCGAGTTGATCCGATTGTTCGGCGAAGCGATCGCCGTGTGGCACGACATCGAGGTCAGCGGATACGTCGAGACAACGGCAGGCGTGTTCGCGCGGGACGTGACATTGCCAGGAACGAAGAAAGGCGAGCGTCCTGCGGTCATTCCGTCGGTAGGTCTCCCTGATTCGACCGACCTCGTTCGGTTGCCTCAAGGTCACCTCGATCGATTTGGGTTACCAGTCAACGACGACGTCTTCGTGCGGCGCTTCAAGGGCAAAGACGGACGATCATGGCTCATGGTGTTTACGGGTGAGATCGGTGAGTACGACCTTCAGCGAATCGGTGCCTATGTCGCGCTGCTCGATCTCGCGCTCTTGGTCTCGACGAGCGCATTCACCGCGCGAATAACGAGGACGATCGCTGCTTCTCTTGCGACGCTCGATGTTCCAGAGACGCAGGCCGCACGGGCTCTCGAGGAGCTGCGCGCTGCGCTAGGAGCTGCCGCAGCGACATTGACGATCGAGTCGAGCAGTGGCGTGCCGGCGATCAACATCACGGCACCAGCAGGTGCATCGGAAGTGCACGCAGACGCGAGTGCGTTCCGACTTGTCCTCGTCAAACGATCCGAACGGCATTACACTACGACCCTTTCGCTGGGACGCAATGAAAGCTTGCAGTTCACGCCAAGAGATCACGCGGCCGCAACCCTCGCGGTCAGCATGTTCGATGCATGGGCACCGGCGGCTCTCGGAGGAGCGCGTGCGCGTTTCGAGCGGCGCGCGGCACCGCGCGGGTTCGCAGAAGTCCTTCATCGGTCTGCGCGTGAAGCGCTCGAGCGCGGAGCACCGATTGCCGCCGTCGTGCTCCTGATTCGCGATGCGGCGTCGTTACCAGGATCGACGCAGCGTTGGGTTGCGGGAATTCGCGCGCAACTGCGTGCATCAGATCTCGCAGGCATGCTCGGTGAAGCAGAAATCGGCCTGCTCATGATGGACACGGGCGCCGAGCAGGCGAAGAGCATTGCCGAGCGCCTGAGAGCAGTAGTTGGCGGAGAGCCCGGCCAGGAATCGATTCTCGTTGGAGTTGCCGCTCGGAATCCGGGTCAAGATACTGTCGATGGTATCGTTCAGGACGCTCGTGAAGATGCACTCGCCGGAACTCGGCGAAAACGAGCGACTGATTCTCCTCACGGAGTGAACCGCTGATGGCGCTCGGAGATCGGCGTTCTCGCATACGACTGGAAGTCGTCGGCGCCCTTTGGGCGACATTGGAATTGACCGAACCGGCACGTGTCGTCAACATCAGCCGCGAGGGCGCACTCATCAGTTCTCCGGTCCCGATGCCTCCCGAATCAGTGCAGCCACTGCACCTGAAACTCGAAGGGCGAGACGTGACCGTCGATGCCCGCGTCCGGCACGTCCGTCGGGTATCTGGACCGGACGAGCCGATTCGCTACCTCGTCGGTGTCGAATTTCTTTCTGTTCCGCCAGCCCTAGCTCGGGCGACGGATTGGCCGCAGGTATAGAAGCGTCGACACAGACCACCAGGCAGAAGGGAAAGTCTTCCCTGCTGAGAGTCTTAGCCCAGATTCGCCCAGACTTCTGAGGACCGATCCTCGCGCGAAAGTCTGCTTACACAGACCCATAAGCCATTGAAAAGCAAAGCCTTGTTTTGGTAGACAAACGTCTACCGCAGCTTGGCGACTCACTTGCACTTCCAAGCTGAAGACCCGCAGACGCTGCACCGCGCAGCGTCAGCTGCGCGAGGTCACGTAGGTCAACAGAGGAGCGGGATGGAGGAACGGCGACGGGTCCCACGTCATCAGGTGGGCGAGGAGTTCGCGAATCTGCCGGCGAACATGAGCGTGCGCGTGCTCGACATCAGCACGGCAGGCGTGCTCCTGCAGTCGCCGCGGTTGCTCAGTCCCGGCTCGCGCGGAAGCTTGCGGTTCACGTTAGCAGGTGCGCCGTTTCTCGCGGACATACAGGTTCGACGGGTTACTCCAGGGTCGGATGCAGCGTCCGGATATCGGATTGGAGCCACATTTGTAGGGATGACGTTGGAACACCGGCAGCTCATTGAACGGTTCATGAACAATGATTGATGGCATCGCTGAAAGCGGCGGTTCTCGGGTCAGCCCGATCGGCGCGATTCGGCCGCGGTCGCAAGTCCAACTGACTGGTCGCAGCGCCGAGGTCTTGGCGCTGGAGCAGGAAATCGACCGTGTTGCCCGGTCCGACGCAAAAGTTCTGATCACGGGCGAGAGCGGTGTCGGCAAGGAAATCGTCGCGCGCGCGATCCATTCGCGCGGACCGCGAGCCAGCCATGTCTTCGCGCCCGTCAATTGCGCTGGCCTGCCTGAGACACTCCTCGAATCCGAACTGTTCGGCCACGTGAAGGGCAGCTTCACCGGCGCCTATCGTGATAAGCCAGGAAAGCTCGAGACTGCCCATATGGGCACGATCTTCCTGGACGAAGTCGGCGAGATGACGCTGCGGATGCAGGGCTTGCTTTTGCGATTCCTCGAGACTGGAGAGTTGCAGAAGGTCGGCGCCGATGGCAGCGGACGCATCGTCAACGTCCGCGTGATCGCCGCGACTAATCGCGACCTGCGTGACATGATCAAGCAGGGGACGTTCAGAGAGGATCTGTTCTACCGTCTCAACGTCATCCACATCGTCGTGCCGCCGCTGCGGGATCGTCGCGAAGATATCCCGGTTCTGGCCAACCAGTTCTTGACGCAGTTCACCGCTGCTGGACGCTCGTCGATCTCGGCGATCTCCCCCGAGGCGATGAAAGCGCTCACCGAGTATTCGTGGCCTGGCAACGTTCGCGAACTCGAGAACGTGATCGAGCGACTCGTCGTGACCGTGAGTGGTTCAACGATTGGCGTCGAACACCTGTCGTCCGAGATCAGAGCGTACGACCCCGTCATGCTTCGGCCAAAGCGCGAGCGTCGTCGAACTGTCGCAGACGACCTCTATAAGCGGATGATCGAGCAGCACGAATCCTTCTGGACCGCCGTGTATCCGCTTTTCATGGACAGAGAGATCACTCGCGCGAACGTTCGCGAGGTCGTGCGTCGAGGACTCGAGGAAGCGCGGGGCAACTATAAGATTGTCGCGCGGCTCTTCAACATGGAAGCTCGCGACTACAAGCGATTCCTGAACTTCCTTCGGAAGCACGACTGCCAGATTCCGTTCAAGGAATACCGCTAGGATCATCCGGCTCCTCACAGCAGCGACCACGGAGGTCTTGGTTTGTGCATAATCCAAGACCGCGATCGCTTGCGACGTGTGTCCCCGGATTTCCGGCGTTCCTGCCGTTGACTCACCGGACAAGCCTTCAGTGAAAAAGTGAGAATCATGGCCTGTTTCGCGTCCAGAGGGTACAGTTGTTGCCACCTCATCCGGACGCAGAGCGGGCATCGTTCCGTCCGGCAGTGTTACAACGGAATATCGACAGTATTTAGGGAGCTTAGTGAGCAGCGATTCCCAGAGAGGGAACGATTATCTTCCTGCCGGAGGATTTCATCGCATTGTGTCAGCCGATGAGCCCGGGCCCTGCAGTCGGCGCCTTAGCCGCGAGCAGCGTCGTGCGTTGCTCGAAGTACGCGAAAGGGTCGATCCCAAAGGCCGTCCGCAGGAGTTTCTGCAGGACCTCGTAAGCCTCATAGGACAGATCGTTCGCACCAAAGTTGCGGTCGCTGGCAAGAGAGGCAGGTCCTGGGTGATCGCGGCAGAGTCTGCCGCCGAACCCTCAATTGCCGTTCACGCCAACGGCGGGGCGCATCCCTTCGATCGCATGAGCGCCACTCCGGGCGTTCGAGTGGAGTTGTGGCGAACGCCCGATCGCGACTGGACGCTTGTAGGTCTCGCCGGCCAACCCGATCCACCCGTCGTCCTGATCCTCGAGGGGGACTGGACACCGTGTGCTCTCGTCTTTCGCGATCTCGCAAGGAGCTTTTTCTTCAGCGAGGGTGAACAGGAGCCTGCGGCACAGAGCCTGGACGCAATCTCCCAGCATTTGACTCGCGCGCTCGCCGACACGTCGGGTCTTGCCGCGGTCGGAGAAGTCGTGCTGCATCACGTCGTGCAGGCAGTACCCAGTGGAATGGCCTCACTTGCTGTAGCCGCAGCCGACGGCGAGTTGTCGATCGTTGCCACGCATGGCTATCCGCGCGCGTTAGTCGAGCATCTCCGGATTCCAGCTGGAAGTGGCGTCATCGGAGCGGTTCACGTCTCGAGAATGCCGCTCCTCGTGCCTGATGTCACCGCGACGCCAGGTCTGGATCGACGCCGATCGAGATATCGAACTGGCTCCTTCGCGGCCGTTCCAATCGTGGCCGGCGCCGAATCTTTGGGAGTTGTATCGCTCACAGATCGCCTGACGCCGGGCCCGTACACCCCTGAAGATCTCAATACGCTCGCAGTACTACTCGCGCCTGCGGCACTCGCTCTTGGCAGGGAGCGGGTCTGGCGTGAGGCACAGGCGTATGCGCAGGCTGCAGTGATCGATCCCGTGAGCGGCCTGTTCAACAGGCGGTACTTTCAGGCACGTCTGGACGAAGAACTGCAGCGGGGGATTCGTCAATTGACGTCGGTCGCTCTGTTGATGGTCGACCTCGATGGGTTCAAGAGCATCAACGATCGCTTTGGACACGTCGCTGGAGATCTCGTGATACGCGACATCTCCGAGATTCTGCGCCGCTCCGTCCGTATCTTCGATGTCTGCACCCGCTTTGGCGGCGAGGAATTCGCGGTGATGATGCCGGGAGGAACCGCGGAAAGTGCAGGAGCGATCGCGGAGCGCATCCGGCAGCGAGTGGAGGCCTACCAGCGAAGCGAGGCGGATCTCTCCGACCTACGCGTGACTGCCAGCATCGGCGTGGCCGTCTCACCCCCCGGCATGACGGCGCGCGACCTTATCGAGAGAGCCGACCGCGCTCTGTACCACGCCAAGAAGGCTGGCAAGAATCGAGTGAGCACCGCCGCCAGTGACGGCAGTGTTCTGCCTGCCTGAGACTTTCTTGGAGATCGGCACTCGATCGGCTTGACGCCGATCAAATTTCCAGCAGCTCTGAATCCAGCTCTGCCACAGGTTCCTGAGAATCGCTGGAACTCTGAGGAACCTCAGTTTTTCAAGAGAATTCGTGTAATTGTATGTAGAATCACGTGTTCGCTCAGATGCCCCAATTTTGTCGACTCCAGTAATTGTCACTCGATACGCGGATTTAGCGCAGAAGTGTGATCTTTGAAACGACTTTAGCGGACTTAGTCGTTGACCTTAGTCGCTTCAAAAAGGCAGACTTATTCCCTCCCGCTTATCTGAGATTTGGAGTCATTTGAGATGTCGACATCATCCTCACCCCGAACTCCTCGTAATCTTCCGCTGCTCCTTGGCGAGAGCCCGGCGATCACCTCGCTCCGGCGAGAGATCGAGGCCGCGGCTCGAACTGACGCCAAGGTACTTGTGCTGGGGGAGACGGGCTCAGGGAAGGAAGTCGTTGCGCGACTGATCCACGAACACAGTGCGAGATCGTCGCGAGCCTTTGTTGCAGTCAATTGCAGCGGTATTCCGGAAACGCTGTTGGAATCGGAGCTGTTCGGTCACACCCGGGGCAGCTTCACCGGCGCGTATCGTGACAAACCCGGACTTGTCCGCCAGGCTGATCGCGGTACGCTGTTCCTCGACGAACTCGGCGAGATGAGCCTGCGGATGCAGGCCGTCCTCCTAAGATTTGCGGAGACAGGAGAAGTCCAGACGATCGGTGTCGACGGCGTCACCGGTCGATCCGATGTCCGCCTGATCACCGCCACCAACCGAAATCTGCGTGAACGTATCGACGCGGGCGTTTTCCGTGAGGACCTGTACTTCCGTCTGAACATCATCCAGATTCACGTTCCACCGCTTCGCGAGCGACCGGAAGACGTGATGCTGTTGCTCGGACACTACCTGCGTAAGGCGAGCGAGACGCATCGTCTGCATTGTCCGGAGCTGACATCGGAGGCCGAGCAGGTCCTCAGCGCATACGCATGGCCCGGGAACGTCCGCGAGTTGAAGAACCTCGCCGAAAGACTGGTCGTACGGGAATGGGATCGGTCGATCGCTCCCCAAGATCTCCCGACGGAGATTCGCGGAAGCCGCGACAGTGTCTCCGTCGCGCCGAACTCGAACGTCGTGTTCAATCAGGAAGCGGTCCCAACGGCACGTCGCCTTGAACGGGGCTCAGGCGCAGCCGATCGACTGTGGGATCGGTTGATCGCCGGCGAGAACTTCTGGACCGTCGTGCACCAGCCATTCAAGGCACACGAGTTGACCCGCGATGATCTGGCAGCACTGATTCATCGCGGTCTCGAGCACACTCGCGGTAGTTATCGCGCGCTGCTCGGTGTGTTCGGACTGCCGCCGACCGACTACAAGCGCTTCCACGCGTTCTTGTATCAGCAGAACTGCAACTTGCCTGTGGGACCGTATCGCACGGCGCGCGCGACCATGCGCCGCCAGGATCGTCCGCCGTCCGTTTACACGCCGGCCTGCTAGCGAACGAAGCGACCATCAATCAGCGGGAGCGGAACGTCGGCTCCCGCTTTTCATTTAAAGTGCTTCCTCGAGCAACGTGTTCAGACCGACGTGTCCATCGTGCACGTCGAAGTCGTACATCAGGGCTTGCTCGAAACAATCAAAGAAGCGCGATCCCAGTTCGGTGTGCGCAGGATGTTCGAGATATGCCCGTAATCCTGCGAGATCGTCGAACTCCAGGATCGCAGCATAGGTGTAGTCTTCACGCATTAGCTGTTCGTACGCGCGCCCGTGCGTACGTCGCCGCCCGATTCGAGCGCGCTTAATCGCCGCGATGTTGTCGATGGCGCTGGCGAACGCCTTCGCGAGGCCTTGCCGCTGGTCGTCTTCGAGTCCGGGTTTCGGTCTGAACAACACGACGTGAAGAATCATCGACGCCGCCCTCCCTTGGATGGCGGCCTGGGCCCCTGTCGGCCCCGCGGACTATCGCTCCGCGGCCGATCAGCTCGTGGCCGATCGGTTCGCGGTCGATCGGTGCGTGGCCGGTCGGTGCGTGGCCGGTCGGTGCGTGGCCGGTCAGTTCGCGGCCGGTCGGTTCGCGGTTGATCGGTGCGTGGTCGATCGCTGCGTGGTCGATCGGTTCGCGGCTGATTGGTCCGTGGTTGATTGGTCCGTGGTCGATCGGTTCGCGGCCAATCGGTTCGGGGTCGATCAGTTCGCGGTCGCTCTGGTTGGTGTTTCTCGCGTTCCGGCGATTCCTGCTCGGGTCTGCCTTGCTTGCGATCGAACCGCTGTTGGCGACGAGCCTGGTTGCGCTCGCGCTTTTGCTTCTTAAACGGCTCCCGCGGATCCCGATGCACTCCGCCGGGTCGCCAGTCGCGTCCGCGGGGTTCAGCGGGTTTTTGAAAGGCGCTTTCCGCCTCCTCGGGAGACGCCCACAGCTTTCCGCGCTGGAACCACTTCATCACGGCATCCGGATGGCGCTCCTGCAAGCGACGCAACGTCGGCAGCAGATCGTCGCGCTCGGCTGCGCGAAATGACGTCGGTAGTCCCCCCGCGAGGATGGTCCAGTACCAAAAACGTGGTGGCATCGGTTATTGCTGTCCGAATCTCTTGAGTTTCTCGACGAGCGTGGTTCGCTTGATGTGCAGTAGTTCTGCGGCGCGATTTCGGTTTCCCCCGGTACGATCGAGCGAACGCTGAATCAAGTCGCGCTCGATCGCTGCGAGGTAACCCGGCAGATCGAGTCCATCCTCGGGAAGCTCCACGAACGGCGCTTCAGTCGAGGGGGGCGCCACATGCACCTCCGCCGGGAGATCCGTCAACTCGAGCTGTTGGCGCCCTGCACTGAGAGCGACGGCCCGCTCTACTGCGTTCTCGAGTTGACGAACGTTCCCGGGCCATGGATAGGCCATGAGCGCGCGCATCGCATCCTGCGAGACTTGCATCGCCGACGTGGGCGAAAACTTCTCCAGGAAGTGCTGCGCGAGTACCGGAATGTCCTCTCGACGATCACGGAGCGGGGGCAACTGCACGGGAATCACGTGCAATCGGTAATAGAGGTCCTCGCGGAACGTACCTTCGGCAACCATCCGTGCGAGGTCGGAATTTGTAGCCGCGATCACGCGAACGTCGACCTTGATCGTCTGACTGTCGCCGACTCGCTCGAACTCGCGCTCCTGTAACGCGCGGAGAAGCTTTGTCTGCAGCGCGCTGCTCATCGTCCCGACTTCGTCGAGGAAGAGCGTCCCCTTGTGCGCCTGCTCGAACCGGCCTTGTCGGGCGCCGACGGCACCGGTGAACGCGCCGCGAACGTGGCCGAACAACTCGGCCTCGAGGAGTGTCTCCGGAATCGCGCTGCAGTTCAGTGCGACAAAGCGGTGCGTTCGCCTGGCGCTGTTGTGGTGAATGGCGCGAGCGACGACCTCCTTGCCGGTTCCGGTTTCTCCGGTAATGAGAATCGTGCTGTTCGACCGGGCCACGGTCTCGAGCAGATGAAACAGCTTCTGCATCGGCCGGCTACGCCCCAGGATGCCGCCAAATTGATAGCGCTCTTCGAGTTGGGAGCGTAGGTAGGCATTCTCAGAACGTAGACGACGCTGTTCGAGCGCGTTCTGCAGCACGTGCAGGAGTTCATCGAACTGGAACGGCTTGGCGACGAAGTCTGATGCCCCCCGCTTGATGGCATCAACAGCGTCCTTCACCGTGCCGAAACCAGTAATGACGATTGCGACGATGCTGGGGTACCGGTCCCGTGCCGCCTCTATCACCCGGGACCCGTCGATACCGGGCAGCCGCAGGTCGGTGATGACGATGTCGAAGGCGAACTGTTCGAGGAGCTCCAGCGCCCGTTCACCGCTGTCGGCCTGAACGACCTCGAAACCACGCTCCGCCAGACGCTCCGCCATCAAGCCGCGCAGGGTGGCCTCGTCATCGACGATGAGCAGGTGCGGGGCGGCACCAGCAGGGGATTGCAAGGTGCCAATATCTTGACACAGCGCAAACCTAACGATCAGTCGGGAGCAGCCGATACAGCGAATGAAGCAGTGCGGCGGGCCCAGTGGCTCGCAGACGCCAACTAACAACGGCCGTCACCAGGAGGCCTGTGAGAGTTATATGGACCGCCAGACCCTTTCGATCATGAAAGCGTGTGAAGCAGTCGGAGTGAGCCGACGCACGATTTACAACTGGATTTCCGCGGGTAAGGTTGAGTACGTGCGAACGGCCGGAGGATCCATTCGGATCTTCGCCGACACGCTGTGGCGTGACGCGGCTGCGCCGGCACGTCCCGAGGAGACTGACTCCCGGGCCGCGTCCGGATCGCACGCGTGACAGGGCCTCAGACGACCTTCGACGCCGATTCTCAGTCAGGTCTCGGTCTTCAGGCACTGTTTCACCGCCTGAATAACCAGCTGGGAGTCCTTCTGGCACAAGCTGAATTGCTTGAAGCCAAGGCCGCAGACGACGCCAGTCGTGTGCGGGCGGCCGAAATGGTGAGCAGCACGCTCGCAACTCTCGGCACTGTTCGAGAGATCCGTCAATGCGCGGAACTGACTACTGCGAGCTGACAGATCTACACACAGCCCCTCGAAAGGGGTCGGAAGATACACCGGCCCCCTCCCAATTCCCACGCATCCGACTCAGAAACGTAATTCGAGCGTCAGCTTCTTGGCGAGGGGTGTTGGTGTTTCGTCAACGATTTGGCGATCCTGGGGCCGTCCCGACTCCGCGTCATATCGTGGCGAACGACGAGAAATATCAACCAAATACCTATAAGCACAGCAACTTACAGGCGACTGCAACACGCGGTTGCACTGGGATGCGCGTCGATTCGTCCCGCTGGTACCGCGGTTGCCTTACATGGCGTCGGAGGTCACACTCATGCGCCCCCAGACAGGTTCTGAGAATCCGCGCGTTATTGCCAGCATTCCGTTCGTAGAACAACTCGCCCGACGTGTCGCGGCCACGATGCCCCACTCGATCGACATCGGAGATCTCGTTCAAGACGGTGTCATAGGGCTCATCGACGCTGCGCATCGTTTCGACGAGGCGCGCGGCATCAAGTTCGAGACGTTCGCTGAACGTCGCATCAGGGGCGCGATGATCGACGCTCTTCGCAAGGACGCCTGGCCACGTGGCGTTCGCCGCCAGCGCCGCGAGCTCGAAGCGGCTCGTGAAGAACTGCGACGCGAACTTGGGCACGAACCGTCACTGGCGGACCTTGCCGCCAAAGTCGGGTCCGACGAAAAGCGACTCGGTCGGACCATCGTCCGCATCAACGCGATCGAATCGACGTCGCCACTCGCCAACAACGAACACCTCGATGAATCGACCCTTCCGACGGCCCTCATTCCCTCGGAACCCGAACAGCCAGACCGGGCGTATGAGCGGCAGGAAACGAAGGACCGTGTGTGCGCCGCGATCGCATCGCTGCCGCCGCGCGAGCAGAAGGTCATTGGCCTCTACTATTACGGCGAGGCCACGATGAAGCAGATCGGCGCCGAAATCGGCGTCAACGAATCGCGCGTCTCTCAGCTGCATGCGCGCGCCATTCGCCGTCTGCGCGACGCGCTCGCGACGATGATGCCGGGTGCTGAACTTGCCAAGGTGATGCGCAGCGCGATCCTGGAGTTCCAGAAGCCGCGCATGGCGAAGGCCACGCTCGAGAGCCGAAGCTCGGTAAACGACGGCGTGAGCCGTCCGGGTGTGGTTGTGAATTATGCGAGCGCTTCGCGCACGCTGCGCAGCAAGTCGCCCAATCGGAACGGTTTGGCAAGCCAGCGGCAGCCGCTCTCTTCAAGAAAGCGCTCGGCATCCGCACCGGCCACGTCACCCGTCACAAAGATGACGCGTCGGGCCAACACGGGACTCGCGGCAGCGATCGCCCGGTAAAGCGCCATCCCGTCGACCTTGGGCATCTTCAGATCGCAGATGACCAGGTCGTAGGAACTCTGTCGCACGCGGGCGAGGGCCTCCTCGCCGTCGCCCGCGTGGTCAACCTGAAGTCCCGCATCAACCAGCGCTTCGCTCACCGCAAGGGCGAGAGCTCGTTCATCCTCCACCAGCAGCACCGACGCGCCTTTGGTGAAGTCGCCGTTCGTTGCAGACGAACGCCGCGGCTTAGGTAGCGATTCCGCCGTACTTACTGGCAATTCGACAGTGAAAGAAGCGCCACCGTCTGGAGATGACTCCACTCGAATGCTGCCGCCATGCTCCTGGACGATGGCGTAGGCGACCGTGAGGCCGAGGCCGGTGCCCTTTCCGGTCTCCTTCGTCGTGAAGAACGGATCGAAAATCTTGCTCTTCACCTCAGCCGGAATCCCCGGTCCATCGTCACTGACTTGAAGCACGACGGCCTCGTGATCGACGTCGTGCCACGTGCGGATGACCAGCGAGCCGCGGCCGTTGGCGGCGAGCATGGCCTGTTCAGCATTGATGACGAGATTCAGGAGAACCTGCTGAATCTGATGTGCATCAGCAAAAACCGGAGGGAGTCCTGATGCGAGCGCCGACAGCAGCTCGATGTTAATCGTCCGCTGCTCGTATGGCCGGAGCGCCATCGTTTCACGGACAACCTGATTGAGATCGATCAGCGAGCGCGTGGACTGCCGTTTTCGCGCGAATGTCAGGAGATTGCGAACGATCCTCGCTGCGCGCTCGGATTCCCCGAGGATGATGTCGAGACCACGACGCGCTGTATCGTCATTGGCCTTTTCCGAGAGACGCTCAGCCCAACTGAGGATCGTCGCGAGCGGGTTGTTCAGTTCATGCGCGACGCCGGAGATCGTTTGGCCAAGAGCGGCCATCTTCTCCGCCTGTAGCAGTTGCTGATACAGGTCACGAGACTGGTCGTCGAGCCGCTTTCGCTCGCTCACATCTCGCAGCAATGCCTCGACTCGAACAGCCGTCTGCGGCCCACTCGATCTGCTCGAGCGGTGACTTCGACCCACACCGACTCGCCGTCACGTCTCTTCAGGCGAAGCAGATAGTCGGTAACGGATCCCTCGTTGACGAGTCGTGTCAGGAACGCCGTTCGCGCGGCCGCATCGACGAAGCGCTCCGGTCGAAAAAGGACGACCTCCGCTTCCGGCGTCTCCGGGGGGTAGCCGAGCATGATCTTGAGATGTGGATTGGCGGCGAGAGTCGCTCCGTCGCCGTCGTCAGGAACACGACCGATCGTGCCGATGTACACGCCCTCGTGTACGGCTTCGAAGAAGCGCGCAAACGCAGTCGCACGTTGCCGATCGGGAATTTGTCTCGAACCAGCCGCCACGCCGGACAGATTATAGGCGGCGTTCCCCTCCGCCGCTGAGCTTAAGGTTTGGGTGTCGGCGTAGACGATGGGAAATGCGACACGTACTTGCGCTCGATCGCCGCGCGAATCTGCGGGACCGCCGCGCCTGAATTGAAAAAGTCATGGCGTCTCTGCCCACGTCAAGGCAGATCGCGCAGCCGATTCCGTGCGGCTCCCATTCGGTGACCGTCCCATTGGCCTTGCGAGCTTTCACGAAGCAGTCGTGATTGCCGTTGTGGCTCATGCGCTCGCAGCCGCAATAGCAGGGAACGTATTGCAGGACTTCCGGATGCCGAGCGGCGAACTCGTAAACATGCTGGACGATCGCCATCGGCCGCGATGGGGCATACGGAACGGGCGGCAGCGCGGGTACCGGGCCGGCGTGCGCCTTCATCGGGGCGATGCGAGCAGGCGTGACAGCCGATCCGGGGCGGAAATCGGCCGGGATGCAGGGCGTCCGGGCTGCCGCCGATAACCCGGCAGCAGGTAGACCGCGCCGGGACGGTCCCCAGGACGCGTTTTCTGGGCCGAAATCGGCCATCTCAAGTCAGTGCGAGGATCCATGCGATTGGTCGGGCGCAACGACGTCGTCCTCATCGGAGGGCTCACGGCGGCGCTGTTCATTAACTTTGCAGGCCCGTTGTCCAGCTTCCTCGACTACGTCCGGGAAATCGAGACGACGCGGGGTCTGCATCTGGTGCCGGCTCTCTTCATCCTCGCGACGGTCTTCAGCTTCCACCAACTTCGCAAACGACAGGAAATGCGCGACGAGGCCCAGAGCGTGACTCGCGCCGCGAAGGAAGCGACCGAGCGCGCGTCGGAGATGTCGCGACTCGTCGCGTTCGGCCACGCCCTCGCCAGGTCGATGGATAGCGAATCGAGTGATTCAATCCGCGATGTTGCCGCCGCCCAGGTTCCGATGCTTGCGCCGGGTCGCGCTGCCTGGGTGATGACGCGCACGCGCGGCGGCCACTGGGAATCACTGATGGCCGTCGGCGAGTCCTCGCCAGCGGATCGTGAGCGTGCGGCGCGACGTGCGCTCGGCGAGGCTGATCCGCTGATCGGAGCGGTGTCCGGAGAGATTTGTTTCCCGATGATCGTCGCCGGAACCCCCGAGGGTGTGCTTGGGGTCGCCCCGGAGCCACCGCTGACGGATCACCAGCGCAGCATTCTGAGTGCGGCGGCAGCGCTCCTGGCGGTGTCGCTGAAGAACTCTCAGCTGTTCCGAGAGGTTCGCGAGAACAGCGTGCGAGATGGATTGACCGGCTGCTTCAATCGTGCGCACGCGCTCGAAGTGCTCGACGCGGAAATCCGTCGCGCCCGACGGTCCAAACTTCCGTTGTCGCTGATCATCTTCGACCTCGACAACTTCAAGGGGATCAACGATCGTCACGGTCATCTCTGTGGCGACGCCGTGCTCGCGGCAATTGGCGCTCGGATGAAGTCTGAACTCCGCGGCAGCGATCTGAAGTGCCGTTACGGTGGTGACGAGTTCATGGTGATCCTGCCGGACACGCCGCTCGGAGGCGCGAGACAAGTCTCAGAGAACTTGCGTCAAGCGGTGGAGTCACAGCCGATCACCTGGAATAGCGAACACGTGAGGATGACTGCAAGCTTCGGCGTTGCCGTTGTGAACCCGACGGACCAGGATCCGTTGGCAGCGGTCGCTCGGGCGGACGCCGCACTCTACCGCGCAAAGGAACACGGTCGGAACGACGTGCAGGTGGAAGACCAGCCGCCGGCGCTCGTCTAACGGAGCGTTTCTTCGGGCGTTGCGCGAGCCGTTGGGCCCAGCGCAAACGTCATGGTTCCATCGACAACCACGCGACCGTTCACGCGCGCGAACCCGTGCAGCTGACCGACGCGGCTGCGAAGGCTTTTGACCTTGGCTTCGATCTCGACGACATCTCCCGCGTAAACAGGCCCTCGGAAACGAACCCGTTCGATGCCTCTGAAAAGAGGGATCCGTCCGCGGTTCTCGGCCTTCGACAAAATCAGGATTGCTCCCACTTGAGCGATGCACTCCGTCAGGATCGTTGGGGGAAGCGCCGGACGCTCACCGGGCTGATGTGACAGGTACCGTTCGTTGGAAGAAACGTTCTTGATTCCGACGATCCGTTTGTCCGGCTCGAGCTCCGTGACGCGATCCACCAGCAGGAACGGGTAGCGATGCGGCAGGATGTGCTCGATAACGGCGTAGTCCAGCGGGAGATTCAGAGGATCCATCGATAGCCCAGTATAATTCGCATGCCCGCCGGCTGTCGGCCCCTTCGAGCCACCGATGACTGACCACCTCCCAGAGCAAGCTGTCCGATCCACGCCTGCAGGGCAGTGCACGCTCCGTGACGGACACCGAGCTGCTGTCGACCCTGTTCGACCTGGGTCGCGAGGTCACTTCGGTGCTCGATCTCGAGGAGCTGCTGCACAAGATTCCTCAACTCATCGCCCGGCTGACGCAGTTCAGCGCCTTCTCGGTCTATCTTCTCGACGAAAAGCGGCAGGAGCTCGAATCGCCTATGCCGTCGGCTATCCCGATGATGGCTCGACGATCCGAATGAGCATCGGCCAGGGAGTGGTTGGAGCGGCCGTGCAGGAAGGGCGCCCGATTCTGGTCAACGACATCCGTCGCGAGCCGCGCTACCGAGGGCCGCTGCGAAACATGCTGTCGCAGCTCGCCGTTCCACTGCGACGCAAAGGCAAAGTGATCGGTGCGCTGAACCTGCTGAACGAGGCGGAAGGCGCTTTCACTCCGCAGCACGAAGCACTGCTGCGGCAGTTCGCGGCGCACGTCGCCGTCGCGATCGAAAATGCGCGGCTCTTCAAATCAGAAAGGCATTACGTCGACACGCTCGAGACGCTGGCGGAGATCGGCCGCGAGATGTCGTCGATCCTCGACCTCGATGCGCTGCTCACCCGCATCGCGAGTCTCACCAAGCGTCTGATCGATTACCGTACGTTTGGCATCCTGTTGCTCGACGAGGACACACAACAGCTCGAGATGAAGCTGGCTGTGCGCTATGGCAAGGGCGCTGAGTCGAAGAACTTTCGACTCGGCGAAGGCCTCGTCGGATGGGCAGCGCAGCACAAGGAACCGGTGCTCGTCTCTGACGTCTCGCAGGATCCTCGATACATCAATCTCGTTGCCGACGCCCGCTCCGAGCTGGTGATCCCGATGCTGATCAAGGACCGCTGTATCGGCGTCTTCGATCTCGAGAGCCCGGAGCTCGACGCCTTCAGCAAGGAACATCAGGAGCTGCTGACGCTCCTGGCCAGCCAGGCCGCGGTGGCGATCGACAATGCGCGACTCTACGAAGAGGTCAGTCGCAACGAGGAACGAATCGAGAAGGAGCTTCGCTTCGCGCGGCGCGTCCAGCTCGCGCTGCTGCCAACCGAGCCGCCGAAGAGCGTCCGCGATGCGGAAGTGGCGGGCCGGTTCGAATCGGCGTATGAGCTCGGAGGAGACATCCACGATTTTCTCGCGCCCGAAGCGGAGGCGCTCGTCGTGGCGGTTGGTGACGTCTCCGGAAAGGGTGCGCCGGCCGCACTGTACGGAGCGTATGCCTCCGAGCTCGTACGTTCCCGAACGTTGCGAAGACGATTCACACCGGACCGATTCAGCGTCTCCGGCGTGCTCCAGGCGATGAACACGACGCTGCATGAACGGCAGCTCGAGGCGTATTACTGCACCCTGTGCTACGCATTCTTCGACTTTCGCCGACGGAGCGTGACGCTCTCTAATTCCGGCCTCCCCTACCCGATTCACTGCTCGTCGACATCGTGCGGACAAATCGAGTTGCCAGGCGTTCCTCTCGGATCGTTTCCCGGCGTCACCTATGACGAAGTCAGCCTCGCGTTGAAGAAGGGAGATGTGTTCGTGTTCTGCACGGACGGCATCTTCGAAGCGTTGAACGAAGAGGGTGTCGAATTCGGCGCGACCCGTCTGGCGGATGTCGTCAGTCGCGGACGTGAGGGATCGGCCCGGGCAATCGTCGACGCGATATTCGAGACGGTGACTGAGTTTCGCGGGACGAGACCGCAGGACGACGACATGACGGCGGTTGCCGTCAAGATCACAGCCTGACGCGAAGAGCGGAGAAGTTAGGTCGCGCGCGGATCGTGAATGTGAGTCAGGGGCCGGAGTACGGCGATGCCAGCGCCTGCCTGAAAATTACGTACTCCGGTGATCCGGCGCGACCCGCAGGGCACATGTTCAAGATGCGTGCCCCTTCGGGATCCAGCGAATTTCGAAGTAATTCCTGATTCTCTGTTTGGCAGGCGTCACCTGCCGGGGTCGTCCTCAATAAGTATTGAGGTAACGCTCGACCTCCCAGGGCGACACATGTCTCATATAGTCGCTCCACTCCTCGCGCTTGGCAGCGATGAAGTGGTCGAAGATGTGCTCGCCCAGCGTGTCCTTCATCAGGGCGCTCTTTTCCAGTTCGTCGAGCGCTTCGCTCAGGTTTGACGGCAGTTCATCGATACGGAGATGCCGCCGCTCGCGATGGCTCATCTTGTAGATGTTTTTGTTCACTGGAGGGCCGGGGTCACTCTGCTGGTCGATGCCATCGAGTCCGGCGCGAAGCATCACGGCAAACGCCAGATACGGATTGCATGAAGGGTCGGGCATCCTGAGCTCGATCCTCGTCGTCGGACCTCTACCGGCCGGCACTCGTACCAGTGGACTGCGATTCCGCGTCGACCAGGCGATGGCGGTCGGAGCTTCATATCCCGGGACGAGCCGTTTGTACGAGTTCACAAGCGGATTCGTGATCGCGCAGAATGCCTTGGCGTGACGGAGGAGACCGCCAATGTAGTGAAGGCACGTACGGCTGAGTTCTCCTTCGCCTTCCTCATCGAAGAACACATTGCGGCCGCGCGCGAAGAGCGACTGGTGCGTGTGCATCCCCGATCCGTTCACGCCAAGCACAGGCTTCGGCATGAACGTCGCGTGAAGACCGTTACGGTTGGCTACGTTCTTCACGACGAATCGAAAGGTACTGACGTTGTCAGCTGTAATCAGCGCGTCGTCGTATCGGAAATCGATTTCGTGCTGTCCCGGAGCGACCTCGTGGTGCGCGGCCTCGACGTGAAAGCCCATTTGCTCGAGGGCAAGGACGATCTCGCGGCGAACGTCTTCACCGAGATCAACGGGAGTCAGATCGAAGTAGCCGCCGGAGTCGTGCGTTTCGGTGGTGGGCTCGCCCGTTGGGCGCCGCTGAAAAAGAAAGAATTCGGCCTCGGGTCCAGCCTTCATCGTGAAGCCCTTCTCTGACGCCATGCCGATAACTCGTTTCAGCATCGATCGAGGACACCCTGAAAAGGGGGTACCATCGGGATTGGCGATGTCGCAGATGATGCGCGCGACCTTCTCGGAACCGGCGTAACTCCAGGGGAAGACCTGAAAAGTCTGGAGGTCGGGCTTGAGCAACATGTCGGACTCTTCGATTCGCACGAAGCCTTCGATCGAAGATCCATCGAACATGATCCGCCCGTTGAGGGCTTCTTCGAACTGGCGATCCGGAACCTCGACGTTCTTGATGACCCCCAGAATGTCGGTGAACTGGAGACGCATGAACTTGACCTTTTCCCGCGCAACTCGCTCGAGGATGCGGGTTTTGAGGTCGTCTTTGGCCATGGGCGTTGATTATGCCAACTTTCGATGCGTGAGGTCCGTCTGACTAGCTGGAACCGGTCGCGAGTTCCAGACCGGAGAGGTTCAACCATGAGAAAGGCCATGTACGCAGGCGGAGTTCTCACCGTACTCGTGGCGGTTGTGCTGCTGCTTGTCGGTCAGACGCGCACCAACGCGCAAGATCGAAGGCTCACGGTACAAGGCGATCTCCTCACGCTCGTGGGTCCCGGGTCGTCCATCGGTATCACCGTGCGTGACTCCGATTCAGGCGTCGCCGTGCAGGGCGTGAGAGACGGGACGCCAGCATCACGGGCGGGGCTGAAGGAAGGGGACATCGTCACGGAATTCGATGGCGAGCGGGCACGGAGTGCCTCTCAATTCACACGCCTGGTCCGCGAGACGGCTCCGGGACGAACAGTGAAAATGACGGTCCTCCGAAACGGCACGTCTACGACGGTGGAGATCGCGCCTGAGAATCGACGTCCAGACAGCATCCAGTTTCCTGACATTGCCGGAGACGTTCAGCGCAGACTCGAAGTGCTGCCTCGTGACTTCAACTTCGACTTCGCAGATCCGCAGTTCAACTTCCACTCCTCGCGGCGCCTGGGCGCAACGGTGACGCCGCTGAGTGATCAGCTGGCCGAGTACTTCGGCGTCAAGCAGGGTGTGCTGGTGACCGAAGTGACAGCGGGCTCGGTGGCCGAAGCGGCAGGGATCAAGGCGGGCGACGTGATCACAACGGTCAGAGGTCAGACCATTGCTTCATCTGCCGACGTGGTGCGAGAACTGGGCGAGGCCGATTCCGGCGCGAGCGTCGAGATTCGAGTGACGCGCAATCACAAGCAAGTCACGCTGACCGCCAAGATGCCGGAGCGCACTCGTGCGTCTGCTCGTCGCGGAGCGCGTGCGATCTGATTCAGGAAGAGGCGGCGGCTCGCTCGAACGGGACAATCTCGGCCGGTGGCATCGAGCTGCCGGCCGGCCAACCACCAAGCACCGTCGAAAGTTGAGCGGCAATGAGTGTTGTCGCTGCCTGCGTTGGTGTGTCTGCTTCGCGGCCCGCCGACACTTCGATGGCCAGAACGCCCATGCATCGCTCGACGCCGAGCAGCGGTGCAACGATCGCTGACCGCGACCCGGTCCCCCCTGCCACGTACTGAAGTGTTCCTGTTCGCCACGCGTCGGCAGCGGCATTCAGAGATGAATGACCGATTGGCCCAAGCTGACTCAGCTGTTTCGAGTCATAGCCGTGCCACGCCACCGGGAACATTTCCTCGCCGGCGGCCATCCAGACGACGACACCAGAGGCGTTGAGAAGCGTGGACGCTCGTGAGAGAAGGGGCTGAAGATCGCTTTCCGACTGCAGACGACTGATCGCGGTGCAGAGTGCCGCTGTCTCCCGGAGATCGATCGAGGGTGGCGGGTCAGGCCTCGGAACAACGTTCAGCGCCACGTGCTCTGGCTCCGTCGCCTGGGGCGTCACGTTCGCCGAGGCCTCTGATGCGGGGCGGTGCGCCGAACGAACCAACCCCCACGCAAACAGGATCGCGACGCTTGCGAGCGCCATCCACGCCTGCTTCAGGTCTGTCGCTCTCCCATCGGCAACCGCGTTCGACTCTGCGAGACGTAAGGCGCGAAGCTGTTCGCGCAGCACCTGGCGCGTGCGCGTCGTTTCAGTAAAGAGCAGATCGGCGGCCATCAGATCGAGGCCGGCCTGGATATTTTCCCGCGCGCGTCCGTCCACATCCGCGAGTGATGCCACGGCTTCCGCGACGGCGCCGGCAGAGGGCGCGGCGCCGGCCGCCAATCCCCCGAGCAGCCACGCGCTCTCAGAGACGAGTTGTCGCGAGAGGTTGCTCGTGGCTGTAAGTGTCTCTCTGTCGATCTGTCCGGACGCCACGTAGATCAACTCGTCGTGCGCGAACTGATCGAGCGCAGCTTCCAGTCGATCGATGCGGTCTGCGGACTGCTTGCCGATCGTTTCGAGCTGGGTGACGTCCTGGGCTAGAGCCCACGTCCATGCCACGCTGCCCAATCCGGCAGCGACAAGGATCGTTAAAAGAAGCAGGCGGAGGCTCCGCGCTCTCATGTGATCCCCGACAGGATACCAAAGGAATCAGAATTCGACGTGGGTCTGGAGCAGAATTCTATTCTCGTCGGCCCTTCCGTCGGCTGGGTCGTAGTTGACCCGCTCGTTCGTCGCGACGAGACCCAGGCGCGCGCGATTCCACGCCAGCCAGTACGCGATGCCACCGATCACGCGCTTGTGCGAATTGTCGGTAAGGTCGTGGTTGGGATCGAAAGACTCGATTCGAAGGACCCCCGCCCAGCCGAGCGGACCCTGACGAGGTTCGATGAATGTTGACCAACCCGATCGCCGGATGTCGCCGGGCCGCGTACCAGCCTTGGCTGTGAAACCGGATATCCGAAAGTAGTTCGCGAGCCCACGGCCGGGCAACGGCCGGATCGTCAGGCGACCCTGAAGGCTCTTGTACTTGTTGGCTTCCGCCTGCGTGAACCCCTCGCCGCACGCCGAAGTGGAACTCCCCAAAGTTCTTTGGAAGCGGCGAGAAACCCCAAGGTAGCGGTTCACGGACTCTTCGAAGTCGAGCCACGGCGTCTGCCCAAGCCGAATCGGACCCACGACCCACGCGTCAGCACGTTGTCTAACTGCAGAAAGCCGTATTTGACGCGGACGGTCAGCGAGCCAGCCAGGCTGCCGTCAGTGACGCGCCGGATGTCGGGTGTGGGATCGCTAGCAGGCGACGGTGCGCTGCTGGTGGCGGTCTTAGGATGGAGAACGACGTAGGTGGGTAAGCCGACGGCGTCGAACCGAGCCATGATCGAACGCGCCGGCTCCTCGTCTGGCTGCTCTGCCTGCAGCTTCACCTTGACGTATCCGTCGAGCGCCGTCTTGACGCTCGCGTCCGCAAGCGTGGTCTCGTCCATCACGAGGCAGTTCTTGCACCACGTGGCCCACATGTCCACGAGCACCGGCTTTTGTTCCTTCTGCGCAACGGCGAGGCCTTCCGCGAGCGACGCATGCCAGCCATCCTTGAGCTTTTCCTCTACGCTGGCCGCCACTTCTTTCGCATCGACCCAGCGATCGGCGAACAGGCCGTAAGCCAAATAGCCGTAGTAGGCGGCTGTCGCCAGGATCAAGACACCGAAGGCCTGCTTTACTCGGACCATCCAGGCACCTGGCTTCGGCAGTGCGGTCAGGCCTGCACCGGCCAGTGGCCACGGTACCGCCATCCCGATCCCGAGCAGGAAGGGCAGTGCCAAGGCCGCCACAGTTCCGCGGGCGTACAGGTCGCTCGAGAACAAGACGACCTGGATGACAACTGGCGCAACGCATGCGCCAGCAAGCAACGCCGCCACTGCGCCCATGACGAACGCGACGGCCACGCTGCCGCGCTTCGATGGGTCAGCACCAATCGAACCTGAGAAGCGCGACAGGTCGATCTCGAAGACGTCGAACATCGCGAGCGCGAGCGCGACGAAGATCACCGCGATTGCGACGTTGAACCACGGCGAGGCGTTGATCGTCCCGAATGTCCCCGCGGTCATGATCACGATCACGCCGAGGACGCCGTAGACCAGCGCCATGGCGGCCCCATACGCGCCGCCCAGCAAGAACCCGCGTGCACGCGATCCACTGCCGGCGCCTGCGCCGATGATCGCGAGATTGATCGGAATCATGGGAAGCACGCACGGCGTGAGATTCAGCGCAAGGCCACCGAGCAGCACGAGAAGAAGGATCGCCAGAGGCCCGCGGCCTTCGAAGAGTCCCGGCTCTTTCACTCCGGACTCTGCGTTTCGAATGAACTGCAGGAAATCGTCAGTGGCGATGTAGCCGCCGGTGCTGCTCGCGACCGTGAACTGATCCAACAGCGACAGCCCGCCGTCGCCAACGTTCACCGGGCGCACCGCTGAAGCGATGGGAGCGGCCCCCGGTGCCCGGCCAGTTCCGAATGCGATGCTTCCGAAGACCTCGGAGTGGCTCGTCGGACGCTCTGCGTCGCCTTTCGCGACCGTCAAGGTCCAGAGAACAGCGGCCGTGACCGGTGCGTAGCAGAGTCTGTCGTCGCAGGCTTGATAGCGGAGGTGTCCAGGCACCTCCAGTCGACCGTCCGGGACGGTCGATGAGACCTCGAGGCCGACACCAATCGCAAACTCGTGCTCGAAGACGAGCAGCGGTTGCGCCTGACCGATCTGATTGAACTCGGTTGCCTGCGGGAAAACGATCTCGGTGACCTTGACGCCCTCAGGTGCGTCTACCGTGAGCACCGTCGGGATGAGCGTCGGGTCGCGCGGTGCGTCCGATTGAACGTGAAACCGATCTGGAATTCGAACCTGCAGAGCGGCGCGAACAGGCGCCCCTGGTGCCGCATCTGACTCGACCAGCGGCGTCAGTTCCGCTTTGACGCCGCGAAGCTGCGCGCCCGCAATCTGCGAAAAAGCCAGCAGCAGCGCAACTGTCGCGACCAGCGCCCGCACGGTTATCCCACCGGCTTGAGAGGAATGAAGCGGCGGCGGCCCCTTCCATCTGGACGTTGTGCCCCTTCACGGGCGGCAGATCCTGATACAAGAAGTCCCACTTCCAGCGTTCCGATGGGTTGGACGCCTGCAACCAGTTGCGCGCCGGAATCGGCCGTGTGAACGGCACGTTGTCGGCGTCGGCGTATGCCGCTGGCAATGCTCCCGCGATCGCCTTCCGGACATCGCTGGACGTCTGATACGAGAGAGGCAGCCCGAGGAGCCGGCCGAAGTTTGCCAGGATCTGCCAGTCGTCCATGGCTTCTCCCGGCGGCGCAATCGCTCGCGACGCACCCTGCACTTTGCCCTGGTCGTTCGTGTAAATCGCGTCCTTCTCGACCCAGGCCGCTCCGGGCAACACGATGTCGGCTGCTGCAGCGAGCTCCGACATCACGACTCCCTGGACGACGAGGAGCGAAATCGCCCCGTCCCGGCGAGCGGCGGTTAGCCATGACACATCGCCGAGGGAACTGTCCGGCCCAGGGTCCACCACATACACAGCTTTGACGCGTCCCGAGGCGATGGCGGTGCGAAGGGCTGACGTATCCGCCGCGTGCCCGTTACCCTGGCCGACGGCGAAGCCCACATCGCGCGCGCCATTGACGTTGGGCGCATCCGTCGTAGGCACGGTGAACTTCGCTCCCGCGGGCTGCTTCTTCTCGGTATTCTTCCAGGTCATCGTGACGGAGTTCATACCGTCGTTGCCAAGCAGCCCGGTCACCACTTCCTTGAGAACGAAGAGTTCCTCAGTGGACGCGTGCGCTGACACCAGGAATCGAACCGACGATGGATCCGATGAACCTGCTGATTGAATCGCATCGCGCAGCTTTGGTCCCACGTCATGCCATGCGACCGGCTCGAGCGTCGCGCCGCTGCGAACCATGGGACGACGCAGCCGCGTGTTGCCCTCGACCCAGTGGTAATCGAAGCGCCCGATGTCGCACATCCAGTAGCCGTTGATCTCCGGGTTGAGACGCGGCGTCATGCGAATCAGGCGTGAGCCTTTTGCCCATTCGGGCTTTGCCTTCTGCCACGCGCTCGTATTGCAACCCTTCGAGCACATCGTGCAGGTGGTGTCGACGACACCCGGGTTGTCCCAAGGCCGGCTCTTGAATCGATATTCCCTGGTCGTGATCGCGCCGACCGGGCAGACGTCCATCAGGTTCCCGGACAGAAGCGAATGCACGCCCTCTTCACGGAACGTCGCAATCTCACTGCCGTTGCCGCGATCGGCGATGCTGATCTGCGCGTCGCCATCGATCTCGCGCATGAAGCGCACGCACCGCGTGCAGAGGATGCAGCGATTGCGGTTCAGCATGAGCGTCGGACCGAAGTCGACGTCGGCCTTCACGCCTTCGCCGTCGAACACGCGACGCGGGAAATCCATCCGGCTCTCGGCTGGACCGAAGCTGTAGGAGAAATCCTGCAGTGGACACTCGCCGCCCTTGTCACAGACCGGGCAATCGAGCGGATGGTTCACGAGCAGGAACTCGAGCACACCGGCGCGCGCCGTCGTCGTCTCGGGATCTCGCGTCGTGACGACCATGCCCTCAGTGCAGGTCGTGGAGCACGAGGTCTGCAGCTTCGGCATCTTCTCGATCTTGACGATGCACACGCGGCAGGAGCCGTCGACGGTCAGGCCGGGATGAAAACAGTAGTAGGGAACCGAGATACCGGCTTCGATTGCGGCCTGCAGGACGGTCTTGCCTTTGGCGACCGTCACCTGCCGTCCGTCGATGGTCAGGGACACCGTTTCCATAACCGGTCGATCATATCCCGAGGCTCGGCCGCCCGCCTACCCTTCGACGAACTCGGCGAGAGCCGCGGAATCCTGATTAATCTGGACCCGTCGAACGACACCCTCGGTTGGGATGGCGCGCTCGACCAGACTGTCGCTCACGGGCACGACGACGTTACTCGTGCGCCCGTCTGCGTACGTGAGTGTGACTGTTACAGGGATGTCGAAAACCTGGTCGCCGGCCTGCTCGAATCGCATGACGACCTGCTTGTCGCCAATCTGCGAGCCGTATTGGATACGGGGGATACCGCTTCCGTAGATCCAGCGCTCGAAGAACCGATCGAGCACACGGCCGGACTCGGCCTCCATCGCCCGCTCGAAGTCTTCAGTGCCGGCCTTCTGATAGCGTCGATCCATGTAGAAGCGGCGCACCCCACGGAAGAAGACTTCGTCGCCGAGCAGGCGCCTCAGCATGTGCAGCACGGCTGCGCCCTTGTTGTAGACGAGCGCTCGAAACACGCGCGGGTCGCGTTTGACGTGCCCAAGTCTCGAACCGAGATGGATCGGACCCTGATCCGATTCAGACAGTGACCAGCGGCGGAACTGCCGCAGCATGTCGAAGAAGACGCGATCGCCGCGCGCGCGCTGCGCGTACAGCGCGGCGAAATACTGCGCGAACCCTTCACTGATCCACTGCTCGTGATAGTTCTTCCAGCCGATCGCCTGGCCCCACCATTGGTGCGCAAGTTCGTGCGCGAGGAAGAACTGCGGGAAGTTCTCGAACGAGGCCGGGTCGCCGCGCCAGTTCACGGTCGCGAAGGACTGCGGCGTATTGAGCACGGCGAAGTACCCCGGGCTGTGGCCGCCGGGGAGATCGCTTTCGAGAAGAGCGATCGTCGCCGCCGTGTACGGTGCATCGCCCATCAACGACGAATAGAACCGAAGGATGCTTTCGGTCTCATGTGTCACCGACCGTGCCTGTGCGCGAAGGCTGCTCTGCGCCACGACGCTGACCGTGATCGAGTCCACTCCGGAGCCCGGGTCCGACTGATTCTCTATGGCGACCTTGCTCTCGCCGATGCGCGCGAATCGAGACACAACGAGCGCGAGATAGCGCAATGGCTGATCGGCGCGGAATGCGAAGACAGGACCACCTTCTTGCCCGGTCAGAATGTCGCGAAGCGAGACGATGTCGCTGGGAGGAACGGGATGCCCGCTCGCGACACACGAATAGCCCGGTGGAACGGAGATGCGTATCGAAGCTGTCGCGTAGTCCGGAACGGGATTCTGCGGGTACCAATACGCGCGGTTGCTGAGGAGCAGAGCGGGATCCCTGGTTCGCTTGCGGGGGCTTGTTCCTGCGCGTCCGGTTCGAGCGCGATCGTGTCTGAGTCGAGCTCCTGGTTCGGTACCTCCCCCGCGTATGTGATCACAAGCGTGAGGTCTGAATCCTGCGAGACGATGCGAGGCAGATTGACGACGACCGTGTTCTGATTTCGAATCCGGAGATGCAGGAGGCGCCCGTACTCGACGCTTGTGACGCCCGATACCGCGAGCGCTTCCCCCAGCCGCAATCTCAGCGTCGATACCGAGGTGGAGCGGATACGAATCAACAACCGCGCGCGCCCTCTCAGCGTGTTGCGCTCGGGATCGATGGTAGCCTCCACGCTGTAGTCCAGGACGTCGTAGTCGCGCAAAGCATCGTCGCTGTAGAAGCGGCCGCGCGCGGCGAGCTTGCCGACGGACGGATAGAGCGCGAGCGTCAGGCGGTCTTTTCGGCGAAACACGCTGATGTCTTCCGCCTGCTCTGCCGTCAGTGTGTAGGTGAGCGCGTCGAAGCGACGCGTCTCGACTTCGGCGAGGAAGTCGCCGATTGGAGGAAGCAGGTACCAGTCGTCCGGACTGAGGTCCTGCAGGTCAACGTTGAACGACTTCGTCGCGTTCTGCGCGAAGACTTCTTCAGCGCGTCGCAACAGTCGGGCATCGGCTGCTGCCTCAGAGAGCGTGTTGACAGCCACGCGTTGGCTGTAGTCCGAGGGGCTCAAACGGACGAACGCCGACTCGAACGGCGAGGAGAGCGTGTCGTTGCCCGAAAACAGCCGGAGCTGTCCTCGTTCGGCGGCCGCCGTCGGCGAGAACGTCATGACGCCGCGCCCCAGGAGAATCAAGCCCGTCACGCCGTCATCGCAGACCACGCGGAAGACGGTGCCTTCCGACAACTGAAGCACGAGATCTTCTGACGTGATCTCGAGGTTGCGCGCGGTCAGTGGACGTTTGTCGATCCGCAGCTTGTAGAGTCCGTCGACGAACGTCAGACCCGCCGCTCCGACGAACTTCCAGGAAGAGAGATCGCCTCCGCTCGGCCGCCGCATGTCCATGCTCGCTGTCAGGATTCGTGCGCGTCCGGTTGTCTCGATGAAAAACTCGACGACGAGGCTGTATCCGTCTCCAGGAGGTGCCCCCTCGAGCGGCGAGCGATCGCGTAAGCGAACGGTCGTCTTCACCGCCCCCGGCATCAGCAGGCTTCCGAGATACAGATCGACTTCGAGCTCGCGACGTCGGGAGAGAACAGGCTGGTCAGCGCCGGCCGATCGCTCTGACCAAGCGCTTGCTCGAATCGTCGCAGCAGCGGCGCGACGGGATCAGGCTGCGTCGTCTGGGCTGACGACGAGGATGCCCATCCGCAGACGAACGCCAGCGCCAGGAGCCATTTCATCGAGGAGACCGGCTAACATTAGACGCCAATTGATGCGGGACCGCCACCCGTCCAGGGCGCTTAGACAGTGGCGACAGTTTGCATCGGCAGTGGCGGCAACCGGCGGAGGGCGAGCACTGTGAGATCGTCCAGAAGACGCCGTTCCCTGCTATGGGTTTCGACGGCTTCAAACAGCGCCCACCCCAGTTCTTTCGCCGACGCCCACCCCTGACCATCAACGACGGTCTGCACGCCCGCCTCATCGAACGGCTGGTCGAATGTGTCTTCGGCCTCGGTGATGCCGTCGCTGTACATCACCAGGACGTCACCTGGTTCGAGCATCGTGGCGCCCGTCGTGTAGGTCGCGTTCTCGAACATGCCGAGCGCCATCCCACCGGCGCGCAGGCGTTCGTACGATCCGTTGCCCCGACGAAGCAGCGGAGGATTCTGTCCGGCGTTGACATAGGACAACTCTCCGGTCGCGGGATTGAGGATCGCGATGAAGAGCGTCACGAATCGAGAGTGCGGCTGTGCGTGTCTGCCGATCTGCACGTTGAGCCGAGCCACGAGGTCGGCGCCTTCGAGGCCTTCGTCGATGAGCGTTCGCATCATCGCAAGGAGCAATGCCATCAGCAGCGCAGCCGGGCTGCCTTTACCGGCGACATCGCCGAGTGCGAGGAGCACGCGTCCATCGGGCAAGGGAACGATGTCGTAGAAATCGCCGCCGACGGTGTTCGCGGGCCGGGTCATCCCGAACGCCTCGATGCCAGGCGCTTTGAATGCCGCGCGCGGCAGCATCGACTGCTGGATCTCGCGAGCGATCTCCAGATCGTTCTTGAGCGACAGGCGGTCGGCGACTTCCAGCAGCACGAGCAGATTCACCAGAAGGAACCCCGCGAGCAGCCAGAGCGTGCCCGGCGCGAAGGCCGGATGAGGAATCAGCAGGAAGTGCACTTCACGAAACAACTCCATCAGTCCGATCAGACTGGAGACGAGCGAGATGCCGTAAATCAGTCGCCGTGCGGGCGTCAGCTTGAGCGTGAAGGCGAGGAAGAGCAGCCGCGCGTGTCCGAGCATCCGAAGATGCCAGGGCTGTTTCTTGAGCTCGTCGAAGTCGATGTTGCGCGAGAAGAACTTGTACGCCTCGAGCGTGTCGCGCGTGAAGAGGCGCTCGATGTCTGCCTTCGTCAGACCACGAGTGTAGGTCTCGAAAAATGGGCCGCCGGTCTGCCGTGGCAGCGGGGGGACTTTCATCGGTAAGCCGGGATCTTAGATCGTCGCCGCGCGTCTTTCGCCTTCAGATAATTCCAAGCTCGACCCCAACTTTCTTGAACGCATCCAGAGCGAACTGGAGCTCTGCCTGGGTGTGCGAGGCCGTGACAATCGTCCGCACCCGGGCCTTGTCGCGCGCCACGGTCGGGAAATGTGATGCCCTGGGCAAAGACGCCTTCCTCGAAGAGCCGGTCGGACAACCTGACAGCAAGGGACACTCTCCCCGACGATGACCGGCGTGATGGGGCTCTCGCTCTCGCCGGTGTCGAAGCCGAGCGCTTGCAGGCCAGCCTTGAAGAAGCGGGTGTTCTCCCAGAGCTGTTCCATCCACTGCGGCTCGGTTTCGAGCACGTCGAGCGCCGCCAGGCAGGTCGCCGCCACTGACGGCGGATGGGAGGTCGAGAAGAGGAAGGGCCGGGCTCTCCGATAGAGGAACTCGATCAGCGACCGCGATCCGGCGACGTATCCGCCGAGCGCACCGAGCGCTTTCGAGAGCGTGCCCACCTGGACGTCAACGCGTCCGTGAAGGCCGAAATGATCGACCGTGCCGCGTCCCTGCGCTCCGAACACGCCGCTCGCGTGCGCGTCGTCGACCATCATGATGCAGCCGAACTCGTCGGCAATGTCACAGAGACCCGGGAGCGCGCCGAGGTCGCCGTCCATGCTGAAGACGCCATCGGTGATGAGCAGCGTGCGCTGGCCGCGCGGAAGGTCTGCGAGGATCGCGCGCGCCGCCGCGACGTCGCGATGGGGGAACACCTTGATCGTGGCGCGGCTGAGGCGAGCGCCGTCGATGATGCTCGCGTGATTCAGTTCGTCGGAGACGATGACGTCGTCGCGACCGAGGAGCGCAGCGACGGTACCGGCGTTCGCCGCGAAGCCACTCTGGAAGACCACGGTGGCTTCGGTCCGCTTGAACGCGGCGAGCCGGCGTTCGAGCTCCATGTGGATCTGCATCGTGCCGGCGATCGTTCGCACCGAGCCCGTGCCGACGCCGAGCGCCGTGAGCGCTTCGAGCGCGCGCTCACGAAGTCGCGGGTGCGACGTGAAACCGAGGTAGTTGTTCGACGAGAGATTGACGACCGAGCGATGGTCGATCGATGCGTGCGCGGCCTGTTCGCCGTCGAGCACGCGCAGTGGGCGGAAAAGGCCCTGCTCGCGAAGGGTATTCAGCTCATTGTCCAGGTACGCGAGCGGATCCGTGCGCATTCCTGTCTCGCTTCCTGCGTCATCGCTCGATCGCGTCTAGCCGCGCGCCAGATACTCGCGCGTGAAGGCCCGATGTCCGTGTAGATGCTCGCGAGCTCCTGAGGATTCGCGAGGAAGACGATGCGGAAGAACCCCCCGCTTGCGGGCACGCCAAAGCCCGAGCCATTCACGCAGAGGATCCCGGTCTCGCGCAGCAGGCTGAGAACGAAGTGTTCGTCGGTGCGGCCCGGTGGCAAAGACACGGAGGGAAGGACATAGAACGCGGCCTTCGGCGCGACGCAGCGCATGCCCGGGATCGCGTTCAGCATGTCCGTCGTCACGCGGCCTCGCTCGGCGAGCGCCGCGCGAAATGTGACCTGATGCGATCGGTCGCCGGTCAGTGCGGCTTCCACGGCGTAGTTCATCGGGCCCGGACTGCAGAGGCGACCATCTGCGAGCTTCTTCACCGCCGCGAGCGCATCATCGAGTCTCGGCGTTGAACCGACGACCATCCATCCGGCGCGCCACCCTGGCGCGAGATACGCCTTCGACACACTCGAGAACGAGATGACTGGTGCATCGAGGTCGTAGCTGCCGAGCAGCGGTAACGATCCCGTGAATCCAAGATCGCCGTACACCTCGTCGGCGAGGATCGTCAGATCGTGACGCTCGGCAAGCTCAATCAGCGCACGTCGCACGGCGGGCGGATACACCGCACCTGTCGGGTTGTTCGGATCGATCACGACGAGGACACGAGTGCGCGACGTGACCAGACTCCGAAGATGATCGAGATCGGGAAGCCAGTCATTGTCGGGATCGGTGCGGTAGTAACGGGGCTGCGCACCGATCTTCGCGAGAATCGCCGTGTACAACGGGTACGTCGGTGATGGCACCAGCACGTCGTCGCCTTCATCAACGAGCGCGTTCAGCGCGAGCTCGATCCCTTCGGATGTGCCGGTCGTGATGAGAACGCGATCGGGCGAGACGGGAACGCCGCGCGCCGCGTAGTCGGCGGCGACGGCTACTCGCGCGGATTCGATACCGGCTGAAGGAACGTAGCCGTTGTGGCCGTCTCGCATTGCGCGCGTCGCCGCCTCAACGAGATGCGGGGGCGTGCGAAACCCGAAGGCGATAGGGTCGCCGATATTCAGATAGCGAACACGTCTTCCCTGAGCCTCTACCGCCTTAGCCTCAGCGACGATGTTGCGGATCGCGTAGGAGAAGCGGTTGACTCGCCCGGCAACTGGCACGGGGCGGGAGTTTCGTGTTGGCATCTGCTCATCTTAAGGGCTTCAGCGGATTCCGGCGAGCCCGAAGCACGAAGCTCGGCTATATCGTTCAGTCGTGAGTCGCCGATAACTAGCAAATATTTCAGACAATTACATGGACTCGCCAAACCAGTTCGGATTATTGGACGTCGCAATCGCGCAATTCTTACGCGAACGTCATCGAGCGCCAAGATACCGCCGGAATTTCTCAGAAGATCAAGCCAAAGACGCCCAAGCTCATCGAGTCAGGACGCGCAGACCCACGCTGTCTTTGGTAAAAGGCTGAGCTTCGATCAAAGTAACAATTTACATATTTCTGGGTGTTCAGAATGATCGCCAGGCTCCGATTCACCGTAAGTTGTTCAGCCATCACGATCACTCTCGCTGGCAAGCGCATTGATAAGATCTCGTGCGCATGCGGAGATTGGCGGTGATCGCATTGACAATCCTGGCTACGGTCGGCTCGCTCGCCGCCCAGGCTCAGGCGCCACGCGATCTGGCGCAGACGCCGCAGGCCACCTTTAAGTCCGGCGTTGATCTGGTGACCGTGAGCGTCGGCGTTCGGACTCAGAACGGCCGGGTCGTTCGTGACCTGCAGCGCTCCGATTTCACTGTCATCGATGCCGGGCAGCCCACAAAGATTAAAGACTTCTACGTCGGCGACTCTCCGATCAGCCTGGCGATCCTTCTCGACATCAGCGGCAGCATGGCTGTCGGCGGCAACATGGATCGGGCACGCGAAGCCGTGGCCGTCGCGACGATGAACCTGCGAGCGGAGTCGGATGAAGCGGCGCTTTTCACGTTCGACTCCCAGCTGCAGCAGGTAGTGGGATTCACCAAAGATCTCGAGCGCATCCGCCGCGTGAGCCTCAAGGGCACGCCGTGGGGCAAGACATCTCTCTTTGACGCAGTCGCTGACACCGCGACGACTGTAAGCGAGCGTGCGAATCGGCACCGCGCACTGCTCGTCATCACGGACGGCGTCGACACCGGAAGCCGACTCTCTGCCGCTGAAGTGTCCGCGATCGCGAATTCAATCGATGTTCCGGTGTACCTGCTGACTGTGGTTACGCCGCTCGATCATCCCGGCACGGAATTCGAGGTCATCAGTGACGGCCGCTCCGCACAGACCGCCACGCTCGAAGATCTCGCGCGGTGGACTGGCGGGGACATGCGCATTGCGAGCACGCCCGCGCATACCTCCGATGCGATTCAGGATCTGTTCACTGAGCTCCGGTATCAGTATTTGATCAGTTTCGAGCCTGGAGAACGCACCGGGTGGCATCCACTCGAAATTCGTACGCGGAAGAGGGGTCTTGTCGTCCACGCGCGAGGCGGGTACATGTCGGGCCCTTCGCGCAGCGGAAGTTAGTGTCGTCATAGGGAGAAGAGAATCATGCGGAAGAGTGTGTTGGCAGCATCAGTGTTGGCGCTGACCGTGGCGGTGGCCCCGGCGTGCGCATCGAAGAAGTTCGTTCGAAGCGAGGTCGGCAACGTCAATACCAAGGTTGACACGCTGACTGGCACTGTCGAGGAGACACAGGAGCGAACCCGCCGTAACGAAGAGCGTATCGGCGCGGTTGACGAGAAGGCCGAAGCGGCAGGAAAATCGGCGGCCTCCGCACGCACTGCCGCCGACGCCGCAGCGGCCTCGGCGAAGGAAGTCGATGGTCGCGTGAAGGAAGTTGATACCCGCCTCAACACCCGTGTGAACACAGTCGAGGCTGCGTCTCGCCGGCTGATTTACGAAGTGACCCTGAGCGAGGATCAGGGCAATTTCGCATTCAACAAGGCGGTGTTGCCCGATGAGGCCAAGGCGCGGCTGGACAAGATGGTGACCGACCTCAAGGCCGATCCGAAGGGGATCTACATCGAGATCGAAGGCCACACCGACAACCGCGGAGAGCCGGAAATCAACGAGAAGATCGGTCTGGAGCGCGCGGAAGCCGTGAAGCGTTATCTCTACGAGCAGCACCAGGTGCCTCTCCACAAGATCAACGTGATCTCCTACGGTGAAGAGAAGCCGGTTGCGCCGAACAACACCCGTGACGGTCGCGCGCAGAACCGCCGCGTCGTCGTCAAGGTCCTGTCGTAAGCTGCATGCCAGGTGGAGCGGATCCGTTTCGACGGATCCGCTTCATCTCATCTTGCCGAGATCGATGGGGTTTTCGCCAGTTCAGTTTTTCCATCCAACAACACGACTTCGAGCCGCTGATTCGGGTCGAGCGTCGATCCGTCGAGTGCGGCGACTATCGTCCCCCTACGACAGGCTGCCCTCCGCCAAACACAGGCGACGAACTCGGCAACGCCGGCCCTGCAGACTCGGGGCGCGGCCCGAATCGGGGAAATCGTTCGACATGCTGCGGCTCCACGCGGCGACCGCCCGACAACACAAGCTGCACCTGATACGACGGCACTGCAATGAAGGTGTTGAGCGGGTGGAAGCTCATTTCAATGAGCAGGTCGATTTGATTGACTGCACCCTTCAGGACTTCGGACGCATCCTGCTGGGAGAACATGCGACGGCCGCTGCGTGCGTTCGTTTCCGCAGCGAGCTCGACGCGGTGGAAAGGCGTGATGACGTCAATCCAATCGATCGGCGGTTGCGCGACGCGCACGCGATAGGGCGTGTGGAATCGGGTGCGCTCGGACTCGATGCGCGATTGGCCGATGTAAATTGCCTCTTCGACGGCACGACGGTCCAGCCCCAGCTGAACGGCATCCGATGAAACGGCGCCGCACACAAGAGAGCCGACCACGACAGCCACGAGCCGCTTCATGTGGCGAATCGTAGCAGAGGGGCCGTAGGCTCGTTAGTATTGGGGCCATGAACGTCGACGGACGAGTGGCACTCATTACAGGCGGGAAGCGCATCGGCGCCGTCGTCGCCACGGAGCTGGCACGAGCCGGGGCAGACGTCGCGCTGGTCTACAACCACTCGAAGGCGGAGGCGGAGGAAACTGCGCGGGCCGTTGGCGCTGCCGGGCAACGCGCGACTGTCATTCAGGCGAACCTGCGTGACCCGGATGCCTGTCAGCGCGTCGTCGATGCCACCGTCGACGGCCTCGGTCGGCTCGACGTCCTGGTCAACATGGCGTCGCTCTATCGGGCGGTGCCGTTGACGAGCTGACGGTGGAGATGTGGGACGCGCAACTCGAGGTCGACTTCGAGCGGCGTGGCTATGCACACGCGCGGCGGTGCCGCACATGCGGCGCTTGCGCGGCGGACGCGTGATCAACGTCGGCGACTGGCTGGCGCGGAGTGGCCGACCAAGGTACGACGGCTATCTGACGTACTACGTGGCGAAGGCCGGAGTCGCGGCTCTGACCGAAGCGATGGCTCTCGAACTGGCGAACGATCAGATCCTTGTGAACGCGATCGCGCCCGGACCGATCATTGCGCCCGAAGACACCTCAAATGAAACGTTCGCAGCGGTGGAGCGGGCCACACCGCTCGGGCGGTGGGGCGGGGAGATCGAAATCGCCAAGATGGTTCTCGCCCTGGTCGACAGCGACTTCGTGACAGGCGAGACGATTCGCGTCGATGGCGGTCGGCACCTCAAGTAACGTCCAACTCCCAACCTCCAACTCCCAACCTCCAACTCCCAACCTCCAACTCCCAACCTCCAATCCAACCTCCAACTGGTCAAGGTTCTGTTGCTAGGAGTTTGCTTTCTCGAGAATCGCCGAAAGCGTGCTCCAGGAATCCTGCATCGGCAGATTGCAGATACAGAAATGCCTCACGCCGAGCGCGCGCACGGCTTTCAGCGTGCGCGCGCAGACGTCAACCGCGCTCAGCCTGGAACCGAATTCCTCGACAAGACCTTCGATTGGAACGGGCATGAAGCGGTTCAGCGTGGCCAGCGTCTTCGGGCTCGCGCTGCGATAGTAAAAGACGCTGAACATCCCAGGCAGAGGCACGTCTCTGCGCTCGACCTCGTCGAGGAAGCGCTTGACAGGCTCGAGATTGAGATGGCTGACAACCTGCGTGAGATAGAACTCGGCACAGAAGCGCGAGTCGAGCAGGAAATCGACTTGCTTACTCGCTGAGGCATGCGGGTTGGCCCACCCTCCGAGCGAAAGACGGGGTTCGCGCTCACGAATCAGACGCCGCAGATCCCACGCGTGCTCCACGCATCGCGGATGGCCGACGGACGTGTCACCGCCGAGAACGACGAGCGACGAGAAACCCTGCTGCCACGCCTGCTCGGCGTACGAGAGACAAAAATCGAGCGAGTGCTTACTGGTGAGGAATGGCGTCACCAGGTCGCGAGGCAACTCGCGGCCAAGGTTGGCGCTCAGGTGCCGGAGGTTGTGTTCTTCAGGTGTGCCGACGGCGCTGTCCGTGAGAAACGCCGGAATGCGATGCCTGCCCAGACGACGGATCTCGTGGTAGCTGTCGATCCACGCATCCATGCCCTCCACCGATCCGAGCTCGGCTCTCGGAGGGCGAAGCTCCACGGCCACGACGGCGTCCTCGCCGCCCAGCGCGTTCGGCAGCATCACTCGCGCGACGACCGTGCCGCCGGAGTGGCCGGCTCCGTCACGCGCATGACGAAGTCGAACATCGTCTGATGGAGATGCAAAGTCAAGCGAGGATCGCTGAAGCCGTGTCGCTGCTTCGCGTAGACCATCATCTCGAACGGCTTGCCAGCCTTCTGCAACTCGTAGGCAAACTGCACTGAGTTCTGCATGTGGACGTTGTCGTCCATGGTCCCGTGAATGAGCAGCATTCGCGCGTTCAACCGATCTGCTGCGAAGCGCGGTGCGGTGCGCCGATAGCCGTCCTCATTGTTCTTCGGCAGCTTCATCAGCCGCTCGGTGTAGATCGAGTCGTAGTCCCGCCAGTCCGTCACGGGTGCGCCAACGATCCCGGCCGACCAGCTCGTGCTGTGTGTCAGCGCATAGGCAGTCATGAACCCACCGTAGCTCCATCCGCTGAGCACGAGACGGGACGGGTCCACCCACGACTGCTGCTTCAACCAGGTGACACCGTCTTCGAGGTCCTGTAACTCCATCTCACCGAGTCGGCCGTACACGGGCCACTGCGATTCTGCGCCCTTGCCGCTCGCGCTCCTGTTGTCGAGAACCCAGCAGACGACCCCGTGCTGGGCGAGCATCTGCAGGAACATGTAGTCCGGGCCGCCCCACGAATCGCGGACCTTCGCCGCGCCGGGACCGGCGTAAGTGAATTGGTAGACGGGATAGCGGCGTGACGGATTGAAATCCGGTGGCTTGATCAGCATTCCGTCCATCGCGAATCCGTCGCGCGCTTTCACCTGCACGAACTCTGGCGTGGTCGGCTTGAACTCGGCGAGGACAGGAACCGGGTTGCCGTCGATCACCCGGACCTCGGAGCCATCCGATCGATGCAGCCGTACCTGCGTCGGAGTCGTGACGTTGCTCCATACGCCCACGTACTGTGAGAAGTCGGTATTGAAGATCGCGCGGTTGGTTCCGCCGCCTTGCGAGAGGCGCGTCATTCCGGTGCCATCGAGCCGGATGCGGTAGATGTCCGTGGCGACAGGATTCCGCTCGGCCGAAGAGAAGTAGGCGACGTTGTTCGCTTCGTCCACACCGAAGAAGCTGCGGACCTCCCAACGTCCGGTCGTGATCTGTTTCAGCATGTCGCCCGCAGCGCTGTAGCGGTACAGATGCTTGAAGCCGCTGCGCTCGCTGAACCAGAGGAATGAGCCGTCCTTCAACCAGACCGGATTGCCGTTCTCATTTACCCACGCGGACGTCGTCTCTCGCAGAATGCGTCGCGCGCGACCATTCGACACGTCGGCCAGATTGAGGTCGAGCCATGTCTGCTCGCGATCCTGGACCTGATGAACGACCTGCTTTGAATCGGGAGTCCAACCGACGTTGACAATCAGGAACTCGCTGGCCGAGTACGCGCCGAAATCGACCCACAACGGACCGCCACCCGCGACGGGTGCGACCCCGAGCTTCACGGTCGGATTGGGATCCCCGGCTTTCGGATAGTCGGTCACTTCGAGTGCCGGGCGATACGGAATGTGATCGACGACCGTGTACTCAGGGACCGGTTTCTCGTCGAGTTGGAGGAACGCGAGTCGACTCGAATCGGGACTCCACCAGTAACCCTTGAACTGTCCGCGCCCGTAAATCTCTTCCTGGTAGAGCCAGTCGAGTTTTCCGTTCAACAGTTCGCGGGTTCCATCCGTCGTGAGCGCCTGCTCGCGCTGCGAGGCGATCTCGACGACGTGCAGGTTGTTGCCTCGCACGAACGCCACCAGTCGCCCATCAGGGCTGAAGCTCGGAACCTCCTCCTCACCAGATTCTGTCGTAAGCCTCTCTGCCTTCGCTGATGAGAACGAGTAGAAGTAGAGATCCTCGGCGATCGTGACCAGCGCTCCGGTGCGCGCCGGGTTGAACGTGAGGTCGCTCGAGCGCGCGATTTGCGACGCTTCGTCTCGCGTTACACCTGGAAGCGACGCGAGCGCGGCCTCCATGGGGCCGGCATCGAACAACGGCGAGGTGCCACCTGACGCCGCATCGACCTTCATCCATTCGACGCCGTTAGCCGCCCTTCGACGAGTCAGATATGTGGATGCATCGAGCCACGTGATGCCGGTGTCGACTGCACCACTGAAGTTGACGCGACGGCTCGGGCTGTAGATGTCGTCGATGGTAAGACGACGAGATCCGACCTGCGCGTCGACTGTGACAAGCGTCGCGACGATGCTGAGAGAAAAGGCAGCGGCGAGAGTTCCCTTGCCCATGTTGGAAGAGTAGCATCCCGGGATGGGCGGCAGCTCAAAAGCCTGATATCGTCGTCATTCGTCACGTGGCGAAACTCACATTTCTTGGTGCCGCGCGCACCGTCACAGGGTCCAAGTACCTCCTCGAGCACAACGGCCAGAAGATCTTGTTCGACTGCGGCTTGTTTCAAGGACTCAAGGATCTGCGTCTCCGAAACTGGGATGAGTTTCCGGTCCCACCAGAGAGCCTGAACGCGGTCGTACTCACCCACGCCCACCTGGACCACGTGGGATACCTTCCACGTCTCGTGGCGCAGGGATACCGAGGCAGGGTCTTCTGCACACCCGGCACGAAGGATCTTTCTCGAGTCGTCCTGCCTGATGCCGGTCGCATTCAGGAAGAGGACGCGCGGCAGGCGAACAAGCACGGCTACTCGAAGCACGATCCGGCGCTGCCGCTGTTTACCGAGAGCGACGCGCTACGGGCGCTCACCCAACTGCAACCGCTCGGCTACGAGCGGCCGATCGAAGTGGTGCCAGGCGTCTCGATCGAATTTCATCCGGCGGGGCACCTGCTTGGTTCGGCATTCATCATCGTGCGACTCACGGGTGGCCCGAGCATCCTGTTCGGTGGCGATCTCGGACGCTACAGCCGGCCGATCCTTCCCGATCCATCTGGTGCGATTGCAGCTGATGTCGTGCTGATCGAGTCGACCTATGGCGATCGAGATCACCAGCCAGACGATTCAGGCGCGCAACTCGCTGAGGTCATCAAGAAGACAGCAGGGCAACACGGCAAGCTGGTCATCCCTGCATTCGCGATCGGACGAGTCGAGGAGCTGCTGTATTGGGTGCGACGGTTGGAAGCCGAGCACCGCATCCCGGTGCTCCCGGTATACGTCGACAGTCCAATGGCGACGGAGGCCCTGAGGTACTACTCTGCGCGCGTGGCGGAACTGGATCCTGAACTGCGACCAACCTCGGGGCAGGTCTACGCGTTCGCCACGACGCGTTTCCAGACGGTCTCATCGCCTCAACAGTCGAAGGAGCTCACGGCGAGCCGCCGCCCGGCGATCGTGATCTCGTCGAGCGGAATGGCGACGGGCGGCCGCGTGCTGCATCACCTGGCTGCTGCACTGCCGGATCAGCGCAACACGGTGCTCTTCGTCGGCTACCAGGCCGAAGGTACGCGCGGGAGGCAACTCGTCGATGGTGCCAGGGACGTGGAGGATCCACGGACACAGCATCGCCGTGAACGCGGGTATCGCCAAGATCGATTCGATGTCGGCGCACGCCGATCGCAATGAGATCCTGAGGTGGCTCGGCACACTGGTTCAGCCCCTCGTCGCGTGTGCCTCGTGCACGGCGAGCCAGCACCGATGGATGCACTCAAAGGGTTGATACAGGAGCGCCTGTCGTGGAATCCCCACACGCCCGCGCACGGAGAGACGATTGAGCTCTGAGCGCCGCTATCTCCTCGAGCGCGTAGACGATGCTGCGGTGGTAAGCTACGCGGACGGATTCGCCAGTCTGTCGCTTCGCGAAAAGACTCTGGCGTGGCATCTGTACCTCGCCGCGCTGGCCGGCCGCGACATCTACTACGACCAGCGTCACGCCCTTGGCCTGGACATGCGCGCCGTGCTCGAAGCCATCGTGACGCATCCGACCGGGGTCGATGCGAAGGTCCTTCACGAAGTCCGGCGCTACACGAAGCTGTTCTGGATCAACAGCGGTCCTTACAACAACATCACCGCACGAAAGTTCGTGCTTCGCCTGACACGGCAAGAGTTGTTCGATGCGGCACGGGCCGCCGCCAGAAACGGAGCGACGCTCCCGTCGCAGACTGAGCGAGTCTGTCGAGCAGCTGATTGATCGATTGGCGCCGATGTTCCTTGATGCATCCATTGACCCGACGGTGACGAGCAAGACGCCGGGCCCGGGCCGCGACATCCTGACGGCGAGCTCGAACAACCTGTATTCCGGTGTGACCGCGACACACCTCGAGACCTTCACCGAACGGTACGGCCTGAATTCGCGCCTGACGGCGGAGGACGGCCGGCTGGCCGAGGAGGTCTACCGGATTGGCGGCCGTTACGACCGGGAGATCCGGCGGATTGTCGGTCATCTGCGCGACGCGTTGCCGTTTGCGACGCCGTCGATGAGCGAAGCGCTCCGCGCGCTGATCCGGTTCTACGAAACGGGCGAGGACGCCGATCGAATCGCCTACGACATCGCCTGGGTGCGCGATCAGGAGTCGCCTGTTGACACCATCAACGGCTTCGTCGAGGTTTACATGGATCCCCGCGGCGTCAAGGGCGCGTGGGAAGGAATTGTCAGTTACGTCAACGAGACGAAGACGCGCGACATCCAGGCGCTCGCCGCCAACGCACAGTGGTTCGAGGATCGCATGCCATGGGATCCGCGTTTCCGCAAGCCGGACGTGGCTGGCGTCACGGCACGCGCAATCGAGGTCATCGTCGAAACGGGCGACTCAGGGCCGTTGACCGCGGTTGGTATCAATCTGCCCAACGATCAGGCCATCCGCGAAAAGTACGGCAGCAAGTCCGTCTCACTGGCCAACGTGAGCGATGCGTACGAGCGCTCGACGCCAGAGGCGATGAGGGTCGAATTCTCGTGGAGCGGGGAAGAGGCCGATCGTGCCAAAAAATGGGGAGGCTTCGCGCAGGAGCTCACGACGGCCATGCACGAAGTCATCGGCCATGGCTCGGGCCGGATGGCGCCGGGCGTGACGGAGCCGCCGCATCGACTCCTCGGCGAGCAGGTACTCGTCGATCGAAGAAGCCCGTGCCGATCTCGTGGCGCTCTACTTTCTACCGGACGCCAAGCTCGTGGAACTGGGCATCGTTCCCGGCGACCATCACCATGAAATCGTGGCGACGGAGTACCGAGTACTACGTTCGCAATGCGTTGGTTCAGTTGCGGCGAGTGCGCGAGGGCACTCAAATCGAAGAGGACCACATGCGCAACCGCCAGATGATCGTCAACTGGTTGCTCGCGCACACGTCGGCGGTTGAAGTTCGGCGCCGCGATGGCCATACCTACTACGTGATGGTCGACGCCACCGTGTTTCGCGAGGGCGTGGGGCGCCTGCTCGCCGAGGTGCAGCGAATCAAGGGCGAGGGCGACGCCGCCGCAGCGCGAGATCTGTTCGAGACCTACGGCGTGCACTTCGAGCCGGCGCTCCGCGATGAGATCGTGGTGCGCGTCGATCGGCTGCAGTTGCCGTCCTACACCGGCTTCGTGATGCCGCGGCTCGAAGCCCGCCGGGATGACGCGGGAGCCATCATCGACGTCGAGATCTCCTACCCTTGCGATCTCGAGACCCAGATGCTCGAGTACTCTGCCTTCGCGCGCAGCGATGACGTTCTCGAACCGCGTTCCGCCGCACGCTGAGATCAATCCGCTCAGTCGCGCGATCGCGTCGCTGCACGCGGCCGGCGCTCGAATCATCGATCTGACAGAGTCCAATCCGACAACCGTTGGACTGGACTATCCAGCCGGTTGGCTCGACGTGCTCGGCGCAGAGCACGTCCTCCGGTATGCGCCGCAGTCGCTTGGTCTGGCCCTCGCGCGAGAGGCTGTCGCTGCGGATTACGCCCGACGCGGCGCGCGTGTTGATCCCGCACAGGTCGTTCTGTCAGCGAGCTCGAGTGAGGCGTACAGCTGGCTGTTCAAACTGCTCTGCAACCCGGGGGAGGCGGTGCTCGTCCCGCAGCCAAGCTATCCACTCTTCGAGCACCTGACGCGTCTCGAGGCGGTGCAGGCGATTCCGTATCACCTGCGCTACCACGGAAGATGGGAGATCGACTTCGACTCCGTGAGCGCCGCACCATCACACGTGCGAGCGCTTCTGCTCGTGTCACCGAACAACCCGACTGGATCTTTTGTCTCGAGAGACGAGGCGCGCTGGCTCACAGAGACGTGCCGTTCGCGCGGCTGGGCGATCGTGGCCGACGAAGTGTTTGCCGACTATCCGCTCGACGTCACCGAGGCTCCGACCGAGAGCGTCATGAATCTCGACGTCCTCTCGTTCACACTCGGCGGCGCATCGAAGTCGCTCGGACTCCCGCAGATCAAGCTCGGATGGACGATCGTCGGAGGGCCAGCGAGCGAACGCGCGAGGGCCCTTGCAGCGCTCGAGATCATCGCTGACGCCTTCCTTTCCGTCGGGACCTCGGTTCAAGGCGCGGCGCCGTCGCTCCTCTCCCAGGGAGCCGTCGTCAGGGACCAGATTCGTCGTCGAATAGCGGAGAACCTGGGGCAAGCCCGGGCGCTGGTGCGCGAGCATCCATCGTGCTCGCTGCTGCCGGTCGAGGGCGGGTGGTCTCTCGTCGCGCGAGTCCCGCGCTTACCGCACCGAAGAGGCGCCTGACCCTCGAGCTGCTCGAGCGTGAGCGGGTCCTGGTGCATCCCGGCTACTTCTTCGATTTTCCTCACGAGGCGTTCATCGTCGTGAGCCTGATCGTGCCGCCTGATCGGTTTGCCGATGGGTTTGCCCGTGCCTTGACGTTTGCCGCGACAAATTCGTAGTCAGCCGGGCACGCGTCATAATCAGATCGTCGTCTCGATTCCCCACTCCCCCTTCAATGACGTCAGGGTCGAACAACCGCCGCGCCGGAATCCTGGTACCCTCTTCTCGATGCCATCCACTCGGAGCTGGGGGATCGGAGAGATCGGCGATCTCGAGCGCATGACGGCATGGCTCGCAGACTCCGGGCAGCGTCTGCTCCAGTTGTTACCAATCACAGAGACGCTGCCTCACGACCCTTCGCCGTACGGCGCACTGAGTGGGATGGCAATCGATCCGCAGTACATCTCGCTCGAGCGCGTCGAGGACTTTGCGGCCATCGGAGGAGAGCAGCGGCTCGAGCTGCATCTTCGTGCCGCGCTCGATCGCGTGCGGTCGCTTCCGGCCATCGACTATCGTGCCGTTCGCGAGCTGAAACAGATTCGCTCCGTCGGTCCTTCGATCACTTCGTGACGACGGAGTGGGCGACAGACTCGAAGCGTGCCGCATCATTGAAAGGGTTCGCGACGGAGCACGCATGGTGGCTCGACGACTACGCGCTGTTTCGCGCGTTGCACGCGCGGCATGAGGAGCGCCCGTGGACGGAATGGCCCAAGCCGATGCGCACTCGTCAACCTCGGGCGCATTGAAGCCGAGCGACTGGCGCTGCGCAATGAAATCCTATTCCGCACCTATCTCCAGTGGATTGCCGGCGAACAGTGGCAGGCTGCGCGTCAGCGATCGAATGGCGGTCGCTCTTCGGCGATCTGCCGTTCATGGTCAATGGCGATAGTGCCGACGTCTGGTCGCACCAGGACGAGTTCGGGCAAGAGGGCTCAGTGGGCGTGCCTCCCGATGCGTTCAGTCGCACCGGCCAGGACTGGGGTTTGCCGCCATATCTCTGGGATGTCCTGCGCGAGCGCGATTTCGACTGGCTACGGCGCGCGCCCGGCGGATGGCGCAGCTTTTTACCGGATACCGCGTTGATCATGTCGTCGGCTTCTATCGGACGTATGTCCGCCCGCGCGGGAGGCACCGGTCCCGGCGTGTTTACACCCGCCGACGAACCCTCACAGATAGCTCTCGGTGAGAGTGTGCTGAGCGTGTTCAGGTCCACCGGGGTTGAAATCGTCGCGGAGGATCTCGGCACCGTGCCGGATTTCGTGCGTGAGTCGCTCGCGCGTGCTGCGATACCGGGCTACAAGGTGTTTCGGTGGGAGCGTCACTGGCATTCGCCCGGTCAACCTTTCGCGATCCTCGCGAGTATCCCAGTGACGCGGTGGCGACGTCGGGGACCCATGACACCGAGCCGATGACGTCTGGTGGGCGCAAGCGCCGGTAGAAGAACGCCGCGCCGTTCTCGAAATACCGTCGATTCGAGAGCGATTGAGCGAGGCAGAGCGAACGCAGGCGATCGAGTCGTCGGTGCTCTCGTCGACGGTGCGAACGGCGTTGCTCGAGGTCGCTGTTCGCCTCGGGCGCGAACCTCCTGATCCTGCCGATTCAGGACGCGTTCGGCTGGACCGATCGGATCAATCAGCCGGCGACCATCGGTGACCATAACTGGACATGGCGTTTCCGTGGCCGGTCGATCGGATGTCAACTGAAGTTGAGGCCGCAGTCGCGGGCGCACAACTGAGGAAGTGGTCCGAGCAGCACCGGCGCTGAACTTACTTGACCGGCTTTGCCGCTGATCTTCGCCCACGTGTCCTTGAGCGTGACCGTTCGATTGAACACCGGTGCGGTGGGTTGGGAATCGGGGTCGACGCAGAAGTAGCCCTGCCGCTCGAACTGAAATCTCTCGCCGGCTGACGCGCCCGCCAGCATCGATTCCACTTTGCAGCCGGTGAGGACCGTCAGTGATTCGGGGTTGAGATCCGTTAACGGGTCGCGTCCGCCTTCGCCCGGATCCTCCGACGGAACAGGCGATCGTAGAGCCGCACTTCGGCCTCGATGGCATGCGCGGCGGACACCCAGTGGATCGTGCCCTTTACCCGACGCGCTGCCGTGGCGCCGTTCAGCGACTCTGTTTCGATCGTGCACTTGAGCTCGAGTGGGCACGCCGGCAGAGTCCGTGATGACCCGCTCGCACTTCAGGATGTACGCGTAGCGCAGGCGGACTTCATTGCCGGGAGAGAGGCGGAAGAACTTCTTCGGCGGGTCCTTCATGAAATCGTCGGCTTCGATGTAGAGCACGCGCGAGAACGGGATCTTCCGCGCTCCTGCGCTTGGCATCCTCCGGGTTATTAGTCGCCTCGAGGTATTCGATCTGACCTTCTGGGTAGTTCTCGATCTCCACCTTCAGCGGGCGAAGAACCGCGAGCGCGCGTCGCGCGTGCCGATTGAGGTCCTCGCGGACGGTGTGTTCGAGCAGCGCAACGTCAACGACATTCTCTTTCTTGGCGACGCCGATGCGGGTGCAGAAATCGCGGACGGCTTCCGGTGTGTAGCCGCGACGACGAAGGCCCGCGATCGTCGGCATCCGCGGATCGTTCCAGCCGCACACGAGGTCTCTGCTCGACCAGTGCGAGCAGTTTCCGCTTGCTCATCACGGTGTAGTTCAGATTCAGCCGCGCGAACTCGATCTGCTGCGGTCGTGAGCGAAACCCTCCGTCGCGCCCCAGGTTGTCCACGACCCAGTCGTAGAGCGGCCGATGGTCTTCGAACTCCAGCGTGCAGAGCGAATGCGTGATGCCTTCGATGGCGTCGGAGATCGGATGGGCGTAGTCGTAGGTCGGATAAATGCACCAGGTATCGTGCGTGCGGTGATGCGTCGCATGTCTGATGCGGTAGAGCGTCGGGTCCCGCATGTTCATATTCGGCGACGCCATGTCAATCTTCGCGCGCAGCACGTGCAGCCCCGTCGGGAAACTCGGCCGCCCGCATGCGCCGAAACAGGTCGAGGTTCTCCTCGACCGAACGGTCGCGGTGCGGGCTATTGCGGCCGGGCGACGTCAACGAGCCGCGATATTCGCGGATCTGGTCGGCCGTGAGGCTGTCGACATATGCCTTCCCGTCCCGAATCAGCTGCTCCGCGTAGTGATACATCTGCTCGAAGTAATCCGACGCGTAGAACATCCGATCGGCCCAGTCGAATCCGAGCCAGCGAACGTCCTCCTGAATCGAGTCCACGTACTCGACGTCTTCCTTCGTCGGGTTCGTGTCGTCGAATCGGAGGTTGCAGAGCCCGCCGAATTCCTCGGCGACGCCGAAATTCAGGCAGATCGACTTGGCGTGTCCAATGTGCAGATATCCATTGGGCTCCGGCGGAAAGCGCGTGTTGACGCGACGGCCGTGGCGGCCCTCTTTCAAATCGTTGGCGACGATCTCGCGGATGAAGTCCTGGGGACGAGTGGGTTCGACAGTCGAGGGCGGTTCAGCCATCAGGGAACTAACGATTTTAGCTTAGTCGTTTCTACTGACTATCCGTCAGGTCGTCGTCGGTGGTTGCGCCCTCGGGCAGACCCATGAGACCGGCCTGCTTGAGGACGCGAGGGACGCGCTCGATCGGATCGGCGAAGCGGAAGTTCGGCGGCCGACGTGACGTCCAGCTCGCGCAGCCGACGTGCGCTGACGAGCACGCGCGACTCGAACGAGCCGGCCGCCTCGTTGTAGGCCTGCACTGCTCCGTCCAGCCGCTTTCTCACATCATCGAAGCGGTCGGCGAAGGTCGCGAGGCGTTCGTAGAACTCCTTGCCCAGGCGAGCGACCTCTCGATAGTTCTCCGTCAGTGCTTCGTGACGCCACGAGTGTGCAACCGTAGTGAGCAGCGCGATCAGCGTGATGGGGCTTGCGAGCAGGACTTTCTGCTCGAGCCCGTGCTCGATGAGCGTCAGGTCCTGCTGCAGTGCCGTGCTGAACAGCGTCTCGCCCGGGAGAAACATCACGACCATCTCAGGGGAGTTCGGCAGCTGCTCCCAGTACGCCTTGTTGCCGAGACGATCCATGTGATCGCGGACTTGTCGCGCGTGGGCCTGCAGCCGCCCGATCTGCGCTCATCATCATTGCACTCTTGTGCGTCGAGGAACGCGTCGAGCGGAGTCTTCGCGTCGACGACGATCTGCTTGCCGCCCGGGAGGTGGACGATCAAATCCGGACGCAGCCGGCCGTTGTCGGACGGCAACACCGGGCTGCTCGTCGAAGTCACACCGCTGCAGCATTCCGGCGATCTCGACGACTCGTCGAAGCTGCATCTCTCCCCAGCGCCCGCGCACCGCCGGTGTGCGAAGTGCGCGAGACAGTGTGTTGGCGGTCGATCCCAGGGCGACGACCTGTTCGGACAGACGCGAGTACGCTTCGACTCGCTCGCGCTCGGCCTCCTTGAGACGCTGATCCACGCGGTTCAGTGACTCGGCGATCGGTTGCTGATAGTTCTGGAAGGACGTCTTCGCGAGATCCAGGAACGAGGCGCGGTTGTCCTTCAACGCATCGGCTGCCAGCGCCTGAAACGTGTCGCGCAACCGCTTCTCGGCGTTGTCGAGCAGCGTCTGGGCGGAGTCGAGCGCCTGCGCCTTGCGTTCGGCGTCTTCGCGAACCCATTTCAGATCCTGCTTCGTGGCGGCGAGTTCCGCGATGGATGCCGCTTGCGTCTCGGCGACTTGTCGCGCGGCAATGCTGCGCATCACGAGGACGACGACGAGCGCAGTGACCGACGCGATGAGGAATGCAGTCAGAAGATCGATAGTCAATTCTCACTCACATTCTTGAGCTTTCGAACGCGTCAATCGCTTGATACCATGCCCGGCCAACCTGAGGTGCTCATGCCTCGGCGCGAGGCATGGGCCGACTACTGATCCTTTTAGCACTCGTCGTGTCACTGCAGGGGTGTGAGATCACACCTCCACCGCCCCCGCAGGTGACTCGGCCAGACATCCACCTGGCACCTGACTCGAAGGTGTCGAGGGGCGTCGTCCCGCTGGACAGCACGCTCGAGGCGATGCTGCTCGAACAAGGTCTTCAGACCGAGGTCGTTCACGACGTCATCGCACCGTGAAAACGGTGTTCGACCCGCGTCGGCTTCGATCCCTGCAGCCCTTCTCGCTGGAACAGTCGCTCGACGACGGGGCCTTGCGGCTCTTCGAGTACGAAATCGACGCCAGATCATTTCTTCGCGTCAGGTCGGCGAACGGAAACGGTGATGGCCTCCACGCCGAGGTCGTGCCGATTCCGACGACGGTTGTGCCTGCGTCAGTTGCTGGATCGATCGACGAGGACGCCCCTTCTCTCTTTCAGTCGATCGAGATCGCGGGCGAGCAGCCCGATCTGGCGATCGCGATGGCACAGATCTTTGGCGGCGAGATCGACTTCAACACTGAGCTGCAGCCGGGCGATCGGTATACGGTGGCCTTCGACCGACTTGAGCGCGAGGGGCGTCGCTCGTCATACGGCGCTATCACCGCAGCGGAGTTTCAGAATGACGGACGTGTGGTCCGTGCCATTCGGTTCACGCCGAAGGGCGGTCAACCCGGTTACTACGATCTCGAGGGGCGTTCTCTGCGGCGTTTCTTTCTGCGATCTCCGCTCAAGTTCGAACCGCGAGTGACGTCAGGCTTTTCGTCGCGACGGATGCACCCGGTGCTCCACACCGCTCGGGCGCATCGTGGTGTCGACTATGCCGCGCCGACAGGCGCGGAAGTCGTGTCTGTCGCGTCAGGACGAGTGGTCTCGGTCACATCGGATGCCACGAAGGGCCGAATGGTCCGCGTCAGGCATGCATCGGGGTACGTCTCGCAGTACCTCCACCTGTCTGCGTTTGCGGCCGGCATTCATGCTGGTGTCGGGGTTGAGCAGGGACAGACGATCGGTCGCGTCGGCGCGAGTGGTTTGGCTACCGGACCGCACCTGCACTACGGGTTGACGAAGAACTGGAGCGTTCGTGAATCCTCTGCTGGAGCACCGGAACATGCCGCCCGGCGATCCGGTTCCCGCTTCGGAGCTCGAGAGCTTCGCCCTCGAGCGAGAAAAGGCGCTGGCGATCTTCTCGACTTCCAGCAGCTCATCCTCCCCCGCAACTCTCGCGCAATAGTCGCCCCGATATAATTTCAGATCTCAATGGCCGGTCTCGCCCCTTTTCGAGCGCTTCGTCCTTCTCCGTCTGCGGCGGCGCGTGTCGCGGCGGTTCCCTACGACGTTGTCAACACAGATGAAGCGCGCGCACTGGCCGCCGGAAATCCGTTGAGCTTTCTCCACGTGTCGCGACCGGAGATCGACCTTCCCCCTGGAACCGATCTTCATGGCGACGACGTCTATGCCACGGCGGGTGAAGAACTATGAGCGGCTGAAAGCCGCGGCACCGCTGCTTGTCGAGGAGACGCCGCGACTCTACGTCTATCAGCTGCGCATGGGCGCGTCATTCCCAGATCGGTCTGGCTGGTTGCTTTTCCGTCGACGATTACGACCGCGATGTCATTCGAGACACGAGCACACGCGTCGCGACAAGGAAGACGACCGCACCCGTCATCTGCTCGACTTGAGGGCGCAAACGGGGCCGGTGTTCCTTACGTATCGAGCGAGGCCGGTGATCGATGGACTGACCGAGCGGATCATGACTGGGGAGCCACTCTACAATTTCACTGCCGTTGACGGTGTGCAGCACACGATGTGGATCGTCGAACCGGCCGAAGAGCATCAACTCGTAGTGGCGTTCGATGCGGTTCCCGCGCTCTACATCGCAGACGGTCACCATCGGGCGGCCAGCGCTGCACGCGCGCGAAAACAGCTAGCGGGTGAGGCGGGCAAACGAGGCGAGTGGGACACGTTTCTTGCAGTGGCGTTTCCAGATGGCCAGGTTCAGATCCTGCCTTACAACCGGGTTGTCCTGGACCTGGCGGGAATGACGCCCGGCGCATTCATGGACACGCTGCGGAAGAGATTCATCGTCACGGACGGTCCAGCATCGCCCGCGCGGAAAGGGGGACGTGGCGATGTTCCTGGACGGTCGCTGGCACACCATCGCCCTGGGTGACGCGCAGGTTGGTGCGAGAATCGCGGATCGACTCGATGTCATGCGACTTCAAGACGCCGTGCTGGAGCCAATGCTGAGAATTGGCGATCCGCGTACTGACAAACGCATCGACTTCGTTGGCGGCGCCCGAGGCACGGCGGAGTTGGGATCGCGCGTCCGTTCAGGTGCGGCGGCCGTCGCGTTTTCGCTTTATCCCGTCGATGTTCAGGATTTGATGGCAATCACCGACGCGGGCGGGATCATGCCGCCGAAGTCAACCTGGTTCGAGCCCAAGCTCCGCGACGGGTTGTTGTCGCACCTGGTCTAGCCGCGCGCTACGATCGAGGAAGCACGAGCAAGAGGATTGTGATGCCGACAACTACACGTGTTTTCAATTTCTCCGCAGGCCCAGCCGTTCTTCCCGTTCCCGTACTCGAACAGGCGCAGCGCGATCTCGTTGCGCTTCCGGGTGTTGGAATGTCCGTGATGGAGATCAGCCATCGGTCGAAGGTGTTCGAGGGTCTGCTTGCCGGTGCCATCGCCGGACTTCGTGAGCTGGCGGGCGTGCCTGCGAACTACCGAGTCCTGTTTCTCCAGGGTGGCGCGAGCCTGCAGTTCTCGATGGTGCCGATGAACCTGCTCAAGGCAGGAACAACGGCGGAGCTACATCGATACCGGGACCTGGGCAGTCAAGGCAATCGAAGAGGCCAGGCGAGTCGGCCCGGTCAACATCACGGGCTCGACCAAGGCGGACAAGTACACGCGTATTCCCGCACAGTCCGAGTTGTATCTGACGCCCGGCGCATCCTACGTACACATCACGTCCAACAACACGATCGAGGGGACGGAGTGGAAGGCCGTGCCCGACGTGGGCAGTGTGCCACTCGTGGCCGACGCATCGTCCGATATCCTGAGCGGCCCAATCGACGTTTCCCGTTTCGGCGTCATCTACGCGGGTGCGCAGAAGAACCTTGGACCGTCCGGCGTGACGCTCGTCATCATTCGAGAGGATCTGCTCGAACAGTCGGACAAGAACCTCCCGACGATGCTGAGCTACAAGGTGCAGGCGGAGAACAACTCGCTCTACAACACGCCGAATACTTTTGGCGTCTACATCTTCGGTCTCGTGATGCAGTGGCTGAAGTCTCTCGGGGGCCTTACTGCGATCTCCCGGTTGAATCAGCGCAAGGCGGCGATGCTGTACTCGGAAATCGATCGGACCGGCTTCTATCGAGGCACCGCTCAGGTCGAGAGCCGTTCACTGATGAACATCACGTTCCGCCTGCCGAGCGAGGAACTGGAAAAGACCTTCGACAGGCAGGCCTCCGCAGCTGGATTCGACGGCCTCAAAGGGCATCGATCGGTCGGCGGCCTTCGGGCCTCGATCTACAACGCGTTTCCGGAAGAGGGTGTGGCGGGGCTCGTGGATTTCATGCGCGAGTTCGAGCGCACGCACGGCTAGCTCGTCGCCGGTCTGAACGAGCGCCTCCGACGTCGGCGCCGGCGTCGCGGGCGCGGGAATTCTTGTGCGCCTTCCTGCTCGCTCGACGTGACGCCAGAGGCTTCGATGAACCCGCGCCAATGCTCGACGGCCTCGGGCGCCTGGCCATGAATCGCCAGCCACGTGAGCGCTTCGCGAAAGGGACCGCGATGCATCAGGGCGCGCCTCGCGCGCGGTGACAGTCTCGCATCGAGCAGCCGGCGCTGCAGTCCCAGGATCTGCCGGAAGCGCTCGACGTCACGTCGCGCCAGCGGCAGCATCCCGAGCGTGAGTCGCGGTTCCTTCTCGAGTTCGGTGCCTGCGGGCTGACGCGGGTGACCCGACATGCCGAGCGGCACGAGGAGCGAGCCCAGCAGGATGGCATTAGTCAACGTGTCGGGGATGTCCTCGTGTCGTTTGCGATAGGCGTCCACTGCAGCCAGCGACTGCCAGAGACGATCCCCGGCGCCTTTCTGCAGATCGTGAGCGATTGGCTCGAGCAGCCGACGCTCGGCCATCATCCGGAACGCCTGTTCCGACGCCCCCGACCGGAGCAGCTTGTAGAACTCTTCGATCAGTCTCGCCGGCGCGCTCCGAGCGATCTCCGCACGGCCGCTGCCGATTGCATGGTCTATGGGCGCATCGAGCGTGAATCCGAGCCGCGCGGCCATCGCGATGGCGCGAAGCATCCGAACCGGGTCCTCCTGAAAGCGCTCGGCCGGGTCACCGATCGAGCGGACGATGCCCGCGCGCAGATCCTCGAGTCCGCCGGTATAGTCGATGATCGAAAAGGTTCCGATGTCGTAGAAGAGCGCATTGATGGTGAAGTCGCGCCGGAACGCGTCTTCCTCCGGCGTGCCAAACGTGTTCTCGCGATGGACGAGACCGGTACCTGCGTTGCCTTCCTCAGGGGTCTCGCGCAGTTCGGCGGCGGCCTCCTCTGCGGCCGCCATCTCTTCCGCTGTCACTTTGCGGCGAAAGGTCGCGACCTCGATCGTCTTCATCCCGAACCGCACGTGTGCAAGGCGGAAGCGCCGGCCGATGACCCAGCAGTTCTTGAAGAGCCGTTTGACCTGGTATGGATGCGCCGACGTGCCGACGTCGAAATCCTTTGGGCGCCGGCCGAGGAGCAGGTCCCTTACGCTCCCGCCCACGAGATACGCGACGTAGCTGTTCTGATGGAGGCGATAGAGAACTTTGAGCGCGTCGGGATCGATCTGCGATCGGGAGAGCGAGTGTGCGGCTCGCTCCACGATGACCGGGTCACCCATCGCCTTCAGATTGTAGGGGAATGCGCTACGATCCGGCTATGCGAACCTCCGTTCTCATCGTCGTTGCGTTGGTTTTGACGAGCGCCGGGTCGACGGCGTGGGCGAACGAGCCTCCTGCGCTCGTCAAGGCGAGGACGCTCTACAACGCCGGCGACTTCGAGGGCGCGATCGAAGCGGCGTCGTCGGCGCGTAAAGAGGAGGAGTGGGCCGATGCAGCCGCGCTGGTTGTGGCTCGTTCGCACCTCGAGCTGTACCGGCTCGAGCAGACGCCGAGGATCTGTCGGCGGCACGCGCGGCTCTCGGCGCCGTGCGGGCGGCGTTGCTCATGCCGCGCGATCAGGTGGATCTGATCGTCGGCCTCGGACAGTCGTTGTATTTGAGCGAAATTTATGGTGCGGCCGCGGAGCTGTTCGATACGGCGCTGAGCCGTGGCGATGCTGCTCGCATCGCGCGATCGACTGCTGCTGCTGGACTGGTGGGCGACGGCGCTGGACCGCGAGGCGCAGAGCCGCCCGGCCGATCGGCGAGCGCGAGTGTTCGAGCGCATCGCGGCGCGGATGAACGAGGAGATTCAGCGCGACCCCGGCAGCCCTGTGGCCAACTACTGGCTGGCCGTGTCGGCACGAGGCGCCGGAGACATCGATGGCGCGTGGAATTCCGCGGTTGCTGCGTGGGTGCGTTCTACGCTCTCTCCGGACACGACCTCGAGGCTGCGCGACGATCTCGATCGGCTGGTGACGCAGGCGCTGATCCCGGAACGGTCGCGCACCGCTCGGCGCGCGAGAACCGCAGGACGCGGTGGCGGCCTTGCACGACCGAGTGGGAGCTCGTGAAGCAGCAGTGGAAGTGAGCCAGGGACCGCGCCTCAATGCTTGGCGTCCCTCCAGTTCTCGCCGATTCCCACATCGACCGTAAGCGGCACGCTAAGTGACGCCGCGCCCTTCCATGCGCTCGCGCACGAAGGCGCGACATCGCTTCAGCGTCCTCGCGTGCGCACTCGAACAGCAGCTCGTCGTGCACCGTCAGAATCATCTGCGCCTTGAGTCCGCTCTTTGGAAGCGCCGTCGTGCAGGTCGATCATCGCCTTCTTGAGGATGTCAGCGGCCGTTCCCTGGATCGGCATGTTGACCGCTTCACGCTCGGCCTGACTGCGCATCTGAAAGTTCCGGCTCGTCAGGTTCGGCATCAGGCGGCGCCGGCCGAACATCGTCCGCACCACGCCTGACTGGCGAGCCTCTTCCAATGTGCGGTCGATGAACGCGCGAACGCGCGGAAAGCCGGTGAAGTAGGCGTTGATGAACTCCTGCGCCGCTTCCTGCGACACGTTGATGTCCTTCGCCAGCGTGAAGGGGTCTTGCCGTAGAGCACCGCGTAGTTGACCATCTTCGATCGGCTGCGCAGCTCGTGCCGGCTCAGGCCGGGATTCGGGCCGAACAGCCTGCGCCGCGGTTCGATCGTGGATGTCCTCGCCGGTCCGGAAGGCCTCGATGAGCGCCTCCTCGCCGGCCAGATGCGCCAGCACCCGCAGCTCAATCTGCGAGTAGTCCGCGGAGATCAGCACCGATCCCGGTGCGGCGATGAACGCGCGACGAATCTCGCGACCGAGCTCGCGTTCGGATCGGAATGTTCTGCAGGTTGGGTTCGGAGCTGCTCAGCCGGCCGGTGGCGGCGATCGCCTGGTTGAAGCTGGTGTGCACGCGGCCGGTCGCCGGGTGGACCATCAACGGCAGAGCGTCGATGTAGGTGCTTTTCAGCTTCTGCAGCCCGCGCCACTCGAGCACGAGCCGCGGGAGCTCGTGGACGAGCGCCAGCTCCTCGAGCACTTCGGCGGCCGTCGAGGCCGAGCGCGTCTTGCCCGTTTTCTTGGCCACCGGCAGCTGCCAGCTTCTCGAACAGGATCCGGCCGAGCTGCATGGGCGAGTTGATGTTGAACTCCTCCCGCGCGAGCTCGTAGATGCGTGCAGTGTACGACGCGAGCTGTTCCTCCAGGTGTCGCGACTGCGACGCCAGCAATGGGCCTGTCGACGAGTACGCCGGCGCGCTCGATAGTCGGCCAGCACCGGGATGAGCGGCATCTCGAGATCCCGGTAAACCGCCTCCAGGTTCTCGCTGACGATAAGCGGTGACAGCTTGCCCGAGAGCTGCCACGCCAGATCCGCGCGCTCGGCGGCGAAGCTCGCGAACGGCTTCAGGCGACAGGTTCGGGAAGGGCGTCGCCTTGGCGCCGCGTCCGCGGACGTCCTCCTCGGTGTGGGCGCGATAGCCCAGATGCTCGAGTGCCACCTCCTCGAGGACGTGATTGGATCGATTGGCGTCCAGCAGATAGCTGCCGAGAATCGAGTCGAACCCAAGCCCGCGGAGCGTGATGCCGGACCGCGCCAGAACCAGTGCGACCGTCTTCAGGTCGTGGCCGCGCTTGGCGATGGCTTCGTCTTCGAGCAGCGGCTTGAGGGTACGCGAGCACGAGGGCCGCGTCGAGCTGCGCCGGCGCGGCCGCGCTCGCCAGTAGATCGTCTCTGCTCCTCTTCGCCGCGATGCCCGATCGGGATGTATCGACCCTGCCGATCCTGCGTGGAGACGGCAATGCCGACGATGGTCGAGCGCATCGCGAGGGCTGATCGGTGATCAGGTAGATCGCGAAGCTCCCCGGCCGCTCGCAAGTCCGCGACGAGCGAGTCGAGCTCGGCTCCGTGGTGACCAGCGCGTAGTCGGTCTGGACGGAGTCTGCGGTGGGCGCGTAGTCGTTGACCAGCGTCCTGAAGGCCAGGCGCGTGAAGAGCTCGAAGCAGCGCGCGCGCGACGCGCCGCGATAGCGCAGCGATTCCAGATCGAAGTCGATCGGCGCATCGGTGCGAATGGTCACCAGCTGGCGGCTCTGCAGCGCCTGTTCGCGATGCGTCGAGCGCCTCCCGCTGCTTTGGCTTCAGCTCGGCCGTGTGCGCCAGCAGGCCATCGAGGCTGCCGTATTGCGTGATGAGATCGATCGCGCCCTTCTTGCCGATGCCCGGGACGCCCGCCACGTTGTCGCTGGTATCGCCGACCAGCGCCAGCACGTCGACGACTTGCGACGGCTTCACACCGAACTTCTCGAGAACTCCCTGCTCGTCGAACCAGGCGCCGTCCTCGCGCGGGTCGTAGACGCTGATCGCGCCGTCGCGGACGAGCTGGAAGAAGTCCTTGTCGATCGAGACGATCGCCACGCCGATGGCCCGCAGCCGCCGCCCGCGTCGCGATCGTTCCGAGCACATCGTCGGCCTCGTAGCCCGCCACCGTGAGGATCGGGACGCCCATCGCCTCGCACGCCTCGTGTACCCAGTTGATCTGCTCGACCAGGTCATCAGGCATCTGTGCGCGGTTGGCCTTGTAGTCGGCCGCGATTTCATCGCGAAAGGTAGGGCCGGCCAGGTCGAACGAGGCAGCGATGTAGGCCGGGTGGTGATCGGCGAGCAGCTTCCGCAGCATCGTGACGAAGACGTAGACCGCGTGTGTGGATTGGCCCTCCTGGTTCGACAGCCCTCGTCCGCGGAACGCGTGGTAGGCGCGATACATCTGCGAGCTGCCGTCGATGAGAAACAACGTCGGATGAGCCATTCGACCAACGATAATATTCTTTCGATGCTTTCGTCGCTGCGCGTCCTCGTGCTCTCGCTGCTCGCCGCCTGTTCGATTGCTCGGGTCCGCCTGCGCAGGTGGTGGCCTCCTCGGCAAGGAGTACGAGTACGAAGAGGAACTGCGCCTCTATGTCGACGGCTCCGCGCGAATGGATTTGAGCTCGTCGGTGGCGGCGCTCGTGGCGCTGCGCGGTTTCGATCTCGACCCCGATCCTGCTGTGGAAGTCGATCGGTACGAAGATCCGATCGATGTTCGGGGGGCCCGGCGTGGACGTCAGGTCGGTTCGCGTGTCACGCCGTGACGGCCGCCGCGTTCGTTCACGTGCGCATCGACGTGGACGATATCCAACAGTTGTCGCGGCTCGCGCCGTTCTCGTGGTCGACCTATCAGTTCGGTCGCCGCGGTGACGTGCTCGAGTACAAGCAGGTGGTCGGACCTGCCGCCGGCAAAGCCTGTTGGAGATGTCGGCTGGAACGGCAGCGAGATCGTTGCGTTTCGGATGCACATTCCGAGCGTGATCGCGTTTCACAACGCCCCGTCGAAGGGAAGTGCAGCGCGGCAACATCCTCGAGTGGGAGCAAGCCGCTCGTCGATCGTTTGAAGGGCGAGCCGGTCGATGTCGAGGTCAATATGGAGCCCGACTCGATTCTCTACACGACCTTGCTGTTGTTCGGGGCGACGATCGTCCTGGCGGCGATCGCGTTTGGCGTGGTGATCTGGCGTGTGGCGAGACACGGGCGGGACGACGCGAGTAGTCCGGGTCTTGTGTCGTAGACCCGGCGGGTCCGAAGAGCCGGACCCGCCCAGGTAGTCCAGCGAGACGCTCAGAGCGTTTCGAGCGCGGCCTTCACCTCGGCTTCGGTCTGCAACTCGTTCTTCACTTCGAACGCGAGGAACGAACTGGCAATCGATCGCGCCAGCATCCGATCCACCTGGCTGTTCACCACGCCCTCGAGCGTGACCCGCCCGCGCTCCACGATGATGTGAATCGGCGGGTTGACCATCGACGCATACGGGCGGAAGTTGTGATTGCTGTAGATCGCCCTCGCAATCGAGAAACGAAGCTCGTTGTCGAACTGCGACACCGGCAGCACTTCGATTCGATTGTCGATGCTCGTCACCGCTGCCACTTTCGCGACCCGTTTCTCGATGATCGGTGCGCTTGTATGGCATCGTGACCTTGCCGACCAGCGTCACGTGCCCGTTGTCCACGTTGGCGTGCACGCTGTCGAAAATAGTGAAATGTGGATACCGCAACACCTGCTTCTGGACGTCACGGAACAACTGCAGGTTCTCGTTCTCCGCCGCGCTGGCTGGTGCGCTGATCGTGAGCGCGACGACAGCCGCAGTCAGCAATTTCGCAAACATCGGAAACTCCCTTCGCACTACCGACTGGTTCTAAGGCAAAGGCTTTGCCAGCCCTAGCGGCGGTGCGGCGATCGCGAAAATCCGACAGGAAATCGCTTCAGGAGCTCAGACCGCGCGTCTCTTCGCGCGGACACGCGCTTCGGCAGAACTGCAGAGGACGAGCATCGAGGCGATCCCGGCGCCGATCAGCAGAATCTGGCGCATCGAGCCGGCGTCGGTGCGTCCCCGGTGCAGTCCGGGAATGAGGTCGGCCATCGCGACGTACAGGAAGCTGGCGGCGGCCAGGGCCAGGAAGTACGGCAGCATCCGGGGAACGAGATCGAAGGAGATACAGGCGGCGATCGCGCCGAGTCCGCTGGCCCCCGCCGACAGCACGTTGAGCAGCAGCGCTCGCCGGCGCGAGTAGCCGGCGTGGAGCAGGATCGCGAAGTCGCCGACCTCCTGCGGAATCTCGTGCGCGGCGACGGCCAGCGCCGTGCTGATGCCGAGCGGCACGGACGTCAGAACTGCCGCGGCGACGACAGCGCCATCGACGAAGTTGTGGAACGCGTCGCCGACGAGCACCGGGAAGAACGGCCCCGTCGTGCACCTCGCAGTCGTGCGTGTGGCAGTGCCGCCACAACACGAGCTTTTCGAGGAGGAAGAAGAGCAGGATGCCCAGGAGCAGCGTGCCCAGCACGCGCGTGCGCCGGCAGTTGCTCGAGCGCGGACGGCAGGATGGCAAGCGTCGAAACACCCAGCAGCGCGCCCGACGGCGTAACTCACCAGCCACGGGACCAGTCGGGCGCGAGCGGAGTCGTTGAAGAGGAGAACGCCGGAGGCGACCAGGAGCCCGCCGAGCCCGCCCACGAGACTCAGTCCCAGGGCGATGAGGTACGTCGACACAACGGGCCATCATATTACGGCCGCTGGTCTCCAGGTCTTCCGCGCGGCGTCGCGTTACGAGGCGACGTAGCCCTTTCGGCGCGCACAGTCAGGTTGCGGTCGCGCACCGTCACGCGGATGGAGTGCCAGCGGCCGTCCTTGTTGACCGAGCTGGTGTAGCCGAGGAAGTACTGCTTGCTCAACTCGTCAGCGATGCGAGCCGTGGCGTCGTCGAGACCTTCGAAACCGCGCACGATCTCCGTGCGGCCCCCGGTGTCGTCCGTGATCTGGCGCAGCGCGTCTGCGTTGACGCGTTCGCCAGGACTGCGCGGCCACGTCGTCGACCCACCGCCACCGCCATCGGCGGATAGCGCGGCTGCGGCGGCGTCCGCCCGGGAATGGAAAGGGAATGACTCGGGGGAAACTGCACCGGCGGTTGAACGACGCGCGACGTGTCCCTCGAGGTGCTGTCGACGCCGAGAGCGTAGACGAGCACTTCGCTCTCACGAATCCGCCTGCCGCACCTGGCTGACGTCGAGCGTGCTGTTCGTATCGTTCCCATCGGAGATGACGAGCAGCGCCTTCTTCTGATTGCGTCCCTCCTCGGCCAGTCGGAAGCGACTCGGCGACGGCGTCGTAGAGCGCAGTGGCGCCGATGGGGTCGACCCTCTTCAGCGCCTGGCTGATCAACTGCCGATCGGTCGTCCAGCCCTGCGTGACCTCCGCCCGCGTCGCGAACTCCACGAAGAACAGCTCGTCGTCCTGGTCGAGCAGCTTGAAGATCAGTCGCTCGATCGCCGCCGTCGCAGCCGCAAGCTTCTCCGGAGACATGCTGCCGCTCGCATCGAGGGCGATACCGAGGCTGACCGGCACGCGATCGCTGCTGAAATGCGAGACGTCCTGGATCTGTCCGTCCTCGTAGACCGTGAAGTCTTCCTGCCGCAGTCCCGAGACGAAGCGCCCGTTGTCGTCGGTCACCGTTGCCGTGACGTTGACGAACTCGACGCCGCTCTTGAAGCGAAAGCCTTCCTGTGACTGCGCGGCCGTCACGGCGGCTGCGGCGACGACGATGAGGAGGATGAGTGAAGGAGGAGTGCGCATGGTCAGTTCCCGCGTGCATCATTCGCCAGAGCCGTTCGCGACGAGATCGCTGCGACGGTCCACGTGAGGCACGATCTGGCTGCCGTTCACGAAAGCCACACGATATCGGCCCGGATCGCCGACCTCCGGCACCGAAACCCTGAAGGTGGTCTCCTTGCCCGGTCCGAGGACAACCGGGTCGAGCGGCGATTCGCCACGGGCGACGACCTGTCCATCCCGTCCGAGGACCGAGATGACGGCCGACAGCGACGGTGTCGCGGTCGTCGTTGGATTGCGCACGAGCCCGGACACGATCAGCGTCTCGCCGTCGAGCGCGTGGCGCATCGACACCAGCTCGATTGACGAGGCTGTCGCCGCGCAGCGTGACGGGCCGGTCGGCTGCCGCCGTTCATCCCTGCGACGAGCAATGCGCTGGCACCCAGCAACGACGAGAGCCGGCGACGGCGAATGCCGGCATGCGCGAGGGCCGCTCCACGTCAGGAACGACGAGCGACACGACGGCGTGATCGGCGGGCGCCTCGCGCGGGGTCTCGCCGTCGTCGAAGGCGTGTCTCCCAGTGCGGGTCGTCGATTGCGGCGGCGAGCGCCGCGACGCGGGCATCGGATCGCCGGCGCTCGAGGCGCACCCGATGCACGTGTCAGTCACCGCAAGCGACGACGACCGCAAGAGAGAGCAGCACGATGAGTGCGATCAGCCACATCACGGTTTCGGAGCTCACCGAAGTGAAAACTCCACCTCCACTTCAACGATGACATCGACCGGTCGCGCCAAGGCGCCGCGCAGGGGCAAACCGCCAGTTCCGGACGGCGCTGACTGCGCGTTCGTCGAGACCGGAGCCGAGACCGCGCAGCACCTTGACGTCACCCACGCTGCCGTCGGACTTGATCACGATTTCGAGAAGACGTCACCGGTGATGCGCCTTCTTCCGGGCGTCGTCGGTGTACTGCGCCTTGACCTCGCGCAGCAGTCGCGGCGGTTCGATGCCGCTTCCCGGCCTGAACGGACCACCCCCGGCGCCGCCGCCCGTGCCGTCGTCGACGCCCGGCTCCGACTCCGGGCCCGGTGCCGTCGGTTTCGGGCGCCTGCGGCTTCTCATCGCCTGCCACCAGCGCCACCGGCGAGATGAGGCTCTCGAAGGAAGTGGTTCGGGCTCGGGCGCGAAGCGATTGGGCGCTGTGGGTTGCGGCCTCTCGATGCGGTTGACGGGGGCTCGTCGGCGCCCGTCCGCCGCCCCCGCCGCCACCTCCCGGGCCCGGGCCCGCCAGAAAGACCAGGCGGTCCCGGGTGTCGTGGCGGCCATCTCGACCGCTCCCGAGGTTGACCAGACCAGAAGGGCGAGCAGCGCGCCGTGAAGCAGCGACGACGCCACGGCCGAAAAGCCCTGTCTCCTCGCGCGATGTTGCGGCGGTGGAGCGTCGAGGCGGTGAGCTGCGGTAAGCGCGAGCCTCTTGCCGGGCCTGACGCCCGCCTGGACTGCGGCGCTGGTGTCGAAGAAGTCGGACCCGCCACGGGTTTCAGCGCGCCGGTGTCCACCAACCGCTGGACGGCCGCTCGCGGAACGCCGGCCGCGCGCGCGATCTCATCATGCGGTGAAAACGTCGAGCTGGGACAGCATGGACGCAGGGCATGTGCAAGGCAAATCCCTTGCCTCCAGTCGGTTCGGGATTCAGGCCGGAACTGCGAGAACGAGCGCCAGTTCGCACAACACGCCTGTCCCTTCAGCAGGTCACCTGAGGCTCGTGCATCGTCACTCCGACCTTGAGTCCTTCGACGAAACGATAGCCGTCGCGGTCGCCCAGCGTCCGAACGGCCCGGAACCCGGCCGCCTCCAGCGTTTCGACGTCGTCTCCGCCTGGCTTCGGATCCGTTCGTGGACTGAAAGATGGCCGTCAGGCCGGACGGCGTGCCCTTGTCGATGACGACGATTCGGCCACCCGGACGAAGGACGCGGCGGCATTCCGCCAGGCTGCGTGCGGAGCCTCGCTCCAGGAGACTCGCCAACTGTCCCTCGCGGTTGTGGACGACGACCACGTCGAACGACCCGCCGGTCGAAGGGAAGGGCGTCCAGGGCATGCACCCTGATGTTCACCAGGGCGCCTGCGTTTCTGAGACCGCGCGTGCGCGCGCTGCACGGCGGTGGCCTCGTCGGGAACGACGATCGCAGACTCGCCGGAGAGCCCGGGCTTGGCTGCCAGAAGACCGGTGACGACGCGGCGTGTCCATGCCGATCTGCAGCAGCCGTTCGCCCATGCGCACACCGCTCATCGCGATCGCCAGCGGCTCGCGTCCAACCGTCGACTGACGCAGAAACATGCGCATTTCTGCCATGATATAGTGGCCGATTGTGACTTCACCAGTTCAGATCGCCCCAGCGAGTGGCAAACTCGGAGTGCTGCTCGTCGGCCTCGGCGCCGTCAGCACGACGACCATCGCCGGTGTCATGGCCATCCGCCGCGGCCTGGCGCGGCCCGATCGGCTCGCTGACTCAGATGGGCACCATTCGCCTCGGCAAGAGAACCGAGGGACGGACGCCGAAGATCAACGAATTCGTCCCCCTGGCGAGCCTGAACGACATCGTGTTTGGCGGATGGGACATCTTCGAGGAGGACTGCTACGCGGCGGCGCGGACGGCTGGCGTGCTCGAGCCGGCTCAGCTGGAGCAGGTTCGCCCGGAGCTCGAAGCCATCAAGCCGATGCCCGCAGTCTTCGACCAGCGCTACGTCAAGCGGCTGGACGGCCCGAACGTCAAGAAAGGCAAGAACAAGCGCGACCTGGCGGAACAGGTCATCGCAGACATCCGGGCGTTCAAGGCCAAGCACGGATGCGATCGTCTCGTCATGATCTGGTGCGGCAGCACCGAGGTCTACATGAAGGAGACCGCCGTCCACGCGACGATCGCCTCCTTCGAGAAGGCTCTCGAGGAGAGCGACGATGCGATCCCGTCGAGCATGGTGTACGCGTACGCGGCGCTGCGCGAGGGGCTTCCGTTCGCGAACGCGGCACCCAATCTGACCGCCGACATCCCGGCGATGCTGCAGCTGGCGGCGAAGATGAAGTCGCCGGTTGCCGGCAACGACATGAAGACCGGGCAGACGCTGATCAAGACGATCATCGCTCCCGGTCTCAAGGCGCGCCTGCTCGGTGTCAAGGGTTGGTACTCGACCAACATCCTGGGCAATCGCGACGGCGAAGTGCTCGACGATCCGGAGTCGTTCAAGACCAAGGAAGAGAGCAAGAAGTCAGCGCTCGACTACATCTTCCAGCCGCACCTCTATCCCGAGCTGTACGCAGATCTGTGTCCACGTCGTCCGCATCAACTACTACCCGCCGCGCGGCGACAACAAGGAAGGCTGGGACAACATCGACTCTGATCGGGTGGCTCGGCTATCCGATGCAGCTCAAGATCAATTTCCTGTGTCGCGACAGCATCCTGGCCGCGCCGATCGTGCTCGACTCGGTGCTGTTCCTCGATCTGGCCAAGCGAGCGGGGATGTCGGGCATCCAGGAGTGGTTGTCGTTCTACTTCAAGAGCCCGATGCACGCCCCCGAGGTCTATCCGGAGCACGACTTGTTCATTCAGTTGATGAAACTGAAGAACACGCTTCGCTACCTGCAGGGTGAGGATCTGATCACGCATCTCGGGCCGGGAGTATTACGACTAGACTGTAGCGCCAGACCCTGCCAGCCTCTCTCGGCGGCCTCTTCATCGGCAGTCCTGTCGGCGCTTCCGGTCGTCGGCTTGGGGAACTGCTGTTGCTGTCTGTGGGTCGTCTGCGGTGGCGTGCTCGCCGCCTATCTCGATCAGCAAAGCGATCCGACGCCAATCACGGTCGGGCGCGGTGCGTTCACCGGGTTTCTCGCGGGGATCATCGGCGCGATCGTCTGGATCGTCGTGGCGTGGCGCGTCGAGCGCGCTCCTGGCGCCGCTTCGAGGCAGTCGCCGAGGCGAGATGAGTCGCGTCGGCCGGAGATGCGCCGCCCGAAGTGCGGCAGGCTGCTCGAATGGGTCAGTGCGAACGCCGTCGCTCTCCCTGCGGTCGCTGGACTTCTTCCTGCGGCTCTGTCGTCGGCGCCATCTTCGCAACGCTTGGCGGCGTGCTGGGCGCGGCGTTCTTCCGCAACGACGTGCCGCCTGCGCTCGGCGGTCCCATTCAGCCTCCACCGCTCCGCCGCTCTGATCGTAGACGCCCAACGCCGTCAGGCCGGCGTCCTGTTCGGCATGTCGGACCCGGCTGGGATCTGTTCGTGACCCGCGTTGTATTCTGTGACGCTATGTCCCAGAACACACCGCCGGCAGAAATCGCAGACCTGCTTCAGGAGAACCGCTCGTTTCCGCCCTCGCCGGAGTTTCAGTCGCAGGCCAACGTCCGCGACGAGGAGCGTATACGCGCGCGCCGAGCGCGATCCCGAGGCTTTCTGGGCAGGCTTTGCCGAGGAACTGGAGTGGTTCTCGAAGTGGACGAAGGTCCTCGACTGGAAACCGCCCCATGCGAAGTGGTTCGTCGGCGGCACCCTCAATGCGAGCGTCAACTGCGTCGACCGTCACATCCGCGGAGCGCGGCGCAACAAGGCCGCGATCGTCTGGGAAGGTGAACCGGGCGATCGGCGCACGCTGACCTACTTCGACCTGTATCGTCAGGTCAGCCAATTCGCGAACGTGATGAAGTCGCTCGGCGTCAAGCGCGGCGACCGCGTCGCGATCTACCTGCCGCTCATTCCCGAACTGGCGATTGCGATGCTGGCGTGCGCTCGCATCGGCGCCGTGCACTCCGTCGTGTTTGGCGGCTTCAGCTCCGAGTCGTTGCGCGATCGCATCAACGATGCGCAGGCGTCGTTGCTCATCACCGCGACGGCGGATGGCGCCGAGGGCAGGTCGTTCCGCTGAAGCAGATGGCGGACGAAGCGCTCGAGGGCACGCCGTCGATCAAGCACGTCATCATCGTCCAGCGGCTGCAGGGCGCGCCCGTGGAGGTGCGCGTCAAGGAAGGCCGCGACCACTGGTATCACCGTCTGATGCTCGAGGCCGGCTACCACTGCGAGCCCGAGCACATGGATGCGGAGGACATGCTCTACATCCTCTACACCTCGGGCACCACCGGTAAGCCGAAGGGCATCGTGCACACGACGGGCGGCTACCTTGTCGGCACCTACTGCGACCACGAAGTGGGTGTTCGATCTGAAGGAAGACGATGTGTACTGGTGCACCGCGGACATCGGCTGGGTCACCGGTCACAGTTATGTCGTCTATGGGCCGCTCGCAAACGGTGCGACCGTTGTGATGTATGAAGGCGCACCGGACTGGCCGCGCAAGGATCGCTTCTGGCAGATCGTCGAGCGCTACGGCGTCACGATCTTCTACACCGCGCCGACCGCCATCCGCGCGTTCATGCGATGGGGCACCGAGTGGCCGACAGGTCGCGACCTCACGAGCCTGCGGCTGCTCGGATCGGTCGGCGAGCCGATCAACCCGGAAGCCTGGGTCTGGTATCACCGCTACATCGGCGGCGAACGATGTCCCGTCGTAGACACGTGGTGGCAGACAGAGACGGGCGCGATCATGATCACGCCGCTGCCAGGCATCACGAAGACGAAGCCGGGATCAGCCACCCTGCCGTTTCCCGGCATCAAGGCGGAGATCAAGACCGATCGCGGCGACAGCATTCAGGGCGCGGGCGGCGGACTGCTCGCGCTCACAGGCCGTGGCCGTCGATGCTGCGCGGGATCTATGGCGATCCCGATCGCTACGTGAAGCAGGTACTGGAGCCGCTGGACGCCAGACATCTACTTCACCGGCGACGGTGCGAAGCGAGATCAGGACGGGTTCTTCTGGCTGCTGGGTCGGGTCGATGACGTGCTGAACGTGGCGGGTCATCGGATCGGCACGATGGAAGTCGAGAGCGCGCTCGTCGATCATCCGCGCGTCGCCGAAGCGGCGGTGGTCGGCAGGCCCCACGAGATCAAGGGACAGGCCGTCGCAGCGTTCGTGACGTTGCGCGAGGGCGCCCAAGGAAGCGAGAGCCTGGTTGCCGAGCTGAAGGATCACGTCGTGAAGAAGATCGGCGCGATCGCCAGGCCTGACGATGTGATCTTCTCAGCGGACCTGCCGAAGACGCGCTCGGGAAAAATCATGCGGCGGCTGCTTCGCGATATCGCCGAGGGCAAGGCGCTTGGCGACACCACAACGCTGGCCGATCCGGCTGTTGTGGCCAGGCTCAAGGAGCAGTACCAAGACGAGCACTGAGCGCTCAGGGTCCAGTCTCACGAATGACAGTCAAGTGTTTGAAGACGAGATGGTTACCAAGCACGCACGCCTGCATGCGCGTGACACGCAGCTCTTGCGAACAGCGAAGCCTGGCAGTTACCGTAGTGAGTGCTGTGCTGGCCGGCGGACGCAGACTGAGGCACACTGAAGCGAAATGGCACTTATCGAGACGCAGGACCTCTGGAAGACCTATGTGATGGGCGCGGAGGAGATTCACGCCCTCCGCGGCGTGACTATCGGAATCGAGCGCGGCGAGTACGTGGCGATCATGGGACCGTCCGGGTCTGGCAAGTCGACCCTGATGAACCTGATCGGCTGCCTCGACACGCCGACCAGAGGGAGCTACCTGCTGAACGGCAAGCAGGTCAGCCAGATGAACGACAACGAGCTCGCCCGGATCCGGAACCAGGAGATCGGGTTCGTCTTCCAGACGTTCAATCTGTTGCCTCGGGCAACTGCCCTTCAAAACGTCGAACTGCCGCTGGTCTACGGAGGCGTTCAAGGCAAGGATCGATCGCAACGAGCCCGAGCAGCACTTGAAAAAGTCGAATTGACCTCGCGTATGGGGCATCGACCCAATGAGCTCTCCGGTGGTCAGCGTCAGCGTGTCGCCATTGCGCGAGCTTTGGTCAACAACCCTTCAATCCTGCTGGCGGACGAGCCGACCGGTAACCTCGACTCGAAGACCGGAAGCGAGATCATGGCGTTGTTCGCACGGCTTCACGAGGCTGGCAATACGATCATCCTCGTCACCCACGAAGCGGACATTGCGGCCTTTGCCCACCGGATCATTCATATCCGCGATGGGCAAGTGGAGAAGGACGTTCGACAGGCCGCCTGATTAGACGGCTGCCCAGTGGCTGGCCCCGATCTCTCGCATCGGGGCTTCCCGACGGAATGACGAGGTGTCGAACTCGATTCGCGAGCGCGGTGTGTCGGGATCGAGCCGCGGCACGGCGCTGAGAAGCGCTTGGGTGTACGGGTGCGTCGGGTTACTGAACAGCGCGTCCGCATCCCCCATCTCCACAATCTTTCCGAGATACATCACCGCCACGCGGTTGCAGATGTTCTCGACCAGACGCAGATCGTGGGCGATGAAGAGGTACGTCAGTCGTAGCCGCGACCGCAGGTCCAACAGCAGCTCGATGACCTGCGCCTGGATCGACACATCAAGCGCAGAGACCGGTTCGTCGGCGACGATGAGCGCGGGATTGAGCGCGAGTGCGCGCGCAATTCCGATTCGCTGCCGTTGTCCGCCGCTGAACTCGCGCGGATATCGCTTGAGATGCTCTGCCTCGAGGCCCGACAAGCTCGAACAACTCCCTCACTCGAGCGGCCCGCTCTGACGCCCCGCCCAGTTCGTGAATGATGAGCGGTTCTTCGACGATGTCGCCTGCGCGCATTCGTGGATTCAGCGAGGAGTACGGATCCTGAAAGACGATCTGCATATCGCGCCGCGCCAGTCGCATCCGGCTGCGAGAGAACCCAAGCACGTTCTCTCCGCGGAACAGCACTTCACCGCTGTCAGGTTCAACTAGCCTGAGGATGCATCGACCGGTCGTGCTTTTCCCGCTCCCTGACTCGCCCACCAGGCCGAACATGTCTCCTTCATCGACTTGAAAGCTCACGTCGTCGACGGCACGCACAACTGTGGGCGGTGACGCGAAGAGTCCGCCGCCGCGCGAGTAGTGCTTGACGAGGTGACGGACCTCGAGCAGCGGCATCAGCGTTTGCTCATCCCCGGAACTGCGCGGAGCAGACGCTGCGTGTATTCGTGGGAGGGCGCGCGAAGGATCTGGCGTACCGGTCCCTGCTCGACGAGTTGCCCGCCGCGCATCACGGCGACACGGTCAGCCATCTCTGCGATCACGCCGAAGTCATGCGTGATGAGCAGCAGTGCAAGATTGAATCGCCCCTTCAACTCGCTGAGCATCTCGAGCACCTGCGCCTGAATCGTGACATCGAGAGCAGTCGTCGGTTCATCCGCAATGACGAGTGGCGGCCGGCACGCGACCGCTATGGCGATCATCACCCGCTGACGCATACCGCCCGACAATTGGTGAGGGTAGTCTCTCGCTCTCCTCGCGGCATCAGGGATTCGCACGGCTTCGAGCAGTTCGACCGACCCGCTTACGGGCCTGGTCTTTCCCCACTGCGTGCGACGTCAGCGCTTCGCCAATCTGATCCCCAACCCGCATCGTCGGGTTGAGCGCGGTCATGGGCTCCTGGAAGATGAGCGAGATGCGGCCGCCGCGAACGGATCGCATTTCAGATTCCGGCAGTTGCAGCAGATCTCTTCCTTCGAAGAGAACCCGGCCGGCGGTAACTTTACCAGGCGGTTGAAGCAATCTAAGAATGGCGAGCGCCGTGACTGACTTCCCGCTGCCAGATTCGCCGACGAGGCCAAGTGTTTCGCCAGGTTGAATCGAAAAGCTCAGATCGTCAACCGCCTTCAGCGCAGAACCCGGACGTTCGAACGCGACCGTCAGATGCTGGACATCAAGGAGCGGCGTCATGCGCGGTCACGTACCCGAAGCGTCCTGGTATTCGCCGAAGACGCTTCGCAGTGCGTCGGAAATCTCACCGAGTGTGGCCTTCTTCTCGATCGCTTCAATGACCACGGGGACGAGGTTGTCGCCGGTGCGCGCGGCCTGCTCGACGGCGGCCAGTGCCGAACGACACTCTGAGGCGCTTCGGCCGGCGCGCACTGCGCGCACGCGCTCCACCTGGTCGCGTTCGACAGAGGGATCGAGAGCAAACACGGCCAGTGACTGAGCATCCGCGTCATTGAACCGATTGACGCCGACGACGATGTCGGTGCCGCCTTCGAGCGCTTGCTGCGCGCGATAGGCCGAGTCCTGAATCTCACGCTGGATGAGACCCGATTCAATGGCCGACAGCGTGCCTCCCGCGTTGTCGATGCGTCCCAGGAGTTGAGTGGCTTCTTGCTCAATCCGGGTTGTTTTTTCCTCGATGACATACGCGCCGCCCAGCGGATCGACGGTGGACGCGACGCCGCTCTCGTGAAGAAGAATCTGCTGCGTCCGCAGAGCGATTGTGGCGCTCTCTTCTGTCGGCAGGCCGAGCGCCTCGTCGCGACCATTGCAGTGCAATGACTGCGTGCCACCGAGGACCGCCGCGAGCGCCTGAAGGGCGACCCGCGCGACGTTGTTGTCAGGCTGTTGCGCCGTCAGGGTACTGCCAGCCGTCTGCGCGTGGAATCGTAGCTGCTGCGCCCGTGGCTCGCGTGCGCCAAATCGGTCCCGCATGATTCGTGCCCACAGACGCCTGGCCGCTCGAAACTTGGCGACCTCCTCGAGAAAATTGTTGTGGACGTTGAAGAAGAACGACAGTCGCTGGCCGAGCACGTTGACCTCGAGGCCCGCATCGATGGCGGCCTGGACGTATGCGATTCCATTTGCCAGCGTGAACGCGACCTCCTGAACGGCAGTCGAACCCGCCTCCCGGATGTGGTAACCGCTGATTGAAATCGAATTCCACTTCGGCACGTGCTCCGAACAGAACCGCATGATGTCGGTCACGATCCGGAGCGATGGGCGCGGTGGGTAGATGAACGTGCCGCGGGCGACGTACTCCTTGAGAATGTCGTTCTGGACGGTGCCGGAGAGCGCCGCCGGCGCGATACCCCGCCGCTTCGCTGTCGCGACGTACATCGCGAGCAAGATGATGGCGGTCGAGTTGATCGTCATCGAGGTGGATACGCGGTCGAGCGGGATATCGGCGAACAGAACATCCATGTCTTCGATTGAGTCGATCGCCACCCCGACGCGCCCAACCTCGCCCGCCGCGAGCGAGTGATCCGAGTCGTAGCCGATCTGCGTCGGCAGATCGAAGGCCACACTTAGTCCCATCACGCCCTGCGACAACAGGTATCTGTATCGCCGGTTTGATTCAGCCGCAGTCCCGAACCCGGCGTACTGGCGCATCGTCCATGGACGGCCGCGATACATGTCGGGCTGGATCCCGCGCGTGAACGGAAACGCGCCAGGCGGCCCGATGTCGGCCGCCGGGTCGATCCCGGCGACATCGTCCGGCAGTCCGGTAGAAGCGCGAGCTCGACGGGGGTTCCATGTTGGGGGTCGCCGGCATCTTAACTCAACCCCTTGTGTATCAGCCGATTACCGAAGCCAGTTCGAATAGCGACGGCGGCAACGCCTCTTTCGGCTGCACGCTGAATGGCCGTGGCCAGGCCGGTTTGTTGACACCTCAGGGATGACCCTCTACAATGCCCCGCAGCCTCCGTGAGGCTAAACCCCTGCAAATGAATGTCTTTGGCGCTCAATCCCTGCCAACCTCCCCGGTTAGTGCAGGTTCGGATTGGGGTACGCCCCCGGATCCCGGCCCGGTGGCGGATTAGGAGGAAGCAGGAATGGATGACGTCGTGAACCGGTTCGCGAAAGAGCTGGCCGACGCGATTGCCGCCGCTGTCGCCGAGAACGCTCAAGTTGAGGCCTGCCGAGCCAAGGCACGGGAGGCTGGTTTCGATATGAGAGTGACGCTCGAAGCTGTGGTCGGGTTCGTGAGCAGAAACAACGGAACGGCCGTGACTCGGATCACCACGCCTGCCCGTCTACTGCCGGCCCGGAATGGTTTCGACCTGACAACCAACGACCGCCGGTTCCTGAGATCGCTGCGGATCGGCTGCGAAGAAGCGCCGAAGGAAGCGGTCGACAACGGCTAGTTGAGGATTCATGCTGACAGCCGATGGCACGGGCTGTCGGCTGTTGGTTACCGTGTCTGTGCCTGGTTCGCCACGGCGGCTGCCTTTCGCATCGCCGCCTCCTGATCCCCCAAGTAAAACTTCTTCACGGGTTGCAGTTGCTCGTCGAGCTCGTACACGAGCGGTATCCCGGTTGGGATATTCAGTTCGACGATGTCCTGTTCCGAGGTGTGATCGAGATATTTGACGAGCGCGCGCAGGCTGTTGCCGTGGGCGGCGATGAGGACTCGTTTTCCAGCCTTGATGTCGGGCGCGATGGAGGAGTGCCAGTACGGAAGGAATCTGGCAACCGTATCCTTCAGCGACTCCGTGAGCGGCAGCTCATTCGGCTTCAGGTCTGCGTATCGGCGATCGCGTGACGGATGCTGCGGGTCGTCCAGTGTGAGCGGCGGCGGTGGAATGTCGTAGCTGCGGCGCCAGATCTTGACCTGCGCTTCACCGTGCTTTGCTGCCGTTTCCGCTTTGTTGAGTCCCTGCAACCCGCCGTAGTGCCGCTCATTCAAACGCCACGACCGGCACTCGGGGATCCACATCATGTCCAGCTCCGAGAGCGCGATCCACAGCGTGCGGATGGCGCGTTTGAGCAGTGAGGTGTGCGCGACGTCGAACTCGAATCGCTCGGCTTTCAGCAGACGTCCGGCTTCGGCCGCCTCTTCACGACCGCGATCGCTCAGATCGACATCGGTCCAACCGGTGAATCGATTCTCTTTGTTCCAGGTGCTCTCGCCGTGGCGCAACAGGACCAACCGATACATGACTTCCTCTAATTTGCGGCGACCTGACGGATCGCCGAAAGACCTGCGTAGCGCGCTGCGCTTCCGAGCTCTTCCTCGATTCGCAGCAACTGGTTGTACTTCGCCGTTCGATCGCTGCGACTGGCCGATCCGGTCTTGATCTGACCAGCCGACGTGGCGACAGCAAGATCTGCGATCGTGCTGTCTTCGGTCTCCCCGGATCTGTGGGAGATGATCGTCGCGTAACGCGCGTCGCGCGCCATCGCAATCGCGTCGAGTGTTTCTGAGACCGTACCGATCTGATTCAGCTTGACCAGCAGAGCGTTCCCGACGCCCTCGGCGATTCCCTTCCGGAGAATCTCTGGATTGGTCACGAACACATCGTCGCCAACGAGCTGGACACGATCGCCGATCGCGCGTGTCAGTGCCTTCCAACCGTCCCAGTCCCCCTCCGCGACGCCATCTTCAATCGAGATGATCGGATACTGGCGCACCCAGTCGGCGTAGAGCTCCACCATCTGATCTGGTGTGCGAGTCGGCTCGCCCGACTTCTTGAACACGTACTTGCCGTTGTCCCACAGCTCGCTCGACGCGACATCGAGCGCCAGGTAGACGTCGGACCCAGCGCGGAGTCCCGTTTTGCCGATCGCCTCGAGGACGACATCGAGCGCCGCGCGATTCGACTTCAGATTCGGGGCAAAGCCGCCTTCGTCGCCAACGCCAGTGGAGTGGCCGGCTTTCTTGAGGATGCTGCGGAGCGCATGAAAGATCTCGGTGCCGGCGCGGAGTGCTTCGGCAAAACTCGAGACGCCGAGCGGCATCACCATGAATTCCTGAAAGTCGACGCTGCTATCTGCGTGCGCACCGCCGTTCAGGATGTTCATCATCGGTACGGGAAGCACGAACGAGTCGACCGACTTTGCGCCCGACAGTGTTGCGAGAGACCTGTAGAGTGGCTGGCCCGCGCCCGCGGCCGCTGCTCGAGCTGCTGCCATCGATACGGCAAGGATCGCGTTCGCACCGAGGCGGCTCTTGGTTGGAGTGCCATCCAACTTGAGCATCGCATCGTCGAGGGCGCGTTGATCGAGTTCCTTCCCAACGAGCGCGTTGGCGATCTCGCCGTTGACGTGATCGACCGCTTTACGAACGCCCTTTCCGCCGTAACGCTTCGGATCGCCGTCACGCAGTTCGAGCGCCTCGCGCTGGCCGGTCGATGCGCCAGATGGCACCGCTGCGCGACCGAGCGCGCTTCCCGCCTGAACGTCGGCTTCGACAGTTGGATTGCCTCGGGAGTCCAGAATTTCTCTGGCGTGAACGTGCGTGATCGTCATGACATGGCCTAGATGAGAGTGCCGACGCGGTCGGCTTCGAATTCCACCTGAAGTGCGGATTCACTGATCGTTGCGATGAGCGGCTCGTCCTCGGCCGTGACGACCACCACACCGCCATCGGTGACCGTATGCCGCCGTCGATCTTCTTCGGGGTTGAAGCCGATTAATGCGCCACGCGGCACGAGCACATCGCGATCGATGATGGCACGCCTGATTCTGGCGTGGCGGCCGACGCGCGCACCGGGCATCAGAATTGTCTCCTCGATCTCGCAGAAGCTGTGCACGCGGACGTTGGGGCACAGGATGCTTCCGCTCACGCGGCTGCCCGAGATGATGCAGCCGTTCGAGATGACGGAATCGAGCGCCTGTCCACAACGGCGCCCTTCTTCTGCGAACACGAACTTCGCGGGCGGCGCCTGTGGCTGGTACGTACGCAGAGGCCATTCCGGATCGTACAGGTTGAACTCCGGGTTGACCTGACACAGATCCATGCTGGCTTCGTAGTACGCGTCGAGCGTTCCGATGTCGCGCCAGTACTTCGAGGCTTTCTTGTTCTCGTCGTAGAAGCGGTACGAGTACACCGACGATTCTTTGAACAGCGGCGGGATGATGTTCTTGCCAAAATCGTGCTGGCTGTCGGCGCGCGTGGCATCGCTCTCGAGCACCCGCATCAGGATGTCGGCCTTGAAGATGTAGATCCCCATCGACGCGAGCGCGACGTCCGGTGATCCGGGCACATGTGGTGGACGAGCGGGCTTCTCTTCGAATCCCACGACGCGGTCCGCTTCATCGACAGCAACGATCCCGAATCTGCTGCCCTCGTCGACCGGAATTTCAATCGTCGCGAGCGTTGCGGCGGCGTCCTTCTCGATGTGGAACCGCAGCATCTTCGCGTAGTCCATCTTGTACACGTGGTCGCCGGAGAGGACGATGACGTGTCGCGGGTTCTCGCGCTCGAGGGAGTACAGGTTCTGGTACACGGCGTCGGCAGTGCCGAAGTACCAGTGTTCACCGACTCGCTTCTGAGGGGGCAGGATCTCGATGAACTCGCCGAGCTCCTCGGAGACGACACTCCACCCCATGCGCACGTGGCGGCTCAGCGAGAGAGATTTGTACTGAGTGGCGATGAAGATTCGCCGCAGCCCAGAGTTGATGCAGTTGCTGAGGGTGAAGTCGATGATGCGGTACGGACCACCGAAGTAGACCGCCGGCTTGGCTCGATCCCGGGTCAGGGGATATAAGCGCTCGCCGGCGCCGCCTGCTAGAAGGATGACGAGGATATCGTCCAGTTCCATGACCGGTGCCCGCCGCTGTTCCGGATGGGGCGCGCACCCAAGGTGCCTGGAGCCGTCCCGGAGGACGGCGATCTTAGCACGCTGGCTGTGGCAGCCCCGGCCATTTCCGAGGAATCTTTCGCTTTTATGGCCGTTTGCCTGTTTGACTTGCCGTATGTAGGTGCCTATGATCAGGCGATTCGGATTCTTGGATACCCCAAGCGGGGGCTATCCGCTCCTTCGGAGGAAGAGAGGCATTCATGCATCGTCGTCGCGTCCTCATTTTGACTGTTGCCCTCGCGTTCGTTTGCAGCGCCGGTGGTTCTCTTCTGGCGCAGCGCAATAACAACGACAAAGGCAAACAACAGCAGCAACGTCCGCCGCAGGAGCAGCAAGACGTTCAGGCCTTGGTGACGCTTGTCGACACCGCGCTGCTGGCGGACACGGGAGTTCCGGTCCCAGCGCCCGGCGCGCAGCCTGCGACGACGCCCGTCACGCCGAAGCCGCTGGCCCTTGGCGCCGCGGACAAGAATGAAGGGGACGTCTCCGTGAAGTGGCAGTCGAACCACTTCGTGAAGGGACAGAGTGGAGACACTTATGTCCCATTCACGCTGGCTGTCGACAAGGCCCAGTTATCCAAGGGCGCCGCGCTGTATGTCCGCATCGTCAGCGCAGAACAGGCCTCCGCGTTCGCGTCGGCGATGGTGGCAACGGCAACGCCGCCGAAGGATAGCAAGGCGACTCCACCTCCCCGGCCGTCGTTCCAGTGGGACAGCGTGCATTTCCTGGATGCTCCGGACGGTCAGCTTTCGCGCGCAGTGCAGCTCAAGCCGGGACAGTATGTCGCGTTCATTGCGTCTGAAGGAAAAGTCGCCGGCACCGGCGGGCAATCAGCGGAACAATCGCAACACCGACAAGAATGCGCCACCCGCGGCCGCGGCTGCCGGACCGGTGGGTCTGCTCCGTCACGAGATCACGGTTCCGGACTTCAACACGCCCGATCTTCGGACGAGCTCAGTGATCGTTGCGCAGTCGGTTGAGCCGTTGACCGCAGCGCTTCCCGCCGATCAGCAGGAAGCGAATCCGTACGTCTTCGGACCGATGCGCATCGTGCCGTCCGTCGATGGAAAGTTCCCCAAGACCGGTGAGCTCAGCGTGATCTTCTGGATCTACGGTGCGAAGGAAGCGGCGTCAGGCAAGCCGGACGTCGTCGTGGACTACAGCTTCCATCAGCGCCTGGCCGAGGGCGAGAAGTATTTCAACAAGACTGCGCCGCAGCCGCTGAATGCCGAGACGCTGCCGCCACAGTTCAGCATCGCCGCTGGCCATCAGTTGCCCGGAAGCCTCGTGATTCCTCTGTCCAGTTTTCCAGCGGGAGACTACCGGCTCGAGATCAAGGTGACCGACAAGCCCTCGGGGAGCGCAGCTGACACAGAGCGTGAACTTTTCGGTTCTACCGGTTTAAGGCCCCGTCCGGATGGTAGCCGGCGGGAATCGACCGGCCCGCAACGGCCGTGAGAAGGGCATCGGAATGATGCGGATCCGATCCTGGTCGTGTATCGGGGTCATCGTGTGGGCCGTTGGACGCCGCCACGCCCGCACACTCGCAAGTCGTTGCCCTCCCGCAGCTGGTACTCACGCCGCAACTCAAGGCGTCGAGTGCAGCCGCTCCGATCAAACCGTCCGAGCTGAATGGAGTCGTCAAAGACGAGCTCGGAAAACCGCTGTCGGGTGCCGTCGTCTCGGCACTCGGCTCGACCTCGGCGTTTGCCATATCGAATGAGGACGGGCGCTTCACGTTCCGAAACCTGCCGGCCGGGCCCATATCTGATTCGGGTCCACCTGCAAAACTACCTGCCGTCGCGCGGCCGCATCATCCAGGTCAGTGCGGATGGACGCACGATGTCGACGATCGAGCTGACACGACGACCTGGCGGATCGACTGACCCCGCGGTTCTTGCAGCGGGTGTCGGACGTCGTCGCCGAACCTGCCAGCGGCGCCGGAAGCCGAAGAGCGACGCACGAACACGACGAGGTCGCGTGGCGACTTCGCCATTTGAAACGCAGCGTCCTGAAGGAAGCAGAGGCGAGCATCGCCGGTCTCGACGACGACGATTCGACGCTTGGCGATTCGCTTTCGTCGTTCGGCCGTGCCGTTGGCGACTCCGCTCGACTGCGCGTCGTCGCTGTTTGCCGACCTGCCCGTGAACGGTCAGCTCAATCTGCTGACCTCGACGTCGTTCGATCGTCCGCAGGATCTGTTCTCCCTGAACGGGCCGACTCCACGTGGTCTTGCGTATATCTCCATCGAAGCGCCGGGAGCGAGCGGCGACTGGACGATGCGAGGCACGATGACGCAGGGCGACCTGGCGTCGTGGATCGTCGCCGGTTCTTACGTTCGCCATCAGCCCGCGACCCACGCGTACGAAGCCGGCGTCTCGTACTCGATGCAGCGATACCTCGGTGGCAACGGCGAGGCGCTGGCCGCGATGCGAGACGGCAGCCGCAACGTCGGCGCGATGTACGCGATGGACAACTGGAGCGATCACGCCGCGAACTCGAGGTCAGCTACGGCGCGAAGTACGCACGCTACGACTATCTCGAAGACCGCGGGCTGATCAGTCCGCGCGTCACGATGATCCTGCAGCCGGACACGAACGACAGCCTGAAAGTCGCGCCACGACGTCATGCACCGCGAAGTCGCGCCTGGCGCCGAGGAATTCATTCCGCCGTCGGTCGGTCTGTGGCTGCCGCCGGAGAGGACGTTCTCCCAGATGTCTCGCGCGCCGTTCCTGCCCGAGCGCCACGATCAGATCGAAATCGCAGTCGATCGCGAGTGGGCAGAGCACGTCGTCGTCGGCTTCCGGGCATTCACCGAGCGGGTGGAGGATCAGGTCGTGACGGTCTTCGGCGTGGCGGTGGCCGATACTCCGGCCGAGCTCGGCCACTACCAGGTTGGTTCCGCCGGCGACTTCGCCGCGCACGGATGGGGCGTGACGTTCACGCCGGACGATCGGTGAGACCACCTCGCGCGACGGTGGACTACACGCAGGCGCAATCGAGCTGGCGAGGGCGATCGACCGATGCGAGCTTGCTCGAGCCGTCTTGGCGCCATCGGTGCTGCGAACGGACGAGCGCATCCACGACGTCACCGCTTCGGTCGAAAGCATCGTTGCGCCGATCGGCAACGCGTTTGCTAGTGGTCTACAAGGTGAACACGGCATACGCGTCGTCGAAGGCAGGCGAGACTTCTCCGAGCGCTGGCGTGCGCTTCGACGTGCAGGTGAACCAGGCATTGCCGTTCATGAATTTCACGAGCGCGCAGTGGGAGATGCTCGTGGCCGTGAGCAACCTCTTCAAGGAAGCGGTGTACGAGAACTCGGTGTACGACGAACTGATGGTCGTGCGCCCGCCGAAACGCGTGTTGGGAGGCGTCACTGTCCGGTTCTAGTGAAGATGTGGTAGCGGGTAAGCTGACTACGAGCCAACGACGGGGAGCGCGCGCTCCCCATTTTTTGGCGCTGTTTTGGACTCCATTTAGTTGGATGACACGTTCTAGTCCTTGGATTTCGCTCCGCAGCTGCCGGCTACGTGGAGCCGATGGTCACGGCCGGCCCTGCCGGTAATCGTGGTGTCGGCACTGCTGTGCCTCGGCGTTGCGAACATCGCCGCGCGCGCGACGTGGCACGAAGTCGAGGACGGCGTGCTGTGGACGTCGGGGCCGGACGGTGTCGTGGTCGACGAGATGGCCGAAGGAAGTCCGGCCGACCGCGTTGGTCTGGCGCGCGGCGATCTGCTGCTCGCCATCGACGACCACCCGATTCAGAGCGCGGCTGACGTCGTCGACGTCCTGCACGACGCTGGCTCGAGGCGAGAACGCTGCGCTACACCGTGCTTCGCCTCGGCACGCGCGAGGTCCTGGATCTCAGGCTCGCGCCGGTTCCCAACGGCCCGGGCGCGCTCTACTTCGTGCTCGCCGCGGTCGGCGTGTTCACCTTCTGGTCGGCGGCGCCGTCCGGCTGCGGCGGCCGCGTGATCCCGCGACGCTGCACTTCTTCTGGCTGTCGGTCGCGTTCTTCGGCGTCTTCACGTTCTCGTTCAGCGGCGGCTCGATCGCCTCGACTGGGTGTTCTACTGGGCGGACGCCATCTCGATCCTGGCCCTGCCGCCGATGTTCCTGCACTTCACGCTGGTGTTTCCCGAGCGGCGTCAGCGCTGGACCCGGGGGCCATTCGCCCGTGCTGCGTTGTTCGCGCTCTACGTCCCGGCGCTCGCCCTGGGGCTCGCGCGGCTCATTCGCGGTTCTCGCGCAGCGCGCGCGATCCCGAGTCGTTCGTCCGATGGGTCTCGCTCGCTCGATCGCCTCGAATTCCTCTACTTCGCGCTCTGCCTGATTGGCGGCCTGATCGGCCTGCTCAGCGCGCCGGACGCAGGTCGGCACGATGACGGCGCGCCGCCAGCTGCGCTGGATCGCGTGGGGCACCGCGACTTGGCGCCGGCATATTCGCCTTCGGCTACGCGCTGCCGTACGCCCTCGGCGTGCAGCCGTCGCTGCCGATGGAGCTGTCGGCGGTTCCGCTCAGCCTGATACCGCTGGCCTTCGCCTCGGCGATCGTCCGCTACCGGCTGATGGACATCGAAGTCATCGTCAAGCGCGCGCTGGTGTACATCGCGGCGTTCGCGGCCGTCGTGGCGATCTACGCGGTGCTGCTCGAAGCCGTCCGAGCGGTGTTCTGAAGGGCAGCGGCTCCGACCACGTGGGTGCTCGCGCTGCTGGCGATCCTGGTGGCGTCGTGCTGGCGCCGCCGGTCAAGGACTTCGTCCAGAATCTGCTCGACCGCGCGTTCTACCGCGATCGCTACGACTATCGCCGCGCGCTGGTGGGCTTCGCCCGCGATCTGAACAGCGACCTCGACCTCAATCGCCTGTCGGAGCGGCTGGTCTCACGCGTGGTCGAGACGCTGCTCGTCGATCGCATGGCGTTGATGCTGGAAGACGAAGTCGCGCCGCACTTCGGCTCGATGCGCTCGTCCGGCTTTGGCGACGCTCACCCGCCTGCGCTCGCAAAGCGATCGGGCGATCGGCGGACGGCTCTGCGACGGCCACATCGTCGCGCTCGACGACCCGACTGCCGTCGGGCGCTATCGCCGCCGAAGAGATCGAGTTCTGGCGCGACGCTGGCCTCTACTACTTCGTTCCATGTGTCGCGACCGAGGGCACCATCGCGGTGCTCGCTGTCGGGCGAAGAGACACGGGCGAACCGCTCAGCAGCGAGGACATCGGGCTGCTGGCCGCGGTCGCCGGTCAGATCGCGACCGCGCTCGAGAACGCGCGGCTCTATCGCCAGCTGCACCTGAAGGCCGTCGAGGTCGATCGGATGCGTGCGTTCAACGAGAACATCCTCGAGTCGCTCGACAACGGACTGCTGGTGGTCGACCTCAACGATCGGGTCGTGCGGTGGAATCAGCGCGCTCGAGCGGCTCTATGGCGTCTCGCAGGGCCACGGCCTCGGGTCGCGCGCTGAGCGACCTCTTCGATCCCGCGTTCGTGGAGGCCGTGCGCGCCGCGCGCCGCGACACGCCGGATGGCGCGACGCTGTCGCGGGTTCCGCTCGCGGCCGCGGAGATCGCGCCGGCCGGACGCTCGTCGTCAACGCCGCGGTGGTGCCGTTGCGCGCGGAGGACTGGCAGGGGACCGCCACCGCGGGGACGATCGTCATCGTCGAGGACATCACGGCGAGCGGTGCAACTCGAGGAGCAGCTGCAGATCTCCGAGAAGATGGCGTCGATCGGCCTGCTCGCGGCCGGCGTTGCGCACGAGGTCAACACGCCGCTCACCGGGCATTTCCAGCTTCACGCAGATGCTGCTCGAGGGCGCCGATCCTCAGGATCCGCGCACCCGCCTGCTCGAGAAGATCGAGCGCCAGACGTTCCGGGCGGCCAAGATCGTCAACGGTCTGCTGAAGCTGTCGCGTCCGGCCTCGAGCGACCGCTCGACGTTCGACCTCAATGTCGTGATCACCGACGTGCTCGGCCTGCTCGAGCATCAGTTCGAGACGCACCGCATCCGTGTCCGCCGCGAGTTGAGCTGACACGCCGGTGCGTGGTGCTCGGCCTCGAGCACAAGCTGCAGCAGGTGTTCCTGAATCTGTTCCTGAACGCCAGGGACGCGATGCCGAAGGGAGGCTGGTTGTCGATCAGCACACGCACCGACGGCATCCGCGCGATCGCCGAAGTCGCCGACACCGGCTCGGGGATTCCGAGCGAATACCTCGCGCGAATCTACGATCCGTTCTTCACGACGAAAGCGATCGGCCAGGGCACGGGCCTCGGCCTGTCGATCACCTACGGCATCGTCCGCGAGCACGAAGGCAGCATCGAGTGCGAGAGCGGGATCGGGCAGGGCACGCGGTTCATATCTGTCATTTCCAGCCGTGGCGCTCGAGCGGTCGCCGCTCGCGTCCACGGCGTGCCGGGCCGGATCGCCGGGCCAGGACAGGGTCATTACTGATGCGCCGCAACGGTTCCATTCTGGTCGTCGACGACGAAGAAATCATGCGCGAGATCCTCGACGCGCTGCTCGCGCGCGAGGGTTATCACGTGCGGCTGGCGTCCAGCGCCGAAGAGGGGCTCGAGCTGGCGAGGTCGCTTTCCCTTCGATGCGGCAATCGTGGACGTGATGATGCCGGGCATGGACGGCATGGCCATGCTCGAAGAGCTGAAGAAGCTCGACGACGACCTTCCGGTGCTGATGGTGACGGCGTTCGCGTCGGTCGAGACGGCGATCTCGGCGATGAAGCGCGGCGCCTTCGACTACATCACCAAGCCGTTCAAGAACGACGAGGTGCTCGTCGTCGTCCGCAACGCCGTCGAGCGCCGCCAGTTGATGGCGGAGAACACCGCGCTGCGACAGAACCTGCAGGCGCAGTACCAGAAGTTCGCCGGCATCATCGGCCGCAGCCCGCGGATGAAGCAGGTGTTCGACCTGATCATCCAGGCGGCGCCGAGCCGCTCGACGATTCTGATCACCGGCGAGAGCGGGACCGGCAAGGAGCTCGTCGCGCGCGCCATTCACTCGAACTCGCCCCGCGCGGATCGCGCGTTCGTCACGGTGAACTCGGGCAACCTGCCGCCGGATCTCCTCGAGTCGACGCTGTTCGGTCACGTGAAGGGCGCGTTCACCGGCGCCATCTATCCGAAGAAGGGTCTCTGCGACCTCGCGGACAAAGGGAGCATCTTCTTCGACGAGATCGGGAACATTCCGCCGGACACGCAGGCCAAGCTGCTGCGGGTCATGCAGGAGCGCGAGTTCATGCGGCTCGGCGGGATGGAGACGATCAAGGTCGACGTGCGGATCATCGCCGCGACCAACTGCGACCTGCGGCAGATGGTGAGCGACGGCCGCTTCCGCGAGGACCTCTACTACCGCCTGCACGTCATCAACATCTACCTGCCGCCGCTTGCGCGAGCGAAAGGACGACATTCCCTATCTCGCCCAGCACTTTCTCGAGAAGTACGGCAGCCGAGAACGGCAAGCCGACGCTCGAGCTCACGGCTGACGCGCTCGATCTGATGATGGAATACGACTGGCCCGGCAACGTGCGCGAGCTCGAGAACGTCATGGAGCGGGCGGTGGTGCTGAGCTCCGGCGCTCACATCGGCCCCGATCTCATTCCCGAGCACGTGCGCTCGGCGCCGATGTTCCACATCCCGAAATTCGTGGTGCCGCCTGAAGGCATCTCGTTCAAGGACGTGATCACCAACGTCGAGAAGCGGCTGATCGAGTCGACACTGGAGGCGGCAGGCGGCGTCCAGAAGAAGGCTGCCGAACTGCTGAAGATCAAGCCCACGACGCTGAACGAGATGATCAAGCGCTACGAAATCGGAACGCGGCGACGGAAGAGCAGCCCCGACGACGCCGGCTCGCGAGCGCGCCCGTTTCCGGCGGCGGAGCTCACCAGGGAGTAACTCTTCGAGTAAGTTAAAGGTCAAAGTTCAAAGTTGCAAAGTAAGTTGAGAAGTATTTTCGACTAACTTCAATACTTTGACCTTTGAACTTTACACTTCAGCTGGTCCGTCGCATCCTGCCAACCAGGCGTTCGAACCTCCCGATGACGGCATCCCACTGATGGTAGTGCCGGATGTACCGGCGTCCGTTTTCTCCCATCCGCTCGCGAAGCGCCGGCGTCTGGAGCTCCGTCAAGCGCTCCGACGAACTCCTCGCGATTCGAGTAGTACAAGCCCGCGTTCGCCCGCCGGCAATGCTCGACTGCGGCTTCGTTGCTCGCGTTCGCCAGACCGGTGTGCCAACCGCGAGGCTCTCGAGCAGTGATCTGTGAAAGGAGATCCTCGGCCTCCGGTGCGATCGTGACCGACGCCGCCTCGTACGCCGTCATTCGTTCTCGATCGGGAAGGATCCCGGCAAGCCGCAGATACGGTGCGTCCGGCACCGTCATCATTTTCACGCCCATCAGCACAAGCCGCATGTCGTCGCCGCGATTGGACGCAAACGTGTCGAAGTAATCGAGCATCTCCTCGCAGCCGTTATCCGGCTCGACACGCCCGCCGTAGAGGGCGAAGTGGTCGTAGAGACGATGGCGTCGTCGAAAGGGAACTCCGCGTCCCGCCAGATAGCTCTCATCGAGCGCATCGTCGTCTGCGCCGTCGTCATCTTCCGTAATGACGTCCGCAGGATCCTGCTGGTGGCGCGGATAGGTCTGTTGCGGCGGCGGGTCCACGCCGATGCCGATGATTTCTTCTGACTGCGGCGCGACACCGATGTATGAGTGGACCAGCCGTCGCTCGGACGGCGAGAAGTAGCCGACCGCTCGGCGGCGAGGTCAGCACGTCCGCCCACAGATCGAAGCGGAACTCCGGGCGCAGGTGCAGATGCGGAAAAAGAATGCTTCGCTCCGGCGCGATCTCGAGACCGCTGACGGTCAGCGGATGGCAGAGCCCGAAGAAGACCAGTGCGTCGTAGGTCCGATGCTGACGCTTGATGTGTTCGAGGAGGCCGTTGCTCCACGGCCCGACCTGCCTCACCCAGCTCAGTTCGTCGGCTCGGTACCGAGGCCCTTCGCGGAGCCGGCGGGACAGCTCCGTCCAGCGCCGATCGCTCGGGCATCGCGCTGACCGCGAATCGCCGGACGAAGGCGCCGCGGACCGGTCCGACCTTCGGAGTAATCGTTCTTCCACAGCGCTGAATCGCGCGCCGTGGTCGTCAGGACGTCGACGTCATGACGCTTGGCAATCTGCTCCGCCAGCAGCCGGCACGCGTGTTCGGCGCCGGTGCCGAACTCTCCTCCGTATCGAGGTGTGATGAAGGCGAACTTCACAGGCGCGCCCGCGTTGGCTCAGGACTGTTCCCGCGGGAGCGAGTCGGGCAGCTCGTTGGACGCCACAGGCGCCGGGGTGGATGTGCTGTCAGGGGCTGGGGGAGCCGGCGTCCAGTTCCGAGTGAGGCGACGTGAACGGGCTCTTCTGGCGCTGCGGCGGCGGTGGCTCGAAGGGAGCCGACGCGGGAGCAGCTGACTCTGGCGTCACCACAGCGACGTCATCACCAAGATCGTCCGGGCATCGTTTCGTCGTCGCCGAAGTCGTCTCCCTCGCTGCCCGGGTCCGATTGATCGAGCGCACGGGGGCTGCCGACCCGGCGATGGCGTGCCGGCGATGTCGCGGGGCTGACCCGATCGACGTCCGCGCCGTCGGCGTCGCCGTCGCCGGCTTCCTTCAGGCGAGGTCTCCGGCGACGAAGCGTGCTCGGTCGACGCGATTTCTTCTCTCGGCGCGGTGGCGCACGGGCGGGAGAAACGATGGGCTCTCTTGAGGTCGGCTAACCGGTCGTGGCTGGTGCTGGGTGGTGCTCCAGGCCGCGAACACGGCGTTCGTTGAAGTCGACCCGCGCTTGCAGCGACTCGACGCGATGCGCGAGATGCTGATTGTCGATCTCGACCCGCGCGACATCCGTCACAAGCCGACGGAGGATCTCGAAATGCAGCGCGTTCCACTCCGTCTGACGACGGCGGAGTTCGGCCTCCTGCGTGGCCAGTGCGTTCGTCTGTCGAGACTGCGCGTTCAGCGCGTCGACAATCGCCTTCGGATTGATCAACAGCTTCAGCAACGGGTTGAACAGTCGCCGGAGAGTGTTGAGAAAACCGCTCTCGGACGTCGTAGAGCGCGGACTCGTCGACGGCAGCATCGCCATCAGGTTCGGAGGGCGTCGTGTCGGCAGGCAGGCCTGCCGCGCGACGCAGTTCGTCCATCAGGGACGGCTTGATCGTCGCGGGTCAAGAATCGCTTCGAGACGACGCGCGGCGAGTTCCTGGATCTGCTGGCCGTGAGATCGATGCCGTGTTTCTCGGAGATCCGCGACCGGATGTCGCGCATGATCTGTTCGACGTCGAGCTGATCGCGATTGCTGCTGCTTCGGTCTGTTGTGGCTGCTGCTGCGGCCGCCGATCGCCGCCGCGGCGGTCGGGACCACGCTGTCCGCGATGATAGTGGGGTCGGCGCGGGTGTTGTTGATTCTGATCAGGTGGCATCGTCCATCAGCCCTGCTTTGACGAGCGCTCCGGGACGACAGGAGGCGTCCCCGTCCACTGTTCAGGGCGAACCAGGTGAGGAGGACCGCTGGAAATGAGTCCAGTGCGCGAGCCTGCCGGTCCGTTACACGTTGGCCGACGACTGGAAGCTGCGAATGGCGTCGGCTTCGTTGTCGTGGGTCTCGAACACCGTGAGCAACTTGGTAATGGCCAGCAGATCGGTGATCCGCTTGGTCAGGCTCAGGAGCTTGAGGCTGCCGCCCTGACGGCTGACCGTCGTGAAGGTACGAACAATCTCGCCCAGGCCGGCGCTGTCGATGTAGGGAACGTCCGCGAGATTCAGGACGAGCTTCTTTCGACCTTGCAACACCAGGCTGTTGATCTTGTCCTTGAGGGCCTCGTCTCCCTCGCCAAGGGTCATCTTTCCTTTGAGGTCCAGGATGGTTACATCACCGGCGGATCGTTCCTCGATCTGCATAGTTCCTCGAATGTACTGCCCGTAGAAAGAACGGATTCTAGCACAGACAAACAGGGCCAGACGGGGTGCCCACCGCACCTGGGCGATGGGGTGGAGCCTCGCGTCTGGCCCTTACGACTTCTGGCGACGACTGCCTGGAATTCCAGACGAGTCGGGTGGATCTCGACACGATTTACGTGATCTACACCCCTCCCGCCCCCGCAAACTTCCGCTGCTGGAAGCACTCCTTGCAAAACACCGGGCGCCCCTGCGTCGGGACGGAAGGGCACTGTCGTTTCCTTCCCGCACGCCGAGCACTGGGTCTGCGTTTCGACCCGATCCCTTGCCGGTGCTGGACCAGCACTGACCCGGTTGGCTCGTTTAGCCTTGCACGTCTTGCACCGCTTCGGCTCGTTCTTGAACTGCTTATCAGCGAAGAACAACTGTTCACCTGCAGTCCAGATGAACTCCGAGCCGCAATCCACGCACCTCAAGGACTTGTCTTGGAACTCCATCGGTCGCCACCTCGTGCTCGTCGATCGCGGGACCGTTCCCTACTACTCCGTCTCGCGACGGAGTTTCTTACGGTTCCGCTTGCGCGCCAGAGCTTGTTTTGCCCTGCGCTTGTCACCCGGCTTCAAGTAGAAAGAGTGCTTCTTGATGTCCTTGATGATGTCTTCCTGCTGAACCTTGCGCTTGAAGCGGCGGAGTGCACTTTCGATCGACTCGCCCTCCTGAATCTTGACTTCAGCCACGCCTAAAACACCCCCTCACCGGCCCGGTGGCTCCCTGTGATCACCAACGAAAAGTGGCGAATATGCTAGGCTATCACAGGCAGGCGCGGATTCTAGGCGCAAGAGGCCGTTACGTCAACGAAATAGTCGTGTGCCGGACCATAGTTCTGCGCACGACGCGTTGAGCGGCAGGCACGAACTCATCCAACGCCTGTTAGTCGGTCAACCTCCTGTCCGGCAGGCAGTTAGCCTGTTCCTCATGAAGATCCTCGTTGTTGGCGGTGGCGCGCGAGAGCACGCCATGGCCTGGAAGCTCTCTCGCGAACGCAGCGTCACCGCGGTGCTGTGCGCACCCGGGAACCCGGGAATCGCCTCGATCGCCAAATGTGTGGATGCGGACGTTGGCGATCCTCGCGAGCTGCTGGGAGTGGCCCGCAGCCAGGGCATCGACCTGACAGTGGTCGGACCAGAGCTCCCACTCAGTCGTGGGATCGTCGACGTGTTCACGGCCGACGGCCGGGCGATCGTGGGACCGACTCAGGCCGCGGCGGCGCTCGAATCGAGCAAGGCGTTCGCCAAGGATTTCATGGCGCGCCATAACGTGCCGACCGCGCGGTATCACGTTTGTGATTCGGCGACGTCCGCGCTTGCCTGGATCGAGGGTGACCTGTTCGGATATCCGCTCGTGCTGAAGGCCGACGGCCTTGCCGCGGGCAAGGGCGTGGTGATCGTTGACGATCGTGCCGCCGCGGCGGCAACGATTCAGTCACTGATGGTCGAGCGGCGATTCGGCAGCGCCGGCGATCGAATCGTCTTCGAGGAGTTCCTCGTCGGCCAGGAAGCCTCGTATTTCGTGCTCGCCGACGGCACGTCGTTTCTCACGATTGGCTCCGCGCAGGATCACAAGCGCATCTTCGATGACGATCGCGGTCCCAACACTGGAGGGATGGGCGCATTTGCTCCAAGCCCGCTGATGACCGCGGACGTCGATCGCCGAGTGATCGACGAAGTCGTGCGGCCAGTGCTTGACGGGATGCAGAACGAGGGGCATCCGTACCGCGGATTTCTGTACGTCGGCTTGATGCTCACCGCTGACGGCCCGAAGGTCGTCGAGTTCAATGTGCGGCTTGGTGATCCCGAAACGCAGGTGGTCTTGCCGATGCTCGACGAGGAGCTGTCGTGGCTGCTCGGAGAAGCGGCGATGGGCGCGCTGCCATCGCGCGCCGCGCGATTTCTGCCCGGTGCCAACGTTGGCGTTGTGCTCGCCGCTGGCGGGTACCCTGAAGCTGTTGAAACTGGCCAGCCGATCTCCGGTCTCGATGCCGCCGCCGCGGTGACGGATGCACTCGTGTTTCATGCGGGAACGAGCAGGCGTGAAAGACAGATCGTGACGGCGGGCGGACGCGTGCTCACCGTCGTGGGACGCGGACAGAATTACGGCGCCGCGATTGAGACCGCCTATCGAGCGGCGTCCTGCATCCGCTTCGAAGGAATGCAGTTCCGTCGCGACATCGGCCGCAAAGCCCTGAGGGGTCGACTGACTGTCAAGTACTCGATCATCACGTTCGGCTGCCGGGTCAATCAGGCCGATTCGCTTGCAATCGCGCGCGACCTTCACCTGCGCGGCGCCGTCGAAGCATCGCCACAGGATGCCGAGCTCGTCGTGGTGAACACGTGCTCGGTAACTGCGACTGCGGATCAAGGTGTCCGTCAGACGGTGCGTCGCGTCGTGCGCGATAACCCTGGCGTGCGAGTGATCGTCACCGGTTGTTACGCGACGCGTCGGCCCGACGAGATTCGCGAGCTGCCCAACATCCTTCATGTCGTGTCGAATGACGAGAAGGACGATCTCGTCGAGCGCCTCGCGTCGCAGATCGGATTACCGCGTCTCGAAGATGTGACCACGGCCGTGCGTTATGGCGGCGGCGATGGACCCTGTGGAGAAACCCTGTCTCCGGGGACCGCAGGGCGAACGGCGCTCACGCTTCGCGTCCAGACAGGCTGCGATGAAACGTGCAGCTACTGCATCATTCCGACCACGCGGGGAAAGGGTCGATCGCGTCCGCTGAATGCCGTCGTTCGGCAGATCGAGGACGCCGTCGCGTCAGGGTATCGCGAGATCGCGATCGCGGGTGTCCATCTTGGATCGTATGGACGCGATCTCAACGACGGGATATCGCTCACAACACTCGTGCGCGTGCTCTCGGAGTGGGACGCCGACGTGCTCTTCCGGATCAGCTCATTGGAGCCGATGGACTGCACGGCGGAGATCGTCGATCTGATCTCATCGTCTCCGCGACTGGCGCCGCACTTTCATCTACCGCTGCAGCACGGGTCGGACGAGATCCTTCGCGCCATGCGTCGGCCGTATACCGCGAGCTCCTACGTGACGCTCGTGTCGTCGATTCGTGCACGAATTCCCCATGCGTCAATCGGTTCGGACCTGATCGTCGGTTTCCCGGGAGAGTCTTCCGCGCATTTCACGGAGACGGAGACGTGTCCTGCGCGATCTTCCGCTCACGCACTTACATGTCTTCCCGTACTCGGACCGCCCGGGGACCGATGCCTCTCTGCTCGGCGGGCGAGTCGATGGTGCGGTTGTTCGCGATCGTGGCCGGCGGGTTCGCGACATCGGTCACGAAATGGCCACACGATTTCGAGAATCGCAGCGCGGCACCACGCGTCGCGCGCTGACCCTAGACGATGGCTGGTCGGCCGTGACTGATAACTATCTGAAGGTGAAGCTGGATCGGCGCTACTCGCGAAACGAGTGGGTTGAGTGTCAGGGTCGGTTGTAGAAGAAGAAGTGCCATCTGCTGGGCGGCCGATTTCTTCGATCCGCCTTCAACGATCAGCTGACCGCACGCGGCGCGAATGTCGCGGCCACGGCTCTTCCGCACCGAAACCGTCAAATGACGGTCGGCCAGAATCTGCGCGAATCGATCGACTCGCGCGTCCGACGGTCGTTCGAACGGAATTCCTGGCGCGGCGTTGAGCGGGATCAGATTGACCTTGGCCTTGATGCCGGACAGCAGCTTCGCGAGTCGACGCGCGTCCTCCGGAGTGTCGTTCACTCCGTTGAGAAGCACGTACTCGAAAGTGATGCGGCTCCGTCGCTTCAGCGGGAATCGCCGGCACGCGTCGAGGATGGCTGCCGAGCAGTACTTGGCGTTGGGCGGCACCAGCGCGGTTCCTGCTCTTCGGTCGTCGCATGAAGAGAGATCGCCAGGTTCGGCATCAGCGGCTCCCGAGCCAGGCGATCGAGAACCGGGACGATTCCGACCGTCGAGAGCGTGATGCGTCGCGGTGAAATCGCCAGTCCCTCTTCGGCGTGAAGCATGCGCAACGCCTTCATCGTGTTGTCGTAGTTGTGAAGCGGCTCGCCCATTCCCATCAACACGATGTTGAACGGTTGCTCCAGCAACCCCGTCGCCGCGGCAAGCATCACAACCTGCCCGACGATCTCTCCGGCGGTGAGATGCCGGACGAGCCCCATCTTGCCGGTCAGGCAGAAGCCGCACGCCATCGCGCAGCCCACCTGCGTCGAGACGCAGAAGGTCATGGCTGGCGTATCCGGGATGAAAACCGATTCGATCCGGCGCCCGTCGCCCAGCTCGAGGACGAACTTCCTCGTCCCGTCGGTCGACAGCTGGTCGCTGACGACCATGGGTCGCCCGACCGTGAACCCAGCCTTCAACTCCCCCGAAGCTCCTTCGACAGGTTCGTCATCTGATCGAAGTCGGCGACCCCATGTCGATGGATCCAGCGATACAGCTGTCTGGCGTGGAAGGCGTCGGAGCCGCTTTCCTTGAGAAGGCGCTCGAGCTCGGGAGGTCGAGCTCGGCCAGGTCGTGAGTGGGGGAAGTCATCTATCTCTCGCGTTTTCTGCAGGATGCGAGCACCGATTGTAGCATTCCCGTTTCAGGTTGCGACGGCCAAGGCGCGCGTGCTATGATGGGCACGTTCTTCTAATTCCATGTCTGTCAATGGTTTGCGGCTGATGTCGAGACCATGGCAGGCGCGTCCCGGCAACCGCCCTCAAACGCATCCGGTGTCACAGCCAGCAATCGTCCGCGACGTGCTCCCGAATGGTCTCCGACTCCTCACCGAGCGGATGCCGCACGTGCGCTCGGTGAGCATCGGCGTCTGGCTCGCTCGCGGCTCGCGTCACGAGACGGCGGAGCAGAGCGGCATCGCTCATTTCGTCGAGCACATGCTGTTCAAGGGGACCGCGACGCGAACCGCCGAGGACATCGCGCAGACCGTCGATTCCATCGGCGGACAGATGGATGCCTTCACGGCCAAGGAATACGCGAGCTATTACTTCAAAGTCCTCGATGAGCATCTGCCTCTGGCTGTCGAGGTGCTCGCCGACATCGTCATGAACCCCGCGTTCAGCGCCGAGGACATCGGCCGGGAAAAGAAGGTCGTCCTCGAAGAGATTAAGATGGTCGAGGACACGCCTGACGACCTCGTTCATGAGCTCTTCACCGAGAATCTGTGGCCCGGCCATCCGCTGGGGCGACCGATCCTTGGGACGAAGGACACTGTTGAAGCACTGACGCAAGAGGGACTGCGCAGTTACTTCACCGAGACGTACTCGGCGCCGAATCTGATTGTCTCGGCGGTCGGCAACATCGAGCACGAGCGCGTTCGCGATCTCGTGATGAAGGCGTTCGACACGCTCCACTCAAAGACCGAGTCGGTTGCCGAAGCCCCGCCGAACGTCGTGCCGACGACGCTGATCCGCAACAAGGAGCTCGAACAGAGCCACGTGTGCCTGGGAACGGGAAGCTACCGTCAGGATCACGACGAGCGCTATTCGAGCTACGTGCTGAACACCATCCTCGGCGGATCGATGAGCTCGCGTCTGTTCCAGAACGTTCGAGAGAAGCGCGGTCTGGCGTATGCCGTATTCAGCGGCCTGAGTGCGTACCGCGATGCCGGCTCGATCACGATTTACGCCGGCTGCGCGAACGGCGCTGTAGGAGAATTGATCGACGTCGTCATCGGCGAGCTGCAGCGGTTGAAAGACGAACCGATGCCCGAGTCCGAGCTGCGACGCGCGAAGGATCATCTCAAGGGCAGCCTGATGCTGAACCTCGAGAGCACATCGAGCCGGATGTCGCATCTGGCGCGGCAGGAAATCTACTTCGATCGGCAGTTTGGGTTGGACGAGACGCTCGAAGGCGTCGAGCGAGTGTCCACGGACGATGTACGGCGGGTGGCGCAGGATCTGTTCAGGGACGCGTCGCTGGCTGCCACGGTGCTTGGTGCCGTCAACGGCCTCCAGATACCGCGGGAACGATTGGCACTTCGGTAGCACGTTTCGTCAGGCGGGGGTGATCTCGCTCAGATGATCCGGCGTTATACGCATCCTGAAATGGGTCGCATCTGGAGCGACCAGCGGAAGTACCAGACCTGGCTGCAGGTCGAATCGGCCGCAGCCGAGGCCATGTCGAGGGCGGGCATCGTACCGCCCGATGCAGCGCGCGATATCCGGGAACGCGGCGCGTTCGATATCGCACGCATCGAGCAGATCGAAGAAGTCACCCAGCACGACGTCATCGCGTTCACGACGGCCGTGGCCGAGCATGTCGGCCCCTCGGCGCGCTGGCTGCACTTCGGCATGACGTCGTCCGATGTCATCGACACCGCGCAAGCCATCCAGATGCGCGACGCGTGCGATCTCCTCCTCCGCGACCTCGACGCGCTGATGGGCGCCGTTCATGCGCGTGCGATGGAACACCGACGCACGCCGATGATCGGACGCACACACGGCGTGCATGCAGAGCCGATGACATTCGGCCTCAAGCTCGCGCTGTGGTACGCGGAGCTGACACGAGATGTCGCGCGTCTGAAGCGGGCGCGAGAAGTAATCGCCGTCGGCAAGCTGTCTGGCGCGGTCGGCACGTTCGCGCATTTGCCGCCGTCGATCGAGAGCGACGTATGTCGAACGCTCGGTCTTACGCCGGCGCCGGTCGCATCTCAAGTCATTCAACGCGATCGCCACGCGGAGCTGATTTCGGTGATCGCGATCGTCGGTTCCTCGCTCGAGAAGTTCGCCCTCGAGATTCGTGGACTCCAGAAGACCGAGATCGGTGAGGTCGAGGAGCCGTTCGGCAAAGGGCAAAAGGGCTCGTCGGCGATGCCACACAAGCGAAACCCGATCGGCTGCGAACAGATCGTCGGGCTCGCGCGGCTGCTTCGTGGCAATGCCAGCGCCGCTCTCGAGAACAATGCGCTCTGGCACGAACGCGACATCTCTCACTCGTCGGTTGAACGCGTCATTATTCCCGACAGCTTTATCGCCCTTGATCACATGCTTCGCCGCTTCACGCGCATCGTGACCGGCATGGTTGTCTACGCCGATCGGATGCGGGAGAACCTGGAGAGGTCGCGCGGCGTGGTGTTCTCGGGCACGGTGCTGCTCGAACTGGCGAGGCATGGTGTCTCGCGCGAGCAGTCATACGAATGGGTGCAGCGAAATGCCATGCGCTCGTTCCACGAACGGCAGGATTTCAAAGCCCTGTTGCTGGCGGACGCAGACGTCACCCGCGTATTGACGCCCGCGGAGATCGAGCGCGCGTTCGACCTCAACGATCAGTTGAAGCACGTCGACGATGTGTTCGAGCGTGTGTTTCAGGAGGTAGCTGTCTGATGCAGGCTCGCGTGTTCGTGACCCTCAAGCCGTCGGTTTTCGATCCCCAGGGCACCACCGTCGCCGAAGCCCTCCACACGCTTGGCTACAACGCCGTTCGCGGTGTGCGGCAGGGAAATACTTCGAACTCGAGATCGACGCGCCGAACGCTGAAGAGGCTCGTCGTCTCGCGGCGGACGCCGCCCACAAGCTGTTGTCCAATCCCGTCATCGAGAGTTATCGCATCGAGGTGACGTCGTGAAGATTGCCGTCGTCGTCTTCCCGGGATCGAACTGCGATCACGACACGTATTACGTCGCCAAGGATGTGCTCGGTCAGGACGCCGAGCTGATCTGGCACAAGGACACGAGCCTCCGTCGCGCGGACGCCGTCATCCTGCCTGGAGGGTTTGCGCACGGCGACTACCTGCGCACCGGTGCGATTGCGCGGTTCTCTCCCATCATGTCGGAGGTCGCGAAGTTCGCTGCGGCTGGTGGGCCGGTGCTCGGCATCTGCAACGGGTTCCAGGTTCTCCTCGAGGCAGGTCTGCTGCCCGGCGCGATGCTGCGCAACCGCCGCCTGCAATTCCGCTGCGAGTTCTTGCACGTTCGCGTCGAGCAGACTGACACGCCGTTCACGCTTGCGTGCCGTTCGGGACAGAGCATCAAGGTGCCCATCGCACACGGCGAGGGGAACTACTACGCCGAACCCGACGTCGTCCAGCGGCTCGAGCAGAATCGTCAGGTTGTCTTCCGCTACGTCTCATCGTCAGGCGAGATGACAGAGGACTCCAATCCAAACGGCTCCGTGAATAACATCGCGGGCATCTGCAACGAAGCGCGCAACGTCGTCGGCCTGATGCCGCATCCGGAGCGGGCGTGTGAATTGGCTGTCGGCAGCGATGACGGCCTCGTCGTCTTTCAGTCAATTCTGAAATGGGGTCGGGAGTCATTTGTTGAGGACAGACTCACGACGATGACCGCAGGGTCCTCGACTGTCCTCAACAAATGACTCCCGACCCCCTTACGCTTCAGCGGCACGGTGTAACTCGGGAGGAGTACGACCGCATCGTCAGCATGCTCGGGCGTGAGCCGAATCTCACCGAGCTCGGGATCTTCTCCGTGATGTGGTCTGAGCACTGCAGCTACAAGAGCTCGCGAGTGCATCTGAAAACGCTTCCGACGACTGGACGACGCGTGTTGCAGGGGCCGGGAGAGAACGCAGGTGCTGTCGACATCGGCGATGGGCTCGCTGCGGTCTTCAAGATCGAATCGCACAATCACCCGTCGTTCATCGAGCCGTACCAGGGCGCGGCGACCGGAGTCGGCGGAATCATCCGCGATATCTTCACTATGGGTGCGCGTCCGATCGCGCTGCTCAACTCACTTCGATTCGGATCGCTCGAGGACCCGCTCGTGCGACGGACGATGTCTGGCGTCGTATCGGGCATCGGCGGGTACGGAAACTCGATCGGCATCCCAACCGTCGGCGGTGAGATCGGGTTCGACAAGAGCTATGCCGGCAATCCACTCGTCAATGTGTTCTGTCTGGGCATCGCCAAAGCCGACGAGATCATCAAGGGCACGGCGTCGGGCGTTGGCAACGCCGTGTACTACGTTGGTGCGAAGACGGGCAGGGATGGTATCCACGGCGCGACAATGGCGTCGGCAGAGTTCGATGACACGCTGAACGAGAAGCGTCCGGCAGTGCAGGTCGGCGATCCGTTCATGGAGAAGCTCCTGCTCGAAGCGTGCCTCGAAGTGATGAAGACCGACGCGCTCATTGGCATCCAGGATATGGGCGCCGCTGGGCTGACCTGCTCGACCTCTGAAATGGGATCGCGCGGTGGCGCTGGTGTCGAGATCGACGTTGCGCTGGTTCCTCAGCGTGAAACCGGCATGACCCCGTACGAGATCATGCTGTCGGAATCGCAGGAGCGCATGCTCCTTGTCGTCAAGAAAGGGCGTGAGGCGGACGTCGAGCGGATCTTCGACAAGTGGGATCTCCACGCGGTTCACATCGGTGAAGTCACGTCGGACGGGCGTCTGCGCGTCAAGAACCACGGGCAGGTGGTTGCCGAGATTCCGAATCATGCGCTGACTGACGAAGCGCCGATCTATCGGCGGCCGATGGCGACACCCGCCTACCTCGAGAAGGCGCAACAGCTCGACCTCGACGCATTGGGTGCGCCGCCGGCGCCGCGAGAAGTGTTCAGGCGCTTGCTGGCATCACCCGGCATTGCGAGCAAGCGCTGGGTCTATCGTCAGTACGACCACATGGTGCGGACCAACACCTTGCTGCTGCCCGGCATGGGTGCTGCCGTCGTGCGCGTGAAGGAAACACCCCGCGCGTTGGCCATGTCGGTTGATTGCAACGGGCGTTTCACGTATCTCGATCCGTTCGTCGGCGCTCAGCTCGCTGTGGCGGAAGCCTCCCGCAACGTCGCCTGCGCCGGCGGTATGCCGATCGGCGCCACCAACTGCCTGAACTTCGGCAACCCCGAGAAGCCCGAGATCATGTGGCAATTCGGTCGCGCGGTTGAAGGCATGGGCGCAGCGTGCCGAGCGCTCGACATTCCGATCACGGGCGGGAACGTCAGTTTGTATAACGAAACCGATGGCAGTGGAGTCCTGCCGACGCCAGTCATTGGAGTCGTAGGGCTGATCGAGGACGCCACCCGCGTCGTCGGGCGCGCGTTCCGTTCTGAAGGCGACGTCGTCGTCCTGCTTGGCGAAACACGGAATGAGCTGGGTGGAAGCGAGTTCCTGCACGTCGTGCACGACCAGATTCGCGGCGTGCCGCCTCAGTTGGATCTCGCGCGCGAGGCGGCTCTTCAGCAGGTTCTCGTGGAAGGCGCCGCATCGGGTGCGATCCGATCGGCCCACGACTGCGTCGAAGGTGGTGTGGCCATAACGCTTGCGGAATGCTGCTTCGACACACCGCTTGGCGTTGAGGTGGATCTCGCAGGAGTCTCGGGAGCGCCAGCGGCCTATCGAGAAACCGCGGCGCTATTCTCGGAGTCAGCCTCGCGGGTCGTGGTTTCGGTCGCGCCTGCGCAACTGGCTGCGCTTCTCACGTTGGCGTCGGCCAAGGGCCTGCCTGCAAAGCAGGTCGGCCGTGTCGGTGGGAATCGGATCCAAATCTCGGTGGATGGGAAGCAGGTTGTCAACGAACTGGTGAGCGAGGCCGAGCGAATCTGGGCTACGGCGATCGAGTCGTGGTTCGAGCAGCGCCTGGCCATTGCCTGACGTCGTACACTGTTAACAGCGATGAGTGACCTCTGATGTTCGACAAGTTCCGCGACGAATGTGGCGTTTTCGGAATCTTCGGGCACCCCGAGGCGAGCAACCTGGCTTACCTCGGCCTCTACGCGCTCCAGCATCGAGGTCAGGAGAGCGCCGGCATCGCCGCCTCCGATGGGCAGCTCGTGCGCGTGTCCCGTGCGATGGGGTACGTGAGCGAGGCGTTCGACACGGTGTCGCTCGCGAAGCTTCCCGGTCGCATGGCCGTCGGTCACGTCCGCTACTCGACGGCGGGCGAGAGCCGTCTCGCCAACGCCCAACCGATTCTCGTGGATAGCGTGCACGGTCAATTTGCCGTGGCGCACAACGGGAACATCGTGAATGCCACCGAGTTGCGCGACGCCCTCGTCCGGCTTGGCGCGATCTTCCAGGCAACGACCGACACCGAGGTCATCGTCCATCTTTTCGCGCGGTCGAGAGAAGAGGGCGTCGAAGCCGCGATCGTCGACGCACTGTCACAGGTTCGCGGCGCCTACTCGCTCGTCATGATGACGAAGGATCGGTTGATCGGCGCGCGCGATCCGCATGGGTTCCGGCCGCTGGCCATCGGCCGGCTGGGCGACGCGTGGGTGATTTGCTCAGAGACGTGCGCGATGGACCTGATTGGTGCGACCTACCTCAGGGATGTCGAACCAGGTGAGGTGGTCGTCGTCAGCGAGCAGGGCTTGAAGTCGATACGGCCATTCCCGCCTGCGCCGAAAGCACAGTGCATCTTCGAGCACGTGTATTTCTCGCGACCAGACAGCTACGTGTTTGGCGAGAGCGTCAACGAGGTTCGTACGGAGTTTGGCCGGAGGCTCGCGCGTGAGTCCGCAGTCGAAGCAGACGTGATCGTGCCGATCCCCGACTCCGGAGTGTGCGCCGCGATTGGGTTCTCCGATGCATCGGGGATTCCCATGCGGATGGGCCTGATCCGAAACCACTACGTCGGTCGCACGTTCATCGAGCCGCAGCAGTCGATACGCCATTTCGGTGTGCGCGTGAAGCTGAATCCCGTGCGCAGCATCCTCGAGGGACAGCGGGTGGTTCTCGTGGACGATTCGATCGTGCGCGGGACGACGAGCCGCAAGATCGTGCGGATGGTTCGCAGTGCCGGCGCCCGCGAAGTGCACATGCGCATCAGTTGTCCCCCGACGATCTCGCCATGCTTCTACGGTGTGGACACGCCGCGCCGCTCGGAGCTGATCGCGGCCACGCATACGCTCGAGGAGATTCGCAAGCATCTCAACGCTGACAGCGTCTCGTATTTGAGCCTGGATGGCCTGACCGGAGCCGTGCGGGGCGGCAAGCAAAACTACTGCACGTCGTGCTACACGGGCGTGTATCCAGTGGCGTTCCCGCGCGACGAAGAGGCGTATCTGCAGCTGGCGCTCAAGCTGAATCCGGACCCCGAGGAACTCGATTCGCCGACGATCACCATCCCCGACTTCGACAAGGACCCGGTCGCCCGTTAAGGTGATGATCCGCCTGTGCGCCTGAGGCTGCTGTCCTTCCTTTGTATCCTGCTCGCCAGCGCGACGTTCGAGTCGCGCGCGCGAGCCCAGGCCGCAGCCGCCGGCCGCGGCGCCTGATCTCAAGCAGAACATCACGAACCTGGCGTCACTGGATTTTCCAGTGCGGATGCAGGCCGCCAGGCTGATACGCCGCACGGCCGAGGCTCAGGCGGTTGCCGCCCTTCGGGAAGCCGCGCGTCGCGATTCCAACGAATTCGTCCGCTACCGTGCTCTGGTGCTGCTGACCGCATTCAACGATCGCGGCACTCGCGATCTGATGCGGGAGTTGATTCGCGATCGCAACGACCGCGTGCGCGAAGTCGCATACAAGTGGCTCGAGCGCAATCCCGATCCACAGCTGGCCGACGGGCTGGTGATGTCGCTGCAGACCGAGGAATCGGAGTTCGTTCGCCCGGCACTCGTCGGAGCTCTCGCGGCACTCGGAAGTGATCCCACAGTGCAGCGGGCGCTGACTGGTGAGATCGGGCGGGGGCTCGATTTCTTTCGCAGCGCAGTGATCGATGCGCTTGGCCGCCATCGTGCCCTCTACGCCGTTGACGGCATAGCCGCCACGAGCAAGCTGGAGGGGCCGCTGCAGGACGATGCGCTGCTGGCGCTCGGTCGAATTGGCGGCACGCGGGCGTCGGCGGCGATCGCTGAATTCAGCGGCGGGACGGCTGAGGCCGCACAGATGGTCCGCGGCGTCCGATGTCTGATCGGCGAAATGTGCGCGCAGCAGATTGCTGCGCTCGTTGCGGCCGCCTCATCGGAGGAAGGGAGACCGAGCACCATCCGCGGGGCGATCGACGCGCTCGAGGCCGTGGCGCAGAGCCGCAATGAGGCGGCGCTGTCGGCGTTGTTCGGTCTGGCGAAGAATAATGCGCTCCGCGAGAGCGTTGCTGTCGCCTTTGCCAGCGTGGCGCTTCGCCAGCCTGACTGGGCAGTCGAACGGCTCAACGCAGCGGATGGTCCGACGAGGGAGTCGGCCATCACGATGCTCAAGGACGGATTCGACAGTCTCGAAGAGGATTTCGCCGAGGAGCAGTTCTTCGCATCCGTTCGAGCGGGTTACTGGCGCGCTGCCGATGGTTCCGCCGGACGCTCGCTTGCCTCGACCCTCATTCAGAGACTCGAGTTCTAACACCAGGCACGAGGTAGATGGATTACAAGGCATCCGGCGTCGATATCGACGCGGGCAACGAAACCGTCCGTCGCATTCGCGGATTGGCACGATCGACGTTTACCCCGAACGTGCTGTCCGATATCGGCTCGTTCGGCGGTCTGTTTCGATTCACGGCCGGCAGTTTTCAGGATCCCGTTCTCGTGTCGAGCGCCGACGGCGTGGGCACGAAGCTGCGAGTGGCATTCCTCGCGGGTAAGCACGACACGGTCGGTGAGGACCTCGTCAATCACTGCGTCAACGACATCCTCGTACAGGGCGCCGAGCCACTTTTCTTCCTGGACTATTTCGGCACCGGACGACTGTCTCCGGCCGTGGCCGAATCGGTCGTAACGGGCATGGCGCGCGCGTGCCGCGAGAACCACTGTGCGCTCCTCGGCGGCGAGACCGCAGAGATGCCCGGCTTCTACGCCGACGGTGAGTACGACATCGCCGGATTCATTGTCGGCGCCGTTGAGCGTGCGCGTCTTATAACCGGCGCAACAATCAAGCCGGGCGATGTGCTGATCGGCGTTCCCTCGACTGGCCTCCACACCAACGGATACTCACTGGCCAGACGCATCGCGTTCGATCATCTGCAGCTCAAGGTGGACAGCTTTGTGCCGGAGCTAAATCGCTCGATCGGCGAGGCCCTGCTCGAACCGCATCGGTCCTATCTGGCGCTCGTGAAGCCAGTCCTCGCGACCGGATTGATCAAGGGGATGGCTCATATCACCGGCGGTGGCATCACCGAGAACCTTCCCCGCATCCTGCCCGACGGTATGGCCGCGCGGGTCTGCACGTCGTCGTGGAGTGTTCCTCGCGTGTTTACGTGGCTGCAGGAAAGCGGTCGCGTTCCGACGGCCGACATGATGCGCACTTTCAACATGGGGATCGGATTGATCGTCGCCGTGGCCCCGGACCAGGCGGACCAGGTGAAGTCAGCGCTTGGCGGGAGCGTCATTGGCGAGATCGTCCCCGGTGAGCCGGAAGTCACGTACGTGCAATGAGCTCAGAGCAAGGGGGTCGGGAGTCATTTATTGAGGACACTCTTCGCGAGGGCATTTCGACTGCCGCCCTCGGACGCCGCTGCGCGAGACACCCATTCCCTTCTTCACTGCGCGACACCAATCCTCTTCGCCGAAGGGTTGGCCACGTGCCACGGCTTCTTTGAAGGCCCTTTCTTCGGCCTCAGTCTGGGGTTGGTCTACAAGTGCAGGCCAGCCAGCTGGGCAACTGACGGGCCATGGAGCCAAGAACGACGATTGGTGCTTTTGGCGCGTCGAAAGGCTTGACCACGGCCAGTCTTCTGCTCGGTTTACGAGAGCTGCACGCAGTGGATTCCGTTCGACATACCGACACACCCACAGGAAGTGGTGATCGTCGCCAATCGGGATCGCCTTGAACCGCCCTTGGTAAACTGCTCCCTGTCCCTCGAGCCCACGATGTATCTGCCATCGTCTGGCGTGGGTGGTCGTGAGCCAGTGCATGAAGCGCGAGAGCGCTCCATCGACGTTCGCCGAGAGCAAAAGATGCCAGTGGTTTGGCATCACACAGTACGCGAAAAGAGAGACGCGGTGTCGGTCGACCGCCGAACCGAGCACTCCCTCGAACGCGGTGTAATCTTCAGCGGTTTCAAAGAGAGTCGAACGTTTCGCAGCTCTGTTGACGACGTGAAAGAACAAACCGGCGGTAGAAACGCGAGGCCGTCTAGGCATGACCGTGAATCCCACGCAACGCCGGTGCCGTTCGCCGCGTGCTTTGTGAGTGTCCTGATCAAATGACTCCCGACCCCATTTCTGGCCGTCGGCTGGGGGTGCTGATCTCCGGTCGCGGCAGCAATCTGCAAGCGCTGATCGACGCGGTCGCGAATCGGCGTCTCGACGCCGTCATCTCAGTTGTGATCTCCAATCGTGAGGATGCTGGCGGTCTCGATCGCGCACGGCGCGCGGGGATCGAAACCATCTGTTTGAGCCATCGCGGTTGGTCTTCACGCGATGACTATGCCCGCGCGCTGGTGAAGGAGCTTCAGAAGAGACGCGTGGATGTTGTGTGCCTCGCCGGGTTCATGCGTGTGCTGGGTCCCGCAATGATCGAGGCTTTTCCCAATCGCATCCTGAACATTCATCCGTCGCTTCTCCCGTCGTTCCCCGGTGTGGATGCACCGCGACAGGCATTCGAGCACGGCGTGAAGGTCGCCGGTGTCACGGTGCATCTTGTGACGACCGAGCTCGATGGTGGTCCGATCGTCCTGCAGCGCGTCGTACACGTCCTCGAGACTGATACGGCCGACACGCTCGCCGCGCGAATTCTCGCGGAAGAGCACCATGCATACGTGGAGGCCGTGAAGATTCTGCTTGAAGAGCCGTGGTCGGTTGACGGACGTCGTTTCGTCAGGCGTGCGCGGGTCGGCGAAGTGTCAGGAGCGCGACCTCCGGCGGGCAGTTGATTCGGACTGGCACGTAGATCGTTCCCACACCGCGGCTCACGAAGATCGACGTGTCACCCTGCTGACCCAGGCCTGACAAGACAGGAAAACTGCGCCTCGCAATCGCGCCGACGCCAGGCAGAATGATCTGACCGCCGTGCGTGTGACCCGACAGAACTGCAGGCACCTTCAGATTCGCAGCTTCAACCAGGCGACGCGGATCGTGCGCCAACAGGAGAACTGTTCCCTCTGCGCCATTCACGACACGTGCGATGTTCTCGGCGCGCCGTGTCCAGAACCGAATGCCGGCCAACGTCAGCGTCTCATTGCGAATCGTCACCTGAGTGCGCTGGTCCTTGAGCACTGTGAATCCCTTGGCGGCGAGCGCAGCAGCCATGTCGCGATCGTCGTCGTGGTTGCCGAGGACAGCGAACACGCCGTGTGGTGCCTGAAGGGATCCGAGCAACTCTGCAACCGGGCCGACGAAAGCGCGATCGCCGAACGTGACGTAGTCGCCACCCAGGACGATGAGATCCGGGCGTGCGGACATTGCGAGCTCGATCGCCTGCACGACGTCGCTCGCGGGGACGATTCGACTGTGGTGAATGTCGGTGATCAGACTGATGCGAAGACCATCGAGGGCTGGAGGCAAGCCGGCGACCGGCAACGTCGCGCTCGTCATGCCGATACGGTGGCGCTCGAACGCTGCACCGTACGTGAGGCCGGCGGTCGCCGAACCAACCGTCGTGGCGAGCACCGTCTTGATGGCTGTGCGCCGGCTGATGGACATGTTTCGCTCGGTCTCGGTCCTCAGTCTACAGTCTACGGCCGTCGCACCAGGACCGAGGACCGAGGACCGAGGACTGAGGACCGGAGACGGTATATTGAAGTCCCATGAGCCTGTATGACGAGTTGAAATGGCGCGGTCTCGTGTATGACGCCACCGAGGGTGTGCGCGAGGTGCTGGCGCGCGAGCGCGTCGTCGGCTACATCGGATTCGATCCCACCGCGGCGAGTCTCCATGTCGGGTCGTTGCTCGTGATGATGGCGCTCGCGCACATGCAGCGTCAGGGGCACTCACCGATCGCGCTCGTGGGCGGCGGCACCGGTCTCATTGGCGACCCGAGTGGCAAGACCGCTGA
>CAVWST010000004.1:185000-186979 GCA_963757735.1 uncultured Acidobacteriota bacterium
GTCCCTAACTCTATGCTAAGTGGTAAAGGATCTGAAGATGCTTAGACAACCAGGAGGTTGGCTTAGAAGCAGCCATCCTTTAAAGAAAGCGTAATAGCTCACTGGTCAAGCGTCTTTGGGCCGACAATACAACGGGGCTCAAGCATAGGACCGAAGCCGTAGAATGCATCGCCATGCGTGGTGATGTTTTGGTAGAGGAGCGTTCTCTGTGAGATACACGCCAGAGCGAAAGCACTGGTATCGGCGCAGAGAAGTGACCCTGCCGGCATAAGTAGCGAGAAGGGAAGTGAGAATCTTCCCCGCCGTAAGCCTAAGGTTTCCTGAGGTAGGTTCGTCCGCTCAGGGTTAGTCGGGAGCTAACGCGAGGCCGAAAGGCGTAGCGGATGCACATCCGGTTAATATTCCGGAACTACCTATTCCACGTTATTACGAAGGGGGGACGCAGGAGGCTAACCAGGCCCACGATTGGACGTGTGGGTTGAGGCTCGTAGGGAGATCTGCCAGGTAAATCCGGTGGGTCGCTAATCCTGAGGGGCCAGAGCGATCGCCGCAAGGCGAACAAAGCTGGTGACGCCACGCTGCCGAGAAAAGCCTCTAAGGAGTGGAGTGGGTACCCGTACCGCAAACCGACACAGGTAGGCGAGGAGAAAATCCTCAGGCGCAAGTGTGATCCCTCGTTTAGGAACTCGGCAAATTGACCCCGTAACTTCGGAAGAAGGGGTGCTCCGCTATCGTCAGCTGGTTTACCCAGCGAAGCGAGAGGGAGTTGCAATAAAGAGGCTCAGGCGACTGTTTACTAAAAACACAGGGCTCTGCGAAGTCGAATACGACGTATAGGGTCTGACGCCTGCCCGGTGCCGGAAGGTTAAAGGGAGAGGTTAGTCGCAAGGCGAAGCTTTGAACTGAAGCCCCGGTAAACGGCGGCCGTAACTATAACGGTCCTAAGGTAGCGAAATTCCTTGTCGGGTAAGTTCCGACCTGCACGAATGGCGTAACGATCTGAGCGCTGTCTCAACGAGGAGCACTGCGAATTTGTGGTACCGGTGAAGACGCCGGTTGCCCGTCACAAGACGAAAAGACCCCGTGCACCTTTACTACATCCTAGTAGTGAATGCTGACGCAGTATGCGCAGGATAGGTGGGAGGCTTTGAACCCGGGATCTCGGTCTCGGGGGAGCCAACGGTGAGATACCACCCTTACTGCTTCGGCGTTCTAACCTCGTTCTGTTATCCAGATCAGGGACACTGCTAGGTGGGTAGTTTGACTGGGGCGGTCGCCTCCTAAAGAGTAACGGAGGCGCTCGAAGGTTCGCTCAGGCTGTTTGGAAATCAGCCATAGAGTGCAAAGGCATAAGCGAGCTTGACTGCGAGATCTACAAATCGAGCAGGTGGGAAACCAGGACTTAGTGATCCGGTGGTTCCGCGTGGAAGGGCCATCGCTCAACGGATAAAAGGTACGCCGGGGATAACAGGCTGATCCTAGCCAAGAGTTCACATCGACGCTAGGGTTTGGCACCTCGATGTCGGCTCATCGCATCCTGGAGCTGTAGCAGGTTCCAAGGGTCCGGCTGTTCGCCGGTTAAAGCGGTACGTGAGCTGGGTTTAGAACGTCGCGAGACAGTTCGGTCTCTATCTGTGATGGGCGCAGGAGATTTGAGTGGGGCTGACCTTAGTACGAGAGGACCGGGTTGGACGGACCTCTAGTGTATCGGTTGTCGCGCCAGCGGCAGTGCCGAGTAGCTACGTCCGGAAGGGAGAAACGCTGAAGGCATCTAAGCGTGAAACCCTCCACGAGATGAGATCTCCCAGGGAGTAACATCCCTCTGAAGGCTCCTGGTAGACGACCAGGTTGATAGGCCAGGTGTGGAAGCGCAGCAATGCGTTAAGCTAACTGGTACTAATGAGCCGTGAGGCTTGACCATAATTCTCTTCAAGCACTCAAAACGTGCGAGAAGGAACTACCGTTTGCAGGGTATTCAG
>CAVWST010000005.1:0-39202 GCA_963757735.1 uncultured Acidobacteriota bacterium
TCCAGCATGTGTCAGACAATCAATCGCGCTTTGCAGTTGGGGTGACGTACGCGGGGCCGGCTTCAGCCGGCCTGACTGGGCAGACTAAAGCCCGCCCCCTACGTCGATCGAAGTGCAAATCGGGATTAGTGAGTCTCGTTCGGGTGATGGACGACTGTCAACCGGCAGCGTAGCGTGACACACGCCCGCAACCGAAGTGGCACTGAGCGAACCTCATCCGCTACGCACTTTCACTTTCCTGAACTTTGTTGTTACGCGCTCTTAGAACGGTGCAAAGGGTAAGACTCCTTGAACCGCGGTCGGTTGCTTGCGGTCCATCCACAGCATCGCTTTCCGGATGCGTGGCGGTCGGTCGCCGGTACACACGACGGAGGCCCTGGTACGAGCATATCGGGGATGTGTATATACGCAGGCCTTACGCTACTGCCATGGAGGTGTTCGAGTGCTCCATCGGCGGCCTTACGTTCCTGAGGCGTAGTGCGCGAATCGCCGGAACGCAAGGACGTGCCCGATCGTGAGTTCATCGGGTTGTGTATATACGAAGCAGACCGAGCGCCAACATCGTGGACTTGTCCGTTACGAAGTCCTGCGAGGTGACGTCGATCGATCGTCGCGCCATGGCGATCGCGAGCAGGTACAGGCGTTTCAGGTCGCGGGCAGGCCCAGCTTGGGCGCCAGGCATCTAACCACACGTGAAGATCCTGTCCTTCAATCGCGCGACGTAGCCCGGTTTTGAGTAGCGTTTCGGTTTAGGGTCCCGGCAAGCGATGGAAGGCGCGTAGAGTGACGGTGCATGCGGGGGTAGAGAATCCCTCGCCCTTCAGAGCGGTTCAAGGTTGACTGGAGCAGCCGGGTCGGGTCTCTTCGAGGCTAACGGTCCTCAGACTCCGGCTTCATGACTTTCGTCAATCGCAGGAGTTTGCTTTGCGGGTTGGCGAGATAGTTCTCGAAGAACGCCGCCCCATACTGTTCCAGGCCCTCCTCGCTGATGAACGGTTCGTGCCACTTGGGCGCGAAGCCCACTTCGACAGCGATGTCGTTGAGGAATTCGCGGTGCCAGCGTTGGAACTCGACCGTGATCTCGCGCTCCTTGGAGAAACCTCCCGGGTGGAAACGCATGAGACCGCCGTTGTCCGGTTCGGCCACGGAGAAGTAGTAGGCGAATTTGGTCCTCGAATCCTCCGGGTCCTGCCTCTCCAGGTCGAATTCCGGATTGGCGATCATGGTCACGAAACAGCCGTCGTCCTCCAGCGCGTTGTGGATCTTGCGCAGCACGGCCTCGATCTCGGTCCCGCCTTCGAGGTAGTGCAGCAGGTGGATGGCGGTCACGACATTGAAGCGCTGCTCCAGCTCGAGTGAAACAACATCCGCCGCCAGGTACTCGATTCCCAGCGATTCGCGCTCCTCGATACGCCGAGCCTTGGCGATCTGCTGTGGCGACACGTCGACCCCCACCACCGGATCCGCTCCTGCTCGGCGGAACTTACGGGTGTAGAACCCGTCGCCGAAGCCGATCCAGCAGCGACTTGCCGCCAACATCGCCCAGAGCTCGAAAGATCACCGGGTCCTGACAGTGGCGGTGGTAGAGGGCCATCCGCGCCATGCCCTCGTCGTAGAGGCCTTGGGCCTGTACCTCGTGGTACTGGTCCTTGATCTCGTCGTGGGCCATGGCGTGCCTCCGCTCTCGTATGGCCGCGTTCAGGCGCCTAAGAGGATGTGACTATCGAACAAGATACTACCGACAGTTGGATGACAAGGCCTGCCAGAACAGGGGGCTGTTCACCAATTTTGCGTACAGCGATCTGAGGTATACCGGCCGCCTGCGCGGACCGATGGTGGCGATCCCACTTGGCACCGGACCACCCGGTGTCGTTCTCTCTTGTTGTGCTTGCAGCCAGGGAGGACGTGTGGGATCGCAGCGCGATTGCACGTGGATTCTGGGGCTGCCCGGATTCCCGCGTGGAGCGAGTGGAGTGGGAGGAGTCGGACGCCACGAGTCGGGTCCGCATTCGGATCCAGCGCTGCGGGTCTCGCCGCTGTCCATGCGGTGGCTGTGGCCAGCGCACCAGTCGCGTGCGATCGGCGCGGGATCGTTCCCCTTTGACCAGTACCACTACCACGGCACGGACGCGGTGCACGCCGCCGTGCACCTGCTCGGCCTGGGCCCCGCGAGTCACGTCCTCGATGTCGGCTCCGGCCTGGGCGGTCCGGCGCGCTATCTGGCCAGCACGATCGGCTGCCACATCACGGCGCTGGAGCTGCAGAGCGATCTACACGCGATGGCGACCCGTCTCACGGCCCGTTGTGGCCTCGGGCAGCACGTCACCCACGTGTGCGGGGATGCCCTCACCGCCGCTTTCCCCGATGCCACGTTCAACGCCATCGTCAGTTGGCTCGCCCTCCTCCATATCCCGGAGCGTCCGCGTCTGTTGGCGCGTCTAGCCCGCATGCTGCGGCGTGGCGGGCAATGCTACATCGAGGACCTCTTCCAGCGCGCGCCGTTTGCCCAGTCCGATCTGCCCGATGTGCGCCACACCATCTTCGGCGTGACGCTGACGAGCATCGCAGACTATGTCCGCGACCTGCACGAGGCCGGGTTCAGCGAGATCACGGCCACGGATCTGAGCGACGATTGGGCAACGTTCTGCGGCGCACGCATGGCAGCATGGCAGGCAGACCGTCCCCGTCACGTGCGGGTGCATGGCGAGCAGATCTACACGCAGCTCGACACGTTCTACACGGTAGTGTTCCGGCTCTTTGGCAGCGGCAGTCTTGGGGGCGTACGTCTGGTCGCCCGCGTAGGATGAGCGTGACGCGTGGGGGCACGCCGGGCGAGAACGACACATGGAGTCGTTCTTTCATTCACTCAAGGCCGATGTCATTCACGGTCGAGCGTTTCAAGCCGTCGATGCGTTCCGCCAGCAGTCGCGCCGGTATGTGCGGTACTACAACTACCGACGGCTGCATTCGTCATTGGGCTATCAGTCGCCCGTTGACTACGAACGTCGTACCGCGTAGAACGTCACGTGTCTACGGAACCGAGGGAAGATCCCCGGCTCACGCAAACCATGACCTACCGCAAGTCACCTCAGAAAGCAGCGGCGAGGCTGGCGTGGGATCGCTTCGTCAGGAGCAATCAGCCGGTCATCGCATCTACTGGACTACCAGATTCGATCTTCAGTTCGGTCGATCACTTCGACAACTTTCTTTCTCACGGCTGCTGCGATCATCACCTTGACCCACGCAGCTTCTGTGTCGAGGCGCTCAACTCCACTCAGTACGACGCGCTCGTGACCCTCACGGAGAGCTACTTCGCGGCGGGTTACGAATGGTTCACGCCAGTCGCACTTCTGGCGGCCGACCAAGACAATCTGGCAAAGCGGTTCGCCGGGCGAGCCTCCTACACGCGCTTGTAGGTGGCAAGACCGCGAGAGGACTCGCCACAGTTACCTTCGGGGGCGTCGATCCTCGATGGGTGTTCGTGCGACGCGGCGTCGAATCCTTTGCGCGTTCGTCGCAGCAAGCAGGACGACTGCGGCGGTTCCCAACAGAAAAGAAAACACCGTGCTGGGCTCGGGGACGGTTCGCACTGCGATGTTAGCGGCGAAATAGAGCCCTTGCCGCGGCAAGGAGTCTGGTTGAGGGAACAACGCAACCTGCGGGAGGGGGAGGTGCGTCGTGGGCTGATCGAATATGAAGCCGAAGAAAATCGGGCTCGTCGCATTGACGGCGATGCCGTTCAGCATGAACTCGCCCCAGACGTCGTAGCCGACGGCAGTGATCGGCGTCGTGAACTGCCCGACGCCGGCATAACCATTACCATAGGGTTCGCCGCCTCGTGGAATCAAACCCACATCACCGACCTTCTGAAGACAACAGGAGAGTCCGACGACGTCGACGAAGACGGGAAGGATGTCGCCGTAGGTGTAAACGATCTGACCGGCGGCGATCAGATCAGCATCCGTCACACGTAACGGGCTCAGGTTCGGCGCTGCGGCCAGCTCGAACGCGGCGCGATCGTTGAACAGGATCGCAGACGCTTCTGCTTTGTGACTCGCGATCACCACAAGGGCGATAATCGATGCCGCGACGAAAGGACGGAGACGCATGTGGGGATGCTCCAGAGAAGTTGTCGAATGGTACGCGTCAATCTGCCTGTGATCAACGGGGAATATTTCGACTCCGAACAGAATCTCGCGAGATCGCAGGAGGGTCTTCGTTAGCTGTGAGGTCAGCGTGATGGCGAGCGGCCAGTTCGCGCGAGGTGGCCGATTTGGTTTGCTCAGGAGGATCACTGGTGAACAGATCGTTTCGCCCGTCACACGTGGCCACCGTATTCCGCAGCTGGATGCGGTTCGCGGTATTGCAATTCTGGTCGTCATCGTTCACAACGAAGCCTCGAAGTATCTGCCCCCTGGTTGGGCGCCCATCTTCGCGAATGGCTGGATGGGCGTTGACCTGTTCTTCGTCTTATCGGGTTTCTTGATCACCGGGATCCTGCTCGACACCAAAGGTTCGCACTTCATCAGGGATTTCTACATTCGCCGATGCCTGCGAATATGGCCGCTGTATTACTCCCTCCTCCTGTTCATGTTCGTTCTCGTCCCTCTCGTGCGACCGGAGGAGGCCATCGAGATTTTTGGTGACCGGTCGCAGCCCTGGTGGTCATATCTGCTGTTCCTCCAGAACTTCTTCGTGCCGATCCCCCAAAACGCCGCCGGGCCACTCGGCGTCACGTGGTCGCTCGGCATCGAGGAGCTGTTCTATCTGATGTGGCCGTGGGTCGTTCGCTCGAGTTCGCATCGTACTTTGCGGTGGACGGCCATCGTCGTGGTGGCGGTGTCGCCGGGCCTCAGAATCACGCTCGACTGGTACGGAGTAAATCTGTACGCCAACCCGTTCTGTCGGCTCGACGGTCTGATGGCAGGAGCGTTGCTCGCCGCGGTCGTCCGCATGGATGGCTTCAGAGCGACGGCATTTGTCACGCCGGCGCGGATGACGCTAATCGTGACGGCACTGCTCGCTTTAGTCGCCGAATCAGTAGATGCGCGCTGGATCGCATTTTCTTTCGTTGCTATCGCGTCGATGGCGTTCGTATATCTGTCGCTGTTTGACAGTCACCCGTGGTTGAGGAGAATCCTCTGCAGCCGATTTCTGATCTACACAGGAACGATCAGTTACGGCCTTTACCTTCTGCACAAGATCCCGTTTGCGGCGCTGGAGTCCTGGGGAGGCGCGAACGAATCGCTCCCAGCGTTTTGCGTCGGTCTGCTGGCGTGCTACGTCCTCGCTTTTCTCTCGTGGCATCTGCTCGAGCAGCCGTTTTTGAGTCTGAGGAGGTTCTTCGCGCCTCCGCCGCCTACCGACTGACACTAAGCAGTCTGATGCGATAGCTGGAGAGAGGATGTCGAATGGTTGTCGTTGTCAGCCGGAGGGAAACGGCAGGGACTCTCGCCCCCGTCTCGAAGGCGAATCAACGAACGAGTGTGACGCTGTCTTCGCCCATCACGGGAACAGTGTCCACGAACGAGCACCATGCCTGCGCGACACCGATTCGATTCTGCGACAACGCCGCGCCATACCAGACGGCCCGCGCGCGGCTCGATGCGGGCCGTGTCCACATTCGCTGCACGGTGAACGCGAGGTCTGCGATCGGAACCCGGATGGCGAAGGAAGGCGGAAGCGTCCCCCGATGGTCGCCGGGGTCGACGCGTACAGGCCCTCGTGAATGGCGTGCCTGCGCTGGTTTTCGCATGGATCGACGAACCGGCCTATCTTGCAGCAACGCCATTGTTACGAAGCAGGTCAGCATCGCGAGATCCGACAACGAGACGGATGATCCGAAAGCGCCGACGGGCCTCGAAGCGAGATGAGCATGCAGATGACGTGCGGCGTGCTGAAGAACAGAAGGGCCAAAACCGGCAACGTCAATCGGGACCGGAAGACGCGTCGCTACTCTTTGGAAATGTGACGACTTTCGCGGGTGAATCAGGAGCACTCTTCGCGTGTGACCACACGTGCCGGCAGTTGTCGCAGCGGTAGTAATCGACGTACCCGTCGGCGCTGCTTTCAGGGAGAAATCGCCCTGGCTTGTCGCAGATAGGACAGAGCCGGCGCTCCATTCCAATCAGACGATCAAGGCTCAGGCCATTTTCGGTGATGACGATTGGCGGCTTTTATCGGCGATGACGCACTCAGCGGCATTGCGTCGCTAAAGATGAGCGGGTAGTTCTCGCTACCATCGAGCATTTTTGACACGGCTCGGGTGCGGTGCGGGTTACTCCCGACGACAACTTAATTGGGTCGCCATTCGCGCGGGAACTCGAAACCACTTGAGAAATTGCAGCAGGGTTAGTCGACGAAGCCAAGGGACGTCTAACTCAAGACCTCGTGTACCTTGGTGGCGAGCATTTTCGCCGAGAATGGCTTCTCCAAGAGGGCTCCTCTGCGCGCGATCGTCCTGAGGTCGGCGGGACTGGCGGCTCCGGAGATGAACAACACCCGCAGCGAAGGAAGACGCTCGACGAGTCTGTCAAACAACTCGATTCCAGACAGACCTGCGAGACATCAGCGGCGGTTGACGTGTATTCTCCCCGAGCACAAACCTCGTCGGCTGGATCGGCGGCTTTCCCGCCGTCGAAATGAAATCCTGGAGAAGGGGGAAGCGATGCTCGCAGGAAGAATCATGGCAACAGGCGGCATGATCCTCTCCGTCACGGTGATCCTGCCGGCGCAATGGAATGTCACAACGAAGGGTGTGCCGATGACGCCGGACGGCAAGCCGAATCTTCATGCACCTGCACCGAAGATGACGGACGGAACACCCGATCTTTCCGGGCTCTGGGACGTGGAGAAACGGCCGTGCATCGAGGCGACCTCTCCGTTTGGATGTAGTGATGCGCCGGATGGTGTTCCTGTGGGATTTATCAACGTCACGGGCGCTGCTGAGACTCCACCCTTGCAACCGTGGGCCGAGGCTTTAGTGAAGCAGTACGCAGACGACGCGAGCCGCGATCCGAACCTTCGGTGTTTGCCGCACGCACCTTCACGGATGTGGGTGCATTTTGTGATGCGGAAGATCATCCAACTGCCCGATAGTCTGACGATCCTGGATGAGTATATGGGGCAGTATCGGCAGATCTTTCTGGATGGGCGTCCACTGCCGAAAGACCCTGAGCCCATGTTCAAAGGCTATTCGGTTGGCAGGTGGGAGGGTGACACGCTCGTGGTTGAGACCATCGGCATCAAGGAAAATTGGTTCAACGGTGAGGGGTATCCGCTCACCGAGCAAGCTCGAATCATTGAGCGCATCCGCCGCCTGGACTACGGCAATCTTGACGTCGAAGTCACGGTCGATGATCCAAAGGCATATACGAAACCCTGGACGAGGACCATCAAACTAACACTTGTCCTCGATATGGACCTGTTGGAATACATCTGCAACGAAAACGAAAAGGACTTGCAAATCATCATCAACGCCGGCAAAGCGAAGAATTAAGTGGGGCCCTCCTATCAATCTTCAGTAATTCAAGATCAAAGACGAGCAATGCCGGTGGCGGACGAGACCTCGTCGATTGCCCCGCCTGAGGTTGCGATAGACCCGGGGACGACGACCTCAGATCGCGCGCGCAGAGACGTTCTCGTCTAGGGTATGCTTCGCCTTTCGGCGAGGCGAGCCAGCACAGACGGCCGCCGTCCCTGGCTCATTCCCTCCTGGTCACGTCAAACGCGAGCGGGCCCGTCCGGGCCTCCCCGGGCGGACTCGAAGGATTGGCGAGGAGCACCCATGACGCCGGACATTCCCGAAGACCCCGAAAGACTTCTTTGCCTACGCCAAGAAGCACCAGGCCGAGATGGTCGACCTGAAGTTCGTCGACATGCTCGGGAGCTGGCAGCATTGCTCTTTTCCCGTCGACATACTGGATGAAGGCACCTTCGAGGAGGGCCTCGGGTTCGACGGCTCGTCGATTCGCGGCTGGATGGGCATCCACGAGTCCGACATGATGGCCGTCCCGGACCCCACCACCGCACGCCTCGATCCGTTCTTTGCGAAGCCGACGGTGAGCGTGATCGCCAACGTGGTCAATCCCATCAGCCGGAAGGAGTTCACGCGCGACCCGCGACATGTCGCGCGCAAAGCCGAGGAGCACCTGAAGCAATCGGGGATTGCCGACACCTGCTTCATCGGGCCCGAGCCGGAGTTCTTCATCTTCGACGAGGTCCGCTACGAGCAGAACCAGCACCGCGGCTACTACCAGATTGACTCGGTGGAAGGCGCGTGGAACACGGCGCGCATCGAGGAGCCGAACCTTGGCTACAAGCCGAGTTTCAAGGGAGGCTACTTTCCCGTCAGCCCAACCGACACCTACCACGACCTGCGCGGCGAGATGGTCCACGAGATGCGAAAGATCGGGATCATCGTCGAGGCGCACCATCACGAAGTCGCCACGGCCGGCCAGTCGGAAATCGACATGAAGTTCCAGCCGCTGGTCCAAATGGCCGATCAGTTCATGTGGTACAAGTACATCTGCAAGAACGTCGGGAAGCGCCACGGGAAAACGGTGACGTTCATGCCGAAGCCAATCTTCGAGGACAACGGCAGCGGCATGCACACGCACACTTCGCTGTGGAAGGACGGCACGCCGATGTTTGCCGGCGACGGCTACGCCGGGCTCAGCGAGCTCGGCCTCTGGGCCGCGGGTGGTCTGCTCAAACACGCCCCCACGATTCTCGCGTTCGCCGCGCCGACCACCAACTCGTACCGCCGCCTGGTGCCCGGGTTCGAGGCGCCGGTCAACCTGGCGCTCTCGGCACGCAACCGGTCGGCTGCCATTCGCATTCCGATGTACTCGAAGAGCCCGAAGGCCAAGCGCCTCGAGTTCCGCTGCCCGGACCCGAGCTGCAACGGCTACCTGGCGTGGTCGGCGATGCTGATGGCGATGATCGACGGCATCCAGAACAAGGCCAACCCAGGCAAGCCGCTCGATCGCGACATCTACGAGATGACGCGTCACGAAATGAAGGAAATGGGGATCCGGACCACACCCGGCTCGCTCGAAGAGGCCGTCAACGCGCTCGAGGCGGATCATGCCTTCCTGCTGCGCGGCGACGTCTTCACCAAGGATCTGATCGAGACCTGGATCGATTGGAAGCGGTCGAAGGAGCTCGACCCGATCCGGCTCCGCCCGCATCCCCACGAGTTCTCGCTGTATTACGACAGCTGATTCCGGGATCCGGATCGGTGGTCGGCCGGCCAGATCGGATCCCGGCTCCGAGTCAAGGTAACACGGGAGCGAGGGCCATCATGTCCCACAGCGCCCCGATCGATATCGACTGTAAGTCCCCGCCCTTCGATCACTTCAGGAGCGTCCATTGGCTCGCGGCCGCCCGCAGCGGGCATCCGTTCGGAAAGCATTGCCGCCATCAGCTCTACGTCGCTCGCGACAAGCGCCGGTGCGCGAACGTGCTCATCAAAGTGACCTCGAAGCCGGGGCTCATCTACGAGCAGGATCTCACGAACGAAATCGCCAGCCTTTCGACCATCAACAGAGAGCTGCCCGACTCGCGGTACTTTCCAGTGTTGGAGGAACACGGACGATTGCGCGACGGCCGCGTCTATCTGACCATGTCGTGCTTTGACGAGTGGCCACTGGCGACGACCATCGACTCGGAACGATTCCCTGCCCGGCAGGTCGCCCATCTCAGAACGACGATCGAGGTTGCCAAGGCGTTGACAGAGCTTCATGGTCTGAAGATCTGGCACGTCGATCTCAATCCCATGAACATCCTGCGCCGGTGGGAAAACGGGAAGCCCGTGCTCAGGGTTGTCGACTTCGAATCGTCATACGAGGCTGCCCGGCACTCGAGAGGAGTCTTCTACAATCCGCCGACCACCTCCGGATATTCGGCGCCCGAGCTGTCCCGTCAAGCGCCCGATGCGCGATCCGATCTGTTCTCTTTGGGCGCCGTGCTCTACACCATGCTCGCCGGCCATGAATGGGCTTGGGCGGACGACGTCGCCCGGTGTGTCGATGCGGACTCCGAGGTCGCTCCGGAGCTCAAGGAGATTCTGCTCACCGCCGTCGACGCCGATCCCGACAGACGTTTCCAGTCCATCGTCGAAATGCGTGTGGCCCTGGCCGGGTATCTCGAGCGCATTTGGCCCGGCCGATCGTAGTGGCGATCGTGAGACGCCGCCACCGCGACTGCCCTCCTGTTGGACTATAGTGATCGCCATCTGACGGTCCGACTACCGGCGCTTTCCTATCCCGATCCCCATCATTCGCGCTGAATCGCTGACACACATGCTCGGCCAAACCATCTCGCACTATCGCATCGTCGAGAAGCTGGGAGTTGGCGGGATGGGTGTGGTTTACAAGGCCGAAGACACGACGCTGGGCCGGGCTGTCGCGCTGAAGTTTCTTTCCGCTGACATGTCTGGTGATGAGCAGGCCCTCGAGCGTTTTCTGCGCGAGGCGCGCGCGGCTGCCGCGTTGAATCATCCCCACATCTGCACCATCCACGAAATCGGTGAACACGCGGGCCAGCGGTTCATCGCGATGGAACTCTTACAGGGTCGCACTCTTCAGCAGCAGATCGCTGAGGGAGCCATGGACGTACATGCGCTTCTCGCGTTCGGGTCGGAGATCGCAGATGCCCTCGATGCGGCGCACACACGAGGGATCGTGCACCGCGATATCAAGCCCGCAAATATCTTTGTCACTGAACGTGGGTACTCAAAGGTGTTGGACTTCGGGCTGGCTATGCAATTGCCGCCAAGCCGTATGAGCGCACAGTGGGACGGACCGACGCAGGAGCATCCGCACCTGACGAGCCCCGGCATCGCGCTTGGGACCGTCGCGTACATGTCACCCGAACAAATACGCGGCGAAGCGTTGGATGCCAGGACCGATCTCTTTTCCGTCGGCGTCGTGCTGTACGAGATGGCCACCGGGCTGCAGCCGTTTTCGGGACCGACCCCAGGAGTGATTTTCGATGCGGTCTTGAACAAGGCTCCCGCTTCTCCCGCGCGCCTGAACCCTCGTCTGCCGGCCGCACTCGAAGTCATTCTGCTCAAAGCCCTCGAAAAGGACCGTGCGCTGCGCTACCAGTCGGCGGCGGAGCTTCGAGCGGACTTGCAACGGCTGATACGCGATACGGAGTTCGGCCGTGTCGCTGCCGTTCCTGCATCACAGACCGTCGCGCGATCCAATAACGCCGCACACAGGCCATCGACGGGCAAACAGTCGAAGACCATCGACTCGTTGGCCGTGCTGCCGTTCGAAAACGCGAGCGCCGATCCGGACGCCGGCTATCTGAGCGATGGAATTGCAGAGACGTTGATCAACACACTGGCGCAGCTCCGCAAGATTCGCGTTCTGCCGCGCACCCTGTCGTTCCGGTATCGAGGGACGAGTGGCGATCCGCTGGCGGCCGGGCGAGAACTGGGGGTCAGGGCGGTGCTTTCGGGTCGAATGATTCAGCGCGGAGATGATCTTGTCGTATCCGTGGAGTTGGTCGATGTGGAACGGCAAGCGCAGCTCTGGGGTGGGCGCTTCAGTCGGAAGATGGCGGACCTTGTTGCGTTGCAGGAAGAACTGGCGACGGAAATATCGCAGAAGTTGCGGCTGCAGTTGACTGGGGAGGACAAGAAGAGGCTTCGCAAGCGTCCAACGCAAAACAACGAGGCCTACCGGCTGGTCCTCATGGCCCAACACTACCTCGCGGGAAGCTCCGCTGAGAGGTTGCGCAAGGGGATCGCATTCTGCCAGCAAGCAATCGAGATCGACCCGACGTACGCGGCCGCCCACGCCAGGCTGAGCATGGCCTATAGCTTCCTGCGGTTTTACGGGCATGCGGAAGTCTCCGAGGCCGTTCCCGGAATGATGGCAGCGAGAAAGGCCCTGGACCTTGATGAGACGCTCGCGGACGCTCACATCGGCATGGGTTGGAATCTCCTGTATCTGAACTGGGACTCGCATGGCGCCGAACGCGAGGCGCAGCGCGCCCTCGAGTTGGACCCGGATTCTGCCGACGGATGGGCGTTGTTGGATCTGATTCGACTCAGCCAGGAACGCGCCGACGAAGCCTTCGTTGCAGGAAAACGCGCGGTCGAACTGGCGCCCTTCTACTCGCTCCCTTCCTTCTGCTTGAGCGTCACCTATTCCAACCTGGGGCAACTCGACAAAGCCATCGATCAGTTGCTCAGGACCCTGGCCATGGATCCTGACGATCCGAATACCCACGGTGTCTTGGCATCGGTGTACGCCGTGGTGGGTCAACGGGAGAAAGCCCTCGAGCAATGCGAAGCGGCGTTGGCGCTGGCCCCGAGGGGGAACTTCCATCGATTGGAGATCGCCGCCGTTTATGCGCAGGTGAGTGAGACGGCGAAGGCGCGGGCGATTCTCGATGAGATCGAGAAGAATTGGAAACCGGATGGCGTGTCCTCGTTTTGGATCGCGGCCGTTCATGCGAGCCTGCGTGAGCATGACGCGGCGTTCGAGTGGTTGGAGAGGGCATTTCAGGAACGCGCGGCGTTCATGGTATTCCTCAAAGTAGTTGCGCAGTTTCGGGGACTCCACGGGGATCCCAGGTTCGAAAGGCTGGTCAAGCGAATCTCGCCCGATCAAAAAGACCGTTAGCGAAAGCCTGATCAGCGCTGATTGGCCAGGTCGGCCTCGAGCGTGCGGACGTTGAAAGTTTTGATGAACATTTCGTCAGCGGCGGCCGTCGTTTGTCAGAATAGCGACGTGAACCTGGTGCTGCTCGACGAACGCGACCGTATCGACTCGCACTGCGTGACGCTCTCCGACGCGCGCGCCGCGCACGTGGTGAACGTGTTGCGAGCCACACCGGGACAGACGGTTCGAATCGGTCTGCTCGACGGTCCATTCGGCACGGGCACGGTGGTGTCAGCAGGCGAAGGCCGAGTCGCTCTTCGCTGCGAGTTCGAGGCCGCCGCTCCCCCACGCCCGCAAGTCGATGTGCTGCTCGCGCTGCCTCGCCCGAAAGTGATGCGGCGCCTGTGGGCGCAACTCGCGGCGCTCGGCGTGGGACAAATCGTCCTGACGAATGCCGAACGCGTCGAGCGCCACTACTTCGACACGCATATCCTGAATGAAGTGACCTACCGTCGGCTGCTCATCGAAGGCCTTCAGCAGGCACGCGATACGCGGCTGCCGGCGGTGTCGATCCACCGTCAGTTCAGGGTCCTCGTCGAGGATCATCTGGACGGATTATTCGGCGACGGCATCCGTCTCGTCGCCGATCCGAGCGGGGCCACCTCGATCGCTTCGGCTCTGCGCGATCACCACAATCGGCGCGTCCTTCTGGCCATCGGACCGGAAGGTGGCTGGAACGATTTCGAGCTGTCCCTCCTGGCGGCGCACAACTTCCAGATGGTCGGCCTCGGGCCGCGCACGCTGCGAGTCGATACGGCCTGCACAGCGCTCGTCGCTATCACTCACGCGTCGCTCGCGGATTGAGGGGCCGCCGCACGGGAGTGAACGGTCTCGTCCCATGAGCGGACGTCCGACGGCATCAGATCCGCCTAAAGACGGACACTACCAGTGCGCGGAACCGGCACAGTCCTTGATCCACGCAGCGTTACACACGGTCACGCGAAGGGACGTCCGATGTTCGAAACGGTGTGGCAAGACCTCCGGCACGGCGCGCGGATGCTGGCGAAGAACCCCGGCTTCTCGCTCATCGCCGTCATGTCGATCGCCATCGGCGTCGGCGCGAACGCGGCGATGTTCAGCGTCGCCGACGGGCTGATCCTGCGGCCGCTGCCGGTGCCCGCCGCGAGCGAGTTGTTCACGGTGAGCGCGACGATGCCCACTGGGGAGGTACGAAATAGCGGCATCTCCTATCCGGACTACGTTGACATCCGCAGTCGAGCTCGAAGCTTTCAAGGCCTCGCGGCAACACGCTTCGTGACAGCGAGCCTTGCCACCCGGCGCGACGAGTCCGTTCAGAGCACGTTCGGTCTCGCGGTCAGCGCAAATCTCTTCGACGTCCTTCGCGTCCAGCCGGTCGTTGGGCGAGCGTTTGTTCCCGACGAGGATCGCGTCATGGGCCGCGATGCTGTCGTGGTGCTCTCGCACGAGACGTGGACCGAGCAGTTCGGCGCCGACCCGGCGATCGTCGGCCGCGAGATTCGTCTCACCGGCGTGCCGTTCACCGTCATCGGCGTCACGCCACAAGGGTTCACCGGCCTCAACATTCTTCAGCCGGTCGCGTTCTACGTCCCGATCGCGATGTTGCCAGCGCTCACGGCCGGGGCCCCGCCAGACCTGCTGGAGCAGCGAGACGTCCGCTCGCTCCGCATGCTCGGCAGACTGGCACCTGGCACCTCGATCGCGCAGGCAAGCCAGGAGCTCGATCTCATCGCGCGCGCACTGCAGGAGGAACACCCCGCAACCAACGACGCGCCACGGACTGCTGGTCAGACGGGAGATGGACACGCGCTTCTCCGAGTACGCTCCGCTTGCAGGACTCAGCGTCATCCTTCTGGGACTGGCGCTCGCCGTCCTGCTCGTGGCGTGCGCGAACGTGGCGGGACTGCTGACGAGCCGTGCGCCTGTGCGCGCCCGCGAGATCGCCATTCGCCTGGCTATCGGGGGCAGCCGCACGCGACTGCTGCGTCAGCTGATCACTGAAAGCCTCCTGATCGCGATCGCTGGCGGCCTTGCAGGAATTGCGGTGGCCTACGGGATCGTCAATTCGTTCCGGCAGTTTCAGATCGCCAACGACTCCGGCGTCAGGCTGACCTACGAGCTGGACCAGCGCGCGCTCCTCGTTGCCCTCGCATTCGCAGCCGTCAGCGCGCTCCTCTCGAGTGCGATGCCGGCCTGGCGCAGCACGCGCATCGGCGATCTCTCGGGCACGCTTCGAAACACGATCACGCCGGGTGGACGCGTCGCGCGACTGTGGGGACGACACGGGCTCGTCGCGTCGCAGATCGCGCTCACGCTCGTCCTGCTGACCGTCGCACTCTCCTTCTATCGCGCCTTCCAGGCCGAATACAGTCGCGGGCCAGGATTCAAAACCGATCACATCGTGCTCACCAATTTCGATCCCGGGCTCGCGCGCTACGACCAGCGCCAGAGCGACCAGTTCTACCAGCGCGTCAAGGAACGCGTGGCAGCGATCCCTCGGGTCACCTCGGTTGCACTGACGTCGTATGTGCCGCTGAATCAGGATGGTGGCCAATCACTGGCTATCGTTCCGGAAGGCTTTGCGCTGCCACCGGGCACGGATAGCCTCTCGGTCGCAGCCGCACGTGTTGACGAGGGCTATTTCGAGACCATTGGAATCAGAATCGAGAGCGGACGAGGGGTGCTCGCAACTGACACCGCCGATGCGCCGCGGGTGGCGATCGTGAACCGGGGGATGGCGAATCGGTACTGGCCAGGGGACGAACCGCTCGGCAAGCGTATCCGTCTCACAGACGGTGCGTGGGCCGAGATCGTCGGCGTTGCCGCCGACGCCAAGTTCCGATTGTTCACGCAGCAACTCAACACCGTTCCTGTATCTCCCACACCAGCAGAACCCATTCACGCGAGCCACGCTGGTCGTGAGAACGGAGGCAGAGTCCGAAGCGCTTGCGTCAGAGTTGCGCGCCGCCATCCTCGAGACCGATCGCACAGTGCCTATCCTGAGCATGCGAACAATGGAGGACTTCTACTACGCCAACGCACAGAACCTGAACACCGTGGTCGTACGCACCATCGCGGGCATGGGCACGATGGGCCTGGTGCTGGCGTTGATTGGTCTGTATGGTCTGACTGCGTACACCGTGAGCCGTCGAACGCGTGAGATCGGGATCCGCATCGCAGTGGGCGCCGTGCCGACGTCTGTGCTCCGGATGATCCTGCGTCAGGGGACGCTGCCCTCGGTCGGCGGGATTGCCGGCGGCGTAGTCGCGAGCATCGCGGTTGGCGGCCTTGTGCAAGGCATCATTCCAGGGACCGCGACAGACGTCATCACCTTCCTGCTGATCGTTCCGGTCGTGGTCATGGTGGTGATGCTGGCGGCTTACATTCCGGCGCGGCGCGCGGCCAGAATCGATCCGTTGATGGCGTTGCGGCAGGATTGATCGGCTATTTGGGAGTTGGATCCTTGGGAGTTGGGAATTGACGGGTCTTTCCGTGTGAGGGGCACGTGAATGGTATTTTAGACGTGCCGACCTCATGCGAATTCTGTTCTCGATGCGCCACACCGGAGCGTTGCGAAACTTCGCGTCAACGCTCCAGGCGCTGGCCGAGCGGAATCATCAGGTCCATCTGTTCTTCGGTCATCGCGACAAAGAGGGCGACGAGCGGCTGCTCTGCGAAGCTCACCCAGGACTTCCCGAATATCACCGCCGGCAAGATTGGTGAGAAAGACACCGTGGCGCTTCTGGCTTGGACTCGCCCGCGCCGCCCGCTACACGCGTCGACTACGTCCGCTATCTGACGCCGGAGTACGCGGGCGTCAACAGCCTCAAGGAACGCGCCCGCGGCAAGACGTCACCGACTGATGCGCTGGTTCGTGGAGCTGCCGATCTTCCAGAGCCGCGCCGGGAACCGATTCCTTACGAAGGCACTGCTGGTTGTCGAGCGCGCAATCCCGATCGATCGCGCGGTCTTCAGCCTTGTGGAGCGCGAGCGCCCGGACGTGATGCTCGTCACGCCGCTCGTTGACATCGGATCGGATCAAGTCGACTACGTCAAAGCGGCGCAACGGCTCGGTATCCGATCCGCGCTTCCGGTCCTCAGCTGGGACAACCTGACGAACAAAGGACTGATTCAGAGTCCAGCCTGACAAGGTCTACGTCTGGAACGAGGCGCAAAAGGCCGAAGCGGTCGGCATGCACGACGCCGACCCTGACCGCGTCGTCCTCACGGGCGCGATGGTGTACGACCAGTGGTTCGCGCGCCGGGCAAGCACCACCCGCGACGAGTTCTGCGCGCGCGTCGGCCTCGATCCGGCCAGACCGATCCTCCTCTATCTCTGTTCGTCGCCGTTCATCGCGCCAGACGAAGTCGTCTTCATCGAGCAATGGATCGCGAGCGATCCGATCGGCGCCGGATGCGCGCGTCCGAACGGCCGGCATCCTGATCCGCCCGCATCCCGAGAATCGCCAGCCGTGGCATCGCTTCGACGCGATGGCGCCTCCAGAACGTTTCGGTGTGGCCACGCGGCGGTGCCAGCCCGGTCGATGCCGCGTCGCAGCAACGACTTCTTCGACTCGATGTATCACTCGGCTGGCGCCGTCGGCATCAATACGAGCGCCCAGATCGAGTGCGGCATCGTCGGCCGCCCGGTCTTCTCGATTCGCACGCCGGCGTATCGTCGCACGCAGGACGGCACGCTCCACTTCCGTCATCTGACGTCGGAGGGTGGCGGGCTCCTGCGGCTCGCCGACGACTTCGACACGCACGTGCGGCAAATCGCTGCGGCATTCGACGATCCGGAGGGCACACGGCGACAGATTGAAGGGTTCGTGAGGGCTTTCACGCGGCCGTACGGACTGGACGTCGAGGCAACGCCGCGCATGGTCGAAGAGATCGAGCGGCTGGACGCGTCACCGGCGCCGGCTCCACGCGGACTTCCGCTCTACGCCTACCCGCTGCGGGCACTGCTCTACCCGATTGCCGTCGTCATGGCGATCGTGCGTCGGGTCACGCGCGTCTCCCGCAAGCGGTCACGACAACTGAGACCCGTCACGGCGACCGGCACGCTGGTGCAGGATGACGCTGGCGTCTTCGACTGGCTGTTCCGCTTCCGGCCAATCAGGAATTTCGCCAAGCAGCACATCGTGCCGCGCGCCGTCTCGCGGTTGTCGGCCGTTGACGCACCCACCGAAGAGGCCGTCGCGGTGCCGCGCGTGCTGCAGCGAATCGAGCGCAAGCGACCGCCCGATCATCGTCGGCCCGTGGGTGAGCGAGGTCGGCTTCGAGCTTCTCTACTGGATCCCGTTTCTCAACTGGGTGACGACCCATCGTCCGTTCAGCGCCGATCGCCTCGTCGTCGTCTCGCGTGGCGGGTGCGCAGCGTGGTATCGCGACATCGCGACGCACTACGTCGAGCTCTTCGACTACTACACACCCGAGGAATTCCGGCAGCAGCAGCGAACAGCGTCTGACCGATGGCAAAGCGAAGCCGCGAACGATGTCGGAGTTCGATCGCGAACACGATCAAGCTGGTGCGGCAAGGCTCGCATCTCCCACAGTGCGACCTGCTGCACCCGATGTACATGTACCGGTTGTTTCACAAGTTCTGGCAGAGCCGCGCCGCCGTGGAGACCGTCGAGAATTTTGCGGTGTTCAAGCCGCTGCCCACGCTCGAGACCGAGCGAGCTCGCGGGTAAGCTCCCGGACGAATACGTGGCGGTTCGCTTCTACTTCAACGACGCGTTTCCGGATACAGAGCGAACCGCCGATTCGTCTGGAGCCTGCTGAACGCGCTCGCCGAGACGACGGATGTCGTCCTGCTGAATCCGTCCGTGCAGCTCGACGATCGGCTGGATGTGCCGGTGGCGGCGCGCGGCCGCATCCACGACATCTCGCATCTGATGTCGCCGCGCACGAACCTCGACATTCAATCGAAGGTCATCGCGCGTGCGCGCGCGTTCGTCGGCACCCACGGCGGACTGTCCTACCTGCCGCCGCTCTACGGTGTAAAGTCGTTGTCGTTCTACTCCGACCCGCGTCCGTCGACCGTTCGACACCTCGAGCTGGCGCGGCGCGCGTTCACTCGCATGCAGCCGGGCTCGTACGTCGCGCTCGACGTCAACGATCTCGACACGCTGCGCGTCGCGCTCGGCGAGCAGCACGAGGCCGTCTCGGGGCTCGCGCCGCGCCGCTTGTTCTGACCGTGAGCGCGCGTTAGACTGACCATATCCGTCGACAATGTCGCTGCTCTCCTATTCCGTCAACATGGTGCGACGAACCATTCGTCACGCGACGAAGAACACCAATCGAGTGCGCCGGCACTTCATTCATCGCGCTCGCTACACCACCGCAGGACGCGCGATGCTGGCCGTCTCGGATGTCGCGACCTCACCGCGCGACGCGATTCAGCGCGAAGCGGATGGTCGTCGCCTACAACCGGCGCCATCCGAACACGCAGATGGATCGGCAGCGAGGGCTACGCGATCGTTCAGCCCGGGGCGCTGCCGGGCATCAGCGCCGGTCATCAGGCTCGCGCTGCGGCTCTTCGAAGAGAAGAAACGAAAGCTCGAAGCCTCCATCGGACCGGACACCGCGCTGCACGCCAAGAAGTGGGCGTTTCTCCGAAGCGTCCTGACCAACCAGGACTTGGCTCAAAACCCCGAGCTCGTTGACTTTGCGCTGTCGGATGGGCTCCTGAGCCTGGTCACGAACTACTTCGGGACCATCCCGCATCTCAATCGCGTCGATCTGCTCTATTCGGTTTCGCACGGCGGAGAGGAAGCGATCTCCAGCCAGATCTACCATCTCGATCCCGAGGGCCGGCGGCAGGCCAAGCTGTTTCTGAATCTCAGGGACATCGGACCAGACGAAGGGCCATTCACCTTCATTCCCGCGCCGAAGCGAGCACGCGAATCATCAAGGCCATCAAGCGAACGCCGCTCCGCCGACCGCGAGGAGGCCGACGATGGTGATGGGCCGCTACCTGGATGACGAGCTGGCCAGCGTGGGCGGGCTCGACAAGTCGATCAGCGTGATGGGGCCACGCGGGAGCGCGGTGCTGGTCGATACGTCACGCTGCTTGCACTGCGGGAGCCGCGTAAAGCCGGGCACCTATCGCCTCTGTCTCTACATCCAGTACTGCTCGTCGCGCGAGCACGGCAACCTGTTCGACTACAACCGCCACGCCGCCGATCCCGTCAGATATCTCGCAACGGTCAACAGCCGGCGATCCGCAAACGGTGACGGTAGCTCGGCACCGCATCAAATGAGCTGACGCCATGATGCGCAAACTGATCTTTTCCTTTTGCTTCCTAGCCGCACCCTTCATCGCCAGTGCGCAGACCAGCGACGGCGGCTTCGGTGAGATTGCATCCATGTCGATGGCGTCGGTCACGAAGTCGATGCATGCCATCATCCGCCGCAATCTCGTCGAGGCCGCGGACAAGGTGCCTGCTGCCGACTACGCGTTCAAGCCCACGCCCGACGTCCGCAGCTTCGGCCAGTTGATCGGCCACCTCGCGAACGGTAACTTCTACTTCTGCTCGCAGGCCAAGGGCGAGGCGTCCCCTTCAAAAGAGAACTTCGAGCGGGCAACGGACAAGGACGCGATCGTGAAGGGGCTGAAGGATTCGCTCGTGTACTGCGACAGCGTCTACAACGAGACGACCGACACCAACTTCAATCAAGCGATGAAAGTGGCTGCACCCGGTGGCAGCAACGTCCAGGCGTCGCGCGGCTCTGTGCTCATATTCAACACAACGCACAACAACGAGCACTACGGCAACGTCATCGTCTACATGCGACTCAAAGGGCTCGTTCCACCGTCGACGGCTCGCGTGCAGAAAAAGTGAGCTCGATCGCGTCATTGCAAGAATGACAAAGCGCCAGCGGCGCCTCGGCAATTGCCCGGGAATTCGCGGTCACGTCGTGCTGGCGTGACTCATGCACTCACGACATGCCGTGGCAACCCGCCGACGCACGAGTGGCGCACGTCGATCAGCGGCGAACAGCGACGTCGAGTTGGAAGGCGCACCGTCGCAGGCGCTCGACGAGAACATCGAGGCGATCAAAACCTGGCAGCGGGCCTCGACGCACCAACGCTCACGCGTAGAGCACTTGAGCGACGAGATCACGAGAGTGATCGCCGGAGGGCCGGCGCTGCTCTTTCACGTGGTGTGGTTCGGGCTCTGGATTCTCGCGAACCTCGAGCTGATCCCTGGTGTTCCCGCCTTCGATCCGTTCCCATTCCAACTCCTGACGATGACCGTATCGCTCGAGGCGATCTTCCTCTCGCTGTTTGTGTTGGCCAGTCAGAATCGGATGACACACGAAGCCGAGAAGCGGGCGAATCTGGATTTGCAGATCAACCTGCTTGCCGAACGTGAGATGACGGCGGTCCTGCGACTATTGCAGGACATTGCGCGCCACCTCGACGTGAAGGTGTCGTTGACCGGCGATCAGATCAGCGACCTGGTCAAGAAGACCGACATTCAGTCGCTGGCCGATCGGATGGAGGAACTTGCTGAAGACACTCCTCAATCCAATGGGCAAGCGACGTCTGCGACCGCCGCTCGACGCCGGCCTTAAGCGGGCCGGAACGCTTTGCGATAAATAAACAGCAGCACGATCGCACCGAGCGTCGCGACGAAGAATCCAGCGGCCTCGCCCGGCTGATACAAGCCGACCGCACGTCCGATGAACCCCCCGATCAACGCGCCCACAATTCCGACCAGCATCGTCACGAAGATGCCTCCCGGGTCTTTGCCGGGCATGACCAGCTTTGCGATGACGCCAATGATGAGCCCGAAGAGCATCCAACCGAGAACCGAGAACATGGGAATGCCTCCTTCGCGAAACCTCGGGTGCAGGATCGATGCCCGCCGCGGCACGACCACGGCCGAGCTTCGCCCTGGATCAGATGTCGGTGATCTGAACGTTGGCGCCGTCGGGATCCTTGATGTGGAAGCCGAACTCGAGGTTCTCACGCGGCGTGATTCCCATGCTCTGCAGTTCCTTGGTCACCGCCTCGCGATTGAACCCTTCGACCCCGATCGCAAAGTGATCGATGACGCCCGCGGGCGGCTCCACGCGCAGCGACACGAGAATCTTCCCGCCGACGCCAAGGCGGGAGATTTTGTTCGCCTTGTCCTCATTCGCCACCGAAAGACCGAAGACGCGATTGTAGAAGTCGATCGAGCGCGCCATGTCGCTGACGAGGACCGAGGTGTGGTTGATGCTGCCCGCTTTGAGCGACGCGGCTGATGCCGTCGCCCCAGCCGTCGCGGCGACGGCCGTCAGCGCCTGAATCAGCTCCCGGCGGGAGAGACGACCGCGCTCGAAACGACTCACAAGGTCGGATATAACATGCTGCACGGTGCCTCCTTTGGAGGCGGGCAGTGTAGCCTCCCCGCGAGGCCCGGTCAAAAGCGCACCCTCGTGTTCGAGACGGAAGGCCGCGTCGTTCACTATGACGGAGGTGAGTTCAGTGCAGGAGGGGGTCGGTATGCAGACCTGCATCAGTCGATGACAGCCGTCAGGCGCCTGGTGCTGTGTCTCGATGGCACCTGGAACAATCGAGACGATTCGACGAATGTGCTGCATCACTTTGGTCTGGCCACTGAATGCAAGGACCACCCGCTCGACACAGACACCGTTACCCAGCTCAAGTTCTATCTCGAAGGCGTCGGCACCGGACCGATCGACAAGATCACGGGCGGTGGATTCGGCTTCGGCCTCGAGACCAACGTCCGGGCGGCATACAACTGGCTGGTCCAGAACTTTGAAGACGCCACTCCCTTGAAGCAGGCGGACGAGCTCTACATCTTTGGGTTCAGCCGCGGCGCGTTCACGGCGCGATCGCTCGTCGGCTTCATCGCGACGTGCGGATTGCTCCGGCGTGGTGCGCCGCTCACGGTCACCCAGCTCTGGCAGAACTACTGCCTGCTCGGACGCAAACGCGAGCATCACACTGGACCATTTACCGCACTCTTCGGCGAGAGTGCTCCGGAGTTCCGCCGCCTCCCCGATCTGATGTGGGATCCCTGGCTGATTGAGCATGAAGAAGCAGACGCCGCAAAAGGCACGAGTCGTGTCGCCGGACTGCGGGTGTCGGATCTCAACGACACGGAGGAACTCCTCGTTCGATGGTCGAGGCGCGTGCAGATCACCTACCTCGGTGTCTACGACACTGTCGGCGCGGTTGGTTGGGACGCGTTAGCGATCCCAGGCGTGCAGGGCCGAATCGCTCTCCATCACAACATGCGCCCGACATCGCTCATTCGCTACTGCCGTCATGCCTTGGCGATCGACGAGCACCGCAGCAATTTCCAGCACACGCCGTTTGTCGCGTACATCGGGCCCAACCCGTCCGACGAGCTTGGACGGCTCGCCTTCACTGAACGGAGACGCGAGCAGAGCGGCGCGCACAACGCCGTGACATCGCTCGCGTCTGCGTGGAAAGACCGCATCGAGCAACGTTGGTTCGTCGGCTCACACTCGAATGTCGGCGGCGGTTACAAGAGCAATCCGCTCGCGCAGGCGCCTTTGAAGTGGCTGCTCGAAGGTGCATGCCGGGCCGGGCTTCTGTGCGATCAGGTTGCCGAAGTCGTCCCATCCCCCGTTGGGCGCCTCGGTCCGCGTGATTCGTTCGCCGAGTTCGCGTCACCCTTCTGGACGACGATCCTCCGCGCGAAGCGCACCTATCGCACGATCGATCCTGTTCCCGAGTTGCGAGCGAACCGCAGACAGAGCGAGAACCAGCCCGGGTTCACACTGTGCCACATCAACGAGCACGTCGATGAGAGCGCCGTCCGTTTCTGGGAGGAGCGATCGAACCCTCCCCCGAACCTGATCGAGTACGCGAAGCGCCACGCCTCGCGTCATCGAGACAGCCGGATGGCGTCACTTGCCAGCAAAGCCATCTATCACTTGTGGATGGGCGACCGCTTCCTGCCGTACCTCGGTCTCCTGCTCTGGGCCACGGTTGCGGCCGCAGGCTTCCTCGTCGTCGACGAGGTGTTCAACGTGTGGCCGGCGACGCCGCCTGCCTGGTTGCTCGCGATGGTCGCGGGCGCATTCGCGCTGGTCGACTGGGCCGAGAGCGCCCAGAACTTCACTGTGGCCGCGCGCGGTGACTCGCCGCCACGACGCGCATTCCTGGACTCCGTCTACTGGACCCGCGCGCTCGGCGTCGTGTTGTTCCTGTTCGGCGCTGGTGGAGTGCTCTACTTCCTGGCGACGATCGGCGCAGGTTCTACGTCGCTGAGCGACGCGTTGAACGATGCTCGCCCGGTGGTCAGGTACTGGGTGCTCATCTCGCTGGGCGCCGGCCTCGGCGTGGGCCTCGGTGTCGTGCTCAATCACGTCTACTCGCACTCGCACACGCCGCCCGCGCGCATCGTGATTCAAACCGCCGTGATCGGGCCCGTGATCTCTACCGCCGTCATTCTGCTCGCCACGATCGTCGTCTACGAAGTCTGGCGACTTGTGGGCCCGGCCCTCGACATCAGGCTCTCGGAAGGCTCCTTCGCGACGGACGGTCAGCGATTCGCCGGGCTCCTGCTACTGCTGCAGCTGGGACTGATTTACTTCGCCAATGCCTTGTCGTGGGCGGGCCGGCCGATGACCAAGGCGTACCTGGGATCGATCGTTCGCCTCCAGCTTCGAGTGTCGCCGCAGCGAGTGAAAGAGTGCCTTGATCGTTGGTGCTCGATGCTCGCCGGACGGCAGCCGCACAAAACCGGCTGCCGCATGCGCGCGATCGTGCGCGAGACGCTCTATCGCGACATCATCGGGTTCATTCCGGTCTACTCGCTCGTCTTCGCGTTCGGCCTGTGGTTCGGCGCGTGGCAACTGGGGTGGGCGTGGCTACAAGGTCTCTGGCTGATCGTGCCATTGACCGCCGCGACCGCCGACTACACCGAAGACATCTGCCACTTGCGGTATCTCAAGGTTCACGAGCGTAACGAGGCCCCTTCGCTGCTCCTGACGTGGCTCGGAGCGGCAATGACATTGATCAAGTTGATCGCGTTTATCGGCGAAGGTGCGCTGACCTTCGTTGTCGTCATCGTCGCGACACTCCGGATTCACAGCGCACCGGAGATCTACGGCTGGCGCGGCCTGCTGGCGCTGGCGGTCTCGACCGCGGCGTTTGCGATCGTCACCGGTCTCGGCGTCTGGTCCGTCCTGTATCGCCTTTCGACGAAGGCGAGGCGGGATCACGATGCTGAAGCGGCACGAGAGTCGCACCAGCTGTCGCTCCAGCAGCACACGCGTGATGCAAGACTGTGAAGGGGTCAGACCCCTTCACAGGTCTTCACTTGCTGAACGCAAACGCGGGATCGAGCGGAGGAAGCGGCACACCGAAGAAAAGGCGACGCTGGATCCGCGGGAGCAGCGGAGAGTTCAGCATGACCGGAAGCAGCATCGGATGGTGAATGCGAACTGCAGCAGATGCCAGAACGCAGCGTCGCCCATGATCAGATGTGGCCGGCCATGAGCGACTGCTGCAGCGTCCACGTGTAGTGCGACACGTCGTTGAGCAGCCTCAGCCGGCCCGTGCCGTCCGGAAACATGTCGATCATGTTCAGGCACGCCGGCAACTGATCGAGTCGATCACGATAGCCGCGAGGATCGAAACCGAGCACGTGCGCGATGATGAGCCTGATCGTCGCCTTGTGTGAGACGACGAGCACACATTCACCCGGATGTGCGAGCACGATCTCCTGAAAGGCGCGCACGCCTCGCTCGAGGACGCGCTGCCCCGGCTCGCCTCCCGTTGGCGCGAAGGTGAACGGGTCGCGCTCCCACGCGGCGTACTCCTCGGGATACATCGCCGCGGCCTCGTCGCGGCGGAGCCCCTCCCATCGCCCGTGATCGATCTCCCGCAGGTCGTCAACAACTCCCACCGTGATGCTGTGCGGCGCCGCCACGATCGTTGCCGTTTCCTGCGCGCGGCGGAGCGGACTTCCGTAGATTGCAGCCATCGATTCGGTGGCAAGGCGTTGAGCCAGTCGCTCGGCCTGCATCCGTCCTTCGTCACCGAGCGGGACGTCCGAGGCTCCGGCGAAGCGATCCTCGGCGCTCAGCACCGTCGCGCCATGCCTCACGAGCATCATGCGGGTGGTCACTGCTGACCCCACAGACGGTATCCGCCCGTGAACGCGTAGCTGTTCTTGCCGGCTCGTGCGCCCGCCGGCAATGTCTCGAGGAACTTGGCATTTCCGCCGCCGATCACCACGTCGTCAACCTCGAGCGCCGCGCGCAGCCGATTTGTCACGTCCGCGACGTTCTTGCGCCATTTGCTCTTTCCAGTCCGCTCGAGCCCGGCCTTGCCCACGTACTCTTCGTACGTCCTTCCGTTCTTGTACGGCAGATGCGCCAGTTCCAATGGCGCAACGACACCATCGAGGATGAGCGTGGTGCCAAGGCCGGTGCCAAGCCCGAGAAACAGCAGGCGCCCCTTCTTGTAACTCCCGAGCGCCTGCATTGCGGCATCGTTGATGACCCTGACCGGACGACCGAAGGCGCGACTGAAATCGAAGCCCACCCAGCCACGTCCAAGATTCTTGGGCTCCTTCACAGGCTTCCCATCCTTCACCGGGCCCGGGTAGCCGATCGACACAACCTCTGTACTCCCAGCCGTCAACCGCTTCCGTCACTCTGCTGACCATCTGCGTCGGCGTCAGGCGCGGACCCGATGGAATCCGGATCCGCTTGTGGTGCCCCGTTGCCAGGATCTTGATCGACGTGCCGCCGATGTCTACGACGAGTACTTTCATGATCTCCAGTCTCTGGTCTCACTCCCCTACCGGCAACGCCTCGGTTGGCGGCACGATCACACCACGGTCGCTTGCGATCGCTTGCCGCGCCGCGGCAGCGACGTGCTCGGCAGTGAAGCCGAACTTCTGCTGCAGCTGCTGAAGAGGCGCCGATGCGCCGAAGGTTTTCATCCCGAGACAAATGCCCCTCGGACCGACGTAGCGGCTCCAGCCAAGCGTGCTGGCTTGCTCGACGGAGACGCGCGCCGCGACTCGGGGCGGCAGAACCTGATCGCGATACGCCTGTGGCTGGTGCTCGAACAGCTCCCACGACGGCATGCTGACGACTCGCGCCCGCACGTCTTCGCCGCTCGAGTTGCTCTTTCGCATCGAGGCACAGCGACACCTCGCTGCCAGTGGCCAGCAGCAGCACCTCCGGGTCGCCCGGCGCCGATTCGGCGAGGACGTACGCACCACGCGCGACGCCGGACGCTGCCGCCACTTTCGATCGATCGAAAGTCGGCAGCGGTTGCCGTGTCAGCACCAGAGCGACCGGCTCGTGCCGAAGCCGCATGATCACGCGCCACGCTTCGACGACTTCGTTGGCATCGGCTGGCCGCAGCGTGATGAGCCCGGGAATCGCCCGCAGCGACGCGAGCTGCTCGATCGGCTGATGCGTCGGGCCATCCTCTCCCACGCCGATCGAATCGTGCGTGAACACGTAGATCGCCGGCACCTCCATCAGCGCGCCGAGGCGGATGGCCGGCTTCATGTAGTCGCTGAAGATGAGGAACGTCGATCCGTATGGACGTATCTTCGAGAGCGACAGGCCGTTCACGATCGCCCCCATCGCGTGCTCTCGAACTCCGAAGTGCATGTTGCGGCCGCCGACGTTGCTCGCGCTCAAGCCGCCTGCATCTTTCGCCTTCAGGAGCGTCTTGGTCGATGGCGCCAGATCCGCCGAGCCGCCCATCAGCCACGGAGTGTTCTTCGCAAGCACGTTGAGCACCGTGCCAGACGAATCACGGGAGGCAATCCCCTTCTTGTCCGCCGGAAACACTGGCAGGTCAGCTTCCCATCCGTGAGGCAGTTCGCGGCGCTGCATCAGAGACAGGTGCTCGGCCAGCTCTGGATGCGCGGCGTGATAGCGCTCGAACAGCTCGCAGCCATGCGGTGCGAACCGCCCGCCCTCGAGCGCCGACACCCTCCGCAAAGTGCTCTCGCACACCGTCTGGCACCAGAAATTTCTCGTCCTCCGCCCAACCATAGGCGCGCTTCGTCAGGCGCACTTCGTCCTCGCCCAGCGGCTCACCGTGCGCCGCCGCGGTGTCCTGCTTGTTCGGCGAACCGTAAGCGATGTGGCTGTCAACGATGATGAACGTCGGACGATCGGCAGTGGCCTTGAAAGTGGAGAATGCCTGCGCGAGGCCATCGAGGTCGTTGGCATCACTCACGCGCGTGACGTTCCAGCCGTACGCCATGAATCGCGCGGCGGTGTCTTCGCTGAATGCGAGGTCCGTGTGTCCTTCGATGGTGATCCGGTTGCTGTCGTAGATCCAGCACAGGTTCGACAGTTTCAGGTGACCGGCCAGCGACGCCGCTTCACTCGAGACGCCTTCCATCATGTCGCCGTCACCGCACAGCGCGTAGACGTCGTAGTTGAACATCTCGAAGCCGGGCCGGTTGAAGTGCGCAGCCATCCACCGCGAGGCGATTGCCATCCCCACGCTCGTCGCGACACCTTGTCCAAGGGGACCCGTGGTCGTCTCGACGCCGGATGTCAGACGGTATTCGGGGTGTCCCGGACATTTGCTGTCCATCTGCCGGAAGCGGCGGATGTCGTCGAGGCTCACCGCCGGCGTGCCGAGCACCTCGTACTTCGGATTGACCGACTTCACACCGGTCAGGTGGAGCATCGAATAGAGCAGCATCGAGGCATGACCGATCGACAGCACGAAGCGATCGCGATTCGGCCAAATCGGGTTGTCCGGATCGAAGCGCAGGAAGCGCTGCCACAGCGTGTAGACGACCGGCGCCATCGCCATCGGCGTGCCGGGATGTCCTGACTTGGCCTGCTGCACAGCGTCCATCGACAGGGTTCGGATGGTGTTGATGGAGAGCTGCGTGAGATCCTGGTATTCGTGCGCAGTCATCACACACCTCTACGTCGTGGCGGCAGCCACCTGCTCCGCCCCGAGGATGTCGACCCAGCCTCCGCTGGGCGCGATGCGACTCGTCTCCACGGGTCCCCAGCTCCCCGGCTCATACTCGTACACCGGCGTCGCATCGTCGAGGATCGGATTCACGATGCGCCATGACTCCTCGACGTAGTCCTGTCTGGCGAACCGAGTGGCGGCGCCTCTGAGTGCGTCCGTCAGCAGCTCCTCGTACGCACCGACCTCGTGCGGGTCCACGTGCTCGCTGATCTTCAGATTGACGCTCTCACCGCGTAACGTATCGCCGGGCAGTTTGACGAACGATGTGATCGCGATTGTCTGCGTCGGGGTGACCTGGAAGCGGAAGCAGTTCGCAGGAGGCGGCTCCGGTGTGAACACCGCCGGCGCCTGACGCAGCCTGACGACCACCTCTGTCGACGTGGTCGCCATGCACTTCCCGGCCCGGATATAGAACGGCACACCCTTCCATCGCCACGAGTTGATCGAGAGCTTCAAGGCGACGTACGTCTCTACGGACGACATGGGATTGACCCCCGGCTCGCTGCGATAGCCGCGAAACTGTCCGCGGACGACGTCCTCAGGCCGGAGTGTCGCGATTCCCTTCAGGACCTTCACACGTTCGTCTCTGGCGAGCTCTGGGTCGGCACCGGGCGGCGGCTCGATCGCGACGTTCGTGAGCAGCTGCAGGAGGTGGTTCTGGACGACGTCGCGGAGGGCGCCGGTATTGTCGTAAAACGATCCTCGACCATCGACGCCGAAGTCTTCCGCCATCGTGATCTGCACGTCCTCGACGAACTGCCGGTTCCAGATCGGCTCCACGAATGCGTTGGCGAAGCGGTAGAAGAGGAGGTTCTGCACTGCGTTCTTTCCCAGGTAGTGATCGATGCGGAAGACAGCGCTTTCGTCGAAGGTGTCGTGAATCACACGGTTCAGTTCGCGCGCAGTAGCCAGGTCGCGGCCGAAGGGCTTCTCGACGATGACCCTGCCCCGTCGTGCCGCGCCGCTCCGGGAGAGCTGCTGCAGGACAAGCCCAAACAATTTGGGAGGGATGGCCAGGTAGTGCACGGGACAGATACTGTCGCCGAGCGCCTGGGACAGTTGATCGAACGTGGCCGCGTCGCCGTAGTCGCCATCGATGTAGGTGAGCGACGCAGCGAACTTATCGAAAACTTCGCTCACGAGCACGCCGCTTCGCTCGATGCTCTCGAACGCGCGGGCGCGCAGCTGGTCGCGAGTCCAACCCGATTTGGCGACGGCAATGACACGCCGCGGAAGATGTCCGTGCAACGTCATCCCATGCAAGGCGGGAAAGATCTTCTTGTATGCGAGATCGCCCGTCGCTCCGTAGAACACGAGCGCATCCGCCGGTACTGCTCCCATCACGCTACCTTCCCCTCTTCAGAATTCGACATGGGCGCGTCATCCCCTCGTTCTCGAGACCAGGATTCGGTCCCACGAGGCATACCACGGATACTCTCACTTGTCAGGCATCGGGACGATGTCGGACGTTGTGAAAATGCAGAGCGACGTTCCGCGTCGACCCGCCACTGTCCAGTTGGCTGGCCCGGCGGCTACCTCGAGACAGCATGCGAATAGGCGCACATATGTCGGTGGCGGGCGGCGTGTCGAGAGCCGTCGATCGTGCGGTCGTCCACGGATGCGAGGCGTTGCAGATCTTTTGCAAGAACGCCAACCAGTGGCTCGCAAAGCCGATCGCGCCGGACGAGATTGTCAGGTTTCGTCAGCGCGTCGACGAGACCGAACTGACTCCCGTCGTCTCACACGCCAGCTACTTGATCAATCTCGCCACGGCGCAACCGCAGTTGCGCGAGCAGTCGATTGCGGCATTCATCGATGAACTCGATCGTGCGGAGTCGCTCGGCCTGCGCGGGGTCGTGATCCACCCGGGGACGTGCACGAGCGGCAGCGAAGCGGATGCGCTGCGGCTCATCGCACAGGCAATCGCGAGCGCGTTCAAGTCACGCCCGCATCAGAAGGTCATGGTGGTTCTCGAGCACACCGCAGGTCAGGGCCGAACCGTCGGCCATCGCTTTGAACACCTCGCGGCCATCCTGACGCATCTCGATGGCTCGCCGCGCGTCGGTGTCTGCCTTGACACCTGTCACCTGCTCGCCGCGGGATACGACATCGCCGACCCGTCGGGCTATGACGACACGTTCGAAGCGTTCGAACGGCTCGTGGGATTCGATCGACTCGAGGTTCTTCACGGCAACGACTCCAAGAAGCCGTGCGGCAGCCGAGTCGATCGGCATGAGCACATTGGCAAGGGGTTCGTCGGTCTCGAGCCCTTTCGGCGGCTGCTAACGACCCACGATTCGCTGGCAAAGCGATCCTGATTGAGACCGAGAAGGCCGGGGGCAACGATCGAGCAGGAACGCTGGCGGTCGATCCCTACGACAAGAAGAACCTGGCCACACTAAGGCGGCTTCGGAGATCGTAACCACGGAGGCCACGAACTTCCTATACCCAGAGCCTTAATCTAGTAGGTTGCTATAACTTAGGTTACGCATGATGAGACGTGATCTATTGAGCGCATGACGCCACACGCGTGGAAGCGCTACAATAGAGAGCTCACCAACTTCGTGGACACGTTGACCACGGGGTTGGGCCGCAGCGAGCGTGGTACGGGCGATGGGGCAATACATCACCGGCTTCTTGCTGGACGGTGAGCGCAAGAGCATTGAGCCTATCGCCGCGCGGTTGGTGGATGACGCGCCGCAGATCGAAGCGATGCGTCAGCGGCTACAGCAGTGTGTGGTGGTCAGCGCGTGGACCGCCGGGACGGTGTTTACGCGCATGGCGCACATGCTGGATGGCGAGTTGCCGGAGCTGACGGCGTTTGTGGTCGACGATACGGGCTTCCCGAAGAAGGGGCGCCACTCGGTGGGCGTGGCGCGTCGGTCCTCGGGCACGCTGGGCCGCACCGATAACTGCCAGATCGCCACGACGCTGCATCTGGCCGGCGAGCGCGGGAGCGGCTGTATCGGGATGCAGTTGTATCTGCCGGAGAGCTGGACGTTGAATCGCTCGCGCTGCCGCGCGGCTGGCATTCCGGACATCATCGCGTTCGCCCCAAAGTGGCAACACGCACTGGCGCTCCTCGACAGCGCACTGGCGGCGGCTGAGCGTAGACACGTGGTGCTCGGGGACGCGGCGTTCGGTGATGTCACGGCGTTCCGCGAGGCTCTGACGGCACGAGGACTGTCGTATCACCTACGCGTGCCCAGGAACTTGGTCGTGTGGCCGCCGGACACGAGCTTCGCCGTGCCAGCCGGCCGGAGCGCCACGGCAGTCCGCGATCGATCTCGCGCGCAACGGCACCGACGCGCCGGTCACGCTCGCGGAGCTTGCTGCGATGCTCCGCCACCGCCGCGTGACATGGCGAGAAGGATCACGTGGCCCGCAACGCCGCGCTTGCCGCCGTGCGAGTGCGCCTCGCCCACCGCCACGCCGAAGGCGCTGGCCCGGGTCCTGAGGTGTGGCTGCTGAGCGAATGGCCACGAGGAGAGGCGACGCCGACGAAGTTTTATCTCTCGTCTTTGCCGCCGAAGACATCGCTACGCACTCTGGTGCGCTTGGGCAAACTGCGGTGGCGCATCGAGCGCGACTATCAAGAAATGAAAGGCGAACTCGGGTTGGATCACTTTGAGGGCGCACCTGGACCGGCTTCCATCATCACGTGGCGTTATGTGCCGCGGCCCACGTGTTCCTGGCGCGCCGACGGGCGCTTTTCCCCCCGGGCGCGCCCGATGGACACTCGCGTGATGCGGCGTCATCTGCAAGGTGTAGGTGAGTTGTTTGGGTTGCTGGGTTGCTAGGTTGTTACGTAATCACCCAGCTACCGAGCTACTCAGTTAACCGAGCTACCTAGTTTAAGAGCCTGTATCAGAACCCCGACGTATTTTGCGCCACCCGACCAGGCCGACCGTCCATTACACGTGACCCTACCGTACTGCCGTGAGGACAACACCCGTCGTTCATCACGAGTCACGCGCGGCTGATCACATCAATCCAATGGCACCGATACTGCCGCCGTGCGCGCTGCATGAAACAAACCCGACAATCGATTCTGCGAGTTCAGCGCTGCATTCTTCTCGCGCTCACGGCGACCGCATGGACGGTCGCGCCCGCGCAGGCGCAGTGGGAGGTCACTCCGTACCTGGGCATCAACCTCGCGGGCGATGCCGAATTCCGCAGGGGAGGCCCCGGCGTATCCGTCGCCTTTGTCGGCGAACGCCTGGGGTTCGAGTTTGATGTCGAACGTTATAACCACTTTTTCAAAGACAAGGATGTGGCTCACCTCGTTCCCAATAATTGCGGCGTCGGCCCGAGAGATGAGTCGTGCGTCGACCTCAACACTGACGCGATCGGCTTTATGGGCAACGTGATCGCACCGATTCGCATCACCGACGCGAAGAACTGGCGTCCATACGCCACTGCGGGGCTTGGCGTGATTCATTCCTGGGTCACGGATCCTTCGAACACAGTGGCCGACACCAATCAGAACAACTTCGCATTCAACGTCGGCGGCGGCGTGATGTACTCACTCAACAATCGCGTGGCCTTGCGAGGGGACGTGCGGTATTTCCTGGCATTCGTCAACGAGGACAAGCGCGACGGCTTCTACTTCAACGGCTACGGCTTCGTGCGCGCGACGTTCGGCGTTACATTCGGGTCCCGCGGTAATTGAACGCTCCACTGTTGCGCCCAAACTGTTCGCAGTTTACGCACACGGAAACTCGGGACGCGGCCGCATCATCATCCCCACCTGTTCGCGTCTGACTTGAGAAGGGCCCTGATTCCCTTTCCCGCGAGCGGCTCCTGTCGAAACCTCGGGATGACATGCATGTGGGCATGAAAGAGGTCCTGCCCACCGATTCGGCCGCAGTTCCAACCGATGTTGTAGCCATCCGGTGAGAAGCGTCTATCCATCCATTCCTTGACACGCGCCAAGAGCTGGAAGGTTGCAGCGATCTCTGCGTCGCTCAGATCAAAGACAGTCTCTCTGTGTTGAATGGGGATGATGACGCCGGAATGTCTCAGGGCACCTTGGTAACGCTCATCTTGCAGGAACAGCACAAGGTCGCTCTCGAAGACGACTTTCTGCTCAGGGTCACGAATTGGACAATACGGGCAGTCCATTGGTGGGCCTCATCCTGGTCGCGTAGAACCAACATCGTCAAGCGGAGAGGGCGATCCCTCTGGCGACTCGTGGTCCACAGCCCCGAGAAGTGTATAGGGCTTGTGGCGAGCGCTTGCTTTTTGGCCGACGTGAGCGTCGCCGCTGCGAGTGGTGTGACGGTGCGTTGACGCGAACAGCGTCGCGCCCAGTTCTTGCGCGGCAAGTTTTCGTATCGCTGACTGGTGGCGGCGCCATGAACGCCGCCCTTGGTCCATGGGGCAGGTCTCTTTCTACGGCATCCGTCAGGTCGTCCTCCTGACTGCCATCCCACGTCACCCCCATGTACCCGGTCTACTCTGTTACTTATCTATCCGGTTCGGCCCCAGAAGCTTCAGATACGCGACGATGTCGTCAACGTCGTTGTCTGTCAGCGTGATGAGCCCGCCCACGGTCGCCGAACCAACCGGGTCTTGCTCCTCCGTGAAGTTGAAGAACCGCTTGTAGTGCGCGACGGCGTCGCGGAGTGTCTTCGCGCCGTTGTCGTGGAAGTAGGGCGCCGTGTCCTTGACGCCCCAGAGCGTCGGGATCTTGAACAGCCCCGCAAAGAACGCCCGGGGAATGACGGACGGCGGTGGTTGGGCGGCCGGAGGAGTGGGGTCGAGGAGCACTCCTAAATCGGGAGAATCGATCCTTACCACCGGGTTGATCCCGTCGTTGACGACCCACGTCCGGATCGGATTGTTGGGTGCGTTGACGATCGTTACACCCGTGTTGATGAAGCGAGCTCCCACCGGCGGGCGGCCTTTGGCAACCGTCGAGAACGCCTGGTTGACCATGTTCAGCATCGGACCGCTATGACAGAGGGCGCAGATGCCTCTCTTCGACGGAGGGTTGAAGGGTGCGTCGACGAGGAACGTGCGTCCCCGCTTCTCGGCTGGCGTGATTCCGAGGGGCAGCTCAGGCGGCGCTCCGGTCGCGGCGAACTTCCTGAGCGCAGGCGAGGAGAAGAAGCGCGCGTCGGTTCGCTGGAATTCTGCGATGGCGTCGAGTTGCGCGGTCGTCGGTTCGACGGTGTTCTGGGCATGGCCGTGAATCGCTTCACGTGCCTGCTCCTGCAGCGTGGGCGCGCGGCCGTCGTAGTTCAGAACGGGGTCGAGCGCGGGCGTGTTCCGCGTCGATGGAATGCCGCGAAAGACGGTCACGTGCGTCGCGCCCGGGTCATCCGCCAGCGAGAGCCACGGCGGCAATGGGATTGTCATGCGGATGGTGGCGTGTGCCTGGACGCGCGTCGTGCCGACGCCGTCCTCGTCCAGCGCGTCGTGGATCAAGAATTTGTCGTCAGGGTCCGCCTTATCGATGATCCGCTGCACGTCGGCCAAGGTGACGGTACCCGTGTCCTTGCTGTGGCATGTCAGGCACGTGCGGCCGTTGCCGCCGAATGTCTCTTTGTCGAAGAGCTTCTTCCCGTCGAGCTCGATGCCAAGCTCGTCCTGGCCAAGCCCGTTCGAGAGGGAGAGTCGCTGCCACTGCTGAGCGCGAGAGCTATCGTGACGCCTAACGCTGCAAGCTGACGTGACGTTCGAGCCATGGAGCCTCCTCCTTGATGCAGCCGAACTCTGAGGCACGTCGTGGGCAGGCGCCAGATCTCTACGGTGTTCTACCTCCGGAAACGGGCTGATCACGTGTTCACATACACGTTGTACACTCCGGTCCGTTCGCACGGAGCGCCCGATGCGGAAACCGACACAAGCGCCCAGGAGCGACGCGAACTGCCGGACTCCGTCGTCCGTGCTCAGCTCGAGAGAATCCTCGCGAGCGAAGTCTTTTCTCGATCCCAGCAGCTGCGGCGCTTGCTCTCGTTCATCGTCGAACAACGACTGGCCGGACAGGGCCATTCGCTCAAAGAATCGGTCCTCGCCCACGAGGTGTACGGGAAGGGAACAGACTTCGACGGCGGGGCCGATCCCGTCGTTCGGGTGGACGCCAGGCGCCTTCGCGACAAACTGCGCGAGTACTACGAGGGTCGATCCGATCCCGTCGTCATCTCGCTGCCGAAGGGCAGCTACGTACCGGTCTTCGAAGCGAATTCCGCCTCACCCACCCACACGGCTCCTCCGTCGTCCGCCCACACCGCTCCACCGTTGCTCCGGAGCCGGAGCAGCAGCAAACGCCCCGGTCCCGAACTTCAGGCTCACCGAGGATCGCGGTCAGCGCGCTGGCGATCGTCGCTGCGATTGTCGCAGCCGCACTTGCTTGGCGCGCAGTCGCCAGGCCGGTGAACGCTCCAACCCAACTGCTCCCCTTGGCTTCGTACCCAGGTGTGGAAGGGCCGCCTGCGTTGTCCCCGGACGGCAACCTCGTCGCCTTCGCCTGGTCGGGCCAAGCCGAGGCTGGCGCGACGGATATCTATGTGAAAGCCGTCGGAGAGTGAAGCGCTTCGGCGATTGACGGCAACTCCGAATTCGGAAAGCAGCCCTGCCTGGTCCCCTGACGGACACAGCATTGCCTTCGTCCGAGACGCACACGGTGTCTTCACCATGTCCCAACTCGGCGGCGCCGAACGCCAGGTATCAGACTCCGGCACTCACGTCGCGTGGGCTGGTGACTCGAAGTCGGTTCTCATCCGTGACCGGGAAGGGAATACCGGTCCCTTTGGCATCTACCAGGTGTTCCTCGACACGCTGGAGCGTCGCCGTCTGACACAGGCCCCCGTCGGCGCCGGAGACTGGAGGTTTGAAGTTTCACCAGACGGCAGGACTCTCGCGTTCATACGCTATGAGAAGAGCGGAATCGCCGACCTGTACGTCGTACCCATGGGGGGCGGCGAACCGCGGCGGCTCTCGAACTGGAGCGCCACCATGTACGGGTTATCGTGGACGCCCGATGGTCAGGAGATTGTCTACGACGTCGACGAGCCGCCAGCCAGTCGGCTGTGGCGAATCCACGCGAACAGCGCCACGCCTGCTCGAGGATCGCCGATTGCCGACATCCCGGCGGCGGCCATGTATCCGTCGATCTCGAGGCCAACGGCCGGGCAGCCGGCGCGGCTTGCGTTTCAGACGATCGCCCGCGACGTCGACCTTCATCTGACGGATCTCGACGCGCGCCTTGTGAATGACACCCTCGAGTCGCGGCCCTTTTCGAATTCGACTCGCATCGAGGGTTCGGCCCGATTCTCGCCAGACGGCAGCCGGATTGCGTTCGCGTCGCTCCGTTCAGGAGCCTCGGAGGTTTGGGTCGCTGAACGCGATGGGAGCGGACTTCGGCAGGTCACGTCGCTGGGCGCCGCTGGAGTGATGATCGGTGGATGGTCCCCGGACGGCACACGGATCGCGTTCGAAGCAGCAGTCGCCGGCAATAGCGACGTCTATCTCGTCGGGGCAGATGGAGGGCACCTGCGTCGGCTGACCACCGAACCCTCCATAGACGGAGTTCCGTCGTGGTCGGGGGATGGGCGGTGGATTTATTTCGCATCGACACGCGCAGGAGTGATTCCGGACACCTGGCGGGTCTCTCCCAACGGAGGCGAAGCCATCCGAGTGACTCGCAACGGCGGCTTCCAGCCGCGGAATCTTCGGACGGCCGGTACCTCTTCTATCTCGACCGTCCTCCGGCGGGCCTGGCGATTGACGGTACCGCCAGGCTGATGCGCCTACCTCTCGGCGGCGGACACGAGGAACTGGTGCTCGAGCGCATTCGGCCGTTTCTGTGGGCGGTCACGGATACCGGGATCGTGTTCGTCACCCGCGAGCCGGACTTCGATGCGATTGATGCGTACCGGTTCAGCGATCGGCGAATTGCCCGCGTGGGCCGGCTGGGATTTCGGATACCGGGGATCTACACGCACATGACGGTGTCCCGCGACGGGCGCTGGGCATTGGCGACGAAGATGGTGCGATTCGATTCTGACCTCATGCGGCTCGACAACTTTCGATGAAACGAGATCCTATTTCCTTCCGAGCGACGCCTTGATGTCGGCGACCGACGTCAGCCGATCGGGATTGAGCGAGTGGACCGACATGATCCGGTCGACGTCGAGCTTCAGCCGATCGATGATTGTCGGCGAACACCATCGTGCCGACGACCGGCGGATTGGGCACCGGCGCGGTCGGCCGGCGGCAGGTTGAACATGTCCGCGTAGACGAGGATCTTCTCCTTCGGCAGGTAGCCGATCACGCAGGCCGTCGGCGTGCGGCAGGCCCTTGATCACGTGGATCTCGAACGTCCGCGTGGCGTCCTTGAACACGCGCTTGTCGCCCGTGAAGCCCTCGATCACCGGCTTCTTGCCCGACTTGGACAGCGCGTCCGGCGCCAGCGTCCGCGGCGCGGAGAGCGCGCTCTCGAGGAACGCCTTGTTGACCTCCGGCGTGACGATGGTGATGCCCTCGGCCACGACCGCCGGCAGGCCGCTGGTGTGATCGAAGTGATGATGCGAGATCACGCCGTAGCGGATCGGCTTGTTCGGGATCACCCGCTTGGTCTCGGCGATGATCGCCTGGCGCGCGCGCCTCGTTCTGCGGGCCGGGCTCGAACAGCACGATGTGATCGGCGAACTCGACCGCCAGCGCGTTGTAGGCGCCGGTGATGCGGAAGACGCCGTCGGCCAGCTTCTCGGACGTCGGGCGCGGCGGCGCCGCCGGGGCCGCCGGCCGCCGGCAGGCGCCGCCACCGCGCCGCCGGCGGGCGGCGGGGCGGCGTCATCAGCTGCTGCGATGTTCGCGGGATTGGCGTGCGCGCCGAGAATCTGCGCCTCGAAGGTCGGCCAGCCGCCGCGCTTCTGCACGATTCGGCCGGGAACATCAGGCCGTTGGCGTCGCGGTAGTTGGTGTATTCCGCTTCGACGAGCATGTCGCCGAAGACCGGGTTCTCGACCCAGGTCTCCACGCGCTCGACGAGGTTCCTGCGGGCCGATGTAGCCGACGACGCGGTACGGCTGGCCGCCCGGCGACTTCACCGGCGCATTCCAGGTCACGACGTTGAATCGCCGGCCGTCGACGTTCTGCGCTCGCACGGTGGCGTTGTTGGCGGCCGCGCCCTTGAGGAAGCCCCACGGCGTGATCCAGATCTCGAGCTGCTGCGCCCACGCCGTGTTCGCCGGCGTGATGTTCTGCTGGAACGGTGTTCCCTGCGCGGTCGCGCGACCGCCGGTCACCGGCGCGGCGAACGTCGCCCACGTCGCCCGCGACGCCGGCTGGGTGAAGTCGATCGCGCGCACGTAGTCGTTCGGTTCAGCCCTCGGCCACGGCGCGTTGGCGTTGTTGTTCTGGCCGAGGTTGAAGTTCGCGCCCGCTCCGTAGAACGTAGATCGGAATTCAGACCGTCGACGCCCATCGCCTTCGACGCGTTGGCGAGGACCGTTTTGGCGTCCTGGGCGTCCGCCGTGGACACGGCGAGTCCGAGCATTGCCACTGCTGCGAGCCACTTCCTCACCATGTCGAACCTCCGGGTGACGCGAGAAACGGTCGA
>CAVWST010000006.1:0-172344 GCA_963757735.1 uncultured Acidobacteriota bacterium
TCGCGTCCGATGCGATGCTTGGCAGGTGACGGCGTGCGGCTGTCTGGTTCTCGTCGTGGTGGCGCTCGGCGTGCTTGCGCCGGCGGCTCGCTCGGCACCGACCAGGCCGGCCCTGTCCAGCTCCCGTAGCGCGGTGCGCCGGGCAAGCAGGTCCGGTTGGCGGGCACGGTTTCCCGGCCCGGACAAGGGTGCGCTTGGTGCTCGCGGGCCGTTCGGTAGGGCGGCTGCGCGCGGGCCCGCGCGGAGGTTTCCGGGTGCGAGTGCGGGTCCCGCGTGGGCTCGCGCGCCGGTCGCTACGGGCTCGCGGCGCGAACGGGTGGCTGCGTCGTAAGGCGGCGGCTGCGTGTGCTGGCAAGGTCGCAGCCGTCTCAGCCGCACCGGTCCGCGGCAGCCGGCGCTGGCGCCTCCACGCCGAGAGCCTCCCCTCCGGAACCGAGCCGCCGCCACCCGGGCCCGTCACGCTGGTGGCCGCGGGAGACATCGCGTGCCGGCCGGAGCTGGTCGAGCGGCACCGCCTGCCGGCAGGCGCGGACGGCCGGCCTGGTGGAAAGCCTCGCTCCCGACGCCGTGGCGGTGCTCGGTGACAACCAGTACGAGCATGGCGAGCTCGCGAACTTCATGGCCGTCTTCGAGCCGACCTGGGGCCGCTTCAGCAGATCATGCACCCGGCCGTGGGCAACCACGAATACGAGGGCGATCCAGAACGAGACTAGGCGCCGGGCTACTACTCGTATTTCGGCGACGCGGCGGGGACCCGACGAAGGGCTACTACCGCTGGGAGCTCGGCGGCTGGACGTGTTCGTGCTCAACTCGGGCGCGATCAACTAGACGCGCGCGACCGGCCGCAACCCGTCGCTGCCGGACGACTGCTGGCCGGTGTCGTGCGCGGTGGGCAGCGAGCAGGAGAGCGGCTGCGGGCCGAGCTCGAGGCGCTGCCGGATGACGCCTGCGTGATCGCCTATTGGCACCATCCGCGATTCAGTTCGGGCTTCAGCGGAGCGAACCAGCCGCATCCCGAGACCGGGCCCTTGTTCGCGGACCTTTACGAGCACGGCGAGAGCTGCTCCTCACGGGCACTCGCACAACTACGAGCGCCTCGAGCCCGTGACCGCCGAGGGGATCCCCGACCCGGGGGCGTGAGGCAGTTCGTCGTGGGCACCGGCGGCCGCGACCTCCATATCGACACCGGTCCGCAGGTGACAATCAGCGAGGTCCTGCGCACCGACGTGTTCGGCGTGCTCGAGCTCACCCTCGAGCCCAGCGCCTACGCGGCCAGGTTCGTCGGCGAGGACGGCGGCGCGGTCGACGAGAGCGCGGCACTGCCACCCGCCGCCGCCCGGCGCCTAGGAATCTAGTGCCGCCTTCACCCCGTGCTCTGCACGACGAGGTGGGGAAGCCGATCAAGGAGGTGAAGCTCTCACCCACGGCCGGCGGTTGCGCTCCCGCTCACAGCAGCCGCGCTCTCAATCAGAGCCGCAGCCCGGCGCTGGCGACATCATCGGTGGGCGGCGCGTGCGCACTGCCCCGATGATCTCCTCAGGGTCGGTCCCCTGCAGATAGCTGTTCGCGAACATCCGGCCAGAGCTTCTCACCACCTTCCTGAAAGCGAGCGTGCAGATACGAGGAGATCGCGCGCTGAATCGGGTCTCGCACCACGGTAATGAATCGGGCACCCGGCAGCTCAGGACGCATCGAGCCGGCCTCGTGCCCTGCAACGACACGAATGCGATCGCGTTGCGCCGATGGTAACGAGAGGAACCTCTCTCGATCGCGCGCGTTCGTCTCGCCGCCGCCGAGGATCCAGCGCTCCGCGGCGGGTAGTGCTGCCGTCAGATACGAACGTCGGAAGGTGGTGCCCGCCGTCTTGGGAATGTGATCGAAGACCAGCAAACCGTGTGTGGTCACTTATGTAGTGTACCGATCCGGGATCCGGGATCCGGGATCCGGGATCCGGGACCCGGGATTCGGGATTCGGGATTCGGGATTCGGGATTCGGGAACTTCGTGATTCGTGGTTACAGTTTGGAGACCAGATCCCGCTGACGCGAGATGCGCGACTCGCGCTCGCGCGCGAACCGCTGAATGCTCGAGAAGATCGACGCAGGATCCAGGTGCGCCTCCGCGATCACGTCCGGCTCGAGGCCACTCGTGAGCCACTGGTTGTCCCAGTCGGACGTCATCGAGTACTCGTCCGTCAGCGGACCGGCGTTGCGCAGCGGCCACATGCGGCGTGTGCCCGTCGTCACCACCATCAGATCGTAGTAAGCCTCGCGCGGCAGCACTGCGTTGCGATACGACTCCGGCTGCCGGTCGAACAACTCTTCGCTGATCGCGGCGATCACGCGCACGTTCACGCCGGCCGCCTCGAGCTTGGGCAGCACGCTCACAAGGTTGACGGTCGAACTGGACCCCTGCGTGATGACGTAGCCGTGGCGCGGCCCGGTCTTGAAGTCGCGAATGACGTAAAAGCCCTTCGCCGCCGCCAGCAGATCCTTGTCCGCGAAGGTGGTGCGATCGGCAACCGGGAAGTCCGGTCGCGCGACCTCGAGCGTGATGATCCCGACCTTCTTCTCTCGTGCCGCGATCTCCGCTGCCGCGAAGTACGCCGGCGCCACATCGTTGTAGTCCCAGAAATTCAGGTGAATCGTCTGTCCTCTCGGGAACAGCTTCCACACCTGCGGCGCGAAGATGCCGAAGTGCGTGCGGCCGTCGGCCGCGGTCTCCGGCCCCGAGTGACCGACGAGGATGTGCAGCACGCCGGTTCTGAACGGGCTGTCCTGATTCTGCTGACTCCATACACGCGCGGGGGTGTACATGAGCGGCGTGAACGCACCGTAAGTGCCGCTGATCGCCCACACTCCCGCGAACTTCTCCGGGTCGAGCGATGCGTTCTGGCTCACGAGGCCGATGGCGGTGGACACGTTGCCGGCTTCCTGAATCGCCGCCTTGAGGCGCGTGCCGAGGACGTTCGTCTCCGGATCGTAGTGACCCCAGATACTCCCGTGTTCGAGGTTGATTGACTCGGAGAGATCCGCGGCGGCGGTGACGAAGCGATTGCCCGTGACGTAGTTCACCCACTTCACGATCTCCGAGATGCCGCGACGAGTGCCGGCCACTTCGCCGGCCTTGCGGAAGAGCGTAATCGAGACGTCCTTCTTCGCACCGGTCACCGCGTTCGTGACGGAGACCTTCTGCGGCTCGACCGGCAGCTTCGCCACACGCAGCCGCTCGTCGAGGAAGGGATCCTCAGTCACCTTCGACCGCAGCGGCATGGCATCGGGCAGCGACTCGCCGTTCTCCACGAGCCGGTCCGCGAGCCAGTCGCCGATGCCGTTGCGATCGAGCAGCGACATCACGACGTCGATGTTGGTCTTGAACTGGATCAGCCGCTCGCGCGCATCCTTCACGGCGCCGTCGCGAATCCCCTGGAACTCCACGCCGTAACGCTTCTCGAATGTCTTCGCCAACGCGAGGAAGTAGTCCGAGTTCATCTTCATCGCATACGGATGGCTGGGATAACCGACGATCTGATCGCCGAAGTCGGGAATCTTGTGATCGACCGCCGCCGGCCAGTAGCCCTTCGTCGTCTTTCCGATCACGGCCATCGGCCTGCGATCGGCCGGATCCCAATGCTCCATGGTCTTCAGCACGGCGACGACCTGGTCGTAGGCGTTGCCATCCTGGACCACGAACACGTTCCAGCCGTACGAGGTCCACTGATCGACCAGCCTGTAGCCTTCGTACTTGCGATCGATGACACCACCGATCAGCGAGTCGTCGATGCCCGCGTTGTTGTCAGAGATCATCACGCGGAGCCGCTTCCCGACTTTGAGCGCGAGCGCCTGCGTCTTCAGCTCCTGCGCGTGACCCTCGGTCATCGCGAACTCACCTTCGAAAGTGATGATCTTCGGCGCGTTGATACCCGCGCCCATCACGTCCCAGAAGGCCGCCTTGCCGGCTGCGGTCGCAATGCCGATTCCCGAGGGCCCACCGTTGACGTCGTTGGTGACGTCGGTGCTCTCAGCGTGTCCGGCCAGCGCGCTGATGCCGCGCAGCTTCGCCTGCGCGAAGAGCGGATGATCCGCAAGCCCGTGGTCCTGGAGCAACGTCGCCATCGCACCGGCGCCGCGTCTGAACCCGAGCGCGTCGATCGGCAGGATCGCGACGTGCGGATCGGCGTAGTAGCGCTTGTGGCCGGTCGCTTCGAACTTCCGCGCCAGCGCCTGGCCCATGATCATCCACAGCGCGTAGCACGTCGGGATGCAGTGGCCACCCGCGAGCATGAACTTGTCACTGTAGGGATGCTTCGGCCGCCGGTAGTCGAAGCGCAGTCCACCGAGATCGGGACCGGCCAGGTGCGTCGCCACGTTGTAGGGCGTGTAGGCCAGTGGGCCGCCAAAGTGCCCGGTCTGCGCATAGTTGCCCAGGAGCACCAGGGTCATACACGTCATGAACCCCACGTCTTCGAGACGCTCCCGGTCGTACGGCGCGGTCAGGGGTTCAACAGCGGACAGCGTTCCTGTAGCAGCCAAAACGATTCCTCCGTGGCTTTAGGCTCTGGGCTTTGGACTCTCGGACAGAACGACTTTCCGACCCGGCCTTTTTCAGGCCAGAGCCGAGAGTCCAGAGCCGAAAGCCAAATTAGTGTATTCGATCGCTATTCGAGACCTGACGCGCGTGCCTGTTCCCGAGCGAGAACCGCCTGATCGCGGTCGCCATCGCCGTGTGCGACGGCACCCAGGAGGCGCTCGTAGTAGACGTTGTGGCTCGGCATCGGGACACGCGCGAGATCGGCCGCGGCGGCGATCAGGCCGGCGTCCTTCAGTCCGACGAAAATCGGCGAGCCTACCTGGTCGTAACTTTCGTCGACCATCTTCTGGCCATACACCTTGTAGGCGGGGGCGGAGAACAAACCTTCCGTCATCACGTCCTGGAAGACCTGCGGCAACACGCCGTACTTGCGCACGAGCGAGAAGCCCTCGGCCATCGCCACCATTGCGCAACCGAGCACGGCGTTGTTGGCGAGCTTGATCGCGGTCGCGGATTCAGGCTTCGCTCCCGCGGGGAATGTCTTCCGTCCCATCGCGCTGAGAAGCGGCTCACACTTCCCCACCGCATCCTCGGGACCACCAGCGACGATACCGAGCTGGCCTGAAGCGGCGAGGTCCGGGCGACCGAGTACGGGCGCAGCCACGAGCATCTGACCCGCGTCACGATGCCGTGTTTCGAGCTGTCGCACGGTCGCGACACCGTGCGTGCCCATCACGAGGTGGATCGCGCCGCGCGGAAGCGAGTCACACAACCCACCGGCACCGAGGGCAACGTCTACAATCGCCTTGTCCTCAACGAGCATCGTCACGACGACATCACGACCGGCGCAGAGATCAGCGATCGAAGACGCCACGCGAGCGCCAGCTTCACCGAATGGTCCCGTCGCGGCAGCCACCATGTCGAATACCGAGAGTTCGTGGCCGGCCCCGAGAATGCGCCGCGCCATCCCCTGTCCCATTCGGCCAAGGCCGATGAAGCCCACTTTCATGGTTACCACCTAACCTTTGCCCTTTGCCCTTTGCCCTTTAACCTTTGCCCTTTGCCCTTTGCCTTACGTGAGCTGCCCCTTGACCCACTCCAGCTCGCGCGTGACGTAGTCGACGATGTCGCCCGTCTTGAGGTGCGCGGGCAGCACGTCCCAGGTGTAGGTCTCGATCTCGAGATGCGTGGAGAGCGGGGTCTGCTTGTGGACGGCGAGCGCCTCTTCGAGCGCGAAGCGGGTCGTGCCGAAGGCGCCGCCGAGGTCGGTGAGGAAGACCGGCACATGGAAATGCGTGCGCCACTCGCGCGGCCCGGGATCCTGTTGGAAGGCCTCGAACGCGTCCTCGAGATTCAGGAACCAGGTCATCGTCCCGTCTTTCTGCTGACAGGTCTGCGAGAGGTAGATCGTCTTCGCGAAGGACTGCAGGGCGTCCACGGTCTGCTGCGTCACCGCGGGGATGCGCATCGACGCCGCTTCCTGCAGCTTGACGATCGGGACGCCGGCGGCCACCAGCTTGCGGAGGGACGCCGGGATGTCTTCGTAGCCGACCGACTGATGGCCGATGTCGAAGACGATGCCCGTGTAGTCGCGCATCGCCTGGTGCGCATCGGCCTCGTTCAGCCCCGTCTTCTTCGCGAGCCGCTGTCGCCGTCTCGCCCGAGAAGAGATACTGCTGGAAGTAGGTAATCGTCTCGTCGGTCGTCTCGAGGTAGCAGCGCGGCTCCGGCTCGAGGCCGAGGGTCACCGTCTTGCCCGTTTTCTTCTTCAGCTCGACCAGATGCGCCACGACGTCGATGACGTTCGTCGTGTACTCGTCGACGACATGATCGCCGGTGACCTTGGGCTTGAAGCCGAGCGGCGCGCTCTGGATCGAGGGATTGATGCCCTCGGGGGCGAGTTCCGCGAGCAGCGTGGCCACCTGCTTGGTGTACTCGCGGCGCTCCGGCGTCTGCCAGTCCGGCTCGTAGACGTCTTCCTTGATGACCTGCTTCTTGAAGACGCCGTAGACGAAGGCGTTGGCCGTGTAGAGATAGAGGTCCTGGTCGGCGAAAAACTGCTTGAGCGTGGCGCGCTTGGCGGGGTCAGCCGAGAGGGCGGCGGCCGAGGGCGCGGACGTCCGCAGGCACACGCCAAACTTCTCGTGCGGCGCCATGCGCGCCTTCACCGCCGGCAGATAAGTGTTGACGCTCTTCCAGAGCTGATCCCAGTCGTCGGTGGCGTGCACCAGCGTCGAGTACGTGAGGTGGCCGAGGCCGTTGCCCAGATCCATGAGGTCCCTGTAATTCAAATGCAACTGTTGCAGGCACGAGCCGATTAGACCTTTTCAACCTGCCCCGACGCTGCCGACTGCACCACCGCTTCGGTGACCGCGGCGCCGTGGATCATCTCGCTCGTCGGAATGAGATACGGCGTGCCGCCGGAGGCCGCGGTCGCAAACGCGTCGAGACAGGCGCGGGTGACATCGAGCCGCGCCGCTTCCCAGACCTCTGCCGGGCCCTTGATCGGTTGAAACTTACAGGTGCCAAAGAGCCGCGTCCGCCGTTCTTCCGAGGACGCGCCGGCGACGTGCGTCATGCCCTCGAGGCGGACGGAGCCCTTGGAGCCAAAGACCTGGAAGCTGAAGCCGGGCCCGGTCGCCGTGATCGTGCCGAGATACCCCGACGCGCCGTTCTTCATCCGAAACAGCATCGACGTCGTGTCGTCGCTCTCGACCGGCACCACGCGGTGGAAGCTCTGACAGTAGACCTGCTCGATCGCCCCGCCCAGATCGATCATCCCGTCGATGGCATGGACGCCCATCGGCGTCAGCCCGCCGCACGGCGTCTCTTCCTTATCCGCGCGCCACGCGTCGGGTTTCAAAAACAGCGCATTCGGAAAGGTCATCGTCGCTTCGAAGTGCAGGATCGTCCCGAGCTCGCCCGGACTGGATCCGCTGGCGGAGCGTGGTCATCTCGGGATGGAAGCGGCGGTTGTAGCCGAGCCCGAGCGTGACGCCGGCCTGCTGCGTGGCGGCGACGGCCGCTTCCGCATCCGCCTTGTGGAGGGCGAAGGGCTTCTCGCAGAAGACGTGCTTGCCCACCTTCGCCGCCGCGACCGTCTGCGCCGCGTGCAGCGAGTGCGGCGTCGCCAGCACCACGGCATCGATGCTCGTGTCCGCCAGCAGCGCGTCATAGCTGTCGACCAGTCGGAGTGTCTGCGCCTCGCTGAACGCTTTCACCTCGGGCGACACCGTCCGCGTCGCGCCCGCGACAAAGCGGATCTGGTCGCTGTCCGGCTGCACGGCCTCCACCAGCGTCCGCCCCCACCACCCCATCCCGACGATTGCGGCTCGAATCATACGCTCCCTCCAATCGCCCAAGTCCCAAGCTGATCAGGACACTGAGTCCGGGACAGCGTCCACGGGAGTCCCGCAGACCGCACTCCGGGCGTTCCTGCCGGACCGGGGACCCGGCGACTATGGACCCGCCGACGCCTACGTCGTCCGAATCAGCGAGAACTTCGGATCCGCCCCGAGCGACTCCGTCACCGGCAGCCCCAGTTCCTTCTTCACGATGTTGGTGCCCTGCACCAGCGACACCATCTTGTAGAACGCATGCCGCCGGCTCATCCCCTCGCGCCCCATGCCGCAGTCCGAGCTGAGCACCAGGCGTTCGGCCGGGATCACCTTGAGCGCCTGCGCGAATCAGGTCCGCCACTTCCGTCGGCGCTTCCACCTGCAGCGTGTGATGGTCGATCGCGCCCACGCACACCTTCATCTGCGTGATCGCCGCGCCAATCTCGGTGAGGTCCATCAGGTTCGAGCTCTTCATCTCGAACGTGATCACATCGGCATCCACCTGGTTCAGCAGCTCCAGCGCCGGCTTGTAGCTCTGCACCGTCCCGAACATCCGCTGCTGCGAGGGATTCCCCCAGCACGTGTGGCACCACACCTCCGTTTTCGCGCGCAGGCCTTTGACCGTGTTGTTGAACACCTGCAGCATGAACGCCGGCGTGATCACCGGGTCCTTGTAGCCCCGCGCCGCGAGCAAGTGGATCTGCGGCTCCTCCATCTGGATCACCGGGCAGCCGGCGTCCGCCAGGTCGTGCAGCTCCTCGTTGAAGGCATCGCTCAGCGCCATGATCCGGTCCGGCAGGCTCGTGTAGTGCTCGTCCTGCACCGCAAAGGCGACCAGTTCCGGCGTGACCGTGCCGAACTTCACCGGCTTCTCCGTCATCCGCTGCGCGGCCTTGAACATCTCCGCATACTGCATCTCGCCCCGGCCGACCGGGCCGACCAGCTTCGGCATCACGCGCGCTTCCAGGTAGTCGTGCAGGATGTGCCCGCGCGGAAACCCGATGCCCCCCGCCCCCACCTTCGCCAGCTTCGGGTGCGTCGTCTCGAACCCCGCCATGTGATGCGGCGGGTAGCTCGTCCAGCTCTGCCCGCCGATGTCCTGGTCGAACCGGCAGTCGCCGTCCGTGACGATGTCCAGCCCCGCCACTTCCTGCTCGCGCAGATACACCGACAACGCATCCACATACTGCTCCCGGAACCGCGACGTCACCATCGCGTCCAGGAACGACCGCGTCCCCAGGTTTTCCGTATACCAACTGGGCCGCGGCAACGACCCCGTGATCGTCGTCGGCAGCAGCTTTCCGGCGGTGGCTTTCAACATCTGTGTGTCTCCATCATTACGTGGCAAGGAGTGAACAACCTTCGAACAGTACAATGGCGGCGATTACCCGGTCAACGAATCCATTGTTGATCTTTGATTTTTGATTTCTGGATTCGTTGACGATTGGTGATTTTTGACTATTGATCGACTCAATCGAAGATCAAGAATCCCCAATCACCAAGAAATCGATAATCACAGATCAACGATCCCAAAATGGATTGATATGGTTCGCCTTGGCTCGGATCTTCTTCTCGCATCGTCGCGTCTAAAGGGCGCGCGCGTTGGCATCGTCTGCAATCACGCGTCCCTCGATCGCGGCTTCCTGCACATCGTGGACCGCCTGGCGGCAGCGCCAGACGTCAAGCTGGCGGCGATCTTCGGCCCGCAACACGGATTCCGGTCCGACGTGCAGGACAACATGATCGAAACGCCGCACGCCGACGATCCAGCGCGGCGAGTGCCGGTGTATTCGCTTTACAGTGAGACGCGCGAACCGACGGCCGCGATGCTCGCGGGCCTCGATTTTCTCGTCATCGACCTGCAGGACATCGGCGCGCGCATTTACACCTACATCTACACGATGGCCAATTGCCTGCGCGCCAGCGCAAGGCACGGCGTGCGGGTGATCGTGTGCGATCGGCCCAACCCGATCGGTGGGACAGATGTAGAAGGCGCGTTGCTCGTCGAGGCCTTCGAGTCCTTCGTCGGACAGTTCTCGATCCCGATGCGCCACGGAATGACCATCGGTGAGCTTGCGCGGCTCTTCAACGAGCACTTCGCAATCGGCGCGTCACTCGAGGTCGTGAAGATGGAGGGCTGGCGGCGCGAGACGTACTCGGACGCAACCGACTTGCCCTGGGTCATGCCGTCGCCGAACATTCCGACGCTCGACACCGCCATCGTCTATCCGGGAACTGTGCTCTTCGAAGGCATTCTCATTTCCGAGGGGCGCGGCACCACGCGGCCCTTCGAGCTGATCGGCGCACCGTGGATCGAGGCGGAGAGCTTTGCGCGTCAGATGAACGCGCTCGAGCTGCCGGGTGCGTACTTCAGGCCGGCGGTCTTCGAGCCAACCTTCCAGAAGCACGCGAAGCAGACCTGCGGTGGTTGTCAGATTCACGTGACCGATCGCCAGCAATTTCAACCCGTGCTCGTCGGTGTGGCACTGATCGCAATGTTCCACCAGGTCGATCCGGCTCGATTCGCATGGCGGCAACCGCCGTACCAGTACGAGCACGACAAGATGCCGATCGACATCCTCGCTGGATCGGAGAAGTTGCGAGGTCAGATCGAATCCGGCACGTCATCACGCGACATCGCGGCAAGCTGGAAGAGGGACGAAGAGAGCTTCAGAAAGTTGAGAGAACCGTACCTACTCTACTGACGTTCCAGGTTCCAGGTTCCGGGTTCCGGGTTCGTGTTCACGGTTCGAGTTCATAGTTCGGGGTTCAAGGGTTCACAGTTCAGGAGAATGCGGCATTCCGAACCTGGAACCCGGAACCCAGAACCACGAACTTGAACTCTGAACACGAACCCGGAACATGGAACCTGGAACCCGGAACTGCAAGATTCAGGATCGTGTCTTTGCAATCCCCGGCGCCTTCATCTCCTGCGCTGTCGGTGGCAGCAGGTGATGCTCGGTGAGATGGGCCTTCAGCAGCGTGAACGCCTGCTCTGGCGTGTCGGCCCGCTTGATGAGATCGATGTCGCCCGGGCCGATCGCTCCCCAGTCGGCCATCGGCTCGAGGCTCAGGATCGGATCCCAGGTACTCGGACCCGTAAAGGATGATCTGGATCTGCTTCGCCAGCTTCTCGGTCTGCATCAACGTCAGGATCTCGAACATCTCGTCGAGCGTGCCGAAGCCGCCCGGAAAGATCACGAGCGCCTTGGCGAGGTACGCAAACCAGAACTTGCGCATGAAGAAGTAGTGGAACTCGAAGTGCAGTCCTTCGGTGATGTAGCGATTCGCGCCCTGTTCGAACGGAAGCCGGATGTTCAGTCCGATCGTCTTGCCTCCGGCATCGGCAGCGCCGCGATTGGCCGCTTCCATGATCCCGGGACCACCACCTGACGTCACCACGAAACGATGGTGCTGGGTGTCGAGTGCGGTCGACCACTCCGTGAGCATCCTCGCCAGCACGCGAGCGTCTTCGTAGTAGCGCGACCACTCCACCGCTTTGCGACTGCGCTCCAGGTGAGGATTCGTCGCGCCGCCCGGCTGAAAGCGCCGCTCGAGCCGCTCGAGCGCCTCGCGTGCCTGCTCCGGGCTATGGATGCGCGCCGAGCCGAAGAAGACCACCGTGTCCTGGATGTTCTCGGCTTTGAATCGACGCAGCGGTTCGAGGTACTCGGCGAGGATACGAAGCGGGCGAGCTTCCTCGCTCTCGAGAAACTCCTCGTCCCGGTAAGCAAGCGGCTGGGGATGCATGTGGTGATTCTAGCGGTCCTCGGTCCACAGTCTGCAGTCCACGGTCCACGGTCCACGGTCCACGGTCCACGGTCCACAAGACATAGACTGAGGACCGAGAACTGAGGACTGAGGACTGAGGACTGAGGACCGACACGATGAAAGAGTTCAATCACAGCCTGACCATCCAGGCGCCGCCCGCGGCTGTGCTCGACGCGTTCTTCGATCCCGACGCGCTCACCGCATGGTGGCGCGTGAAGCGCTCGCTGTGCGTGCCTCGTCCGCTCGGCGTCTACGCCGTCGAATGGGAACCCACCGAGTGGCAGGACGAAGTGTTCGGTCGTCTCGGAGGCGCGTTTCGTGGAACGGTGATCGAGTTCAAACCCGGACGCGAGTTCTTTCTCGCCGATTTGTTCTGGCTCCCGCCCGACGGCGAACCGGTCGGTCCGATGGCACTCGAAGCCACGTGCACCCAGACCGGAAACAGCACAGCCCTCCATGTCCGCCAATCCGGCTGGGAAGACAGCACGCGCTGGTCGCGCTACTACGAGCTCATCGCAACCGGCTTCACGGTGGCGCTCGATGAGATGAAGAACTACGTGGAGAGGCAGCGGAGAGACTGACGCAGGCAGTAGGCAGTAGGCAGTTGGCGGTTCACAGTTCATCGGTGACCGTGGACTGAGGACTGAGGACTGAGGACTCGAGGACTAGATCTTCTGCAGCTTCACGAAGTTCGTCGGCCCTGGACCGAGTTCTTCTGACACGCTGACGAACACCACGACGGCACCGGGCTCCAGCGTGTGGCGAGCGAGCAGGTCGTCGCTGATGCGTTTGCCTGTCGTCGCAACGTCGTCGCCAATTTCCGAGAGGACCGGAACTACTCCCCAGGCGAGCGCGAGCCGCCGCGCGATTCCAGGTTGATCAGTTGCCGCAAAGATCGGCACGCGAGTCCGAAGCGCAGACAGCACTCGCGCGGTCGTCCCGCCGCGCGTGATCGCGACGATCGCCGCGGCATCTCCGCGTTCGGCCAGCGTCACCGCCGCTTCGCACACGGCACGTTGATGTCCGCTCGACAAACGAGACCGTTCGAGCGGCGTTCGACTCGACGGCATCGACTCTGCCTCGCTGATGACGAGGTTCAGCGTGTGCACTGCGCGCACGGGATACGCGCCGGCCGCGGTCTCGCCCGCCAGCATGATGGCATCCACGCCATCGTCCACAGCGTTGGCCGCATCACTCACTTCGGCACGAGTCGGCCGCGGCTCGGTGCGCATCGACTCGAGCACCTGCGTCGCGACAATCACCGGAACCTGGAGCGCGCGCGCCGAGCGCGTCACTTCCTTCTGGATGCGGGGGACGCGCTCGAGCGGCAGCTCCAGACCGAGGTCGCCCCGCGCCACCATGACGGCATCGCTCTCGCCGAGGATCTCTTCGAGACGCGCGATCGCCTCCGGGCGCTCGAGTTTCGCGATGAGCGGGATCGGAGGTCCTCCCGACTTCTGTATTTCCTCGCGCGCCTGGCGGAGCACTGCGGCGTTCTGCACGAAACTCAGCGCAACGTAATCAACACCTGCGCGAACACCAAAATGGAGATCGTCGATGTCCTTCGCCGTAAGTCCCGTCGTCGGCAACTCGACGCCCGGCACGTTGATGCCCTTGTGCTCGCCAAGCGGCCCTCCTTCGACGACAACGGTCTCGATCTCGTCGCTTGTGACCTTCGTCGCGCGCAATTCGATCTTGCCGTCGTCCAGCAGCAAGGTATCGCCGACGTGGACCCCTTTCGGCAGGTCCGCGTAGGTTGTCGAGACGCGCGTCGAGTCGCCGTCGAACTCGCCTACGACGATCGACAAGGTCTCGCCATCCTTCAACGTGACAGGGCCGCCACCGCGCAGTTTGCCCGTCCGGATCTTCGGACCGCTCAAGTCCTGGAGCAGCGCGATGATGCGCCCGGAGTCTTTGGCGGCGCCCCGCACCCTCTCGATGACTTCGGCGTGGCTGTCGTGGGTGCCGTGCGAGAAATTGAAACGAAAGACATCGACGCCCGCTGCGATCAGCTCGCGAATGCGGGTATCGCTGGCCGACGCCGGTCCCAGCGTGGCGATGATCTTCGTCCGGCGCATGTGGATAAGGTACGCTATTTCCGTGGATTCTCTGCAGGCCTGGCTCGAACAATCGCTACAGGATGCCGGCCGGCGGCAACTGCCCGCCCTTCGGCCGCTGCTCGAAACCCTTTCACGCTCGACCGCGCTGCTGCGCGCGGCCGACTGGAACCTGGAGGCGACCGATCAGGCCGGGCGTACATCGGAACATGTCGGTTGAATTACGTACGGTGGCCGATCTTGGCCGCCGATTGAAATCGAAAGCGATCACCGCGGAAGCCGCGACCGAAGGCTGCCTGGCGCGCATCACCGAACGCAATCGATCGCTCAACGCGTACATCACCGTACTCGTTGACGAAGCGCTGGCGCAGGCGAAAGAGCTCGATCAGGAAATCCAGTCGGGTCACTCCCGCGGACCGCTGCACGGCGTTCCGATCTCGATAAAAGATCTCATCGACGTCCGAAACACGCCCACCACAGCCGCATCTCGGGTGCGCGAGGGACACGTTGCGCGATGCGATGCGACGATCGTTGGACGCCTCCGTGCGGCTGGCGCGATCTTCGTCGGCAAGACGAACCTTCACGAGTTCGCGCTCGGTACGACCAACGAAGACTCGGCCTACGGTCCCGTCCTGCATCCGTTCGACGACACTCGTTCGCCCGGCGGCTCGTCCGGCGGATCAGCGGCATCGGTACTGGCGGGGATGGCGTTCGCATCCATTGGTACTGACACCGGCGGATCGATCCGCATTCCGGCGGCAGCATGCGGGCTCGTGGGTTTGAAGCCGACGATCGGCGAGATCCCGATCGATGGCATCGTCCCGTTGAGCGAGAGCCTCGATCACGCCGGGCCGATGTGCCTGTCCGTGGAAGATGCAGCGCTGCTTTATGGCGTGCTGCGCGGCGTCCCGAATCCCGTGGCGCCCACACCCCGAGAGACCAGCGGTCTGCGCTTCGGCATCCCGCGGCCGTACTTCTTCGATCTGATCGACCCTCAAGTGCTTGCGCGTTTCGAAGAATCGTGCGATCGACTGAAGTCTGCCGGCGCCATCCTCGAGGACGTCGCCATCGCACACACGAAAGAGATCGCGGCCATCTACGTCCACATCGCGCTGCCCGAAGCGGCTTCGTACCACGCACCGACGCTCGAAAGCCGGCCCCAGGACTACACGGAGAACGTACGGCTGCGACTCGAGATGGGGCGCTACATCCTCGCCGAGGATTACGTGCGGGCGCAGCGTGGCCGACAACTGCTGACGCGCGAAGTGCGGGAGGCACTCGGCGGGCGCGATGGTCTGTTGCTGCCGTCAATGCCTGTACCGGCGACTAAACTCGGCGTACCAACTGTATCCGTCGGCGGAACCGAGGAGCCAGTGAGAAACATCACGCTGCGGCTCACCCAATTGTTCAACATCACCGGGCATCCGGCCATTTCCTTGCCGTGCGGGAAGACGGACGAAGGCCTGCCGGTCGGCCTGCAGATCGTCGGCACACGAAACCGCACCCCGGAACTGCTGGAAGTTGCTGCCGCGGTAGAAGGAGTCCTGGGGCGCGCGTGCTAGCACCGTTCTTCCACTCCTGGGAACGCCGCCTTGCGGACGTATCGAAGGATCGCGTCGTGCGCCCCTTCGACTGGGGTCTCGACTGGCTCGCTCCCAACGGTCACCATCAAGCGCTGCCCGAGGAACGCGTCGCCGCCTGGGTCATGGAGGTCATGCAGGACACGCCGGCATTCTTTGAAACACCGCCGACGTCCGACTACGCCTTCACCGACGCATCTCCCGAACTGCGGAAAGGGGGCGAGGCCGGCACGCTTCGCTTCCCGAGCGCGCTCGTCACGCCGCACCCCGAGAACAACACCGTCGTCGGCCGCTGGTTTCCCGCCGAGGGAGAGTCGCTCCTCGGCAAACGCAAAGGCCGTGGGCGCGCCGTAGTGGTGATGTCGCAATGGAACTCGGACAGCGAAGGTCACATCGGGTTGTCGAAGTTGCTCGCCCGCTTCGGCGTGTCCGCGTTGCGCATCAGCCTGCCGTATCACGACGCGCGTATGCCGCCCGAGCTGACGCGCGCCGACTACATCGTCAGCTCGAACATCGTGCGGACGGTGCAAGTGTGTCGTCAGGCGGTGCTCGACGCACGGCGAGCCGTGGCATGGCTCGCGTCGCAGGGCTTCGAGCGGATCGGCATTCTGGGAACGAGTCTTGGCTCGTGTCTCGCGCTGCTGACATCGGCGCATGAACCGCTCATCCGGGCGCAGGCGCTCAATCACGTCTCTCCCTGGTTCGCAGATGTGGTGTGGCGCGGCCTGTCAACGCGTCACGTGCGCGCAGGGCTCAACGGTCACATCGATCTCGATCGCCTGCGAGCTCTGTGGCGGCCAATCGCTCCATTCGAGTACCTCGAGCGCATACGTGATAAGCGCACGCTGCTCGTCTACGCGAAGTACGACCTGACGTTCCCGGTCGATCTCTCAGAGTTTCTGGTCAACGAGTTCCGCAACAGACAGCTGCCGCACGAAGTCTTCGCACTGCGATGCGGGCACTACAGCACCGGGGCGGCGCCGTTCAAGTACGTGGATGGTTACGTGCTGACCAAGTTTCTTCGTCGAAGCTTGTAGATTTGCTCTCGGTCCTCAGTCCTCGGTCCTCGGTCTCAGTCCTGGACACTGTTAACTACGGTAGGACCGTGGACTGTGGACTGTGGACCGATGGACCGTGGACCGTGGACAACTGTGGACCGTGCCTACAGATAGTCCAACAACCCCGATAGCGCGTTGTAGATCACCTCGGCGAGCTGACGCACGAGCGGAGAGATCTCTCCTTCGTCCAGCGCGTTCGCAACGGTGACCGGATCGGTCAGAACGAGCCAGATGGTGGCGCCGGCGATGATCGTGGCAAGAACGCCGATGAGAACCGCAACGCTCGTCACGCGGTCGAAGCCGCGCTCGAGGTCGTGCTCTTGCGGCACCTGTTCGAGTTCAGGGCTCACGGCTGAAACTAGCCTAGCACGCGTTCTTGACGCGGCTGTGGCATCGTTGTGGCTAGAACTCGGCCGCGCGCACCTGCGGTTCGCCTAAATTCAGGCCGCGCAGCGTCTCTGCAATAGCAGAATAATCCCCAACCACGAGCGTCGTCAGCTTCGCTGGATCGAGATACCGCGCCGCGGCGTCGACGACGTCGCTGCTCGTCACTGCGTTGACCTTCGGAACGAACTCTTCGAAGTAGGTGTCAGGCAGCCCGTAGAGCGAGAGCATAGACACCGATCGCGCGACCTGCTGTGCGGTTTCAAATCCTCGCGGATACCCACGCGTCAATGATGCCTTGGCCAGGGACATCTCTTCGTCGGTCGGCGGACGCGTGCCCCTCAGGCCAGAAATTTCCGCAAGCGAGTCTGCGATCGCGTCAGCCGTCGATGCCGTGTGCACGCTCGTCTGCAGGACGAACGGCGAAATCCCGCGCCGCCAGTCGAAGCTCGTTCGCGCTCCGTAGGTGTAGCGCCTTCTCCTCGCGGAGCTTGAGATTGACGCGGCTGACGAACTGTCCGCCGAGCACCGCGTTCATCACCAGCAGCGCCGAATAGTCCGGCGTCATGCGCCGCGTCGACAGATGCCCGATGCGCAACTCGGATTGCGCCGCCGATTCGCGCGGCACGACGACGAGTTTCGTCACAGGACCGGCGACCGGCTCGATATCCGATGCGGCCCGCGCGCCGTTCGCACTCCCGTGCGTAGCCACCCAGCCACCAAAGGTGTCTTCGGCAAGACGCCTCATTTCTTCGTGCGTCATCGCCCCACACACGACCAGCATGGATTTCGACGGCTGGAATGCACCGGCGTGGAACGACACGATCTCGTCCGATGTCAGCCGTCGAAGGCTCGCGTCACTGCCAATCGCGAGATGCGCGTACGGGTGGTTTCCGTACACCAGTCGCAGGAAGGTTTGCTCGGCAACGGCGGACGGAAGATCTTTCAGCTGTCGAAGGCGATCCAGGCGCAACTGCCGCACGCGCAGGAACTCGCTCTCGAGAAGACGGGGCCGCGTCGCCATGTCGGCCAGGAGCGCCGCGCCGCGAGACGCGAATCGTGTGAGCGTCGTCAGCGAGAAGTCTGTCGCATCGCCGCCGACGTCAACGTCGTAGGCCGCGCCGATTCGCGACAACGCATCGGAGACCTCGAGCGCGGACAGCGTGCCGGTGCCTTCGTCCGCCATGTCCGCGACGAGCGCCGCGAGCCCTTCGAGCCCCGCGGGATCGGCTCCGGATCCACCGGCGACCTGCAGGTTGAGCGTGATGATCGGCACGTTGTGGTGCTCGACGGTGCAGACGCGCAAGCCGTTCCCGAGCGTGTGCCGCACGATCGACGGAAACACGAATCGCGGATCGGCACCGACGTCGGGAAGCCGCGATCGATCGATTCGTGTCACGACACCGATACCGCGGTGGAGCCTTCGAGGGCGAGCGCGCGCTGACCGCGCGGGATCACGCTGAGGGCGACGCGCCGGTCGAGCGCAAGGTATGCCTGCGCCGCCGCTTGAAGCGAATCACGTGTCGCGTTGCGATAGCGATCGAGGTCGCCGGCGAAGAAACCAGGGTTCCCTCGCAGCACGTTGTAAGCATTCAACTGGTCGGACTTGCCACCGAACCCGCCGACCGTCTGCAGGCGATACATGAAGTGCGCCTCGGCCTGCGCAACCGATCGCTCCATTTCTTCGACTGACGGTCCGCTCTCCGCAACGCGTCTCAGTTCCTCATCGATGCGAGTCTGGATCTCGGTGAGCGTATGGCCCGGCGCCGCAGTTGCGACCAGCAGGAAGAAGCTGCTGATCTCTCGAGAGCTCTGGTACGCCGAGACGTCGAGCGCGATCCGCAGGTCGTAAACGAGCGTCTTGTACAGGCGCGACGTCTTTCCGTTGGCCAGCAGGTCGCCGACCAGATCCATCTCCGCATCATCGGCCGCGAACATCGCCGGCGAGTGCCACGCGAGGTAGATGCGCGGATACTCCACGCGATCCTCGAGCACCAGCCGCTGTTCCGAGAGCAGCACGGCACCATTGGAGACCGGCTGCGGGCGTACTCCACCAGGGATCTCGCCGAAGTACGCCTCGGCAAGCTCGAAGGCCCGGTCGGTATCGATGTCGCCGGCCAGCACGAGCGACGCATTCGCCGGGTGGTAATAGGTGCGGAAGAACTCCTGCACGTCCTCGAGCTGCATGGCGCGGATGTCCTCGGCGGATCCGATCGTCATCCAGCTGTAGGGATGATCCGGCGGATAAAGTGCCCCGGACAGCGCCATCATCACCATCCCATACGGGCGATTCTCGTAGCTCTGTCGGCGTTCGTTCAGCACCACGTCACGCTGCGTCTCGAAACGCTCACGCGTGAGCGCAGGCAGAAGGAACCCCATACGATCCGATTCCATCCAGAGCGCGCGATCGATAGCGCTCGTCGGAACGACCTCCCAGTAGTTCGTACGGTCGGAGTTGGTCGATCCGTTGAGCAGCGCGCCAGCCTGTTGCAGCGGCGGGAAATAACCCGCGTTGTGGTGCTCGGACCCCTCGAACATCAGATGCTCGAACAGGTGCGCGAAGCCCGTGCGACCAGGACGCTCGTTCTTCGAGCCAACGTGGTACCACACGTTGACTGCCACGATCGGCACGTGCCGATCCTCGTGGACGATGACGTCGAGGCCGTTGGCAAGCGTGCGCTTGGTGAACGGGAGATCGATGGAGAGAGCAGTCATGATCGAGGGAGTCGGGCGTCGGGCTACCGCACCGGAATGAGCGGAATCTTGCCCTTGTTCGCTTCTGCCGTCTTGTGCGCGGCGATCGAGACCTGCGCAGCCGTACGCTCGGCTACGGTGAGGAACGATCGAGCCGCAGCCGAGCCGGGCTCGCCGATCACGATCGGCACCCCGGTGTCGCCGCCTTCACGAATCGGCTGATAGATCGGTAAGCGACCGAGGAACGGCACGTCCATGTCCGATGCCAGCGCTTCGCCACCGCCGTGTCCGAAGATGTCGGTCTCGTGGTGGCAGTTGGGGCACGCGTAGTAGCTCATGTTCTCCACGACGCCGATGGTCGGGATATTGAGCTTCTGATACATCCGAATCGCACGGCGGCTGTCGGCCAGCGACACCCGCTGCGGCGTGGTCACGACGATCGACCCGACGACCGGCACCGTCTGACTGAGGCTCAAGGCCACATCACCGGTGCCAGGTGGCATATCGACGATCAGGTAATCCAGATCCTTCCATGCCACCTCGCGAAAGAACTGCTGCACGGCGCCGTGCAGCATCGGCCCGCGCCAGATGATCGGCGCATCGTCGTTGGTCATGAAACCGATCGAGACCACCTGCACGCCGTACTTCTCGGCCGGCACGATCTTCTGCCCATCGGTCGTGAGCTGCGCGCTGAGCCCGAACATGATCGGCACGTTCGGTCCGTAGATGTCGCCGTCGAGGACCCCGACGCGACTGCCGCAACGTGCCAGCGATAGCGCGAGATTCACGGCGACCGTCGTCTTGCCGACGCCGCCCTTACCCGCTCCCACGGCGATGACGTTCTTCACGCCGGGGAGAGGCGGACGCCCTGTCTCGGGCGCGGACGCCGAACGCACATTCGCTGAGAGCTTCACGTCAACGTCAGAAACGCCAGGAAGGGAACGCACAGCCGTCGCTGCCTGATCGCGCAGTTGATCCTTGACGGGACATGCAGGCGTCGTCAGTTCGATGGTGAACGAGACTCGCGACCCGGCGATCGCGACATCCTTCACGAACCCGAGCGTCACAATGTCCTTGCGAATGTCGGGGTCGACGACAACACGAAGCGCGTGAAGGATCGCGTCCCGGTCCAGAGTGGCAGCCATATCCTTGTGATTTTACCGCGCGGGCTCGAAGAGACGCCTTCCTTCGTCGGTCAGGAGAATCCACAAGGCGTAGGCGCCGAGCGCGGTACCGAACGGCAACACCAGCAGATTGACGAGAGCGAGCGCCAACGTGAGGACTCTACCGAGCGGACGATGACGCCTCAGCAGTGTGGCCGCCCACGCATGCGTGCCACCCCAAAGCAGCGCAAACGCGCCAATTCCGGCGAAAACCAACGTCGTCAAGCCGGCGGCAAACTCCACGCCCGTCCCAAGCGACTGACGGAACTCTGTCCAGGCGCCGGCCGCCAGCAGCAGCATGGACACGCCGACCAGCATCGCCAGACCGCCCCAGAGTCCTACGAGAATCCGCAGTAGTCGGACGTGCCGCTCCACTAGTGAGGCTCCGCCTCGCTAGTGACGGCGTTTCCTTGCCCCGCTTCACGGGGCGGGTCGTCTTGAAAGCCCGGTCGAAAAAACTGACTCTCGTTCAACGAGCTCTGCCTTCAAGACGTCTAGACGACGCGAACGAGCAGCTCGATGCGCGTCGGTGTGTGATGGCGTGGGATGACGGTGAAGTAGAAACGGTCACCGTCGATGACTCCGGCAGGGATGGTCACCTGAACGACGTGGTGCATGAGAAGCGTACCGGTCCCGTTGCAGCGCGAGCAGTGCTCGGCCCACGACTCACCACGTCCACCACATTGATGACAGGTGAGACGCACTGGCACTTCAATGGGTGTCGTCACTCCGCGCCGCGCTTCGCCAAGCGACACGAGGACGGCCGTCTGCCATCGTGGCGGAGGCTCGTCGACCAGGAACCCCCGACGTATACGATCGACGGCAAGTGCCACCGACGGAAAGTCGATGACCACTTCGTCGGCAAAGCAGCTCACGTCGACGCGAGTGTCGTCGGTCGACACAAGGGCCACTGGTTCGCCACCGAGAGGACGGAACGCATCTCCAGTCATCCGAGTGCTGGTACGATAGGTATGGCCTGAGGAGAAGTCAATGCCCGGCAAAGAGTGCCCGATGTGCGGCGAGCTGATGCAGCTGCGTGAAAGTCAGATCACTAATCGTGTGCCGGGCACACCTCAGACGAAGACGGTAAAGGTCGTTGAGTGGGTGTGCCCGGAATGCGATTACTTCGAAGACGCGGAAGCCGAGGACATTGAAGGCGGGTAGTCGGCGCGCACCTCAGCGGGCGCCGAGCGTCAGCAACAGCTCTCGTCGGACTGCTTCGTCGATCTCCTCGAAATTCAGCGCGGTCTCACACTCGTCGCACTGCACTTCGAGCACGGCGGGACGCCCTTCCTCGGACACCTCGACTCTCGAATCTTCGAGATGCACGACATGCATCTGCAGGGTCTTCACAAGGAAGTTCTGGTCGTTCCCACAACTGGGACAGGTCAACGCCACGCGGATATCCTCTTTCGTCGTCAATCTAATCTCTCCAACTTTTGATTTTATGGGAGCCATCCAGCGTGCGCAATGCAGAATTGCACTCTTCGCTGATCTAAAGCGATTGCTCCCGGAATCCGCATATTTCCGGTGCAGAACCGGGCATCATGCGTTCAGGCGACGGGATCCGACGTATACACGAGCCGGCTTTCCACCGTAACGGCCGGGAACAGCGCCTGCGCTGCGGCGCGGTAGACCTCGGCCTGTGCCTGATGCTCGGGATGCGGCCTGCCGGTCTTGAACTCCAGCACGGTCACCTTCTCGTTCGACGTAATCAGGCAGTCGATGGTCCCTCTGACGATCCGCCCAGCGACCGCCATCGTAAAGGGCACCTCATGATACGGGCGTCCAGAGCGGTAGAGGTCCCGGACTTCGGCTCGCGATGAAATCTGCTGAAAGCTGGTCACGGCGCATTCGATGACGGCAGCTCGATCTTCAAGCTCAACCAGAACGGCAGCATCCAGCATCGTCTCCGCCATTCGCCGGAGGTCGTCATCTCGCGGCTCGGTGATGAACTCCTCTCGCTGCAGGAGTCGATGAACCAGGATACCGATCCATCGGCTCGATCGATCGCCATCCGAGCGACGCAGCGTCGATGCCTCAACGTCGCCAGACAGCGCTGACACGGTGACGCGACGGATTCCTCGATCGTCAAGCGGCGCGAAGTCGGTGTCATCGTAGCGGCCGGGCTGGAGACCCGCCTGAGGTTCTGCGCCCTCCGCCCCTACCTGATCCTGGAGGACCGCGGCCAAACCCGGACACACGCGCATCACATGAGCCTGCGATGCGCCGGTCCACGAAACAGTCGTCAGGCCGGCTGCCGCTTCGACGAACAAGTTGTGCATCGATGGAGGCAGCACTTCCCCGAGACTCCCTCGCGTCGGCTGAAAGCGCCCCTCCTTGACGACCGATCCGAGATACAGGCGATCGCGGGCGCGCGTCAGTGCGACGTAAAGCAGACGCTTGGTCTCTTCGCGATCCCGCTCGGGCTCATCTTCATCGGCTCGCGACTCGAAGTCGCCAACAGACACCGACACATCATCACCGACCTCGCCGGCGATTCGAATCGAATCGCGCCAGTTCCCCGTACCGCGAGACACGTTGACGACGAAGACGACCGGAAACTCCAGCCCCTTGGACGCGTGCACCGTCATCAGGCTCACCGCGTTCGTCGCGTCGATCACGGCATTCGCTTCGTCGCCGACGGCCAGGTGATCGAGATGCGTGACAATTCGCTCGAGCGTGACGTACCCGCGGTTCTGAATCCGCCGGATGATGGCGCGAATTTTCTTCAGGTTTTCTCGCGCCTGCGGCAGGCGGACACCCTTGAGCTCCCTCGCATACGCCGACTCCTCGATGATGCGATCGAGCAGTTCCGCCGGCGGCAGCCAATCGGCCAGCGCCCGCCATCTCGCCACCGAGGCGCGCGCAAGTCGAAGCGCTTCTGCATCGTCGTCATCAAGCGCGACTTGTGCGGGGTCAGACCCCTTCACAGAATTTCCCAGGGCGAGGGCCTCGGCCAGGTTCGGTCCGAGTCTCCTGAGGCCCTCGTCCGAGATCCGGACGACGCGCGAGCGCAGCAGCGCGGCAGATCGAAGGTTCGAGACCGGATCGGCAAGGTACCAGAGGATCGCGAGCACGTCTTTCACTTCGTCGGCATCGAAGAAGCCCAGCCCCTTGTAGACGTAGGCCGAGATCCCGCGCTCCTCGAGCGCGCGCTCGTATTCGCGATGGCTCTCACGCGTGCGAAACAGAATCGCGATGTCGCCGGCTCGAACCGGCCGGTGGACGCCGGTCTCCCGATCGCGGATCAGAACCTCTTCGCCAATCAGCCGCGCGATCTCTGTCGCGGTCGTGCGCGCACAGGACTCGAAGGAGTCGCCGGCAAAGATGCCCAGCACATCGGGCTGGTGGTCGAGGGCCTCATCCACCGGAAAGCGATCCTGTTCTTCGTACACGAACGCGTCGCGTCGATCGGGAAGCTTGGCAACCGCGTCACACAGATCGTTGACGAACGACAGCAGCGGCGGCACGGATCGGAAACTGCGTGAGATGGATCGACGCACGTCGCCGCCAGGCCTGAGCCGCTCCATGTGTTCGCTGGCTTCGCGGAACAGCGAGACATCAGCGTCGCGAAATCCGTAGATCGACTGTTTTCTATCGCCGACGATGAAGATGGATGGAGGCAAGGCGCCTGAATGCGCGAGCCCGGCGCCCTCGCCCCATGCCTGCACGAGGAGCGACACCAGATCCCACTGCGCGCGGCTCGTGTCCTGGAACTCGTCAACGAGCACGTGGTGATAGCGCGACTCCAACCGGAAGCGGCTCTGCGCGAACTCCTCCATCTGGCGGAGAAGCTCGATCGTCTTCAGCAGCACGTCCGGAAAGTCGAGCAGCGCGCGAGCATCGAGCGTCCGCCGGTACTCCGCTTCCGCGATCCGAAACATCCGCCACACGCCGCGCGACACCAGGACGTTGAGATCGCGACGCCACGCGCGATGGGCGTCGAGCATCGCCTGCGCGTAGCCGACGACGAACTCCTTGTGTGCCTGCCAGTCGGCCGCCGACGCGAAGATGGCCTTCTTGTACTTCTGTGGGAGCTGCTTGCGAGGCTCTCCGTCCTGCGTCAGGAAGAGCTCGCGAACGCGGCGATAGGATTCCTGAACAGCCGTCGGATCGATTTCGCTCTCGTCGGTAGACGCGCGCTCGAGGGCGCGCAGTTGTTGCAGGAGCAGACGAAACGACGGATGCAGCGGACCGGTCTCGAGAAATCGATCGAGACCTCCGCGCATCGACTCGAACACCGCGAGAAGAGCGTTGGCCCCTCGGCGCGCCGCTTCGGCGACCGTGAGGTCGCGCGGTCCGGAAGACAGATACCGACCCAGGATGCTGGGTGCCACGATCCGACGATTGAGCAACGCCGCCAGCCCTTTGCGTGCACGGCGATCGCCAAGCTGAGCGAACACGAGAGCCACGTGCTCGTCCTGTCGCGCGACGCTCCTGCACGTGCGCAGCGCGCGATCGAGCGCCTCGTCCACGAGCCGCGGGACCTCGGTTTCGTCGGCCATCTGGAAACCCGGGTCCAGGTCGGCCTCGAGCGGGAATTCGCGGAGCAGCGACAGGCAGAAAGCGTCGATCGTGCTGATCGCGACATCCGCAGTCCTGTCTCGAAGTTCTCGCCAGCGCGCGGCGGAAAACTCTCCCCGTGCGCCGGCCAGGCGCAGCGTCGTGATGATCCGCTCGCGCATCTCGGCGGCAGCCTTGCGCGTGAACGTGAGCGCCAGAATCTCTGATGGATCGACGCCCTCGCGCAGCAGATTCACGTAGCGATCGACCAGGACACGCGTTTTCCCGGTGCCCGCGGACGCCTCGAGCGCGACATTGAAACGGGGATCGACTGCGCGCTCGCGCCCCGCGCGATCGCGGGCGTCGATGCGCGACTCCGTGGTGACCGGCTCCTCGTCGAACGGAAGGCGGCCGTCAATCATGCACGTAGTCCTTGCGGCAGACGGCGGAGTACACGCAGAAGTCACAGAGGATCTGGTCGCTCGGCTGAGGCGGGAACTCTCCCCGTCCCACGCGATCGACAATGCGAAGCAGCCGGGTGCGTGCACCCTCGAGCGTTTCTTCGGAATCCGGGTCGCCCGCTTTAACGACCGGCGCCTGCGATCGCTTTCCACTGAATGCGAGGTAGATGGCTTCGGCCACCGGCCACGACTGACCATCGCGCTCGCGCAATCGTTCCTGCACGCACAGCGCGTAGATGGCCGCCTGAAGCGCACGCGAAGGATTCGGAGCGCTCCCCGACTTGTAGTCGACGATACGCAGCCGGTTGTCGGCGAGCAGATCGATTCGATCGGCCACGCCTTTCAGCGCCACCCTTCGGCCGTCGGGGGCTCCCAACGCGAACTCGCCCTCGAGCCGGTACTCGAGCCAGCGTTCATGCACATCCATCGGCGCAGCAGCTTCGTGGCCGAAGACAATCTCCACGGACCCGGTGGAAATCGCCGAACCAAAGAGCCGCGCCCGCTCGAGTGCAGCGTCAGCCTCGGGCAATCGTGCGAGGAGCGGCTCGGCGACTTCAGACATCAGCGCGCGCGCCTCGTCGATCCGTTCGGTCGTGATGGCTCCGCCGCCGCGGCTCTGCCAGGCTTCAAAGAAGCGCTGAAATACTTCGTGAATGAAGCGCCCTCTCGCACGCGGCGACATTGTCGACTCGTCTTCCGGCACCTCCTCGAGGCGAAGCACGTCGGCCGCAAAGAACTTGAATGGGCAGTCCTGATAGCGTTCGAGCGCGCTCAGCGAATAGGCTCGAGGCGCCAGCGGTGACGTGAAGCCTCTGAAGCTCAGAATCGGCAGTTCCGCAACGCGTCGTCGTCTATCCAGCCATTCGCGCGCGAAGGCACTCAGCGGCGTGGCGTCTGGCGGTTCGTGATACAGCGCCTCGGCTTCGAAGATGAGACGCGACGGCATCGCCTCTTCGAGAGAGTCGAGGCCGGACTGCTCCACTTCGTCAATCAATGGTGACGGGCTGACGAGCGCGTCGCCCTCGAGCAGAAACGTCGAGACCGACAGTCGTGACGTCGGCAGCTTCAGCAGATCCGCGAACGCGGCGCGCGCACCAGTCAGGCGATCGGATTCCGCCGGCCAACCGAGCTCGCGCAAGACAGCCGGTGAATAGAAGATGTTTCGCCTGGCACGATCCGGCCACTCGTTCTCGACGAGACCGGCGATGTGGACGTGCTCGAAGCGTCCGAAGCGCGCACTATCCGCATCCACCAGATGCACGCCCTCGTCGCCTGACTGGGGCGCGAACGTCTGCCCCTCGATCCACCGGCGGATGAGCGCCGCCACTTCGTCACCGCTGACCGGTTTCGAGTCGAATCGAGCGTAGGCGTCGCGGAGCGAGCCGAGAGTTGCGAATACGGCACCGCGTGCTCTGAGGTGGCGTGCACGAAGAGACTCGTCCGGCACATCCGACTCGTGCGTCAGCAGAAACGTCTGCAGGACACTCAGATGATTGGCGACTGGCGATTTCGATCTGAGCGGCCCGAGCTCGTGCGCTACGTTCAGGAGTTGTTCGCCCGCCCGCATCGCTCGCTGGACACCGCTACGCATTGGCTCGGCCTGCCGCCACACGCCGAGGAGTCGATCGAGCGATTCGATTCCGCCCAGATACCCAGCTTCAGCCAGAGATCTGTCGAGCGCAGAGACGTCACGCGCGGCGCTCAACTGGAACAGCGGCGAGCGCAGCAGTGCTGTCGCAGGCACACGCGCGAAATCTGCGCTGACACACGACAGCACCAGGTCGAGCGCTGCCGCATACGGTTCGGCCGCCAGCGGTAACGTCTCGAATGTCTGGCACGGCACACCGGCCGATCGAAGCACTTCGCGCGCAACGTAGACGTACGGCAGCCGCTGTCGCACAATCAACGCGGCGTCCGATGGGGATGCCAGCGCTCCTTGACGAACCGCGTGCTTCACGCGGCGCGCAACTTCGGCGATTTCCTCTTCACGATCGCGCGCAACATGAACCATCCCGCCTCCCGCAGCGGCGTCAAGAGACTCCTTCCCTTGCGGGATGATCAGGACCGGCAGGCGCCGATCGATCGGCGTCTCGTCGCGGACCTCCTCGATGCCGGGCAGCATCCGATGAATGCGTTCGTGCAGTGCGCCGGCCAGCATCGTGTCCGTGATGACGACGTCGAGGCGTTCGAGGCCGGGGATTCGCGTCAGCAGATCCCAGTCGGCCGGCCCGACACCGTACGGCTCGAAGGCGTCGTCGGTGACCGTCAGCACGATGTGCCGATAGGGTCGCGGTGAGGTCTCCGTCATGAGGCGCGCACGCAACATGTGTTCGTCGTCGCCGCACTCCGCAGAGCGGCGCTCGAAGTCGCGAAAGGCCGCGACGAGGAATCGCGTTTGCCGCACGAGCCGCTCGGCACCGCGGTCGTGCGCGGCTCCCGGCTCGAGCACACCGAGCGCGCGCCGCTCGAAATCGTCAACACTGTTCTGACGCCGCTTGAGCTCGTCGTACAAACGAAGGATTTCGGCAACGAGACCAGGCCGGAGTTGGAAGGGTGGCTCGGCGCCCTGTTCCTGCGCGACGCGACAGGCGACTCCGAGAAGCACTTCTCGCTGAGCCGGTGTGAGTACCGGGCGTGCGTGGCCGAGCCGTTCGCTCAGACGGGCAACGAGCTCACGAGGCGTGACGAGATCCGGAAGCGCCAATGCCTGCGTCGACGCACTGACCATCGCGTCCTCGATGGAGCGAACGAGCAGCGAGGCCGCAGCGCGAGTCGGCACGACGACCATCCGATCGCGTGCGTCAACAGGCGAACCCGCCGTCGCGAGCCCGATGACGGTCTGACGAAACGCCTGCAGATCGGGAGTGCGGATGAGACGTGTGCTGCGAGGGGTCGGGGTTCGATCCACTCGTTACAGGCTACCCCACGAGGACTGTGGACCGAGGACCGAAGACGCGTTACTGCAATCGCGGCGGCGTCAGGAGATTCGTGAGATCTTGCTGGACACGCGCCAGCATCATGAGCGCGCCGGCGGCGGATGAAGACGCTTCCCATGCGGCGGTCGAATCCGCGCGCGAAACGGCATCGAACCGGGCACGGACCGCATTCTCCGCGAAGCGCCACGCGCCGACGAGCCGATCGTGGACGTCGCGAAGATACTCGGGTGTGCGCATGCGCTCGAGCCGATCGGCGCCGCCGCTCAACTGCGACTTGAGGAGGACGAGTTGGGCGGGATCGGGGCCGTCGAGCGTGCGAATGGCTCTCAGTGACGCGGTGGACTTCACCAACAGCAGCATCGACGATCCGACCGAGCTCTGATATTGACGATAGGTGTCGCGACGAAGCACCCACTGATCGCGAAGCAATCGAAGACGGCGTGAGTCTGCGAGCTTCGACTGTAAAGACGTGCTCAGCGCCTCGACCGTCTGCGGCCGCTTCTGCCCGAGCTTGGTGTCCTCATCGCGCACGCGAGTGGCGATCCGTTCAATCGCGGAACTGTCCGCGCGTTGAGCGGCACGATCGGCCTGATCGAGCGACCGGCGCGACAGATCGGAGTATCGCTTGTCGACCGCGACCTCGTCGCGGATCGCGCGCTCGACTTCGGTTCGATAATTGGTGGCGTCTGTTGCCGACAGCTTGGGCGCCGCTTCAGCGACCAGCGCCAGCGCGCCCTGCAGGAGCGCCATCCGTTCAGTCGGTGCGGTGGCGCTGGATGCCAGACGCATCATCTGATCGATCTGCTCTTTCACGTTCGGCATCCCGAGCACCGGCTCGAGGTCGGGAGGGCCAGCCATCGCGACGAGCGACAACTCGAAGGGATTTCCGCTGCCGACCGCGCGCAGCGACGAGATCGCCTGATCGAGCAGCGAGACGATCTCGCGAATGTCATCCTGGCGGTAACCGAAGTGTGTCTGCGGCCAGGCGGCAACCGTCACCCGCGCGCGTTCCGCAATCGCCAGCGCCTGCGTCCGGTCGGTCGTCAGCGCGATCGTGTTGAGCACGTCCGCGACCTCGTTGCTCAGTCGCAGGTAGTCCTCTTCGCCGCGCGTTTCCGCGTAACGCTTGTACCGTGCCGAGGCGGAGTAGCGATCCGTCTTCTCCCAGTCCACCAGGTTCGTCTTGACCATCGCCACCTGAAGACGCGGCTGATCGGGCGGACCACCGACGGGCATCGAGAAGATGACGTTGTCGTCCAGTTTCACGAACTCGCCGTAGCTGACGAACACGCTGCCATCGAGCATGAAAATCCGGAAAATCGTGGCGTCCGGGCCCGCCCACACGACTTGCGGAAGGGAGAGGCAGGCAAACACGAGAAACAGACGAATAACCAGGTTCATGGGATTGAGAGCGTTCATTCTATCCGCTGGATCGGTTTTCGGCTCGAACACGTCATTTGCGTCATTCTGTGGAAAACCTGTGCATGAATCGTGCAAAACCTGTGCAGAAGCTGACAGCGAAGATTTTTCTTCTTCCAAATTCCCAGACGATTCACTTTGGCCGACTTGTGGACGCGGTCTTCGCGCCCCGCTTCGCTTGACCCCACGTAACGTCCGCGTAAGATCTGCGCTTCCGTCTTCGCACAAGACAGCGACCTTCTGTGAACGTTCATCGCTTCCAACACGATATCGGCGGACGCCCGTATCAGATTGAAGTCACGCCGGTTGGCAACAAGTGGCGGGCGCAACTCCGACGCATGGCCGGAATGCCGACAGCGTTGATGCCGTTCTACGGCAGCACTCCCGAAGAGGCGGCGGATCTGCTGACCCGCTGGCTGGTTCTGGCTCACTCTCGTCAGACGTCCCAAACCGGCCGGCCAGCCGCTCCGACCGGGCACGACCTGGTTGCCGGGTCTCCGCCCGTGCGCTAGGATTGAGTGTTAGACCGAGCGATCAGCGACAGCAAGTCCCAGTGGGCCAGTAGCGCAGTTGGGAGCGCGCATGAATGGCATTCATGAGGTCGCCGGTTCGATCCCGGCCTGGTCCACCACACCTTCATTCGCACCCCGAATCGGCCGCAAGTAGCTGAAAGCCGGTGCGGTCACGGCGGTTCGAACAAAGCCGTTTCCGTCGAACGCAATTCCGTCTGGAAAGAACAGTTGTTGGAACCGCTGCCGCTGTTCGAGTGACGCCTGCACCCAGAGATCTGCGGCGCGCGGCAGAACGCGTTCTGCGAACGCCAGGATGCCTTCCACGTCGAGTTCATCGAGCTGCCCGGAGTGGCGGTCCATCCGGGCGAGCGTGAGCTCCTCGCGCAGTTTCTCGGCATGGCGGTCGTACGTGTCGATGTCAATCGAACGCTCAAAGAGGAATGCCTCGTCCAGCCGGTCCAGTTTGTTTTGGATAGCCTTTGCAGCTCGCTCGGCGCTTTCGATCTCCTCGCGCACCGCCGCCTTCCGCGCCTTCCAGATCTGCAGCACGGATTCCTTCAGTAGGCGCATGTAGCCTGGCGTCGGCTGCAGCAGGCTGAGTTCGTCGGCGAACAGCCCTTCCAGCTTCGCCTTCGTGACGTTGACTTTTGCGCGACAGCCTGGACGGCAGTGGTAGTACGCGTAGTACTCGCTACGGCCCTTCGACCAGCTGCCTGTGAGGCCTCGACCACATGACACGCAGCGTACGAAGGCGCGTAGTGGAAAGTCCGGGTGCGCCCGCTGCTGTGGTGTCGTGGCCGGCACGCGACCCGACAGCACCGACTGCACGCGGTAGAACAGCTCCTCTGAAATCAGCGGCTCGAAGTCACCCCGCTTCGCGCGGACGCCGTACTCCGAAACGTCCACGATGCCGGCGTAGAGCCGATTTCTCAGCAGCGTCCCAATCGCTTGTGACGTGAGCGGACGATTGCGGCGGTTCGTGAGGCCCCAGGCCCATGCCTGTTCGAGCACTTGCTGCTTGGTGAAACGCCCGGTGGCGTACTCCTCGAATACGCGGCGCACAATCGGCGCGCGTTCCGGGTCGGGCATCAGGCTCTTGCCCATCGCTCGCGGGGCGTTGATGTAGCCGAGCGGCGCCAGGAACACCCAGCGTCCGAGCTCCAGCGAGGCCTTCATGCCGGCGCGAGTCCGGTCTGAGCGACAGTCGTTGTCGAACTGCGCGAACGCCGCGAGCACGCCTTCCATCAGCTTGCCGGTGGAGGTGTCGTCAATCGGCTCCGTGGCTGAACGCAACGAAATGCCGAGCGACTGCAGCAGGGAACGTAGCGCGAAGTGGTCGTATTTGTCGCGCGCGAAGCGCGTCAGGTTGAACACGACCACGAAATGGACGCGGCCCTTGTTCAGGCGGCAGTATGTGAGCAGTTTCTGGAGTTGGCTGCGATCCGTGGTCTTCGCGCTCTCGCCTTCCTCGTGGAAGCGTTCGAGGACCTCGTAGCCCTGGCGCCGGCAGTATTCCTCGCAGGCGCGAAGCTGGGTCGGCAGGCTGAGATTCTCGGTCTGCTCCTTCGTGCTGACGCGTACGTAAATCACCGCGCCGACCATACGCGGCAGCTTAGATCCATCTGCGGGCACGGGCAAGGCGCGTTTGCGAGGCATGTCTCTACTCAGGCATTAGGCAATGGTCCTGAGACATCTCGACCACGATCCACGCCATCGTCTCCGCGTGTCGGCGGATTTCCACGACGTCCCGATCGGTCATCGATTCCGCTTCGTCGCCGAGCAATTCCCGACACCGCGCGATCGAGATCTGCTCCGGCCTGTCATCCGCACGTTCGACGAACTCCATGGGCACTCCTGTGAACTCGATGCCTGATGTTTGTGCTGTGGTGGAGTGCGCTCGAGCGCGCCGACGTGATGCCGGCGCGCTGATGTCGATACGCGCGGATGTGGCGTGACGCCGACAATAATACGCGTGACCTGAGGTCAGGCGCGGTGGTCGCGCGAGTTAGCGACCAAGCGATCGAACTTGGTTATTGAAAAGAGCTGCAACGTAGCTCTGAGAGCGATGGTTGCAGCGCTCCGCGTCGGATGCGACTGCGGAGAGGGTGCGTAATGGCACCGACGAGATCTTCACCATACGTCTGCATGCTGCTCGGGTCAACATGGAAAATGCGGCGAGCTTCCTCGGCCATCACGTAAGTGCTACCTTCGAGCTGCGCGCAGGCGTCGTCAAGGCCCGCAGGCCCGCGCAGCGGGTCGGAGCGCAGCGACGAGCCTTGACGCCGCCGAGCACAGCTCGACGCTTGCAATGTGATGGCCGAACCAGTGCGATACCGTCGCAGAATGTCTCTCGAAATTGCAGTGCGATCCACGCGACATCTGTAACGTGTACGCACATGGAAACGGCGCGCAGATCGCTTCAACGTTCGGCGAGTGATCGCGACACTGACACCGGGGCGTGAGCAACCCTCCGGGCCGGCCTCGGGACAGGACAGGCCGCACAATCGGGGGGTTGCTCACGCCCCCGCTCAATCAGTGACGCCGGCCAAGTGCGTTTCGTGCGCGGCACAGAACGCCGCGCTGGTTGATCTACCTCTCAGCTTGCAAGTCGTCGGTGTGGAGAAACTTGCGAGAGAAAGCCCTCGCGGACACCGGTTCATCCATCATCTGTTTCGGCTGACACCTTAGCGTTCCCGAACTCCGCCAACCACCGCTCTCTGTCGCGGCCCCCCTCGCGGCGTCAGCCGTTTCCGAGCCGGAGTCCGAAAACCAGGGTGGGAAGGGCTCCGGAAATCGCGCCGGTCTGCCTCCGAAATGCCATCAGGATCTGACCGTGTAGTCCTGCAGTCCGTAGACGGCAGCGGAGGCGATGACACCCTGCAAGCGTGGCGTGAGCGACCTCGGCTGTGGCCGCGGGCATGATCGCAGAAGCGGTCAAATCTGGTGGTCGCTCACGCCACGGTACCGTCATTTACCGCCTCGCCGGGGAGGTCGAATTGGTGCGGGCGGCACAGAGCGCCGCCCGGAGTCCTCGGGCACTAAGTCGCGGCGATGATTGCAGTTCGGAACAAACTGAAGGCGCGTCCAGCCGGCTTAGCACTACTCGCGATTGGCACTGGACTGGATGCAGCAGAGGGGGAACACCCCGCGCGAGGCCCTGTTCCCCCCACGGTTCCCCCCTCTGGGTGTCATCTCCGAGCCTATACACTTGTCTGAATATCCCAGAACTGGCCACCCACCGCCGTCCACGGACTCGGGAAAAGCAAGGAGAGCGACGCGCGGTTGCGCGCCCCCGCAACCAAACCTTTCTCATATCGGAGATCATCGACAACACCGACACTTTCGGCGCGCACGCTCGCGCCACGAACCATGAATCGGACGTACTGACCGAGCGGTGAGCGGTCTCGCCAGTGGCGGTCAGCAAATCCCTGCGACACCACGGCAACCGTCGGGCGAGCACTGTCGTTATGGTCGTCGAACGTTGATGGGCTGTAGACCGCTGCGCGACTGGGCATGCATCCAGCCGCAACTAGAGCTCCATCTCCTGCTTCGATTGGGATACCCGTTATTTACCGGCAACGCGGTTGAACACCAGCTTGATGGGAGTCTCCTTGCCACTTTGGTCGATCGCCACCACATCGATGGTCATGGTCTTGCCGTCTGCGTCTATCCGTCTGACACCCTTGGTGTTGATTTGGCCATTCACCTTGGCAATGACGTTGACCGCATGATCATCGATGACGGTTTCCGAGTAAGTAAGCGGCGTCTTGGTCCCGTCGATCTGGAAATTGGCCAGTGGTACCGATTGGTATTGCGGATAATCCTTGCCGTCGCTCTTCGACACCACCTGGATGAAGTCCGGATGGCCATTGGTCAACTTGCGGGTGACCAGGTTGACGAGATAGCCATCGGGGCGAAGGTCATAGCTGCGCGTTTCGGAGGCCAGCGGAAACGTTGCCGGCAACGCGGAAGACTTGAGGTCCAGTTCCCAGATCCCCAGCACCTGCGGCACCTGTGCTGTGGCGCCCGTGGCCAGCAACAATGCACCTGCAATCAGCGAAATCGTTTTCTTCATGCTATAGCCCTCCTGGAGGCTTGGGACCAGACACAACTTTCTTCTCTTGTTCAACCTGGGACCGTGCGTGTTCCATGTTGCTAGTGCTGCGCGACGCCGGGACGTAGTTGTACGGCGGTTCGTGACACTCGGATCGATCGTCGCGACGATGTCCAGGTGTGCCTACCGGAAACACGGCACGCGTTAATTTGATGCTTCTAGTGCTGAGCCAGATCACGACTGAGGAAGAACCCAACGGCGTGGGCGCGCCTGTCCCAGGCATTTTGTTCGTCCTCACTCCCAGGTAGGCCGGGATCGCATGTCGGCACTGGCTCATCGTGCGTTCATAGGCCGCCGCGGCGGCTGGCCGGTGGCACAATGCCGTTGAGGCGGAGGTACACCACCATCTGCCCGTAGATGTCATACGTGTGCTGCATGGATCCGTAGATCAGGCGCAGGCGGCTCGCGGACGTCGCGGACGGGCCCATGAAGCCCCCCGCCGCCACGCGCTCGTTCAGCTGCTGGTCGGTGAACTCCTTCAGCACGACGTCCCAGTGGTCCATCGACAGGCGCAGCGCGGTCATCACCTCGGCCTTCGTGGCGGCCTTCATGTTGATCGCGGGCGCCGGGGTCTTGCCGCCGAGCAGCCCGACCAAGGCCTGGTTGACCTGGACGACGTGCATGATCCGTACGCCGTAGCTCTGCTGCCCCGGCGTGGGCTGGTAGCCGAATTTGTCGTCCGGCATCGCGTCGGCCGCGTTCACGAACAGCTCCTTCTGCGCGGCCCAATCCACCTGCACATCTCCCGCAAGCGTCGTGATGGTCGGCGCTGCCGGCGGTCCGCTCCGCCCTTGCGGTCCTTGCGCGGATCCTGTGTGAGACAGCCCGAGTGCGAGCAGTGTTGTGGCCGCTATGAGTGACGCATTCTTCATAAACCCTCTCCTGATCATCGGCAGACGAAACTGCCGGCTTTGGACGGATCGCCGCTGCGGTAATACGGAAGTTTCGGCCAGGCGCAGACCGGGCGCTCGATGCCCGAGGTACGGTTCGTCGCGACCATCGTCTCCGGCGCCGCCCCGTGTTCGACCCACTGCTCCAGCGCAGTCAACGGGTCGAAGGAGTCTGCTCCCGGCCCACCTCCGCAGTGATACACGCCGGGCAGCGCGAAGAAGCGAACACTCTCGCCGCCATTGGCCTTCACCGTGCGCTCGTAGTAGTCGACAGTGGCGAAAGGCGATGGCGCCGGGTCGTCGAGACCGTGCCAGAGAAGCAGTTTGCCGCCTCGGTTGAAGAATTTCGACAGGTCCGTCGAGTTGGCCTCGTATTCCGCGGCGAACGGCGTGCGATGAATCGCCGCCTGCTGCTTCTCGATATCGAACGTCGCCGGATCAAACGCCGAGTCGCCGAACATCAGCGGGATGATGTCTCCCAGGTCGCCGTTCAGCACGTTGCGCGGACCCGGCGTCGTGGAAACGAACGGATTCCAGCCAGCCTCGCTACCCCGCGTCAGTCCGTAGTTCCCAACGACGCCAGTCCGTGTGCGCACTGTTTGATACGCCTTGTTCACGGCGTTGACCTGCGAGGGCGTGAGACAACTGCTGTCCGCGACTCCGCTCTTGCATTGCAGGGATTTCGGTTCCCAGTCGCAGCGACGAGGATCGGTGACCACGCCGTCTTTCAGACCGTCTTTCGCATCGCACGCCGACAGGACGGCGTCGTGCACGAGCTTGATCTGCTCGATCGAAATGGCCGCGCCCGGCGCTTTGAAGATCTGGTCTCTTACCACACTGCTCGACTGCACCAGCAGGCTGTAGACCGGCGCGCCGGCGACGACGCCGTCATAGTCATCCGGATAGCGCTGGGTTTCCATCATGCCCATGCGTCCGCCAGTGGAGCATGCCTGGTAGTAGTTCTTCGTCGCGGCGCGACCGTAATGACTGGCGACGACCTGTTTGCCCAGCACCGTCATCTCGTGAATGGCGCGGTGGCTGAAATCGGTGACCGCCACGGGGTTATTGCGGGTCCACGAGGCATCAGTGACGAAGGGGCTCGAATGCCCGCCATCCGTCTGCGCCGTGGCATAGCCGCGCGTCAGACCCGGACTGGCCGCCCTGAAGGGGCCCGATATCGCCGCCGGCTGCAGCAAGGCGAGAATGCCGGCCCAGCCGCCGCCACCCAGGCCCAGCATGCGGCCGTTCCAGCTCTCGGGGAGTCGATAAACCGCGGTGATTTTCGAGCCGACGACCGGCGTGATGAGCGCGGTCACTTCGCAATAGGCCGGCATGCCGGTCTTGGCGTCGGCAGCGACGACGGCCGCCGTCTGCACGATGGTATTGGGGAAGAGCCCCGGCCGGGTCAGGTCCGCGCAGTTCGGCGCCGCGCCAACATGTTGTGCCCGCATGGCGCAGGTCGCGGCCAGCAGTCCCCACAGCAGCCACTTACGCGAGATTCGCATCGTCATTCCCCCAATTGAAAGGGCCGGCGTTCGGCAATTTGTTCTGCACAAGAAAACATATAACGACCCTGCTGTCAACAAAAGCAACGCGAACAGAACAAATCTTGACAATCGCGCTCTGTATGTTTTACCTTGCAGAACAAATGCCTCGCGGAGACTTCCTCGGCTCGCTCGAACAGATCGTGATGCTCGCCGTCATGCGGCTGGGCACCAATGCGTACGGGATGACGGTACGCCGCGAGATTGAAGAACGGACGGGCCGGGAGATTTCCATCGGCGCGGTGTATGCAACGCTCGAGCGGCTCGAAGCGAAAGGGTACGTCAGCTCCTTTACGGGCGAACCGACGGCGGAGCGTGGCGGACGCGCGAAACGGCACTTCGAAATCGAAGCGGCCGGACACTTGGCGCTGAACGCGTCACAGAACGCGCTCAAGAACATGTCCGAAGGCCTCAGCCGCCGGTGGAAGCGCGCATGAGTCCATCGACGCTCGCCCTCTCGGAACGGATTCTCGCGCGGCTGATGCCGCCCGCGCAGGCGGAAGCCCTGCTCGGAGACCTGCTCGAGGAGCGCCGGCTGCGGCTGCAGGCGGGATCTCAAGTCAGCGTCGCCGGCTGGTACTGGAGGCAGCTCGCCTCGTCCGTGCCAACCTTGCTGTGGGCCTCGGTGCGGCGCGGCGCCTGGCTCATCACTGTCGTCACCGCCGTCGCCAGTTACGTCGCCGCAGTCGGCATTCAGTTCGTGCTCGGGTTCGCGCTGTCGCCGATGACGACGTCGATGTCTGTGCGGGCCGTCGTCGGTCTTCTCTCCTTTGCCGCTGTACCTGGCCGCCTGCGGGTACGTCGCCGCGTCAATCCGTCTCGGGGCGGCGCGACTGCTCGCCTTCCTCGTGTTTGCCACGACATGCGCGATGCTGGCGATCAGCACGCCCGCCTCGCTCTGGTACGAGGGGTCGCTTCTCGTCCTCGGTCCGGTAGCCACGATCGGCGGCGCGGCTCTGTCCGGGCGGCTACGTCGTGTCCGCCTTTAGCTGAACTTCTCCGACGTCCGCCTGAACGGTTTTCATTGCGGTGCAGCACGTAGTGTCCACCTTCAGGTGGACTTCGTTCAGGTCCGCCTAAAGGCGGACACTACGCACAAAAGAAAGCGACGCACAATCGAGCTCAACCGAGCGTCTGCAGGAAATCCAGGACCGCGTCGCTCAATGCCGAGGTCGCCTGGCCCATGCCGCATGAGGAGACGTGTATCGATTGCCGCCCACGCCGCCGGAACATCGACCGCATCGAATTCCGTGAAGAAGCGCTCCGAGCGGCCGGGATACGCCGGTGGGCGTGTGGCCAGCGTTCCGAACACGACGATGCCGCGCACCGCTTTCTCGCGCGCCAGCGCGGGCGCGAACACGCCGCCGAGCGAGATACCGAGCAGGACGACGCGGTTGGCCTCATGCGGCCACCACGTACAGGTGGGTCGGCATTGTTCGTTGCGCGCCCCGGACTTGAACCCGTGGTGAGGTTTTGCAGACCTATGCTGCCTCCCTGAGTGCTGCGATTTCTCGCAGCCAGCCCGCCAGTTGGTTCCAACTGGCGCTGTTCTGGGCCACCAACTCCAACAGTGGCGCGCACCATCACCGAAACTACCGGCCGTCGGCCGCTCGAACGGGAGCGATTCTCGCAAGCGTCTCCAGAGCGGACTTCGCCTTGGCCTTGCGCAAGGCCTTCCAGTCGCCGTCGGCGCGCTGGTGGCGGAGGTCGGTCAGGTAGGCGTACTCCGGCGTGAGCAGCCGGTGCTCCTCGGCCTTGGCTTTCGTCCACGATCGGGCGAACTCCTCGAACGTGGGCGCTTCTCCGCGCGTCCAGAACTCCATTGCCAGCACGCGCGCAACAGCGCCATCCCGGAACCGGCCGGCGGTCAGGTCGCGGAGTAATCGCATCACACCCTCGAACTCCTTCGCGTACCAACGATAGTAGAGACGGTCGCGAGGTCCGAGCCGTGCTGGTGGATTCTCCTCGCGGACGATCTGCGCGGAGATGCGGGTGGGCTGACCGACCTGGCCTGTCCTGAGATAGTGTCGGACACGGGCCAGCACGATCGGTTTTCGATCGGTGTCCTTCGTGGCCTTCACCTTCCCGTTCGAGTACTCGGCCACGATCCTGTAAGGAATCGCGCGCTCCGAACAGAAGCCACGAATCTCCTCGAGGTTCATGTAGTTCAGCTCTTCAAGGAGCCGCTCCCGTTCGCTTATCGTGAGCTGCGACAGGAAGTTCGACATCCAAATCCTTTCACGTGTCCCGACGGCGCGTCGCCCAGTTTCACGATTGCCGCCGCTCTATGGCGCTGCGCGGGCGGCCGTGAGGGGCTTGATCATCATCGCGCGGAACGGACGCCAGATCTGCGCTAATGTGACGGCGAACAGGAGGCCGCGTGGACTGGCTCAGAATCCTTCTCGAGACGTCGCCGATGACCACGTTGTTCCTGGTCATTGCGGCCGGTTACCTGGTCGGCGAAGTCAACTTCAAGGGGTTCGCGCTCGGCTCGGGCGCGGTGCTGTTTGTCGGTCTTGCATGCGGCGCCTTTGCGCCGAAGGCAGCGCCACCCGGAATGCTGGGCACCCTCGGCCTGCTGCTCTTCCTCTACTGCGTGGGCATTCAGTACGGCGGCGAATGGTATCGCGGGCTCACGAGCCCCTCGGGACTGAGGGCCAACGCAGCGGCATTCTGCGGTCTGGCCGCTGCGGCGGCGGTCGCACTGGCAATCCAGCGCACGGGCGCCGCGGGCCTGCCGGAATCGCTCGGGATGTTCGCGGGCGCCACAACGAGTACTCCAGCACTGCAGGCCGTTCTCGACGCGCTTGGAAATCAGGACGCTGCGGTCGGCTACAGCCTCGCGTACCCGCTTGGCGTCGCCGGACCGATCCTCTGCATGTACGTCTATCTCGCGATCTTCAAACCGAAGATTGCCGCTCCAGCGGAGCGGTTGATGAAGCCGGCCGAGGTCCGTGTGCACAACGCGACGCTCATCGGACGGCGCTTCGTCGATCTTCAGCAAAGCCTGCCGAAAGGCGTGCAGGCGGTGGCGATCCGCAGCGGCGGACAGAATCGCGTCCCGGATCCAACCACCATCGTCCAGGCGAACGATGTAGTGCTGCTCGTCGGGAGCGATCCTGCGGCGATTGGAAAGGCGCTCGAGTTGGTCGGCGAAGCGGCCGCGTCGATCGCGGTGGATCGAACCGCGCTCGACTACATCCGTGTCTTCGCGTCGAAGGGCGGCATCGTGGGGATGCCACTCGGCAGCCTGAAACTTCCCGGCGGCTTCGCCTACAGTTACATCCACGTGCGACGGGGTGACGTCGATCTGCTGCCAGACGACGACCTGGTGCTGGAATTCGGCGACCGCGTCGGCGTGCTCTGCCATCGCGCGGATTTCGATGCCGTGCGCCGCTTCTTCGGCGATTCCATCAAGGGCGTTGCCGACTTCAGCTACATTTCTCTCGGCGTCGGCGCGGCAATGGGCCTCCTCGTCGGATTGATCCCGCTTCCCATTCCCGGAGTCGGTCGGATCACGCTGGGACTCGCCGGGGTCCTGCTGGTTGCGCTCGTGCTGGGCCACATCCGTCGCACCGGCATCGTATGGACGCTGCCGCTCTCGGCGAACATGGTGCTGCGAAACTTCGGGCTCACGGTGTTCCTGGCGCAAGTCGGCATCGCGTCGGGCCCGCAGTTCGCCGCGACAGTGGCGGAGAGCGGGTTCACGCTGCTCCTGCTCGGCGCCATCATCATGCTCGCGCTGATCGTGGTGACGATGATCGCGGGACGGCTGCTCGCAATTCCAGCCGACGATCTGTTCGGCATCGTCTCCGGCGTGACCGGGAATCCCGCCATCCTGGTGTACGCGAACCGTGCCGTCCCCACGGAGCGGCCCGACATCGGCTACGCAATGGTGTTTCCGACGGTGACCGTCGCGAAGATCCTGTTCGTTCAGATCGCCGCAGCGGTCCTCGGCAACTGACGGACGCGTATTTTTCCGTACGCTGACCCTCCTGATCTCGTCTTCCCCGGCTTCAGCGCACTGCCTCACACGGTCTTCCTGCAGGACCCGCGGCCTGTTCCTCGCGTCTGATTTCGCGTGCGGGAATGAGAATTGCCCGTCACTCTGGGACGGTAGCCGTTTGAAGGACGGCCGCCCGCCCCGGACGCGGGTGAATCGCCGCGGTTTTCAACAAGTAGTGGTGATGCTCGCGCGTTCAACGTGTCGGCAGACCCCACGACATCCCGCGATTTCGGCCACATCCCGTTGGCCGACGATCGAGCGGAGGTCAGCCGAACGTGCAGGATGCCAGCAGCCTGGTTCACGATCGAGATCGCTTCATCTTCTACTTCTTCTTGTTTTTCTCGGGGCGCCTGCGGCCGCACAGGACACAAAGGGCGACTCGCCGGCGAGTCCGAACGCCGCAGCGTCGCAGGTCACTGCGGTGGTCGTACCGTGCGCATCGAAGCCGGGTGAACGCACGCAGTGTGCGGCGGACACATCCGCGGGCGTCGTGCTGCTGCGATCGCAGGGCGATGCGCCGTGTCTGCTGGGAAGGACCTGGGGCTACGACCAGGGCAGCGTCTGGGTGTCGGACGGCTGCAGCGCCGAGTTCGGCACTGGACCCGCTACTGAACCGGAGACAACGAATCCCAAGCCGCTCTCGCACATTCCCAACGTCGGCTTCCTGCTGTTCACCGGCGACAAGGGCGAGATCTATTTCCGGCTTTTCAGCTACGGCAGATACCTGAACCAGCGGAATCTGGACCCGACCTACGTCGATGCCTTCGGCAACGAGAAGACCATTCAGCGGCGACAGGATATCCAGCTGCAGAAATTCTTCGCACCGTTCTCGGGCTGGTTCCTCACCCCGAAGATGCGCTACTACCTCTACGTCTGGTCGTCGAATCCCTCACAAGGTGATCCGGCGCAGGTCGTGGGCGCGGGCAACCTGACCTGGAACTTCAACCGGTTCGTGAGCGTGGGTGTCGGCATCACCTCGCTGCCCACCGTGCGAAGCACCGAGGGGCAGTTCCCGTACTGGCTCGGCGTGGACGATCGCCTGATTGCCGACGAGTTCTTTCGCGGGTCGTACACCTCAGGCGTCTGGCTCAAAGGCGAGTTCCATACCAAGGTCAAGTACATGGCGATGTTCGCCAACAACCTGAGCACGCTCGGTGTGAGTGCGTCGCAACTCGATAACAGGATGGACACGCAGTCCTTCTCGGTCCAATGGTTGCCGACGACTGGCGAGTTCGGCCTGTGGAACGGCTTCGGCGACTACGACGCGCACGAGAAGGTCGCGACGCGGATCGGCGTGCACTACACCCATAGCCTCGAGGAAAGACAAAGCCAGCCGGGAACCGAAGGCATCGAGAACAGCCAGATCCGGCTCACAGACGGGAGCGTCATCTTCACGCCGGATCTGTTCGGACCCGGCATCACCGTCAACGAGGTGGACTACCGCATGGCGAGCGTCGATGCGGGCGTCAAGTACAAGGGCATGGCGGTCGAGGGCGAGTACTACTGGCGCTGGTTGAGCAACTTCACCGGCCTCAACACCAGCAGCATCGCCAACATCAACGACACGGGCTATCAGTTGCAAACGTCGGCGATGGTCGTTCCCAAGGCTCTTCAGCTGTACTTCGGCGCGTCGCAGGTGTTCGGCGACTACGGCGACCCGTGGGAAGTGCGAGTGGGAGAGAACTGGTACGTGATGAAGGAGCGCGGGATTCGTCTCAACGGCGAATGGATGTACGTGGACGGAGCACCCGTCGGATACACGGCCTATCCCTACCCCGTCGGCGCCAGGGGCCAGGTGTTCCACATCAACCTCGAGGTGAACTTCTGATCGGCGAGGTGAGCATGACTCGCACAGCTTGGTTTCGTTCGGCAGCAGTTTCCAGCGCCTTCGTCGCGCTGGCGCTGGTGCTCTCCTTCGTCATCCGCGCGCGTCCGCTCGACGCACAGGATCAGGGCGCCGCCAACGAGTTCTACGACTCGCATTTCCACCTGACCAACTACATCCAGCAGGGGCTCGAGCCCCGCCAGTTTCTCCAGATCATGGGGAACCGCGTGAGCCGATCCACGCTGTTCGGGATTCCACTCCAGCAGCAGTGGTCGTACGCCAATTCCGGCGACTTTGCGCCGACCTATTACCTTCACAGCGATGCGCCGCTCTACTACTACTCGTTCACCGACGCGTACATCGCCACTGTGTATCGCGCGCTGTCGAAAGACGAGCAGGCGCGCTTCGATCCGATGATCACCGGCTTCAACCCGGCGGACATGTACGGCGTGGATCACATCCGTCGCGTGCTGACGACGTTCCCCGGCGTCTTCTCCGGCATCGGCGAGTTCAGCATTCACAAGGAGTTCGTGTCTTCCAAGATCGCCGGCGAAACCGCCAGCCTCACGAACCCCGCGCTCGATCGGGTTCTCGATTTCGCGGCGGAGGCCGGTCTCGTCGTGATCCTCCACAACGACATCGACATGCCGTTTGCAAAGCCGGACACCGAGCCGGTGTATCTCGCGCAGATGAAGGCGCTCCTCAGACGGCACCCCAAGACGACGATCATCTGGGCGCACGTCGGACTCGGCCGCATCGTGCATCCCGTCCAGACGTCGGCTGAAGCCGCCGAGCGCAATCCGACCCAGTTCGCGATCGTCGAGGCCATGCTGACCGACCCGTCGCTCAGCCACGTGAGCTTCGACATTTCCTGGGACGAAGTCGCGAAGTACGCGATCGCGACCCCGGAATCCATCTCGCGCGTCGCCGCGGCGCTGAACAAGTACCCCGATCGATTCCTTTTCGGTACCGACACGGTGGCGCCATCGGGCCCGGCTCCGTACTTCGCCGTGTTCGACATGTGGGCGCCGGTGTGGCGCCTCTTGACGCCCGACGCGAGCCTGAAAGTGCGGAAGGGCAACTACCTGCGGATTTTCGACGAAGGGCGGCGCAGGGTGCGCGCCTGGGAAGCAGCACACGTGAAATGAAGCCACGACTTTGGAGGAGAGAAATGAGTAGACGTGTTGGGCGTTTCCCGTTCAGGGCGTGCCTGCTCGGTCTGGGGGCGCTCGCCGTGGCGATACCGGCACGCGCACAGTCGGCAGCCGAGATCCAGCAGGCGGTTGACGCCGCATACGCAAAGTTCAGAACGCTGAAGGAAGGCAAGAACGCCGACTATATTCCTGCGCTCGCCAAGGTCGACCCGGACCTGTTCGGGATCGCCCTCATCACCGCCGACGGTAAGGTCTACACCGCTGGCGACGTGCAGACCGAGGTCTCGATCCAGTCGATCTCCAAGGTCTTCACGATGGCCCAGGTCATCCAGGAGCAGGGCGCGGACGCGATCGAGCAACGCATCGGCGTCGATGCCACGGGCGCACGGTTCAACTCGATTATCGCGGTCGAAGGCGTCCGCACCGTCGTCGGCAGCGGCGCCCCCGAGATGAACCCGCTCGTCAACCCCGGCGCGATCTCGGCAACCAGCATGGTCAGGGGCGCGACGGCGGACGAAGTGTGGAAGAAGATCATCGGCTTCCACAACGACGCGGCCGGACGTCAGCTGAGCGTGCTGCAGGACGTCTACAAGTCCGAGTCCGACACCAACCAGCGCAACCAGGCAATCGGCGCGCTGATGCTCGCCTACGGCTACATCAAGGACAACTGGCAGCAGGCCGTCGATCTCTACACGCGCCAGTGCTCGATCGGCGTCAACGCGAAGGACCTGGCGACGATGGCCGCGACGCTCGCAGCGGCCGGCAAGAATCCGGTCACCGGCAAACAGGTCCTTGACGCGGCAAAGGTCCCCAATGTCCTCGCCGTGATGTCGACGGCCGGACTGTACGACGACTCCGGCAAATGGCTCTACCACACCGGCCTTCCGGCCAAGAGCGGCGTCGGCGGTGGCATCATCGCCGTGTCGCCAGGCAAGTTCGGCATCGCCGTCGTCGCCCCGCCGCTCGACGAGGCCGGCAACAGCGTGAAGGCGCAGCGAGCGATCGACGCCATTTCAGCGGCGCTCGGTGGCAACCCGTATGGCGCTGGCGCGGCAACACAGGTCGCGCAGGCGCAGCCCAAATCGACATTCGAGATTTATGGTTTCGCGATGCTCGACATGGGGGAGAACTTCAAGCAGATCGACCCCAACTGGTCCGACACCATGCGGGTCACCAAGCTTCCTTCGGTCGAGAATCAGTACGGCGAGGACGGCAGCTTTTTCGCCGGCGTGCGACAGAGCCGCCTCGGCGTGAGGTCTTCGACGCCAACCACGATGGGCGACTTGAACACTACGTTCGAATTCGAGTTGTTCGGCACCGGCGTCGACGAAGGCCAGACCACCTTCCGTCTCCGCCACGCCTACGGCGAGCTCGGAGCGTTCGGCGCCGGCCAGTACCTGGAGCCCGTTCATGGATCCGGACGTCTTCCCCAACTCCCTCGAGTACTGGGGGCCGACCGGTATGGTGTTCTTCCGCAACGTCCAGCTCCGCTGGATGCCGGTGAGGGGCGACCACAGCCTGACATTCGCCCTCGAACGGCCGGGCGCGAGCGGTGACCAGGGCATCTACGCGGACCGCATCGAGCTGCAGAACATCAAGGCACGATTCCCCCTGCCGGACTTCTCTGGTTCCTACAAGTACCTCGCAGGACTGGGGCTACGTCCGCGCCGCAGGCATGCTCCGCCGCATCAAGTGGGACGACGTGCTCGCCGACCAGTTCGAGCTTTCCGGCGACGCCACCGGGTGGGGGCTGAACCTGAGCTCGAATATCAACTTCGGCAAGAAGGATGTGCTCCGGATGCAGTACGTGTTCGGCGAAGGCATCCAGAACTACATGAACGATTCTCCGGTGGACATCGGCATCGTCCGTGACGTGTCGAACCCCGTGACGCCCATCCGCGGCGAGCCCATCCCGATCACTGGACTCGTCCTCTTCTTCGATCACACGTGGAGCGAGAAGTTCACCAGCTCGGTCGGGATATTCGCGCCAGGACAACGACAACACCGACGGGCAGGCGCCTAATGCCTTCAGGATCGGTCAGTACGCGCTCGGCAACGTGCTCTATAACCCGGTCCCGAACGTGATGATGGGCGGCGAACTTCAGTGGGGCCGTCGCGAGAACTTCTCCGATGGGTTCCACAGCGACGGGCTCAAGATTCAGTTCTCGTTCAAATACAGCTTCTCGAGGAACTTTGGAGGATGACGACAATGACAAACCGAACGCTTCTTGTTGCCGCTGCCATTGTCGGGCTGACGACGCTCGGCACGAGCGCGCAATCGGGAAACATCCAGCAGGCCGTCGACAGCGCGTATGAACAATTCAGAACGCTGAAGGAAGGCAAGAACGCCGACTACATTCCGGCGCTGGCCAAAGTCGATCCGAACCTGTTCGGTATCGCGGTCGTCACCGCTGATGGCAAGGTGTACACGGCCGGCGATATCAAAACCGAGGTCTCGATCCAGTCGATCTCGAAAGTCTTCACGATGGCTCAGGTGATCCAGGAACAGGGTCCCGAGGCGATCGAGAAGCGTATCGGCGTGGACGCGACCGGCGCACGCTTCAACTCGATCATCGCAGTCGAGGGTGTTCGCACGGTCGTCGGTACCGGCGCACCGGAGATGAACCCTCTCGTGAATCCCGGGGCGATCTCGGCCACCAGCATGGTCCGCGGCGCTTCCTCCGACGAGGTCTGGAAGAAGATTATCGGCTTCCACAACGACGCGGCGGGACGTCAGCTGACGGTGCTGCAGGACGTCTACAAGTCCGAGTCGGACACCAACCAGCGCAACCAGGCGATTGGTGCGTTGATGCTCGCCTACGGCTACATCAAGGACAACTGGCAACAGGCGGTCGATCTCTATACGCGCCAATGCTCGATTGGCGTGAACGCGTCAGACCTGGCGACGATGGCGGCAACCCTGGCGTTCGCCGGTAAGAACCCGGTCACGAACAAACAAGTGCTGGATGCGGCCAAGGTGCCCGGCGTTCTGGCCGTCATGGCCACGGCGGGACTCTATGACGACTCCGGGAAGTGGCTGTATCACACGGGTCTTCCCGCAAAGAGCGGCGTGGGCGGAGGAATCATCGCGGTGTCTCCAGGGAAATTCGGCATTGCCGTCGTGTCGCCTCCGCTGGACGATGCGGGAAACAGCGTGCGCGCACAACGTGCGATCGCGGCCATCTCGAACCAGCTTGGCGGCAACCCGTACGTGGCAGCCAGGAAAGAGTAATTTTCACGCGAGGAGGCATGAAGGCGATTGTGACGATCGCCTTGGCATTGTCAGTCACGGCGACCACGCGTGCGCAGGGAGGGGATCTGTTCGCGATCAACGTGCCGGGGTGACGTCGCGCCCACTCGGCGCCTATAATTGCCCGGTCGGATCTGCCAGGTCATTCCATGCTCCACAACTCCGGCGTCGCGACACTCGTCGCCGTTTCCGTCTTGAGTCTCGTGTCGACCATCTCCGCTCAATGGCTGACGCAACCGACGGCAGGGATTCCTCGCCTCCCTGACGGTAAACCGAACCTATCTGCGGCCGCTCCGCGATCGGTCGACGGCAAACCTGATCTCTCGGGACTGTGGCACGCCGGGCCGAAGTGGGACACCGATCTCAAGGAGATCGACGTTCAGCAGTGGGCGCAGGAACAGGCACGACAACGACTGGCAAATCCCGCGTCGCTCGGATGGAGTGTGCTGTGCCTGCCGCCGGGACCGATGGTCACGTTCAGCGGACCGTTGAAGATCGTTCATACGCCGCAGATCGTCGCCGTGCTCTACGAGGTGCCAAACAATTTCCGTCAAATCTTCCTTGATGGCCGGAGTCTTCCGAAGGACCCCAACCCGACATGGCAGGGCTACTCGGTCGGACGCTGGGAAGGCGAGACGCTGGTCGTCGAGAGCAACGGCTTCAACGACAAATCGTGGGTCGGGCGGCCTGGTTTCCCGCATACGGAAGCGCTGCGTGTGACAGAGCGCTACAGCAGACGTGACTTCGGGCACATGGACGTGCAGGTGACGTTCGATGACCCGAAGACGTTCGTGCGACCGTGGACCGCAACGACCGAGCTCCTCTACGACCCCGACACCGAAATGCTGGAATACGTCTGCAACGAGAACGAGAAGAGCGTTCAGCATTTCGTCCAGCCGCAGGAGGCACCAGCGATCAACGTCGACTCGGCCGCCTTGGCGACGTTCGCGGGTGTCTACCAGATGATGACGCCGCGTGGCATGGCAAACGCGACCATCACGCTGGACGCGGGCCAACTGATGATTGACGTGCCCGGGTTCGGCAGCGGCCGCATGGTCCCGCAATCGGCGACGATGTTTCAATTCCGCGGGGCCGTGCTGGAATTTGTTTCGAACGACAAGGGCGAGGTGACACATCTCATCGCGCACGTTGTTGAGGGCGATTTCAAGGGACCGCGGATCAAATAGTGTCCCAGCGAGGGGGCGGGATGGCGAGAGACAGAAAGCTCGCGGAAGTCGCGAGAAGCATACACAGAGCTTCTGAGCGACTCTGGGCTCGTGTCGTGGAGCGTGACAAATACGACGTGGCTCCTGCGGATGTCGAGACTCTTCAACGACTGACCACCGAGTTAAGCAGGGCGATCACGAGGCTCAAGCTAAAACGAAAGAAATAGACTTTTCAACCTACGGCGTACCATCGCCTGCCGAAGCGATGGTCGGGCGGAGCCGCGTTGGCTAGAGCCGCGATGCAGCCGACTTCAAAAGCGCAATTGCTTGATCCTTCTGCTCCCGCGCGACCGAGCCATCGAGGTGGACCTCCAGGATGCGGCCCTTCAGAAACGCGGTCGCAGTGGCGTAATAGGGCGAGTCGGATTTGAACACGGCGGCTTCGCCGATATCCGAGACGACCTCCTCGGTCGTTCCTGGTTTGACTGACTGCAGGAGCCGCTGCTTGATCTGGTCGGGAGTCATCCCAGGAAACGTCCGGGACGCGTCGTGGACGATGACGCCGAGTTTGAAACGGCCAGTGCCGACCCCCCACGAATATCGACAGGTCGCGTAGTTGAAGGACGGTATTGAACTCGAGACACCCTCGCCGACGCTCTCGTTCGCCGCGAGTGGCTCAATCTCGTCGGTCATGAGCAGCGCGCACGGGTTCAGCGCCTGGGCCGAGACGGTGCTGTCGACACCGCCGGAGCCGGACACCCCGGTGGCGACCACTACTAGCGCCAGGACGAATGCGGAGGCGAAACCGTGTCCGGCCCGTGGACGACGAGGAAGCCGTGTCATCTGCATCATGCCCATATTGTGAGGCACGATGTCCGGCGCCGAACACGTCGATTCTGTAAGGGGAGTGGCAACCTCAGTCCACAGAGTCACCACACCAGAAAAACCACTTCCGAACAGCCCCGTCCTTGATAAGAATGTTCTCCCCGTCACATTTCGTGGGTCCTGGTTTTGGGGCGTTATCAACATCAACGGCGATGAGAGCACTCCTGTTGGCTGTCTCGCTCGTCGTCCTCCCCACGGCAGTGCTCGCACAGGCCGCGATCGCTGGAGTTGTGCTCGACACATCTGGCGCCGCGGTCGCAGGCGTCGTCGTCGAGGCCAGCAGCCCTGAGCTCATAGAAAAACTCCGTACGACCATCAGCGACGAGAGCGGCCGATACCGCCTCGAGAACCTGCGGCCGGGATCGCTCGGCAGGAATCTCTCGGGGTACGGTCCTGACGCCGCGCTTTTTCAAGATCACTGCGGAGATCGAACTGTGACCATCCGCTCACGATACTGGTCGTTCTCGCACGTGATGCTGGTCCTCGCGGTCATCCTGTGTGAACTGGCGCCTGCGAGCGTCGCGTGGGCCGCCGACGAACATAAGCGGATCCTGGTCCTTTATTCCACCAGGCGGGACGCCGAGTTCTCCATCGTTGGCGAAGACGTGCTGCCGAAGATTCTGGACGTGGGCCTCGGAAGGGATCTCGATTACTACTCGGAATTCATCGACGTCACGAGATTCCCCGATCCCTCCTACCGCGTGGCGTTCGGTGATTTCATCCGGCTGAAGTACCAGGGCGTCGCATTCGATCTGGTCATCGCGATGGGTGATGTCGCCGCTGCGTTCGTCGATACGGACCGCGTCAGGCTGTTTCAGAAGCCCCGGTCGTGTTCCTGGCGAACAATCGCGACACTCGAATCGCCGGCAACTCGAGTGGATTCATTCTCGAACGTAACTTCACTGGGACACTCCGCGTGATCGAGCAGCTGCAGCCTGATGTGAAGAATGTCTTCGTCGTCACCGGTGCTGCGCCGGCCGATCGGGCGTTCGAGCGGCTGGCGCGAGAGCAGTTCAAGCCGTTCGAGATCCCGTTTCGCCTTCACATATCTGGCAGCGTTGAGAGCGAGCGATCTGGAAGAGCGGGTGGCGACCCTCCCCGAACACTCGGCTGTGTACTACGTGCTCGTCACCGAGGACGGGGCCGGCGATAAGTTTCATCCACTCGAGTTCGTCGAGCGAGTCACTGCAGCCGCCAATCGGCCGACCTATAGCTGGGTGGATTCGGGTGTGGATCACGGGATTCTTGGCGGCGATCTTTACGTCCAGAAAGCGGCGATCGAGAGCGTGGGCCGGCTCGCGCTTCGCGTCCTTCACGGCGAACGCGCGGACAGCATTCCGACGTCGGCCATCGATCTGAATGTCGTCCAGAGTGGACTGGCGCCAGTTGCAACGGTGGGGCATTGACGAAGCACGCGTACCGGCCGGTGCGCTCGTCATGTTTCGAGAGCCCAGCCTCTGGGACCGCTACAACGTCTACATTCTCGGTGCAGTCGGCATTCTCCTCATTCAATCCGGACTGATCGCGGCACTGCTCGTTCACCGCGTGCGGCGATACCGCGCCGAGCGCGAACTTCGCACGAGCCAGGAGGCGCTTCAAGCGAGTTACGAACGGCTTCGCGACCTGGGCGGCCGGCTGCTGCATGCGCAAGAAAGCGAGCGCGCGCGAATCGCCCGGGAGTTGCACGATGACATCAGCCAGCAGATCTCGCTCCTGGTGATCGATCTTGGGTTGATGCGGGGCGACGCCGAACCGCAGACACTAAGGCTGACGAACGAGGCGTTGAGCCGTGCGGAAGGGATCGTCAGAAGCCTCCACGACCTCTCGCATCGTCTGCATCCGCCCAAGCTGCGGCTGATTGGCCTGGTCGCAGCGCTACGCGATCTTCAGCGTGAAATGTCGCAGCTTGGCGTGCCGGTGACGTTCACTCACGAGAACGTCCCGATGCCGCTGCCGCTCGAACTGACGCTGTGTCTCTTCCGGGTGGTGCAGGAGGCCCTGCAAAACGCACATAAGTACAGCCGCGCGCGCCACGTCTCTGTCCATCTACGCGGCGAAAGCGAAGGACTGACGCTGACCGTGTCCGACGACGGGGTGGGATTCGATGTCGATGAGGCGTGGGGCCAAGGCCTGGGGCTGATCAGCATGGAAGAACGGCTCGAGGCCGTCGGCGGCACGTTCAAGATTTCATCCAAGCCAGATCAAGGAACGAAGGTAAATGTGTTTGTACCTTTGTCCGCCCTACGGGCCCCAGAAACTGTCTCGGTCTGACACACGAACCTCGCAACACTGGAATGGCGCAAATTCATGTGATGGCACGATGACTGCACGGTCGGTGCTTTGAGGTTTCATTGCCAACCACTTCGCCCGAACCGGTTCGTGTCCTCCTGGTCGACGACAACGACTCCATGATCGCGCGAGCAGTGGCCGCTTTGACGCCCAGATGCGTCGTGGTCGGCACCGCACACAGCGGCGCAGAGGCGCTCCATGCCGTGGGTACGCTGCGGCCGGACGTGGTCGTCCTCGACATCTCGATGCCTGGGATGACCGGGCTTGAAGTGGCGTCGACGCTCCGTCACCAGGGTTCAACGGCCGCCGTCGTGTTTCTCACGGTCCACGACGATGAGGACTTCCTTCACGCCGCGCAGGAAGCGGGCGGCACGGGCTATGTGGTGAAGCGGCGTCTCGCATCTGACTTGATTGTTGCGGTGCAGGAAGCACGGGCCGGACGTTCGTTTGTGTCTGCCCTTTCCTGAGCCTCGATCTCACGCGGGAATTCCGAACGAAATCAGCTGTCCTCTGAGGGAATAGGATCGGACGCGGCACGTTCGCGCCGAGCCAGCCATATCAGAGGGACCGCTACAGCCTGAATCGCGGCGCTGCACAGATAGGACGCAGGGTAGCCCCAGGCGTCGGCCGCCCTTCCCAGCGCAGGCTGAAAGACCACGCCACCGGCCGATCCCATCAACGAGTCGAACGACAAAACGGTCGCGCGCTGCTCGGACGGAATCAGGCCGTTGACGAACGCCTGACGCACGGGCATCACCGTCGCGAAGACGAGCCCCCACAACATCAACAGCACGATCGCCAGCCAGAACTTCGGGACGAGTCCAACAAGAGCGATCGCAGTGGCGCCAACGAGCGTCGCCATCAGGAGCACCGACGTTCGTCGATCGAAGCCACGACGAAGACGCGGCACGAGGAGGCCTCCTCCGATCTGCGCGCCGCCGACGATCGCCGCTGCGAGCCCGGCGACACCGTACGCCTTTGGATCGCCATACAACTGCAGGAGGTACGGCTGCATCGCATAGAAGGCGTAAATCGACACGCCGTCCACGACAATGCTGGCCAGCATCAACCATCGCACTGGCGGATTGCGAAGGCCGTAACGGATCGCGCCCGCGAGCACTCTCTTGATCTCGAGTAACGGGCTGCTCGCGTCCTTCGGCGTAAAGCCGATGTCGCGCATGAGCGTGAACGCGAACACGAACGTCAGCGCCAGGACGACAATCCTGACCACGTACGGAACACCGAGGTTGGTGATTTGAGCGATGTAGCCACCGGCAACGGAGCCTGTCAGCATCGCCACGCCCTCGACGATCTCGCCTTTCGCAAAGACGGAGTCGAGCCGTCCCGTAAAGCCGGTGGCGGTCAGCGCATCAACGAGCCAGGCTTCGACCGCGCCCGAGAAGAAGGTGAAGCCGAGCCCCAGGAGCGTAGACGCAAGCGCCCACGCCCAGAACGGCGCCGTGATACGCCACATCAGGAGATACAGCAGCGTCGACAGTGTCAGCGTCAGCGTGCCAAGGAGATATGAGAAGCGCCGGCCACGAATATCCGCCGTGACACCTGTGGGTACCTCGAAGAGAACCTGCCCCGCCGTGAAGAAGGCATTCGCCGAGAATGCCTGTGCATTACTCAACCCCGCGTCGAGCAGGAACAGCGTATTGATGCCCCAGATGAACGACGCTGCCAGCGTGTGCAGCAGCATCAGGAGGAGATATACCCTCTGCACCTGCCTGGACTGGTCGGTCATCGAGCGTTCACCTCGAACAGTGCACAGGCGGCCGTCGTCAGCCTCGACGTTTGAAGAACTGAACCGCGCGCTCGTGTTTTTCTGCCGCAGCGCGTGATGAGAATGTCCCGAGGTTGCGCCGGCGTCCTGTGCGCGGGTCAGCCTTTCGAGAATAGAGACGGTATTTGCCAGACTCGAGCTTGCGGATCATCGAAGCCTCCTCGGTCGAAATCGAGCAAGACTTCAGCCAGAGAAAGGGTCAGGTTCGCGCGGTCGAGTCCGTCCTGAGTTGCGCCTGCTCGCGATCGGCGGCTGCAAAGGCGCGCTTGAGCAGTGTCGGTGTGACGATCGTTGTGACCATGCCCATCAGCACGAGCACGGAGAACAACCCGGAGCCGACCAGCCCGGTGCTGAGGCCGATCCGCGCGACGACGAGCTCCATGATGCCGCGGCCATTGAGTCCCATGCCAAGCGCCCAGCTCTCTGCCGGGCCCATGCCAGCGAGCCATCCACCGATGCGCCCCGAGAGGATCTTGCCAACGAACGCCACGACGACGACCCCGACAGTCAGCCATATGTCGCTCAGCCCTGACGGATCGAAGGCCAGTCCGATCGACGCGAAGAAGAGCGGCGCCAGGAATCCCATGCTGACTGCCGACGCCGTCTTCCGCGCTTGCTCGAATTGCGCCGGGCCGAGCAGTTCGTGACTGAGGAGCACCGATCCGAAGAACGCGCCGACGACGAAGTGAAGGCCGAGCGCCTCGGCTAGCGCGGCGAACACGATGACAAAAAGCAGCGTTGCGGCGAATACCGGCTCCTTCACACGCAAGCGACTGCCGATGCTCTCGCGCAGCTTGTCGAGGTGTGCCATCGCGGCAGCTTTGTTGATTGCCTTGCCTGCGAGCACAACTGCCGCCATGAAGAGGACGACTTTCGCAGCGGGCATCGCCGCGGAAGCGACGACCTCGCGCCAACCTGCCTGCGTCGTGTTGGCGTTGACGATCACGCCAAGGACAAGCAGCGCGATGACGTCGTTGGCGATGGCGGCGCCGATGATCCGCTGACCCACGGCGGTCTGAAGGCGGCCAATGTCCATCAAGATGCGGATGCTCACCGGCAGCGCCGTGATCGCGATGCAGAGTCCGACGAAGATCGTTCGATACGCATCGAGCCCGAGCGTCGCGCCGGTGCCTGCGCCAAGGGCGAACGGCACCACAAATCCCATGATCGAGATCCAGAGATTGCGTCCCCTGAACGCGTCGAACAGTTGGTGGAGGTCGATCTCCATACCAGCGAGCAGCACCAGCATGAGGAGGCCGATGTCGGCGATCGCGGTGAGCTCCGGCGACGGGTGAATCAGGCCGAGCAGCGCCGGTCCGAGGATGAGCCCCGCGAGGATCTCGCCGATCATGGCGGGCTGGCCTACGCGTTCAGCCAGTTCGGCTGCCACTCGCGAGACGATCAGCAGGAACAGGATCGCAACGATGAGAGTCATGGTCGATTGCCCGTGGTTCCGGCGGGCGCTACACTCCTCGGCGCGCTGTTCTCATAGTGGGAGGGAGACATGGCTCGACGTATGGTGCTGGTATTCGCGATCGCGGTGATTGAGGCCACGCTGAGTGCGCAATCCCAGACACCTCGCAACGATCTGCCGCAGCCGTATAAGACTACTCGGGACTGGGGTCAGCTTCCTCCCGGCGTCGTGTGGGCCGCGGTCACGGCAATCGAGCCTGCGCCCGACGGAACGATCTACGTCATCCATCGCTGCTTCGAGAACTCGTGCGCGGGACGCAGCGAGGCGCCGATCCTCAAATACGACGCCAACGGCAAGCTCCTCGCCACGTGGGGACAAGGGATGTTCATCTTCCCGCATGGCGCGACCGTCGATCGCGAGGGCAACCTCTGGGTGACCGACGCGCGCGGCGAGAACGGCAAGGGGCATCAGGTCTTCAAGTTCAACCCGCAGGGCAAGGTGCTGATGACACTCGGCAAGGCAGGAGTCAGCGGCTCCGGTCCGGATCTGTTCGATCAACCTACGGATGTTCTCGTCGGACCTGACGGCGACGTCTTCGTCACGGACAGTCACCGCAACGGCAGGAACAATCGCGTCGTGAAGTTCACGAAGGACGGCAAGTTCATCAAAGAGTGGGGCAAGAAAGGATCGGGCCCGGGCGAGATCAGCGAGCCACATACGATCGCGATGGATTCCCGCGGGCGTCTCTTCGTCGGCGACCGGGAGAACAATCGCATCCAGATCTTCGACCAGGACGGCCGTTACCTGACCGAGTGGCGTCAGTTCGGCCGGCCGAGTGGTATCACGATCACCAGCGACGACACGATCTATGTGACTGACTCGGAGTCAGGTCCCGATACCGGCGCGCACGAACTGCCCGGCATCAAGAAGGGCATCCGCATAGGCAGCGCCAAGGACGGCAACGTCACCGCGTTCATCGAGGACATGGAATCCACGGTCGCGGACCATTCCGGCGCTGAAGGCGTCGGCGTCGATACGAAGGGCAACGTCTACGGCGGCGTCGTCCGTCGTCGCATGCTGGAACGCCACGTCCGCGCATCGAAGTAAGTCCCGCGCAATGCTGTGAAGGGGTCAGACCCCGTCTCAACACGAGACAGTACGAGGCAAACGCGCTGTACCTGACGCTGTCCGTTCCCGCATCAGGCCAACTCGCACCCACTACCATCCGTCTAAGGCGCCATGGATGTCCTTGGCGACCTGCGGTACGCCCTGCGTCTGCTGCGAAAGACGCCCGTCTTCACCATCGCCGCGCTAGGCACGCTGGCGCTCGGCATTGGTGCCAACACCACCATCTTCTCGCTCGTGCAGACGATGCTGCTCAGGCCGCTGCCGTACCAGAATCCGGACCAGGTCGTCATGGTCTGGGAGGACAGAACCGCGGCGGGCTTCCCCAGAAGCGTGCCCGCTCCAGGCAACTACCAGGACTGGCGCGCAATGAACCGGTCGTTCACCGATATGGCGGCCACCGCATTTGCATTCGCGAACGTTACCGGCGACGGCACTCCGGAGATCGTCCTCGGCCGTCGCGTCACGGCGAATTTCTTCTCCGTGCTGGGCGTCCAGCCCTTGGTAGGCCGCGCCTTCACGGAGGCGGACGACACCAGCGGAGCGCGCGTCGTGGTGATCAGCCATGCGCTCTGGCAGCGCCGCTACGGCGGCGATCCGGGGATCGTCGGCCGCACGATTTCCATGAGCGTGGAGCGCGTCGGCGACGTCAAGCACGAGGTGATCGGTGTGGCCCCACCGTCATTCGTGTTCCTCAGCCGCGAGATCGACTACTGGGTCCCGATGCACTTCTCGCCCGAGGAGGCCGCCACGCGCGGCAACCATTTCCTGGAGGTGGTCGCCCGGCTGAAGCCCGGTGTGCCTGTTGAGGCCGCGGACTCGGACATGCGGGCGATTGCGAAACGCCTGAGCGAGCAGTATCCAGACACCAATCGCGATCTCGGCGCGGTGGTCGTCCCGATCCGCGAACAGGTACTCGGCGATACAAGAGTCCAGGTCATCGCATTGATGACGGCGGCGGCCGCCATCGTCCTCATCGCCTGCGCCAATCTCGCCAGCCTGCTCCTGGCCCGCGCATCAGTGCGTCGCGGCGAGTACGCGGTGCGCCTCTCGCTCGGCGCATCGCGTGGACGGTTGGCGCGGCAGGTGCTCGTCGAAGCCCTGTTCCTCTCGGTTGCGGGCGGCGCTCTGGGGCTTGCGATCCCTGTGCTGACCACGACTTTCGTCGAGCGAATCGTGCCCATCGGCCTGCAGGCGTTCGCTGTGTCGCTGATGGATTGGCACCTGCTCGCGTTTGCCGGCGCGCTCTCGATCGCGACCGGTGTGCTGTTCAGCCTGGGGCCGGCGCTGCAATCGGCGCACGCGTCCACCGCGGAGGTGCTGCAGCAGCACGCGCGCGGCAATACCGGCGGACGGAGTCGTGCGTTTCGCGACGGCCTGGTCGTACTGCAGGTCGCAGCCACGGTGGTGCTACTCGTTGCCGCGGGCCTGATGCTGCGAACGCTCGCCAACCTGAACGCCGTCGAGCTCGGATTCGACGCGAACAACCTGTTGACGATGCAGGCGCCGCTGATGCCGAAGTACGCAGAGCCGAGCACACGCCCAGCGTTTTACGAGCGCATCCTCGCCGGCGTCCGCGCGCTGCCAGGTGTGCGTGGAGCAGCATTTGGCTCAATGCTTCCCTTTCAGTCCCCGGGCTACACGCGAGCATTCAGTATCGAGGGACGTCAGCCGCTTCCTGAAGACGAGCGGGACGCACTCGTGCGCGTCGGTACGGCCGACTATCTGCAGACGCTTCGCGTGACGCCAGTCGAGGGCCGTCTCCTCGACGCGCGCGATGGCGCTGACGCACCTCTCGCCGTGGTCGTCAACGAAACACTCGTCCGGCAATTCATGGCGGGACAATCGGCACTCGGCCGCCGCATCCGGTTCAACCCGACCGAGCCGTGGTTCGCCATCGTTGGTGTCGTCAGGGACGTTGTCGAGCGTGGATACCAGCAGAAGTCCAAACCCGGTATCTACATGACGGCGGCACAGGGGCCACGCTTCTTTCCGACAATCAGCCTGGTCGTGCGCGTTGACGGCAACCCGCTCGGATACGCGGCGGCCGTCCAGCGGATCGTTCGTGAGGCCGATCCAGACCAACCAATCCGCTTGATCCGATCGATGACCGACATCATCGGTCTGACCGTCGGCGATCGCCGTCAGCAGACGACATTGCTCGTCATGTTCGGTACGCTGGCGCTGGTCATTGCCGCGCTCGGCCTGTATGGGCTGCTCGCGCAAACGGTGTCGGCACGCAGTCGGGAGATCGGGATTCGCATGGCGCTTGGGGCCACGTGGCGGAGCGTGATGCGGATGGTGATGTCGCGCGGCATTCTGCTCACCGGCGCGGGCGTGGGCATTGGTGCCGTGCTGGCGTGGTCGCTGACGCGAGCGATGGAGTCGCTGCTCTACGGCGTCGGCGCGTCGGATCCGCTGACGTTCACGCTGGTCGCCGGCCTGCTTGCCGCCGTGTCCGCCCTGGCGTGCGCGATTCCGGCCGTGCGCGCGGCTCGCGTCGATCCGATGCTCGTGTTACGCGACCAGTAGAAGCGGGCGATCAGCTGCGCTCTCACGTCTTGTGCAACGAGCTCCATCGTAGGTATGTGAGGGGCGGCAGTCCGGAAGGTTTCCCTAAGCTTTCGCGAAAGACGCGTCTGCCGGCGGGAGTCATGCTAGATTGGCGTTGGACGTGCCCATGACCTCCCTCGCCACCCGCTAGTTCGTCTCGCTCCTCTCCTTCACCCAATTCAACCGTGGTGTGTCCGCCTGACGCGGATGTTGCGATGGAGCTCTGTCATGGACGTGCGAGCAAAGCGGGATGGGCAAGATCTCTACGACTTCGGAACGTTCACGCTTGACGTGTCGGATCGGCGCCTGACGCGGGCCGGGTGTTCCATTCACCTGACGCCGAAGACCTACGACGTGCTGTTGGCCCTGGTCAGCAGAGCCGGACACCTCGTCACCAAGTGCGAGTTGCTGGACGCTGTCTGGCCCGGCGTCTTCGTGGATGAGGGCATTCTCACCGTTCACGTCGCGACACTGCGTAGAGTCCTGGGCGACACGCGGCAATCGCCGGCGTACATCGAGACCGTATCGCGGTGGGGCTATCGATTCATCGGAGCGGTCAGACACGCGGCAACGGCAGGCGCCGCGACCTCGGGGGCTCGGCAGGTGTCGTCCGCAGGGCGCAGCTATGAGCATCGACACAAACTGGTGGGAGCACTTCTTCGAAGGACTCCCCGTGAAACTGTGGCTGGAGGCGCTGTCACAAGAGCACACCGACGAGCGAAGCCGACGCGATCGCCCGGTGGCTGAGTGTGGAGCCGGGCGCCGACCTGCTGGATGTACCGTGCGGAGGTGGCCGGCTGTCGCTGGCCCTGGCTGCGCGCGGCTACCGTCTCACAGGGGTGGACGTGTCGCGCGAATTCCTCGAGCACGCACGATCCTGTGACGACGCGGACCGCGTGAGCTGGGAACACCGTGAGATGCGTGACTTGCCGTGGCCGGGCCGCTTCGACGGCGCATATTGTGTCGGAAACAGCTTCGGCTACCTGGACGAGGAGGGAAACGCCGCCTTCCTGCGCGCTGTATCCTCAGCGCTCAAGCCGGGTGCTCGGTTCATCCTCGAGACGCCGATGGTCCTCGAGAATCTGCTTGGCCACCTTCAGGAACGGCCGTGGTGGAAGGTGGGCGAGATGTACCTGCTCGTGTCGAACCAGTACGACCACACGCGAAGTCGCCTCGATATCGAATACACGTTTCTGTCGAAGGGCCGCTCCGAAGTTCGGTATGGCTCACACCAGGCTTACCGATACGCGGAATTACGCCAACTGCTCGAGAGCTCGGGATTCGACGTCGCCGACGCCACACCATGGACGCGCGACGCGCATTCCGTCACGTTCATTGCAACGCGACGACGACCGTAGCGAGCCCGTTTGCCTTGTCGCTCTACTCCTGACGCAATGCACGCACTGGATCCAAACGCGTAGCGCGCAGGCCGGGCACGAGACACGCCGCCAGGCCGACGACGGCAAACAGCAAGAGGGCCAGGCCTGCGGCGGGATCGGTCAGCGGTACGTCGACGATTTGCGCCGACACGGCACGGCGCAGTCCGACCGACGTAACGCTGCCAATCGCGATGCCCGCGAGAATGAGCCCTGCGCCGCTGCGAACGATGGTCTGAAGCACTTCTCGAGGCTGCGCGCCCAGCGCCAGGCGGATGCCGATCTCGCGCGTGCGTTGTGTGACCGCGTAAGACATCACGCCGTAGATTCCGAGCGCGCACAGCCCAAGCGCGATCGCGGCGAAGACACTCATCACCCACGACGTGAAGCGCTCGCGCGCGGACTGGCTGCGCACGCGCGTGTCCATCGACTCGACGCCGTAGACGGCGATCGAGGCGGCCACAGCGCGAATCGCGGCGCGCACCGGCGCAATCACCGAGGCGGGCGGTACGCTGGTGCGAATCGCGAAGGCGATCTGCGCGTTGGCGTCGGCGAACGGCAGATAGATATCGGGATCCATGTTGGCGGTCTGTCGGAGCGTCCGATATCTCACGTCGCGCACGACGCCGACGACCGACAGCCACTGCACATTGGTGTCGACCGACCCGAACGTGAGCCGCTTACCAATCGGGTCCTCGTTGGGCCAGAAGCGTGCGGCGACTCTCTGGCTCACGATGACCGCCGACGGTGTGCGCATCAGCTCACTGTCGAGGAACGTCCGTCCCGCGACCAGCGGAATGCGCAGCGCATCGAAGAACCCGGGCGAGACGCGATGCACCCACGCTCGAGGCCGGTCCTGCGCAGTGAACGGGCCGTGCCCTTCGACGGAATAGAAGCCTGCGCCGGCGTTGCCGTCGAGAGGGAGATCGTTGCCGAGCGCAACCACGACGACGCCCGGTACCGATGCGATGCCATCGAGCAGTTCGCGACCAGTCGCGACGGGTGGCACAGGTGACGGCGGCTGGCCGTCAGCCGGCGGACGCGGGGCCCGCGGCACGCTGACGTGCACCGTGAGCAGCGATTCGGGATCGAACCCCGGATCGATCGCGACCATCCTGCGAACGGACTGAATCATCAGGCTGGCGCCAACGAGCAGCACAACGGCGAGCGCCACTTCCGCGACGACGAGACTGTGACGAAGCGCCTGGGAGCCCGGACCGGCGCTGCTTCGAGACGACTCGCGCAGCCGGTTGCTGAGATCGGCAAACCGAATCTGCCACCACGGCGCGAGTCCGACGCACACACCGCAGATGAGCGACACCACGATCGTGAACGCCGCCACGCGGGCATCGAGTCCAGGCGTCGCGATGCTCGGAAACGTCACCGGACTCTGCGTGACGAGAAGGCCGATCGTCGCCTTCGCCATGAGGAGCCCCGCTCCCGCGCCGATCAGTGTGAGAACGCAGCTCTCCGTGACGAGCTGTTGCAGGAGGCGCACGCGCCCCGCGCCGATCGCGACGCGCAGCGCAATCTCACGGCGCCGTACTTCGGACCGGGCAATGAGCAAGTTCGCGACGTTTGCGCAGGCGATCAGCAGGACGAGAGCGATCGCCCCCATCAGAACCTGCAGCGCAAGTCGCAGTGGACCGTAGATCTCGGTCGCCAGCGGGCTCAGCTCGATGCTACGGCCCTCGTTCGTCGTCGGATGCTCCTGCTCGAGCCGCGACGCGATTGTGTCGAGCTCGGCTTGCGCCGCGGCGTGAGTCACGCCTTGCTCGAGACGTCCGAGGACGCTGAATCCGCGGCTCCCGCGTTCGCGCATCGCCGGCTGCGGCGCGTACTGCGCAAAGGGAATCCACAACTGCGCTTCGTCGGTCACGCCGGAGAAGCCGGGCGTCATGACGCCGAGGACCGTGAACGGCTGGCCATTGAGCGTGATCGGTTGACCGACGACGTCTGGATCCGCGCCGAACCGGCGCCGCCAGAGACCGTCGCTCAGCACCACCACCGCTACTGGCTTCGCGACATCGTCTTCGCCTGCGCCAAACACACGGCCGAGGGCGGGGCGTACACCGAGCAATGAAAAGTAGGACGCGGAGACGAACTCGGTGCCGATGCGCTCGGATTCATCGGTGCCGGCCAGCGTCATCAACTGGGAATCGAATGCGGCGAGATCCTCGAAGCGTGTGACCTGTGCGCGCCAGTCGAGGAAATCGGGATACGAGGTGCCCCGGCGCTCGACGGTCGCGCGCCTGACCGTGCCGATGAGATACATGAGCTGCTGCGGGTCCCGGTAGGGAATCGCCTGTGTGCGCGTGGCGTCGATCACGCTGAAGATGGCGGAGTTGCCGCCGATGCCGATGGCCAGGGCGAGGATCGCAACCGCGGCAAAGCCGGGCGAACGCCGCAGGCTGCGGCCCGCATGCTTCACGTCTGTCAGGACGTTGTCTATCCACGCACCAATCGTCATGAACAGCGCTGACAGACAAAGCACGTGCCCATCTGGGCTGTACAAGAGCCGCCGGAATTCCGCGTTTTCTGCTCCACCGGGGCCAGGAGCCGTTCCACTCTGGGACGAGGATGTTCGCGCGCGCACACCCCGCCATCGATTGCGCGGCGATTCTCGCGGCAGTACACTCCCGCTCGCCCGCACGCGAGATCGTGCGCGGCGAAATGGAGGCCTCCGATGCGACGCTCGTTCCTCTTCTGCTGCACTCTCGCCGGTCTACTCGGCTCCCTCGGGGTCGTCGTCGCACAGAACCCGGGACCGAGCGCTCCGCCTCCGGATCCCAACACCGTCAAGCTGATCGGCGATCGCTTCAAACCACTGACGTATCGAGAGATGACTCCGGAACAGAAAAAGATGTTCGAGAGTCTGATCTCGGGCGAGCGACGCGGCGCCGGCGGGCCGTTCAACGTCCTGCTGCGTAGTCCGGAGATGGGCGACCTCGCACAGAAATTCGGCGCCTCGATGCGCTTTCATTCGTCGATGCCGCCGAAGCTGAACGAGATGGCGATCATCATCACCGCGCGGCACTGGACTTCACATTACGAGTGGTACGCGCATCGCCGTGCCGCGGCAAATGCGGGCCTGAGTCCAGCGATCATCGAAGCCATCGCCGCCGGCAAGCGGCCCACTGGAATGGCCGCCGATGAAGAGGCCGTCTACAACTTCTGCACCGAGCTGCTGACGAACAAGCAGGTCAGCGATCAGACGTTCCAGGCAACGAAAGACAAGTTCGGCGAGCGCGGAGTGGTGGATTTGATCGGCGTGACGGGCTACTACCAGCTCGTCTCGATGTTGTTGAACGTCGATCGTTATCCGCTGCCCGACGGCGTGCAGCCGGAGTTGAAACCGCTGCGTTAGTGCCACTTCTATGTTTCGCGCTCCAGCCGTGAATCCACTTCGGCTGGTCCTGGTTCGACTGACGATCGCACTCCTGGTGGTGTGTCTCGCCGGTACAGCCACGGCCCAGTTCCGCAGAGGGTTCTCCGGCGTACGGCTGGCGAGCCCAAGAGACTTCGACGGACACTTCCACTTCTGCCGCCTCGTGTATCAAGGCAACGGGCGCGGCGGCAGTTGGACCACTGACTTCCCTCGCGCCGACATCAACATGTCGATCCGGCTGTCGGAGCTCACGCGAACAAAGGTCAGCTTCGACGCCTCAGGACAACCAAACCATCTGCTGGTCCGCGCGACGAGCGACGAACTGTTCCAGTGTCCGTTTCTCATCATGGCGGCGCCAGGAAGCGCTGTGTTCAACGACGAGGAAGCGGCCCGCCTGCGTGAGTACGTGCTGAAAGGCGGCTTTCTATGGGCGGATGACTTCTGGGGCAGCTATCAGTGGGAGCAGTGGGTCTCGCAGCTTCGCAAGGTGCTTCCCGCCGACCGCTACCCTATCATCGACATCCCGCTTGACCATCCCCTGCTTCGCGGACAGTTCGAGGTGACGGCTATTCCGCAGATTCCCAACATCGGCTACTTCACGCGATCGGGCGGAGATACATCGGAACAGGGCGCCGACAGCTCAGAACCCCACGCGCGATTCATCGCCGATGACAGCGGCCGCATCATGGTCTTCATGACGCACAACACGGATATCTCTGATTCCTGGGAGCGCGAGGCCGACGATCCTACCTACTTCTACACCTTCGGGCCGCGTGGCTATGCCTTCGGCATCAACGTCTTGCTTCACGCGATGACGCACTAGCGTAGGGGATTGGAGATTTGAAGATCTTTGATTGTTGATTCGTTGTTGATAGGTGATTGTTGATTGTTGATTCCCAGCGGAACAACAAATAGATCAGCAATCAACAATCAACAATCACCAGTCACCAATCACCAACGATTCAATAATCAACAATCAACGATCAGAAATGAATTACTTGCGCTCGTCCGCCCGCGTGGCCGTCAATGAGACCAGGCGTATCGCCGGAGCAGGACCAGCGTCCGCCAGCAGATAGACATCCGCGTCATCATCCACTGCCGGACCGCGATGTGCCTCGAGTGGCCGGTCGGTGTTGAAGTACTTCTTGTAGGCCGCAACCCAGTCCACGGCCATGTCGCGCTGCGCCGTGGCCAGATCGAGCTTGCGGCCGCAGACCAGTCGCGGGAGCAGCCGTTCGAGCTCGTCCTTCACGCGCGCATTCCAGACCGGCGACTCGTAGCGCTGCGGCCATAGATTCCGCGCGTCTGTCGCGCCACCGAGCTCCGGCGTGATCAGGAAATCGAGTTCGTACTGATCGGACGGTAGGTCCTGAACACCGTACGCGTTAACGACCTCGGCTCGCATCGCGGTAGTGATCGGCCATGTCTGAGCCGTACCCGAACACAACTCGTCCACACTCACATCCCACGCTGCGCCTGGCGTAAGCGACGCAACTGGCAGCGCCAGTCGGTGACGAGCCGCGAGTGAGTTGGTGTCGGGCGCGCTCTGGAGATAGATCGTCGCCGACGCGATCAACACAGCGACAGCCACCACCGCGATTGCGGGAGCAGTCGCGAAGCGGGGGCGAGAAGGTTCTCGAGCCATGCGTGCGAGGGCGATCTCGAGCCGGGCGCGGAAGTGTTCCGCATGGGGCGCCGCGGTGTTCGTCGCGCGGTAGTCAACCGAGGTCGCGGACGCGGCAGACGCTATCGCGGCACGCCTCGCACTGCAGGCATCGCACTCACCGAGATGGCAGATCACCGCGGACCGTCGCGATTCCGAAAGCTCTCCATCGATTTCCTGCAGGATCGCCCGATCTGTGAGATGACGATTCTTGGCGAACATCGATCTCAGCCCCCATCCGCGTTCGTGAGACGGGTCATCGTTCGTGCCAGCGACTTGGCTACGCCACCCAGCGAGATGTTCAACGTCTTCGCGATATCGCGGTAGCCAAGCCCCTCAGCGCGCAGGAACAAACACTGTCGATCGCGTTCGGGAAGTGCGCGAACAACAGCGCGGAGCCTGCGCACACGCCGATCGTCGGCGAGCTGTTGTTCGGGATTCGCCGCCGGATCGATCACCCGATCGACGAGCCGGACGTCCCACGTACCTTCCCAGCGATGCCGCCGTGCCGCCTTCTCGCGATGCTTGAGCGCCTGATTGTGTCCGACGCGGAAGATCCACCCGCGCAAGTTCGCCCGTGAGCGGCCAAGTCGAAGGTGCCTGAACAACTGAAGGAACACTTCCTGGACGAGGTCCTCGGTGACTTCGGCAGTCAGGCCGAAGGCGCCAACGTAGCGCCGCAGACCGGGCGCACACTCGTCGAACAGGTGCAACACCTCCTCATGCGTAGAGGCCGTGGACTCGGCACCGTATCCAAGGAGACTCGCGGGGAGGGACACCCCGAAGACCGACGAACCCTTCGACATGATCTCTTCCATCGCATTCTACACACGGTCAGCATCGATTGAACTCGCGACACGCGTGGCAATCGAAACCGTGAACAGAATGAGGCGATGCGGAATATCTCTAAGGATGGGATCTCGGATCACGCCTGTGGCCTGGAGCGTCGTCGCGCTCGTGACGCTGCTGCCGCTCCTTGCCGCCGCGCAAACCACATCGAACCAACCCGCATCGCAGGATCCACAAACGCCGCCGCCATCCACAACCTTCACGGTGACAGTCGTTGGAGCGACACCACTGGTCGGCATTGACCTGCCGATTGATCAGGTGGCAGCACCCGTCCAGACGCTGAGCGGACGCAACATCGAGACGAGCGGCGCGCTCGACCTCCCGGCCTATCTCGATCGGCGGCTGAACGGCGTCCACGTCAACGAGATACAAGGCAATCCGTTTCAGGCCGATGTTAACTATCGCGGTTACACGGCATCGCCGCTCCTCGGCACGCCACAGGGGCTCTCGGTCTACATGGACGGCGTCCGGCTCAATCAGCCATTCGGCGACATCGTGAGCTGGGACCTGATTCCGAAGGTCGCGATTTTCTCTGGCGCGATGATGCCGGGATCGAATCCGCTCTTCGGTCTCAACACGCTCGGCGGCGCGCTGTCGATTCAAACCAAGGACGGCCGCAACAGTCCCGGCACGAAGGTGCAGGCGATCTACGGCAATGACGTCCGTCGCGCGTTGGAATTCGAGCATGGCGGGAGCCGCGCCTCGAGCGGCATCAACTGGTATGTCGCCGGCAATCTCTTCGCAGAGGATGGCTGGCGCAACAACTCGCCCTCTGAGGTACGGCAACTGTTTGGCAAGCTCGGGTGGGGCAAAGGCCGCAGCGATGTGTCCGTCAGCCTCACCTACGCCGACAACTCGCTCAACGGCAACGGACTCCAGGAAATCGGGTTTCTTGATCGTGGCTACGCGAGTGTCTACACGAAGCCCGACGAAACCAACAATCGGTCAACTTTTCTGAATGCGAACGCCACGCGCGTGCTGAGCGATCGCATGACCCTCTCTCTCAACGGCTACTTCCGCGATATCGACACCGACACGCTCAACGGCGACATCAACGAGGCGTCGCTCGACCAGTCGGTCTATCAACCGACCGTGGCAGAACAGGCTGCGCTGCTTGCGGCGGGATACATTACGGCTCCCATCGTCGGTGCCAGTGCCGACAACACGCCTTTTCCATATCTCCGCTGCGTCGCCAATGTGCTGCTCAACGACGAGCCTGCTGAGAAGTGCAACGGCCTCGTCAACCGCGGCAAGACCGATCAACGCAACGGCGGGCTGTCCGGGCAGATCACGCTTCGCGAGCGTCGTCACCAGCTCACGGCTGGTGGCGCATTCGACCGGAGTGGCGTCGCGTTTACTCAGACCACCGAGCTCGGCTACCTCAATCCCGATCGCGGCGTCACCGGCACTGGCGCGTTCGCCGATGGCAAGACCGGCGGCGAGATCGATGGAGAGCCGTTCGATGCGCAAGTCGATCTCGATGGAACCATCCACACGTGGAGCCTGTTCGCGACCGACACGATCGGTCTCCAGGATCGGTGGCACCTGACGCTGTCGGGCCGTTTCAATCGAACGACCGTCGATAACGACGATCTCATCACGCCGGGCGACGGACCGGGATCGCTCGACGGCCATCATGTGTTCAGCCGATTCAACCCTGCGGTTGGCATCACCTACGATCCGTCGAGTCATCTCAATCTTTATGCCGGTTACAGCGAAGGGAGCCGAGCGGCCACGTCAATCGAGCTCGGATGCGCGGACCCTGAGCAGCCGTGCAAGCTACCAAACGCGATGGCCGGTGATCCACCGCTCGACCAGGTCGTGACGCGGACGTTCGAGGCCGGTGTGCGCGGCGAACGAGGTCGAGTCAACTGGCACGGTGGCTTTTTCCGCGCGCGGAACGATGACGACATCCTCTTTGTCACGTCCGAGCAGACTGGCTTCGGGTACTTCCGGAACTTCGGCGAGACGCGACGGCAGGGTATCGAGCTGGGTGCTGATACGCAGCTCGGCCGCGTCTCGCTCGGCGCCGGCTATACATTCCTCGAGGCAACGTTTCAGAGCGAGGAAACGGTCAACGGCGAAAGCAACGCGTCGAACGACGAGGCGGTGTCAGGCGAACCCGGTCTCGAGGGTGTCATCGAGATCGAGCCGGGAGATTGGATGCCGCTCATGCCGCGCCACATGATCAAAGTTTTCGCGAACGTTCGGGTCACGAGCGCGTTCGCAGTCGACGTGGATCTGATTGGAGTGTCGAGCAGCCTCGCGCGCGGCAACGAGAACAACCTGCACGAGCCCGATGGCACGTACTACCTCGGTCCCGGCGATTCCCCTGGATATGCGGTGGTCAATCTCAGCGGCCGCTATGCGCTCACGCGCTGGCTGCAGGTCGTCGGTCAGATCAACAATCTGTTCGATCGCCGCTACTACACCGCGGCGCAGCTGGGAGCGACAGGCTTCACCGACAGCGAGACGTTCATCGCGCGTCCTCTGCCGCCAGTCAATGGGGAGTTTCCCGTGAGGCACTCGACGTTCTACGCGCCAGGCGCGCCGATCCGAGGGTGGATCGGGACGCGTTTCAGCTTCTGAAGCAACCCTTTCAACTCCCAACTCCCAATTCCCAAACTCCAAACGTGTTCTTGGTGGTTGGGAGTTGGAAGTTGGGAGTTGAAGGCTATCGCGGCTTGAGTGTCAGCTTCTGGACGCGCCAGTTCGTGATCTCACCGACGTAGATCTCGTTCTCGCTCTTGCAGTCCATCTCGTGTACCGAGCCGAACTCCTTAATCAGCTTCCCCGCCGTCCCAAACTTGCCGAGGATCTTTCCGTCGAGCGTCATCTTGTAGATCTCGCCGTTGTCCATCGACGTCGACGGGTTCGAGTTGGACGCATAGAGGAACTGACGCGGCCCCGGGGTGATGCAGATGGCTGACGGCGCGCCGACGTTGACGAACTGCGTCTTGAAGTTGCCCTCACCGTCGAAGACCTGAACGCGGTTGTTCTGTCGATCGCCAACGTAGACGAGTCCCTGCGCGTCGATCGCCATCGTGTGCGGGACGTTGAACTGACCCGGCGCCGAGCCGCGCGAGCCCCATGACTTGATGTACTTGCCGTTGCGATCGAACTTCGCGATGCGCGAGTTCCCGTAACCGTCGGCAACGTAGATGTTGCCCTGCGCGTCCCAGGCCACATCGGTCGGCCGGTTGAAGTTGTCGCCCGGCACACCTGTTCCAACCGGAGCCGGCGGCGCCGCAGGAGCGCCCGGCGCGGCCCCCGCCCCGCGCCCACGTCCGCCACCCTCTTCTCCACCGCCACCTGCGCGGCCCGGCACAGCGATCGCCTCAGGCTTCCGTCCCATCGTCATCACGACGCGCCCTTCGGGATCGAACTTGATCACCATGTTCGACGCCCTCGTCGACGACCCAGATGTTGTCCTGTCGATCGACCCGTACCGTGTGCGCGAAGAGGAAGCCGTAGAGCCCCTGCCCGATCTCGCGGATGAACTTGCCCGACGGATCGAACTCGAACAGTCGCGCCCGCCGCGTGCGAACGTTCGGCGGGTGCCAAGCGTGGCAGCTTGGATTGCCAGTTCGCGTGTAGACGAAGATGTTGCCCTTCGAGTTGGTGGCAACGCCGACCGCCTCGCCCAGGTAGAGGTCGTCGGGCAGCTTGATCGGGTCGACAGCGTCGTAGGGAATCTCGGGATCGAGAGCTGCGCCCGCGAGCGGTGCAGCCGCAAGGACCACCGCCAGCGCCGCGAGTTTCAGTGCACGTGTCATAGGTGCCCCTCACAGTCTCGCGACACTACCTGGTCGATGACGGCGTGATCGCCTTGAGGCGAATCTTCTGCGCGCGCCACGCGGTGATCTCGACGACGATGAGCTCGTCGGGGTTGCGGCAGTCGATCGCGTGCACCGTGCTGAACTCGCCGAGCTGCTTGCCCGGCTTGCCGAACTTGCCGATCACCGTGCCATCCAGCTCCATCTTGTAGATCTCGCCGGCAACCGCTGCGAGCAGCGAGTTGTTGTTGTCCGGGTTCGAGTTCGAGCTGAAGAGGTACTGATGCGGTCCGGGGCTGATGCAGACGGCCCACGGCGCGCCGACGTTGTCGTAGATCGCGCGCAACACCAGGTTGCTGTCGAACACCTGGATGCGGCGGTTGTTGCGATCGGCGACGTAGATGTTGCCGTTGGCGTCGGCCGTGATCGAGTGCGGCGTGTTGAACTGATACGGCTCGGTGCCGCGGACGCCGATCGACTTGATGAAGCGCCCGTTCTTGTCGTATTTGGCGACGCGTGAGTTGAAGTAGCCGTCGGACACGAAGATGTTGCCGGCGGGATCCCACGTGACGTCCGTCGGGCGGTTGAAGCGATACGGCTCGCCACCGCCCGGCGCGACGCCCGGCGTCGGTTCAACACCTTCGACCGCTTCAGGCCGCCGGCCCATGGTCATCAGCACCCGTCCTTCGGGGCTGAACTTGACGACCATGTTGGTGCCTTCGTCGACCGTCCAGATGTTGTCCTGCGAGTCGACGCGCACACCGTGCGCCATCTCGAAGCCGTAGAGGCCCTGACCGATCTCGCGGACGAACTTGCCGTTCTGGTCGAACTCGAAGAGCCGCGTGTCGCCGCTGCGCGTGAAGATGAAGATGTGTCCCTTCGAGTTGCGCGCCACACCGATGCCCTCGCCTAGATAGAGATTGGGCGGAATCGTGAGGAAGTTCGGCACCGACTCGATACGGGATGTCGGGAGCGGTGGCGAACGCGGTGGCGCGTGGCGGCACCTGCTGTGCCGACGTGGGGACGGCCAGGATCACGCTCGCCAGAGCCAGTGAAAACCCGATGAAGCGCTTCATTGGGGCCTCCGTGAGACTGTCCTTCGACGCTGCTCAAGACACGCTGATCAGCGTCGAAGCATGAAGCCAAGTTTCGCGGAGGAAGTGTAACCCGGGTTGCTAAGTAGCTGGGTGGACTGGGTAGCTGGGTAACCAATTCGCCCCTAGCGACCTAGCTACCCAGCAACTGAGCTACGGATTTATCCAGTTCAACGTGGCATCGTCATCAGGCCTCGACGTTCGCGTGCGAAAGGGCCACACCGCCATTCCAGCGGTGAGCGCCGCCCAGACCACAAACACTGACAGTGTGAGCGCGTCGGGACTGACGAGAGCCTGCCCGCGCAGTGCCTGCCAGATCAGGATGAGGAAGAGGGCCGCGTAACTGCCTCCCGCGACGACGATCAGGCGCGCACGTCGTCGATCCTCGATACGGCGCCGCCACAGCAACAAGGCGAGTCACCGGCAGCACCTGGAGCGCGTGCAGTCCGATGAAGTGCGGCACGCGAAGATCGCCATGCTCGACGCTCCAACCGGTGCCCGGCAGACCGGGTCCGCCATCGGGCGCCCCGACAGTGTGCGCACCGATGATCGTCGCCCGGTGCGTCGCGACAATCTGCTCGAGTTGAGCGTCAGTCGGCCGCGTCATCAGTCCGCCTGTGGATGCGCCAGCGATCGTGATCACCATCCCCAGGCGCAGCGCCCACCCGAGCGCTCGATCCTGGAACTGCTGCCGCCACAGCGCGACTACCACAGCCACGCTCAGGAGCGTCTGCAGCACGATTGCCGACCCCATGATCACGAACAGCGCGCCATTGAGCGGCGTCGAGTAGTTGAAGTGGCTCGTCGTGCCGCGCCAGGCCTGCAGCGCGATGATCGCGACCTCGACGATGAAGATGGCGGCGGTGCCCCGCCCCACGAGTTTGCGCAGTCGCGGCCACTCGCTCAGGTAAGTGAAGACCCATGCGAGCGTGAACATGTAGATGGCCGTCGAAACGGCAAACTTGGCCGGCTTCAGCCATGCCGGCGCGCCCGTGATGACGCGCGGATCGATAACCAGCCCGACGACAAAAGCCGCCAGCGCACCCACCATCAGTAGCGCTGATGCCGTCAACGTGCTGTCCGACTTCCAGACGCGGCTGAGTCCCAGTTGAATTGAGGTGACTGGTGTCATATCTCCAGCTCCTTCGATGTTGCCACTGTCAACATTAAGCTACTCCCACATGTTGACGATGTCAACATCACGGCGGTAAGCTCATCTCATGCCCACGGAGGTCGCGAAGAACGCGCAGGCCACGAGAAGGCCGCGTTCGGGCCGTAAACCACGCGACCGCTATCACCACGGCGACCTGCGCCGCGCCTTGCTCGACGAAGCGCTGCGCACCATCCAGGACGACGGCGTCGAGGCGCTAACCCTTCGCACGATCGGCGTCAGGCTCGGGGTGTCGAGGACCGCTTTGTATCGTCACTTCACGGACAAGCGCGCGCTGCTCTCGGCGGTCGCCACCGAAGGCTTTCGGCTGCTCGACAGAACGGCTGCTCGACGCGTGGGGTGCAGGCGGCGTCCGCGGGTTCAACGCCATGGGCGTAGCCTACATCCGCTTCGCGATGGCCAACGGGTCGCACTATCGCGTGATGTTCGGCGGCTTCGTGGACGACCAGCCGCGCGACGAGGATCTGATGCGGGAATCGACCGCTGCTTTTCAGGCACTCGTCGATGCCATCGTGGCTCTCCAGAGAAATGGCGCCGTCAGGAAGGATGACCCGCTACAGCTCGCCCGCTTCATCTGGGCCGCCGTCCACGGGGTATCGATGCTGATCATCGACGGCCAGCTCTCTCACCAGCAGACCAGCATCGATGAGCTCATCGAGTTTGCCGTGGAGCGCATCAACACCGGGATCGCGAGACCGAGCACGCCAGAATGATCGATAATCGCCGCGGCCCTGGAGAGGAGTGCCTGATGACACGACTGGTCGCGCTGGCGGGCACCATCTCGGCTCTCGTCGCGCTCGGCCTCGCCTCGCTCGCCGCGCAGAACGGGACGCGCAGCGGCTATACGCCGCCTCGCACTGCGTGGGGCGACCCTGATCTGCAGGGCGTCTACACGAACTCGAATGAGTACGCCACGCCGCTCGAACGCCCCAAGGAGTTCGAAGGCAAACGCCTTTCGGATTTGAGCGCCGAGGACGTCGCACGAGTACCGACAACAGGCGACGAAGCAGGCAATCGCCGGACTGGCCAACGGCGAAGTTCGCGGACCCGATGAGTGGTGGCTGCAGATCCTCGATCTCGGCAAACGGAACCAGCCGTGGCTGATCGTCGATCCGCCGGACGGGCACGTCCCTTCCCTCACTCCCGAGGCCACGCAACGGCTCAAAGGGATAAGAACGAAAAGCAGCTTCCTCGGCGGGCCCTTCAACGGTCCCGAGGACCTCGGCATGCTCGAGCGTTGTATTTCACGCAGCGTCGCCGGCGTCGATGATCCCGGTGATGTACGGCAACAACTACCAGATCATCCAATCACCCGGCTTGATCGTCATCACCTACGAGATCATCCACGAAGCACGCGTGATCCCGCTCGATGGGCGTCCGCATCTCGGCGCCAACGTGCGCGCGCACATGGGAGATCCACGAGGGCGCTGGGAAGGCAACTCACTCGTCGTCGAGACGACGAACTTCACGAGCGCATCGGCCTATCGCAACGCCAATGCCGACTCGTTCCGCGTCGTCGAACGCTTCACTCGCGTGGCGCCGGATCGCATCGAGTGGACCGCCACCCTCGACGATCCGAAGACGTGGACCAGGCCGTGGACGATCGCCATGCCGCTTACCGCCGATCCGAATCCGATCTTTCCGTTCGAATGCCACGAGCACAACTACGGATTGAGAAACATCCTCAGCGCAGCACGAGCAGCGGAGCAAAATCAGTAGCAATTCCCGGTTCCGGGTTCCAGGTTCCGGGTTCGTGTTCTGAGTTCAGGTTCCGGGTTCACGGTGCGGGGTTCGAAGTTCCGAGGGAATCTTGAACCTTGAACTGTGAACTCTGAACTCCGAACCCGAACCGCTGAACACGAACGTGGAACCCGGAACCGGAACCTGGAACTGTCTAAGGCGATTAGCTGCCGATACTCGTCGGGCGTGTCGACATCAACGAGACATCCTTCATCGTCCACTGGCACGTTGAGTAGATCACGCTCGTGGGCACGGACGACGGTCTTCGCGCCGGCATCGATCGGAGCGCCGCGCAACGAGTCGAACACTGATCTGTCAAAGATGACTGGATGGCCGTGTCGATCGCCGATCGCCGGCCGCACGATCGGCGCGCGCGTACGCTGCCAGGCGGTCACGACGCGCGTCACGGTAGAGGCCGCGACCATCGGCACATCGACGAGCGTCACCAGAATCCCTTCGGTGTCAGCGTTGACGACCGCGTCCATGCCGACCCAGAGCGAAGAGAGCTGACCTCGCGCGGGATCGACGTTGCGAGCGATGAGCGGCTTCACGCGCGCGCGACTCAGGACTTTTACGAGGGCCTCGTGATCGCGACCAGTAACGACGACGAGCTGCACGATGCCGGCATCGTGCAGCGTCTCCACGATGCGCGTCACGAACGGCCGGCCATCGGGCGTCAGTAAAAGGGCTTTCGGAGAGCCCATGCGTTTTGAATCACCGGCGGCGAGAACGATTCCAGGGAGCACACCTGATCCTATTCCGTGTCCGACCAAGAAGGCGCAAATCACAGTACCGTAACGAGTTCTGGCCTGCTTGACTTCCCGCTGGCTACGCTCCTACACTGGCCCAGCTTCCTGGCCGGTGCGCGCGGATCGCTGTAAGTTCCCGAGGCATCGGTGGATGTCCCTGCTCAGCGGTCCGGAGGCGCCTGGGATTGTCCCAGGCCTTCGTCATCGGAGGGACACGGCTATGCCGACCGGAACCATCGCACGCCTGCTCATCGACAAAGGCTTCGGCTTCATTCGCGACGAGGGCGGGATCGAACACTTTTTCCACCGCAGCGCCGTGCGGCAGGCGGTCTTCGAGCTGCTACGCGAAGGGCAGCGCGTCGAGTTCACGGCAGAGGAATCCAGCAAAGGCCCCCGTGCCGGGGACGTTCGACTGATCGAAGGTTAGCTTCTGCTGTCGCCCGGCCCCATCGGGGGCCGGGGTGACCGACTCGGCTCGCGAATCCCTCCCACGTTCTTTTTCACGTCACGAAAACCAACGCCGCCAGGAAGACGCAGGCTTGAGTGCTCCCGTTGCGGGTTCGAGCACCAATACTTCTTTCGACACCGCTCGCGCGAACGACTCATCGGCGGTGAGCACGATGCTCGCGATGCCGCGAGTCTCGATGATGCGCGCCATACCAGTCCCGAGGGCCGAGGCTTCCTGCGCCGAGAGCGTTGCGTTCGGATGCTCTGCGACGAGGACCCTTGGTGCAAGCGCAAGCGCACGGCCGAGACGAATGCGCGCGCGCTAGCGCCGGTCCGAGCACACCGGCCTGGCGTCGAAGCTCGTTCGCAAGTCCGATCTCACTCGCGAGTTCGGCGACGCGGGCGCGAATCTCCGGCGTCATGTCTTCGACTGTGATCGAAAGCGGAAGTGCCAGATTCTGTTCGACCGTGAACTGCTCGACTAGCACCGCGCGATCCGTGAAGAGCCCAAACTGATCGAGGGTGGTGAGCCAACTGCCTGGATCGGCAATCGACGACGTGTGCTGGCCGAACGCGACAACCTCCCCGCTGTCCGGAAGGATCGCGCCGGTAATCAGATCGACGAGCACTTCGGCCATCGTCTGATCGAACCCGAGGAGTGCGAGCGACCGGCCCGGGGGGAGATCGAGTTCGGCGATCCTCAGCGGCCGGAGACTGCGGTAGTCCTTGGAGACTCCACGCAGGCGGAGCAGGACGTCATTCGACGACATGTCGGCGACGCGCCGCGTTCAGTCGCTGCCATTCGGCGGCAGGAAGTATCGATGTGCCCGGCTCGATTCCATGGGTCGGATCGCCGTGAAAATCGGAGCCACCCGTCATGAGCAACCCGAGTTCAGACGCCATCCGGTGGTATCGCTCCACCGTCTCCTTGTCGTGATCGGAGTGATAGACCTCAATCGCATCGAGACCTGCGAGCGAGAGCGCCTTGATGCGCGAGTCGATGCGCGTTCGTCCCGGATGCGCCAGCGACGCCAGCCCACCTGCGCGATGGATGATGCCGATCACAACCTCGGGAGGTGAACCGGGTCGCGACACGAACGCGGGACCATCGCTGCCCAGGAATCGATCGAAGGCTTCTCTCGTATCCGCAACGTGTCCGGCACGCTGCAGCGCTCGCGCCACCTGCGGACGACCGATCGAGCGGCCGACGTTGCGCTGGGCCTCGTCGAGCAGTGCCTGGAGGTCGATCGGCACACCGAGCTCGGCCAGCCTTGCCGCGATCATACGCACGCGTTTCACGCGCGTGTCGCGTTGCTCATGCAGGAACTCGATCAAACGCGGCTCGGCAGGATTCAGGAAGTAGCCGAGCATGTGGATGTCCCGGCCGTCCTCGACCGCGGTGATCTCGATACCGGCGTGCGCCTCGATGCCACGTGCCCTGGCGTGCGACTGCACTTCGGCGACGGCCGCAGTGGTGTCGTGGTCGGTCACGGCCATCACAGTGATGCCGGCAGCGACGACGCGATCGACCAGCTCAGTGGAGTACAACGGCCATCAGAGGCCGTCGTGTGCATGTGCAGGTCCGTCATCCGGCGGAACGCTCAGAACCGCCTTCGGTGTATCGCGATCTCACCGCGCGCCCGCGCGGGCCGGCGCGGCGGCTGGCGTTCGGGTGCCACGGCGCGCGCGACCCTGGCGCTTCACAAGGGCACGGTACTCGCGGATGAGCAGATCGAGATGGTCGCGCTCCTCATCGGCAAACTCGAGGAAGATCTGTTTGCCCTCTGAGTCTTCGAAGCGCTCGCCGTACTTCTTGAAGAACCGATGTGAGCCGCGCTCGCATCGAATGCCAATCATCAGCGCCTGCTGATCGTTGACACCGCGCATCAGGCGCTCAGCGCCTTCGGCGAAGAGACCGTTGGCGGCACCCTTGAAGAACAGGAACGTCGGGCGCGATTCGAGTTGCGGATCGCGCCGCAGCAGCTCGCCGTAGCGTTCCTCGAGCTTGCCGAGATGTTCCTTCTCCTCCATTGCCAGATCCTGAAAGATCTTGCGGCCACGCGCGTCCTTCGTCACGCGCGCGGCGCGCGTGTAGAAGTCGAGGCCGCTGCGTTCGGTGGCGATGGCGATGCGCAACGCGTCGCGCGCGAAGACGAGATCGGTGTGCCCTTCGGAACTGGCCATCGACACGCGGCCAGTGCGGCACTCCTCACACGTCCCGTAAATCTGGACGACGCTTTGAGACGCCGCGAAGCTACGCGCCGCAGACACTTCTTCGATGAAGGCTTCGATGTCCGAGCTGAGGAACTCGAACGAGCGATGACAAGTCTTGCAGATCAGATGGAAATGACGAGGCTGACGGTACGAATGCTCGAAGCGGAATCGCCCCTCACCGAAGTCGACCTTGCGGGCAATGCCCGCATCAACCATCCACTGCAAGGTGCGATACACCGTTGCACGGCTGATGCGGTGATCCTCGTGTCGAATGAGATCAACCAGATCGTCGGCGCTGAGATGTCCTTCCTGGCGGAGGAAGACGTTGACAATCTGCTCCCGCTTGCTGGAGCGCTTGCCACCGGTCGGCTTCAACCGACTGAGATCTGGAATAGCTGTCAAAGGTACCTGCCTATCTTCGTCTGTTGACCTTTGACGCGGGGCGAGCGCGGTCTCAGGCGCTGAACGAGCTGCCGCATCCGCACGTTGACGTCGCGTTCGGGTTCTTGATCGTGAACCCGCCGCCGGTCACCGTGTCGACGAAATCTACTTCGGCGCCCTTGAGATAGCTGATGCTCACGGGATCAACGAACAGCCGGACACCGTTGGACTCGTAGACCTGATCACCTGCGCCGCCGCCCTCTTCGATCATCAAGCCGTACTGGAAGCCCGAACAGCCGCCACCCTGGACGAATACACGAAGACCACTGCCGGCCTTGCCCTCTTCCGCGAGCAGCTCGTTGATCTTGGATGCTGCTGTTTCAGACACGTTGATCATGGAAAACTCCTACGAAAATTATAGCTTTCGCCGGAGGCCCCGGCAAGCATTCGCGTAGCTCGTCAAAGCTGTATCTCTCAGAGCGGCAGCTACTTAGCCGACTACCTCAGCCACCGATCGTGGCAAGTGCCTGCGCAGACTCCTGTTCGACGTCCTTGTGCAGGCTGTTACCGTGCGAGTCCATCGTCACAATGGCCGGGAACTCCTCGACTGTCAGGTGCCACATCGCCTCGGGCGTTCCGAACTCCATCAATGAGACGCCATCCACGCTTTTGATGGTTCGCGCGTAGAACTGCGCCGCGCCGCCGATTGCGTTGAGGTACACGGCACCGGACTTCTTCAGCCCGGCCAGAGTCTTCGCGCCCATTCCGCCCTTGCCGATCACCACGCGGACGCCGTTGCGAGCGATTACGTCCGCCTGATACGGCTCTTCCCGGATGCTCGTCGTCGGTCCCGCCGCGGTCACACGCCAGCCGCTCCCCTCTTTCGCGACGACAGGTCCGCAGTGGTAGATCACGCCGTCGCGCAAGTCCACCGGCGCGTCGTGCGACATGAGGTGATGATGAACCGCATCACGACCCGTGTAAGCGCGACCCGAGAGCAGCACGACATCGCCGACTTTCAGCGCACGCACCTGCTCCTCTGTGATCGGCGTGCGGAGCACGACTTCGCGTCCCGTTCTTGGGAACCCCGACTGATCCGCCATGTGAACGACAGGGCTCGACGCGTCGCGATAGAGCCAACGCTTGATCTCACCGGTCTTGCTGTCGAGTACGACGCCTAGTCGACGGTAGGCCCAGCAGTCGTACGCCACAGAGACGAAGAAGCTCGCAGGCAGCCGATTGAGCGCGCCGACCTTGCACCCGATCAACGACACGCGGCCACCGAACCCCATCGCACCGATCCCGAGCTTATTCACCTCGCCCATGATCGATGCTTCCAGTTCCGCCAGGCGCGGATCGGGATTCACATCGTCGAGCGTGCGGAACAACTGCTCTTTCGCGTGCACGTAACCCGACGTGCGATCGCCACCGACGCAGACGCCAATCGCTCCCGGAGCGCATCCCTTGCCTTGCGCATTCCACACGGCGTGGAGGATGCACTTACGCACACCTTCGATGGACCGGTCTGCGCGACCGAGACCTGACAGCTCGGTTGGGAGCAGGTACTGCGCGTTCATGTTTTCGCAGCCGCCGCCCTTCAGGATCAGCTTCACTTCGATCTCGTCGTCGTTCTCCCACTGCTCGAAGTGAATGATCGGCGTGCCGGGCCCGAGGTTGTTGCCGGAGTTGTCGCCGGTGAGCGAGTCCACTGAGTTGGGTCGAAGCTTGCCTCGCGTCGTGGCTTCGGCAATCGCGTCGCGGATCTGCTTCTTGAGCACGATCTGGTTCACGCCGACGGGTGTCTTGACCTCGAAGGTCGGCATGCCAGTGTCCTGGCAGATCGCGCCCTCGCAGTCGGCCGCAAGATCGATGTTCTGCGCGATCACAGTCAGCGCCTGCGACGACTGCGTGCCGGCCTGCTCCTGACCCATCGCGACTTTCATCGCCGCGCGCACATCAGGTGGAAGATCGGTGGAGGTACGAACGACGAGCGCGACCACACTGTCGAAAAAAGCTGCCGGCATTCGATCAGTATACTAAGGGGTCGGGAGTCATTTGTTGAGGACACTCCTGCGCTCGATACTCGGGACTGGTATCAACAAATGACTCCCGACCCCACTCGCGTCGAGCACGATCCTCTCGGCCAACACACGGTTCCCGCCGACGCCTACTACGGCATCCAGACGGTTCGCGCGTCCGAAAACTTCCCGATCAGCGGCCTCCACGCCCCGGCCGACCTCGTCACCGCAACCGTGCTCATCAAGCGCGCCGCTGCGCGTGCAAACGTGGAGCTCGGACGGCTCGAAGCCCGCGTGGGCGAGGCCATCATCGAATCCGCCGACGAGATCGTAAACGGCGCCCTGCGCGACCAGTTCATCGTGGACATCTACCAGGCAGGTGCCGGCACGTCACACAACATGAACGCCAACGAGGTGCTCGCAAACAGGGCCAGCGAGGTGCTGGGCGGAGCCAAAGGCGAGTACCGCCTGGTGCACCCCAACGATCACGTCAACATGGGACAGTCCACCAATGACGTGTTCCCTTCGGCCACACGTGTGGCCCTGCTGCTTGGACACGCCGCCCTCGTGGACGCAGCCCGGGCGCTGGCGGCGTCCTTGCACCGAAAGGCCGGTGAGTTCGCCACCGTCCTCAAAGTCGGCCGGACGCATCTTCAGGACGCCGTGCCCATGACGCTCGGGCAGGAGTTCGGCGGCTACGCCGCCTGCATCGAGCGCGGCGCCGACGATGTGGCGCGGGCGGCGGAGCAACTGAAAGAGATGAACCTTGGTGCGACTGCGGTGGGTACCGGACTCAATGCTGGTGATGAGTTCAGCAGCCGTACAATCAAGTACCTCGGTGCAAGCATCAACATCGACCTCGTTCCGGCAGCGAATCGCTTTCGTGTGACGCAAAGCATGGGCGACGTGTTGGCGTACTCCGGTGCGATGCGGCGACTGGCAGTCGAGCTCGGGAAGATCGCGAGTGACCTGCGGCTTCTGAGCATGGGGCCACGCGCCGGTCTTTCCGAAATCGCTCTGCCCGCCGTCCAGCCCGGGTCGTCTATCATGCCGGGCAAGGTGAACCCGTCGGTGCCCGAGATGGTCAACCAGGTCTGCTTTCAGGTCGTCGGCTGCGACACGACGGTGTGCATGGCCGCGGAGGCCGGGCAACTCGAGTTGAATGTGATGATGCCGGTCATCGCGTGGAACACGCTGCATGCGTCCACGATTCTGCGCAACGCGATGCGCGCGCTCACAGTGCGCACGGTCGATGGCGTCACCGCTGACGAACCTCGCGCTCGCGAATTGCTCGAACGCAGTACCGCGCTCGCGACGGCGCTCAGTCCGTATCTGGGATACGAGAAGACCGCTGAGATCGCGAAGGAATCCGTTGCGACAGGAAAGCCTATTCGCCAGATTGTTCTGGAACGGCGCCTGATCGAAGCCACGGAGCTCGATCGGATTCTGTCGGTGGAAGCGATGACTCGACCCGGCATCGCTGGAGACAAGCGATGAAGAAGGTCGCGGCGCTCGCGTCACTGCTCTTGAATCTAGCGGCGGCACCTCAGGCGCAGCAGCCTCCGGCATCACCGAGCCACGGCCGCCTGTTTCCACCGATCGATCTCGGACTCCTCGAAAGCCCCGACCGCGCCGCATGGCAGAAGCCGGAACAGATCATGGACGTGCTGCACGTCGCCGACGGATCGAAGGTCGCCGACATCGGCGCAGGCGCGGGCTGGTTCACGATTCATCTGGCGCGACGCGTCGGCCCCAATGGCGTCGTCTACTCGCAGGACGTGCAGCGCGAGATGCTCGAGGCGATCAAGCGGCGCGTCCAGCGCGAGGGGTTGCAGAACGTCCAGACTACGCGCGGAGAGGGAAGCAACCCGAATCTCCCCGTCGCAGGCCTCGACGCGATCGTCGTCGTCGATGCGTACCAGGAAGTCGAAGATCGCGTCACGTTCCTTCAGAACCTCGCCCGGGCGCTCAAGCCCAACGGGCTCATCGGTGTCGTGAACTGGAAGCCTGGGCGCGGCGGGCCCGGCCCTCCGGAAAATGCCCGAGTCGACAAAGCGTCGGTCACGGCCGACGTCCGCGCTGCGCGGCTGCGGATCGTGGACGAAGAGACGCTGCCGTACCAGTACATGCTGGTTCTGGCGAAGTAGATCCCGAGGGCTGGGGTACAATTCGCGGGCATGGCAGCGTCCTCATCGACCACACTCGTTCATGCGCTCGCCGCGCGTGGCGCATCCGCTGAGACGGCGCGAGGAATCAGGATCGCGTCGCTGCTCTTCGTCACGGTCCTGACGATCGTCGCAGCGCAGGTCAGCGTCCCACTGCCCTTCACCGCGGTGCCGCTGACGCTTCAGCCGATGGTCGTCCTGCTCGGCGGACTGGCGCTCGGTTCTCGACTTGGCTCCGCGAGCCAGATTCTCTATCTCGCTGCCGGCATCGCTGGCCTCCCGGTGTTCGCCGCGTCGGCCGTTCTGCCGCCCGGACCGTTGCGATTGCTCGGGCCCACTGGTGGGTATCTCATGGCCTACCCGCTCGCGGCGTTTGTGACCGGCTATCTTGCGGAGCGCGGGTTCGATCGCAAGTACGTCACGTCGGTGCTTGCGATGCTCGCGGGTCTGCTCGTCATCTACTCCGCGGGAGTCACCTGGCTTGGACTCTTTGCCCGCACCGGTGAGGCGGCTCCAGGCGTCAGCGCCGCGTTCTCCGCCGGCGTGTATCCATTCATCGCTCCGGATCTGATCAAGCTCGCCATCGCCGCGGGATTCGTCCCCGCGTTGTGGCGTCTGCTCGGCCGATCTCACTAACCTCGATGCGCACCGCGCTGACAATCGCGGGAAGCGATTCCGGTGCGGGCGCGGGCATCCAGGCAGACCTGAAGACCTTCGCCGCTCACGGTGTATATGGCACGAGCGCCATCACCGCTGTGACGGCGCAGAACTCCCTCGGCGTGACCATGGTCGAAGCGCTCCCCGCGGATCTGGTTACCGCCCAAATCGAGGCTGTCGTCTCTGACTTCGGCGTGCATGCGGCGAAGACCGGCATGCTGGCAAACGCCGCAATCGTCGAAGCCGTGGCAGCCGCCGTACGCGATCTCGAGATCCCGTTGCTCGTCGTCGATCCCGTGATGATCGCCAAGAGTGGCGACCGCCTCCTGGACGACGAAGCGCTGGGCGCGATGAAAATGGAACTGATTGGCCAGGCGTATCTCGTGACTCCCAATATTCCCGAGGCCGAGACGCTGTCCAACATCGAGATTCGGACGGACGACGATCGAAAGGAAGCGGCGAGGCGCATCGTAGACATGGGGGCCACGGCGGTCGTGATTAAAGGCGGCCATCTGCCGTCCGATGACATCTCGGATCTGCTGTTGCACGAAGGCGAGTTCGTCGAGTTTCGGTACACGCGCGTCCCGGGAAGGCATACGCACGGAACGGGGTGCACGTTTGCGGCAGCGATTACGTCTCACCTCGCGCAGGGCCACGCCCTTCGCGATGCCGTTCGCGATGCGCAGCGCTACGTCGCGGAGGCGATCAGGCACGCGCCGGATTTAGGTCGCGGGCACGGACCACTCGGGCATTTCTTCACGTAACATCGAACCCGAACTCAGCACACGAACCCGGAACTTGGAACCGGGAACTCGGAACTGCCATACTCAATCGATGCCTCTCGTTGCCGTGACCCCGGCCGCTCTGGACCTTCAGGCGCTGACGCATGAAGTCAGCAGGGCGAGAGGGTGATGGCGCCGTCGCGTCGTTCATCGGACTGGTTCGCGATCACAATCAGGGCCGACGCGTCTCGTTCCTCGACTACGAGGCCTACGAGCCACTGGCCGTCCGGGCATTGACGCGCATCACTGAAGAAGTCGGTCAGGCGTGGCCGGACACACGCGTCGGCGTGCATCACCGAACAGGTCGGATCGAGATTAGCGAGGCGAGCGTCATCATCGTCGCCGTATCACCCCACCGGGCGAATGCGTTTGCGGCGTGCCGCTACACGATCGAGCGAATCAAACAGATCGTCCCCATCTGGAAGCACGAGCACTTCGAGGGTGGAGACGTCTGGCTGGAGGGCGCCACTGCGGATCCCGACGATGAGTCGGCCAGGCAGGCGGCGTATCGGATCGCATGCGCGTGACCGTGCGTCTATTCGCCCGGCTGCGTGATTTAGCAGGATCGGGAGAGCTGGTCCGGGACGTCCAGGCCCCGGCGACCGTCCAAAGTGTGTGGAAGACGCTCGTGGCCGAGATGCCCGCTTTGGGCGAGTACGAGCGGACAATGTCCGTGGCTGTGAACGCAGATTACTCGCGGATGTCCACGTCGGTCAGCGAAGGCGACGAAGTGGCATTCCTACCCCCCGTCTCGGGGGGATAATTGGATCGACAAACTACCAACCGCCAACTCCCAACTCCCAAAACAGCTCGGCTTCTCGGGAATTGGCTGTTTGGGGATTGGGAGTTGACAGCGTTCTGCCCAACACCATGTTCGACAAACTGACCTCAGTCGAATCGCGTTACGACGAGTTGATGACCCGGCTCGGCACAGTCGAAGTGCAGTCGGATCCCTCCGAGTACAAGAAGGCGGCAAAGACGCTCGCCGAGCTCGAACCACTCGTGCAGAAGTTCCGCGAGTTCAAGAGCGTCGAGCTCGACATCGCCGGCGCCGAGGAGTTGTTCCGGAGCGCCGACACGGACATGCGCGAGCTGGCGGATGAGGAGCTGAAGTCGCTCAACACTCGTCGTGAGGCGCTCCTCCAGGAACTCAAGATCCTTCTCATGCCGAAGGATCCGAATGACGAGAAGAACGTCATCATTGAAATTCGCGCCGGCACCGGCGGCGACGAAGCAGCGCTCTTCGCCGGCGACCTGTTCCGGATGTACACGCGCTACGCCGAACGTCAGGGCTGGAAGCTCGACGTGATGTCGAGCAGCGAGACCGGCGGCGGCGGCCTGAAGGAAGCGATCGTCTCGATTGAAGGCAAGGGCGTCTACAGCCGGTTGAAGTACGAGAGCGGCGTACATCGCGTGCAGCGAGTGCCCGCAACCGAAGCCAGCGGGCGCATCCACACGTCGACCGCGACGGTGGCCGTGCTGCCCGAGGCGGAGGAAGTCGACATCCAGATCAACGAGAAAGACCTGCGCGTCGACACGTTCTGCTCGAGCGGACCGGGCGGCCAGAGCGTCAACACGACCTACTCGGCCGTGCGCATCACGCACCTTCCCACGAACCTCGTCGTCTCGCAGCAGGACGAGAAGTCGCAGATCAAGAACCGCGCAAAGGCGATGAAAGTGCTGCGCGCCCGTCTCTACGAGATGGAGATGCAGAAGCAGCAGGACGCGATCGCGAAGGAGCGGCGCGGGCAGGTTGGAAGCGGCGACCGATCCGAGAAGATCCGCACGTACAACTTCCGCGACAGCCGTATCACCGATCACCGCGTCAACTTCACCACGCACCAGCTGCACAACGTGCTCGAAGGAGACATGAGCGAGATCGTCGAACAGGTGACCTCGTTCTACAACGCGCAGAAGCTCAAGGAAGTCACGGCCGTCGGCCCCGAAGAATGACGTTTCTCCACGAGCAGCTGTCGTCCGGACGCGAACGTCTCGTCGCGGCGGGCATCGATCCGACGGCGGCAGCGATCGACGTCGATCTGTTCGTGCGCACGATTCTCGGCTGGGATCGCGCACGCGTCCTGACCGCTCGGGCCGAAGCGGCTCCTGAAGGACTCGAACCCCGGTTCTCGGAATGGATTCTTCGCCGCGCACGCCGCGAGCCGGCCGCGTACATCGTTGGTAACCGGGAATTCTGGGGTCTCGACTTTCGCGTCACATCCGACGTCCTCATCCCGCGCCCCGAGAGCGAGTTCATCATCGAGGAATCGCTCGCGATTCTGAGCACGTTGAAGCTGACTTCGCCGCGCCTCGCCGACATCGGCACGGGCAGCGGCTGCCTCGCGGTGAGCCTCGCTCATGAGATCGAGGGGGCGCACATCACGGCTACCGAGGTCTCTCGCACGGCACTCACCGTTGCTCGCGACAACGCGCGTCGACTGGGCGTGAGCTCGCGAGTGACGTTCGTCGAGACGTCCTTCCTCGACGGGATCGACGGCCCATTCGATCTGATCGCGGCCAATCCACCCTACGTCAAAGACGGCGACAAGCCCGCGCTGTCGCACGACGTTCGTCACGAGCCCGACGTCGCGCTCTTCGGCGGCGAGACTGGCCTGCAGGGCGTTGAAGCCGTGCTCAATGCGGCCGTTCGGACACTCGTGAGTGGCGGCTGGCTGGTCATGGAATTTGGGTTTGGTCAGGAAGATGATGTGAGGCATCTGGTCGCGGCGCGTCCTGCGTTGCGGGTGGATCGCGTGCGCGCCGATCTGCAGGGCATCCCTCGCACCGCAGTCATCCAACGGTCATGAACGATTGCCTCTTCTGCAAGATCATCGCAGGACAGATCCCTGGACGCTTCGTCCATGAGGATCACGAGATCGTTGCGATCCGGGATATCAACCCGCAGGCGCCCCTGCACGTCCTGATCGTTCCTCGCCGTCATATCGCCACGCTGAACGATCTGGATCCGCACGACGATGCGCTGGCGGGCGCGATGCAGCGTGTGGCCGCAGCCATCGCGAAAGAGCACGGATACGCCGATGAAGGCTATCGGACCGTGTTCAATACCAACCGTGCCGCCGGTCAGACGGTCTTCCACATCCACTTGCACCTGCTCGCGGGCCGTCCGCTCACTTGGCCTCCGGGCTGATCGGGGTTCGGGATTGTCGGCAAAGGAGCAACACCATGGGACTTTTGGATGGCATCCTCAGCAACGTCGCGGGATCTGTGCTCGGTGGTGGTCAGTCGCAGGGAGCCAGCCCGCTCGACGCATTGGTCAATAGCCTTGGCGCAGGCAATCAGAAAGGCGGAGCCGATCTGGTCGGCGCCGTGATGGCGATGGTCCAGCAGAACGGCGGCCTGCCTGGAGTGATCGACAAGCTTCGCGCCAGCGGGTTGGGACAGCAGGCGGACTCGTGGGTCGGCACCGGCCCGAACGCCGGCGTGTCGACCGACGAGTTGACGCAGGCGTTCGGCAACACGGGGCTCGGCAATCTGGCCGCGCAGCTCGGCACGTCCAACGGCCAGGCCGGATCGATCCTCTCGCAGATCCTGCCGGAGCTCGTAAACCAGCTCACACCGAACGGGCAGATTCCAGACAATCACAGCGACCTGCTCTCGCAGGGGCTTGCGCTCCTCCGGCGCTGATTGTTTCGGGGTGCGGCCTCGCGCCGCACCCCTTTCGACATGGCCATCACACTCAGCCCTGAACACAAGAAACAGCTTCTTGCCTCTATCAAGCGGTACTTCGTCGAGCACCTCGACGAAGACATCGGCGACCTCAAAGCCGGACTGCTGCTCGACTACTGCCTGAAGGAGATCGGACCGGTTATCTACAACAAGGCGATCGCTGACGCTCAGGCGTACTTTCAGGAACGTGCGGTTGATCTCGAGGGCGTGTGCTACGAGAAGGAGTTCACGTTCTGGGCCCCGAAGTCAGGCGGCCGTTCGCAACGTTGATGCGCTAGTTAATCAGAGCCGGAAGCTCTGACATCGAGCGGATCACGGGGACGCCCGCCGCGGGTACAGGATCATCGGATCGATGTACGAGCACGCCTCGCATGCCCACTCGGCGCGCGCCGTCGATGTCGTGCGCCATGCTGTCGCCCACCATCAACGAGTCGCGAGCCTCAACTCCCGCCAGCGTCAGCGCAGCTTCGAAGATACTCGGGTGAGGCTTCATGAAGCCGTGTTCTGATGAAGACACGGCAGCCGTGATGAGACCCTGAAGCTGAAAATGTTCCTGAAACGAGGCGAGGCAGCGATGCGAATTGGAGATCAACCCGATCTTCAGGCCCCGTCGCGCCAGCTCCTCCAGCACAGGTGCTACATCGTCGTAGAGGAAGAAGTGCTGACAGGCGGCCCACTCGTTGTAGATCTCGGTCGCGCATTCGTCGAGCCGCGGACCCGATCCGCCCATCTCCTCGATGATGCGACGCGTGTAGCAGACAAAGATGTCCGCGTCGTACGCGTGATCCTGCGCGGCATCCAGGATGGACGACGCCGCGCGGACAGCCTGCGGGAAGCGCGCGGGATCCACGGTCATGCCGTAGCGCTCGCAGAAGGCGGCGTAGCCCTCACCCTGAAACGTCGGTCCCGGGTAGATCAGCGTGAAGTCGACGTCGAAGAACACTGCAGACACGGGGCGTCGTCTCACGACAGAGGTCCTTCAAACGGTCCGGCGACGACGACCGCCGCGTTGGCGGGATCGATTGCACGGCGCGTGGCGTCGTGCACGTGTGCGGGGGTTACGGCTCTCAGGAGATCCGGCATGCGGATGTCGTAGTCGAGGCCGAGTCCGAAAAACTCGACCGTCTGCAGATACGAGGCAATCCCCATGTTGGTTTCGAGCATGCGCGGCATCGAACCGATCAGATACTGCTTGGACTCCTGAAGCTCTTGTTCGGTCGGACCGGCGTCCACCAACTTCTGGAGCTCCGTGTCGATCGACGCGACCGCCTTCGCCACATTCGCCGGACTGACGCCGGCCCTGATGACTAACGGCCCTGGCATGAGGTTCGCGTCGAGCGAGCTAAAGACGTAATAGGCCATCCCTTGCTGCTCGCGAATGCTGTCGCCGAGGCGGCCACCGAGGGAGTACTGGCCCAGGATGTTGTTCATCAGCGAGTACGCATAGTAGGACGCATCCCGACGGGCGATGGTTGCGAATCCGTACGCGATGTCGGTCTGAGACTTGTTCATCATCGGGACGACACGGCGCTGACGCCCCGCCACGGGAGAAACAGGAATGCCCGTGACCTCGACTACCTCTCCGGCTTTCCATTCGCCAAATGAGGCGCGCACGGCGTCAACCGCGCGTGCCGGTTCGATATCTCCAACAACAGCCAACGACAAACCCTTTGGAGCGCAGTGGGCCACGTGAAAACGTTGAAGCGCCTGTCGATCGATACGTTCGACGCTTGCGACGGTACCTCGCGCGCGACGGCCATACGGGTGCGTGCCGTACAGCATCGACATCAACGTCTCGACGGCAACCGCAGCGGGGTTGTCTTCATCCTGCCGGATGAGTGTGACGATCTCGCCACGGCGCCGATCGACTTCGACCGCGGGGAAAGACGGTCGAATGACAACTTCCGCAACGAGTCCAAGCACGTCGTCCAGGTCTTCGACGAGACAGGTGCACGCGAGTGACAAGGTATGGCGGGTGACCGACGCCGCGAGCGTGACCCCGCGGTTGTCCAACTGCTCGGCGAGTTCGTCGGCTGAGTATCGTTCCGTGCCGCGATCGATCGTCCGCGAGACGAAATGCGCGAGGCCGGGCAGCTCCGCGGTGTCATGCACGGAGCCTGCCCGCAGATTTGCAATCAGCGTCACCGCCGGAGTCGTCGACGTCCGCTTGGCGACGACCGTAACACCGTTAGCCAGGACCTCACGCGTCGGCGCCAGGCCTACGATCATTGAATGGGCTCGAAACGACCGACGGTGCGACTCGTGGGCTTGAGACGATCGGCGGCAACGTTGTTGACCTCCGCGATGGTCACAGCCTCAATGCGTTGGGAAATGGTTGGATAAAGCTGCCAGGATGCAATCGTTTCGAAGAACCCGAGTTGATGCGCGATGTTCGTGATGCTGTCGTTCTCGAACACGAGCCGGGCGCGCAACTGGTTCTTGGCTTTTTGAAGCTCCTGCGGCGTGATGCCGTTTGCCCGCGCGCGCTCAACCTCGGTCAGCGTGACGGCCTCCACTCGATCGAGCGACACTCCGTCGGTCGCCGTCACCGAAAGCGTGTAGAGAAACGGCTCCTGGGTCGGCAGCAGCGCACCGTTGACTGCGGACGCCAGGCCGCTGTTCACAAGCGCCTGATAGAGCCGCGCACTCCGCTGTGGGGGCGGCGTTCGGAAACTTGCCCACAGGTTGAGGCCCTTCGCACCGGTCAGCACCGTGTCGAGCACGAGCAATGGGAAGAAGTCGTCGTGGGTCACGCCGGGCGAGTGAAAGCCGACCTTGAGATACGCGGTCGTGCCTTCCTTCGAGATCGTCAGGCGGCGCTCACCGAGTTGTTCGGGCTCGACGGTTGACGATCGACGTCTGACGTCACTTGGCTCGAGCTTGCCGAAATGCTTGACGACCTCACGCAGAGCGCCTGCCCGATCGACATCTCCAACAATTACGAGCGTTGCATTGTTCGGCGCATAAAAGCGGCGATAGTGACCGTACAGGTCTTCCCGCGTCATCGTCTGCAGATCTGACAGCCAGCCGATTGTGGGATGTCGATAGCTGTGGGCGCGGAACGCGGTCGCTGTCAGCTCCTGATCGAGCAACTGCTCGGGGTCGTTCTCTCCGCCTTGCAGCTCCGAGATGATCACCGTGCGCTCGGATTCGCAGTCCGCGGGATCGTAAAGACAACTCCGCATCCGCTCGGCCTCAATGAACAGCATGTGATCGAGCGCGTCGCGCGTGGCCGTCTCGGTATACGTGGTCTGGTCGATCCATGTGTAGCCATTCCAGTAGCCGCCGTACTTTTCGATGATCCCCTTGATCTGGTCTCGCGGGATGTTGGTCGTGCCCTTGAAGTTCATGTGCTCGACCCAGTGCGAGACGCCTGTCAGTCCCGGGATCTCGTCCCGTGAGCCAACGCGATACCAGCACCAGACGGTCGCGAGCGGTGCGGTGTGCACCGACTGGATCAACACTCGCAGGCCGTTCTCGAGTACCTCCTCGTGGACCGCGGAGGCGCCCTGTGGCGTAGGTTCGAGCGCGGGCATCCGAGGAATTATAGTAAGTAGTAAGCCTCTATGCCCGAGTGGAAGGACACAGTCAATTTGCCGCGGACGGCTTTCCCGATGAAAGCCAGCCTGCAGACCGCCGAGCCAGAAGCGCTGGGCCGGTGGAAAGACATGGATCTGTATGCACAAATCCGTGCAAAGCGCCGCGGTTCACCGAAGTTCGTGCTGCACGACGGTCCTCCGTACGCCAACGGGCAGATTCATCTCGGCACGGCGCTCAACAAGATCCTCAAGGATCTCGTGGTCAAGTCACGCACGATGGCGGGATTCGATTCGCCCTACGTGCCCGGTTACGACTGCCATGGCCTGCCGATCGAGTTGCGCGTGGACCGCGAACTCGGCGCGAAGAAACGCGAAATGTCGATGGCCGACTTCCGTCGCGAGTGCCGGGCCTACGCCGAGCGCTACATCAGTGTGATGACGACGGAGTTCCAGCGGCTGATGGTGTTCGGCGACTGGGATCATCCATACGTGACGATGAGCTTTCGGTATCAGGCGGACATCGCGCGTGCACTTGGAAAGCTCGTGGGACGTGGGCTCGTCTACAAGGGTAAGAAGCCGGTTCATTGGTGTATCCACTGCCGCACGGCGCTCGCCGAGGCGGAGGTCGAATATGACGATCATTCGTCGCCATCGATCTACGTCGAGTTCCCGCTCAGCCCCGCGAGCGTCGACGAGTTGCAAACGCGAATCCCGGCGCTTGGTGGACGTGACGTCTCGGTCCTGATCTGGACGACAACGCCATGGACGATTCCGTCGAACCTCGCGGTCGCTTTTCACCCGGAGTTCGACTACGCAGCGTTCGACGTCGATGGCCGCGCGGTGATCATCGCGGAGGGCCTGGCGGAGACCGTCGGCCGCATCGTTGGGCGTGCGTTCGATCGCCCCGTCACGCGCATGAAGGGTGCGGAACTGGAAGGCATCAAGTTCCAGCATCCTCTCTACGATCGGGCGTCGCTCGCGGTGTTGGGCGACTACGTCACGCTCGAACAAGGCACCGGCGCGGTTCACACCGCGCCTGGTCACGGTGCCGACGACTTCCTTACGGGCATCAAGTACGGCCTCGAGATCTATGCGCCGATCGGACCGGGAGGACACTTCCTCGACAGCGTGCAACTGTTCGGCGGTCAGCGTGTGTTCGACGCCAACTCGAAGGTGGAGCAGGCGCTTGCCGATCGTGGTCGGCTCTGGCATCGCGAGACCTTCTCGCACCAGTATCCGCACTGCTGGCGCTGTCATAACCCGGTGATCTTCCTGGCAACGTCGCAATGGTTCGTGCGCATGGACGGCGACGCGTCGGTGAAATGTGACGACGGCCAGTCGCGGACGTTGAGGGAAGCGGCGCGCCATGCGATCGACAACCAGGTGAAGTGGATCCCGTCGTGGGGACGCGATCGCATCTTCAACATGGTGTCGAACCGGCCCGACTGGTGCATCTCGCGTCAGCGGGCGTGGGGTGTGCCGATCCCAGCGGTTGACTGCACAACCTGCCGCGAGGCTGTTCTCACACCGGAGCTCATCGATCGGGCTGCGGACATCTTCGAGAAGCACAGCGCCGACGCGTGGTACGAACGGCCGATCGAAGAGTTCCTGCCGCAAGGCCTGACCTGCCCGTCGTGCGGTGGAAAAACCTTCGAGCGAGAACGAGACATTCTCGACGTCTGGTTCGACTCGGGCTCGAGCCACGAGGCCGTGCTGCCGCGCTACGATGAGCTGACATGGCCGTCGGACATGTACCTCGAGGGCAGCGATCAGCATCGCGGCTGGTTCCAGAGCTCATTGCTCGTGGCGCTGGCCACGCGCGGGCGGCCGCCGTTTCGCGAAGTCCTGACGCACGGCTTCCTGATCGACCTCGAAGGCCGCAAGATGTCGAAGTCGCTCGGGAACACGATCGTGCCGCAGGAGGTCATCAAGGAGAGCGGCGCCGAGATCATCCGGCTGTGGGTCGCGATGACCGAGTTCACCGAGGAGTTGCGCGTGAGCAAGGAGATTCTCACGCGCGTCGTGGACGTGTATCGCAAACTGCGGAATACGTGCCGCATCCTCGTCGCTAACCTGTACGACTTCGATCCAGCCAGCGATCGCGTGCCGCTCGAGCAGCTCGACGCGGTCGATCGATTTGCGTTGGCGCGCTATGGACGCGCGGCCGATCGCATGCTGCGCGGCTACGACGAGTACGACTTCTCCACTGTCTCGCAAGCGATGAACACGCTGGCAACAGTGGACTTGAGTGCCTTTTACGTAGACGTCACGAAAGATCGGATGTACACACTTGGCGCGCGATCGAGCGAGCGACGTTCGACGCAAACGGCGATGTACATCATCTGCGAGGGGCTCGCGAAGCTTCTCGCGCCCATTCTCCCGGTCACGGCAGACGATCTCTGGCGGCACATCCCGGGATCACGCTCGGCGTCCGTTCACCTCGAGGACTTTCCACGAGTTGAAGGGCTCATCGATCAGGCGCTGCTCGACGAGTGGGACGAGTTGCTGAACGTCCGAGAGCAGGTCAACGCCGCGCTCGAGCAGAAACGAAAGGACAAGATCATCGGTACGTCCCTCGGCGCGCGCGTGGTCCTGCGGGCGCAGGGCCCGGTGGCGACGTTGCTCGACCGTCATCGCGAGCGGTTGCCGATGCTGCTGAATGTCTCGGACGTGTCGTTGACCATCGGCTCGACGACAGGTGAGAGCCTGGTCGAGGTGGCGGTCGAAAAGGCACCGGGTGTGAAGTGCGCGCGCTGCTGGCGGTTCGTGCCGTCGGTCCACCACGAGCCGGAGTGGGCCGGCATCTGTGACCGCTGCGTCGAGGCGCTGGGGGGCGACCTCGCCGCATGAGGTCATTTCGGCCAACCCATTTCTGGATCGCGCTCGGCGTGATCGTCCTGGATCAGGTGGTGAAGGCTGCCGTGCGGCCGCGCTTGAACCTGTTCGACAGCATCGATGTCATCCCGGGATTCTTTAGCCTGACGCGCGTCCACAACACCGGCGCGGCGTTTGGTCTCTTGAACGCGCTCGATATTCCGTTCAAGTCGGCGGTGATGGCCCTGGTGCAGACGACGGCTCTCGTCGGGCTGGCGATTTACGCGGCAACGCTCGCGCCGGGTCAGCGTCTTACGAGGATAGGGCTGTCCTTCGTGATCGGCGGCGCGCTCGGCAACCTCATCGACCGGGTCTCTGCGGGGTATGTGCTGGACTTCTTCGACTTCTACTGGCGCGGCTGGCACTTCTGGGCCTTCAACATCGCCGACGCCTCCATTACGATCGGAGTAGCGCTGATGATTCTCGATCTGCTCGGTGCGGAACACTCGCGTGTATCCAGAACTGTTTAAGCTCGGCCCGCTCACCGTCTACTCGTACGGCGTCCTCCTGGCCGCGTCGTACCTCCTGGGGCTCCGCCTCGCGATGACGCGAGCGAAGCGCTGGGGGCTCGACGCCAATCGCGTCCTCGACCTCGGCATCTACATCATCATTGCGGCGCTCATCGGCGCGAAGCTGATGCTGCTCTTCGTGGACTTCGATCAATTCCGGCGCTCGCCCTGGGAGTTGCTGGCGCTCGCCCGATCCGGCGGCGTGTTCTACGGCGGGTTGATCCTCGCGGTCGCCGTGGCGTTCTGGTACATCGCCAGGCATCGCATGCCCTTCTGGACCACGTGCGACGTATTTGCGCCGGGCATCGCGCTCGGGCACGTCACGGGCCGTCTGGGATGCTTCGCCGCGGGATGCTGCTACGGCAAACCAACCGATGTCCCATGGGCGGTGATCTTCACGAACCCGCTCGCGGCTGCGAACGTGGGCACGCCCCTCGGGATTCCGCTGCACCCAACGCAGCTTTATGAGGCTGGCGCAGAGCTGCTGATCCTGGTCCTGCTGCTCGCCACGGAGCGCAAAGGCAAGCTTTTCGCCGGCAGGACCTTCTGGTCGTACATGTTCCTGTACGCCGTCTCGCGCTTCATCATCGAGATCTATCGCGGTGATCCGCGAGGAGCGATCCTCGGGTTCTCCACATCGCAGTTCATCTCGCTGGTGCTTGCGCCGCTCAGCCTGATCATGCTGACGTGGCTCGCAAAGACGACGCCCGAGGCGCCGCAGGAGATGCGCGGCCGCAGGCGAGCGGCAGCATAGGATTGATTGCCGGAGGCCCAGAACCACTCGTTTACCGTTGCGGCCGAATTCGACGGGCAGCGGCTTGACCGCGTGCTCGTCGCCCTGCTCGGCGGCTTCTCCCGCTCACAGATCCAGCGCCTGATATCAGAGCGCCACGTCGATCTTCAGCGGCCGGGTCCCAAGGGCGCGCGATCGCATGAAGCGAAGCCGAACCTCGTCGTACGCGAAGGGGATCAGGTCAGCATCGACGTGCCCGCAGCGACGGCGGCGACGCTCTCGAGCGAAGCGCTTCCACTCGACATCGTCTACCAGGACTCTGATCTTGCGGTGTTGAACAAACCGGCCGGGATGGTCGTGCATCCCAGTGCAGGTCACGCATCGGGCACCGTCGTCAACGCATTGCTGCACCATCTCCAGGATCTCAGTGGCGTCGGCGGCGAGCTTCGTCCCGGCATCGTTCACCGGCTCGATCGCGGCACCTCGGGCCTGATGGTCGTTGCCAAGAATGATGCGGCGCATCACGAGCTCGCGCGCCAGTTTCACGACCACGAGATCGAGAAAGAGTACATCGCGCTCGTGTGGGGCGTCGTGCAGGCGGGCCGGCGCATCGAAGCGGCGATCGGACGCGATCCGTCGAATCGACTGAAGATGTCGACGCGGGCGAGCCGCGCGCGACACGCCGTCACGCGGATCACGCGCGCGCATCGTCTGCCAGGGCTCACGCTCTGTCAGGTGGCGATTCACACTGGGCGCACGCATCAAATCCGTGTTCACCTGAGCGCCATCGGCCATCCCATCGTCGGCGACTCGACTTATGGCGGCGTTCATCGACGCGTGGCCGGAGATATTCGGGCCGTTCAGCGGCTGTCGCGTCCGTTCCTCCATGCAGCGCGTCTGGTGTTCACGCATCCGAGCGACGGACGACGACTGCAGTTCATCGCGCAGCTGCCGGACGATCTGACGGCGGTGTTGGACGATCTGCCAGGATGGCCACCCGAAGAGAAGGACGACCAATGAGCGAGCCGCCGATCGTTCCGAAGGAGATTCGCACCGTCTTCCAGGGTCGGGTCTTCACTGTGCGCGTCGAAACGATCTCGCTGCCCAAGGGCGGAGAGCTGCGGGCCGAGATCATCAGACACCCGGGCTCGGTCGTGATCGTTCCGGTGACAGCGCGGAACGAGGTCCTTCTCGTGCGGCAGTATCGACCGGCGATCGGGCAATGGGCATGGGAGCTACCCGCCGGCAGCCTGAAGCCTGGCGAGGATGTCGAGTACGCGGCGCGGCGCGAATGTCAGGAAGAAATCGGCCAGGTGGCGTCACACCTCGAGCGCCTGGGATCGTTCTTTCCCACACCGGGCTACTGCGATGAGCAGATGACGTTCTTCAAGGCAACCGGTCTGCGCGAGCCTGGCACCGGGGACGAGGAAGCGCATCAGGACGAAGACGAGGACATCGAGGCGCGTCCGTTCGGCCGCGACCAGCTTCAGAAAATGATCTCTGCAGGAGAGATCATCGATCTAAAGACGATCGCGGGGCTCTCGTTGATCGAGTGAACCTGGTGGACCGAAGACCGTGCACCGTGGAGCGGGGACTTTACTGTAGCGAAACCTGAATCTTCCGGCTGGTTTTGCGATCGCTGCGCGTCTTCGCGGCGGGCGTTAATGCGAGGAGCAGGACCTCGTCCACCGTCTGCACGTAGTGGATCGTCAGTTCGCGCCTCAGCTCCTCGGAGAGATCCTCTTTCACGTTCTTCTCGTTCTGCCGCGGCAGGATCACTTCGCGAATCCCGACGCGACGCGCGGCGAGGACCTTCTCCTTGATTCCGCCGACCGGCAGCACGCGACCTGACAGCGTCACCTCGCCGGTCATCGCGATGTCTCCGCGCACTGGGCGCCTCGTCAGCTCCGATGCCAACGACGTCGCGATCGTGACGCCAGCCGACGGGCCGTCCTTGGGAATGGCACCCGACGGCACATGCAGATGGATCTCGGCGTTCTTGAAGAAGTCAGGGTCCGCACCGTAGGCAGCGGCGTGCGCGCGGAACCACGAGAGCGCCGCTCGAGCCGACTCCTTCATCACGTCGCCCAACTGCCCCGTCAGCGTCAGCGTTCCGCTGCCGGGCATGCGTGACGCCTCGACAAGCAACACATCGCCGCCGGCAGGCGTCCACGCGAGCCCGATCGCGACGCCCGGATCCTTGGTGCGCTCTTCGATCTCTTCGTCGAGGAACGTCGGTGCTCCCAACATGTCCATGACGACAGTCGGATCAATCGTCAGGGGCGTCTCGTCACCTTCCGCCCGACGACGGGCGGCTTTGCGGCAGAGGGCACCAATTTCCCGTTCGAGATTTCTCACGCCGGCTTCCCGGGTGTAACCGCGAATCACGGCCCCTAGTGCGTCATCCGTGATGACCAGCTGCTCGGACGTGAGGCCGTGATTCGAGACTTGTTTCTGTAACAGATGGTCGCGCGCGATCGCGAGCTTCTCCTCTTCCGTGTAGCCCGGGATTTCGAGAACCTCCATGCGGTCGCGGAGCGCGGGCGGAACCGGGTGCAGCACGTTGGCGGTCGTGATGAACAGCACCTCGGAGAGGTCGAACGGCACGTCGAGGTAGTGATCGCGAAATGAATTGTTCTGTTCGGGATCGAGCACCTCGAGCAATGCCGACGCGGGATCGCCACGGAAGTCCGCACCGAGCTTGTCGATCTCATCGAGGATGAAGACCGGGTTTCGCGACTCTGCGCGACGCAGCCCCTGAATGATCTGGCCCGGCAGAGCGCCGATATACGTGCGCCGGTGCCCGCGGATCTCCGCTTCGTCGCGCATGCCACCGAGCGACACGCGCACGAACTTCCGCCCGAGCGACCGCGCGATCGATTTCGCCAGCGAGGTCTTTCCGACGCCCGGAGGACCCGCGAAGCACAGGATCGGACCCTTGACGTCAGGATTCAGTTTGCGAACAGCGAGGTACTCGAGGATGCGGTCTTTGGCTTTTTCGAGGCCCGAGTGATCCGCGTCGAGAATTTCCTTCGTCTTCGGAAGGTCGATGACTTCGTCCGTGTGCTTCTGCCACGGCAGCGTCACCAGCCAATCCATGTAGGTGCGCGAGACGGTGTACTCCGCTGCGGCGACCGGCATCCTCGCCAGGCGATCCAACTCCCGCAGCGCTTCCTTGCGGACGGCCTCGGGCATGCCGGCCGCATCGATCTTCTCCTGCAGCTCCTCGATGTCCTTGGTCTGGTCGTCGCCCTCCCCGAGCTCTTTCTGAATCGCCTTGAGCTGCTCGCGCAGAAAGTACTCGCGCTGGTTGCGGCCGACTTCCGATTGCACCTGCGACTGGATCTTGGACCCGAGTTCGAGGACCTCGAGCTCTTTGATGAGGATGCGATTCAACGCATCCATGCGCTCACGCACATCGAGCTTCTCGAGCACTTCCTGCTTCACGGTCGTCGTGATCGTGGTGAGGCTCGACGCGATGAAGTCCGAGAGACGTCCCGGCTCGGTGATGTTGGCGGCCAGCGTCTGCAAATCGTCGGAGAGTAGCGGCGACAAGGAGACGACCTGCTGAAAACTCGTTTTGATGTTCCGGAGGAGCGCGTCGATCTCGAGGCGCTGGCCTTCGTCGAGCGACTCGGTAGCGGGCGAGACGCGACCACGCAGATACGGGCGCGATGCGGTGATCTCGTCGAGCGTCAGTCGCGACAGTCCCTGGACGATCAGGCGCAGGCTGCCGTCCGGCAGCTTGAACATCTTGTGGACGTGGCTCAGCGTGCCGACCGTGTAGAGATCGGTGATCGTCGGCTCCTCGATCGACGCATCCCGCTGCGTGAAGACGCCAATGAGCTTGGCGCCGGACATCGCGTCGTCGATGAGACGGACGGAGGCCTCGCGTGCCACTGCGAGCGGCATGAATGAGTTTGGAAAGAGGACAGTGTCCCGCAGCGGGAGGATCGGCAACTCGCTGGGCACCGCCAGCGGCCGATCGGTCGTTATATCGAGGTCAAGCAGATCGTCGCTCATAGCGCACGGGAAGGCACGAGGCTATCACAAGAAAAAAGCCCAACTCCCAGAGCACTGGGAGTTGGGCAGAAGGGGTTCGAGACGCAGCCGGAATGCGTCAGTTGGACATGTCGTAGAAGAGCGCCGACGAGCCACGCTTCTGCGCGGCCGCCCGCTCACGACGCTCGGCTGTCTCGCGCGCTTCCTCGCAGTCCTTGCAGCGAACCGCGAAGGGCAGCGCACGCAGGCGAGCCTCGGCGATTTCGTCACCGCACTCGAAGCAGTCGCCGTAGGTCCCCTCTTCAAGACGACGCAGAGCTGCGTCAACCTTGTTGAGCGTTTCCGACTTCATCTGGATCAGCGCGAACTCGATGTCCTCCTGGATGTCCACTTCAGAGCTCTCGCCCTGGTCCAGTACATCGCGCTCCTTGTTGCCCTCCGCTCGGGCGTCGCGAATCTTCTCGTGAACCGAGTTCAGCAACTCCCGACGGCGATCCTCGAGCATCTTCCTCAGCTCGTCATAGCGGCTTGCCTTCGCCGCTACCTTCTTCTTCGTCGTCGTAGCCATGATGCCCTGCTCCCTTCCCGTGCCTCTCATCGAGGCTCAAGTCCCGTATGATGTCAGCGGCTATGCAATCGGAGTGCCTAACTAAGAATCAGCCGGACCATCTCGATGGAACGGCTCCGTCCAGCGGTCCCTCTCGTCCGACGCATAGTCAATAAAGTCATTTCCGTCTATGAATTAAGCAACAATGAACTGGTGCGTTTCGTGCCGTCGAAGCTTTAGACGCCGATTCGTGCAGTGAGGTTTTGGGTCTGCTGTCCTCTTCAGATCACAACGCCAAACCACGAAATCGTTAACCATCACCACCGGTTTCCACTGTTTCAGCCATGAAGGATTTTCGTTGAGCCGCCAGTGTTTCTGTAGGAATCGTGACTGTAAATGGCTGTTCTCAATGGAATTATCGAGCATTCCTGTCGCGAGGACTGATCGCCGCCGGACGAGCATCCCTCGCTCGCTACCCTACGCTTCAGGTGTATCAAACCTCTACAGTGTCGCCTCAATAATTGTCGAATAATCAACAGTACGTCGATATTCAGACATCAAATAATTTCCGGACGAATGGTCTGGACGGTCGTGAATCGGTCACGGGCTGTCGGATAGCTGGCCGTCATTGCCTGGTCGAGCAACGTATGCGAAGCTCACCGGTGATGACGTGCCCTTCGTGTGGTCGCCGGAAAGGGCGTCGCGACTGCCCCGCTCTGCGCGCGAGCATCTGCACGATCTGCTGTGGGACCAAACGCCTCGTTGAAATCGATTGCCCGGAGACCTGCGTGCATCTGACAGCTGCGCGCGAACACCCGGCAGCAGTCGTCAAGAAGCAGCAGGAGCGCGATGTGGCGGCGCTGCTGCCGTCGATCGGCCATCTCACGGAGCGGCAGCATCAGCTGTTCTTCCTCATTCACTCGGTGATCGCGCGTCACAAACCCGATACGTTCAGTCGCTTACTCGACGAGGACGTTGCGCAGGCGTCGGCCGCAGTCGCCGCCACGCTCGAAACCGCCGGTAAAGGGGTTCTTTACGAGCACACTCCGGCCTCGCTCGTGGCGCAGCGGCTCGCAAAGGACATCACGGCAATGCTGGCCGAAGTGAAGTCGCACGGAACGAAGATCTACGATGGCGAGGTGGCGATTGCGCTGCGGGCGATTGAACGGGGCGCGCGTGAGGCCCATAGACAGCAGGCCGAGGACACGGCCTACCTTTCACTCGTCGGGCGCCTGCTTCACGTCAGAAACCAGCCCGCGCCAGAGGAGCCAGACGGGCAGTTCCCTGATCCTGCCGTAAGCCTGCTACAATACGGGGTTTGCGCACCTGGCCAGGCACGACGCCGGGTGAAACTCGATGGATTCACCGGGCGGAACGTGGCACCGGTTCAAAGCGAGACAGAAATATGGCGAAGCGATGTGAGGTGTGCAACAAGGGTCCTGCGGTCGGGCGGACCGTGTCTCACGCACACAACGTCGGTCCCCGGCGGTTCGAACCCAACCTGCAGACGGTGCGCGCCATCGTGAAGGGCGCAACGAAGAAGATTCGAGTCTGCACCCGCTGCCTGCGAAACGGCAAAATCACCAAGGCGGCCTAATGGTCCGGCAGGTCATCAGCGCACCGGACGCACCCAAAGCCATGGGTGCGTACTCCCCGGCAATCAAAGCCGGGAATCTGCTTTTCGTGTCGGGCCAGATCCCGATCGATCCGGCAAGCGGTGCGCTCATCGACGGCGACATCACCGCGCAGACCGAGCAAGTGATGCGCAACCTTGGCGCGCTGCTGCGCGCGGCCGGTGTCGGCTTCGATCACGTCGTCCGAACGACGGTGTTCCTCGCGGACATGGGCGACTTCGCCGCGATGAACGAGGTCTACAGCCGCCACGTTGCGGCTCCGCCTCCGGCGCGAGCGACCGTCCAGGTCGCGCGGCTGCCGCGCGACGTGAAGATCGAAGTCGACGCGATCGCTGTTCTCTCGTAATTCAAAATGCAAATGCAGGATGCAAGCGGATCTCCGTTTGCATTTTGACTTTGGCATTTTGCATTGGCGAATCACGCACGCGCAGTCCGCTCCACACCCAACACCCCCTGCACGCCTTTGATCGACTTGATCACCTTCTCGAGGTGTTTCACGTCGCGGATCTCGACGGTCATGTCGATGCGGGCCTGACGATCCTCGCCCGTGCGGGCTTCCATGTTGGTGATGTTGGTATTGATGTCTGAGACTCTCGCGCTGATTTCAGCGAGCATGCCCTTGCGATCTTCAACTTGCATCGTCAGGCGAACGATGTAGGGCGCCTGATCGGTGCCGGTGCTATCCCACTCGACGTCGATCCGGCGCTCGGGATCGAACATCAGATTCAGCACATTGGGACACCCCAGCGAATGCACCGACACGCCCTTGCCCCGCGTGATGTATCCGACAATGCGCTCGCCACGGATCGGATTGCAGCACTTGGCGCGGAATACCATCACATCGTCGGTTCCGCGAACTTTAATCTTGTCCGACGCTGAACCCGGACGAAGCACGCGTCGAACAACAGAGACGACGGCGGAGTCTTCGTGGAGCTGTCCGTTCGGTGCCGACTTCTGCAGGACCGTTCGTGCCGCGAGCTTGCCGTAGCCAATGTGCGCGAGCAGCTCCTCGGATGACTTTGCGCCGTACTCCGACGCGAACTTGGCAAGCTCGGGACTCTCGAGCAACGTGCCGGGATTCAGACCGTAGCGCCGCGCCTCCTTGTCGAACAGACGCCGACCGAGATCGACGCTGCGCGTGCGTTCTTCGGCCTGCAGCACGTGCTTGATCTTGCTGCGCGCCCTCGAGGTGACGACAAACGACAGCCAGTCGCGACTTGGTTTATGACCGCTCTGCGTGACGATCTCGACGATGTCACCGTTCTGAAGGCGGGTGCGGAGTGGCACCATCCTGCCGTTGATGCGGGCGCCCACACACTGATTGCCGACGTCCGTGTGGACCACGTACGCGAAGTCCACTGCGGTGGCACCGCGCGGCAGTGAGCGCACCTCTCCCTTCGGCGTGAAGATGTAGACCTCCTCGGGGTAGAGGTCGATCTTCAGGTTCTGGAGGAACTCCTGCGGATCGCGGACCTCCTTCTGCACCTCGAGGAGCTGCCGCATCCACTGGAAGTAGCGCTCGTCGCGGTGATCGCCGACGCGGCCCTCCTTGTACTTCCAGTGCGCGGCGATGCCTTCCTCCGCCCTGCGATGCATTTCCTCGCTCCGAATCTGTACTTCGAAGGGAATCCCATGCTCGCTGATGACCGAGGTGTGGAGCGATTGGTATCCGTTGGGCCGCGGCATCGCGATGAAGTCTTTGAAGCGGCCGGGAACCGGAGACCAGGTCTGGTGAATGATGCCGAGCGCGGCGTAGCAGTCCTTGACCGATTGCGTGATGAGTCGAAGCGCAACGAAGTCGTAGACGCGCTCGAGGTCAATCTGCTGCCGCATCAACTTCAGGTGGATGCTGTAGAGACGCTTGATCCGTCCGTCGAGGGTGTTGATCGGAATCTGCGCCTCATCGAGACGAGCGCGCAGTGTCTTCGTCAGCTCGTCGATGACGCCTTCGGCGTACTTCCGTCGCGCTTCGACCTTCGTGCGAAGCCCTTCGTACGCCTTCGGCTCGAGGTATTTGAACGACAGCTCTTCGAGCTCGTTCTTGACCTTGCTCATGCCGAGGCGGTTAGCGATCGGCGCGTAGATGTCGAGGGTTTCCTGGGCAATCTTGATTCGGCGCTCTTCCGGGAGGTGGTGCAGCGTCCGCATGTTGTGGAGACGGTCGGCGAGCTTGACGAGGATGACGCGAATGTCATCCACCATCGCCAGCAGCATCTTGCGGAAGTTCTCCGCCTGCCGTTCTTCGCTCGATGAGAAGGGGATCGCGCCGATTTTGGTGACCCCTTCGACGACGTGCGCAATCTCCTTGCCGAAAAGCTCCTGAATCCGCTCAGGCGTCGTCAGCGTGTCCTCGACCACGTCGTGCAGAAGGCCGGCGGCAACGGCCACGACATCCAGCTTCATGTCCGCCAGCGAGTCGGCAACCTCGAGGGGATGCACAAGGTAGGGCTCGCCCGAGTGACGCACCTGCCCCTTGTGCTCAAGCGCCGAGAACACGTAGGCGCGCCGGAGAAGCTCGAGGTCCGCTTCCGGACTGTAGCTCCGCACCTTCTCGAGCAGGGTTTCGAATCGAATCATGAAGAACGGTGTCTAACGCTGTACGACGCCCGTTGGGACCGCTGAGTGCCCTAAAAGGGGCTGGTATCTTCATGATATCCGGACCCTTGACTGCTCAGAAAACCGATCACTATACTGGCGCGTTTGCCGGGCATTCGGCTCGTCCCAGCCGGGCTGTCGGGGGCCGAATCACGAGGGGTCGTAAGGGGAGATTCGAGATGCACAAGTTTTCGTCAAAGGCCTCTGTGAGCGTGCTCTGCGCCGCGCTCGGCCTCGCCGCGGCGGGCTGCGGTCAGATCAACACCCTGAAGGCGACAATGGCCTTTAAGGACGCCAATCAGCTCTACCGGGGTCAGGACTTCCGCGCTGCGGTTACCAAATACTCCGAGACGATCGACCGTGCAGGGGCTCGGAGCCAGACTGCACCGACGTGAAGCTGAACCCGGCGTATTTTTCCTCGGAAACAGCTACGACAATCAGTACCGTCCAGCGCGTCGAGGCGAGCCAGCCAACGACGCCCTGCTCACAAAGGCAATCGAAAACTACAAGAAGGCTGCGGAAGTCGTCGCGGACCCGCTGACGAAGCAGCGAGCCATGGAGTATCTCGTGGCTGCCTATGGCCCTGACAAGCTGAATGAACCGTCCGAAGCGGAGCCGATCCTCCGTCGCATGATCGAGCTCGATCCCAGCGAACCGAGCAACTACACCTACCTCTCGCGTATCTACGAAGAGAACGGTGACTACGAGCAGGCCGAGCAGTTGCTGGTCAAGGCACGTGACATGAGGGCGAACGATCCGGGCGTCTACATGACGCTCGCCACCTTCTACAGCCGCCAGGGCGAGTTCGACAAGAGCATGGAGGCGTTGAAGGCGCGTGCCGAGAAGGAACCGAACAACCCGGAGGCCTTCTACACGATCGCTCAGTTCTACTGGGAGAAGGCGTACCGGGACTTCACGCTCTCCGATGGCGACAAAATGAAGTTCGTCGTCGCCGGCAACGAGGCCATCGACAAGGCCATCCAGTTGAAGGCTGACTACCCCGAAGCCCTCACCTACAAGGGCCTGCTCCTCCGAGTGCAGGCCAACCTCGAGAAGAACCCTTCGCGTCAGCAGGAGCTGGTGAAGGAAGCGGCCACGTACAGCGAGAAGGCCGCAGAAGTCCAAGCGAAGCAGCGCGCCGCGTCTGGTGGCCGTGCGGGCGAGTAACGAGTAAGTAACCCTCGACGTTTCCATTCAGAAGGGCCGCTCTCCTGCCTGGAGGGCGGCCCTTTCAGTTGTACAATCGTCACGCGTTTTACGCCGTTCGCACGCGTGTGGCCGGCCGTCGCAGTTTCCCCTTCGCACAAGTCCGGGCGCTCGTGGAGTACATGATGAAGTCCGTTTCAGCAACGGCCGTGTGTGTTGCCCTCGTTTTATTGGGGTGGGTCCACCCCGCATCCGGTCAGAATGTCACGACCGGGACCATCACAGGGGTCGTGACCGATGAACAGGGCGGTGTCCTCCCAGGCGCCACTGTCACCGCGGTTCACGAGCCCACTGGAGCGAGCTACGAGGGAGTCACCCAGGGAGACGGACGTTTCTCTCTTCTGAACGTCCGCGTCGGCGGGCCTTATCAGCTCGTTGTTGCTCTCCCCGGGTTCCGTTCGGAAACGCTCAATGCCGTGACTGTCACCCTCGGCGAGACGACCGATCTGCCCGTCAAACTCCTGCTTCAGTCGGTGACCGAAGTCGTGCAGGTCACCGCCGAGTCGATTCCACTCTTCACCGCCTCGAAGGCAGGCACCTCGGACAACGTCGGCACGGAAGTGCTCGAGACGCTCCCGACCATCAATCGCAGCATTCAGGACTTTGCGCGCGTCTCCCCGCACTTCGTGCAGTACGCCTTCAACGGCGACCCCTCCGCCCTCTCGGTCGCCGGACGCAACACTCGTTACAACAATCTCCAGATCGACGGCGCGGTCAACAACGACCTGTTCAGCATCGCTGCCTCCGCAGGTACGCCGGGAGGTTCGGCCGAAACACAGCCGATCAGCCTCGACGCCATCCAGGAACTGCAGCTCGTCGTCGCACCGTACGACGTCCGCCAGGGAAGTTTCTCGGGTGGAGGAGTCAACGCGATCACACGCAGCGGAACCAACGCGATTCGCGGGTCTGCTTTCTACCTGTTCCGCGATCAGGGCCTGGTCGGCGACGGCATCGACGATCGACCGATCGCGACCTTCAACGACAAGCAGTTCGGTGGAACGCTGGGTGGGCCGATCGTGAAAAGCAAGGCGTTCTTCTTTGGCAGCCTGGAATGGGGCCGCAAGGACACGCCGTCAGGATTTTCAGTCAGTGGCGACTCAGGAGTCAGCTTCGGACATCAGGCGGAAGCGCAGCGCTTCCTCGACATCATGCAGCGTCGCTACAACTACAACCCGGGCGACTCGGGCGAGTACATTCGCGGGACCGAGAACGACAAGGTCTTGCGCGCGTTGACTTCAACCTCGGGAACAGTCAGCTGACGGTTCGCCACAACTACGTGGACGGCTTCAACGACGTCGGCACGCAGAACAACGTCACCTACAAGTTCCCCGACAACTTCTATCGCTTCCACAGCCAGACGAACTCGACCGTCGGCCAGTTGAACTCGCAGCTTCGGAGCGAAGTTCAACGAGTTCCGTGTCACGTATCAGCGCATCCGCGACTTCCGCACGACCGACACGCGCTTTCCACAGGTCACCGTACGCCTTCCGGATGGCGGCCGATTCGTGGCCGGCACCGAGCAATTCTCCACCGCGAACGAGCTCGATCAGGACATCTTCGAGCTGACTAACGATCTGACGATGGTCCGCGGGACGCACACGATCACGCTCGGCACACATAACGAGTTCTTCAACTTCCGAAATCTCTTCATCAGGGACAACTTCGGCACCTACGAGTTCGCGAGCCTCGATACGTTCGAGGCCGGCAGCGCGCAGATCGTACGACTACAGCTTCTCGACGACCGGCGACCCGAAGTTTGCAGCGGAATTCCCGTCGTATCAGATCGGCTTCTATGCGGGCGATCAGTGGCGGCTGCGCCAGAACTTCACGCTGACCTACGGCATCCGGTGGGACAAGCCTTTCTTCCCGGACAAGCCTACGGCCAATCCGCAATCGGTTGCCACCTACGGCTACGCAACCGACGTCGTCCCGGAAACCTCGTCGTGGACACCGCGCGTTGGATTCAACTGGGATCTCACCGAGGGACTTGACGCGGCAGCAGATCCGCGGCGGCATCGGCCTTTTCAGTGGCCGCACTCCGTATGTGTGGTTGTCGAACCTACGGCAATACGGGCATCGAGTTCCGTCGCCTGCAGGTCTCACCGTTTGCAGCGACGAACAACATCCCGTTCGTGCCCGACCCTGACAACCAGCCCACGAGCGTTGGACGCGCGTCCACCAACGAAATCGACGTCGATCGATCCAGCCTACGACTTCCCGATGATCACGCGTGGCAACCTCGCGTACGACCGCAGCCTCCCATGGGGCCTGACGGGAACCGTGGAGCTGCTGTTCGCGAACGACGTGAAGGACATCGCCTACAGCAACCTGAACCTGGTGCAGACGGCGACGCGCGAGGATGGGCGCCCCGTGTTCGGGCGCGTGAATTCGACTTTCGGCGACGTCATTCTGCTCGAGAACTCCACTGAGGGGAACAGCTGGAGCATCGCGACCAAGGTGGACAAGCAGTTCCGCGGAGGATGGTTCGCCAGCGCCTCGTATCTCTACGGGCAGGCCAACTCGATCAACGACGGGACGAACAGTCAGGCGCGGTCGACCTGGATCAACGTCTACACCGCGGGCGACATCAACAACCCTCCGCTCGCCGTGTCGAACTACGACGTTGGCCATCGCATCGTGCTCACCGGCTCGTATGTCTTCAGCATCAAGGACGTGGGCGTCACGCTCTCGATGTTCTATAACGGGCAGACCGGCCGGCCGTACTCATATAACTTCGGAACCGACGTCAATCTCGACGGCGCGTCAACGAACGACCTGCTCTTCTACCCGCGCGATGGTGACGTGACCTTCACCACCGGTTCCTTTCAGGAGCTGGCGGCCTTCCTCGATGCGGGCAATTGCGCCGACGTCGTCCCAGGCGCCATCGTGACGCGCAACAGCTGCAGAATGCCGTGGACCAACGGCCTCGACTTCCACGCTGCAGTCAATGTGGGCATCGCACGGTTCAAGCCAGAGCTCACCTTCGACATCCTCAACCTGATCAACCTGTTCGACAGCAGCAAGGGTCAGGTGGATACGCGTCGTTCCACGACCTGCTGGTCATCAACGCGACGTCGAGCGCCACGGGCGAGGACCGGTACAGCGTGAACTCGATCGCCCGGCCGGGCGGTGTGCGCTACACGAGAGACGACCTTCGCTCGCGGTGGCAGGCGCAGATTGGATTGAGACTGCGCTTCTGATCTCACTCGAAGCTCAGGGCCGTTCTCCAGGCCGGCGCTCTCACGAGCGCGACCTTGCTTTTTGCCGTCCATTCCGGTCCGCCACGTGATTCTGCCGTTACGACGCTTTGCTAGCCTCGTCAGATAGTGCTAGCCTCATCAGGCAGTCACAGCTCAGCGTCGCCGGGACGTAGCGGCACGCGACAGCTCCACTTCGTCAAGTCTTACTAGAGAAAGGATTTTGGCAATGACGCACGTGAGCAAGGCGATGTGCGCGATGCTAGCTCTCACATTGTTCCTCGCCGCCCCCAGCTTGGCGCTAGCTCAGTCGCAAGCTACGACGGCAGAGATCAATGGCCGAATCGTCGACTCACAAGGAGGAGCGCTCCCTGGGGTCACTGTGGCGGCCACAAGCCCCCAGACCGGTTACAAGCGCGACACGGTGAGCAACGTGGAAGGCCTGTTCTCACTGCAGTTGCTGCCACCCGGGACATATGACGTGACTGCGGAGTTATCCGGGTTTGCGACATTCCGGCAACAGGGGGTACGTGCGACGGTTGGCGCAACGATTACGCTCAACCCCTCACTGACAGTGGCTGGTGTGCAGGAAGTCATCACCGTCGAAGCCGGGACTCCACTCGTTGAGATTGGCACGTCAATCCGCACGAACACCGTAGACGAAGAAGCGATCCGCAACCTGCCGATCAACGGACGACGCTTTCAGGACTTCCTGACGCTGACACCGACGGCGCAGGTGGACACCAGTCGCGGCCAGATTTCTTTTGCCGGCCAGCGTGGCATCAACTCGAACGTCAGCATCGACGGCGCCGACTACAACCAGCCGTTCTTCGGCGGCATCCGAGGCGGCGAGCGCTCGAACAATGCCTTCACGGTCCCACAGGAAGCCATCCAGGAGTTCCAGGTCATCGCGTCGGGTTACTCGGCGGAGTTTGGCCGGTCGACCGGCGGCATCGTGAACGCCATTACGAAGAGCGGCACCAACAGCCCGCGAGGATCGCTCTTCTACGTCAACCGCAACACGGACTGGGCCGAGCGAAATGCATTCGGCCAGAACGCCGCGCCGACGCAGCACCAGTTCGGGGGCTCGGTCGGCGGCCCGATTGCGGCCAATCGCCTCTTCTACTTTGTTGCGGGCGAGATGCAGCGACTAGAAAACACGCGCAATGTGGTGTTCGCCTTGACCGGTATCACGCCGACCGCTGACACCGCCGAAGCCTATAACTTCTTCAAAGGTCTCGAAGAGCCATTTGACGCGACCAACGATGCCGAAGCGATCCTCGGTCGCGTCGATTACCAGATGCCAGAGGGCAATCGCCTCACCGTTCGCTACAGCTTCAGCAACAACGAGGCCCTCAACTCGAATGCCACTGGCAATGCGCTCTCCGATACGACGATCAGCGCGCTCTCCAACAACGGGACTGAGCGCGATCGCACAAACACCGTGGTCAGCGAGTTCACGTCGGCACTGACCTCGGACACGCTGCTCGAAATCCGCGGGCAGTATTCGCGCGAGCAGCGTCCACGCGACGCCAACGCTCTGCAGCCGCTCATCACGGGCACGGTCGGCAACGTCGGTACGGTCAGCTTCCTCGGCGAGAACATCCAGAGCGACTGGCGCGCCCAGCTGGCTGCCAACACCACGTGGGTAAAGGGGAACCACTCGGCGAAGTTCGGGCTCGAATTCAACCACGTGGACGCGTCGCAGCTGTTTGGCTTCGATCAGTTCAGCACCTACGCAATCTCTGGGACTTCCCAAGCGATGCTGGAGGTTCTCTCTGTAGGGGGCCCAACAGCCAACCGTTTCGACGCTCCGCGTAACGTTGTCATGTTCCGAAAGCAGCTTGGCAACCTTTCGACAGCGCTTTCAACCGACGAGCTCGCGCTCTTCGGCCAGGACAACTGGAGACTCACCCCTACCTTCACCCTCAACGTGGGACTGCGGTGGGAAGGCACCTTCAACCCGACACCTGAAGCGAACAACGACGCAATCCTGAGTCAGCTCAACGGCAGGACGTTTCCAATCGGCAAAGGGATCGACCCGACACAGATTCCGAATCAGATGAATCAGTTCGGTCCACGGATCGGGTTTGCGTGGAGTCCCGGTATCCGGCACTACCGTCGTCCGCGGCTACAGCGGCATCTACTACGCGCGTTCGCCGATGCTGCTGTTCTCGGATCCGATGGGCGGCTTCCGCGTGCCGCCCGGCAACCTGACAGTGACACTCCCCTATCAGGTACCGGTGACCAACCCGAACGACACGCTTTACGAGCAGTTCCTGCTCATCGGCATCAATCTCAATGCGACGCCATTGGGCAGTCTTCCGCAGCTCACACCCGAGCAACTCACAGCAATTGCGAACGCGCTCGGCATCACGGCCAATCCATATTTCGGCACGAACGTCACGGGCGTGGACTCCGAGTTCAAGAATCCACGCGCGACGCAGGTAGGCGGCGGTATCGAGCGGGAGTTCGTCACGAATTTCAGCCTCGGTGCGGACGTCATTTACGTGAAGACCGACCACCTCCAGCGCAATCGCGATCTCAACATCGGCGTGCCGGCGCCACGGCCGACCGACCCGGCGCAGCGCCCCATCTTCCCGGCCCGGCCGCTGTCCACACTAGCCCCGGTGCAGATTCGCGAAGCGAGCGCCAAGTCGGAGTACACCGCCATGACGTTGAGCAGCCGCCTGCGTCGCAACTGGGCGCTGTTCAATGTCAACTATGTCCTCAGCAAGTCGATGTCCGACGACGACAACGAGCGTGACTCGGGCGGCGTTCTGTTTGAGAACACGTTCGACCTCGGTCCCGAGTGGGGACCGGCACGCCTCGATCGACGGCACCAGTTCAACGGCTACGCCGTCTTCTTTCTTCCCCTCGATTTTGACCTGTCTACCGGCTTCCGCTTCATGAGCGGGCTGCCAATCGACGCGACGATCGGCCGCGACATCAACAACAGCCTCGGCGGCGCCGATTGTCCCTACAGCGCTCCAGGCGTCCCGTTCCAACGCAACGGCTTCCGAGACGAGTCGTTCAAGGAAGTCAATCTCCGCGCGCAGTGGGGACCTCGATTCGGCGGGGGAAATCGCGTGCTCGTCACGTTCGAGGTGTTCAACGTGTTCGACGCGGACAACATCCGCCTTTCGGGCTTTTCGAACCCCACGGTCACCAATTACTGCGCCGGCAACCGCGCCTGACGACTGCGGCTTTGGCCCGCCCACGAATCCGAACTTCCTGCAGGTGAAGGACGCCAACGGGAACTACATCACGACAAACGTTCCGGGTGCGCCACGTCAGGTCCAACTCGGATTGCGGTTCGAGTTCTAGGACACTGCCACGGCTCTAAAAGAGGGCTGTCACTGGTCACGCACCGGTGACAGCCCTTTTCTTTTGTTGCTCAGAAAGCGATCGTGGCACGGCACAATACAGTCCTATGAGTCGCCGACTGGTGCTGCTGTTGCTCCTGCTCCTCGGCTGGTGGGCAGGGGCGGGACGCGCACAAGCACCCGTAAGCGATCTCAAACCGACTGTCATTCTGATTTCGCTCGATGGATGGCGCTGGGACTACGTACAGAAATATCCAGCGCCGACGCTCACGCGCCTGATGAAGCAAGGCGTCAGCGGCGTGCTCATTCCCAGCTTTCCCACCAAGACCTTCCCTAACCACTACACGATCGTGACCGGCCTCTATCCCGGCCACCACGGCATCGTCGCCAACTCCGTCAAAGACCCGGCGACTGGCCGGCGGTTGACGATGTCGAACCGGAAAGAAGTACAGGATCCAATGTGGTGGGGAGGCGCGCCAATCTGGGTCACGATTCAAAGGGCAGGACAACTCGCGGCCCCGTTGTTCTGGCCGGGATCGGAAGCACCAATCATGGGGCAGCCAGCACGCTACTGGGAGCCTTTCGACGATGGACTGGCGCCGAACAAGAGGGTCGACAAGATACTCGAATGGCTCGATCTGCCGGCCGCTCAGCGACCCACGTTCCTGACGCTGTACTTCAGCGACATCGATAGCGCCGGGCACGACTTCGGACCGGAATCGAGGGCGGTGGCGGATGCCGCCCGCCGTGTCGATCGCTATCTCAATCGATTGTTGCGCGGACTCGCGAGACGCCGGCTGCAGGATCAGATCAACGTGGTGATCGTTTCAGACCACGGAATGAGCGAGTCCACGACAAGCCGTGTCGTCATCCTTGATGACTATCTTTCGCTCGACGGCATCGAGATCGTCGATTTGAATCCGACTCTCGGTCTCTTCCCGCCGGTGGGGCGTGAGGATGACGTGTATCGAGCGCTCGCTGGCGCTCATCCTCGCCTGAAGGTCTTCCGCAAGGCAGACACCCCGGCACACTGGCACTATCGCGACCATCCACGCATTCCGCCGATCGTCGGCGTCGTCGATGAAGGGTGGCAGATTCTGCGGCGCTCCACCTTCAACAACCTGATCACGAAGGGCGAGCATGGACCATTCGGCGTGCACGGGTACGACCCAGTGGAGGCGCCAAGCATGCACGGAATCTTCGTGGCGAGCGGGCCGGCCTTCAAAGTCGGAGCGACCGTTCCCGCGTTCGAGAACGTGCACATCTACAACGCACTGGCAGAATTGCTGGGCGTCGCACCTGCTGCGAACGACGGCGATCCTCGAGTCGCCCGCTCGCTCCTGCGCTGAGCCTTTAGAAACAAAAAAGGCCGTCCCGTGAGGGGACGGCCTTGGAAAGCCCCAGAGGCAGCGAGCTAACCGCCCGCGCGACGCATGCCTTCGGTCACGATGCCGACTTTCTCGACACCGGCGCCCTTGGCCAAATCGATCACCTCGACGATTTCACCGTAGCGCAGCGTGGGGGCGCCCATGATGAACATCGTCTTCTCCTTGCGCTCCTCGAAGACGCTTCGCAGCTTCTCGCCGAGCTGACCAAGGGGAACGTCCTGATTGTTGATGGAGATCTTCTTGTCCGCCGTGTAGTTCAGCACGATCTGACTGAGATCCGGAGTCGCCTGCTTGGGCTGCTGCGTTTCTGCCGGCAGGTTGACGTCGAGACCGCGCTGATTGAGCGGCAGGGTGACCATGAAGATCACGAGCAGCACGAGCAACACGTCGATCATCGGCGTGATGTTCATCTCGGCATTGGCTTCAAGCTTCTTGCCCCTGAAGACCCGTTCGGCGCCGTGGTGCTGGTGGGCGTGAGCCATTACTCGCCTCCCTGTCCGTGGTCGACGTGCGCCGCGGGTCGGTAATGAGCCCCATGTCCTCGATGCCGCTCGCGCGCAACTCGTCCATGGCGTCCATCACCGCGCTGTACTCGACATCCACATCGGCCTTGATGATCACGATGCGGTCCTTCTTGCCCTCGAGCACCTCTTCGACCTTGCGTCGAAGGTCGCCGGTCTGCACCGGGACGGTGTTCAAGTACAGACGCTTGTTCGAATCGATCGCGAGCACCGTCTGGTCCTGCGTGTCAGGCTTCTCGGTCGTGTTTGCTGCCTGCGGCAGCTTCACGCTGACGCCCTGCTGAAGCAGTGGCGCCACGATCATCATGATGATGAGCAACACCAGCATGACGTCGACGAGAGGCGTGACGTTGATATCGGACTTGACTCCACCGCCGCCGCTGCCGCCTAGTTGAACTGCCATAGATCAGACTCCTGAAGTCGCAGCGTCCTTACGCCGTCTTCTTGATGAAGTAGTCGACGAGCTCCGACGAGGAGTTGTCCATTTCCACGTTGAAGTACTCGAGACGGCTGGTCAGGTAGTTGTAGAACCACACGGCCGGGATCGCGACGAAGAGACCGAGCGCGGTCTCGACGAGAGCTTCAGCGATACCAGCAGACACGCCCGCGATACCGCCCGAGCCGGTCGATGCGATACCGACGAACGCGTTGATGACGCCGACGACCGTGCCGAGCAGTCCGACGAACGGTGCCGTCGATCCGATGGTGGCGAGCGTGTTGACGCCCTTCTTCAGATCGTTGCTGGTCAGTGCCGTGGCGCGCTGAATCGAGCGGCGCACGGTGTCCAGAACGTCATCGCGGTTCAGGCTGGTACCGCTCTCCTGCTGGAACTGATATTCCTGGAGTCCAGCAAGGACGACCTTCGCCAGATGGCTGTAGCGATAGTCCTTGGAGGCCGAGAGCGCAATCGCTTCCTTCAGACGGCCACCCTGGAGGTGCTTGGCCACCTGCGGCGCATAGAGCTTTGACTGCTTGCGCGCCTGGTTGTAGGTGTAAATGCGTTCGATGGCGATTCCTACGGACCAGAAGGACATGATGAACAGAACGACGGCCACACCCCAGGCAACGGCGCCCATCTGAGCAAACATGTCTACGAGGTCGAGACCAGCTCCCTGACCCTCCTGGGCGAAGGCCGGCGTGCTCAGCAAGGCAATCCCCGCCGTTCCACAAACAATCTGCCCGAACTGACGCATGTTACGAACTTCCATTACTGCATCCTCCGCATCCCTATTCAGGTTGCCTGTCTGTGACGATGGTGGTCGTCTAACTGAGTGTGAACTGCACCGTGACGGTCATGATGACCGGCACCGGAACGTTGTTGAGCAAAGTCGGCGTGAACTCCCACTGCTTTACGGCATCGAGCGCGGCCTGGTCGAGCAGCGGGATCGAGCGAAGCACCCGAGCATCCTGCACCTTGCCATTCGGACCGATCACCGCCTCGATGATCACGACGCCCTGTACACGTGCTGACTGCGCGATGGGTGGGTACTGCGGATTGACGTGCTTGGTCTTCGTGGGCTGCTTGATCTGGCCGCCAACGCGAACCGGCTGAGTAGGCGGCGGCGGGGGAGGGGGCGGAGCCTCCGGCAAACCACCGACAACACCACCGACGACACCACCGGGAATACCACCCTCGACGCCGACGTTCCTGTCGAAATTGGTGTCGACCGGCTCAGGCTTGATTTCTTCGGGCACATCGACCGGCGCCGCGTTCGGGTTCACGACCTCAACCGGCTTCACTTCGGCCGGCTTCGGTGGCGGGGGCGGCGGAGGTGGGGGCGGCGGCGGGGGCGGAGCTGCCACAAACGCCATCATTGACGGCGGAGTCGGCAGAACGTCCGCTGCCATCAACGGGATGATGACCATCGCCGCGATGACGGCCGTTTCAATGAGAATCGTCATCCCCACCGACTTGCCCTGGTTGTTCCCGAGCCTTACCGACGGGTTGGCGATATCGCCGAACATTCGTTCATCACGTGGCACCGGTCTTCACCCTCCCTGGAGACCCCGCGCAGCCGCGCAGAGCGGCCGATTATAGCTAGGCCCCAAAAACAGTGTCAACGAAACCGCGGTCTCCGATGGTTGGCCCAGCAGAGACTTAGACACCAGTTATCCGAAAGTGCTCCGGCGCCCTCAGCATTGAGACCGCGCATTCTATCGCGGATCGCTCCCATTGCAACGAGGATGACGCGGGTGCCGCAATCACGGATTCACCTGAGCGCAGATCCGCCGATTTCGTTGGGATCTGCGCCTGTGACAGCGTTGCGACACCGCACCTCGTGAGATGGCGCGATCTGAATTAATCACCCGCGCCGATGCGCATTCCGTAGAACGAGCGATACACGAACACCACTGACACAGCAAAGAAAGCGGCGGCCAGCATGTGGCTGACACCGGCGCCCACGTCGGCGGTGAGCCGCACGGCCAGCGACACGGCCAGCAACCCGAACAACGTCGTGAACTTGATTACAGGATTGAGCGCTACCGACGAGGTGTCCTTGAACGGATCGCCGACGGTGTCGCCCACGACCGTTGCCGCGTGCAGCGGCGTGTTCTTCATCTTCAGTTCGGTCTCGACAATCTTCTTCGCGTTATCCCAGGCGCCACCGGCGTTGGCCATGAAAACCGCCTGATACAAACCGAAGAGCGCGATTGAGATGAGGTAGCCGATGAAGAAGAAGGGCTCGACGAAGGCAAACGCCAGCGTTGCGAAGAACACCGTCAGGAAGATGTTGAACATGCCCTTCTGCGCATAGACGGTGCAGATCTCGACGACCTTCTTACTGTCCTCGACGGATGCTTTCTCCACACCCTCGAGCTTGATGTTCGCCTTGATGAACTCCACGGCGCGATAGGCGCCCGTCGTCACCGCTTGCATCGACGCACCAGTGAACCAATAGATAAGCGCTCCTCCCGTCACCAGACCGAGCAGGAACGGCGGGTGCAGCAGACCGAGCTTGTCGACATTCACGGTCAGCTTTTCCGTCAGCTCGACGATGATCGAAAAGATCATCGTCGTCGCACCGACGACAGCTGTGCCAATCAGCACAGGCTTGGCGGTCGCCTTGAACGTGTTGCCAGCGCCGTCGTTTTCCTCGAGCATCGCTTTCGCGTGCTCGAACTGTGCGTTGATCCCGAAGTCCTTCTTGAGCTCCTGCTGGATACCCGGAATTCCTTCGATCACTGATAGCTCGAACACCGACTGCGCGTTGTCGGTGACCGGACCGTAGGAGTCGACGGCAATCGTCACGGGACCCATGCCGAGGAATCCGAACGCGACGAGGCCGAACGCGAATACCGCCGGCGCCAGCATCAGCGTCGACATCGACGTGCCCATCGCGCTGACGAAATAGGCGATGGTCATCAGCAGAACGATGCTGAGGCCGATCCAGTAGGCACTGAAGTTGCCCGCCACGAGACCCGACAGGATGTTGAGCGAAGGACCGCCCTCCCGGGATGAGATCACGACTTCCTTCACGTGACTTGACTCAACCGAGGTGAAGACCTTGACCAGCTCGGGAATGATGGCGCCGGCGAGCGTGCCGCACGTGATGATGGTCGACAGCTTCCACCACAGCGTGCCGTCTCCCAGACCCGAGATGAGCAGATACGACACGACGTAGGTGGCCGCGACGGAGACGAAGGACGTAAGCCAGACCAGCGACGTGAGCGGCGCCTCGAAGTTCATCTTTGACACGTTGCCGTAGCGCGCCTTTGCGATCGCCTCGTTCAGCAGGTAGGAGAACGCGCTCGCAATGATCATCATCACGCGCATCACGAAGATCCACACGAGGAGCTGAATCTGCGTCGCCGCTTCGGGCACGGCCAGCATGATGAAGGTGATGAGCGCGACACCCGTCACGCCGTAGGTCTCGAACCCGTCCGCGCTCGGACCAACCGAGTCGCCCGCGTTGTCGCCCGTGCAGTCCGCGATAACACCCGGGTTCCGCGCGTCGTCTTCCTTGATGTTGAAGACGATCTTCATCAGGTCCGAGCCGATGTCCGCAATCTTCGTGAAGATGCCGCCTGCGATACGCAGCGCCGCAGCGCCGAGCGACTCACCGATGGCGAAGCCGATGAAGCAGGCGCCGGCGTAGTCGCCGGGAATAAAGAGCAGGATGAACAGCATGATCAGCAACTCGACGCTGATGAGCAGCATGCCGATGCTCATGCCGGCCTTGAGCGGAATCGCGTAGACCGGATACGGCTTTCCTTCCAGGCTGGCGAAGGCCGTGCGCGAGTTCGCGTAGGTGTTCACGCGAATACCGAACCACGCCACGCTGTAGCTGCCGAGAATGCCGACGACGCTAAAAAGCAGAATGATGGCGACGCGAAAGAACTCCATCCGCTCCAGCACACCGAAATACAACACGATGATGACGGCGATGAAAATCTCGAGGATGGCGAGAAACTTCCCCTGCGTGACCAGATAGGTCTTGCAGGTTTCGTAAATCAGCTCCGAGATCTCGCGCATCGACCGGTGCACGGGCAGGTTCTTCAACTGGTTGAGGATCACCAGCCCAAACAGAATGCCCAGCGCGGATATCCCGAGCCCGATGAGGAGCAGCATTCGACCGTCGTAGCCGCCCACGTCAACGGTGCCCAGATCGGGCAGTACGAGGTTGGCTTCACCGCCTCGCCTCGCTTCCCCCCCGGGCTGTCCCTCAGGTTGCTGCGCCATCACGGCGGCCGGAGCCGCCAGCATCAACAGCAGCGCCAGCCCCGTGGCCAGCAACGCCGCTATCCGGCCGAATCCCTTCATCACGGTGTCTACTCCTCTCAAATGCGCGGCCCGCGAGCCGCCTTCAGGACTTGCTCTCGATCCGACCGGGCATCGACATTCCGCCGGTCAGAAAAATTCGAATGCCTTCCTCGACGGTGAGGTCGGGGAACAGCGCGCGTGCGCGTGGATACATCCGCACGTCGCCCAGATACAAATGGTTCGTCGGTACGTACACAGCAATCATCGTCTCGGGAGCCGCGGCACCAACGACCGTGAACTCCTTCGTGAGAAACCCCATGACCCAGCCGCGGTCCGGATCCTGGACCATCACAACGCGCTTGAATCCGTACTCGTTGTCTGGCGAGAACGCCACAACAAGTTGCTTCACGGGCGCGTAGATCGTCCTGAACACCGGGATCATCGTCAGCCAGCTTTCTGCCCGCGAGAGCAGACGTCGGCCGATGACGTTGGTGGCCACGGCTCCTACTGACAAAATAACCAGCAGCGTGATGAGCACGCCCAGTCCCGGCACTCTGCGACCCAGAACCCGCGCTGCCACTGGGGCCGTGAAACCATCAATGATACCGAAGATCCACACCAATGCGGCAACGCTGATCACAAGCGGCACGGTGACGAAGAAGCCCGCCAGAAACGTGCGCCGCAACCATCCCATCACAGCCAACCGCTCCTGACTGCGGCCAGAATCAGCACGCCCACGACGATCCGATACCAGGCAAACGGCGCAAACCCTGACCGGCCGACGAAGCGAAGAAACGGTTTGACCACGATCAAGGCGGCCAGGAAGGCCATGACGAATCCCACTGCTATCTCGCCGGCCCGCTCGGCAGCCAGCTGATGGCGCACTTCCCACGCCTTGTACACGAAGGCGGCGGCCATCGTGGGCATGGCGAGAAAAAATGAGAACTCCGCAGCGGCGGCCCGATCGAGGCGCATCAGCAACCCGCCGACAATCGTCGCGCCGGAGCGCGACACCCCGGGGACCAGTGCGAGCGTCTGAAACAAGCCGATGCCGAACGCGCGCGACGATAGGGGTCTGGTCCGCCTCGAAGACGAGCGGAGTGCGAATGATGCGCTCGACGGCGAGCATCACGATGCCGCCGATGATGAACGCCCACCCGAAGACGACCGGACTCTCGTAGAGCACGCGACGACACGAAATCGGCGAGCAGCAGACCAGCGAGAACGGCTGGCACGAACGCGACGAACAGCATGATCGCGAAGCGACGTGCCTCGGGCCGCGAGAGGAGTCCTCTCACCACCGAGACGATGCGCTCGCGATAGAGCCACATCACTGCGAGGATGGCTCCCAGCTGAATCAAAACGGTGAACACCCCGCCGGGATCGTCGTGGCCGAGCAGCTGTCCACCAATGAGCAGGTGTGCCGTCGACGAGATCGGAAGGAACTCGGTCAGTCCCTGCACGATGCCGAGGATTGCTGCTTGGAGGTAAGTCACTTGGAGAGGTAGTTGCGGTAGGCAGTACGCGGTCAAGGCAGCTCGAATTCACTGCTTACCGCACTGAACTGAACCTAACTGCCTACGCAATTACGACGCGCGTGCGCGGCGCTGTTTGCGCCCGGGACGTTCTGTCGTCGCTTCACCAGAGGGCGCCGCCGCAGGTTGCGCTTTGCCGCGCGTGCCCTTCTGCTGACTGAGAAGGATCGCGATCGCCGACGCGATGAACACGGTCGAGTACGTGCCGCTGATCACACCGATGAGCATCGTGAACGCGAATCCCTCGAGCGCCTCACCGCCAAACAGATAAAGCGCGAGCACCGACAGGAATGTTGTGCCTGCCGTGATGATCGTTCGTCCGAGCGTCTGGTTGACGCTCTGATTCACCACCTGGCTGAGGGGATCCCTGCGCCGCGTACGCAGATTTTCTCTGACGCGATCGAAGATAACGATGGTGTCGTTGACGGAGTAACCGGTGATCGTCAGGATGGCCGCGACGACGTTGAGCGAGATGTCGTAGCGGAAGAACATCAGGAACGCCAGCGTCACGAGGACGTCGTGCAACGTGGCGGCGATAGCGCCCACGGCGAACGAGAACCGGAAGCGCACGCCGATGTAGATGGTGATCGCCGCCAGCGACGTCAACACCGCGTAGATACCGCGTCGCTGCAGGTCGGCACCGATCACGGGACCGACGATTTCGCGATTGTCGATCTCGGGCGATGGGAGTCCGGCGTTACGCAGCGCCTGTTCGGCCTGCGTGGACGCAAGCTCGAGCCCCGCGCCCTCTTCGACCCCTTCCGCCTGCGGAAGACGGATCAATACGCGATGCTCGGCCGCATCGCCATACTGCTGCACGACCTCCTCACCCGGAAGCGAGGCCACAGCGTTTCTCACGCGATCGAGCGTGACTTCCTCGCTGAAGCGAACGACGAGCGACGTGCCGCCCGAGAAGTCGATGCCCAGCGGAAGGCCGCGGGTGATCATGAACCCGGCGCCCGCAAGGATCACGACGAGCGACAGGGTCAGGGCGTGCCACCGCCACCGGATGAAGTCGTAATTGGCGTTGTGGAAGATTTCCATCTTAGATACTCAGTGTCTGCGTCTGTTGCCGGCGCGCCAGCACCGCTTCGAACATCGTGCGCGACACGAAGACAGCGGTGAACACGTTGGACAGGAGTCCGATGATGAGCGTGACGGCGAACCCGCGAATCGGGCCGGTGCCGAACTGCAACAGCAGCAGTGCGGCGATGAGCGACGAGACGTGCGTGTCGACAATCGTCCACCACACGCGATCGAAGCCGGCATTGACAGCCGAGCGAGCCCCCCGCGCCGTGGCCAACTCTTCTTTGATCCGTTCGAAGATCAGCACGTTCGAGTCGACGCCCATGCCGATCGTCAGGATGAACCCGGCCACACCGGGCAGCGTCATCGTGACTGGAATCGCCGCCATGAGCCCGAGCAGGATCAGCAGGTTCACGACGATCGACACCACAGCGTTGATGCCGGTCAGCTTGTAATAGAAGATCATGAACACGATGACGAGCGCCAAGCCGGCGAGCGAGGCGGTGACTCCGGCACGGATGGAGTCCTGACCGAGCGACGGTCCGACAGTCCGCTCTTCGAGGTAGTCCATCGACGCGGGCAGCGCGCCTGACTTCAGCGTGATCACCTGGTCGAGCATCTCTTCACGGGTGATGCCGGTAATCTGGCCGCTATCCGTAATGCGCCCCTGAATGGTCGCAACCGACATCACTCGGCCATCGAGAATGATCGCCATCGGGCGACCGATGTTGGCTTCAGTGAAGCTGCCAAACCGCACCGCTGCGTCCTGCTTCAACGTGAAATGAACGGCAGGCCGATTGAATTCGTCGAGCGACTGCTGTGCGTTGCGCAAGTCGTTACCCGCAACCGCCGAGACCTTCTTCACGGCGTAGTAAGCAGCGCCAGCCGTTCCACCGGCTCCGGATCCCTCGCTCTTTCCCGGCAGCAACTCGTCGTCGGGGGGCACCACGTTGTTGAACGCCTGCAACGCGGCCTCGCGGTTGGGGAATGGCCCCTGATCGACCAGCCTCAGCTCGAGTCGAGCCGTCGAGCGGATGATCTCCTTCGCCCGACGAACGTCACTGACACCGGGAAGCTGCACGAGGATCTGATCGCGGGCGCCGTAGCGGGCGACGATCGGCTCGGCAACACCGAGCTCGTTGACGCGGCGTTCGATCGTCTCGAGAGCCTGGGTGACCGTCTCATCGCGGAGCTGGTTCGCGACGTTCGGCTTCATACGGTAGGAATAGCCGCCCGCCTCCGACGATCGGTCGTACACGGTTTCGGCATCCGCCGCCTGCGTGCGGAACGCGGCATCGTCGGTGATGCCATCAGCCCGGAACTCGGTTGGACCGGTGGCCTCGAGCTTTGAAAACGCGACGCCGGCGCGCGTCAATGTGTCCCGAAGTCGGTCCACGGTGGTATCCGTCTCGACCTTCAGCGCATCGTCCGTCTTCACGCGCAGGACGAGGTGCACGCCACCTTTCAGATCGAGTCCGAGCTTGACCTTCGAGTCGGGAGGGTAGAACGCCCACACGGAAAGTCCGATCACGATGGCGATCAGACCCAACCGCCACTGCATGTTCTTCATCATTGCTGGTTGCCCTCAGGCGACGACCGGTTCCTGCCCCTGGAATCCAACGATCGCTGGACGAGAGACTTCGATGCGCACGTTGTTGGCGACCTGGAGCTGGACCGACTGATCGCTCACACGTGTGATCGAGCCGAAGATCCCTCCAGACGTAATGACCTTGTCACCAACTTTAAGCCCGCCCTGGAATTCCTGGACCTTCTGCTGCCGCTTGCGCATCGGCAGGATCATGACGAAATAGAAGATCCCCAGAATCAGCGCGAACGGTATGAGCTGCAGCCACGGACTGGAATTAGTCCCCGACGGAGGCGAGCCCAGGGCTATCACGAAAGGGATCAACAAATGTCATGAGTCGTGAGCTGGGCGGGACACCGAACGAAGGAATTCCTGCCTGAACGTATCGAAGGTCCCAAACGCAATAGCCTCTCTGATCCGCCTCATCGTGTCAAGGTAAAAGGTCAAATTATGCAACGTGTTAAGAGCAGCTGCGGTCATTTCACCTGACAGATGGAGGTGCCGCAAATACGCCCGTGAGTGGCGCCTGCAGGTGTAGCACCCGCACTCCGCATCCGGGGGGTTGTCGTCCTCGGCGTAGCGCGCGTTCCGTATGTTCAGACGTCCCTGGCTGGTGAAGAGCTGTCCGTTGCGCGCGTTACGAGTCGGGAGCACGCAATCGAACATGTCGATCCCTCGCGCCACGCTCTCGACGAGGTCCTCCGGCGTCCCGGCTCCCATGAGATAGCGGGGCTGCTCAACAGGAAGCCGGCGCGTGGTCTCCGCCACGATCTCGTACATGAGGTCGATCGGCTCGCCGACGCTCAGACCCCCGAGCGCATATCCCTCGAACCCGATGGCCATCGTGGCGTCGGCGCTCTCGCAGCGAAGATCCGGGAACACGCCGCCCTGCACGATGCCGAACTGTGCCTGACCAGAGTTGTTGACGACGACGTCCGGGACACGCGTGGAGCGAAGGAGCTCGAGGCGACTGCGGCAGCGCGCCGCCCAGCGAACCGATCGCTGCATCGACACCGCCACCTCTTCACGGGTTGCCGGGTAGGCAAGGCACTCGTCCAGGACCATTGCGATATCCGACCCGAGTCGCGCTTGGATGTCGACCGCGCTCTCCGGCGTGAGGTGACGCTTTGACCCGTCGAGGTGCGACTGGAACTCGGCGCCGTCCTCCGTGATCTTACGACGCTCGGCCAGGCTGAAGACCTGATAGCCGCCGCTGTCAGTCAGGATCGGGCGGTCCCAACCGATGAAGCGATGCAGTCCGCCGCGCCGCGCGATCAGGTCATCACCGGGACGAAGATGCAGGTGATAGGTGTTGCCGAGGATGATCTCCGCGCTCGCATCCTCGAGATCCTTGAAAAGCGTCCCCTTCACAGCACCCTGCGTGCCGACCGGCATGAAGGCTGGCGTGTGCACGACGCCGTGAGGCGTCTCGAACTCGCCGAGGCGGGCACCGCCGTCAGTGCGCAGCAACCTGAACGCAAAGGGGTCGGGAGTCATTTGATCAGGACAGTCCGGTGGCGTGACGTGGAAGGCGAGAGTGTCCTCAACAAATGACTCCCGACCCCCTTGTATTATGGTTCGCAAGCATGAAACTACGTGTCGGCGTGATCTATGGCGGCCGCTCCGGAGAGCACGAAGTCTCCGTCGTCTCGGCCGCATCCATCTTCAAACACCTCGATCGCAGCCGCTTCCAGCCGGTGCCGATCCGCATCGACAAGGATGGACGCTGGGTGCTCGGCGCAAAAGAGCCGACAGCGATCTCCGCCGGTGATGTAGCGGAGGCCGGACCTGTCGGCGCACTGCAGGTGACCGAGCCGACCGCCGCGATCGGCAGAGGAATCGACGTAGTCTTCCCTGTCCTTCACGGACCCTACGGGGAGGACGGCACGGTGCAGGGGCTCCTCGAGCTCGCCAACGTCCCGTACGTCGGCGCCGGAGTGCTCGGCTCTGCACTCGGCATGGACAAGGCGGTCTCGAAGACCGTCTTCGCCGCGCATGGCCTCCCGATCGTTCCCTACATCACGGTCACCGCGCGCGAGTGGGAGAAGGCGCCCAGGGACGTCACCGCACGCGTCATGAGCAGCCTGCGCTATCCCGTGTTCGTCAAGCCAGCCAACCTCGGTTCGAGCGTCGGAATCTCACGCGCGTCCTCGGACGGCGACCTTGCGACGGCCATCCGTGAGGCGTTCGACTACGACCGGAAGATCGTGATCGAGTCAGGCGTTCCGAACGCGCGGGAGATCGAATGCGCCGTCCTCGGCAACGACGAACCCGAGGCCTCGCTGCCCGGCGAGATCGTCGTCACGCACCCCGACGGCTTCTACTCGTACGAGGCGAAATATCTCGACCCGAGCGGTGCCACACCCCGAATTCCTGCAGATTTGCCTCAGGAAATCATCGATCGCGTGCGTCGCCTGAGCATCGACGCGTTCAAGGCGCTGGACCTGTCCGGCATGGCTCGTGTCGACTTCTTTCTCGACGGCCGCGACGCTGCGCTCTATCTGAACGAGGTCAACACCATCCCAGGCTTCACCGCGATTTCGATGTACCCGAAGATGTGGGAGGCCACCGGCGTCTCGTACTCCGAACTTCTCAGTCGACTGATCACACTCGCGATCGAGCGACACGAACAGAAACAGCGACTGCGCACGTCGCGGGTGTGATCGACGATCGCACGACGCATCTGCGTGTGTAGTTGATGCGCTCTTCGACCGACACTTGACTACGTGGGTGCGATTGACGTGGCGTCGGGTATCGCGATGTCGCGATCTTTTGACAAGAACAGCGATTTTGTGCTTGACACGATAGAAATCTCACCCATAATCTACATCTGGTATGAGGGTGGATGGCTCAGCCCACCAGTTGTGACGGCCAAGTGGTTCGTCTGAGGCTGGGTCGCTAATCCTGAGGAGAAAACAATGGCGAAGAAGGCTGCCAAAGGCGCGAAGAAGAAGGCCGCGAAGAAGCGGTAGTTCTTCCGCAGCTTCAAGGGGTGCTCGATGGAGCACCCCATTTTTTTTGCCGCAAGTTGCTGCTCTCCTGACATACCCGTCAGTGTGAGCCCGCAAGGCGAGATGGCCAGCACCCGAGCCGACGTGCCAGGCGGCAGAGTGCCTCGGGTGTTGCGGCGAGATCGCAAATCCAATCCAGGCGAAGGGGGGGATTCACATGGCGAAGAAAGCAAAGGGCGCGAAGAAGAAGGCTGCGAAGAAGAGATAGCCTGCCCGCGAACCCCCGACTCCCAACTTCCAGAACTCTGGGGGTTGGGAGTTGGCGTATCTGCTCCGATCTAGTCCGGCGTCACACCGTCCCGCACTCGTACCCGTCGCAGCGCATCCCCCGGCACCAGACGATCCACGACATCCATCCCGTTCACGACGTGTCCGAAGACCGTGTAGCGGCCGTCCAGATGCGGCTGTGGTGAGTGCGTGATGAAGAACTGACTGCCGCCCGTATCCTGCCAGTCGAGCGCCATGCCGACCGTCCCTCGCAGGTAGGGGTGCTGGTTGATCTCATCTCGAATCGTGTAGCCCGGCCCGCTCTCTCCATCGCCGCGCGGATCGCCGTCCTGCACGACGAAGTCGGGCACCACACGATGAATCGGGATGTTGTTGAAGAAGCCCTTGCGGGCGAGCGCGCTGAAGTTGCTGACCGTCAGTGGCGCATCGAGCACGGTGAGCTCGAGCTCCACGGTGCCTTTGTCGGTATCGAGGAACACGCGAGGTGAGAAGCGCGGCGAGACGATCGCCAGCCAGTCAGGACTATCAACCGGGCGATCTGCCACCGCAGGCCGCATCTTGTCCTCAACGCCCGTGACGCCCTGCTCGGCCAGGAGCTGACGCGCGCGAACGCGGACCGCCCAATCACGATCGTCCAGCGCGTCCTGCAGCAATGGACGGGCGGCTGCCGCATCCAGCTTCGCCAGCGCGCCAAGAGCGGCCGCGCGCGCCACGTAGGTCACATCGCCGCCCGCTGATGCGCGGTAGGCGTCGCTGAGCGCCTGCGCGGCGCCGGCTGCTTTGATTTCGACCAGCCCGTTGGCGGCGGCCGCGCGTATGACGAAGTCATCCGACTTCAGCCGCTCGAGTAGGACTTTGTCCATCCCTTCCGCCTTCGACGCAACCAGCGCGTTCAGCACTGCAGGAATCACGCGGTTGTCACGGTCCTGCAACATGACCGTCAGCCGCGGAACACCTTGCTGATCCGACAGATTACCCAGCGCGGTGGCGATCGCCACTCGCACGGTCCAGTCTGCGTCTGCGTCGAGGCTGGCCAGCACGGACAGGAACGTTGACGATTCGATGCGCGCGAGCGCCGAGAACGCGCTGCCGCGCACGGTGGGAACAGGATCCGAGACGAGCTCGAGGAGCAGGTCCACCCCGCGACCGTCGATCAAGGTGGCCAGCGCGGTCATCGCCTCCTGTCTCAGCGGGCCGGTGATCGCGCGATCGGTCACCATCTTTGTGAGCGCTGGCACCGACGCCTGATCCGCGATTGCCGCCAACCCGCGAATGGCCTGGATGACCACCGCCGGGTCGCGACGTCGTTCGGTCACGATCTCGCGGAGCGGACCGGACGCTTGCGTGGCTTTCGTCGACGCGAGACCACGTGCCGCGAAAGACGCCGTGTAACGTCCGGGAGTACCGAGAAGTGTCAGGAGCGTGGGCGCCGCGCGCGGGTCGCCTACCCGCTGCAACGCATACGCAACTGGCCACCAGCGCGACACTGGCTGCCCCTGCGGGTCGAGCACCGCCGCCGCGAGCGCGTCGTAGGCTCGCAACTTCGTCAGCGCGTAAAGACCAAGGCGCGTGGCTTCCACCGGCGGGTCGAGCGGATAGGACAGATCGTCAGGCTCGATCTTCGCGATGGCGCCGGCGGCGACGTGACGTCGCACCATCGCGCTAATTGCATCCGCATCGGTACGATCGCCGATGGAGCCGAGCGCCTCGGCGGCACGTCCCTGCACGATCGGTTCTGAATCGTCGAGTGCCTTGAGCAGCATGGGACGCGCAGAGGCATCGGCCAGCAACCCGAGCGCGAATGCCGCCATCTGCCGCACTTCAAACTCTTCGTCCGTCAGCAGACGAGTGAGCGGCTCGACCGCCGCGGGAAGTCCTACACGCCCGGCGGCCAGCGCAGCGCGACGACGGACGCGCGCTTCGGAATCACTCAGCAGACGAATGAGATCAGATGGCTGCGGCGGCGCGACGAGCGGCGGTTCCGTTCTCGTCGCCGGTCGCAGAATGACTGGCGCGGGCGGATTGGGCTCGCGCAGCAGACGCTGATCCTCCAGTCGAAGGATCCACCCCAGCTTCTCTTCCCAGGCAACAGGCGCGACTGTAGGGGCCGGTGCACTTGGCGCTGGTGCTGCCACCGGCGGTGCAGTCGCGCACGACACGCTGAGTAGGGCGATGATGAATGCCCACGACTTGAACATCGAGCGAAACAGTAAGATAGCATGCAGCCTGTCGGTCGAGCCGGCGCCCTCCACAAATGCCGTTTCAGTACATCGCCATAGAAGGACCGATCGGCGTCGGCAAGACGTCGCTTGCGGAGCGCCTCGCCACGAGTCTGGACGCGGTCACGATCCTCGAGGAAACGGAGAATCCGTTTCTGGCGGACTTCTACGCAGGCCGTCCTGGATCGGCACTGCAGGCGCAGCTCTTCTATCTGCTGAACAGGCACCGGCAGCAACTGTCGATTCGACAGGGCGATCTGTTCACGCAGTCGACGGTCAGCGACTACCTGTTCGACAAGGACAAGATCTTCGCGTATCTGAACCTCGACGACAACGAGCTCTTCATTTACCAGAGGCTGTACGACCTCCTGATGAAGGACGTGTCGGCACCGGATCTGGTCATTTACCTTCAGGCTCCGACCGACGTCCTCGCGCGGAGGCTGCGCGATCGTGCGGCGCGAACCGAGGGTGACTCGCTCGAACCGAGCCACGAGTACCTCCGCGAGCTCAACGAGGCATACCAGCATTTCTTCTTTCACTACTCCGCGACACCGCTCCTCGTCGTCGAAACGTCACAGTTGGATCTGGCGGGAAGCGACGATGCCCTTGACGATCTGATCCGTCAGATCAACGCCATGGGACGGGGCACGCAGTACTACGTGCCGCGTAAGTGACCGCGGGTAAAATGCAAAATGCAGAATGCAAAGGGGTTCTGGGGTTCGCATTTTGACTTTTGCATTTTGAATTGCGTTAATAGCTCCTGAATGGCCTGGTTCAAGAAGACCCGGAAGCCAATCGCCTCCCAAACGGCCGAAAAACCGAGTCGTGTCCCCGAGGGGCTCTGGGTCAAGTGTCCGGGCTGCACCCAGCTGATCTACAACAAGGACCTCGAAGCCAGCCTGAACGTCTGTCCCAAGTGCGCGCATCACTTCCGGATCGGCGCAGCCGAACGACTTGCATCGCTCTTCGACGACGGCAAATACGACGAGCACTTCCCGAACCTCATATCCACCGACCCACTGCAGTTCGTCGACACCAAGCCCTATCGCGATCGACTGCACAAGACGCGTGAAGCCACCGGCCTCAAGGATTCGGTGATCGTCGCGACCGGACGCCTCGACGGCCTCGACGTCGTCGTCGCGGCGATGGAGTACACGTTCATCGGGGGCAGCCTGGGCGTGGTGGCTGGCGAGAAGATCACGCGCGCGTTGGAACTGGCACTCGCGCGCCAACAGTCAGCGATCATCGTCTCGTGCTCCGGCGGCGCGCGCATGATGGAAGGCGCGCTATCGCTGATGCAGATGGCCAAGGTATCGGCCGCCCTGGCGCGACTCGATCGCGCGAGGCTGCCGTTCATTTCTGTCCTGACCGATCCGACGACCGGCGGCGTCACCGCCAGCTTCGCGATGCTCGGCGATCTGAACATTGCCGAGCCCAAGGCGCTCATCGGCTTCGCAGGTCCACGCGTCATCGAGCAGACCATCCGTCAGACACTCCCCGAGGGCTTCCAGCGAAGTGAATTCCTGCTCGAGCACGGCATGCTCGATCTCGTCGTCGATCGGCGCGACCTGAAGGCATCGATCGCTCGCGCGCTTCGGTTCATGCGCGCGACTCCCACGCCATCACCAGAACCGGCACCGGCGCTTGCCGGCGTCGGCCGTGAATCCACATAACTCACCAATCACAGGGCAAAGGTCACAGGCGACCTTGACCTCTTGAACACCACTTTCGACCGTCTCTTCGCGCTCGAGAACTTCGGCATCAAGCTGGGCCTCGACAACATCTCGCGACTCTGCGAGGCGCTCGGCCATCCCGAGCGTGCGTTTCGTTCGCTGCACGTTGCCGGCACGAATGGAAAGGGATCGGTCACGGCGATGACCCACGTGGCGTTGCGCGCCGCCGGAATCCGGTCGGGTCGGTACACGTCTCCTCACCTGAGCGATCTCACCGAGCGATTCGTCATCGACGATCGTCCTGTCGATTCCGCGGTGCTCGAATCGACGGTAGAGGACGTCCTCGAGTGCGCCGATCGTCTGCGTGCCTCTGGTGCGTTGCCGGTGCACCCGACGTTTTTCGAGGCGACGACGGCCGCCGCATTCGAGCTCTTTCGCCGCTCGGGTGTGCAGATTGGCGTCATCGAGGTCGGACTCGGTGGACGCTTCGATGCCACCAACGTGATCTCTCCGATGGCCGGAGCGATTACCACAATCGACTTCGATCACCAGCAGCACCTCGGCGACACGCTCGGTGCGATCGCGTTCGAGAAGGCCGGCATCATCAAGCCGGGGATGACGGTGGTGATGGGCGACCTGCGCCCAGAGGCTGCCGACGTCATCCGGCAGTGCGCCGCCGAGCGCGGCGCGGCACTCGTCGAAGCCGCGCATGACACCCGCTATGAGGCGCACATCGTGGACGGCCGTGCCCGGCTCACGCTGACCACGCCGTCAGGCTCGTACGGACCTGTGACGCTGGGTCTTCGCGGCGAACACCAGGTCGGCAACGCGATCGTAGCCGTGCGACTGCTGGAGGTCGCGGCTGCAAGCGGCATCGCGATCTCGCGAGAAGCGGTCGAGCACGGGCTCGAAGCCGCCGCGTGGCCGGCGCGACTCGAGCTGCTGACGATCGAGGGTGGACGCCGAGTGCTCCTTGATGCCGCACACAATCCGGAAGGTGCTCGCGCGCTCGCGGCGTACCTGACGCGATGGCATCCGGAGCGCCCGCCGCTCGTGATCGGCGTGATGCGCGACAAGAACGTCGCTGACATCGCACACGCGCTGCTGCCTGTGGTCTCGTCGGTGATTGCCACCGCTGCGCCAACCCCGCGGGCGATCCCGGCCGCCGACCTGGCTCGCCATCTTCGAGCCGCAGGCGCCGTCGATGTCCGTTCTGAACCTGATCCGATCGTCGCGATCGAAAAGGCCTTCGAATCAGCGGATACGATCTGTGTCGCGGGCTCCATCTTCCTGGCAGGTGCCGTGCGCGATGAGCTCAGGCAGCGAGCGATCCATCGCTGATCTGCTGCGTGCTATCCTCCGGTGACTCCCGTGCCGTCATGGTTCGCGCTCTTCTTTTTTCGTGTGTCGTGTGCCTGCTCGCTCCAGGAATCGTCCGCGCACAAAACGCGGGCGCGCCGCCGCAGGACCTAACGCAACTCTCCACGCTGCTCGAGCAGCAGACATCGTGGAAGTTCGAGTGCTCGGGGAATCACTGCATTCTCAACGGTGACGTCGAGCTGCCGCTGCCCGGCGGTCAGGGCAAGTTCTTCGCCGATCAAATCGAGCTCTTCGGCGACAAGGATCTCCTGGTCGCCAGCGGCAATGTCGTGTTCGCGAATGCGGAAGGTCGTCTTGCCGCCGAGAAAGCCGAGTTCGATCTCAAGAAGCAGACCGGCACCTTCTACACCGCAAGCGGCACCATGCCTCTGGGAGCGGCCGCCGATATGCGACAGTTCGGCAGCCAGCCGGCCGACGTGTATTTCTGGGGCGAAACCATCGAACGGCTTGGCGATCAGAAGTATCGCGTCACGCGCGGCGGCTTCACGACGTGCGTCCAGCCCACCCCGCGATGGGAGCTTTTCACCGGATCCGTTGTTCTCAATCTCAACGACTACGCTGTCGCGACGAACACCGTCCTTCGCGTGAAGGGTGTGCCGGTTATCTACTTGCCGTGGGTGTACTACCCGATCCAGGACGACGAGCGCGCGACAGGATTTCTGCTGCCGACGTACGGGACGTCAACGCTGCGGGGTCAGGCGATCAGCAATGCCTTCTTCTGGGCGATCGGACGAAGCCAGGACGCCACGTTCTTCTATGACTGGTTCACGCGCGCGGGACAGGGTGCGGGCGCCGAATATCGATACGTCGCAGCCGCGCAGTCGTTTGGGAATGTGCGCTTTTACCGGATCGACCAGAACGAGCACGAGTACACCGACAACGGACAGACGTCCACGTTGCCGGCAACCAAGAGCTTCGAGATCTCCGGCAACATGAATCACACGGTCTCGCGCACCATGCGCGCGCGCGCGCGGCTCGAATATTTCTCGGATGTCACCACGCAGCAGCTCTATTACCAGGACGTTTACAAGGCCACGCGCAACAACCGCGTGATCGAGGGCAGTCTGACCGCGGCATTCGGTCCAACGTCGACGAACCTCCTCTACCAGAGAAGTGAGTACTTGAGCGGCGCCAACAGCTCCACCATCTACGGGAGTACTCCGAGAGTGACCACCGGCGTCGCGCCACAGCGGATTTTTGGTTCGCCTGTCTATGCATCGCTCAACACCGAGTACTGCGTACCTTCCGAGCCGCTCGGTCAATGACGGCGTCGTAACCTCCGACAACAGCCACGGCCGCTTCGACATGACGCCAACCCTGCGAGCGCCGCTCTCGCGTCTCACTTTTCTCTCCGTCAACACGAGCGCCAACTACCGCGCGACCTACTACTCGCGCAGCGCGGGCCCCACCGGCGGAACTGTCAGCGACCCGTACTTTCGCCAGTACATGTCGATGCACACCGACATCGTCGGGCCGGTCTTTTCACGGATCTGGGATCGACCGACGAGCGTGTTCGCCGAGCGCCTGAAGCACGTCGTGGAGCCGGGGTTCAGCGTCGACATGACGAGCCGGATCGCCGACTTCGCGAAGACGCCGGTCGTCAGTGACGTGTCGGAGTTCGTTGTCGGCAGCGCCGCGCAACTCACATACGGGCTGACCAACCGCTTTTTCGCGCGCGGGAAGGACGTCGGCGTCACTCGCGGGCAGACGCGGGAGTTCCTCACGGTCGGCATCCAGCAGACCACCTACACCAATCCGGACTCGATTCGCTACGACAGCGCGTACCAGAGCACCTTCGGGTACCCCTTCCAACGCGATCGATCACCAGTGGCGTTGACGGGGCGTGTGTCGCCTACGGGAACATACGACGGCAACCTTCGCGCGGAGTACGACACCTACGGCCTGGGGCTACAGTTGCTGTCGGCCGGAGGCGGTATCAATTCACAAAGGGCGTCGGTTGCCGCCAATTACAGCTGGCGGGATTTGAACGACAGCAATTTCGTGTCGGCGTCAACTACCCTGCGCTGGTTGGACGGGCGGGCGAACGGGACGTATTCTCTCAGTTGGGATATCGCGCGGTCCTACGTCGTGAGCCAGTCGATTGTCGGCTCGTATCTGGCGCAGTGCTGCGGGCTCCAGGTCGAATTTCAGAGATTCAATTACCCTGAGGGGTCGGGTATTCCAATCGCCTCGGACACGCGTTTCAATTTCGGGTTCGTCCTCGCCGGCCTGGGGACGTTCTCCAACTTCTTCGGCGCATTCGGCGGCCAGCAGTGAAGCCGGTCGCCTATCGCTTCATGCTGGGAGACAAGGCCCGAAGTTGGCATTCGCTGGTAAGGAAGGTATGACTACACCTGTTTCGTACACGGGCGCGGCGGTCAAGCACCCGCGCATTGCGGGCGTGAAAACCAAACCGGTGCGCCTCATCCCCGACGAGCGCGGCTGGCTGATGGAAATCCTTAGAGCCGACGAGTCGGAGTTGTTCACCAAGTTCGGCCAGGTGTACGTCTCGGCGACGTATCCAGGCGCCGTAAAAGCGTGGCACTACCACAAGGTGCAAGTGGACAACTTCGTGTGCATCGCGGGGATGGTCAAACTCGTGCTGGTGGACACTCGCGATGGCTCACCCACGAAGGGCGCCGTCAACGAATTCTTCCTCGGGACACAGAACCTGACGTTGGTGCAGGTCCCGAACCTCGTCTACCACGGGTGGAAGTGCATCAGCACGGATCTTTCGATGGTGATCAACGTGCCGAACGAACCGTACCACTACGCGGACCCGGACGAGTTCCGGCTCGCCCCCCATAACACGCTAGACTACGACTGGACGCGCAAAGATGGTTGATGTCCTCGTCACCGGCGGCGCTGGATTCATCGGAAGCAACTTCGTCCGCTACGCGCTGGGGGCCCATCCCGACTGGCGTGTCACGACCCTCGACAAGCTGACGTACGCGGGACGACGGGAGAATCTGCATGACGTGATGGACAACCCGCGTCATGCGTTCGTGCACGGCGATATCGCCGATGCGGTCGTCAGCGGTCCGCTCGTCGAACGCTCCGAGATCGTCGTCCACTTCGCGGCCGAGACGCATGTCGACCGCTCGATCATGGGTGCCGGCGACTTCATCCGGACGGACGTCGAAGGAACGTTCGTGCTGCTCGAGGCGGCTCGCCGCGCGAAAAAGCTCCGCCGGTTCGTACAGATTTCGACCGACGAGGTCTACGGCAGCGTGCCTACCGGCGCGAGCGTCGAGACCGACGAACTCAAGCCGAGGAACCCGTACGCGGCAAGCAAGGCCGGAGCGGATCGACTGGCGTACAGCTATTGGGCCACCTATCAGCTGCCGGTCATCATCACGCGGGCTTCGAACAACTACGGTTCGTATCAGTTTCCAGAGAAGGTCATTCCGCTCTTCGTGACCAACGCCATCGACGACATTCCTGTGCCGCTCTATGGCGATGGCAAGAACGTTCGTGACTGGTTGCACGTGCTCGACCACTGTCGCGCCGTTGACGTGCTGATCGATCGTGCGACGGATGGCGAGGTCTACAACATCGGCGGCGGCAACGACGTCATGAACATCGACCTCACGCACCGGATCCTCGATGCACTCGGCAAGCCAAGGTCGCTGATCAAGCCGGTCGCCGATCGTCCCGGTCACGATCGCCGCTACTGTCTCGATACCACCAAGCTGCGTGGAATCGGATGGACACCGCAGGTGTCGTTCGAGACCGGTCTCGTCGACGCCGTGAAGTGGTATCAGCAGAACGAGTGGTGGTGGCGGCCGATCAAGGAGCGCGATCCGGCGTTCAAGGCGTACTACCAGGCTCAGTACGAAAAGCGGTAAGTGGAGCTGCGCGGCCCAGTTCTGATCACCGGTGCAACCGGTTTCGTAGGCGGTCACCTTGTCGAGTCGCTCGCGGGATCGAATCGCCTCGTCGGCTGGGGCCGATCCACACCGCGACCGGAAATCGCGTACCTCGTCGAGTCGCAGGCCGTCGATCTCCTCGATCGCGAGCAGGTGCGAAGCGCAATCGCCAGCCTTCGGCCGTCAACGATTTTTCATCTCGCAGGTGCGCCGCACGTCGCGGAGTCGTGGCGCGATACCACCAAGCCGCTTGCGGGAAACGTCCTTGCCACGTCTCATCTCTTTGATGCCATTAGGCGGGCCGGACTCACCTGTCGCGTTCTCGTCACGGGATCGGCTGTTGTCTACGCGCCCTCGGACACGCCAATCAAAGAGGAAGGCACCCTCGCCCCTGGCAATCCGTACGCACTCAGCAAACTCGCGCAGGAACAACTGGCGATGCGCGCCTTCGCCGATGACGGGCTGGACATCGTGATGGTCCGGCCCTTCAATCACACTGGGCCGCGCCAGCTCCCAGCGTTCGTCGCGCCAAGCATGGCGCGACAGATCGCGCTGATCGAAAAGGGCGACGCCGAACCGGTGATCCGGGTCGGCAACCTCGATGCCCGTCGCGACTTCACAGACGTCCGCGACGTCGTCCGTGCCTACGTCTCCCTCGCCACGCTCGGCAAGAGCGGGGAGATCTACAACGTCGGCTCAGGTGTTGGACGGAGCGTTCAATCGCTGCTCGACGCGCTCAAATCTCGCGCGCGTGCAGAGGTCCGTGTCGAGGTCGATCCGGAGCGGCTTCGACCCACTGAAACATCTGCGCTCGTGGCCGATACAACCCGCCTTCGCGACCGCACGGGCTGGCAACCCCAGATCTCCTTCGAGTCGATGCTCGACCATCTGCTCGACTACTGGCGGGCAGAAGTTCGGCGGCCAAAGTAAGGAGTGCAAGGGAGGGCAGCCTCTGGTAGGCTTGTGGCGAATATCAGGCGAAGGACACCTGAATCGCCATGGAAATCGCCCCACTTCTGTTCGACCTCGGGACCTCGAAACCCACCTCGCGGGACGTCGCAGATCTGGTCAAGGCCGGTGGCGCCGACGCCCTGACCGAGGCCGTCCGCCGCGCTGACGCCGCGCGCTACCAGGAGATCCGTTGCCGCTCGGCGCTCAACTCGTGCAAGGGGATGCCGTTCAACTGGACGCTCAATCCCTACCGCGGATGCACCCACGGTTGTCACTACTGCTACGCACGCCGCTACCACACGCAGTTCGAGCTCGGCGCCGACGACGAGTTCTCGTCGGTGATCTTCGTGAAGACGAATGTGGTGCAGGTGCTTCGTCGCGAGTTGCAAGGAGCGCGCTGGACCAACGATCTGGTCGCGCTTGGAACGGCCACCGATTGCTACCAACCGATTGAAGGGTTTTACAAACTCACTCGTGGCGTGCTCGAAACGTTCTGCGACTTCAGCACGCCGACCGGCGTCGTGACGAAGGGTCCGATGGTCGTGCGCGACAAGGACGTCCTCCTCGATCTGTCAGCGAAGACCGACGTCACCGTCTGCATCAGCGTGCCCTGCGTGGACGAAGACATATGGCGTGCGCTCGAGCCCGGCACCGCACCGCCGCTTCAACGGCTGCGCGCGGTGAAGGAGCTCGTCGACAGTGGAGTGAGAGCCGGTGTCCTCATGAGCCCGATCGTCCCGGGCATCTCGTCGAAGTCCGCGCTGATCGAGCGCACCGTGAAGGCCATTGCGGACCATGGCGCTCGCTTCATCGGGTCCAATGTCATGCACCTCGAGGAGGGCACGCGCGACCACTTCATGCGCTGGCTTGCCGGGGAGTATCCGCACCTCATAGACGGATACCAGCGGCTATATGCCGGCAAGTACCCGCCCAAAGGCTATCGGGATGAAGTGACGAACGTGATCGGCCTGCTGAAGGCGCGATACGGACTCGGCGACCGCTTTATACAGCAATCGCCTGATCCGTAGCCGCAATCAGTCGCGGGCCCACGGCTTCAACCGCGATCTGGTTGTCGCGAACGACCGCGCGGAACGTATTGGCGTCCTTCCAGCGCTGGCTCAGTGGCAGCTTGATCTGATCGTCGATCACCCGCTTCAGGAAACGTGCGCCGTAGGCCATGCTGTAGCCGTCCGCGACGAGCTTCTCGAGCGCCTCGGGCTCGACGTGCAGCATCTTGTTCCATCGCCGCAGCGACGCCGTCACCTGGTCGATATATTTCACGGCGATCTGACGGACTTCGTCCTTCGTCAGCGGCTCGAACACCACGACCTGATCGATGCGGTTGCGGAACTCGGGCGGGAATCGCCGCTCGAGCTCGCGATTGATCTCCGACTGCACCTGGCCCATCGAATCCTGAGCGGAGCGGAATCCGAGCGGGCTTTGAAGCCTGCGGAAGTGTTCCGAGCCGGCGTTCGACGTCATGATGACGATGGCATCCGACAGGTAGACGCGCTTGCCGCGACCGTCCGTGATCCACCCTTCATCGAATGCTTGCAGAAACAGGTTCAGCAGGCTCGGACTCGCCTTCTCGATCTCGTCGAGCAGGACGACGGTGCACGGGTTGTCTTTCAGCTGATTCGTGAGGATGCCGCCACGCTGACTGCCGACAATCCCCCGCGGCATGCCGATCAATTTGTCGATCGAGACACCACCGTCCTGGTATTCGGACATGTCGATGCGGATCATCTTCTTCTCGTCGCCGAAGAGGAATTCCGCAGCCGCCTTCGCCAGCTCGGTCTTGCCGACGCCAGTCGGTCCGAGGAACAGCAGGACGCCATCCGGTCGATCGAAGCCGTCCTTGAGCGGTCCCTTGTTCATCACGAGACGATTTGCGAGCGCTTCCACCGCCTCCTTCTGACCGATCACTCGCCTGGCGAGCCGCAGCTCGATGTCCTTGAAGCGGTCGCCCACGTCGCGGAACACCATGTCGCGCGGAATCTGCGCGGCATTCGAGATGACATCAACGACATCCCCTGCAGTCACTTCCCACCGGCGATCGATCTCGGCGCGCACGGCCGCGGTATCGAGCCACCCGATCACCTTGTCGGGCATGTGCAAGTGCCGCTGGTACCTTGGCGACATCTCCAGCGCCGTCTCGATCGCATCGTCCATGAGGCGGACAGAGTAATTGCGCTCGAGGCGCGGCCGGATGTTGTAAAGAATGCGACGCGACTCCTCCATCGTCGGCTCGCCCACGCTCACGGTGCGGAAGCGGCGAGAGAGTGCCTCGTCTTCCTGAATGTATTCCTTGTACTCGCTCAGGGTGGTGGCGCCGATGATGCGCACCTCGCCGCGTGCGAGGACCGACTTGAACACATTGGCGGCATCCGAAGGCGCGCCGAGCGCCGACCCGGCACCGACCATCGTGTGCGCTTCGTCGATGAAGAGAATCAGGTTCGGCCGCTCTTTGATCTCGCGGATCACGTTCTGGATGCGGTCTTCGAACATCCCGCGCAGCATCGTGCCCGCGACCATCGTGTTCATCTGCAGGTTGACCACCTGGCAGTCACGCAGACGCACTGGCACTGAATCCGGTTCGAACTCGATTCGTCGCGCAAGACCTTCCACGATTGCGGTCTTGCCGACGCCGGGCTCACCGATCAGCATCACCGAGTTGGAGCGCTCGCGGTGACACAGAATCTCGAGCACCTGCTGAATCTCGAGATCGCGGCCGTAGACCGGGGCGATCTTGTCCTGACGTGCCAGCAGGTTCAGGTTGGTTGCAAAATTCTTGAGGAACGGCGGCAATTCGAAACGCTTGCGCAAATGCTCCTCACGAATCTCGTTCTCTCTCATGCGCAGACTGATACGTGACACAAGTACTTCCGGCTCGACTCCGTGACGACGAATAATGGCGACGGGGATGCCCTGACTCTCTTCAAAAATGGCTGAGAACAGATCGCCGGATTCGATGGTCTGCCTGCCGCCGCGGCTGGCCTGATGAAATGCAAGTTTCAGCACGAGCTTTGTCGCTGGTGCCACGCGGAGGTCGCGAACCGATGTCTTGCGGAGTGAGTCGAGGTAGCCCTCGAGCGCGTGCATGATCTCATGCGGATTCAGGTCGAGCTCCGTCATGACCTGAGAGAAGGTGTCCCACTCGACCTGTGCGAAAGCCAGGAAGACGTGTTCATTCGTCACTTGCGCGTGGTCGCGGCGCCGTGATTCTTCGATAGCGCGGTCGACGACCCGCTGTGCTGATTCGCCGATCTTGCTCGGCGCGATGTCGAAGTCTTCCATACCCCGATCCTCCTCGCCCTCAGCCAGGAACCTCAGGCTTGCATGGGACTTCGCAAGATACGATCCATCGGGATCGGGCCAAAAACAGCCCAGCAACGGTTCCAGGGGTGTCGGATTCACGTCAAAGATGCCATCCGGAGGCTTCAGGCCGTCAAGCGCCTGACACCGCCGAGAAGTACCTGCTTTAGCGACGTACGTTCTTATAATGAGTTCAGTGCATAAAACTGCAGTCGTGTTGATCGCGTGCGTTTTGATCGGTGTCAATGTTGTTGCGCAGACGCCGCAGCCGTTTCCACGTCCGGGAACACAACCGCCGCCGAAACCGACGCAGCCTGCGCCGCCATCAACGCAACCGCCGGCGACAACTCCGCCGCCAGCTCAGACCACGCCGCCGCGCGCGACGCAACCGCCAGCGACGCAGCCGTCACCGGAGCCGAGAGCGCCTTCCACGACCGAGGTGTACTTTCCGATTTACCCGGCGGCTCAGTTCCTGGCGTCGTTCGACGCAGGGCGTGGTCAGCGGTACTACATCTACGGAGCCACGGCGCCGTTTGCAGACGTGGTGACGTACTACCGGACCCAACTTGACGAGAAAGGCTCGCTCGTCTTCAAGGAACCGCCGACGCACATGTTTGAGATCGGCCGCTTCCGCGAAGAGTCGATGGCGTTTCCACCGGGAGTCACGGTGAAGGATTGGATGTGGGGAGGATCGCAGGGGTATGTGAACCCGAAGCCGAAGGGTTCCCCCCCACGCTTCCCCACCATCGTGATGATCGTTCCGCCCCAACCCCAGGGGTCAGAGCGTTAGTTTCTACTCACCTGCCGTAGACGTCGCGCCTTCGCGAATTGATTTCAACGCCGCCCGCTCCTCGCGGTTCGGATCGTTCACGACCTTACAGTCGTTCCCGAAGATCATCGTCGGATAGGTTCGTGCGTCGAACGCCGGCCACTTCGGCAGATCCGCGTGATTGGGATTACCGGTCCTGGCAAACGCGGCAAATGCCGCGCTCATCTTGTGCGCCAGCGCGTAGCGGTCCTGCATGGCGCCCGTCATCGACGCGGCCTGATCGATGTTGTAGAGGGCGAAGGGGATGTCGAGCGTGTGATACGCCTTCATCTGACCCTTGTGTACGGGTGAGCGCCAGTTGAAGAAGTAGAGGTACGCCGGCGCTCTGCCCTGCGCCGTCTTGAGCTCGCTGAGGAGCTGGGCATTCGCGCGGCGGGTGTTGTCCGCGTTCATGATCAACCACACGTCGGTGTTCGAGATGCCAGGGTGCGTCTTGCGATACAAGGCCACGAGCTCGCGCGCCTTTGCCTGATCGCCTCGGACGATGCGGGTGACGCGCGTCAGCATCTCGTCCTCGGGCATCTCGAGCGGTGGCGGCGGATCGTTCCAGGCGTCCTCGGTTTCAGTCGATCCCATCATCAACGGCACGTCTGCTGAGAAAGCCGGCGCATCGGGCGACCACTGATCGCGCGGGAGTGAGCTACCGTCCACCACCGGCCCGCCGGCGAGCCCTTGAATACGCGGCTCGCTGTAGAACGCCTCCTGCAGTTGGCGCCACGGCATCGTCTGAAGGCGATCGAGCTGCTTCGAGTTCAGTCCGAGCTTCGTTACGTATTGCTCCGCCGCGCGCGTGGCGGCGCCTCGCTCAGCACCTCGAACCTGCGCACCGCTCATCGCGATCGCTCGATGAAAGAGACCCTTCGCCAAGGGCATCGCCATCAGCGTCGTCACCTTGCTACCACCTCCCGACTGGCCGAACACGGTGACGTTGCCTGGATTCCCGCCAAACGCCGCGATGTTGTCCTTGATCCACCCAAGCGCCGCAACGATGTCCAGCATTCCAACGTTGCTCGAGGGCGCCCACTTCTCGCCAGCATTGAAATTCGAGAGGTGCAGGAAGCCAAACAGGTTCAGCCGGTGCGTCACCGACACCACGACGACATCTTCTTTGCGAGCGAGATTGGTGCCTTCGTACAGCAGCCAGTTGCCAGATCCGCCGGCGAAGCCGCCGCCGTGCAGCCACACCATCACCGGTCGGCTTCCAGTAAGGGCCGGAGTGAAGACATTCAGGTTGAGGCAGTCCTCTCCCATCGGTTCCTGCCGATCGAGTGCGAAGACCTCCGAGATCGGTCCGTCTGGATCCTGGGGTGAGCGATTCCCAACCTGGACGCAGTCGCGCGTGCTGCTCCACGGCGCGTGGGCGGCCGGAGGCATGAAGCGGTTTGCGCTCTCTGTCGATGCCGCGTACGGCACGCCCCAGAATTGACTCACGCCGAAGCGCACGACGCCTCGCACTCGACCGGCGGTCGTGGCCACGTCCTTTGTGAGCGGAAGCCCGCGGACGTCCTGCGCCCACAGCGGACCAGCCCATCCATCAACCAGAACGCCGGCTGTCGCGAGCGCGCTGAGGCCAAGAAACGTGCGGCGATCGACGTGCATCATGGCGTGCTCCTCGTTCGAAGGGGGACGGCAAAAACGGTGCGTATTGTGACATGGCAGAAGACACATGCCCAGAGCATCCAGAATTTCGCCCGGCTGCCGATTACCCCTGGAGAGAATCTGCAGAAACGGGATTACCGCGCCGCGCTCTGCTTGATGAAGGTCCCTCGATTCAGCTCGTCGAACGCGAGCTTAAGCTCGGCACGGGTATTCATCACGATCGGCCCGTGCCACGCGACAGGCTCCTCGATCGGCTTTCCTGAAACGAGCAGGAACCGGATCCCTTCGTCACCGGCCTGCACGGTGATCTCGTCCCCGCCATCGAACAACACGAGCGAGCGGTTGCCGATGCTGTCGGGAGTGGCTTCGCCGCTTCCACCGACGATGTCTGTCTTGACCGGGCGCGGCTCCGACGCGTCTCGAAAACTTCCCGCGCCTGCGAACACGTACGCGAAGCCATGGCGTCCCATCTCGACGGGCAGACGCTTGCGCACACCCGGAGGCACCGACACGTCGATGTAGCGCGGATCGGCGGCCACACCATCGACCGGCCCCTTCTTTCCCCAGAACTCGCCGCACACGATCCGCGCTCTCGTCCCATCATCATCGACGACCTCGGGCACGTCCTTGCCTGCGACGTCCTGATATCGCGGCGCGGTCATCTTGAGCGACGAGGGCAGATTCGCCCAGAGCTGGAACCCGTGCATCCGTCCGAGCGTATCGCCCTGCGGCATCTCCTGGTGGAGGATGCCACTACCGGCGGTCATCCACTGCACGTCGCCTGCGCCGAGGCTCCCGCGATTGCCGAGGCTGTCTCCGTGTTCAACCGTGCCGGCAAGGACGTACGTGATCGTTTCGATGCCGCGATGCGGGTGCCACGGAAAGCCGGCGAGGTATTCGTCCGGGTTGTCGTTGCGGAAGTCGTCAAAGAGCAGAAACGGGTCGTATTCCGAGGTGTTACCGAACCCGAACGCACGCCGCAGCTTGACGCCTGCGCCTTCGAGAGTGGGCTTTGACTGGACGACGTGTTTGACAGGTCGGATGGACACGGGATGCTCCCTTTCTGCGGAATCCTTGGAGTATATGACGCCGAACGCACCAGTAGAGTCCCGGATAGCGCTAGAACTGAACGTTGTTTAGAATATTGAACGATGTTCAGCAAGGCCGACCGCAACAACGACGAACCACTCACTCGCGAAGAACGCCAGCAGCACGCGCGGGCCACGACGCGGCGGGCGATTCTCGATGCCGCGCTCTCGCTGTTTGTGAGCGATGGGTACGCGCAGGTGTCGATTCGCAACATCGCTGCAAAGGTCGAGTACAGCCCCGGCGCGATCTACAGCTACTTCACGTCGAAGGACGAAATCTTCTTCGCCCTGGCAGAAGAGGGCTTTCGTCTGCTCGGCGCCGCACAGCTCCAGCACACGCCGAGCGACCACCCGCTCGATGACATTCGCGCCGCGGCCTGGCGTTTCTACGCGTTCAGCAAGGAGCAGCCGCAGTACTTCGCGCTGGTGTTTCTCGATCGACGAGTGCCACGCATCGGTCGCGAGTACGAGCGGTTCTCATTCATGTCCGAGCTGAGGAGCCGCCTGCGCGCACAGATGCAGCGATGCATCGACGAAGGTATCTTCCCGGTATCGGTGGACGCGGACGTCGGCCTTCGCCTGATCTGGGCATCCATCCTTGGGATCGCGGCACTTCGCCTGTCGGAACGACTTCCGGCAGAAGACGCGGACGATCTCATTCTCGACGCGATAGACACAACCATCGCTGGCTTGCGGGCGGGCGCACCATCACGTGCGCGCCCTTCGACACCTTTCGGTTCGTCCTCTCATTCCGACGTCGCTCATACAGTTGAAGCTTCGGAGTCCTCTACATAATGCGCGGAACGATCTACGTAATCCTGCCTTTCCTTCTAGCGGCCACAATCGGCTGCGGAACCGGAGTCAAAGGCGAGTCATCGAACGCGGGTGCGGCGCCTCCACCGATCGCCGTCGGTGGCGCGGCCGCAGTCGAGAAGCCGATTCGGCGCTTCCTCGAGGTGACCGGCACGCTTGCCGCTCAGGAAGAGGCCGAAGTGGCCGCGGAAGTACAAGGCCGCGTCATCGCGACGCCGGTCGAGCGAGGCACCCGTGTTGGCGAGGGCGATCCGCTGATTCGAATCTCTTCGGCTGAAATGGAAGCGCAGGTCGCCGAGGCCGACGCCAACGCTGCCCAGATCGTCGGCCGGCTCGGGCTCGCCGACGGCTCGGAGTTCGCGGTCGACAAGGTGCCGGAGGTTGCCAACGCGCGCGCCAACCTTCAACTGGCAGAAGGCGACTTCGAACGCGCGCAAATGCTTTTCGACCGCAAACTTCTATCGAAAGCTGAATTCGATCAGCGCAGCGCGCAGGCCGAAGTCGCGCGGCGTCAGTACGACATCGCTCGCAACGGCGCCTTGCAGCAGTATCAGGCGCTGCTTGCCGCCCGCGCGCGTGTGAGCCTTGCCAAGAAGGCACTCGCCGACACCGTCGTCCGCTCTCCATTTGCCGGTGTCGTCGGCCAGCGCCTCGTCTCCGTCGGCGCCTACGTCGCTCGCGGCACCAAGGTCGCGTCGGTGATGCGCACGAATCCGCTGCGGGTCAATCTCACAGTTCCCGAGCAGGTACTCAGCCGAGGTCGCAGTCGGCCGTCCGGTATCGCTCGAGGTCGATGCCGCGCCCGGCAAGACGTTCGACGGACACGTGCGTTACGTATCGCCTGCTCTCCAGTCGGACTCGCGAACGCTCGTCGTCGAAGCGCTCGTTATGAATGACTCCGGCGTGCTGAAGCCAGGATCGTTTGCGACCGCCAGAATCGAACAAAGCTCTGAGCGGCCCGGTGTCCTCGTCCCGAAAGCCGCGGTTCGCACGGTGTCTGGGACATCGCGTGTGTATGTGATCGCCGCCGACCGCACCGAGGAACGCATCGTCACCATCGGTCAGCCCGTTGATGATCTCGTCGAGATCGCGACCGGCCTCAAAGCAGGCGAGAACGTAGCCACCAGCAACGTCGAGAAGCTCTCCGACGGGGCGCGCGTCACTACACAGAGATAGGTGCTCTCATGCAATGGCTCGCTGAGCTCTGCGTTCGTCGTCCGGTCTTTGCCTCGGTCCTCATTCTCTCGCTGACGGTCGTCGGCGCATTCGCGTTCGGTCAGCTCGGCGTGGACCGACTGCCGCAGGTGGACTTCCCGACCGTGGCGGTCACGACGCGTCTGCCCGGTGCCGCTCCGGAGCAGGTGGAGAGCGAGGTCACCGACAAGATCGAGGAAGCGGTCAACACCATCAGCGGCATCGACCAGCTCAGTTCGAACTCCGCTGAAGGCATCTCTCAGGTCATCGTCACATTCCGGCTCGAAAAGAACGCCGACGTCGCCGCGCAGGAAGTCCGCGATCGCATCAACCGCATCCTGCCGCTGCTTCCGCGCACGATTACGCAGCCAACGATCGAGAAACAGGACCCTGACGCCGCGCCGATTCTGACGATTGCCGTCACCGCAAAGAAGCCGATTCGCGATGTCACTGAGTACACCGACAAGGTCCTGCGTCGTCGGCTCGAAAGCACAGACGGCGTCGGCCAGGTGCTCGTCATCGGGGGACGCAAGAGACAGATCAACGTCTGGGTCGATGCCGATCGGCTCCACGCCTACAACCTGACGGTCAACGACGTCTCGCGAGCGCTGCAGTCACAGAACGCCGACATCCCTGGCGGCCGCATCGATCAGGGCCCGCAGTCGATCACGATGCGCACGCGCGGACGTGTCGATGCGCCCGACGAATTCGGCACTCTCGTACTGCGGCAGGTCGAAGGCCATCCTGTGCAGGTCAACGATGTCGCTCGCGTTGACGATGGCGTGGCCGATGTCACGACACTGGCCAACATCGACGGCGACCCGACAGTGCTGCTGCTGATTCGCAAGCAGTCCGGCACGAACACCGTTGAGGTCGTCAACAACGTGAAGGAACGGCTCGCGGAGCTGCGGCAGGCGCTGGCTCCCGGTTACGAGCTCCGAATCGTTCGCGACCAGGCGGAGTTCATCGAAGCGTCGTTCCGCAGCGTCCAGGAGCATCTCATCGTCGGATCGTTCCTCGCGGCGTTCGTCGTGCTGTTATTCCTCGGCAACATTCGGTCCACAGTCATCGCAGCGATCTCCATTCCAACGTCGATCATCGCGACGTTCGCCCTCGTCTGGTACATGGGCTTCACGTTGAACATGTTGACGATGCTGGCGTTGACGCTCGCCGTCGGCATCGTCATCGACGACGCCATCGTCGTGCTGGAGAACATCTATCGGTTCATCGAAGAGAAGGGCATGCCGCCGATGCAGGCGGCCATCGAGGGCACGAGGGAGATCGGGCTCGCCGTGCTTGCGACCACGCTGTCGCTCGTGGCGATCTTCGCGCCGGTCGGCTTCATGAGCGGCATGGTCGGCCGCTTCCTGAAAAGCTTCGGTCTGACGATGGCGTTCGCCGTCATGGTGTCGCTGCTGGTCAGCTTCACGCTGACGCCGATGATGTGCGCGCGGTGGTTGAAGGTGAAGCCCCGCGAAGAAGACGAGTCACATCACGTCCACGACTCGAAGCACACGGCGATCTTCGGACCGATCGATCGCATTTACACGCGCATGCTGGAGTGGTCGATGGCTCACCGCTGGGTCATCGCGACGCTCGCCGTCCTCGTGCTCTTCTCGAGCGTGCCGATCTTCCGCGTCGTCAACGTCAACTTCACGCCGCAGGACGATCAATCCGAGTTCGACGTCAGCCTGCGCGCGCCGGAGGGAACGAGCCTCGAGGCGACAGAGGTTCTCGCCAATCGGGTGGCGACGGCCATTCGCGAGTTGCCGGAAGTGGTCTACACCATGGTCACGGTGGCGGGCGACTCGGCGGGCACACTGAACACCGCGTCGATCTACGTGCGGTTGCAGCCGATCGACGATCGCGAGCGGGATCAGTTCGTGCTGATGGACGAAGTCCGCAACAACATCCTGCCGAAGATCTCGCCGGAAGGCGTGCGGACAGGGCTGAAGGCGCCTGGTATCGCGGGCGGTGGTGGCGGCGGTGGTGGGCAGGGACAGGGAGACGTCCAGTTCGTGATGCAGGGTCCGAGCCTCGCCGAGCTCGAACGCGCGAGTAACACGCTCGCCGACCGTGCGAAGAGCATCCCCGGGTTGGTGGACGTGGACACGTCACTGCGCGTCGGCAAACCTGAAATCTCGGTGCGGCTCGATCGGCCGAAGGCGGCGGATCTCGGCGTGCAAGTTTCTGACGCGGCCGAAGCGTTGCGCCTGCTCGTCGGCGGCGATCAGGTCACCACCTACAACGAAGCGGGCGAGCAGTACGAAGTGCATCTGCGTGCGGAGAGTCGCAACCGCGACACGGAAGCGGCGATCGGTCAGCTGACGGTGCCCTCCGCGCGACTGGGCAGCGTTCCGCTGGACAACATCGCGTCCTTCGCGCATGGGGCCGCTCCATCAGACATCCGCCGCCTCAATCGGCAGCGCCAGGTCACGCTGTCGGCCAACATGCTGCCGGGCACGTCGCAGGCGGGCGCGCAGGAGGAAGTGCTCGCGGCTGCGTCACAACTTGGGCTCGGGCCTGAGTACCGGCTCGCGTTCGCCGGTCGTTCGCGCGAGCTCAATCGCACGGCCAGCGCGTTTCTTCAAGCGCTCGCGTTGTCGCTGATCTTCATGTATCTCGTGCTCGCGGCGCAGTTCGAGTCGTGGCTGCACCCGGTCACGATTCTTCTGTCACTGCCGCTGACGCTGCCGTTTGCACTCGTGTCTATCCTGATCTTCGGGCAATCGCTGAACATCTTCTCTGCCCTCGGCATGCTCGTGCTGTTCGGCGTCGTGAAGAAGAACTCGATTCTGCAGATCGATCATGCCAATCAGCTGCGCGAGGCCGGTCTCGATCCGCACGCGGCGATCGTGCAGGCCTGCCGCGATCGTCTGCGGCCGATCCTGATGACGACGCTCGCGTTCGTCGCGGGGATGATTCCGTTGGTGATCACCCAGGGCGTTGGCTCGGCCACCAATCACGCCATCGGCTTCGTGGTGATTGGCGGCCAGACGCTGGTCCTGGCGCTCACGCTCGTCGTCACGCCAGTGACGTATTCGCTCTTCGAGGACGCGCGCGAGAAGCGGATCTTTGGCAGGAGCTTCGGCTGGATTCGATCGAAGCTGCCGCTCCCGAATCCAGTCACGCCAGTCTGAAGTCTCTCTAGAGACTCTGGTCTCTGGTCGGTGCGATCGCGCTATCGCGCGTCCGTGCGATCCGTCTTCGATTGTCGGTGCGATCGTGATGCTTGTCGGTGCGATCGCACTATCGACCGTCGGTGCGATTGCTCTTCGATTGTCGGTGCAACGTTCTAACGATTGTCGGTGCGATCTCGTTCGCCGCTGTCCTTCGAGCCCTTCCCTCGATACGGCCACAACTCCGACCTGGCCACACGTGCATCACCGACTTGCCGTCCGGCAACACGACGACCTCGACGGTCACGGTCCCTTGAATGCGCGCCGCCCGCGCCTCGGGCGTGTAGGTGGGCGGGATGCTCTTGAGAACCTTCGGCGTGACGACGCCACTACCAAGGTTGTAGACGACAGGCTGTGCGCTTTGTGCATACATGAGGGGGCCGAGCAGGCAGGGACAACGCGATTGCATACGGCAGCGTGCCTCGGATCTTCCACCTCGATTCGGGAGGGCTCATGCGCATCAGAGCGACTCGCCGCCCGCACCGACCTGTGTGCGCCTAGCACCGGTCAGCGTCAGCGTGATCGCACTGACGAGAATCAAACTCGCACCGACAAGCATCGAGATCGCACGGACAAACGTCAGACCAGTCGCACGGACAAGGGACAGATTCGCACCGACAAGAATCAGACTCGCACTGACAGGCGCAGGATTCGATCGCACCAACTGGTGTCGAGTTCGCACCGACACGCGGTCAGAGCTCACTGCTTGACGTAGATCTCACCGGCCTTCCTGAACTCGACCGACTTCTCGTCCATCCCGGCCTGACGAATCTGCTGCGTCAGCTCCATCGAGCAGAACTTCGGCCCGCACATCGAGCAGAAGTGCGCGACCTTCGCGCCGTCCGCAGGCAGGCTTTCGTCGTGATAGGCGCGCGCGGTCACCGGATCCATCGCGAGGTTGAACTGATCCTCCCAGCGGAACTCGAACCGCGCCTTCGACAGGGCATCGTCCCACGCCTGCGCACGCGGATGCCCTTTCGCAAGGTCGGCTGCGTGCGCGGCGATCTTGTACGCGATGACGCCTGCCTTGACGTCGTCGCGATCCGGCAAACCGAGATGTTCCTTCGGCGTGACGTAGCAGAGCATGGCCGTTCCGTACCAGCCGATCATCGCAGCGCCGATCGCCGACGTGATGTGGTCGTAGCCGGGCGCCACGTCGGTGGTGAGCGGTCCGAGCGTGTAGAACGGCGCCTCGCCACACCATTCGAGCTGCTTCTCGACGTTCTCCTTGATGAGATGCATCGGGACGTGGCCCGGGCCTTCGTTCATCACCTGAACGTCGTACTCCCACGCGATCTTCGTGAGTTCGCCCTGCGTCTTGAGCTCCGCGAACTGTGGCTCGTCGTTTGCGTCTGCGATCGACCCGGGACGCAAGCCGTCTCCGAGCGAGAACGACACGTCGTAGGCGCGCATGATCTCGCAAATCTCGCGGAAGCGCGTGTAGAGGAAGTTCTCCTGGTGATGCGCGAGGCACCACTTCGCCAGAATCGAGCCGCCGCGCGAGACGATGCCGGTGACGCGGCGTGCGGTCATCGGGATGTAGCGAAGCAGCACGCCCGCATGCACCGTGAAGTAATCGACACCCTGCTCGCACTGCTCGATGAGCGTGTCGCGATAGACCTCCCATGTGAGGTCCTCTGGGCGACCGCCAACTTTCTCGAGCGCCTGGTAGATCGGCACTGTGCCGATCGGAACGGCGGCGTTGCGGATGATCCATTCACGCGTCGCGTGAATGTTCTTCCCCGTTGACAGGTCCATCACCGTGTCGGCGCCCCAGAGGGTGGCCCACTGGAGCTTCTCGACTTCGTCCTCGATCGACGAGCGGACCGCGGAGTTGCCGATGTTCGCGTTGATCTTCACCAGGAAGTTGCGGCCGATGATCATCGGCTCGAGCTCGAGGTGATTGATGTTCGACGGGATGATTGCGCGACCCCGCGCTACCTCAGAGCGAACGAACTCCGCTGGCAGTCCCTCGCGGGCCGAGACGTAATCCATCTCGGGCGTAATCTCTCCCCGACGAGCGTAATAGAGCTGCGTGCCGACGTGACCCGCCGCGCGGCGCGCTTCAATCCACGGCGCGCGAAGCTTGGGCAGGCCGTTGCGCACGTCGTGTCCCTGCGGACCGCTGGTGTCGTACAGACGAACGGGTGGCTCACCTCCGCTGAGCGTGACCTCGCGCATCGGAACTTCGAGTGACACGACAGCCCCGCCGGGCGTGAGCGACGCCGTACGTGTTTCGACAACCTTGCGGGAGTTCGGATAGGCCGAGGCAAAATCGATCATTGACGTGCGCTCCAGTCGGCGGGATCGAGCTTGGAGACGCGGCAGGAGGCGAATGCCGCACTCCCTACGCCGGTCTCAACCGGGTCAGGTTCCAAGGGTCTCTCTCAATCCCATCGGGATACCCCTGGCGGACTTCGGGGATTATACCTGTCGCGCGATCGATAGATAATGTGCACATGCGCATGTTTCTGCTGTCCAGCTTCGCAGTAGTCGGCGTCATCGCACTGAGCGCGCAAGCGCCGAGCGCACCTGCCAAGCCACCACAGGAAACGACTCCTCAGCCCAAGCCTGCGCCCGCGCCCGGAGCCACGACACCAGCACCCGCGCCGGCACCTGCGCAGCCTCGCCGCGCGCCGGCCGCGACGACGAGTCGAGGCGGGATGGCGATCACCGTCACCGATCCGAAGGGCGTCACCTTGTCAGGGATCCAGGTGAGTGTCAGCGGCGCCACGACCCGTAGCGGCGAAACGAATTCGAGCGGCAATCTCAGTGTCACGGGGATGATGGCGGGCACGTACCGGCTACGATTCGACGGCGAGGAGTGGATCTCTTTCGAGCGTGAGGTCACGCTGCGGAGCGGCCAGGTGCTCGACGTTGACGTGTCGTTGAACCCCGCGCCGGAGCCACCACCGCCTCCGCCACCTCCGCCTGCACCTGCGCCGGAACCAGCGACGCAAGTAGGACCGAAGGGTGAGGTGCAGACGATTTCGATCCCGGATTGGCTGGAGAAGGAATTCGTCGGACGCGAACCGCGCCGCGAAACGATTCTCTCGTGCAGCGGCAACGAGCGCACCACGATGATTCAGTTGAACGATCCGATGCCGCAGCGTCTCTACGACGCGGCCGACGTCGTCTACTACGTCATTGCGGGGGAGGGCACCGTGACAGTGGATGGCAAGGCTTCACGCATCCCGACGAGTGCGTTCATCTCGGTCCCGCGAGGCACTCCGCATAGCTTCGAGCGGCGCGGAAATCGCCCGCTGATGTTGCTCGCGGTGTTGGGCGGCGAGCCCTGCGAGCGCGCCAAGTAGTCAAAACGCGCTCAGCGCGTGCGACCCTGGGGGTCTGTGTCGAACGGGTACCCGACGAACTCGGGGTTCAGATCCGACCGGAGCAACAAGGTCGTGAACATGAACGCCATCCCATAGCGTCCATCGGCCAGGCGCTGCACGCTCAGCGCCTGCTGATACGCGACGTGCCAGTCGTAGACGTTGTCCCACACGTCGAGACCGATTTCGATGAAGTCCGGATATTTGCGCGTGGCCAACAGCCACGTTCGCTGCTGTTGGCGCACTTTCGTGACACCCTTCCAGCGCGCGTCGTAGACCTGCTCCAGCTGCCGTTCGTAGACTTCGCGAAAGCGGTTGACCGCATTTGCGGTCTGGTCGTCACTGTCGGCGGCCGCGGGCGCGGCGTCCGCGCTCGTCGCCATGAGCGATGCGAGCCCCGCCACCAGCCCTCCACCCATGAGATCCCGGCGTTGAACCATTGCGACCTCCTGCTGTTACACGGACAGCCACGGACTATTGAGTCACCGTGAGCGTTGCGCGATATTCGTCAAGGGCGATCGTGCGGCTGCTGAACGGATACGGCTGAAGCTCGACGAGCGTGATGCGCGCGCTGTCGTAGACAGCGCTGGCCTGACTGGAGTCCCCTGTGTGAAGACCGAGCAGTTCTGGTGAGCTGCCACCGGTCGCACGAATCTGCACGATGGCGTCACCACCCTGGATGCACACGGCGTCGGCCGGGCATCGTGAGTCGCCGCTGACCCTGATGAATTCCAACCGCAAATCGGCACCAGTGATCTTCGCCACTTCGCCCGGTGCCAGCGTGAAGCGCTCGTTCAATGGAACAGTCGGACCGGATGGACTCGTTTCGTCACAACCTGTGACACACAGGAGACAGATCAGAAGCACCGAGGCGCGCATGGCAAGCGGGTTAGCGAAGAGCGTACCAAGCTCAGAGCTCGTAGATGAATGAGAAGGCCGTGCTGCCATCGCGAAGTCCCTTCCCAACGTCTAGCCTGAAGACGCCATCGAGCCCGGGAAGCGCGAGTCGCAGACCGCCCCCCACGTCGACATCGCCTCGGCTGTCAGGCGCGGTCCGGCGCTCGACGTTCGCGGCATCAGCAAAGACGGCAGCACCAACCTGAACGATCGACCTCACGGTCCACCACTGCCGCACCTCTCCTGACACGTGCGCGATTCGACGTCCCAGTCGATCGGACTTCAGCATGCCGTCGGTCACGATCGGATGCGCTCGCAGCAGTGAGGACCGGACGTTACCCGTGTCGCCGGCGAACCAGAGATCGGCAGGTGTCGATTCCGTTGCGACGGCACCCCCGCGCACGAACGATGAACACCCGCCCGAGATGATCGTCGCGCGAGCGCAGGCGGACTGATGCTGCGACCAGACCGAACGAGTCCTCGCCCATCCAATTGGACGCATCGATGCCGACTGTCAGGCGATCGTGCGCTGACGCGAGTCGAAGACCGGCTGATGCGACTCCTGTACTTCCCACGATCCTCCCAGGCGTCGAGACCGAGGCGCGCCGATAACCGTGCCCACGAAGTAATCCAGTTCGATACGCCGGCGCCACCACCGCTTCGGCGAGTCGTCGGAAACGCGTCGTCGGAGAAGGGTTGCCGCTCCGCGAATCCATCCACGCCCCACAGGCCGCCCCAGCGCGCGGGTGCCACAATCTCGGCGTTCACGCGTGGCCGGTCCGGCCAGAATCGCCAGCCCACACTGATCCGCTCGCCGCCACCCGTGAGTGCGCCGGTCGACAACGAGACTTCTTTTCTCGCGGCCGCCACCAGGCCGAGCGTGGCATAGCTCCATGGGTCGGAGGGAAGCAATGGCCGTTCGACGACGTGCGCGCGCAACTCGGCGACGCCCGAACGAGGCACGAACTCGATTCGCGTGCCGATGGCGGAGGGCAGTTCTTTCAAGCGTCGCGCGCTCAGATCGAAGAGCCGCGGCGTGAGGAGTGCCTGCGACGGAACCGCAAGCAGCCGTTCGACGACCCGTTGCCGTGTATGGGTGAGACCGCCGACTGCAACCAGATCGACGCGAGGCTGCTCGATGCGATTCCATGCCTCGAGCGCGCCATCGGGATCGTTCTGTACGAAGCGACTCGTCGCGAGCAGTTGCCACGCGTACTCGTCCATCGGATCGACGGCTAAGGCTGCCGTGGCCAGCTCGCCGACTTCGAGCCAGCGACGTTGCAGCAGCCGCAGGCCGGCAAGCTCCCTCACCGGAGCCGCGCCTCCGCACGACAACGCAGATGTCAGTCGGCGCTCGGCCTCGTCGAACTGGCCCGCTTGAGCGCGTTGCACACCGCTGGCAATCAGATCCGCACAGGAAGATCCCTCGGTGACCGCGACAGGGGCCGGTGGCTCTGATGAACGAGACGATTCGATTGGAGTGACGACTGCCATCCATCGATCGGCCCGCGACCATCGCCGAGCGAACTGTTCACGCTCCATCACGCGAAACGGCGTGCGTGCCGGATCGTGGAGGACGATCGCGTGCGGCGTCGCGGCCACGATCACGATGTAATGAAATGTGCCTGGCCGGTCTTCAATCAGCGCGAGCACCGGCCGCCCGCGCCCGAGCTCGGCCTCGACGAGATCCTCGCGTCCCTCGACTTCGACCGCGTTCCATCCGCGCCGACGTAGATCTTCCACGAGTCTGTTCGTTCGAATGCCACCGGCGACGCGATCGACCAGCGATGCAAACGACTCCGCATCGAGGCCGCGCGCTCCCCAGTACCCGGAGCACCATGGCCGCGGCGGCGCCACCACACAGTGCCTCGGACTGCGAAATGAAAGGAACGTCGAGTATTGACAGAGGTGGCGACGCTGGCTGGGCGTTCGCCGGTACCCGACAGGGCAACGCACACGAGGACGACAGCAACGCTCGCCGTGCTCGTGTGCGGGCTTCTGTTCACGACCTGGGAAATGACCGTGAAAAGCGCGCTAGTCCACAGCCACGATTATAAGGATCAGCACGAGCAGGGCGATGATGATCACGGTCGTCGAGATCACCACTTTCGACTGTCCCCCGGCCAGCGCCTGTTCCACCTGATGCGCCTGTGTGGCCATCGTGCCGAGCTGCTGTGCGCCAGCAGTCTCAACGGCATTCGTCGCACGGCGCAGATCGATCCCGGCGCGTGAAGCGACGTCCTTCACCGCGGGGTGCTCGAGCACGCGCAGCACGTCCGCCCGGTCGGCCGCAACGCTCGAGACATGCTGCTCCAGCGCCAAATCGATCGCCGACTGCGTCGCAGCGTGCGACACCTGGGCGTGGACGCGTGGAACCGCAGTGAGTACCGTCAACAGGATCGCAAGAACGGAAACGGGCATGCGCATGCGTGAGTAGCCTCCTCGGACGACCATTGTAGCGAAGGCCGGACAGTGCGGAACGACTATCGAACGAATTTGGATGCATGGCTGACGGCAGCGGAACGCCGCTACTCGGCTGACCTGCGCGTTCAGGAGATCACCCGCGCGCTGCGAGCGCTGTCGTCGGCGTACGTCGAGCGGCGGCAGCGCGGTGGCCTCCAGCAGGTCCACGGCGCACTCGACACGGTGGGAAAACGAGCCGCATTCGCGCTCTATTACGCGCCGCTTCATTTCATCGCCGTGACTGAGGCGGTTCGCGCGTTGCAAGTAAACACACCCGCGCCTGAATCGATCGTCGACCTCGGCTGCGGCACCGGCGCAGGTGGCGCCGCGTGGGCGATCGCCACCGGTTCCACAGCAACCATCACGGGCATCGACCGGCATCCGTGGGCCGTGGTGGAAGCGCGCTGGACGCTCGCGCAACTCGGGTTGAAGGGCCACGTCAAGCAAGGCGACATCGATCGCCTGCGGGCGTCGCGTCCAAACGAATTCGCGATCGCCGCCTACACACTGAACGAGCTCTCGGACGAGGCACGCAAGCGGGTCGAGGAGCAGCTCTGCGAGCGCGCACGACGAGGAGGGCGCGCGCTGATCCTGGAGCCCCTGGCACGTGGTGTCGTGCCGTGGTGGCCAGAGACTGCCGAGCGCATGACTGCGATGGGTGCCCGCGCCGACGAGTGGAAGCTCGCAATCGATGTCCCGCCAATGGTACGGCTCCTCGGAACGGCCGCTGGTCTCAACTACCGAGAGCTTCGATTTCGAACGATTCTCCTTTAGTCTCTGTTTCGTCTCTCGTCTTTGCTCTCTGGGCTCCGGCCCCTCGGGCTCAGCGGCGGGTCAGCCTCTCCGGGGCGTGCTATTCTCGGCTCTTCGGATGGACGCGCACGGCGGCTCGAGCCCCGGTCGATACGGCACCCTGTTTCCTCTCACAGTCACGGCTCTGGGCGTCGTCTATGGCGACATCGGAACCAGCCCGCTCTACGCCATCCGTGAGTGCTTCTTCGGCTCTCACTCTGTCGGCCCCACGCACGACAACGTCCTCGGAGTTCTCTCACTCGTCCTCTACGCGCTGCTGCTGGTCATCTCGGTCAAGTACACCAGCGTCGTCATGCGCGCCGACAACCAGGGAGAAGGCGGCATTCTCTCCCTGACCGCGCTGCTGCCCTCGCGCAATGGCCTGCGCCAGAACTCTTCGGTGCTCGTGGCGCTCGGCATCGTGGGTGCCTCGCTGCTCTGTGGCGAAGGCATGATCACACCGGCGGTCAGCATCATGGGCGCGATCGAAGGACTCCAGGTCGCGACGCCTGTCTTCCGCTCTTGGGTCGTCCCAATCACCGTTGTCATTCTGGTGGGCCTCTTCCTGATTCAGCGCCACGGCACACACCGTGTGGGTGGCCTCTTTGGTCCGGTGATGGTCTTGTGGTTTCTCACCATCGCCATCCTGGGTTTTCGCTGGATCGTCAGAGCGCCGGAGGTGCTCTGGGCGTTCGATCCGCGGCATGCGGTCAACTTCTTCATGGAGCACGGATGGCATGGATTCGCCGTGCTCGGCGCAGTCGTGCTCGTCGTCACGGGAGCCGAGGCGTTGTATGCCGACATGGGGCACTTCGGACGATTCCCCATCCGTCTCGCCTGGTTCTGCCTGGTTCTGCCCGCACTCCTGATCAATTACTTCGGCCAGGGCGCACTGCTCCTCGTCAACGGATCCGCGGCCACGCAACCGTTCTTCATGATGGCGCCGCAGTGGGCGCTCCTACCGCTTGTTGCGTTGTCGACGGCAGCGGCGATCATCGCATCACAAGCGCTCATCTCCGGCGCCTTCTCGCTGACTCGACAGGCCATTCAGCTCGGCTACGCCCCGCGACTCGACATTCAGCACACGTCGTCGATGTCGATGGGCCAGGTGTACGTGCCACAGGTGAATTGGTTCCTCGCGATCTGCACGGTGCTCATCACAGTCGGTTTTCGATCGTCGAGCGCCCTCGCAGCGGCCTACGGAATCGCTGTAACGGGGACGATGGTCATCACGACCGTGTTGCTGTCGGTCGTCGCCATCGAACGTTGGAAGTGGCCCAAGCCGGCGGTGATCTGCGTGGCGGTGATCTTCCTCGCGGTCGACCTGTCGCTCTTCGGCGCCAACCTCGTGAAAGTGCTCCAGGGTGGCTGGCTTCCCCTCGTAATTGGCGCGCTCCTCTTTACGTTGATGACGACGTGGAAGACGGGGAGGAAACTGGTGGCCGAGCGCTTGACGGCGCGGGCGTTTCCGCTCGAGGACTTCATGGCGGCGGTGTCGTCCATGCCGCCCACACGCGTTTCCGGAACCGCTGTCTTCATGACGGCACAGCCGCGAGGCACACCTCCTGCGCTCGCGCACAACCTTCGCTACAACAAGATCCTGCACGATCACGTGATCGTGCTGACGGTAACCACGTCACACACGCCGTACGTCCCACCGAAAGAGCAGATTCAGGTTCAGTCGCTTGGCCTCGGTGTCTACAACGTGCGGGTGCAGTACGGATTCATGCAGGATCCCGATGTGCCGAGCGCCCTGCTCGCGGCGCGCGAACAAGGCGTTGAGCTGGATCTGGAAGACATGACGTACTTCCTCGGGCGCGAAACGATCATCGTCACCGAGCGTCCCGGCATGGCTCTCTGGCGCGAAAAGCTCTTCGTCGTCATGGCGCGCAACGCCGTGCGGGCGACAGCGTTCTTCCATCTGCCGCCCGAACGGGTCGTCGAACTGGGTGTGCAGGTAGAGATGTAACTTAAAGCTGTGACGTGCAGTGCGGGCACCGTGATGCCTTGATCGGAATCGCGGTCGCACAGAACGGGCAGTCTTTTGTCGTAGGTGCCGCCACTGCCGCCGGCTTTTCAAGATCGTCCTTGAGCCGGTTGACCTGCTTCACGAGCAGGAACACCGCGAGCGCCACGATCAGAAAGCTCACGATGTCGTTGATGAACTGACCGTACACGATGACCGGAACCCCTTTCGTCTTGGCGTCGGCCAGCGACATCGGTATTCCCTGCGAGCTATCGAGTACCAGGAACAGGCCAGAGAAGTCGGTTCGGCCGAGTAGCAGGCCAATGGGCGGCATGATCACGCCTTCGACGAGCGTTGTGACGATGCGCCCGAAGGCGGCACCCATGATGACGCCAACGGCCAGGTCCAGGACGTTGCCGCGAGCAACGAAGTCCCTGAATTCCTTCAGCATGTGGCCCTCCTGAAATTAGGCGGGAAGCGCGCACAGTGTAACAGTTCAAGGTCAACCGCTCTCGGTGAAACGCGCGCCGCGGCCGGTACGCTCGACGTACAATCGGGCCGCCATGCCTCGCCTGCCGCTCGTTGCTGCGGCGGTCTCGCTCTGCTGCATCGTCCAGTCTGCGTGGGCGCAGCCGGCATCGCCGGCTCGCCAGGTCATCGTCACGGAGATCGACGGCATCATCCAGCCGATCACAGCCGAATACTTCATCGACGCGATCGACGCGGCCGACACGTCTGGCGCGGAGCTCGTCGTGCTGGTGTTACGGACGCCTGGCGGCCTGCTCGACTCGACGCGCAGTATGGTGTCGCGAATGATCACGTCGCGAGCGCCAGTTGTCGTATTCGTTGGTCCGTCCGGTGCGCGCGCGGCATCGGCGGGATTCATCCTCCTGATTGCTGCGGACGTGGCGGCGATGGCTCCTGCGACACACGCTGGCGCAGCGCATCCCGTCTCAGGCTCGGGCGAGAAGATGGATGACACCACGTCGCAAAAGGCGGCGTCGGATGCAGCTGCGTACGTCCGAACGCTGGCCGAGGCGCGAGGGCGCAACGTAGCGCTCGCGGCTGACGCCGTGCTGACGAGTCGCGCGTTCACCGATCGGGAGTCGCTGGACGCCATGCCGAGGCTCATCGACCTCAGCGCGAAGGATGTCGACGATCTGCTGATGCAGCTCGACGGCCGCACGATCAAACGCTTCGATGGCCGAACGACGACCGTTCATACGAAGGACGCCCAGGTGCGTCGACTCGACATGACGCGGCGGCAACGATTCCTGAGCGCGATCGCGCACCCGCAAGTGTCGTACATCCTTATGACGCTCGGGCTGCTTGGTCTCACTGTCGAACTGTGGAATCCCGGGCTCATCGCGCCAGGAGTCGCCGGGGGCGTTTGTCTGCTGCTGGCGTTCTTCGCGTTTCAGATCCTGCCGGTGAACATGGCGGGGCTGCTGCTCGTCGTGTTCGGCATCGCGCTTTTGATTCTCGAGCTGAAGGTGCCCAGCTTCGGAGCGCTCGGTGTCGGCGGAGCCGTGAGCCTGATTCTCGGCTCGGTGATGATGACCGACGTCGTGCCCGGCGTACGAGTCGGCCTCGGCGTCATCCTGCCGGCGGCAATCGGATTCGCGGCTGTGTTCCTATTCCTGGGGCGGCTTGCGCTCTCGGCACAAAGGCAGCCACCGGTCACTGGCGCGCAGGCACTCGTCGGTCAGCTCGCGCGTGTGCGGACGTCAATGACACCGAGCGAGCCCGGACTCGTCGACATGCGCGGCGAGATCTGGCGCGCCGTGAGCTCGGTTGCGCTGCCAGCGGGTCAACCGGTTCGCGTCCTGCGTGTGGACGGACTCACGCTGACCGTAGAGCCGGCGGATCTCACTTCACCAAAAGGAGCTGACTGATGGACGGCCTGACGATATCCCCGATGCTGGTGTTCCTGGTCCTGCTGGTGCTCTACGTCATCAGCTCGATCCAGATCCTGAACGAGTACGAGCGGGCTGTCGTCTTCCGGCTCGGCAAGCTCCTGCCGCACCGAAGGGGCCTGGCGTCGTGTTGGTGTTCCGCCCGATCGATCGCTACGTCCGCATGAGCCTGCGCACTGTGGTTCTCGACGTTCCGCCGCAGGACATCATCACGCGCGACAACGTCTCGGTGAAGGTCAATGCCGTCGTCTACTTCCGCGTCCTCGATCCAAGCAGGGCGGTCGTCGAAGTCGAGAATTACATGTATGCCACGTCGCAGCTGGCACAGACGACGTTGCGCAGTGTTCTCGGGCAGGCGGAGCTGGATGACCTGCTGGCCCAGCGCGACCGGCTGAATCAACAACTGCAGCAGATTCTCGACAGCGAGACCGAGCCGTGGGGCATCAAGGTGTCGTCGGTCGAGGTGAAGCATGTCGACCTGCCTCAGGACATGCAGCGCGCGATGGCGCGTCAGGCCGAGGCCGAGCGCGAGAAGCGCGCGAAGATCATTCACGCCGAGGGCGAGCTGATCGCGTCCGACAAGCTGGCGCAGGCGGCCGGCGATCATCGACGCGCAGCCCGCCGCGATGACGCTGCGCTATCTGCAGACGCTGACCGAGATTGCGGCCGAGCAGAACTCGACCATCATCTTCCCGCTGCCGATCGAGTTGATCAGGATGCTGCGAACGGAGAAGTAGACGGGGTCAGACCCCTTCCCGAAATTGCACATCTCCAGAAATCGCCGATCGGGCGCGCGGTCTGCGTCGCAAGAATTTCGATACCCAGCGCAGTCACTTGCGGAACTCTTCGGAATGCTGCGAATGTGGCGTTGAGAACGGGACTTGCGACGACAGTGGCATGGCTCGTCGTCCTCGCATCTACATTCCAGGACTAACCCTGCACGTGGTGCAGCGTGGCAACAACAAAAGTGAGGTGTTCTCCGATAGCTCAGACTATCGATTTTTCCTCAAGCTCCTTCGACATGAGTCTCTGCGCTGCGACGTGGCGATTCACGCCTATGCGCTGATGACGAATCACTTCCACCTGATGGCAACACCCGCCGACAATGCGGGGCTGTCGACAATGATGCAAAGCATCGGAAGGACATACGTACCCACGTTTAACTTCAAGCATCGGCGCACCGGTGGATTGTGGGAGGGTCGCTTCCGTAGCTTTGTCATCGAGACGGAGAGCTATTGGCTCAAATGCATGCGGTACATCGAACTGAACCCGGTTCGCGCCGGCATGGCTTCGGCGTCAGACGAATACAGGTGGTCGAGTGCGCGTGCCCATGTTGCGGGCTACAAGGACGAAGTGCTCACCGCGCACAACCTATATACGAGACTCGGTCAGACCGCTCGTGATCGACAGTGCGCCTGGCGAGCTATCTGCGGTGAACCAGTACCGGACTCTGAACTCGCGACGATGCGAGACGCTATCCGGCGAGGTCAGATTGACAGCGCAAAACTGTGAAGGGGTCTGACCCCATCCGGACCACCATCCGGAGGTCAGTGGCTCTCGCTGCCGCCGAGCACCTCGCGAACCTTGTGCGCGAGGTCGGAGGGGGTGAACGGTTTCGAAAGGAAGTGCTCGCCGGGCGTCACGCCATGATGCACCACGGCCTCCGCACTGAAACCGGACGTGTACAACGCTCGAAGATCGGCGCGTTGAGCGCGCAGTCGAGCCACGAGCTGATCGCCGTTGATGCCCGGCATGACGACGTCTGTGATCACCAAATCAGGCTCGAGCCCCTCGAGACACCGCGCGAGCGCCGCTTCACCGCTGCCTGCGGTGACGACGTGATAGCCGCACCCTTCGAGCACCCGACCGGCGACGGAACGCACACCGGCTTCATCATCGACGAGCAGCACTGACGCCTGACCACGCGGGAGCTGCGCCGCGGCAGCAGCGGCCGCCGGCCGGACGCGCGTCACGCTGGCCTCCGGCAAGTAAATCTTGAAGGTCGTGCCGCAACCTCGCTCGCTGTAGACCCAGATGTATCCGCCGCTCTGTTTGACGATGCCGTACACAGTGGAGAGGCCAAGGTCGCTGCCGCCGTGCGTGGCGTTCTTGGTCGTGAAGAAGGGCTCGAAGAGGCGCAACTGCGTATCGACGTCCATCCCGGGACTGGTGTCGCTGATGGCCATCAGGACGTACACGCCGGGCTGCACGTTCACGCGGTCTGACACGTAGGCCTCGGTCAACACGACACGACGCGTCTCGATCACGACCTTGCCACCGTGCGGCATGCCGTCTCGCGCCTGGATGGCCAAATCCAGCACGACTCGACGCATCTGACTCGGGTCGACGTAGACCGGCGGAAGCCCCTCTTCCGGAACCACCTTCAGTTCGATCCCCTCGCCGAGCGTGTCGGCCAGAACGGTTTCGAGATCCGAGAGAATGGCGTTCAGGCTCAGGCTCTCTGGCCGCAGCATCTGACGCCGCGAGAAGGCCAGGAGCTGATTGGTGAGGCCCGCCGCCCGCACCGCCGCATCGTGAGTGTCTCGAGCGTGGATCCACTCGGGACTGGCCTCGGGCAGCTCGTTCATGAGCAGCTCGGACGACACCAGCACGACGGTCAGCAGGTTGTTGAAGTTGTGTGCCACGCCGCCGGCGAGCCGGCCAATCGCCTCCAACTGGTGCGCGTTCGTGTGAACGGCGTGCAATTCCGCCTCGAGGTGCGCGACTCGCGCTTCGAGCTCTTGATGACGTGTGGCGATTGAGAGCTCGTTCGCGCGCCGATTCAGCAGCGCTGTCACACGCGCGACGAACACGTCGCTATCGATCGCCTCGTCAACGTAATCGTCGGCACCTGCTTCCAACGCACGCAGAACGTCAATCGGTCCACGGCCCTCAGCTGCGATCAGCAGAACGGGAAGGCGTCGCAGCTCCGGATCGCGCCTGATCGCCGCACACAACGCGATTGCATCGACGGCTGGTGACGGCAGCGAGGCCACGATCAGATCGGCCTGGATCTCGCGTGCGCTCTCGATCGCCTCGCGCCCCTCGACCAGGGCAGTGCGATAGTGCGCCCCGAGGGCAAGCGCGTGCCGGGACCGGGCATCACCAGCGATGAGAATGGTGGCGGAAGGCGTTGCGGAACTCACAACCGACGATCAGGATACAACAGCGGGTACGACGCCAATCTGAGACGAATCAAGGACTGGACTTATATTGTGCACCTGTGCGCGACTACGACATCTTCGAGCCCGCTCCGCTGACTTTCATCGTTCTGCCTGTGTTTCTCGCATGTCTTCTGGTGTGGGGAACCGCCGCGGCGTGGCGTCGGTCAGGTGCCCCGATCGATGCCATCCGTCGCGCTGCCGCACTGAGCAGCGTCGCAGCGTGTGCCTGGATGGCGATTACGTGGCGAGTCGCTGCATCTGGAATTTTTCGCGAATGGGAGCGCACTCCCCCACCGTTCGCGTTTCTCGTCACCGCGATTATCACGCTTGGCTTCGTGATCGCCTTCAGCCGCTTCGGTGCGTGCCTCGCCACCGCGATACCTCTGTGGGTACTGGTGCTCGTCCAGGGATTCCGGCTGCCGCTCGAACTGGCTATGCACGGGATGTATGTGCGCGGCATCATGCCGTTGCAAATGACGTACACCGGCCTCAACTTCGACATCGTCACGGGAGTGCTCGCGATTGTCGTTGGGATACTCGCAGCCATGGGTGTCGTTGGCCGCGGAATCATCGCTGCGTGGAATGTTCTCGGCCTGGCGCTCTTGATCAACGTCATGACCGTGGCGATTCTGGGCACCCCGCGTTTCCGTTACTTCGGTCCCGACCAGGTCAATGTGTGGGTGACCTATCCGCCATTCGTGTGGCTTCCTGCGGTGATGGTTCTTGCGGCGCTCGCCGGACATCTCGTGATCTTTCGAGCCCTCCTCGTGCCGAAGCCTGCCGGGGCACGTTGACCGCGCGGCCGCGCTACGCCAACTGATATCGCAGCAGGTATAATCTGCTGCTCTTCGCAAGAGTTAACCAGAAACACATCAGACAGCCACGAAAGCAGGAGTCGCGAGCCGCTATGAGTCACCAGAGTCTGGAGGACGTGCTACAGAGTGCGGGCAGTCCCGTTCAACTGCTCCGTAATTCGCAGATCGGTCCCTACGCGTTTCCCGTCGTCCCGTCGGAGTACACCAATTGGCGAGACGAGCAACGCTCGTGGCGCGAGACCTGTGCACTCTTCGATCAATCGCATCACATGACGGACCTCTACATCGAGGGGCCGGATGCGGTGAAGCTTCTCTCTGACCTGGGCGTCAACAGCTTCAAGAACTTCAAAGTGAATCAGGCGAAACAATTCGTCGCCTGTACGCACGACGGTTACGTCATCGGGGATGCGATCCTCTTTTTCCTCAGCGAGAACCGGCTGAGCCTCGTCGGCCGTCCTTCAGCACTCAACTGGGTCGAGTACCACACGACGAGTGGCAACTACAAAGTGACGACGGAACGCGACGAGCGATCCGCAGTCAATCGAGGCACGCGCAAGCTTTTCAGATTTCAGGTGCAGGGGCCCCACGCGGGGAAGGTGATCGAAAAGGTCACCGGGAAGGTCGCGCCCGACATTCGATTCTTCAATATGGGCGCCATCACGATCGCGGGCAATGAAGTGCGCGCATTGCGTCATGGGATGGTGGGACAACCGGGCTGGGAGCTGTTCGGGCCATGGGCGCAGGCTGAAGCAGTACGCTCGGCGCTGGTCGAGGCCGGCCGCGAATACGGGATTCGACAGGTAGGTGCTCGCACGTATCCAACCAGTTGCCTCGAGTCGGGATGGATTCCCTCCCCGCTTCCTGCGATCTATACCGGCGAGAAGCTGAAGCCGTACCGTCAGTGGCTGACCTCGAAGAGCTACGAGGCGATGGCGTCACTGGGAGGCAGCTTCATCTCCGACGACATCAACGACTACTACCTGACGCCATACGACCTCGGCTACGGACCGTTCGTGAAGTTCGATCACGATTTCATCGGCCGCGAGGCTCTCGAGAAGATGGCGGCGAATCCAGCGCGTCAGAAGGTCACGCTCGTGTGGAACGGTGACGATGTCGCGCGCGTGTTCAGGTCGCTTTTCGACGACGGCGACATCGGGAAGTACATCGATCTGCCGCTGGCAAACTACTCGACGCTGCCCTACGACCGTGTGATGCGCAACGGTAAGACCGCGGGGCTCTCGACATATACGGGCTACATCTACAACGAGCGGGCAATTCTCTCGCTCGCGATGGTTGAAAACGCGCACGCTGCGCCTGGCACCGAAGTCACGATTGTCTGGGGTGAACCTGGACGAGGGTCATCGAAGCCGACGGTGGAGCGTCACACGCAGGTCGAGATTCGCGCGACGGTCGCGCCTGTGCCGATCTCGGAAGTTGCCCGCGTCGCGTACCGTCCGAAGTAGTCGAGGATCGAAGCTAACGAACAGGCTGCCGCAGAAGATCGTCGGCAGCCGTCAGAATCGTCCACCGGAGTCGCTGCGGGTAATCGAGCTCTCTCGCCAGGAAATCCTGCACGGTGTTCGTAACTTCCCTGGAGGTATGGCCACTCAACGTGGACTCCATCCAGCGCGTTGGGAAGAAGATGTCCCCGGTCTTCTGTATCTCACGAAGCAGCCCAAGGGCCGGCAGGACGAAGCGCCTCGCATGTGTTTCGCGAAGTGAGTGATTGAGGTACTGCAGCGACTCGAGCACCCACGGCTCGCGTCGCCGGTTCTCGACGAACGAGAGCCGGGCGAACGCCCGCTCGCGCACATCGGGATCTGCTGACAAGGCCGGCATCACAAACTCGAATCGCGCTTTCCGGTCTGGATTCTGCGTCCGCACCGCTTGCAGCCGCAGGATTTCCTCCCATCGCGGCACTTCACGCACGGCCAACTCCAATGCCAGCACGATCTCGTCTGGCTCGGCGAGGGTGAGACCGGGCACCGCCTCCTCCCTGCGCCAGATGCGCTCGAGCCACGCAAGCCCATCCTGCGAGAGAACGGTGTCCCGGAACGCGTTGAACCAGGCCGCCTTCTCACTCTGCGAGCGACCTCGCTCGATTCCCGCGCGAAGCGCCCTCTCGAACCCTGGCCCCTGCTCGAGACGCTGATTCGGTGTGAGATGCCGCCAGAACAGTCGCGTCGCGTACGACAGCACGCGCTGCGCGTTCTGCTCGTCCTGCTCTCTGGGGAGTGCACGCATCGCCGCGGCCAGGAACTGCGTGGCCTCGATACGTCGCTCGATGAGATTGTCCCACATCGTCACCCACGCGGTTCCACGAGTCAGCGCGTCAGGAACATCCTCCACGTGCGCGAGTAAGTAGTCGCGACTGACATCGTCCAGGATGAACAACCCATAGCCGACGCCGTCACCGCTCGGCAGCACGTAAAGCGGACGACCGAGACCTCGCGCCCCGCGGACCTCGGTGCGTTCACCTGTCACGTCGACCGACACGCGACGCGCCAAACCCGAGAACCCAAGGACCACGTGAAGCTGTTCGGGCCAGACCAGCCCGCGATTGAGCGGGTCGGCAAGCATCAGGTCGAGGCCGTCCAACTGGCCTCGGGCGTTTACTCGTGTGTGCGTCGTGAACGTCGGGCGGCCTCGCTCCTCGACCCACGCGCGACTCCACTCCACGAGGTCCCGTCTCGTGCGGCCATCCAGGATGCGAACGAGGTCGCTCCACGTCGCGTTGCCGTATGCGTATCGCTTGAGATACTCGCGCAAGCCATCACGAAACGAGTTCTCGCCCATCATCAGCTCGAGCTGACGCATCACGACAGGCGCTTTCTGGTAGATGATCGCGCCATACAACTGCCCTGCGTCGTCGAGGTTTGCGAGCGACTGCCGAATGGGATTCGTCCCTGATGTGCGATCGACCTGGTACGCCGAGGGATGATGCGCAAGCAGGAACCGAAGCTCGTGATTCACATCCGGGAACGAGGGGTTCACGATCTTCGCGGCCATGAAGTTCGCGAACACTTCTTTCATCCACACATCGTCGAACCATCTCATCGTCACGAGATCGCCGAACCACATGTGCGATGTCTCGTGAGCGATCGCGCTGGCGCGCTCGAGCAACTGGTTCTGCGTGGCCGACTCGTCGAGCATGAGGCCGGACGCGTTGTAGAGAATCGCGCCGGCGTGCTCCATACCTCCGAACTGAAACGACGGAATCAGGACGAAGTCGAACTTGCCCCACGGATAGGGAATCGACGTGTACGATTCGAGCCAGGTGAGCGCTCTGGCGTGGAGGTCGAACAATGCGTCCTTGTTGCGCGCGACTTTTGCCGCATCGGTTTCGCGGTGAAACATGCGGAACACGCGCCCGTTGCGCGTGGCCGTCTCCACCGAGAACTTCCCCGCCGCGAACGCGAACAGGTACGTCGGCAGCGGGCGTGTCTCCTCGAACTCGAGCTGAGTTCCTCCTAATCCGCTCGGCTGCACACCGTCAGATGACTTGCTCGCTCCGTTGGCGACCGCCTGCCACCCTTCCGGAACGGACAGCTTCAACCGATAGCGCGCCTTCAGGTCCGGTTGATCAAAACAGGGGAATGTCAGGCGTGCCCGCGCGGGAACAAAGAGCGTGTAGAGAAACTCGTCGTTGCGATTGAGCGCCGCGTCGCCGGCAACGAACTCGAACTCGATGCGATTGGCCCCCGCGCGTGTCGCCTTCGCGGGAATGACGATGTGTCCGTTGACGAAGTCGGCGCCGGGATCGGAGCCGTCGACCGTAACGCGGCGAATGCTCTCTCGTGGTTGAGCGAAGTCGAAGACGAGACGTGATGGCGCGCGGAGAGTGAGGCTGACGACAGCGCGACCCTGAACCGGTTCGTTCCTGGAACTCGGGACCGAGAAGGTCAGGTCGTATCGAAGATCCTGAATGGTCGCGGCGCGCTCCCGGGCCAGCGCCTGCGGCACACCGGAGTCGACCGGACGATTGTTATCTGCCGGCCGCGGCTGCATCGCGGACAAGAGCGTCATCGCAAGGAACAGACCGAGCATGCACGACCTCAGGCACCGACCGGGAAGAAGACACGCTGGACGAACCAGTATGTGCCAGCAGCGATCACCACGATGGACCCGGCGAAGGCCACGCGGGATCCGAGGAGCTGATTGCGGCTGCGTATCGCCGCGAGCAGGCTCGAGACGAGCAGCACCACCAGCAGCTGACCGACCTCGACGCCGAAGTTGAACGAGAACAGCGACCAGCCGAGCGCTTCACGCGGCAGGCCGAACTCGCGCAGCACATTCGCGAAGCCGAACCCGTGCACCAGTCCAAACACGAGCGCGACCCACGCTCGCAGATCGCGGCCATCACCGCGTACCAGGTTGTCGGCACCCACAAACACGATGCTGAGCGCGATCGCGGGCTCGATGATGCTGGGCGGAGGCGTGACGATGTCGAGCGCCGCGAGCGACAAGGTGATGCTGTGCCCAACCGTGAAGGCAGTGACGATGCGAACGAGGGCGCCCCAACTACCGCCAAGCAGCAGCAGTCCGATGAGGAAGAGGATATGATCCGGCCCGATCAGGATGTGATGCGTGCCTGAAGGGATGAACGTCTTCATCACCTCGAGGGCGCCTTGCGTCGTTCCCCGGTAGTACGTGCGTGCGTTCGTCTCGGCGTTGAAGATGACTTGCTGGCGAAGCTGACCCTCGTCGTAGACATTGATGAACGTCTGATGGAGCTGATCGTAGGGAAAGAGGTTGGTGTCGATCGTCAACGCACCGAAGTTCACATCCTTGATGCGATAGCGAAAGCGCACCGCTTGCTCTTCTCTCATGAGCTCGATGCCCTGCCACTCGAACGACAGGCGTCGATCGCCCTGGAGATAGAGTCGCGCCGCGAGAATCTCTTCGATGCGTTTTTGCTGTGCCTCCGCGAAACCGGGCTCCATGATTTTTTCGGGCGGAACGCCGAGCTCGTGCGCAACATCGATCACGTGCACGACGAGCGTGCCTTCGATGCCGCCGGCCTTGAACACGATGTCGAGGTAGCTGAACGGTGCGGGGTGCGCCCAGGCGGCGCTCACGCCGCTGAATACGATTGCCAGCCCGAGCAGAATCTTGCGGAACACAGCGGACATTCTACTGTTTGACCGCCGGGCGACGAGAGCTTAGAGACTCAACCCCTCGCGGCACGGGTCGTCGTCATCGAGCAGAAAGGTGTGCTCGCCGGTGATCCAGGCTGAGCCCTCGATTTCGGTGACAAGTGCACTGCTGTCTCCCACTCGGGACCGGCCGACGACGCGGCCGCGGAGGAGGGCGCCGCTCAGCCCTTCATGCACGAACGGCTCGCCGTCCGGGAGCAGTCCCATCGCATCGAGCACTGCCATCACTGCAGACGTTCCCATCGCACTCGCGGACACATCGACAGCGCCCGCAGTATCGATCGCCACGTTGCGAAGGTGGGCTTCGGGATCCAGGGGCGGACCTGTGAAGATCACGCCGCTGATTCCGGCGATGCCGGGATCGGCTGGATGCTCGGGCACCACTGTCGCAGCGAGTGACGCACAGATCTCGACGCCCATACGGCGGAGATCGGGAAGTCGTTCGGCAATGAGCGGAATGCCCGTCGCTTCCGTATCGACGATCGCGAAGAACGCGCCGCCGAATGCCACGTCAACGCGCAGCTGACGCGTGCCGATCTTCACTGCCTCCGACGCGGCGTGTACAAACGCTGGAACGTTCGTCATTGCGACGGCATCCACACGACGTGCGTCACCCTGTGCGATCAGCCGCGCGCGTGCTCGCACGATGCCTGCTGGCGTCTCGAAGACCACAGGCGCTTGCACGTCGCCAACGTCGCGAGAATAGATCAACGAGCGCTCGAGCGCGATCGTCGTCGCGGCGATGATCCCGTGGCCGCTCATCGACGGATACCCGGCAGCGTTCATGAACACGATGCCGGCGTGGGCCTGTGGCGACAGCGGCTCGGTCAGGAAGGCAGCCGTCATGTCGGCGTGCCCGCGCGGCGCAAGCACGACGGCGCGACGAAGTCCATCTGCGTTCTTTCTAAACCAGTCACGTTGATGCGCCAGCGTTCGACCGTGCGGACGTGGGAAACCTTCGACGACAAGGCGGAGAGGCTGACCTCCAACCTGAGCATCGATGGACTTGATGAGGCGGATCACAGAGCGAGGCTAACACGCAGCCCACAGGGGACGATTCGCGTCCATTTCGAGCGAATCACGCGACAGACTACGCGCGGCGTTGTGGCTTGTCGTTTGCACTTTGTCCGGTTGCCAGCGCCTTCGGAGAACGACCATGGGGAATCGGCACTGGAGGCTGCTCCTGATCGGCGTGTTGTGCATCGGACTTCTGAGTTCGAGGTTGGCATCGGCTCAGAGTTTCGGCATGGCGTATGACCGCGGCTATCGCGAGGGCGTCCAGCAAGGTGAACAGGACGGCCGCCAGGGTCGGGAGCCGCAGTGGGAACGCAGTTCCGATCTACCGCGACGCGGACCGCGGCTACAACGATCGCTACGGCAGCCGCGACGGGTATCGAGACGAATTCAGGCGTGGCTTCGCCTCGGGCTATCGCACCGGCTACGACAGGTACCGCGCCGTCGGCATTTACGATCAAGGACAACGAGACGTCCGATACGATCAAGGACAACGAGACAACCGACGCGATCCGCGCGTGCTACGCGGATATCAGGATCCTGCGTTCGCGCGCGGATATGCCGATGGATGGGATCACGGCTCCGACGATCGGCACGATCGCGACCGCTACGATCCAGTTCGTCACGGTGACTATCGCAGCGCCGACGATGGATACTCGCGTTCGTACGGCTCGAAGGACGCCTACCAGAACAACTATCGATCCGGTTTCCGGCAGGGCTACGACTCCGGCTACCGCAGCGGCGAGCGCTATCGCTAACCCGTCGATCTGGCCCCCGGCAGGACGATCGGAGTAAAATCTGAAGTTCCTGCTCGGGGCCGGTATCGTCTAGGGGTCAGGACACGTGGTTCTCAGCCACGGGACCGGGGTTCGAATCCCCGTACCGGTAACCAGTTCAAGTTCAACGCACATCGAGCATCTCCACCCGCACCGCAACCTGAAGCGAGCCCGGCGAACGCCCTGTTGCTTTCCCAAAGGAAGAATGCCATTCTTCCTGTTGGAACCCCAATAGAGCGATGAAGGACACGGACGTTCGACAGGGCACGCTGGCGCTGATGGTGCTCAAGACCCTGGATGTGCTTGGCCCCTTGCATGGATACGGAATCGCCCGCCGAATCGAGCAGATCAGCGGGGATCTCCTGACCGTCAATCAGGGGACTCTCTACCCGGTGCTGCTCAAGCTGGAGCAGGAAGGATCTATCGCGTCCCAATGGGGACCGTCCGAGAACAACCGCAAGGCGCGCTTCTATCGGCTGACGCGGCAAGGCCGCAAGCAATTGCAGGCGGAAGCGCGGAGCTGGGAACAGACGGCGGCGATCATCGAACGATTCTTTGCCGCGAAAGCTCAGGACCTGAAATGAAGACGCTGAGGCGGCTCTTCCGGCGGTTGACGTCGTGGTCGACGTCCACGCGTGACGAGGAACTCCTGCGAGCCGAATTCGAAGAACACATCGCCATGCAAACGGCGGAGAACCTTCGAGCTGGTCTCTCGCCGATCGAAGCTCGCCGGCAGGCGCTGCTGAAGTTTGGCAGCGTCGAAGGGATCAAGGACGCCTACCGCGACCAGCGAGGACTCCCGCTTCTCGAAACGCTTTCGCGCGATACGCGCCATGCGATACGCGGCCTGCGAAGGACTCCGGCCTTCACGGCTGCCGTGATCCTGACGCTGGCGCTTGGGATCGGCGCGAATACCGCTGTCTTTGCCGTGATCGACAGCATCCTGATCCAGCCGCTGCCGTATCCGCAGGCGGAGGCACTGGTCGGTGTCTGGCACACGGCGCCGGGAGTGCCCGGTGCCGGGACGATCGGCTGTACGCCGTCCATGTATTTCACCTACCGCGAGGAGAACAAGACCTTCGAATATTTCGGACTGTGGCGCTCCGGCGACGCCAGCGTCACCGGGATTGCCGATCCGGAACTGCTTCGAGTGCTCCTCGTGACCCATGGCGTGCTGGACGCCGTGGGCGTGAAGCCCCTCCTGGGCCGATGGTTTTCGCGCGCGGACGACACACCGGGCTCCGCAGAGACGGTGATGCTCACCTACGGCTACTGGCAGCGCCGCTTCGGAGGCGACACGTCCATCCTCGGGCGTACGCTGACGATCGAGTCGAGGCCGCGCGCGGTGATCGGCGTCATGCCGGAGGATTTCAGTTTTCGTGGCGATCCCGAGCTGATTCTTCCCCTGCGGCTTGACCGGAACACGCTGTCTCTCGGCCTCTTCAACCATCAAGGCATCGCGCGGCTCAAACCCGGCGTCAGCCTGGAGCAGGCGAACGCCGATGTGGCCCGCATGCTGGCGGTCTCGTTGAATGCCTGGCCTCCGAGCCCAGGAATGGATCGCACCGTATTTCAGGACGCTCGCTTCAGCCCGAGACTCCAGTCGCTGAAGCAGGACATCGTGGGAGACATCGGCACGGCGCTGTGGGTGATCATGGGGACGCTGGGGCTGGTCCTGCTGATCGCCTGCGCGAACGTGGCCAATCTGTTGCTCGTCCGCGCAGAGGCCCGCCAGCAGGAGCTCGCAATCCGGGCAGCACTCGGCGCCGGCTGGGGGCGGATCGCGCGGGCACTCCTCGTCGAAAGCATGACGCTGGGATTACTCGGCGGCGCGGTCGGTCTGGGCCTGGCGTATGGGGCCTTGCGGATCCTGGTGGCGAAAGGTCCGGATACATTGCCGCGGCTGCGCGACATCGGGATCGATCCGGTCGTGCTGGCGTTCACCCTCGGTGTGTCTCTGCTCTCGGGCGTGCTCTTCGGGGTCATACCCGTTGTGAAATACGCAGGACCCCGTCTCGCGACCGCGCTGCGTGGGTCGGCCGAACGTTCAGCGACGGCCGGGAACGCCACCGGGCGCGTAACACGCTGGTCGTGGCGCAGTGGCACTCGCGCTCGTGCTGTTGATCGGCTCTGGCCTGATGCTTCGCACGGTTCAACACTTGCGCCGCGTGCAGCCGGGATTTACGCACCCCGAAGAGGTCCAGATCATGCATTCGATGATCCCGCCCACGGTTGCAAAGGAGCCCGAGCGCGTGATGCGGATGCAGCACGAGATGCTGGAGAAGCTCGCGGCCATTCCCGGCGTCACGTCGGTGGCATTGGCCAACGCCGCGCCGCTGGAATATCCCGGCAGTCTCGGCAACCCGGTGTATGCCGAGGACAAGACGTTCGCGGAAGGCCAGGTTCCCCCGTCCGGCGAATCCGCAAGGTCACGCCGGGATTCTTCGAGACGATGGGAACGCGAGTCGTTGCGGGACGCGACTTTACCTGGACCGACCTGTACGAGAAACGGCGCGTCGCCATCGTGTCGGAGAATCTGGCGCGCGAGTGGTGGGGCGATCCGCGTGCGGCGCTGGGCAAGCGGATTCGCGAAGCGCGGCGCCGCCGATCCCTGGCGCGAAATCGTGGGCGTTGTCGAAAACGTCTACGACGACGGCGTGCACGTGAAGCCGCCAGAGTTCGCATACTGGCCGGCCCTGATGGACCGATACATCTGGGGCGGCGAAAACGGATTCGCCCTGAGCTTCGGCACCTACGCGATCCGCTCCAGCCGGACGGGAACGGAGCGTCTGTTGGCCGAGGCGCAGCCAGCGATGTGGTCCGTGAATGGCAGGCGTCCGGTGTTCCTCGTCACCACACTCAAGGCGCTCTACGACCGGTCCATGGCACGGACGTCGTTTACGCTCGTGATGCTGGCCATCGCCGCGGGATGGGTCTCGTGCTGGCATCGTGGGATCTATGGCGTGATCGCCTACGTGGTGTCGAGAGGATCCGGGGATCGGCATCCGAACAGCATTGGGCGCGCGGCCGGCTCGATTACTGGGAATGTTCGTGCGCTATGGTCTGTGGCTTTGTGGGATTGGAGCCGCCCTGGGGCTCGTGGCTGCTGCCGGACTCACCGTCTGATGTCGTCTTTGTTGTTCGGCGTCACTGCACTTGACCCCCCGATGTACGCGGCTGTTCCGTCGCTGCTGATCGTGGCCGGCGTGCTGGCCAGCTA
>CAVWST010000007.1:0-16641 GCA_963757735.1 uncultured Acidobacteriota bacterium
ATGATTGTTGCTGTTGAAAGCGGGTCCCAGGATTTCGACAACGCAACTAATTGGTCCACGCGTCCGACTGCGGACGGAGCAAAAAGCCGAACGAAGGCAACGAGGACACCCAGTGCAGCGCCGATTGCCACCCAAATCACTGCGAACGCCCATACAGCTCTTGACCCGACCTTGAACATGTCCCAAAGACCCAGCGTGAAATCAGGATCGATCTGAAGGACCACTTCGAAGGACCGGGCTGCAATGAACCCGAGAACCCCCGCAAGCGCCACCGAAACCAATGCCGCAACTAGAACTTGCCTGACGATTCCTGGTTCAGGTGATGGTGGTACTGGCCTTGGAACTACTTGATCCGTTTGAGGTTCTCCTGCGAGTTTCGCCTCCATGTCGCCCGCCGACACGTAGCGTCGCATCGGGTCCGGATCGAGTGCGCGTTCAACGATGGCGATGAACGAATCCGGCAGATCGGGACGCTCGTCGCGCAAGCGCCGCCGGTCGCCACGCGCATGCGCCTCGCGCAACTCCTGCATCGATCCGCCGTTCACCGGAAACGCGTTGGTGACGAGGTGAAACAGCAGTACGCCGGCGGCGTAAATGTCGGTCCTGACGCTGGCCCCCGAACTCTCAAAGAGTTCAGGCGCCATGTAGAGCGGCGTGCCTTGAGGGCGGGTGGCGAGGGCGTTTCCCTGAAACTCGCCCGCGCCGAAGTCCATCAGGATGATGCCGCCGCCATCGTGCGCGCGCATCACGTTCTGCGCCTTCACGTCGCGATGGATGATGTTGGCGCGGTGCACTGCGGCCAGCGCCCGGCACACCTCCATTCCGACGCTGCTCGCCTCCCCCGCGCTCATCCTCCCTTTGAAGACTCGCGCGGCCAGGGTTTCGCCGTCGATGAAATCCATCCAGAAGCCGACGCGTCCGTTGTGGCGGTCCGCCCCGTGCACTCGCACGACATTGTCGTGGCGCACGCGAGCCAGTCTGCGTGCCTCGTGCAGAAGGTCGGATGGCTGAACGCGGCTTTCCGCTTCGGGCTTGAGAAGCTTCAGCGCAACAGGATGATCGAGCCAGGTGTCGTGCGCGTGAAAGACCTCACCGTACGAGCCTTCGCCGATCTTGCGCACCAGGAGCAAATGGCCCCATACACCAAGGTTCGGCGCAGGCTGCGAGCCGGCTGGAGAAAATGCCCCTCCGTGCGGTGGCACTGAGCTCTGGCAAGACTCGACGTCCGCCTGCGGCTTGAATTGGAAGACGGCCTGCCCCGCGGGCGGCATGGTCAGCGAGGCGTCTTCGGCGAGGGCGACCTCATCGACCTGCGATCGATGGACTTCCGCCACTTCAGCGATCAGCCGGAGCTGCCGGATCAGCGCGCGTGATTCTTCGTCAGGGGCACTCCGTTCGAGCGCGTCCCAGTCGACCGACTCCCCGTCGGCGACAGACTCGAACAGTTTGTCGAGATCGTCTGCCTCTCCGGCCATGCCTCGCGGCTCCAGTCACGCATGGCCGGTCCGCGACGAGTCGTCGAACGGCACCGGAGGCAGAAGTCACCTGTCCCCGGTCACGGCTTTGGCTGTCTGCGTGTTGGCGAGGCTTACGATACTACGAGGAACTTGTTATCAGGTGTCTGACTTGTCGGATGCTACTGGCCTGTCAGTCATGGCCTTGAGGAGGTTCCTGAGCGCCCGGACGACGGCCATACGCGCGGCGTCGGCGTGGGTTTACCCAGGGCAATCGCGATTTCGTCATAGCTTTGCTGCAGTTCCACGCGGGCGATGATCGCCTCACGGTCGACCGGGCGCAGCGATTTGAGCGCCGCTTCATATCGCTCCAGCGACTGCTGCCCGATCGCCCGCTCGAGCGGCGACGGCCCCTCGTCTGGCTGATCCTCGGAGAGCTCGCTGGCCGGCGGGCGTACTTTCACTTTCCTGATCTCGTCTCGAATATGGTTGCTCACGGCCTGGCGCAGATACGCCTGCAGCGCCCCTGGATGCTTGGCTTCAAACGTCTTCAGATGTGGGAGCGCGCGAAGAACCGCGTTCTGCACGAGATCCTGTGTCTCGGCCAGACTGCGTGCCCATTGCGGGAGGCGGCCCCGCGCCCAACGCTTGAGCGGCGGAATCGAACGTTCAACCAGGAGGCTTACCGCTTCTTCGTCGCCCCTCTTGAATCGCTCGAGGAGCTCGATCGTGTTGGTCATCCCAACTGGCCGGTCAGGCAACCCGTTCTCCTGCATCGTCGTGTCGCACATGGTATCCCCCTCTTGTTGGCGCCAACAAGCTGGCCCTGGCGCTCACGGTTGCGGGGCTGCTCCCGGCCCTATTCCCTTCCACACCTTAGTAAACGGGAGGTACGCGGAAACCGAACTCAGCCGTGCGATTTGCAGTTCTGATGACGTGGATTGCCCTTCCGAAGAAGCCGCCAATCGTTCCGAGGAGGATGCCAAGCATCGCCAGTACCGGCACAAGCATTGTGGGAACGTTGCCGAAGTAGCGAAGGCCCGCTGGCACATCGCCGAGGGGATCGTGCGAAGGGGCTGAGAGGATGTTGACGAGGACGACGAGAGTGACGTAGATGACCGAGCCCGAGGCGCTGGCTATCGCGGCCGCCATTGTCCCCATCGTGATGCGACTCGTGCGCCAGGCAGCAAACAGTCCCCCACCGATCAGGATCGAGCCCACCGCAACAGCCGGAACCCAGCGGCGCGGGTAGTTGAGCTCGGAATAATCGTCCCTCGCCTGCGCCAGGAAGCGTTCGACCGGATCAACCGGATCCATCACGTCGAAAAGAAATCGCGTCAGCAGGACCGCCGCGACGAGAAGGCTGCACACCAGCGTAACGCGCCAGAGACGTTCGAACATGACATCCTCCTTCATCCAGTCGATCGATGCGCGACCAACGCTGGTCACCGTGACGAAACTCACGAGCTGACGCACATACCACAGTTTCGCGTGCAGCACGCCGCGCGACGGCAGCACAACGTCTCGATATTCCTCGAGCAGATCGCCCGACACACTTTCGCGATTCCGGGGCGGGAGAAGAAGGCGGAGCACTGACTCAGCCCAGGCCGGTGAACGAGCATCGTTCGAAGGGCGGGGCATCATCTCGGACTCCGCAGCGGCCAGCGCGTGCCGGCGTAGAGCCGTTCGGACGCCGCCTTCGCATCGTTGAGCGCACGGACACCGGCGGGCGCAATTGCGTAGCAGCGGCGGGGCCGCCCCCGCTCGCACGGCAGTTCCGGCTTCGAGCTCTGACGAGATGAGGCCCTTTTGCTCGAGTCGATCGAGTGTGGCGTAGACAGCGCCTGCCGTCACTTCGCGCTCAAGTCGATGCTGCACCTCAGTGAGGATGCCTCGCCCGTACGCCTCCTTCCCGAGAGCGGTTACGGGCCGCACGAGAGACAGGAGCACCGCCTGTTCGAACGCGCCGAGCACGTCGGCCATTGCCTACATTGTAGACAAACGGGACGCCCTGTCAATTCGTGATGCGAAGAGGGTGACGCGCGACCGGATGGAAATGACGCCGCCCGCTGCCGCCTGGGCGGTCCGCGCCCGGCAGCGCTTACGTGCCGCCCCAAAGTACCAGCAGCGCCTGCGGGTCGTCGAAGATCTTCAACGCTCCGCTCAGACTGCTGTCGGGCCAGTACCCACCGCATCGAAGTGCAATCGCACCGATACCAGCACGGTCCGCAGCTTCGACGTCGTACGGCGTGTCGCCAATCAGCAAGACCTGCTCTGGCCGCGCCCAAGAGCGCGCAAGCGCGGCGTGCACGATGTCCGGATCGGGCTTCGACGCGGGCGCATCGTCTTTTGTGGTGCGTGATGGGATGAGATCGTCGACGCCGGCTTGCTGAAGGATTGAGTTCATCTCTCGAGCGTCGGCGGAGGTCGCGATGATCAGCTCGATGTGCCTCTCGCTGAGATACTCGAGGAGGGTCCTTGCGCCGTGAGTCGCCCGAAGCCCGGGCAGCATCGCGCTGAAAATCTGTTTCTTCCGGCCGGCGATGTCTCTGCCGGCATCGGACTCTTCGCTGACGTGCGCGACTGCGGGAAGGATCTTGTCGCCGCCCATGCCGATCATTCGGCGGATGTGATCGACTTCGACGGTGACGCCGTGTTCTCTCAGCGCCTGCGTCCATGACTCCGCATGCGCGCCGTTGCTGTCGATCAGCGTCCCATCAACATCGAACAGCAGGGTTTGGAACGGAAGGCTAGTCATACGCGAGGGTGTATCGACCGTGCAAACCTCGTGCGCGGGGATCGACTTCGATGCCAGTGAGTGGCACCGGAGTTGCTCATACACGATGCGACTCCGGTGATTCCGCACTCTGCGGGATTCCAACCGTCCCACCACAATGAGTCGGAAGGCTCTCGGGCCTTCCGACCCGCCTCAAAACATTTAAGCTTTTCGCCAGGCGTCGCTGGATCTGCGCTCGGCCATGGTGCGACGCGGTTCAGTCTCAGCACACGAAGTCGTGTCACATTGCCAACTGCAATTTGCAAGTTGTGCCCGAGGCGCGCACAGCAACTCGCGCGGTGTAACAACAGAATGTCGCTGGAAACGGAAGGAGTGGAATGGTCGGGGCGACTGGATTCGAACCAGCGGCCTCTCGGTCCCGAACCGAGCGCTCTACCAGGCTGAGCCACGCCCCGACGGAACAGCTAGTGTAGCACGCAAGGCGACTTCAACGCCGTTCGTCGAGAGCCTTGAGCTCAATGCCCCTGCAAGGCTACCGTATTCCTCATGCCGATCTACGAGTACGAGTGCCGCGGTTGCGGACGAGAGTTCGAACAGCTCGTACGCACCGGAGACGTCCCTGCCTGCCCCTCATGTCACGGACAGGATCTGCAGCGCCTGCTCTCTCACAGCTCCGTCAGCACGGAGGGCACCCGTCAGAACGCCTTCAATAAAGCTCGCGCGAGAGCCAAGTTGGTTCAGCGCGACAAGGACGTCGCGCAGGCGGAATACGAGAAGAAGCACCACGAGGAAGGCCACTGACGCCTACCGCGTGGTCTGCAGCGTCAGCCCCTCCACATACGCCAGCGCGTCGTAGGCGGTCATGTCCGGCTGAAGCGGCGTGATCGAGATGTACCCGTCCCGCACGGCCTGATAGTCGGAGCGATCGTGCGGCTCCCACTCGTTCTCTCCTTCTTCGATCCAGTAGTACTCGCGATGCCGGGGGTCCTTGCGCTCGTCCACTACCGTGACGTGATTGCGCTTGGCTTGCACGGTGACGCGGAAGCCCTTGTTCTCGCCCATCGGCACGTTGATGTTCAGCAATGTGAACTTGGGCAACCCGCGCTCGAGCACCGCCTGCGCAACAGTAGCGGCGGCGTATGCTGAAGGCCCCCACTCCGATTCGTCCTTGATCCGCTGTGCCGAGACCGCGATGCTCGGAATCTCCAGCAACGCGCCTTCGAGGGCACCAGACACGGTGCCCGAATAGGTCACATCGTCACCAAGGTTCCAGCCTTTGTTGATTCCCGAGACGATGAGATCGGGCTTTCCTTTGAGGACGTGCGTGATCGCCAGATTGACGCAGTCGGTGGGCGTGCCGTCCACGGCGAAGACGTTCGGGCCGACCGTGTCGATGCGCAGCGGTCGTCGTAAGGTGAGTGCGTGTCCGATCGCGCTCGCTTCCTGAATGGGGGCGACGACGGTGATGTCGCCGAGTGGTCTCAATGCATCAGCCAGAGCCTTGATTCCTTCTGAATGCACTCCATCGTCATTGGTCACCAGAATGCGCGGCATTGGGAATCGATCTTAGCTCGTGCAAAGTGGAAAGTGTAAAGTGAACGAGTACGGCATGACCCTGCACGATGCGCTCGTCGCACGCACGACCGACGCGGCGCCGGAACTTGTCGAGCCCCTCGATAAGGGACGCCTTCGCTGTTACGCCTGCGGTCACCAGTGCCCGATTCCAGAGGGTGCGTCTGGCGTCTGCAAGGTCCGCTTCAACGAGCAAGGCCGGCTGCGCGTCCCGTTTGGATATGTCGGCGGCGTTCAGTGCGATCCGATCGAGAAGAAGCCGTTCTTCCATGCCTACCCGGGCGCGCTCGCATTCAGTCTCGGCATGCTCGGATGCGACCTGCACTGCAGCTATTGTCAGAACTGGGTGACGTCGCAGGCACTGCGGGATCCAGTGGCCGGCGCTCCTCCACGCGACGTCGATCCCATCACGCTCGCTGACGACGCGGTGTCACTCGGCGCGCAGGTCATGGTGTCCACGTACAACGAGCCTCTCATCACGGTTGAGTGGGCTGTCGACGTGTTCAAAGAAGCACGACAACGCGGGCTGGTCACCGGGTTCGTGTCGAACGGCAACGGCACCGAGCGCGTTCTCGAGTACCTTGCGACCGCATATCGATCTCTACAAAGTCGATCTCAAGAGCTTCAACGATCGCCGATACCGTGAGCTGGGCGGACGCCTGCAACCAATCCTCGACACGATCGCCTGGCTGTCGCGGGCAGGCGTGTGGGTCGAAATCGTCACGCTCCTCATTCCCGGCTTCAACGACAGCGAGGAAGAATTGCGCGGGTTGACAGGCTTTCTCGCCGGCGTTTCGGCGGACATCCCATGGCACGTCACGGCGTTTCACCCCGATTACCGGATGACCGGGGTCGGGGCGACCACGTCGGCGATGCTGCAGCGGGCGGCTCGCATGGGCCACGAGGCAGGGCTCAAATACGTCTATGCGGGAAACCTGCCCGGGTGTGTGGGCGGCCTGGAACACACATCCTGCAGCGGCTGTGGCGAAACGCTGGTTGCTCGCTACGGATACCTGATTCAGAAGTACGCGCTCGACCCCAATGGAGATTGCCCCACCTGCGGGACGCATCTGCCAGGCCGATGGAGCCGTGCCTTTGAGGACAGCGCACGTCGAGGCCATTCCTGCCCCACGACCGCAGCCGCCTATCGGTGCTCTGAGGTCCGCGTCATAATAGCCAGAGTGATTCTCGACCGACATCAGCGACCGCTGCGGAACCTCCGCCTTTCGGTCACCGACCGGTGCAATCTGCGATGCAGCTACTGCATGCCGGAGCCGGACTACGTGTGGCTGCCGCGTGAAGACATCCTGCAGTTCGAGGAAATCGAGACGCTGGTCGACATCTTCACGTCACTCGGCGTGGACAAAGTCCGCCTGACGGGGGGCGAACCGCTGCTGCGTCGCGATCTCCCCGAGCTCATACACAAGCTCGCTGCGCGCCACGCGATTCGAGACCTCGCCATGACGACAAACGGCGTGCTACTCGGCTCGCAGGCCAAGGCCCTCCGCGACGCCGGGCTTCATCGGCTGACGGTCAGCCTCGACACGCTGCGCCCCGATCGCTTTCGACAGCTGACGCGCTTCGACGAGCTCGATCGCGTCCTCGACGGTATCGCGACCGCTGCTCCGCTCTTTCGCGGACTAAAGCTCGACGCGGTGATCATTCGCGGCGTCAACGAAGACGAACTCGTGGACCTCGTCGAGTTCGCGCGGCGATACGAGGCCGAAGTCCGCTTCATCGAGTACATGGACGTCGGCGGCGCGACTCACTGGTCGCTGCCTCGAGTGATGCCGCGGCGAGAGATGCTGGATCTACTCGCCAGCCACTTCGGCCCGATCAACCCGGTTGTTGAGGAGTCTTCAGCGCCGGCCGATCGCTACACGTTGCCGGACGGGACGACATTCGGAATCATCTCTTCGACGACCGAGCCCTTTTGCGAGAGCTGCGATCGGAGTCGGCTCACGGCAGACGGGCTCTGGTATCTCTGCCTCTACGCGGCACACGGCACTGACCTGCGCCGGCCACTCAGGGCCGGGGCGAGTGCCGAACACCTCGCTCAGTTGATTCGTGCGACATGGGAGGTGCGAAGCGATCGTGGTGCCGAGGAGCGCCTCGCATCGCGCGACCGCTCGCCGCTGATTCCGGTCGATCGTCTCCGCCGCGACCCGCATCTGGAGATGCACACGCGGGGGGGATAAAACAACGATCAACTCCCAAACTCCAACTCCCAACTTCCAAAAGGCTCGTGTTGGGATTTGGGATGGATTGGGAGTTGACAAGCGTCTATGCTGTAGTCGTTTGGCAGTGCTCGTCGAATGCCTGCCTGAGCATGTCAGCAATCGACCGCGCATCCCGCGTTTCGATCTGACGACGCTCGAGCATGTAGACAAGCTTGCCGTCGCGCAGCAGCGCCACTGACGGCGATGACGGTGGATACGGCAGGAACGCCTGGCGTGCGCGCTCGGTGGCCTCGATGTCGGCACCGGCGAATACCGTGGCCACCAGGTCGGGCCGCCGCTCGTGCTCCAGCGCCATGACGATGCCGGGTCTCGCCTTTCCGGCGGCGCATCCACAGATCGAATTCACCACAATCATCACGGTTCCCGGCGACTCGAGGACATCCTCAACTTCTGACGGCGATCGCAACTCTCGAACCCCGACGTCGGTCAATTCCGCTCGCATCGGGGCAATGAAGTGTTCTGGATAGGGCATTCAGGAAGTGTAGCCTGCTGACTCCCAACTTCCAATTCCCAACTCCCAAACTGCGCGCGGAACCTGGAACGCCGACTTGGGAGTTGGCGGGTGGGAGTTGGTAGTTAACCTAGGTCTTCTCAGGAATGCGGCTGCCAATGCGGACCCGTGCCCGCAGCTCGCCCCAGTCGAATGGCTTGGTGACGAGTCGCGCCGACTCCCGTCACGAGCCCGTCCCCTTTGATTGAAAGTCCTGCAGGCAGACTGTCAGCGCAACGATCTCCTGCTCGAGGCGATCGAGGACCGCTGGCGTGCCATCGAGTTGACCGTTCCGCCCCATGGTCTCCAACTCGAATGCGGTAGCTGTTGGACCATCGTCGACGAAGTTCGAGGCCGATCCCTTCAGCGCATGCGCGGCACGGCGGACCTCGTCAGCGGAGCCTGATGCCACTGCCCCACGCAACCGCTCGAGCATGCGCGGACATTCGTCGATGAAGATCGCCGCCAACTGGGTGGCCAGCTCCGTGTCACCGTCGAGACGCGAAAGCATCCGTTCGGGTGTCCAGTTCATGGCGGTGTCTGCCGGATCCGGCGCCACAAGATAGCGTCTGGGAAGCCGATGTCTTCGTGACGATCGCGAAGCGGCAGGAGATCGAAATGCGCAACGTTGAAGCGATAGTAGAGATCGCTGCGGAACCTGCCGGCTTCGCTCGACTCTAACTGTCGCCCCAAATCTGACGGAGGCGTGCGTCCCGTCCGCACGTCCACCGGTAGAAGCGGTACTGGACCGCGTGGGTGTTGTGGTAGTCCTGGTGATAGGGCTCTGCCGCGTAGAACGCGCTGGCAGGCGTCACCTTCACCACAATCGATTGCTTGAAGCGGCCCTGAAGCCGCTGGCGGGAGGTCTCCGCTGCGGCACGTTGGCTATTGGAGTGGACGAAGATCTCCGGGCGGTACTGATCACCGATGTCGCAGAACTGCCGATGGGCGATGAACGGATCGACGTTGCGCCAGAAATGATCGAGTAACTGGCCGTAGGTCACGACCGCCGGATCGAAGACGACTTCGACGGCCTCAACGTGCCCCGTCCCGCCACGTGAGACCTGCTCGTAGGTTGGATTGCTCGTGCGACCGCCGGTGTATCCGGACGTGGTTGAGATGACACCTGGCACTTTGTCGAAGTCGGCCTCGACACACCAGAAGCAACCCCCAGCAAACGTCGCCTTCTCGAATCCCGCTTGAACAGCCGGAGCGGCGGCCGCGCCCTGATCGCGCGCGTGCAGCCCGACGAACCCTCCGCGCACCCACGCGTAGCCGAGTCCGAGCACGACTGCTGCAATCAGGATGAGACGCTGCGTTCGCATGGTCGCTCCTAGCTGGCAGCGGACTCCGTCACGAAATCGAGTGACAGTCCGTTGATGCAGTAGCGAAGGCCGGTCGGTTCCGGGCCATCACTGAAGACGTGTCCGAGGTGCCCACCGCATCGCGCGCAATGCACCTCGGTTCGCACCATCAGATAACTTCGATCGATCTCAGTGCCCACGGCGACACCGTCTATTGGCTCCCAGAAGCTGGGCCAACCCGTTCCACTCTCGAACTTCGTGCTCGACGAGAACAGCTTCTGACCGCACGCCGCGCAGACGAAGGTGCCTTTTCGTTTCTCGCTGTTCAACGGGCTCGTGAACGATCTCTCAGTGCCGCGGCCGCGCAGGATCTTGTAGCGGTCGCGTGTCAGTGCGGCGCGCCACTCAGCGTCGCTCTTCTGCACCGGGAACGTGGCGGCGTGCGCCGACGAGGTCGTTTCGCGACTCGTGAGCCACAGCGACAGCGGCCCAAGGACTCCTGCCGCTGCCAGAACACCGACCGCCTGCCGCCTCGTGACACTCATAGATGGGCCCTCACGCTCTTGGACCCCGGCAAGGGAGATTTGGATTCACTTACAGGTTAGCGCAACTCCGGGCCATGGGCCCTGAGCCATTGACGCGCTTCGCGATACCGAGGGTACACCGCCGAAACGAGTTTCCAGTACGCCGGTGAGTGATCCATCCGCTTGAGGTGCATAAGCTCGTGGATGATGACGTAATCGCGCACCCAATCGGGCATCGCCGCGAGTCTCCAGTTGAGGCATACATGACCGTCTCGACCGCACGAACCCCAGCGCGTGCGCTGATTGCGGATGCTGACTCGCGTCACGCGCAGGCCATGCTGATCGGCAAGCGCCTGCAGTCGAACTGGGAGCTCCGCTCGGGCCTTTGCCCTGAGCTGCAGTCGATCGTCGGGTGAGTAACGCCCCTGCGACAGCGCCGCGCGTTGACGCAACACCCAGTCGAGATGGCGTCGCGCGAACGCGTCGGCTTCCCGTCGTGAGCCGCCACGAGGGATGGTCACGCGCACGCGCCCGTCATGTTCGACACGGAGCAGGTATCGCCGGGCGCGGCGGTGGCGTACAAATAGATTGGGGCAATCGGCTCCACCGCTATCGGCGGAATCTCCGCATCGGCGATGCCCGCAAACGGGAGCCCCAGCTGCACGCCGACAGGATACCGCGATTCTTCGCGCACCTTGACACACCCACCAGGGTTGGTGTTATTTTCATAGCACTAGTGCGAGGTACATAACATGCCTGACACTCTCCACAGCGTGCTCACCCGACGCGAGCGGCAAATCATGGACGTCCTCTTCCGCCGCGGCCGCGCCACGGCCGCGGAGGTCATGGAGGACCTGCCCGGGTCGCCAAGCTATTCCACGGTTCGCACCCAACTGCGCGTCCTCGAGGAAAAGGGGCACGTGCGCCACGAGGAAGAAGGCGTGCGCTACGTCTACATGGCGGTCGTGAAGCGCCATGCCGCGCGCAAGTCGGCACTCAAGCATCTCGTCGATACCTTCTTCGATGGATCCGCAGAGAAGGCCGTGGCCGCACTGCTCGGCGGCGAGGCATCGAAAGTCACCGGAGAGGAACTGGATCGCATCTCGGAACTCATCTCGAGAGCACGGATCACCGAACTCGCACAGAAGGCACGAAAGGACGCGTCGCGATGACTCTCCTGCTCAGCGTCACGCTCAAGATCGCCCTTCTCACGCTCGCGGCGCTGGCGTTCACCGTCGTGCTTCGCAGACGCTCCGCTGCGATGCGGCACTGGGTGCTCGCGACGACGATGGTGTGCTGTCTGTGCGTACCGGCAGTCGAACTGCTACTGCCCCCATGGTCGATTCCGCTCCCCGTTGCCTGGCTCACATCGTCCGCCACGTCATCACTGCGACTCTCCAGCGATGTGGTGGCGACGCAAGATGCGTCGGCCGCGCCCGCGACGGCCACGGATGATGTGAGCACAACCGGGTCGCCGTCCCTCGGTGTCCTGATGGCGGCGATCTGGCTCGGAGGCGCGGCGATCGGATTCGCCGTGCTCGGTGTCGGATTGCTGCGACTTCGGGCCCTTGCCGCGAAGTCTGAATCCGTCTCGACGGGAATGTGGCCCGCTGTCGCGGATCAGATCGCGGCGCGTTACGGCATTCGTCAGCACGTCCGCCTTCTCAGATGTCGGCATCAAACGCTGCTGGCAACGTGGGGGCTCGTGCGGCCGACAATCCTCCTGCCTGAAGGCGCCGAGACCTGGACCGAAGATCGCGTGCACGCAGTGCTTCACCACGAGCTGGCGCACATTCTTCGTGGCGACTGGGTCGTCGCGCTCGCGGCAAGCGTGCTCAGGGCGGTCTATTGGTTCAACCCGCTCCTCTGGATCGCGTGCCGCCGACTTCGACACGAAGCTGAACGTGCATGCGACGACCTGGTTATCGCCTCCGGCATCAGTGCGCCGGATTATGCGACCCACCTGCTCGACGTCGCGCGCGAGTCTGCGCTGCGGAGACATCCCTGGTCACCGGCGATCGCCATCGCCCATCACTCGATGCTCGAAGGGAGAGTGCGTGCCATGCTGAATACCCGTCTCAACCGCCAACCACTGACCGCTGCTATGCGAGCCACGACACTTGTCGCGATCGCGGCGGTCGCTGCGTCCGTCGGCGTCGTGACCCTTTCAGGAAGCACCGAACGAATCTCTGCGCCCGACCGGCAGCTCATCCCGGAAGGCACCCTGCCGGTGCTCCAGGCCGACCCGCAGAAGCTGTCGAGTGGACCGCCAGTGCATCAGACGGCGACGCCCGCGGCTCAGACGCCAACAAGAGGCGGCACGATCGAAGGCGACTCTACGACCAGTTCGGAGGCTTTCTCCCTGGGGCATCGGTCAAGCTGACGCAGGTTGCGAACGGCAGCTCGCAGAACTCCCAGACCGATCGCGGCGGATTGTTTGCTTTCCGCGATCTGGCGGCCGGCGACTACGAGGTCGTCACTGACCTTCCCGGATTCGTTACCGTGAAGAACGTGATCCGTGCCGAACCGGGCGCGGTCGTGCGACGCCACATCACACTGCCGTTAGGCACGCTCGAAGAAACGATTCTTGTGACGTGCGGCGTGGCTGGTCTGGCCCCGCCAAGACCATCGGCGCCGGCAGGTTCGGCAACACCTGGTACCGCGCAACAGAAAGCGGGTCCGCGCGGGTCGGAGCCGAAAATCCCGAGCACGTTCACAGGAGGAATCGGCGGGCAGATCAAAGTGCCTCTCAAGCTTTCACACACCAATCCGGTGTGCCCGACTGGAGTGACGCCGGAGCCAACGGTCGTGCGGCTCGCGGGGCGAATCGGGATCGACGGGCTCTTCACCGATCTCCACGATGTGAGTAATGTGCCAGCGCCCTATGTCGCGTCGGCGATGGACGCGTCGCGTCAGTGGGTCTTCACGCCGACGCTCCTGAACGGAGTGCCGATCGAAGTGAACATCAGCGTGACGGTCAGGTACAGCTGGTCGAACTGAGTCTGCGGGTCGGGGTCAGACCCACTTCAGATGTGAAAACGTGTGAAGGGGTCGGGTGACGCCCCGACAGATTAGCGGAAGTTGGACACCAGATACGCGTCGGTCTGAGCGGATCCGCGGGCGACGATCAGGCTCTTGCCGTCGGGGGTGCGGCGGCCTCGCACAATGTCCAGCGTGGCGAGATCTGTCACGCGCCTGGGCGGCTCACCGGAAAGCGGCTGCAACCAGACGTTCGTGCGTTCCACCGTGGAGAACAGGATGCCGTTGCCGTCCGGCGTCCACTCCATCAACCCGTTTGCCGTTGCCGGAGCGATGGTACCGAGCTCGCGACCCGGCGCCGATCCATCGAGCCGCATCGTCACGAGCGTCAGTCGATTCGCTCCCGTGGCGACGTTGATTCCCGCCAGGTATCGGCCGTCGGGTGAGACCGCAGGCCGATCGATACCGGGAGCGATGATCGTGGGATCACCGCCATCAATCGAAACCCGCCACGTCGAGACATCGGATCCGCCTTCACCGACGGAGGCGCAGATCACGAAGCGACCGTCCGGTGTGATCGACAGCCAGGCAGGCCGCGGCAGGTGCGCCAGCAGCCGTGCGCCGCTGCCATCGACGTTCATTCGCCAGATACCGGTCTGACCATCGCGATTCGACACGAACGCGACGGTCGTGCCATCCGCGCTCACTGCAGGCCACAGGTTCGTTCCTTCCCTGGTGAGAATCCGACGGCCCGCACTTTCTCGCTCGATGAGCGAGAGCTGGGTGTTTCCTCGCTCGCCTGAGCTGACGATCGTGCGGCCGTCCGGCAGCGGGGCGACGCCAAGCAGGCCGTCGTAGCGCTCCGAGGCGATGCGCTGCGGACTCCCTCCTTGCAGCGGAATCCTCCACAACGAATACGCGGCGTCGAGGCCGATGGAAACGAACGATGTGCCGTCGGCACGCACCGAGACGTTTCTGTACTCGAGGAGATCGGGCGTGACGCGATGGGGCTCGCCGTCGGGATACGGCTGATGCCACACCTTGCGTGGATACTCTCGGAATTCGTCGGCCTGATCCGCAACGAACAGGATCCCCGAGCCATCGGGCAACCACGACGTGAACGTCGCATCGCGGAAGCGGCGGGCGAACTCCTGCTTCGCACCAGAGCGCGCATCGACGGTAACGAGAACCGCTTCTCCGCTGCTCCCGTTGTGGACGACGGCCGATATCCGTTCGCCGTCTGGCGACCATGACGGCGCCGCGAAGAAGGCAGGGACGAAGAATTCCGGCGCCTGCAGACTGACGAGCGCGCGAAGGCTGTTACCGCCGATGTCTCCGGTGACAAGCGACGTCTTGCCGGGCTCAGGAAAGCCTGCCCGATAAAACGCGATGCGCCGACCGTCGCGCGAGAAGGCTGTCGTGCTGTCGATCCCGTCGAGCACGGGTGTCGACGGCCCGCCCTGCACGCTCACCTCGAACAGACGACCCGCAGGGTTCTGCGCGCTCTTCGTCGCGTAGAAGACGCGAGACCCATCGGGCGTGAACGAGATCCCCCAGTAACCGACCGCCGCAGCCGGCACCAGCTCGATGGTCTGTCCTTGATCGAGGTGACGGAGCCGCAGGCCTTGCATGCCGCCGGTAGACTCGACCCACGCGAGCTGGCGCCCGTCCGGTGAAATCGCTGCGTCGATGGCCGTACCGGTCGTGGTCAGGCGTTCGATCGACACACGGCCTGATGATCCCGTCGCGGTCGGAAGCCGACGATTCATCGACCATGCTGCGACCACTGCCGCAACCAGCACGAAGGCAACCGCGGCCATCAGGAACGAGCGGCGATTCTCGCGTCGCGGCACCTCGACGACGGCCGTGTCGTTCATCTTGCGACGAACTTCGCGAAGATCGGCGGCAACCTCGCGCATCGATCCAAATCGTTGCGTCGGATCTTTGGCCAGGCAGGTCCGAACGATCCGCTCGAGCCCGTCAGGTGCCGACGGCACGAGGGTGGACAGCGGCGCCGGCTCGTGCTCGACGATTTCCTTCAGTGTCGCGAAGGCGTTCGCGCCCAGAAATGCGCGCTTGCCGGTGATTGCCTCGTAGAGGACGCGCCCGAACGAAAAGACGTCCGTGCGGTAATCGGTCGGCTGCCCCTGCACCTGTTCGGGCGACATGTACCCGAGCGTGCCGAGCAGGCGCCCGCCGTCGGTGGCCGTCGGCTCATGACCAGCCTCCGTGCGGTTCTGCATCGGATCCGCGCGAAGCTTCGCGATGCCGAAGTCGAGCACTTTGGCGTAGCCGCCCTCGGCAATCATCAGGTTCTCCGGCTTGAGATCGCGGTGGGTTACACCGGCCGCGTGAGCCGCGTCGAGCGCATCTGCGACCTGAGCCATGAACTCGAGCGTGCGGTCGAGATCCAGTCGATTCGCTTCGATTGACGCACGAAGCGTCTCCCCCGACACCAGTTCCATCGCGATGTACAGACAGGCGGACCCACCGGCGAGCCATTCCGTTTCGGCGAGCTCTCGCCGATGTCGTAGATGGCAATGAGGTGCGGGTGATTGAGCGCCGATGCCGCGCGCGCCTCCAGGACGAAGCGCTCCAGGCGATCGGAATCGCGCGTGACATCCTGCCGCAGGATCTTGAGCGCGAGGTCCCGGCCCAGGACCGCGTCCTTCGCGAGGTACACCTCGCCCATCCCGCCACGTGCGATCAGGCGGGTGATATCGAAGCGCCGGATCGTCGTGTTCGACAAATCTTCGTCGGTCATCTCGGTCGAGTTATCTTACCGGCGATTGGCCGGAAGCTGTGCCACGCGAGCGGTTCACGACGGATGCTCGCTATCATTGTCGGCATGACCAGGACGTTCCCTCAACTTGCGCTCACTCTCGCAGCGTGTCTGGCACTCACCCTTTCTACGCGGGCCCAGGAAGGACCTAACTCGGAAGAGGCCAGCCGCATCCGCGAGTCCATCACCGTGCTCAATGAAGTGATGGCGACCTCTGATACGGCCATTCCGGCTTCGATCACGATGAAGGCCGAGGGCATCGCGATCTTCCCGGGCACGCTCAAGGGCGGGTTCATTTTTGGAGGGATGCGTGGGCGCGGCATCCTCAGCGCGCGCAACGAAGACGGTTGGTCTGCACCGACGTTCATGACGCTCACAGGCGGCAGCATCGGGCTCCAGATCGGAGGTGAAGCGACCGACCTGGTGCTCGTCATCATGAACCGGCGCGGCCTCGAGCAGTTCCTTCGCAACCAGTTCAAGTTCGGCGCCGACGCTGCAGTCGCAGCCGGGCCGGTTGGCCGAGACGCGCAGGCGAACACAGACCTTCAAATGCGCGCGG
>CAVWST010000008.1:0-66391 GCA_963757735.1 uncultured Acidobacteriota bacterium
ATGGGCAGGGCCTCATCGATGGGAATTGGCTCCTTGCGCAATACTGGTTGGCTAGTGCTCGCCCTCGACGAGTTCCATGACCAGCGCCGGTGACGCCGCTCGGAGCTGCTCCAGACCGTAGACGTGCCGCGACGTTCGGGTGATTCAGCGAGGCGAGCGACTTGCGCTTCACGTTTAAAGCGGGCCAACCGCTCGGGGTCGGCGGCGAAAGAGGTCCGGCAGCATCTTCATTGCGACGTCGCGATTCAGCTCCGTGTCCCGCGCCCGATACACCTCCCCATGCCGCCAGCCCCAAGGGGCGAAAGAATCTGGAAAACGGCCGAGGCGGGCAACCGGGGGATGAGGGGCCAATAAGGGTTTACCGTGGATTATACGGGCGGCAGGGCAGCGCGAACGGAATTATCATCCTAACGGTAGGACGTTGTCGGGAGTGACCCGGCGCAATGACGCGCGCGTCGAGCCCGAGGGTCGATCACCGGGCCACTTTCGATAGAGCCGTTTGCACGAAGCCGCTGGCGTGTGCGGCGGACGCGGCGAGTCAGCTGCTAGGTGTTTTCAATAAATCGCCTTCGCCAAAAAGGTCCTGTCTGGCGGAGGGCTACGAGGGGTAGGGCGAAACAAGCTTCACAGTTTCGCACAGGCAGATAGGGCACGGTGTGACCGGAGCGAAGCCCTCTTGGTATTCGAAGGGCTGACCGGCCTGCCCCCGCCGATGCACATTTCATGTCCGGAGCATCTCACGCGTAGCGTCCGCCCGCCAGCGGCTTCGTGCAAACGGCGCAGGGTAGATCGGGCGTTCGCGCCGCCCGCAGAGCAGGCACGCGCCCTCTTGTTCCGAACCGCACGGGGATAGCGCAGTGGGTGGTGCGTGAGTGCCCACCACCAGACACATTTCATCGAGGGCGACATCGCGGCGTAAACTGCGCCATCGTGGTGGGTCAGTTAGCAGTCCGTGGCTAAGTCACCGCGGCCCTGGAAGGATTGGCTGGCCCTGTCGCTGCCATCTTCCTGAAGTCGATCTCACGCACATTACGGCAGGGGACCAGCAATTGGGCCTCGGCGGCGCCCGTCAGTATGAGAAGCAAGAGGCCTATGGAATTCATTGACAGGTGGCGTCCCAAAGCATTCCGAGTTGGAACCAGATCGCAGAGTGGCTGCGCTCCATCGATGAACTCAGGAGATCGGCCAAACCCGCAGCCTAGGAGGAACCGGAACGCCGGAGACAACGGAGCGGATGAACCTTCCTCACACTCCCTGACGGCGTTAGAACCGACGTAGGAGGGGAACGCTGCAGTTGACTCACGGGCGATCCTGCCTCGTGCCTCACAAGCGAACTTTTGGTACAGGCAGACCCTACTACGAGAAGATCGGGGTCGCTAGAGGCCGGTGGCGCCCCGGGCGCGCATCGTGGCCTTGCGTCCCAGCCACGGCAGGGCCCCCAGCGCCAGCAAGACCGCCGGGACCAGGCACCAGGCGATCATGTACACGATGTAGGCGGTCAGCTTGATGCTCAGCGAGAAGTGGCGTTCGATGATCATCGACAGCGGAACCCCCAGCGTCAGGATGGCTCCATTCAACCAGGCTGAGCCCAGCGCGGTCAGCAGGCGGTCGCGGGTATTCCCGCCGGCGCGCAGGGAGAGCCAGGCTCCCAGGGCGCCGATGAACGGCAGCGCCAGCATCCACAGCGGCGCCAGCACGATCGATACGCCATTCCGCGTGAAAAATACCCAAGGTGGCAACTGCGGCACGCGCAGCGCTACGAACTGCACCGCAACCGAGATGAGGAAGGTAGACAGAACCGGAGCCCACAATTGCCGGACACGCATGTTCATGGCGTCCTGCTTTTCCCGTTCGATGCGTTCCCGCAATTCTTTCGAGTGGACATAGGAGAAAACAATAGCTGGGCCGGCCGTGATATGCCGGTCGGCCTACTCATAGTTGGGCGGACAAGCCGAAGCCTGTCCGGGCTCTAAGCTGACAATGCCATGAAACGGCGCTCGATTGTTTGGACGCTGGCGCTTCTAACGGCGGCGGTCGTTGGCATTTGGGCGCGTCAGCAAATGGCGATTGAATCGCGCGACCAGCCCGCGACGGCAGACGATCTCCGCATTCTCCGGCGGGCCGATGCGCTTCTTGGAGACGCTTCCGTGTGGAATCGCCATGACGATCGGGTATGTGACGATGACGAGGCCAGCGGCAAACGGAGCCTGTTCTGCGCGTTGCAGAAGGCCGATCGGGAGATTCTCGGCGAGTACCAGCATCGGAACGTCGCCCTCCAGGAAGTGCGGTTCGTGATTCAAGATGCCACGCGCGATCGGCAAACCGAGATGGTGATTCGCGCGCTCCGGCGATTCAGTTTGCCGCACCGGCTCATGGACTTCAACAATCTGCCGGAGACGCGGTTTGAGGATGTGAAGCAGGTATTACGAGTCGCGAGCGAACGCATCGCAGCGCGGCTTGAGTCCAAGCAATGATCCCAGCAGAGGCAACAATGGCTTTTCGGGCCTCGCCCTGACCGTGACGTAAGGAAGACGACGAGCCGCCCAACAGCGCTTGCAGCCGTCGGCGCCATGTGTAATCGTCAGGCGCCGCGGCTGAAGCGCAGACGTTACGCCGGACTCTGAGCTTCGTGTTCCAACCGATTAGTCCTCGTACACGCCGCAGCGTTCATCGACGCTGCTTTTCCGGATGTGGCACCGACGTTCCGCTCGCGCGGACACCCGTGTTCCCCCACGTGAGCGCCAGAAGACCAGGTGCCCACGCGAACGCCCAGGCGGTGAATTGCACGAGGTAGTTCGGTCCCTCGCCTGGTGGACGCCCCCAGAGAATGTTCCTGACGAGGACGAATGCGAGGCCACCGGCCACTGCTGCGACCACGCCTCGGATGGCAATCTCTGCCCAGCCTCGGCGATCGGGAGCCCGAAGCCAACGCCCTTCGAGCGCCGCGAGCAGCAGCCACATGATCACCCAGGCGCCAGGAATCGCCGTCCCGTAGGTGCGCGAGTCCATCACGACAATGAGCGCGTAGTAGCTGAGGGCACCGCCAATGCCCGCGAGCGCGCCAATCGGCAGGCCTTTGACGAGCCGGCCACTTGCCGCACCGAGCGCGGCGCCCACTGTCGCGAGGAGCAACGCGCCGTGCAGGATCCCCGCCGTCATGGTGTGCCGGACACCGACAGTGTACCAGATGAAATCGCCAAGAGTGGCGGCCGCGGCAATCACCGCGATACCCGCGATCGCCTTCATGTTGTGGCGATCACTTCGTAGACGCCGAGGCGAACGCCGGGCGTGAGGGCCAAGTGTGGCGTCATTATACGGGCGAGAGGGGCCGCGAACGGGATAGGTCCCGCCGCAGTGTTTTCCGATCGACTGCGGCGCCTACCCTTGCCTACCACACGGGAGTCTTGAACGCCGCTTGCTAGGAAAGAGTCGTCGTGGAGGGTCGCCAGACTGCCTCGGTACGGTTCGTCCTGTCGTAGAGGATCAACGTTCCCCTTCGTCCCTCTCGTCCATCCACCGAAGAATCGTGAAGTCGATTGGAACCTGACGTCCGCAGGAATGACAGCGCCCGGGCGTCGGTGCGTCCATCGATCGAACGCTGAACCCAGCCACTACGGAGACATTGCGTAGGGAGTCCAATGACGGTGGTCTGAGTCCGTGACGTGCGTGGACGGCCTGCCTACAGCTTTCCCTGAGCGCGCAGCGCGTAGGATAGATGAATGGCGGTTGCCCTTTTCCATCCCGACCTGTTGCGCTACCTCGATGGACTCGTGCCGCCGAGACCTCCGGAACTGATCGCGATGGAGGCCGAGGCGGAGCGTACGAATTTCCCTATCATTGGTCCCGCGGCCGGCTATTTCTGTTACCTGGTCACGCGGCTGATTGGCGCCCGCTCGGTATTCGAGCTGGGATCCGGCTTCGGTTACTCGACGGCGTGGTTCGCTCGTGGCGTGCACGAAAACGGCGGCGGCATCGTCCATCACACGGTCTGGGACGAAAAGTTATCACGCCGTGCGCGCGGTCATCTCGCAACTCTCGGCTTGAGCGATCTCGTCACGTTCCGTGTAGGTGAGGCGGTGGCTGCCCTTCGCGAGGTCGAAGGGCCGTTCGATCTCGTCTTCAACGAATCGACAAGGACGGTTATGTTGCCTCGCTTCCGGTAATCAAGTCTCGCCTGCGAAGCGGTGGTGTGCTCATCGTCGACAATCTGCTCTGGAGCGGGCGCATCTTCGACGAGTCGGATACATCAGCCAGCACTGTAGCCATCCGCGAGTTCACGAGGCGGGTGACGTCCGATCCGGAATGGGTCGCCAGCATCGTTCCCATCCGGGACGGCTTGCTTGTCGCACAGCTCGTGGGTGCGCCAGGCGCTCCTCTCACGCTCGTTCAACAACGATGATCTTCTGCCGACGCTCCCGAAGCCTATGCTGTTGTGCATGGCGATTGACACGGAGATTTGGCTAGCGGAGGCACCCACCGCGACGACCGCCATCGTGATCAGCACGACGGTGAGTCCCAGATAGACGCCGGCAATATAGCCTCGCCGAGTGGACGCCCGCCGTGCGCTTCGAAGGCGCACGGCCCCCAATGGAATCCAGATAAGCACGCCGCTGACCAAACCCGGCGAGTACGTCCATGTAAGCAGGCTGGTGAATACGTGCGTGGCGACATTGCCCAACACGGCGATGGCGAGCGCGATCTCGATGAACCGGAACTTCGGATCGCGACTCACAAGCCATGCGCCGAGGCATGTGAGTCCGAGCGCCAACATACTCCAGGCGGTGAACTCCGCGTTGCTGAATCGAATCGCGAGCGTTCGCTCCGCCCAGAGTGGAAACCCGCCGGCAGCAAGGTACTCCTCAGTGAGGTGAATGACGTAGGTGGGCGGAAACAGCCACACCGCATCGAACCGACGAACCCCCGCACGTCCATATACGCTGCTGCCCACGTCGAAAATTGTAAGAAGAAGCCGACGCACCGGTGCAATGTGTCGCGCGGCTCGCGGTTTATGGGGTTATTCGCGCAAGCAACGCTGGAATGCGATAGAGACGTTGAGAAATGGGCAACATGATCACGGTCTGGCTGAAGCCGGACACAACGTCGTGATTGTAATAGCGTCGTTCCGTTGAAGGATTCCTTCGGGGACATCCGATTCGAATCGAGCTTCGTGTCGCGGGCCCGGAAGAATTGCCCCATGCCGCCTTCGCCGATGCTGGCGACAACTTCGTAGACACCGAGACGGGTACCAGGGGTAAGAGCCAAAGGTAACGCGATTTATATGGGCGGAATGGCCGTGCGGGACGCGATCCTTGCGGCTTGCCGGCGCAGTGTTTCAATCAACTGCGGGGCCGGTAGAAATACCCTTGCCGACTGCTCGTTAACTATCGAGGGCCCCCACGGGTCAGGACCAACTAATCCCGTACCAGTGACCGAGTCTGGTGATCCGCCGTCACACGGGTCTCCGGCAGTCACATCGCCAGAACGCAGGCCCGGGCTTTCAGGGCAGCTTTCTCGCCCACGCCACGATTGCATCAGCAACCGCCGCCGGCTGCTCGATCGGAACGGCGTGCGACGAGTCTGGAATCACGACAACCGTGACGCGTTCAGGACCGAATTCGTTGACGAGCTCATCAGCCGTCGATCGCGGCCGATACGGGTCGTGGGCCGCCTGCAGATCCAGCAGCGGCGCCGTTCCAGCCGCCCAGTATTCCGCCTGGGGTGTGCCGATGCGCGCCGCGTCTTGCATCCGGCGGACCTCCGGGCTGAAGCCCGTCAGATAGGGCGTTGGATCGTTTCCGGGCGCGAAGAACACCATCTGGATGTACTTGCGGCGCTCTTCGATCGGACGCGTCGGGTCGGATCCGATGGCGTTCCAGCGCCGCACCTCCTCGCTGATGGCTTTCTGGCTGGCCGCGACCAGCGCAACTCCACGAACGACGTGCGGAAAGTCGACGGCGGTCATTTTCGCCACGAAGTGACCGTATGCGTGTCCGACCATGATGGCCGTGCCGCCCCCGTCACGCTCGATCACGGCGGCGACATCCTTGGCGAAGTCGTGCAGCGTCAGGCCCTCCATCGGGCCGACGCTCTTTCCGAACCCTCGCGGCTGCGGGCGGACGACACGGAAGCCGGCGGCGGTGATTCGTTCGACCAGCGGGTCGAACTCGAGCACATCCCGGCCAAGCGACGACAGCAAGATGACGAGCGGGCCGCTGCCTTCCCCGATCACTTCAGTAGTCACACCCTCCCGCTCCACCATGTACGACGTGCGCGAAGTGTGGGGTGCTTCATCCCGAGGCGGATTCTCGTTCTGAGGAGCCGATCCGCAGGCGGCCATCAAGGGGAGGAGGAGTTCAAGCAGGGTGAGTAACCGCATGCGCGCGATTATCACACGAGCCCAATGACGTCGGGCTCGGTCGTCACCTAGGCGGTCACGCACGATCGCCCGCTCCATCGGATAAGAAACGTGTGACGCCGCAGTGTTTTCCGATCGACTGCGGCGCCACTACCCTTGCCTACCACACGGGAGTCTTGAACGCCGCCTTGCTAGGAAAGAGTCGTCGTGGAGGGTCGCCAGACTGCCTGGTACGGTTCGTCCTGTCGTAGAGGATCAACGTTCCCCTTCGTCCCTCTCGTCCATCGACCGGAGAATCGTGAAGTCGATTGGAACCTGACGTCCGCAGGTATTGCAGGGCACGGACGTCGGTTCGTCCATCGGCGCCGAGTCCCAAACCAATCGTTGCGGGCTCGCAGTAAGGGCACGCGGATGTCGCGCGGCTTGCTCACTCATCGGCCCACCGGAGGATGTACTCTCCCCTAACTGTGGATTCCGTCATATAGAAAAGCTCCTGTCCGTCCAGCGGCTGAACGATGGAGAGGACGTCGAGCCGCAGTCGGCTTTCAGGACAACTGACGATGGGACCGATTAGGGTAGTCTTCGGAAGACTCGTTATGCCACGGTCCTTGCGCACCCGCCCCAGCGCGAACTTGCCTCTCGCACAGCGACGGAGCGGGCAAACGAAAGCAGTGCTCACCCTTCCGGTTGCCAATTGAGGAGGACCGTAACTGGACTTGTTGTTTCGCGGAGAACGTCGACGAGGAATCGTCGCCCATCGCGAGAGACGCTGTAGTTCTTTATCGTCGGATGATGAGGAGCCAGACTCCAGAACGGTCTTGAACAGAGGCACCGGCGGACCCACTTTTGGCGTCTTCACCGATTCCAAATCAACAGGAACGGCTATCAGCCGGTTGTCCGTGTCGATATAGAAGAGTTCCTTCCCGTCGGCGCGCCAGCGCGGTTGCACGCCACCGTCAGTGGAGATTCGCACCTTATCTCCGTGCGGAAAGGGCTGCACGTACACCTCAAATCGATTGGATTCATTCAACTGAAAGGCGACCCATTTTCCGGTTGGCGAAAACTCAGCGTTCGCGGCCACTCCCGCAGTCCGCACGACGGGAAGGGCGTTCGGCTTCCATCGAGGGGGAGTGCCCAAATCTCGCTCGGGGACAATTCTCCTCACCTTTCGAGACATTGGTGTACAGCACAACCTGGCCGTCCGGCGACCAATCCTCTGGCTGCTGCGGTCCGGGCGCACGCAGGAGACGCTCGCTGGCGGACGATCCCGCCAGGGGACTTCATGAACAGGTCGAAATCGCTGTCGTTGTACGCGCCGTACACGATACGTCGTGCATCGGGTGCCCACACCGGGGCGATGTCGACAGACGGCTCGAAGGTGAATCGTGTGGACACACCACGCGCAAGCTCGAACAGCCAGATGTTCGCTGGACCGCGCGTCCACGCGACGTACGCGTCGTCGGGGGACAATGACGTGGCAATGCCGCCCATCTCATCGACGCGACTGAGGATGTCCAATTGCTTGCCGGATCGGTCTACCCACATCAACTGGCGCCGCGGCCCGGCTCCGCCGGTGCGGTAGACGATTGGTCCGGCCGCCGACACCGCGACGGCGGCGACCCCCGCGGCGGGGCCGAGCACGATGTTCTGGGCAATCAACGTCGGAGCGCCGGCCACCTCCAGACGTGTAACATCGAACGGCTGCGAGAACAGGTTGCCTTCACGCACGAACAAGAGATGTCCCGTTGGGGCATAGACGGCGGCGGTCGCGTCGAGAATTTTGCGGGTCGTAGGCTCGCCAAGCTGGCCGAGGTGAATTCCAGCGTCTGCGCCTCCGGCAAAGCACAAAAAGTGGCGGCCGTCGGGCAGCATCTGCGGCGATCGATAGCCAAAAGCGCGCGCGGTGACCTGAGTGACCGGGCTCACCCGACCTCCACCTGGCGCGACCTGAACGAGCGGCGCCGCGGCATTGGGGGTGGCCAAGATGGTGCCATCCTTGAGCCACGCGCCGCCGAACATGCTGTTGTACGGTGCCACGGTTTGCACGGCCCCACTCTCAAGGTCGATTCGTTTCAAATCGGACTCAACGGAAAAACCTAACGATCGTCCGTCCGGAGACCAGAACGGAAGAGAGGCGTTGTCCGTGCCGGCGAGTACACGAAGCGTGGGGTCGTCCAATCGTCGCAGCCACAAGCGAGATTTGCCTTCTGACGTCGCCACGAACACGAGCGTACGACCATCGGGCGAGATTGCGAGCGACTGCGGATTCGTGGTGGGCGGCGTCGTCACCTCGAGACGGACCTCCAGCGCCTGTGCGCGTGGCCGCCATATCGTCCACGTGCCCAGAGCGACCAGAGTCGCCAGCAACAGCCCGGAGAGCCACGCGAGGCGCTGCGCACGTCGGAACCTCCGTACCGATTCAACGCCTGAAACATCTTCAGCGACCGACTCCTGAAGGCGGAAGCGCGCATCAGCGATGTCGCGAAGACGTTCAACCGGGTCTTTCTGGAGAGTGCGCCTCAGCACAGCCCGGACTCCCGGCGGTATCACCGAGGGCAACAGGCCCCACTCGGGCTCCTCGTGGATCACCGCCGCGAGGACATCAGATGTGATCTCGCCGCGAAAGGCTCTTTTTCCCGTGAGCATTTCGAAGAGGATGCAGCCGAAGGCCCAGATGTCGGCGCGCTTGTCGACGGCCTTGCCACGCGCCTGCTCCGGCCACATATAGGCGGCCGTGCCGAGGATCATCCCCGTCTGCGTCATCGCGGGCGTCGTGATGGTCGGCGAATCGACAGGCTCGGACGACACCGCCAGCGGGTTCTGTCGCCTTCGCCAGCCCGAAGTCGAGCACCTTCACCGTGCCATCGGGTCGCAGCTTGATGTTCGCTGGCTTCAGGTCCCGGTGGATGATCCCCTGCTCGTGAGCGGCTTCGAGGGCCTCGGCGATTTGCTTCGCGATCGGCAGTGCCTCGTCGATTGGAATCGGGCCTTGTGCGATTCGGTCGGCGAGCGTCGGCCCCTCGACCAGTTCCATGACGAGCGCCGTCATGCCGTCGCTCTTCTCGAGGCCGTGGATGTTCGCGATGTTCGGATGGTTCAGCGACGCGAGGACTTCGGCTTCGCGCTGGAACCGCGCCAGCCGCTCGGCGTCTGCCGCAACGGACTCCGGCAGGACCTTGATCGCGACCTGCCGCTTCAGGTTCGTGTCAGTAGCGCGATACACCTCGCCCATGCCGCCGACGCCGATCTGGGCGGTGATTTCATACGGGCCGAGGCGGGTGCCAGCAGTCAGAGCCACGGCAAGTGGCTGCGATTATAGGAGATGCCACGGCGAGAGCGGATACGTAACGGGTGACGATATGACTCTATCGGGAGTGACCCGGCGCACGGAGGCGTGCGTCGAGCCCGAGGCTCGATCGCCGGGTCACTGCCGATAGAGCCGTTAGGACCAAGCCGCTGGCGTAGGCGGCGGACGCGGCCGGTCAGCTATGTCCATTCAATCGTGAGGGGCCCTCTTGTCGGGGCGACGAGCAGCGGAGTGAGGTGTGATCACGATCGTCAGGACGCCCCACGCGTGCGCCGCGGCGATGCGCGCGATGGGCGATCGCGCGGTGAGGAGACACCTCTGGCGCCCGCGCGTACGAGCGCGATTGGGCGCGGATGGCGGGACGCGGGCGCGGCTTACGAGGTGTCATGGAAGACGGCTGTGAGGAGCGCCTCGAGCACGAGCTGCCGCGGGGTCAGGCGCTCGACGATGCGCATGGGCGCCCCGCAGCGCGGGCACGGCCACGACGGTCGCGGTGTGGCAGCCACGAGCGGCTCGTTCGGCGGCGTCGGGGCGACAGCGAGCGCCTGACGACACTGGGCGAGCTCGCGTGTACGACAGCGCGGGGCGAGGAAGCCGAAGTAGCGAATGCGGACAAAGCGCTTCGGCAGGACATGCAGCAGGAAGCGTCGCAGGAATTCGTCGACGTCGAGGGTGAGCGTGCGGATCTGGCTCCCGTGTCGATAGTCCTTCCACCGAAACGCCACGGTGTCGTCGGTGATCGCCACCAGCCGGTGATTCGAGATGGCGACGCGGTGCGTGTAGCGCGCGAGGTAGTGCAGCACGTGGGCCGGGCTGCCGAAGGGCGGCTTGGCGTACACCACCCACGTCTGACGATAGAGCGATCGGAGGAAGGCGCGGAAGGCGCCGGCCGTGTTCAGCGGTGCCAGACTGCCCGGGAGATGGAGGCGACCGTGTCGAAAGGCGTCTCGGACACCGGCGATGAGCTTGCCCCGAAACAGCGTGCGGAGGACGGGAATCGGCAGGAAGAAGCGCGGCCGGGTGTGGATCCATCGGGTGCCGTCCGGCGCTAAGCCGCCCATCGGCACGACGCAGTGGACGTGGGGATGGTGCTGCAGCCGCTGGCCCCACGTGTGCAGGACCATCAGCCCACCCACGTCGGCCCCCAGGCGCTTCGGGTTCGCGGCGACCTGGCGTACGGTTTCAGCGGCGGCCTGAAACAAGAGGTCATACACCACGCGCTTATTGGCGAGCGCGAGGCGCGCGAGCGGTTCTGGCATCGTGAAGACGATGTGGACATACCCGACGGGCAAGAGCTCCTGTTCGCGCGCCGTCACCCACGCGTTGCGAGCCGCGGTCAGACACTTCGGGCAATGGCGATCGCGACAGCTGTTGTACGAGAGGACCGGGTGCGCGCATTGCTCACAGCGATCACGATGCCCACCCAGTGCCGCCGTTCGGCACTGGGCGATGACTCGGAGCACGCGTCGATGCTGCCCGGTTACCCAGGCCTGGTGCGTCTCCAAGAAACGATCGCCGTGTTGGCGCACGATATCGGCCACCTCAAAGGGTGGCCGCGTCACCGCTGGTGCAGCCGCCGCGATTTATAGACGGTCTCCGGCGCGGGAATCGCCAGGGCCTCGAGCGGGTTGGCCACCGCGTGCAAGTGGCGCCGGGAGAGGTGGAGATACAGCACCGTATGCCGGACCTCGGCATGGCCGAGGAGCAGCTGGATCGTGCGGAGGTCGGCCCCCGCTTCAAGTAGATGCGTGGCAAACGAATGCCGCAGCGTGTGGGCCGAGACCCGTTTCGTGAGGCCGGCTCGGTGTGCGGCCTTCCGGCAGGCATCCCACACGACCTTCGGAGTAATCGGCCGGTCGACGCGCCAGTTGTGCAAGGTGCCCGGGAAGAGGTACGTGCGCGGCTGCATCCACCGCCAGTGCGCGCGCAACGTGGCTAACAGCGCGACACTGAGCGGGACATACCGATCGTGTCCGCCCTTCCCGTGCCGAATGTGGATCAGCATCGCGCGACTATCGATGTCGCCGATCTGCAGATGGCGCATCTCCGCATTGCGCATGCCCGTCGAGTACAGCACCATCAGCATCGTCCGGTCGGTGAGGGTGCGTGCCGCGGCAATCAACCGTTGGACCTCCTCCACGGTGAGCACGGTCGGGAGTCGACGCGGCGTCTTCGGATAGGGCGTCTCCTCGACGAGGTAGTGCCGCCGTAGGATCTTGTTGAAGAGGAATCGGATGGCGCACACGTGCAGCTTCACCGTGCGTGGTGCCAGTTTTCGCTCCCGCAGCAGGTAAGCCTGGTACGTGCGCAGGTGCGTCTGCGTGAGGCGATCGGGTGAGCGCCGGAAGTAGCGGGCGAATTGCTCGACGTTCTTGACGTAATACGTGATGGTCGACGCGGCGTAGTTGCGACGGTGGAGTTCCTCCAGCATCGCCTGTCTGAGATGAGTCACAGGGCACCTCCGCCTGTGACTCTGCGCTACTCCTTACCCGGCCGATCGAGCGCGCTTCACGCGTAGCGTCCGCCGCGCCAGCGGCTTGGTCCTAACGGCGCAGTGTTTTCCGATCTTCTGCGGCGCCGGTAGAAATACCCTTGCCGACATATCGGGAGTAATCGACAACCCGCTGGCGTTAGATGCTGGCTGGCAATTAGGCGCCGGCGGCCTATTCTCGGAATTCTGCGCTTATGTCGTCAGGCCGACGACGTAGGCTCGCTTCGTTATCGAAGCAGCGTGACCTGGCCCCGTTATTTCGACCCATCAGCTCGGTTCTGCACTGACGTTGTCGGGGCGCAGGCTTATCTGTCGATTCCCATCTGCCAGAGCGCGAACGCCCAGTTGAAAGCCGTCTCGTGTAGCGCGTCGTAGCGGCCGGAAGAGCCGCCGTGGCCGGCGCCGAAGTTGACCTTCAGCAGCAGAGGATTCGCGTCAGTCTTCGTCGCACGAAGTTTCGCGACGAGTTTGCTGCCCTCCCAGTACGGCACCTGACTGTCGTTCATCGACACCTTCACCAACATCGCAGGATAGGTTTGCGCCTTGACGTTGTCGTACGGCGAGTACTTCGCCATGTAGTCGTAGGCAGGCTTTCTCGTTCGGATTGCCCCACTCGATATACTCACTCGTCGTGAGCGGCAACGTGGCATCGAGCATGGTGTTGAGAATGTCCACAAACGGCACTTCCGCGATCACCGCCTTGAAGAGATCGGGACGCATGTTCACCACAGCGCCCATCAGCAACCCGCCCGCGCTTCCGCCTTGAATCACGAGCCGATGCGCTCGACGTGTATTTCTGCGCGACCAGATGCTCGGCTGCATGCGATGAAGTCGGTGAACGTGTTGATCTTGTTCATCATGCGACCGGCATGGCGCCACGGCTCGCCCAGCTCGCCCCCGCCGCGGATGTGGGCAATCGCATACATAACGCCGCGATCGAGCAGAGCCAGCCGGCTCGACGAGAATGTCGGCGGAATGGACGCGCCGTACGAGCCGTATCCGTAAAGCAAGCAACGGCGCCGAGCCGTCGCGCCTGGTGCCCTTACGAAAGACCAGCGAGATCGGAATCTTCGTGCCGTCTGACGCGGTTGCCAAGCACGCGTTCCGATCGGTAGTTCGTCAGGTCAAATCCTCCCGGCACTTCGGTCTGCTTCACGAGCGTCGCACCGCGCGACGTCATGTCGTAGTCGAAAGCCGCGGTCGGCGAGACCAACGACTGGTAGTTGTAGCGCAACGTCTTTGTGCCGAACACGAAGTTGGGCCCGACGGACGCGGCGTACACCGGTTCCGGGAACTGACACGCGATGGCGCTCGCGCGTCCTCAGATCGACGATTTCGAGCTGCTGCAGCCCGTTCTCCCACTCAGACAGCACGAGGTGATCCGCAAACGGATCGATGCGTCGCGATCTTCACCTCCGGGCGATGAGCGATGAGCTCTGTCCAGTGCGCCTCGGAAGGCTCGGCCACTGGGCGCCGTCACCACCCGGAAGTTCTTGGCGCCTCTGTTCGTCCGGATGTAGAAGAGATCACCGCGATGCTCGACGTCGTACTCGTGATTCAGTGCGCGCGGAACGATCATCTCGAGCGGCGCAGTGGGCTTGTTCGCGGGTAGATACCCGGACTCCGTGGAGGTCCTGGAGACGCTCTCCATAAAGATGATGGCGCCATCGCGCGATCGTCGCACCGCGAGGTCAAATAGCTCGTCCTTCTCCTCGTATATAAGATCGGTCCGCTGCGAGCCGAGCTCGTGACGGAAGAACTTGTCGCTGCGCTTTGTCACCGCGTCTTCGGTCGTGAAGAACAGCGTTCGGTTATCCGTGGCCCACTCGATCCCCCCGACGCGTTCGGCTGTGTCCGGCAGCAGCATGCCAGTCGAGAGGTCCTTGACGTGCAGAGTGTACTGACGGTAGCCCGTCGAGTCCGTCGAATACGCGAGCAGGCGGCCATCGTCACTCGGCGCGAACGCTCCCAGCGCCATGAAGGACTGGTGCTTGGCCAGCTCGTTCAGGTCCACGATCACTTCCTCGGGAGCAGTCATCGACTCTTTCTTTCGCAGATAGATCGGATACTGCAGGCCTTTCACCGTACGCGTGAAATAGAAGTAGTCGCCGCGTCGATAAGGCGCCGTGTCGTCGTCTTCCTTGATGTGACCGACGATCTCCTTGAAAAGCGCGTCTCGGAATGCCGTGGTCGGTCTCATGATTGCGTCGGCATACGCATCCTCCGCGCGGAGGTACGACATCACCTTCGGGTTGTCTTTCTCGCGCAGCCAGAAATAGTTGTCGATGCGCGAATCGCCGTGCACGGTGATGGTTTTTGGCTGCTTGTCGGCGACCGGCGGCTGGCCGACGGAGCCGTCGCGCGTGCCCGCTTCAGGTGCGCCGCAGCCGGTGAGATTCAAGGCCATGAGTACCATGAGCACGACTGGGGGAAGGAGTCGCATGGCGGGCATTCTAAACGATAGGCGATACTCGCGAGGTGGACTCCTCGGCCTGTCTCCAGCTCAATTGCAGCTTCGCGCAGCGCGCTCAGGCCGCAACGTCTCAGAAGAACATCAGCGTGCTCAGGCCGCAATGTCTCAGAGCGGACGGCCGTTTTGAGTTTCAGTTTCCGGGCGAAACGTCGGCAAGCCATCCGTGAATCACGTGCAGTTTGGTTCGTGGCAGTTCTTCTCGTCGCTTTGCGACGAGGATCCTCTGGCCGTCCGGAGACAGCGCCCATGAAAAGCCAGGGCTGTCGTTGAACTGCGTCTGCAGAATGATGCGTGGCTGTTTCCACTCGAACTGGGGACCTAGGTGTACCGGGACACTGAACCAGCGGTTTCCATTCCGATAGACAAGCTCCTCGCACTTTCGGCACCACCTCGGCTCGGAACCCGAATCAGCGATTTTCTGGACCCGTTCTCCCACGGGCACCGGGCGAACGCTGATGCCGGCGGCGGCGTCGGCGTAAACGAGCCAGCGTCCGTCTCCCGAGATGTCGTGAGCACTCCCGGTGAAACTCAGATACTCCGGTTTTGGCGGTGACGCTGCATCGCCGGGAACTGAGACGATGGCTATCCGGTTTGACGGAAACTCGTAAAAAGTGAGCTGCGTTCCGTCCGAGCTCCACGTGCTCGACGTGAGCCGAGTCTGTGACTCCGCGAGAGCGACCGGAGGTCGATCGGAATCGACACGTTGAACCAGGATTCGGTACGGCTTCCCCTCCGAGAAGCTCGTGTACGCAACGGCGTCACCTGCAGGCGACAATTTCGGCCATCCGGCGCTGTCTGTCGCCGGCAACCGGCGCGACGAGTTCCGTTCGAGGTCGTAGATCAGGATGTAGTCCTTGTTGTCCGCCACTTGGATGGCGAGGCGGCGACCGTCAGCGGACAGATTGAACATGCCGTAAACGCGCTGTTCGATCGGAAGGAATTCGGCCTGCCCTTGCCGGCTCACCCACGCCATCCCAGCTACGGCCACATCGCCGCCGGGAACGTAGACCAAGACTCCCGTCGACGAGACCGCGAGCTGCAGGTGCGGATAGAGGGCGTGCATGCGCACACCGGAAGCGATCGGTACCGGATCGCCAACGACCTGACGCTCCGGGTCGAAGCGCGCCGCGAAGATCCGCCCGGACCGGCCGAAGATGAGGTCCCCTGTCGACGTGAGCCGCGCATCGTAGCCGTCCGTGGTCAGCGTCTTCACTTCTTTGGTCGCGAGATTCACGAGCAGGATTTGCGCGAAGTCGGAGCCAATGCCGTTGCGTCGGTACGTCACGAGCACGTGTCTGCCATCGTTCGTCACGCGACCATAACGGAAGCCCTCGCGAGCTTCGGCAACCATGACTGGGGCGCCGCCGCGCGCGCTCACGCGGAAGAGTTGTCGGCCCTCTTCGGCAGCGAAGAACAGCTGATCGTCCTGAGTCCATGTTCCGAGCACCCCCACGCTGACATCGCAAATGGCGGTCGTCGTCCCAGTCGTGAATGAATGCGTCTTGACCTTCTCGTTGGTGAGAAAGCCGACCGATCGGCCATCCGGAGAAAAGAACGGGTGGAGTGCGCCCTCGGTACCGGCAAGCGGCCTCACATCGAAGCTGTCGAGCTGTCGCGCGAAGAGCCGACTGGTGCCACTCGAGATGCCGATGTACACGAGCGTTCGCCCGTCGGGCGAGATGTCGATCAGCGTGGAATCGTACCCAACGTTGGCTGCCTCGGAGTCCAGCGCCAAAGGGGCGTCGGCAGACAGGTTGATCTCGGTGCTGAGACGCGGAGCGGCAGGGTTGTCGAGCGCACCGCTGGAGCGAACTTGCGGCAGCACCCACCGCGCGCCCAGGATTCCCAGAACGAGGCCTGCCAGCAGCACCGCGACCAACGACACCATCCGACGACGACCCACGAGCGCTGAGTCCGTACTGACGTTAGCTGTGGTCACGCCGGTGAGTGCCTCGCGAAGCTCGAGTCGAGCATCGCCAATATCACGAAGGCGGTTCTGAGGATCCTTCTGCAGACAGCGTTGCACGACGCGAACGACGGCCGGCGGCGCTGTCCTCGTCAACGCGTTCCAATCAGGTTCGCGCTCGATCACCCGCGCCAGGGTCTCGGAGACGTCGTCCCCCTCGAATGCGCCCGTGCCGACGAGCATTTCGTAGAACACGCACCCGAACGCCCAGACGTCGGCCCGTTTGTCGACGGATTTGCCGCGCGCCTGCTCGGGACTCATGTAGGCGGCGGTGCCCATGATCACACCGACGCGTGTCACGGCTGGGGTGATCAGGGTTGGCGACTGTGACGCACCGGCTGTGACCGTCGTCGGCTCGGACGCTTTTGCGAGGCCGAAGTCGAGCACTTTGACGGTGCCATCCGCCCGTACTTTGATATTGGCCGGCTTCAGATCGCGATGAACAATCCCGTGGTCGTGCGCCGCTTCGAGCGCCTCGGCAATCTGCTTCGCGATCGGGAGCGCCTCATCGAGAGGGATCGCACCTCGAGCAATGCGCTGCGAGAGATCGTCTCCCTCGACCAGTTCCATCACGAGGGCGGTTATGCCCCCGCTTTCTTCCAGGCCGTGGATAGCCGCGATGTTCGGATGATTGAGCGAGGCGAGCGTCTGGGCTTCGCGCGTGAACCGCGCCAGGCGATCGGCGTCGTTGGCGAACGAGTCCGGCAGGACTTTGAGCGCGACCTTGCGATTGAGCTTCGTGTCGCGCGCCCGGAAGACCTGCCCCATGCCGCCTTCACCGATGCTGGCGATCACTTCGTAGACGCCGAGACGGGTACCGGGGGTAAGGGCCAAAGGTAGCGCGATTATATGGGCGGAATGGCCGTGCGGGACGGATCGTTCCTGCTTAACGGCGCCGTGTTTTTGATCGGCTGCGGCGCCCGTAGAAACATCCTTGCCAACGCTACCCGGCGGGTCGAGCGCACCTCACGCGTGTCTCGACCCCACCGATCGAACCTCCTACGACGACTCTCCGTGCGGCAACACAACGATCGTGCCGCCATCCGTCGCCGCCCGCTCGTCAGCGCTGACGTACTCGACAGACGCTCTCGCTCGGAGATCCTGATTCCGGCTCCATAGCCGGCCGCCGCGCCAGCGGCTTCCTTCGAGTCTCGTTATCGAACGTGTCTCGGCATCCGCATCGGCGTGCTCGTCCAGCCACGTGCGCCGAGACACCTCCGATGAACGCTAACGACATATCGCGAGTAATCCTGCCGCCGAGCCGCGACATCGTCACGTGAGCTTAACGTTGCAAGATAACTCGCCCGAGACGCTAATCGATTTATCTCTTTAATAACGCCGGCCAGTTCACGACGACAGTGATGGTGGGCCGATCTTGGCAGTGATCTCGTATGGGCCGAGTCGGGCGCCAGCAGTCAGAGCCACCAGATGCGGCTTGAATTATAGGAGGAGACAACAGCGCGAGCGGATACATAGCTGACGGCGAGGTGCTTACTAATGACGTCCGGCGTTCATCCGCGGCATGGCGAATTCTGCGCACCCTGCCCGAACAGCCGCATCAAGCGGCCCAATCCAGGTCACGCACGACGGCACCGCGCGTGCTGTTCCAGTGGGTACAATGAGCCGATGCCCGGGAGCGACGCCATGGAGCTGTCGCGTGAAGCTGGCGATGTACTCGCCACACCATTGATGCCCGGACTGGCCTTGCCACTGACGCGACTGCTTCGTGACTGACAAGCGATAGTGATTTCCGCCGTCTAATCGTTTTCATTTCCCGGAGGCCGCCATGTCCACTTCGTCGTGTGCGCCTCTTTCGCGCCGCACGTTCCTGACGTCTACAACAAGTGCCGCGGCCCTGGCGGCCGCAGCGTGCGGCCCGGCACCCTCGGGTGGAGGTCAATCGGCAACGACGTCGCAAACACAGGATCTGATCGGCGATGGACGCAAGCGCCGCATCCTCCTGCGCGGTGGCGTCGTGCTCACACTCGATCCGAAGATAGGCGACTTCGAGAACGCCGACGTCCTGATCGATGGAAAGACGATCGCGCAGGTCGCACCCAACCTCGCCCCCGGCGATGCCGAGGTCATCGACTGCGCGGGCACGATCGTCATGCCGGGCTTCGTGACGACGCACCACCATCAGTACGAGACGCATTCAACGCAGCATCATCGCGGACGGTCTGCTTGCGGGCGCATGGCCGCAGGAGACATATCTATCGGTCGTCCAGAACATCTGGACGGCGGGGCGAATCGCCGATCCCGCAAACCCGAGCAAGGTCATCTGGGACCTGGGCCGTGTTCCATACGATCCCGAGGACTGCTACATCTCCCAGCTCATCGCCTGCCTGAGCGAGATCAGTCAGGGCATCACAACGGGGACGGACACATCACAGTCCAACCACACGCCCGAACACACCGACGCCATGATCAAGGGGCTGATGGATTCCGGACGCCGAATGGTGTTCGCCTACAGCGGCGGGATCAATCGAAGCGACCAGAGCAAGCCGTTCGAGTTCCCGGGCGCGATGAACGACACCACGAAAGGAATCGGCCGGATCGCGAAGACGTTTTTCAGCTCGAAGGACCAACTGGTCACGCTTGGCTTCGCAGGCGGCCCGGTGGCAGCGTTCGACGGCGCCCGTACACTGGATGGCAGCTTGGTCGCGCCTTCGGTGCGTCGATGCACAACCACATCGTGGGCAATCCGATGGGGATCGTCAGCGCCGCGGCCGATGCGAGGAACGGCATGGACTGGTCCGACGTCACCTTCATCCACGCCACCAGGTGGCAGGATGCGCCCCGCGCGCAGATCGGCTCCGGAGCGTCCGGGTACCCGAACGCCAGCCGATCGAAAGCGTGGGAATCTGGTTCGGGACAGGGGCGCGCACATGTCCATCGCGAATCTCATCGAGATGCAGATGCGGCACGGGATGCCTCCCTTTCAGGACGCGCTCAATCACGGCATTCTGCCCAGCCTGAGCCCGGACGTCGACACGAACATGACGACCGATCCGTTCTCGCTGATGCGCGGAGCCTTCTGCCTGCAGCGTGCGTTGGCCAACGACCTCGCGTTTCCGGAGAGCAACCCCGGCGGGCTGCCCGTCCCGCAACTGGTGACATCCCGGCAGGTGATCGAGATGGCCACTATCGCGGGCGCGGCTTCGAATCGCGTCCTCGACAAGGTCGGCACGCTGACTCCAGGCAAGGAGGCGGACATCATCGTGCTCGAGGCGCGAGCCATCAGCACCTGGCCGATGAACAACGTGCCGGGCACGATTGTCACGATGATGAATCCGAGCCACGTGCGGGACGTGCTGATTGCCGGGAGGGTCGTGTACTGGAAGCGTCAGCTTCGCGACTGGGACATCGATCGACTGCTTGGTCAGGTCGAGCAGGCGCGCGACCGGGTGCTCGCGCGTATCAACGGGCCCGCGAAAATCGGCGCGCTTCCCAAGGGCACTCAACAGCTTCAGCAGCCCGTACCGTCCGAATTTTCTGGGCAGACTGCTGCTTCAAGGGTCAGAACACGACCGCTCCCGAGTACGCGTTGCGGCCGTAGACCTTGCGTAGGTCGTGCCCGCACAGCCCCGCTAGAATCCGACTGCCTTGAACAGCTGCGCGCCGATGACCCCGCCGACGAGTGGCCCGACAATCGGGATCCACGCATAGCCCCAGTCCGAATCCCGCTTCCCGGGAATCGGCAGCAGGAAGTGCGCGATGCGCGGTCCCAGATCCCTCGCCGGGTTGATGGCGTAGCCCGTCGGATCCGCCGAGCGACAAACCGACGCCGAGCACCAGCCCTCCGACAAGCAGCGGCTGCAAACCGTTGCTGAAGACAACGGAGAGATCGATGTCGCCAGGCTTCACGAGTGTTTGTGCGTTGGCGCCGATCCCGAGCACGGCGAAGACGAACGCCGCGGTGGCAATCGTCTCTGTCAACAGATTCGCCGATAGCTTCCGGATAGCCGGGCCCGTGCAGAAGACGGCGAGCTTCAGGTCTGCGTTCTGCGTGACCGCCCAATGCGGGAGATACATCAGCCACACAAGCACCGCTCCAGCAAGAGCACCAATCATCTGCGCGGCGATGTATCCCGGGACGTCAGACCACGGAAACGCGCCGATCGACGCCAGCGCCAGCGTGACGGCAGGATTCAGATGTGCACCGCTGAGGCGTCCGACGGCGTACACCGCGACCATCACCGCGACACCCCACCCGAATGTGATGACGATCCATCCACTGCTCTCGCCTTTCGATCGTGAGAGCAGCACATTCGCCACCACGCCGTCGCCAAACAGAATGAGCATGGCGGTGCCGAACGCTTCAGCCGTGTAGTTGATCATGGTCGCGCGTCCTCCAGTCAGATATGCCGCCTCGCTGAGTTAAGGACAGTCCCTCGATCTCGAATCCCGGATCCCGGGTCCCGATCACGAGTCCCGATCCGGATCCCGGCTCAAAGAGGCTGAATCATGCCGTACATCCTCGCGCTCGATCAGGGCACCACGAGCTCGCGCGCCATCGTCTTCGATCAGAACGCGAATATCGTGGCCACCGGCCAACGGGAATTCCAGCAGATCTTTCCGCGTCCGGGCTGGGTCGAGCACGATCCCAATGAGATCTGGGTCACACAGATCGCCGTCGCGACCGAGGCGCTCGGACGCGCCCACCTGCGTCCACGAGATATCGCGGCCATCGGCATCACCAACCAGCGCGAGACGACGGTCGTCTGGGATCGCGAGACCGGCGCTCCGGTCTACAACGCGATCGTGTGGCAGGACCGGCGCACTGCCGACTACTGCGATCGACTGAAACAGGACGGGCACGAAGACTTCATCCGCGAACGCACCGGCCTCGTCATCGACGCGTATTTTTCCGGAAGCAAGGTGGCATGGATCCTCGACAACGTTCCCGGCGCGCGCGCGAAGGCCGAAGCCGGCAAGCTGGCCTTCGGGACGATCGACAGCTGGCTGGTCTGGCAGCTCACGAGCGACTCGACGCACATCACCGACGTGACGAACGCGTCGCGCACGATGCTGTTCAACATCAATACGCTCCAGTGGGACGAGGACCTGCTGAAGCTGCTATGTGTCCCGGCCAGCATGCTGCCGCAGGTCCGTCCATCGAGCGAGGTGTACGGCCGCGTCTCGACATCGCTCGGCGTTGCCGACGTTCCGATCTCCGGCATCGCCGGCGATCAGCAGGCGGCACTGTTCGGACAGATGTGCCTGTCGCCAGGCATGGCAAAGAACACCTATGGCACCGGCTGCTTCCTGTTGCAGAACACCGGGGAACGGCCGGCCGTGTCGCGCAACCGGCTGCTCTCGACTGTCGCCTGGCAGGTCGGCGGCAGGACCATGTATGCGCTCGAAGGCAGCGTGTTCATCGGCGGCGCGGTCGTGCAGTGGCTTCGCGATGGGCTCGGCATCATCGCGAAGTCGTCCGACGTCGTCGCCCTGGCCACGTCGGTGCCTGACAACGGTGGCGTCTACCTCGTGCCCGCGTTCGCGGGCCTTGGGGCGCCGCACTGGGATCCATACGCACGGGGAACGATCGTGGGGATCACGCGAGGGACCACGGCCGGACATATCGCGAGAGCGGCTGTCGAGAGCATCGCGTTCCAGGTGGCCGACCTGCTCTCCGCGATAAAAGACGATGCGGGGATCGATCTGCCGGAATTGCGCGTCGATGGCGGCGCTGCCGTGAACGACGGCCTGTTGCAGTTTCAAGCCGACCTGCTCGGCGTGACGGTCGTGCGGCCCCAGGTCACCGAGACCACCGCGCTCGGTGCCGCGTATCTCGCCGGCCTGGCGGTCGGCTTCTGGGATTCGACGGACACACTCGCGCGTCATTGGCGTATCGACCGGCGCTTCGAGCCGTCACAGCCAGCATCGCACTCTGCGGCCCGGCGCGCGGAATGGCACGAAGCACTGAATCGCTCGAAGGGTTGGGTCGCACGGGGGCAATAGCAATGAAGCGCTCCGACATGGTCGCGCGCGTCGATCAGCGGCACGAGCCCTGGGACATCGTCGTCATCGGTGGCGGCGCCACTGGTGTCGGCATCGCCGTCGATGCGGCGAGCCGCGGTTACGACGTCCTGCTCCTGGAACAGCACGACTTCGGAAAAGGGACGTCGAGCCGGAGCACCAAACTCGTGCACGGCGGTGTGCGCTATCTCGAACAGGGCAACATCGCGCTGGTAATGGAGGCGCTCAAGGAACGCGGCCTTCTTCGACAGAACGCCCCGCACCTGGTCAGCAATCTTGCCTTCGTCGTTCCCAACTACGACTGGTGGGAAGCGCCGTTCTATGGCCTCGGCCTCAAGATCTACAACGCGCTCGCCGGCAAGTACGGGTTCGGCTCGTCCGAGATCCTCACGCGCGAAGAGACGCTGGCGCGACTGCCGACGATCAAGACTGAAGGTCTTCGTGGCGGTGTCGTGTACTACGACGGCCAGTTCGACGATACGCGGCTGCTGATCAATCTCGTCGGGACCGCGGCCGATCAGGGCGCGACGCTGATCAACTACGCGCGTGTCGTCGCGCTCACGAAGGGAGCCGACGGCTTCATCGACGGCGTCGTCGCGGCCGATCAGGAGACGGGCCAGGAGTGGACGATCCAGGCGCGCGTGGTGATCAATGCCACCGGCGCTTTCTCCGACTCTGTCCGCCGGCTTGCCGAACCCGACGCACCGGCGTTGATGGCGCCGAGCCAGGGCATCCATCTGGTCTTTCACCACTCATTTCTCTCGGCAGCGTCGGCAATCATGGTGCCGCACACGTCGGACGGGCGCGTGATGTTCGCGATTCCGTGGCACGGTCACACGCTCGTCGGCACGACCGACACGCCGATTACGACGCCCACGCTCGAGCCCCGGCCGCTCGAGGAGGAAATCGAGTTCATCCTCGAGACAGCCGGCCGGTATCTGCTCAAGCCACCGACGCGAGACGACGTGCTGAGTGTGTTCGTCGGCATCCGCCCGCTCGTCAAGAGCGGCGACGGCAAGTTGACCGCAGCGTTGTCCCGCGATCACACGATTCACTTCGACGCCTCCGGACTACTCACGACGACCGGCGGCAAGTGGACGACGTACCGGAACATGGCCGAGCACGCGGTGGATCACGCGGCTGACTTCGCGCGGTTGGCCGAGCGGCCGTGCGTGACGCGCTCGCTCAACGTGCACGGATTCCATTCCAACGCCGATCGTTTCGGGGCGTTGAGCATGTACGGATCGGATGCGCTGGCCATCCAGGATCTGATGCGCGTGACGCCGTCGCTGTCGAAGCCACTCCATCAGCAGTTGCCGTATACCGGCGCCGAAGTCGTCTGGGCTGCGCGTCATGAGATGGCACGCTCCGTCGAAGACGTGCTCGCGCGCCGCACGCGCGCGCTGTTCCTCAACGCGCGTGCCGCGGAGGCGATGGCACCCGACGTCGCCCGGCTGATGGCCGGTGAGCTTGGCTGGGACGCGTCGCGGCAAGCCGCCGAAGTCGCGTCGTTCTCGGGCCTCGCAAAGGGGTACCAACTCTAGTCGCTCCGGTGCTGTATATTCCCCGCATGAAGAGAAGAGATTTTCTTGCCAGCATGGCGGCCGCGCCTCTGGCGGCGGCACCGGCGTTCGGTCAGCAGGCCGCGCCGCAAGGCGCAGCGCGTAAGCGCGCCCCAATCCGCCAAAGCGTCATGGGCTCGGTGTGGGGGAACGAATCAAAACTATCGTTCGAGGAGCGCTGCAAAATCCTGGCGCGGATCGGCTTCAAGGGAGTGGACCTTCCCACTCCCGAGCAGGTGCCGATCCTCAAGCAGTACGGCCTGGCGCCCGCGATGATGACCGGCGCCGGCACGTCATTCCAGGACGGGCTGATCCGCAAGGAACTGCACGACAAGTTCGAGGCGGCCTTCCACGCCGGCATCGACGCCTGCGCGCCGCGGGTTGTCCCAATCTGATCGCGATGCCAGGAGAGCGACGCGGCATGGCGCGCGAAGAGGCCGCTGACAACGCCATCGCGATCCTCAGTCGCGTCAAAGGCTACGCCGAGCAGAAGGGCGTGACGCTCTGCATGGAGATCACCAACTCGAAGGTCGTCGCCGATCAGCGGACCGACCAGGTCTTCAACCATCTCGACTGGGGCTTCAACGTCTGCCGCAAGGTCAACTCACCACGCGTGAAGGTGGTGTACGACATCTATCACGTGCAGATCATGGACGGCGACGTCGTCCGCAACCTCCGTGACAACTTCGATCTCGTCTGCCACATTCACACCGCCGGCGTGCCCACACGCCAGGAGATCGACGACACGCAGGAGTTGAACTACCGCTTCATCGCCAACGCGATCGCGGATCTCGGCTACACAGGCTTCGTCGCACACGAGCATCGTCCCGGGCCCGGCCGCGATCCGATCAAGAGCCTCGAGCAGTGCTACGAAATCCTGAATGTCTGAAGCACCAACCGGCCGTCTCGACGGAATCTTCGTAAAGCGCGCCCATCGCGGTCCGATGGATCCTGTGGACGAAGCACAGCTCGAAGCGGGACGTGGCCTCATCGGCAACGTCGATCGCAGCCGTCGTCGTCAGGTGACGCTGCTCGAGCGGGAAGCCTGGGACAGGCTGATGGCGGAACTGGCCGGAGACGTCAACCCGTCCGCGCGCCGCGCGAACCTGCTGGTCAGCGGCATCGCTCTCGCGCACACCCGCGGCCGCATTCTTCGCATCGGCGACGCGCGGCTCGTCATCGACGGCGAGACGACGCCCTGCGAGCGAATGGACGAAGCGTTGCCTGGCCTTCAGGCCGCGATGCGTCGTGACTGCGGCGGTGGCGTGTTCGCGCAGGTCCTGACCGGCGGCAGCGTCCGCATCGGTGACCGCATCGAGTGGGAATCCCTTTCGGATGGTGGTTAGTGGTTGGTGGTTGGTGGTGGTTCGTGGTCAGTCAAAGGAGGAATCATGCGTCGTGTGATCGCTGTCGTTGCTGCTGGCTTCATCGTCATGTGCACCGCGCTCATCGCGCAGGCGCCTCAAACGCAGGCTCCAGCAACGCCTGCTCGACCCGCAGTGCCGGCTCCATGGCGCATGATTGGAGCCCCACCGTGCCTCATCCCTGAAGGGGGAACGATACCGTGTGCTCCCGCCTCGACACGCGTCACCGCGATCCGCGCCGGCCGGCTGTTCGACAGCGTCACCGGCATCGTGCGGACCAAGCAGGTGATCCTCGTACAGGGTGAGCGCATCACCGAAGTCGGCGCAGAGGGAGAGGTAACGATCCCCTCCGGCGCGCAGGTCATCGACCTCAGTACGGCAACCGTGCTGCCCGGCCTGATCGATGCCCACACGCACATGTTCAACAACCCGACGCCGAAGATGTCGCGCGAGCGCTCGACGATCATCGCGATCCAGAACCTGCAGTCGGATCTGCGCGCCGGCTTCACCGCCGCGCGCGACATGAGCTCGCACGGCAACGGCTACGCCGACGTCGATCTGCGCGATGCGATCAACCGCGGCGACCTCGACGGCCCACGATTCCAGGTGTCCGGGCGCGGCATCCGCTGGAGTGCCGAGCCTCCGAAGGCGCCGGACAATCCGCTCGCCGACACGGTCATCCGCTCGCTCGAGGAAGGGCGCGCGGCTGTTCGCGATGCCGCGGAGCACGGCGTCGATTGGATCAAGCTGTATCCCGGTGGCGCGTATTCGTTCGGCTCCGAACGGCGAAGACCGGTACGTGACGACGTATCCACTGCCGGTGCTACAGGCGCTGATCGAAGAGACACACAAGCTCGGGAAGAAGGCGGCCTGTCACGTCTTCGGCGGCGACGGGCTGCAGTACTCGATCACTGCGGGCTGCGACACGGTTGAGCACGGCTACGCGCTGACGCAGGCGCAACTCGACGAGATGGTGGAGAAGAAGGTCGACTTCGACCCGACGCTGGCGCGCTACAACGCGCCGTATGATGGACGACAACGACGCAAGAACACCGGGCGGCAAGTACCGCATCGTCCCGATCTTCGAGCGCGCCGTGTCACTGGCCGTGCAAGACGAAGGGGCTGCGGACCATGGTCGGGAGCGGCGTGGACGGCACGACATTTCCGCATGGCACACAAGCGAACGAGTTCGAGCAGCTCGTCAAGAAGACGGGATGACAACGGCACAGGCCCTGCAGGCCGGCACGATCGTCAATGCGAGGTGCTGGGCTGGGATGGTCAGATCGGCTCGATCGCCAAAGGCAAGTTCGCTGACATCGTCGCCGTGCCGGGCGATCCCGCTCGCCGACATCACGCAGCTTCACAAGGTGAAGTTCGTCATGAAGGGCGGGAAAATCATTCGGCGAGACTGACGACTCTCATAGAGCCCCTCCCTTTGGCATTCGGTGATGGCTCCCTCACCGTCGCCGACAGCCTTGCCACCCGTTATCCCTGCGCCGTCACTCAGGTCCGATCCCGTCAGTACATGGCCAAACCGAAGTTATCGTTGGCTTCGGCCGTGCCCGGGACCCCCGTACTGGCCTGGCTGAAGAACTGATCGTTCAAGGTCCTTAGGCCGTTGGCACTGATGGAGGCGCCATATAAGACGTTTATGGCGCCGGCGTTTTCGACATCGCCAATGTTTTCGAACGGCACGCCGATCGCCAGATCCGCCGGCCGAAAGATCGTCACGAATCCGCCGAGGCTGAATGATTCATCCCTGCCAAAATTCCAGGCGGTCAGGCTTCTGCCGAAATTATCGTTGCCTGGGCATCGCCCGCCACGTTGATGGTGTTCTGATGAAACTGTTGCGTAGCCCGGCCTGACGTGGACAGACCGCTGGCTGATCCGTAGACAATATCGACTTCTCCCGCCGCCCCGATGTTCTCGAAGAATGTGACTCGATCGACTACGACTGTCTCTAACGGGACACCGATCGCAAGGTCATCGCGCCCGTCGAAGTTGAAGTCACCCGCCGCGAGCGCAAACCCGAACTGGTCCCCGGGCTCAGTTGCACTTTCGGTAAGCACATTGATCGTGGGGCCAAAGATTTTGTTCTGTTCCTGAACTGCCCGAGTCTGAGGATCCGATTCTCCAGACCATGCACCACGAACACGGCACCTGCATTGCCTAAACCGCGGATGTCGCGCTGAGGTGCGCCGATGGCCAGGTCGTCTCGGCCGTCGCCGTTGAAAGCTCCCGTGGCCAATGCCTGCCCAAGGCGATCGTTTGCCGCTGCCGTGCCAGGGGCGTCAGGAATCAGGTCAGGAAGAAGATCTGATCGATTAACTGGTCGTCGCTGGTCAACCCATTTGCCCCGCCAAACAGAACGGCAACCGCTCCCGCGCTCGACACACCATCAGCGTCATCCTCCCCAGTCACGCCAATGGCAAGATCCGTCTCCGAGTCGCCGTCGAAGTTTCCTGCCGACAGAGACGAGCCAAACCTGTCGTCCTCGTCAGCCGAGTCCCTGATCCCAGGAGAATCCTGCGACCACACCTGACTGTCTTCGGGCGTCAGTCCGTCTTCCGAGCCGAAGAACACGGCGACTGCTCCGGCGTCCAGAACGGTGTTTCCGAGGCTGCCGACAGTTTGCCTCGGGTTACCAACCGCGAGATCGCCAAATCCGTCTCCATCGAAGTCTCCCCAGGCCAGCGAATTGACCAAATGAAGGCGTGGGGACGAAGTCAGTCTCCAACGTGCCGCCCAGCGTCTCTCCGTAACCCACGCCCATGAGATTCTCAGCGTCGAGGAACTCAAGTATCTGCGGCGTGGGAACGCCAGCGTTCGCACTTGCTGTGAGACCGTTCGATGAGCCAAAGATCACGGTGATGGTCCCCGCTGGACCGAGGTGGGCCCCCCGACCATTGATGACCCGCTCGCCCGGTGCGCCGATCGCCAGGTCGGAGAATCCGTCGCCATTGAAGTCACCCGACGCCTGTAAGGCGGCGCCGAATCTGTCATCGGTCTGATCGGTTTCAGGCACGCCATCGCTGCCCTGCGACCACAACTGGCTGGGAGGCACCGACGCGCTGCCATTCGGCAGAAGGCCCGTGGCAGCAGAGCCGTAGATGACATTCACGGCGCCGACGTTCTCCACTCCGCCCGTATCCTCGTTCGGAATGCCCACTGCGAGATCGGCGACGCCATCGCCGTTGAAGTCGCCTCTGGCGATGCCGCTGCTGCTGCCCCCGTCAGGACATTTCTTATCGATACCGTTCGCCCGTCCGGGTGGATCGCGAAAGTGCTCACACGGATCGGCCCCATGACTCTTGCCAGCGCCTTCGTCGACCTCCTGCACGGCGGCCCTCGGGGACCCGACCCCGAAACCAACGGAGGTTATGAGGAGCCCCGCCGCAGCAACGGAGATGAAGGACCTGGAGGCATTGAACGCTCGACTAGCGAAAGTCATGTCAATCGCCCTTCCTTTCGGACTTTCGAATTTGTGGTCAGGAAATCAAGAACGCGGAATCGCCTCGAGCAGCAACGCCGATACCAGATGCGCGGCTGCCTGATGAGCCTGATTCTGCACGCTATGTCCCGTAATGACACCGGTAGTCGCCTGACGAGCAGACTAATGGCAGCTTACGAGAGACCCTTAGCGCGCTTGATGCTCGAAGCAAATCACGTCTTTCCTGTCCGCGCATCGAGAAGTCGATGCTCGGCTTCCTGCGGAAGCTGGGATGGTCAGATCGGCTCGATCGCCAAAGGCAAGTTCGTGGACATCGTCGCCGTGCCGGGCGATCCTGTCGCCGACATCACGCAGCTTCACAAGGTGAACTTCGTGATGAAGGGCGGGAAGGTCGTGCGACGAGAGATCCGCCTTGACGCGGGTCCAGAGAACAGGGACCCGGCCTACGCTCAGCGTGAGATCAGAACGTGGCGAGCAGATACGCCGATGCTACCGACCCGACGATCGCGCTGCCGTAGCAGAGGAGCGCGATGATCTCGTTGAGATGCTTGATCTGCAGGCCGTCGTAGAGCGTGTAGCGGAACCGGTGCGCGGCGTGGAAGAGCGACACGGTACACACGACGACCAGCGCCAGCCGCGTCAGCGGGTGGCCGATCACGGCCGCGAGGTGCGTCAGCCGACGGCGGCGTGAGCCAGCCAAGCGGGAAGGCGACGCCGAAGAGGAACAGCAGCATCGGCAACACCAGCGCCGCAACCACTCCGCCGGCGCTGAACACCATCCACAGCAGCGGCTCCGCTGATCGCTTGATCATCTCAGCCCCGCAGCGAGGATCCACGCGACGATCGCCGACACCACGACCCACGCCGCGTAGTTGGATGCGGCAATCACAGAGCCCGGCACCTGCGTGTGGCCGAGATGGACGACCAGCGCCTGCGGCGCCAGATTGAACCAGGTCACCGCGTGGAAGCCGACCAGCAGCAGACTGATCACGTTCACGACGATCACCCACGGCTGCCTGCTCCACTCGAGAAGCTCGCTGATACGCCGCGGGACCCCGACCTGACCGCATAGACGATCAGAAGCAGATACACCACCGACCATGCGACGAACACGCTGCTGATCTCGCGCAGGATGAACGCAAAGTACGACCGCTCGTCGCAACCACCAGTAGGTGGAGACATGCGGCCTGAGCCAGCGCGGGTGGTAGTCGGTGTAATGCCCGGCGATGTGGGCCATCACGCCCCCCTCGGCAGAAAGAACGACTTCACCGACTCGAGCGCCGCGTTCAGCTTGTAGCGCTGAATGGCGCCGGCCGGGTTGACGTTCTTCGGGCACACCTTGGTGCACTCGCCGACGAACGTGCATCCCCAGATGCCCTCGTGCTCGGAGAGAATCTCGAGGCGCTCCGCGGCGCCTTCATCCCGCGAATCGAGGTTGTAGCGTTGCGCCAGCGCAATCGCCGCGGGGCCGATGAACTTCGGATCGAGCCCGTAGATCGGACATGCGGCGTAGCAGAGCATGCAGTTGATGCACATGCTGAACTGCTTGTACTCATCCAGCTCCTCCGGCGACTGCAGATACTCGCCGCTGGCGAGCGGCTTCTCCACCGCGCGGACGATCCAGGGCTTGACGCGCACCAGCTTCTGCATGAAATCGCCGAGATCGACGACGAGATCCCGGATCACGGGGAAGTTGCGCAGCGGCTCGACGCGCACCGGGCCCGGAGCGTAGTCGGCGAGGAAGGTCGCGCAGGTCAGCTTCGGCTCGCCGTTCACCGTCATGCCGCAGCTGCCGCAGATGCCCATCCGGCACGACCATCGATACGAGAGCGTGCCGTCGAGCTGGTCTTTGACGTGGTTCAGCCCGTCGAGCACCACCCAGTCGCGTGACAGGGCACCTCGTACTCGTCGAAGACCGGCTCAGACTCTTGCTCCGGACGGTATCGTGCGACCTGCAGCTTTATCCGTTTCGGCATGGGGCAGCACCTCCCCGTAAACCCGCTCGCCGGGCGGCCAGCGGGTGATGCGCACCGGCAGATACTCGACGCGCACCGACCCGTCCGGCGTGCGCGAGATCAGCGAGTGCGCCAGAAAACGGCGGTCGTCGCGCGCCGGAAAATCGGTCCGCTGATGGGCGCCGCGCGACTCTTCGCGGCGGAGCGCCGATTGCACGATCGCCTCGGCGACGTCGAGCATGAAGGTCAGCTCGAGCGCGGCGAGGCGCTCGGTGTTGAACGTGCGGCTGTGATCCTCGATCGACACATCGGCCACGCGTTCCTGCAGCTCGCGCAGACGTCCGACCGCCCACGCCAGCTTCGCACCGTCCCGATAGATGCCGGCGCACTCTTCGAGCGTCTTCTGCATCTGGTCGCGAATGTCCGCGATGTCGTTCGCGGCCGCCGGTCTTGCCGAGGATGTCTCTCTCGAGCCGCTGTCGCTCGTCGTGCAGCCTGGGCCAGCGACGTGCGTGCTGCTCGGCGCCTCACGCGAGGCGTGCTCGGCCGCCGCCTGGCCGGCGCGCGCGCCGAAGACGAGCAGTTCCGGCAGCGAGTTCGACCCGAGCCGATTCGCGCCGTTGATGCTGACGCACGCGACCTCGCCGGCCGCGTAGAGTCCCGCGAGCGGCGTCGCCCCGTTGATGTCGGTGTGCACGCCGCCCATCATGTAGTGCACGACCGGACGGACCGGGATCAGATCTTTCACCGGATCGAGGTTCTGGTACTTCTGGCACAGCTCGCGCACGAACGGGATCTTCGCGTCGATGACCTTCTGGCCCAGGTGCCGAAGATCGAGGTGCACGACGGGGCCGTACGGCGTCTCGATCGTGCGACCCTTCTCGAGCTCCTTCATGAACGCCTGCGACAGCCGGTCGCGCGGCCCGAGCTCCATCGAGCGCAGGACCGGCTTGGGCTGCGGCGTGCCGAGCTGATAGTCCTGCAGGTACCGGTAGCCGTCCTTGTTGAGGAGGTATCCGCCTTCGGCGCGCGCCGCCTCGGTAATCAGGATGCCAGTGAACGGCAGGCCGGTCGGATGGTACTGGACGAACTCCATGTCCTTCAGCGGAGCGCCCGCGCGATAGGCCAGCGCCATCCCGTCGCCGGTCTTGATGCTCGCGTTGGTCGTGAAGGGAAACACGCGCCCGCAGCCGCCGGTGCACAGGATGACGGCGCGTGCCGTGATCGCCTCGATGCGCCCCGACATCAGCTCGAGCGCCACGACTCCCTGCACCCGCCCATCGTCGACCAGGAGCCTCGTGACGAACCACTCGTCGTAGCGGACGACGCTCGTGTACTTGAGCGAGGTTTGAAAGAGCGTGTGCAGCATGTGGAAGCCGGTCTTGTCCGCGGCAAACCACGTGCGCATCTTCTTCATGCCGCCGAACGGGCGCACGGCGATGTGTCCGTCGGGCTGGCGGCTCCACGGGCAGCCCCAGTGCTCGAGTCGCAGCAGCTCCTGCGGGGCTTCCCTGACGAAGGCCTCGACCGCGTCCTGATCGCAGAGCCAGTCGCCGCCGGAGATGGTGTCGTAGGCGTGCTCGTCGAGGCTGTCGTCGGCGGCAATCGCGCCTGCGGCGCCCCCTTCCGCCGAGACGGTGTGGCTGCGCATCGGATACACCTTCGACACGACGGCCACATTCAGGCGAGGATTCGTTTCTGCGATCGCGATCGCCGCGCGCAGACCCGCCCCTCCGCCTCCGACGAGCACGACGTCGTGAGAAGGCGTCACTCCACCGCCACCTCCGCGCGCCTACTCGGCGGCGAGCAACTCGTCGATCAGCACGCGACCGTCATGGCGGATCACCTTCCGGCTCACCGTTCCATCGTGGTACTCGTGCTGGATGCTGCGGCAGCCGCACGCGAAGTCGGTCTCCCGCGTGACGACCACGTCCGCGTCCTGATCGCGAAAGTTTTCACCGTCGACGATCCGCCCGCATGGCGCGGGCTGGCTCTTGAAGCTGCCGCTGGCGTCCACGTCTCCCTCCTTGCACTGGGATGACCGCGCGACGACCGAAACGAACTTGACCGCGCATATGCGGCCCCGGCAACCCCGGGTCGAGATGTTCTCAGACGAGATGAGCCGACGCTCCCCGGGAGAGGTCCGCTCGGAGACAGTCTACGCGCGTCGATGGACAGCGCAACAGCTTTTTGCGGCGCGTTATGGATCAGCTTTTCATGCTCGGGCTTTGGGCTCTCGGCTCAAGGCAATATCGAGGATTGGCGTTCGCGAACGAGATCCTTGATGACTTCATCGTAGTACGGCTTGTCCTTCAAACTCGCGCGTGACGCTGGGAAGTAGGCGAGGCTTACGCTGACGATATTCGGATTCAGCGCGGTCAGCGACACCGCGCAGCGCTCGCTGCCTGATAGCCGCGTATTGTCGATCATCGGGAAATCGAAGAGATCCACGACGAAGTTCGTGTCAATCTCGCGCTGCCCTTCGAGATCCAGCGTCGCCTGCTGACACTGTTCCTCGGTCAGCGGTTTCGAGACGTACAGCCGCACCTGCACCTCGTGAGCCGCGTCGTTGTAGCTGATCAACTCGAGCAGGAACTGCCGATAGCGGCGCTGACCGTTGCTGGCTTCAGCGGACAGGCAAACGCGAGACGGACCCTCTCCCGGCTTGACACCTGGATCGGCGATCGCCCGCGCACCGAACATGATGTGCGCCTGCAGATCTTTGATCTTGTCGGGCAGTGCATCGCCGCGCTCGACGCTCCCGACGTCTGACAACGCTGTGTGCTGATGCTCGATGACCTGCAGCGCAACCGATTCGAGTCGACCTCGTAATTCCTTGCCTGCCGGGCTGTCGTCCGGGGGGATGCGTCTGTTGACTTCCTTGAAGAGCGGGGCGATGTCGAGCGACTCGTGGAAGTTGAACGCCAGCAGCTCGAGACTCAGAATTTGCTGCCGGATCTGCTCTTCGGCTGTGATCCGCAAGTTGGGATCCTTCGCCATGAACGTGTTCAGGATCGAATTGAACATGTCCTTGCGCAGGTTGCTGTCCGATTCTTCGCGGCGGCCCATCATCTCTGCGTAGAGCCGGACGTTGTTGTCGATCTGCTGCCGCTCGTTGAGCGACGAGTTGAACCAGTAGCCGAGCACCAGCGTCACCAGCGGCAACGCCAGCACCTTGACCAGATCAATCAGCCACGAACGATGGCCTTCTGGAGCCGGAGGCGGAGTTGGAGTCGGGACGTCGCCCTCGTTCGTGCTCACCGTCGACGCAGCTCGTACTTGCCGTCTCCGAGCTTCACCAGATCGAAGTTATAGAGCGCGGGATTCGGGCTGGAAAAGATAGCTGTCGAGGGGCGTCCCATGTACGTCGGCAGCGTAAGCGTGCACTGCCCTTGCGGTGCCACGTTGATGCGATAGGCGCCGTCAGCGGCCGTCGAACCGGTCACAGGCTCAGCCGTCCCGCATTTGATCTCGATGTTCGCGCTGGCGACTCCTTTACCGTCGGAGACGATCGTCCCGTAGATCTGGCCCGCGTCGACAACGGCTGTGAAGAGCAACGCCACGAGCACACAGGCCCACCTCATCGATCGCATCGAATCCTCCTGCGGAATACTGATGAATGTATCAGGGTCAACTCCCAACTCCCAATTTCCAACTCCCAGCATGAGGTCTTTGGAAGTTGGGAATTGGAGATTGGGAGTTTACGTGGCAGGTAGGCGGTTCTTCAGGCCCGCCTGGTCATCAACGCAATCAACTCGCGAACGTCGCTGACGCTCTCGAGCGCGTTCACGCGATCGATGACAGCCTGGGCCTGGCGCGCACCGAGGACCGGCGCAATGAGGTCGCCGACTTTCTCGTTCAAACGCGCCGCGTCGATCGGATTCTCCTCGTGCCCGGGCGCATGACTGCGTAAAATGGCTCGACCTTTGGCCGTCGGCCATCGTCACTTCGACTCTTCCGCTGCGAGGCGCTGCCGGATCCATCAGCGACTTGTCGGCCACGAGTTGGACGCGCGCGCGAACCGCCTGCACCGCCGGATCCGCCATCCGCTCGTGCGAATGGCTCGTCTCAAACGATACCGTGCCATCGATGAGCGCGACCGCCATGAGGTGCTGGCAGTTCACATCGGGCATCGCGCTGTTGTCGACGATGCGCGCGCCATCCTCGGGGAGACGGACGACGATGCGCTCACGTTGTCGGGACGAAGTCCGTGCTGACGGCGAAGGATGAGCAGCGCATCGAGAGGCGCCTGAATCGGATAGCCCACCGAGAACAGTTTGATGGCGGTCTCCGTGACATAGAACCGCGAGCCGAGACGCGCGACCATCTCCTCGGGCTTGCCTGCTCGGTCGACAGCGCCAGGATCATGTTGTGCTCACCGTCGAGCACATCGGATACGCCAGTGAACCCGGCCTGGACCATCGTCGCCGCGGTGACGCCGTTGCGCGCGCCCATACCGGCAAAGTCGAACGCCTTCTCGACGTGATCTTCGTCGCGCGTCCAACTCCACAGACCCGACACCTGCTGCGCGGCGTACGACAGCGCGAATCGCATGCCCTTCTCGTCGAGGCGCGCAAGTGAAGCCGCTGCGCCGACGGCACCGAACGTCGCGCTGGTACCTTCCGCGCTGCGATGCGTGGCGCGCACGTGATCGGGGCCGAGCGTCATGAGGAAGCGGCAACAGAGGTCGTAGCCGAGCACAACGGCGCGAATGAGCTCGGTGCCCGATACGGCCCTCGCGTTCTGCCATCGCGAGTGCCGCTGGAACGACGGCCGATCCCGGATGCGCCTTGGTCACCGGCTCGAAGTCGTCGGTCTCGTCCGCGTGCGCGAACATCCCGTTCGCGAGCGCGGCGTTGACCGCTGTCGTGCGGATGTCGGTCGTGAGTACAGACGCCTCTGCCGTTCCGCCCTGAGCGCGAATGTAGCGCGTGGCCATGACGCCGGGAGGCAGCACGGCGCCGGAGATCATCGCGCCGATGCGTGTCGAGGATGCGGTTCTTGGCGTCGCGCACGATCGGCGCGGGCAGGTCTCGATCCCGCGCCGCGACCATGTAACGCGCGAGCCTGCCGGTTACGTCGGCGGTGGTACGCGTCTCGACCGCGCTTGCTGTCGTCTTCGAGTCTGACTGTTCAGCGCCGCGCGCCGCGGTGGACGCAGGAAGAGCCGCGGCAACCAGTCCGCCTGCTCCCTTCAACACTCTTCTTCTCGTTAGGCTCACTCTTCGCTCTCGCTGCGGGATTCTGACACAACTGGGTGGTTTGGGTAGCTGGGTCGCTGGGTGGCTGCGTAACCTAGGCACCTTGTGCTTATCCGGTTGTTTCAGCAAGCCACCATATGTAGTGTAGCGGCGTGCCGCGGCCGTCATTTCCGAAGAATATGCGCGACTTTCAGCGTCAATTCGCCAGCGAAGAGGCCTGTGAGGACTATCTGGCCACGTGTCGCTGGCCCGATGGGTTCGCCTGTCCACGGTGCGATCACCATCGCGCGTATCGTATGAAGGAGCACCGGCGGTGGCAGTGCGCGGCGTGCCGGTACCAGGTCTCGCTGACCGCGGGCACGATTCTCCACAACACGAAAACGCCGCTGACGGTGTGGTTCTGGGCGGCCTACTTGACGGTGACAGACACGCGCGGCATGTCGGCACTCCTGCTCCAGCGGCAGCTCGGCCTTCGTCGATACGAAACGGCGTGGATGCTGCTGCATAAATTGCGGCGCGCGATGGTCAATGCGGCCCGTGAGCCGCTGCAGGGCGAGGTGGAGATCGATGACACGTGGATCGGCGGTCCGCAGGCCGGGCTGCGCGGGAGTCGCCAATTGAAGGGCCGCCACGCCGCCCTGGTGTTGGTCGCCGTCGAGAAACGTGGCGCCACATCCGGTCGCGTGCGCATGGCCGTGATTCCGGACTTCAAGGCCATGACGCTGACGGCCTTCATCAAGCAGCACGTGATGCCGGGCTCGACGATTTATACCGACGGCCTGAAGCAGTTCACCGGTCTGCCGCTCGCCGGCTTCAAACATGTTGCGCGCTCTCAACCACTGCGCGGCGAGCTCCGCAAGGGAGCGCAATCGGTCGTGCCGCTCGCTGACCGTGCGATTGGCAACCTTCAGCAATGGCTCGTGGGGACCCATCATGGCGTCAGTCGCGCTCAGCTCCAGGTCTACTGGACGAGTTCGCATTTCGCCATAACCGTCGGCGGAAACCGACCGCGGCGTTTCAGACCTTGCTCGGTCTCGGTGCTGGACGCGCCCCAACGCCGTACCGACGGATTCGGGGTGCTCAGGACGTGGCGGCCAGGGGCTGATCGCAACATATTGGGGTTAGCTGAAACAACCGAATAAGCAGGAGGCACCTAGCAACCGAGCTACCCAGCAACCTAGGTAAGATTTCTGAACTCATGCCGACGACATTCATCAGTTACCGGCGCGACGATGCGGCGGGATACGCGGGACGGCTCCACGAAGCGCTCGAGAACCGGCTCGGCCGTGATCAGGTCTTCCGCGACGTTGACACCCTCGAGCCGGGTCAGGACTTCATCGAAGCGATCGAGTCACGCCTAGCGGATTGCCGCGTGTTTCTCGCGATGATCGGACGCGAGTGGCTCGACGCCCACGACTCGGAAGGCCGCAGGCGGCTCGATCAGCCGCACGATTACGTCCGGCTGGAGATCGTCAACGCCCTCTCGCGCCGCGATGTCCGTGTCATCCCGGTTCTCATCGAAGGCGCCTCGATGCCGCTAGCGGAGTCGCTGCCCGAAGCGGTCCGTCCGCTCACACGCAAGCAGGCGGTTCACCTTCGAGACGATGCCTGGGACCACGACGTGGATCGATTGGTGTCGGCGATCGCGGAGGTCACACGGACTCCGGTGACGCCACCCTCGTTGGCGTCGCGGCCCGCAGGGTTCTCGCTCTCACCGAAGCTCAAAGTCGGCGCCGCGCTTGTGGTGGTGGCCATTCTCGCCTTTATCATGCTCAGGCGAAACGGCCCACCAGACGCACCGAGCGTTGCGTCGACGGCCACCGTCTCGAGCGCTGCGGCGCCGACAACCTCCACATCTACAGCAGCCGCCGTGCGCGGTCAGCCGTACGGCCTCGCCCTTCCGCGCATCGCCGAAGTGGCGCATCGGTCGCTGATTTTCACGATTCTCTCGGCGTCCGTCATCCCGCTGGGCAGTGGAATGAGCGAGCTTCGCCTTCGCGTGCGCTTCTCGAACGAGGGGCGCTACGACGCCAACGCCTGGGACGACAGCTTCCGCCTCGTCGTGGGCGGCATCACGCTCGCTCCGACCAGCCGGTTGAACGAGCTCGCGCGCGGTCACTCGCTGATGCAGGGGATCGTGACGTTCGAGATCCCGGCAAACGCGGGCAAGGCGACGCTTCAGGTGAACGAAGGCCGAAGGACGGGGGAATTGCTGTTGGACCTGTCGGCCACGAGCCGGCCCGCAGAGGACGAAAAGGCCGACGCTGGAGACGCGCTGTCGAGAGCGACGGTGCGCGGCATCGCCGGCACGCCAGTGGCACTCGTGCGCGACGGCGACTTGAGCGTCGCCATCGAGAGCGCCACCAGTCGCCGCTTCGTGAATGTCGTTCGTCTGCGGCTCGGATTGCGATTTACCAACACGGGGCGCTACGCGGCCAGCGCATTCGACGCGACACTGCGCGTCGCAGCGGGGACGAGGTGCTGGCGCCAATCGATTCGCCCGGCGTGCTCGTCGAGGGGAATTCGAACGCGGCTACGGAGGTGGAGTTCGAGGTGCCACCAACCGTGACTCGCGTCGTGCTTCGCGGCACGATCCGCAACTCAACCGGCGAATGGCCCCTCGAACTCCAATAGTGCGGCAATAGTGCGGGGTCAGACCCCATCACAGATTTTCACATGTGAAGATCTGTGATGGGGTCTGACCCCCTCTGATTTACTTGTCGAGCGGGCTGGCGCGCACCTGGAACTTCACCAGCTTGCTCGTCGTGCCCTTGCCACCTTCGGAATGGAACGGCGCTCGCGTTGCGTACGTCGTCCAGATGCCCTTGCCCTTCCATCCGCCCTTCGCATCGTCGATGCGTCCGTCCAATCCTTTCGCGTAGAACCCCATCGGATAGGGCACGCGGAACGTCATGAACTTGCCGTCGATCAGCGCGAGCAGCGCTTCGGAACCATTTCCCGTGGCAAGCGAGACATTCTTGCCCATGCCGAGCATGTCGAACCGGTCCACGAAATTGTAGTACGCGGTGTCCGCGCTTCCTGATTCGACCGCTCCCTTATAGTTGGGACCAGGTAGCGGATACAGCGACCACCCTTCCGCACAGTGCTTACCCAACGCGTTCGGTCCGTTGAGCGGCCCTTTGCACTTGCGCCGATCGAAGCTCGCAAGATGCCCGCTCGACAGCACGGTCCAGACGACGCCGTTACTGTCCACGTCCATTCCGCGCGGCGCGTATCCCTGCACTGGTGCCTTCGACTCCTTGAAGGGCACCTCATAGATCTCCGTGAGCGCCGTCGATGGTGGGTTCGATCCGAGTGTCAGGCGCACGATCAGCCCCGGCATGCCCGTGACGGATCCCCAGATCGAGTCGTCGATGGGACTGGGGGCTACGCCGTAGAACGCCGCGTTGACCCGTTTGTCCTTCGCGGGATCGAGCGGCTGATCGGGCTCGACGTATGCGTCTCGCTTCCCATTGCCATTGGTATCGACGACGAAGACCGTCCAACCCTGCGCTTTCGTCTCGTCCTTGGTCTTGTCGTAGATTTTGGTGTCGAACCATCCTTCAACGGCACCGCCTCCAGTGAACCACAGCACCCCTTTGTTATCGAAGTTGAGGTGGTGCGTCCCGAAGCACGTATCGATCGTCGTCACTTCCTTCGTCTTCGGGTCGTACATTTGCATCTGGCGCCCGCTCTGGGTGATTGGAAACGCCTTGGCGGAAGGATGATCTGACCCCTCACGGCAGAACGGCTGCGTCTGGTTGGGACGGACGCGAGCCGCAATCCACACGCGTGACTGCTCGTCCATTGCGAAGCTGTGCGCGTTCGACTGGCTGGTCCAGATCGTCTCTTCACCCCAATAGGGCGACGGCTTCGCGGGCGGCGTATCGGCCTCGCTCGGTGTCTTCGGGTCGCGCACCTTCAGCTTGATCTGCGTCGCCGTGTGCTTGATCGGATCGACGACCGGCATGTAGTCGGCACTCGCCTCGAGGGCGCCGTAGATCGGTCCGTTCGGGTTGATGGTGGGATTGCGCTTGTCGGATGCGATCTCGTCGTGCAGGTACACTTTCGGATCCGCCCAATCCCACATCGTCACGACGACATTGCGCTCTCGGCCCTGAGGCCGCTGCGGCGCCGCGGGTGGCAACTCACCTTTCGCGATCCGGTCGGTCCAGTCGCCCCACATCGCCAGCGCGCGATCGCGTCCGACCTGCGTAAAGCGAGCGCTCATGCCCGCGCCGGCCTGGCCTGACTGAATTCGCCGATCCCAGGCTTCCGATGCGTTCGCAAACTTGCCGAGCGCTTCGGGAATCTCGCGTGTCGCTTTGCCGCCCATCTGATGACAACCCGTGCAGCCGTCGGTGTTGATGATGTTGCGGACCCATTCGCCCTGGCTCTTGATGTTCGGCGAGATGCCGTTGCCACTCGGGCCAGTGCCGGGGAAGTCGCTCACGGAGGGAGTTGCAGCAACGACAGCCAGTACTGCGCGGGGTAGTACTCGGCGGCGACTCTCGCGCTGGGCGCAGCAACTGCTCTCAGCGCCACCGTTTTGCCGGGCGTCGCTTTGACCTTCTCCGAATCGACGAGCCCGTAGCCACGCACCCAGACGTCGTACGTGCCCTGCGGGAGATCGGGAATGAGATAGCGGCCCTGATCGTCGGTGACGACGCTCTTGATCAATCGCGTCGGTAGCATCGTGGTCTCCGCGATGACAAAGACGCCCGCCTCCGGGCCGCGCGGCCCGGTGACGACGCCACCGATGTCGTCCGAGTCAACGGCAACCGTTGGCGCCGCCGTCTGCCTGGCCCCGACACTTCCTAACGTCACGGCGACGAGTGCCGCGACAACTACCGCCGTTATGCGCCGAGATGGAACGAGTGCACTCATCTGGAGCCTCCGGTGAAATGGGGTCGGGGGTCATTTAAAGAGGACACTCTCGTTCACCGTAAGAGAGTGTCCTCTTTAAATGACCCCCGACCCCTTATTTCTTCATACAGCTGTCCGTAAAACTGGGGATTGAATTGCCACCCGAGGTCGTCGGTCTTGACCTGCATTGCGAGCGTGTCGCGCGTCGCACCGCCCTTGATCGCGTCGGTGGCGCGAGAGAGCAGCGTCGCAAAGTTCGTGCGATAAGCCTGAACCTCGGCGCGCGTCTTCGGCTCGCCGCGCCCGGGAATCGCCGACTCGAAATCCAGCTTCAGCACGCCATCGAGGATCTGCGTCCACTCGACTGCGCTTCCGCCGTTGGCGAAATCCACGATCGGCGTGGCATTGGTGATCTGGTCGCTGACCATGACTACCTTGGCGTCCGGGAAATACACCATCGTGTCGTCGCCGGTGTGTCCACGACCGTATGCGTGCGCCTCGACGACCGCGCCGCCGAATCTCAACATGTAGTCCTTTGCGAACGTGACGGTCGGCGGACCGGGGATGTCCTTCGTCCGGGGATCGCTGGTCATGTATTTCTTGAGCGCGTCGAGGCCGACGACCTGCGCGCCCGCGTCGATGAACTTCTGGTTGTTGCCGACGTGATCCGGATGATGGTGCGTGTTGATCACGTACTTCACCGGCACCTTCGAGACGGAGCCGATCTCCTCCATCAACCGCTTGTAGTTCTCGTCGCTCGCGAGCTTCGTATCGACGACGATGACGCCCTCGGGCGTCACGCGAACGAGGGTATTCGCGCCGGCGCCGGTGATCAGGTAGAGATTGGGCTTGAGCTCTCGAATCTTCTCGACGACTTGACCCGCGGCAGCACCGCGGCCACCCGGAGCGCCACCCTGCGGCGCCTGTGCGAGCGGCGTTGTACCAGAGCCGCGATAAGACCGAGAACGACTATAGAGAACCGCACGTGACCTCCGTGGCTACGCGAATACCTTGAACGTCTCAAACTGCCCCTTCAGGATCGCCGATGTCTGGCTGCAACCAAGCCACTCGTCGGTCATCGTCGCATAGACACGACGGAAGTCGGTGGTCATCTTCAGATTCCCGTCGTCGAGATCGGTCAGGCTCGGGGGCTTCCCGTAGAAGCCACCCTTCACGCTCTTCCCGACGATGAACATCGGCGTGGCTGTGCCGTGATCGGTACCGAGGCTTCCGTTCTCTTCCACCCGTCGTCCGAACTCCGTGAAGATCATCAGTGCGACGTCGTCTCCGCGCCCGAGCCGCTTCACATCGTCGATGAAGCCGCGAACGGAGTCGGCGGTGTACATCAGAAGGCGGCTGTGCAGGTCGGCCTGCTGCACATGCGTGTCGAAGTTGTTGCCCTGATAGGTCACGTAGTAGAGACGCGTCGGCATCTCAGCGGCGATCAGCGCGGCGACACGTTGGAGGTTCCCTGCCAGCCCTCCGCCCTGCCCGTAGTCCACTGGTGTGCGATACGCGGACGAGGCACGGCGAACGAAGTCTGAGCTCTCGGCCGCGTTGTGCGCGGTTGACGCGAGGAAGTCGAGCGTCGCGTTCGACGTGGTGCGCGTCTCACTCAACTCCGCAAGTGCCTGCTTTTCGGCATCGGTTCCGTCGCGCCGGAACCGGGCGGGATCGTCGAACACCAGCGGTGAGTGCTTGCGGCTGCGGACCGCCAGCGACTGCGATGTCCCCAGATTGACGATCAGATTGCGCTGACTTGCGTCGAGTGTCTCGTCTGCGACCCTGCCGAGCCATCCGAGCGACTCACCCCCGTTCGGCACGCCGGTGTGCCAGAAACCCATCGAGGAGAAATGCGACAAGCTTGGGTGGTCGTAGCCGCAGCCATGAACGACGGCAAGCGAGCCGTCCTTGAAGAGACGCTCGAAGCCCACCATCGATGGATGGAGGCCAAAGCCGTCGGCGACCTTGATGACCTCGCGCTCGGGAATCCCGAGCTTCGGCCGCGCCTTGTAGTATTTCGCGTCACCGAACGGCACCACCGTATTCAGGCCGTCATTGCCGCCCGACAGCTCGATGACGACGAGGATGCGGTTCGGATGCTTCTCGATGCTCGTGCCTTGAAGGGCCTGCGCGGCGAGTGCGGCGGACGTCTGATTCAGGATGAACGGAAGTCCTGCACTCAGGCCGAGGCCGTACATCCCTCGGGCGATGAAATCACGCCGTGAACAATTGCAGCGCATGCATCACCTCAGTCACACGACGTCCACGGTCCACGGTCTTTACCACTAACCACCAACCACCAACCACTAACCGAGTTGATATTCGGGCGTGCTGAGTACCAGGTACAGCAACTCGCGCAGCGACGATTCCAGTGTCTCGCTCGAGCGTACGGTTGACGATCCAAGTTTGTCGTCCAGGAAGCTCACGAGCACCGCGCGATCTTTGTCCGCAAGCGGCACGCTCAGGAACCGGTGCACGAGATGATCGACAACCTTGTCCACGGTATCCGCATGAGCCCCACTGATCATCGCGGTCACATCAAGCGACGCCGGCTGCCGCGGAATCAGTTTCGTGCGTTTGAACGCGAGGAGGTTGCCAGCGTAACCGCCATAGCGCGTGTTGTAGTCCTCGTCGCGATCGACCATCTTGTTCGACTCGGCATCGCCTTCACGGGTTGCCTCGGTGATGTTCATGCCCTGCGCCAGGCGTTCACCGACGCGCGTGTCGGTAGCGGACATCGCGCGATCGGGCGGACGGAATCCTTTGACGTCGGGGAACATCACGTCGCGGAATAGATTCCCGCGCTGCAGGAGCGTCGCTGGTGTGATCCACGTGCGGCCGCCGGCCCAGCCGGCCACGTTGGGCGGCTCGAACAACGTCTGGCCCAGGCCTCCCGTCATGCGACCGAAGTCTGGAATCGTCGGCACGTCACGCAAACCCATCTTCCTGTAGGTCGAGACGACGAGATGAACCGGGCTCTTGATCTGAGTCGCGACCGACGGAGCGCTGTAGAAGTCCTTCGACAGCAGCATCCGTCGCATGAGCGGCTTGATCTGGTAACCGCTCGCGCGGAATGAACGTCCGAGTTCGGCTTTGACGTCGCTCGAGATGTCCTCCCGCACGAAGTAGCGATACAGCTTGCCGGCCACGAACTCGCCCGTCACCGGCTGCGCGAGGATCGTCTCGATGATGTCGTCGCCGTTCAACGCTCCCGTGCGTCCGAGGAACGTCTTGTTTCCGAAGTCGTGCTCTGCAGAGTCGAACTTGTACGTCAGCACGTCGTTGGTCCAGCCGGTAAAGGCGCGCGCCGCCTCGCGCACATCGCGCTCGCTGTAGTTGCCCACGCCCATCGTGAACAGCTCCAGCAGCTCGCGACCGAAGTTCTCGTTCGGATGGCTCTTGATGTTCTCGCCGTTGTCCAGATACACGAGCATCCCGGGATCCTTCAGGATCCCGACCAGCAGATCGCGCAGGTTGCCAGATGCGTTCGCGCGCAGCATCCGGTTCTGCTGGAACAGCATCCGGTAGTCGCGCACCTTGTTCTGTCCGGTCGCGAAGTGACCGTGCCAGAAGAGCGTCAGCTTCTCTTCGAGCGGCCGTGGCGTGACGAGCATTCGGTTCGCCCACCACAGTCCGAGCCGCTGCGTCTCGATGTTGTTGGCCGTGAGGCTGTAGAAGAACTTGTCGACGACTGGCTGCAGACGACGCTGCGTGCCGGGAGGCAGGACCTTTTCGCCGAGCCCTTCGCCGTGCTCGCGAGCGCGCCGAACAGCCTCTGCTCGACTTGGCGGAAACGGATCCATCCCTGGATCCCAGATGCCGGATTCCTCGAACGGCGTCAGCGCGCTCGCGTCAATCGCTTCGTAGTCAACGAGGCTTGCCACCGCGCGTTCCGGTGTCATCGCCGCAAGGCGACTGATCTCCTCGGGTGTCGCGCCAAAGCCGGCTCGTTCGATCAGATGCGCCGCACGCTGGTAGTTCCAGTCCGAAGCGGAGATGGGAGCCAGATCGCCCTTCCAGCCATCAGGCGGATCAACCCCTGCGCTGGCTGGGACGGTGAGCGCACAGACACTGAACAGGAGGATGACGAGAAGGGGCCGAAGCGGTTCGCGGGTCATGGCAACCCTCGCGGCGCGATTATACCGGTCCTCGGTCCCCAGTCCACGGTCCTCAGTCCACGGTCCACGGGCTGCGGGACCCGCTATAGTCCTCCGTCATGCACGTCCGTTGGCTTGTCAGCGTTGCCCTGATCGCCGTCAGCATCGCCTGTCGAAGCGAGGTGCGCGAAAGCCCGCCACCACCTTCAACATCCGAATTCGAGTTGAACGAGCTGTCGGTCGCACAACTCCAGGACGGGATGACATCTGGCCGGTACACATCACGTCGTCTGGTTGAGCTCTATCTGCAGAGGATCGCGCAGATCGACGCCGAGGGCCCTCGACTACGCTCCGTGATCGAGACGAACCCCGACGCACTCGCGATCGCCGACGCACTCGACGCAGAGCGGAAAGCCAAGGGCCCGCGCGGCCCGCTGCACGGCATCCCGATCCTGATCAAAGACAACATCGACACTGGCGACAAGATGCTGACGACGGCTGGCTCGCTCGCGCTCACGGGCGGACCCGCACCGCGCGATGCGTTCGTCGTCGAACGGCTGCGGACGGCCGGCGTCGTGATCCTGGGCAAGACGAACCTGAGCGAGTGGGCCAACATCCGCTCAACGAGATCGACGAGCGGGTGGAGCGCGCGCGGGGGCCAGGTGAAGAACCCGTACGTGCTCGATCGCAATCCGTGTGGATCGAGTTCCGGCACCGGCGCGGCGATCGCCGCCAGTCTCGCCGCAGTGGGCGTCGGTACAGAAACAGATGGATCGGTGGTGTGTCCTTCGGCGGTGAGCGCCCTCGTCGGCATCAAGCCCACGATCGGACTCGTCAGCCGCACAGGAATCATTCCGATCGCACACTCGCAGGACACCGCCGGCCCCATGGCGCGGACAGTGGCGGACGCGGCCGCGTTGTTGAACGGAATGGTCGGCGTCGATCAGCGGGACGCAGCCATGGCCGCGGCGCCAGCAGGCGAGGACTACACCGCCGCATTGAAGGCCGACGCGCTCAAGGGCGCGCGCATCGGCGTCGCACGCGCGCAGTACTTCGGATATAGCGCCCCGGCAGACGCCGCAGTGGATGCCGCGATCGCCGTGATGAAGGCACAGGGCGCGACCATCGTGGACCCGGCTGACATCCCAACGGCGTCGCGACTCGACGCGTGCGAGATCGAAGTGCTGCTCTACGAGCTCAAAGCCGATCTCAACTCGTATCTCGCCACGCGCGGCACGGCAGCCGCGGCGAGCACGCTGAAAGATCTCATCGCGTTCAACGAACGGGAGCGCACGCGCGAGATGCCCTACTTCGGCCAGGAGCTGTTCATCCGCGCCGAAGCCAAGGGACCTCTGACATCACAGGAGGACCGAACCGCCTCGACACTCTGCCGCCGGCTCGCGCGCGATGAAGGCATTGACGCAGTGATGAAGATGCACCAACTGGATGCGATCGTCGTGCCGCCGATGGGACCGGCCTGGCCAACGGACCTGGTGAATGGCGATCACATCACCGGCGGAGGCACGACGCCGGCTGCGGTCGCCGGCTATCCCAGCATCACGGTGCCAGCCGGCTGGGCGGGCGAGCTGCCAGTCGGGGTCCTGTTCATGGGGCGGGCGTGGAGCGAATCGCGCCTTATCAGCCTGGCCTTCGCGTACGAGCAGGCGAGCAGGCACCGCAAGCCGCCGAAGTTTCTGCCAACGATCCCGCTGAATTAGCCGGGGACTCGGGAGTCGGGATCGGGATTCGGGATTCGGGATTCGCCACTCCAGCTTGCGTGCGAGGCACTAGCCGAGGACCGAGGACTGGGGACCCGAGGACTGAGGACCGGAAACGATCACTCGTCACGAAGCGCAACGAGCGGATCGACCGATGCGGCGCGCAGTGCGGGAATGCTGCTGGCCGTCAGAGCCGTGACCGCGAGCAGCGCAATCACCGCGACGATTGTCATCGGATCGCGCGCGCTCACGTCGAAGAGCAGCGTCAATCGCCTCCGCGGCGATCACCGCAATCACCAATCCGACGACCAGTCCGCCGAGCACGAGGCGCATACTGCCGCCAATCACGCGACGGAAGATGTCGCGACGAAGTGCGCCGAGCGTCAGCCGCACTCCGATCTCTTGAGTCTGTTCGGCGACGCGGGACGAAAGCACGCTGTAGATGCCGACCAGCGCAAGCGTGACTGCGAGGAGCGCGAACGCAACCACGAGCACCGTCCGGAATCGAGGATACGAAAGTGCCAACTGAAACGCATCGTCCATCGTCGAGAAACGAATGGGGACTTCCGGATTGAGTCTGCGAGCGGTCTCGCGCATCGACGCGACCAGCGAGTCGGGGTCGAGCGTGTACGGTCACGAGCGCGAGACGGCTGCCGGGTCCCGGGGTGTAGGAGGAGATCAGCGTCCCCATGAGGTCAGGTGGTTTGTTCATGGCACTGCCCTCGGTTACCGAGAGTATCGATGTGCCGTTGGGCGGAAACGGGTTTCCGAGTTGCTCGTTCCCGGTTCCGCGAACCAAGAAACCCGAACGAGAACACGAACCCGGAACTCGGAACTTGGAACTCGGAACGGCTTACTGCGGAAACTCCTTGCACACGTCAACGTCAGAGCCCCAGAACTCGACGCATGCCGCGTGATTCATCGGGCCCTTGCCGACGACTTTCGCAAAGAGGAAGTCAGCCACCTGCTCGATCTCGCGCGCCTGCAGTGTCGCCGCAGGATCCGGCATGGTCGTTCCCAGCTTCTGGAGATCGGCCTGCTTCATGCCGTAGCAGCGTCCGTCGCTGTAGGCGAACATGTCGAATGCCGGCATGGCTTTGCCAGGAATACCGCACTTGATGGCCTGAACCAATTTGGCGCGATCGAGCTTGGTGGCGCGCAGGTTGGCGCCGTCGGGCATCTGGCTCTCCATCTTGCGACCGTCGGCCGCCCAGCCGTGACACGCCTGACAGTCGGCTTTCTGCCGATAGATGCGGAAGCCGGCGGCCACGTCCTCGGGGGCGGGAGCCGTCTGTGCGCGCGGCGCTACGTTGAACACGCCCACGCCAATCACCACACCCGCAACTGCGAACACCCAGCCAGTCCAGCGCGCAACAGCCTGTCGGTTCACTCGATCCTCCGGTCCCGCGATTCTACTTTTCAATTCCCAACGCCCAAAATCCAACTCCCAAAGGACCGGGCGCCTTGGAAGTTGGGAGTTGGGAGTTGAAAGTTGGGAGTTGACGCCAGCCGCTATTGTCGAGGCTGGCTTCTAAACTCCGCCATCGCGCGGTAGATCTCGCGGCGCGCACGGTTCATACCGCCGAGCGGCGTGTGCGCCATCAGGGAGTGCCAGGGATTGAACATCATCCGTTCACCGCGAGTCGCGCGCTCGGGATTGTCGATACGCTGTCGCGGAATCCGGATGGTGCCAAGGCGTTGATAGGGCGCGTCCTGCGTTTGCCATTCCACTGTCGCGTCTTCGATCGGCGTCCGCCGATCATCAACATGGAACTGAACCAGGAAATCGAACGTCGCCTCTTCCTGATCGAGATGCGTGCGCATCGCGTCGGTGAGATACGTGTCGGTCAGTGCCGCCGGCTTCGGGCTCCTGCGACGCGACGTCGGCCGCACAGCGTACTTGACGATGCGATCGGGGCCGAATTGATAGGGGGTCGTACTCCGGTACTGGATGTCGAGGTGACAGCTCGGATTCTGTCGAGCGGCCGCGCCGATCCTGGCGGACGTGAGATGCGACAGGAAGTAGAGCACTCGACGAAGCCCGCCGGCTTCGTTCGCGCGCAGCAGCTCGAGAAAGTCCTTCGTGCTCGCAGCCAGCATCACCGGATGGCTGTTGAGGATGAAGTCCTGCGTGGTCGCGCCGGGGGTCAGGTTCTCGCCCTCGACGTTCTCCAACTGGATCGCCATCCCGCGGATGTCGCGTTCGCGATCGGACTCGGAGCCCGCGTTCGCGAATCGGATCCACGCTGCGTAGGTTCGCGGCGCTGCGAAGATCCCGACGCGATGCGCGTCGGGCAGACCCTCGGGCACGATGAAGTCGGCTTGCAGGAACGCGGTCTGGCGTCCCTGGTTGAAGCGCTTCATCGTTCCGGCGGGATAACGCTTTGCGCTGGCGTCCTTGAGGAATCCGACGAACTCCTGGATCAGCGCAGCTTCTTCAGGAGAGAGTGTGTCCTCATGCCCGATAGTTGAGCTTGGCATGCCGTACTCCTGTGGCGAGAGACGCCACAGGATACGTCACTCGCTACGGCGTGCGTTCGAGGAGCGCGAGCGACGCAAACGCGGTCGCTGCGTCCTGCATGAACAGCGCTTCCATGGAGCCGGCAGGCCGGCGCTTGTTCATGGACACCGCTGGCCACGCGCCGGTCGTTGGGTCCTGATGCGAGCGGAGCCACGCAAGTGCCCGAGACAATCCAGCGTGCGAGGGTGGAATGCCCGCCTGACCGAGCACGAATGCGGTAAAGCTCGTCGCATAAGACTCGCTGCCAGTGGCCGATGGCGCATCGGGATGCACGGTCCACGGACCCAGCGACTCCAACGTCCATCCCCCGTCCGCCTGCTGTTTCGCGAAGACCTCGGCGATGAGTGCCGCACGTTGCGCATCGGACAAGACCGACGGGCGCGTTGACGACGCCCACAACACTCCCAGTCGATCGTGTAGCGGACGGTCTGCGGATGCCGCGAGAAAGTCGGACAACGCCGATGCGCGCTCGCGCGTGTCCGCGCGCTGCTGGTAGTCAGCGGACGTCGACCCAAGCGCCAGCATTGCGAGCGAGGCGCCGAAGTAACTCGATCCGGAGTGCTCCCACGGATCCAGGTTGGCTGCGTACCACTTCCACGCGCCTTTCGCAGGCGCCTCAGTCCGCTGGAGCGCCCACAACTGCTGGAACGCCTTCTGCGTCGGCTCGCTCATCGCGCGACGTGCGTCCTGTTGCGCAAGGAACATCGCCGCAAAGATCGCCTCGACGTCCTGGAGCCCGCCGGGCGGCTTCGATCCGACATTGGCGCGAAGGCGATCCATCAACCCTCGTTCGTACACAGTTGGTTGATCCTCTTTCAGCGCGCGACGCAGTACGGGCCGCGCGAGCAGATACGGCATGCCCGTGTGGCAGGACACGCACGGTCCGTCGGCCGACGCCGCCGGCTTCCACTCGAACCATTGTTTCTGACGCTCGTCAAGATAGCGTGCGGCCGCCTGCGGACTCCAGTCGGCTGTCAGCACGTTGGCCGTGGAAGCCAACACGAACGAGACGAAAGCGAGAAGCGTCAAGGTTCGCAACATGCTCATACCCGTTCTTGAACCGTCGACGCCGCGCGCAGCGCAGCTGCGGCATCGTCGATCGCGGTTCTTCCCCCATCGATGATTCCAGCCAGGCTGAAGAAGGGATGGATCATCCCGTCGTGGCGCTTGAGTGTCACCGCCACACCAGCCTCGCGCAGCTTCCGTGCGTATGCCTCGCCTTGATCGCGTAGCGGATCGCATTCGGCTGTCAGGACAAATGCCGGAGGCAAGCCGCGCAGATCGGCGTTCAGCGGAGACGCGTCCGGATGACGACGGTCCTGTGCAGTCTCGAAGTAGTGACGGGCGAAGAAAGCGAGCAGGTCCGACGTGATGAAGTGCCCATCGGCGAATTCGCGCATCGAGGGGCTGTCATCGTGGAAGTCGACCTGCGGATACACGAGCAGCTGAAAGGTCAGTGGAGGCGCTACGCTCTGACGCAGCTTCAACGCCGTGACCGTCGCGAGATTGGCGCCGGCACTCTCACCGCCGATCGCGATCTGGCTGTCATCGATCCCGAACTCACCGGCATGTTCGAGCACATACTTCGTGGCCGCGCACGCATCGTCGACGGCTGCGGGAAACGGATGCTCCGGTGCAAGCCGGTAGTCCACCGACACAACGACGCGTCCGGAGAGATGCGCGAGATCCCGGCATGGCCGATCGGACGAATCGAGCGTGCCGAGGATGAAGCCCCCACCGTGAAAGTAGATCAGGCCAGGCAACTTGCTGCCCGCCGTCGCGGTGTAGATGCGGACGGGAATCTGCCCGGCGGGCCCCGGCACCGTGCGAGTCACCACGCTGTGCATCGGCCGCTCGGGACCGGCCAACTCCGACGGCAGCGACAGTCCGCGCGCCTCGGCGGGTGTCATTTCGTGCATCGGCCTGCCACCCATCGACGCGAGTTGATCCAGGAATGCTTTGCACTGCGGATGTAGCGCCACGGTGTCGTTCTCCTCGAGGCCCACATTCTAGCCGTGTTGTTCGATCTCGACACTGAAAGTGATACCCTCCCGCCGTATGAACAGCGATCCGAGAGACGTCGTCGCCCAATCCCCCATGAGCCGCCTGCAGATTCTCGTGGTTGGCGTCACGATCGCTCTGAACGCGCTCGACGGTTTCGACATTCTGTCTATTAGCTTCGCGTCGCCCGGCATCGCCGCTGAATGGGGCATCGACCGCGCTGCGCTCGGCATCGTTCTCTCGATGGAATTGATTGGCATGGCCATCGGCTCGATCGTGCTCGGTGGCGTCGCCGACAAGATCGGTCGTCGGCCCGACGATCCTCGGATGCCTCGCGGTGATGTCGTTCGGCATGCTCATGGCGACGACGGTGACCGGCCTCGTCGATCTGTCGATCTGGCGGGTCGTCACAGGTCTCGGCATTGGCGGCATGCTCGCGGCCATCAACGCCGTGTCCGCAGAGTTCTCCAGCACCAGGCGGCGAAACCTGAGCGTGTCGCTGATGTCGATCGGCTATCCCCTCGGCGCGGTTGTCGGTGGCATCGTGGCCGCGCAGCTTCTGCGGGGCAACGACTGGCGCTCCGTCTTCTACTTCGGTTCTGCGGTGACGGCGGTGCTCATCCCGATCTGTACTTCGTCGTGCCCGAGTCCGTCCACTGGCTCGCGCGCAAGCAGCCGAAGGGGGCGCTCGAGAAGATCAATTCGGCGATGGCGCGCATGGGGCATCCCACCATCAGCGCGCTGCCGACGGTTACTGCGGACGATGCGCCAGCGCTCGGTGAGCGACATCTTTGGACCTGGCTTGATTGGCGTCACGGCCATCGTCACGCTCGCCTACTTCTTCCACATCACGACGTTCTACTTCATCCTCAAATGGGTGCCGAAGATCGTCGCCGACTTCGGCTTCGCGGCTTCGTCGGCCGCGGGCGTGCTCGTATGGACGAACGTCGGGGGAGCGACCGGGGGCGCCGTGCTCGGGCTTCTCACGCTGAGGTTCGGGGTGAAGGGGCTGACGATTGTCGTGATGGTGCTTTCGACAGTGATGGTGGCCCTCTTCGGCAGGACGCCGGCCGACCTGCAACAGTTGTCGATGATCTGTGCGGCTGCCGGCTTCTGCACCAACGCCGCGATCGTGGGGATGTACGCGATCATCGCGCAGGTCTTCCCCACGCACGTGCGTGCGTCGGGCACCGGCTTCGCGGTCGGCGTCGGGCGTGGCGGCTCGGTGCTCGCGCCGATCATCGCCGGCTTCCTCTTCACCTACGGCTATTCGCTGCCGTCGGTGGCGCTGACGATGTCCTTCGGGTCTCTGGTTGCTGCGGGGGTTTTGAGCTTCCTGAAACTCGAGACCGATCAGACAGTCACGGCGCGGCCGGAGCGATCGGTGAGAACGACGGCGATTCCCGCACCGGACGCTGATGCCGAGGTCACGGAGAGTACGGAGGAATCGGATCACCACGGAGACACGGGGACACGGAGCTATCGGGGTGGGCTAACAACGCGCCTCACCCCGTCCATTAGCTTCGCCACGTGAAAGTTAATCAAGAGCCCGGCGGGACATCCGGTGAGCCGCAAATAGGTCAACACCTGCGCGCGATGCACGGGCAGTATCACCGCAACTGACTTCACCTCCACAACAACGCAGTCCTCGACGATCAAGTCGACTCGATAGCTCGTGTCGAGTGTCCTTCCCTTGTAGACGAGCGGCAGCGTGTGCTGAGTTACGTAACGAAGCCTACGCATCGCCAACTCCATCTGCAGGCACTCCGAGGTACGTGGATTCCAGCAGTCCTGGCCCCAGCGCCCTATGCACTTCAATCGCGGCGGCGATGATCTCTCCTGTGGTCTCGTTGAATGGCGCTTCGATCAACATCAACGGTGAGGTTGCAAACAGCTCGCCCTCTAAAGTGACTGGGAAATGCACGCGACGGCAGCATGAAGCCGCAGTTTGTGCATCGCGAAGTGCTGCCACTTGTACGAGGAAAATGAGGCAGCGACGTGGGTCGCCGGCCGGGGCTTGCCAGGGGCCGGCGACAGGGATCGAGCGGAGCTTGCACTCACAAGCATGGAGAAATTAGAGCCGCTTGTGAGTGCCGGCTCCGCTCGAATCCCATCCACGCGAAGCGCGGACCACGTCGCTGCCTGTCTCCGTGGCTCCGTGCCTCCGCTGGTGATCCGTTGACTCCGTCAACCTCCGTCGTCGGCTTCCCCGACGCGAACGACATCCACGCTCACCTGCAGCGGGTGTCGCCTCCGCCGAGAATCACGCCACGGATCGGGCTGACGTCGCCGTAGTCGAGGCCCCGGGCGAGCGTCACGTGCGCCGTGGACGGCAGCAAGTTGTTGGTGGGATCGGCATCGATCCAGCCGATGCCCGGGCAATAGAACGCCAGCCACGCATGCGAGGCGTCGGCGCCGACGCGCCTCGGCATGGCCCGGCGGCGGCAGCGTCTCGAGATAGCCGCTGACATACTGCGCGGGGAGCCCGAGCGAGCGCAGGCAGGCGATCTGGAGGCAGGCGAAGTCCTGGCAGACCCCGCGACGCAAGCCGGAACACCTCGCAACGAGCGTCGTGGCACCGTCGTCGCCTCGGGCTCGAAGGTGAAGTCGCGCGTGGATGCGCGCGGTGAGATCGGCGAGCGCCTCGAGCAGCGGCCGGCCGGCCGGGAACGACGGGCGCGCGTACGCCGCGAACTCGGCGCCGCGCGCGATCGACGGTGAATCGAACAGCGCACTCGAGCGCCTCGAACGGCAGCGCGACGCGATCGGTGGCCATCTCCCACGGCGGCGTATCCGCCGGCGCGCAGCACCGGTCGCGGCTGTCACGCTGAACGCGGCTGCGCGCGGTCACCCGCAGCCCTCGATGCGCTCCCTGCATCGCGAAGAACGTCGTCGTGTTGCCGAAGTAGTCGATGTGCGTCCGCACGACACGCCGGCCGCGGGCGCGACTCCAGCTCGTGCTCCAGGCACGCCTGATGCGGCAGCGACGCGCGGGCTCGAGCCGCGCGAGGTGCTGCGACACCGGACGGCCGATCGCTGTACGCGTAGCGCGTCGTGTGGACGACGTCGTAGGTGCACCGGGCGGTCGTCAGCTGACGCGCTGCTCCGCATGACTGAAGTAGTAGTACGTGATCGTGTCCGACAGCGCGCGCAGATCGTCGTCGATCGCGCCAGCAGCGCGTCAGTTCCGGATAGCGGCCGTCCGCGTCGGGCTGGCCGAGCGACGTCGAGATCCGCGCCCGCGATCGCGCGACATTCGCGCGACGATCGCGCTGCTCCTGCGTCGGCGACGGCGCGGCCTTATCGCGCGGCAGATGCTCGACGTGGTCGGCGAGCACGGCACCTGGAACGCCAGCGACGCGCGTTCGTCTCGTCGCGCCAGCAGCAGATCCAGCACGGGCGCGAGCTGGGGCTGCGCGAAGTATCGGCGCCGATACGTCATCGTGCTGTCGGCGATTTCGAGCAGCGGACCGAGCATCGCGCGATCGCGACGGCGCGGCGGTCAGCGAGCCTGCAGCAGCGGCGACATGTTGGCCGCGCGCTCGAGGCGCCGGCCGATATCCAGGAAGCGCCAGCCGTGCCCGCGCGTCATGTTCTCCATCTCCATGCCGCTGAAGGCCGCCAGGTCCGTGATCATCCGGTTGAGATGCAGCAGCACGTCGTCGAGCTGAACGCGGCCGTGGCGCAGGCGGAAGTCCTGTCGCAGCTGGTTGAGAATGCGCCACGTGTCGATCGAGAGCCGGTCCCGGACGGCGGTCGCGTTGCGGCGCACGTTCCTCCAGCGTCTCGCGCAGCCGGCCTCGGCGCCCTGCTTGAACAGCAGATCGAGCAGAATCCCGTTCGAGCTCGCGCAGCCGACGTCGGCTGCGCGAAACGCGCCGGCAACAGATCGAGAGCGACGAGCACGCGCATCAGTGCCGCGAGCTCGAGCGTCACCTCGTCGATGTCCTCGCCGGTCAGTCGCGACGACCATGCTGCGCAGCAGGCGCACGGTGTGTCCGACGCGCTCGGCGTGCCGGCCGAGCCAGAACAGGTTGTCGGCGACACGGCTCGGCAGGTCGCCCGACCGCCGCTCGCGAAGAATGGGACCGTCGGCGGCGCCAGCAGCGACACGGGCTGACGGGACCGTCGGTGAGGACCCACGTGTCCTTGCTCCCGCCGCCTCGCTGCATCGACACGATCGGGGTGTCGCCGCGCGCAGCGACCCGCGTGAGGCCACCCGGCATGACCACGTACGAATCGCCGGCCGCGGCGACGTACATGCGCAGCACCAGCGGCCGCGGCTCGAGATGGTGACCGAGCCACACCGGGGCGGTCGAGAGCGGCATCTCGTCCTGCCCGACGAAGCCTCCGGGTGCGCGCGAATCTCGCGAGCGAGCGCCGAGCGCTGCAGCGGCTCAGCAGGCGGCCGAAGGCCGGCTGGCCGGTCGCGGGCGGGAACGTCCGCTTGACGACGAGCCGATCGAGGTGCGTCGAGCACGTAGCCGCAGGTCGCCGGCGTCGCCGCACCATCGCGTCGGCACCGACGGCAGCTGCAGCTCCTCGTCCAGCAGATCTGCGACAGAGCCCGGGCAGGAACGGCGGCAGCGCCGGCGGTCTCGATCACGCCCGATCCGAGCGCGTTGGCGATCGTCACATTGCCCGCGCGCGCGGCTTCGACGAGTCCGGCCACACCCAGCGTCGAATCGCTGCGCAGCTCCAGCGGGTCGCAGAAGCTGTCGTCGAGTCGCCTGAAGATGACGTCCACCGGCTGCAGGCCGTCGAGCGTCTTGATGAAGACGCGGCGGTCGCGCACGGTGAGGTCGCCGCCTTCGACGAGCGTGAATCCGAGATAGCGCGCAAGGTAGGCGTGCTCGAAGTAGGTCTCGTTGAGCGGACCGGGCGTGAGCAGCACCACGCGCGGCGTGTCGCGCGGCGCGCTCGCCAGCGCCGTCAACGTGTCGCGTTGCGCGCGGAAGAACGACGCCAGCCGCTGGACCTGGCAGTCGCGAAACGCCTCGGGGAGGCTCCGCGACAACACGATGCGATTTTCGAGCGTGTAGCCGGCGCCTGACGGCGCCTGCGTGCGATCGGCGAGCACCCACCACTGACCGTCGGGCGAGCGCGCGAGGTCTACGGCATGCAGATGCAGATAATGCCGCGCGGCACCGCAATGCCGTGGCACGGGCGGAGGAAGCCCGGGTTGCCGAGCACGAGCGACGGCGGCAGCTTGCCGTTCGCGCAGCAGCCGCTGCGGACCGTAGAGATCGCTCAGGAGCAGGTTGAGACATGCGCTCGTTGAATCAGCGCCGCCTCGAGGTGATTCCACTCGGCGGGCGGCACGAGCAGCGGAATCATGTCGAGCGTCCACGGCCGGTCAACGCCTTCGGGATCGCCGTAGACGTTGTAGGTGACGCCGTTGTCGCGAATCGCGCGCTTCGGCGTTCTCCCACCGCGACGCCAGCTCGTGCCGGCCGAGCGTCTCGAGCGATCGCACGAAGGTGTCGTAATGCGGGCGGAGTTCGCCGTCCGGTGCGATCAACTCGTCGTGGACGAGCCCGTTACGCGCCTGGTACCCGTCCAGCAGCCGCCAGGGCGTCGTTGGTCCGGAATGCGTGTGATCGATTCCATCAACGAGGATCTGTGGCGTTCGGGGCCATCACACTGTGTCGGGCTGGGCGCCTCAAGTCGAGTGTGAACGGGAAATCGGGATTGCGTTCCTCGGGAGGAACCGTTGCGGCGGCGGGAGTGTGCCCTCCGCCGGAGAATCGCGCGAGGCGCCTGCTCTCCGCCTCGTAGGCGTTGACCGGGAACTGCTCGAAGCTGCGGCCTCCAGGATGCGCAACATGATAAACGCACCCGCCGATCGCACGTTCGTTCCAGGTGTCAACGAGATCGAAGACGAGCGGCGCGTGCACCGGAATCGTTGGATGCAGCGCACTGGCGGGCTGCCAGGCACGATAGCGCACGCCGGCAACGAACTCGCCGGCGGTTCCCGTTGGATGGAGCGGCACACGACGTCCGTTGCAGGCGAGCGAATGACGCGACTGCGGTAAGGCCGGTGACCTTGACCTGCAGTCGCTCGACTGACGAATCGACATAGCGCACGGTGCCGCCCGTGCCCTGCTCCTCACCCATGACATGCCACGGCTCGAGCGCCTGTCTCAACTCCAGCCGAACGCCGCGCGACGTCACCGCGCCGTACATCGGGAATCGGAACTCGAGGTGGGGAGCGAACCACTCCGAGCGGAACGGATACCCGGCTCGCTGCAGCTCGCCGATCACATCGTCGAAGTCCTGCGCGACGAAATGCGGAAGCATGTAGCGATCGTGGAGCTCTGTTCCCCAGCGCGCCAGCGGGCGCTTGTACGGCTCCTGCCAGAGACGACGCGATCAGCGAGCGCAGGAGCAACTGCTGCGTAAGGCTCATACGCGCGTGCGGCGGCATCTCGAACGATCGCAGTTCGACTAGTCCGCGACGGCCGCTGCTCGTCTCCGGCGCGTAGAGCTTGTCGATGCAGAACTCCGCGCGATGGGTGTTGCCGGTGACATCGACGAGCACATTGCGGAACACGCGGTCCACCAGCCAGGGCGGACAGTGGCCGCTCGTCGCGAATCTGCGCTGAACGCGATCTCCAGCTCGTGCAGCGCGTCGTTGCGCGCCTCGTCGACGCGCGGATGCTGGCTCGTCGGTCCGATGAACAAGCCTGAGAACAGATACGACAGCGACGGATGGTTGTGCCAGTAGCCAACAAGGCTGCGCAGCAGATCGGGCCTGCGCAGGAACGGGCTGTCGCCCGGCGTGGGACCACCGACGACGATGTGATTGCCGCCGCCGGTGCCGGTGTGGCGGCCGTCGAGCATGAATTTTTCCGTGCCGAGCCGCGCCTGGCGCGCCTCCTCGTACAACGTCGTGGTGTGCGCGACGAGATCGCCCCAGTTGTGAGCCGGGTGGAGGTTGACCTCGATCACACCCGGATCGGGAGTGACCGTGAACGAGTTCAGGCGTGGGTCGACCGGCGGCTGTTCGCCCTCGATGATGATGGGGATGCTCAGCGCCGCGGCGGTGCTTTCGAGTGCCGCCAGCAGATCGAGGTAATCCTCCGTCCGCTCGACAGGCGGCATGAACACATGCAATCGGCCGTCTCGAGGCTCGACGCAGATCGCCGTGCGAATCACGCTGGGATCGGACACGCCACGTTGTGGCGACAGGGCACCGCGACCGGGTGGAAGCCCGACGCCCCGGTTTGACTCACGTCGAACGTCGCGCTCGACGAACATCTGCTTCGGTGGAAACGGTGGACGTTCGACGTGGAGATCCTGCTCGTAGATGTAGGGGTAGTCCGTCTTCGTCACCCACGGCAGCGAGTCGAGCGGCAGGCGATAACCAATCGGCGAATCGCCCGGGATCAGGAACAGATGCTCAGGGCGCAGGAACCAGCGTCCGCTTTCCCAGTGCCAACCCGGATTCGACGTCCAGCGTCTTCGCAGCGGAAGCACGTATCCGGCGATGCGATCGATTCCCTGCTCGAAGGTGCGGGCCAGACGCGCGCGCTCCTCTTCGTCGGACAACTGCGACTGCAGCGGGTCGACGTTGGTCGGCAGGCGTTGCTCGCGCCACATGTAATACCAGACGTCCTCATACGCCGGGAGCGCGAGTGACGGGTCCACCTCGAGACGGCCCGCCAACTCGTTCACGAAGCGCTTCGCGTGTTCCTCGCCATGCCCATAGTTGACTGTGTCGTCTGCGAGCAGGCAATCGTCGTTCCAGACCGGCACGCCGTCGCGACGCCACCAGCAGCCCAGCGCCCAGCGCGGGAGCGACTCGCCGGGATACCACTTGCCCTGGCCGCAGAGCAGCACGGCACCCGGAGCAAACTGCTTCTTCAACCGCCGGACCAACACGCCGGCGCGTTCGCGCTTCTGTGGTCCGAGCGCCGCGGTGTTCCATTCGGCGCCGTCCATGTCGTCGATCGACACGAAAGTCGGCTCACCACCCATCGTGAGCCTGACGTCGGCTCTCGAGAGATCTCGATCGACCTGTTCGCCGAGCGCCGCAATCTCAGCCCACTCTTCCTCGGTGTACGGGCGGGTCACGCGCGGCGACTCATGGATCCGACGCACGTGCATCTCGTGCGTGAGCACGGCCTCGCACTCGTCGAGCTCTCCGGTAATCGGCGCGGCACTGAACGCGTCCGGCGTCGCCGCAAGCGGGATGTGTCCCTCACCGGCGAGCAGCCCCGACGTTGGATCCAGTCCGATCCATCCCGCACCTGGGAGGTACACCTCAGCCCACGCATGCAGGTCGGTGAAGTCGGCAGCGGCGCCGCTCGGACCGTCGAGTGATTTGACGTCGGGCGTCAGCTGAATCAGGTAACCCGAGACGAAGCGCGCGGCCAGTCCAAGGTGTCGCAACGCCTGCACCAGCAACCAGCCCGTGTCGCGGCATGAGCCACGCGCGAGACGAAGCGTCTCGTCCGGTGTCTGCACGCCCGGCTCGAGACGAATGACATACGAAACCTCCTTCGACAACCTCGAGTTGAGATCGACGAGGAAATCGATCGTCCGTCGTGGGCGCCGATCGATCGTCCGGACGAACTCCTGGAGTGGCGCGCCGTCAGCGCTCACTTCGAGGAACGGCGCAAGGTCTTTCTGCAACCACGGCTCGTATGTGAACGGGAACTGTTCCGCGGACGGCTCGAGGAAGAAGTCGAACGGATTGAAGACCGACATCTCCGCGACGAGATCGACTTCGACGAGCAGCTCACGCGCCTTCTCCGGGAACACGACACGCCCGAGGTAATTGCTGTGCGGATCCTGTTGCCAGTTGATGAAGTGCGGCTTGGGCGCCAGGTTGAGCGAGTAGCTGAGGATCGGCGTGCGGCAATGCGGCGCCGGTCGCAGACGAACGACGTGCGGCGAGAGCGTGACGCTGCGATCGTAGCGATAGTGCGTCTTGTGATGGAGTGCGACGTGAATGGCCATGAGCTCTGTCTGTCGATTGTTGATCCGACGCCGCTCCTGGGCTAGGCACAGACTTGTCCGAAGTCCAATAAATCACGACAGAAATGTCGCGCACACACAGTCCCGTCCTCTTCTATGCTGATCGTCGGAGCCAGATGGAGGCCGACCCGCACAAACCACTGCGCCAGGATGTTCGACTCCTCGGAGAACTCCTGGGTGAAACGCTGCGCGAACATGAGGGGGCACGACTCCTCGAGACGGTCGAGCGCGTCCGGGCGGTCGCCAAGACCTCGCGGGCCCGCGCCGACCGCGACTTCCAGGCGCTGGCCAGTGAACTCGGGCAACTGCCGGTTGATGCAGCGATCCCGCTGGCTCGAGCCTTCACGCATTTCCTGAACCTGGCGAACGTCGCCGAGCAGCACCATCGAATCCGCCGGCGGCGCGCATACCTTCGCGATCCCGGTTCACGGCCGCAGCGAGGATCTCCGGAAGAGACGTTCGCGCGGCTGGTGGCTCGCGGCGTCTCGCCCGACGCTCTCCACGACGCCATCTGCGCGCTGCAGATCGAGCTAGTGCTCACCGCGCATCCCACTGAAGTCTCGCGTCGAACGTTGATCCACAAACACAATCGCGTCGCCGCCCTGCTCGCTGAGGGCGACAGAACCGACCTGACAGTCCCCGAGCGCAGCGAAGTGCACGCGGCGCTCCGTCGCGAGATCCTCTCGGCGTGGGTCACGGATGAAGTCCGTCATCAACGGCTCACGCCGATCGACGAAGTCAAAGGCGGGCTCATCGTCTTCGAACAGAGCCTGTGGAATGCGTTGCCACGTTTTCTCAGGAGCGTCGATCGGGCGCTGATCGCGGCGACGGGAAAGCCCTTGCCGCTCGCGACCTCGCCTGTGCGCTTCGGGTCGTGGATAGGCGGCGATCGCGACGGGAATCCCAACGTCACGCCTGACGTCACCAGACGCGCGACGCTCCTCGCACGGTGGGTCGCGACCGAACTCTATCTGAAAGAAGTGGTGGCGCTGCGCGACGAGCTCTCAATGACTGACGCGACCGCCGCACTGCGTGCGCGTGTCGGAGACGTCCGAGAACCCTACCGCGAGTTGTTGCGCCAGGTGCGGACTCGATTGACCAGCACTCGTACGTGGATTGAAAGGTGTCTTGACCCGGGATCCGGGGTTCGGGATTCGGGATTCGGGGTTCGGGACTCGCCTGATGTAGTTCTCACGCGAGAGCAACTGCTCGAGCCGCTGCAGCTCTGTCACTCTTCGCTCGTTGAAACCGGCAGTGCTTTGATCGCCGGTGGACGATTGACGGACGTCCTGCGGCGCGTCGCCACGTTTGGCGTCACGCTGGCGACTATCGACATACGCCAGGCATCCGACCGACACACCGAAGCGCTCGATGCCATCACGCGGGCGCTCGGGCTCGGTTCGTACGCGGAGTGGGACGAATCGAAGCGGCTGGAATTCCTGGTCCGCGAACTGCCGAATCCGCGGCCGCTGATTCCACCCGGGCTGAAGCCATCGCCGGCTGTCAGCGATGTGCTCGACACGTTTCGCGTGATCGGGCAGACACCTCCCGAATCGCTCGGCAGCTACGTCGTCACGATGACGCATCAGCCGTCAGACGTCCTCATCGTCGAGTTGCTCCAGAAAGAGATGGGCGCGGAGCGGCCGCTTCGCGTGGTGCCACTGCTCGAGACGGCTGCCGACTTGCGGCGCGCACCAGAGATCCTCGATCGGCTCTTTGCGATCGACTGGTATCGCGCACGCATCAACGGCCTGCAGGAGGTCATGGTCGGCTACTCCGACTCGGCGAAGGATGTCGGACGGCTCAGCGCGGGCTGGGAGTTGTTCAAAGCGCAGGAGGCGATCGTCGATACGTGCCGACGACATCAGGTTCGGCCGCGCGCTGTTTCACGGGCGCGGCGGCAGTGTCGGTCGCGGCGGTGGGCCCACGTATCTCGCGCTGCAATCGCAGCCCTCGGGAACAGTCGATGGCCGGCTGCGCGTGACGGAACAGGGGGAGATGATTCAGGCGCTCTTCGGGCTGCCGGAGATCGCGCTACGCACGCTCGAGGTCTACACGAGTGGCACGCTCGAGTCGTGGCTCGTTCCATCGTCACCACCCCTTCAGCATTGGCGGGAATGCATGGAACGGTTGTCGAACGATGCCTGCTCGCACGTATCGCCGCATCGTCGCCGAACACCTGGCGTTCCTCGACTACTTCCACACGTCGACGCCGCAGGCGGAGCTTGCCGACGTCAACATCGGCAGCCGGCCCGCTCGTCGTCAGGCCGGCGGAGGACTCGAAGGACTGCGAGCGATTCCGTGGCAGTTCGCGTGGACGCAGACTCGCCTGCTGCTGGCGTCCTGGCTCGGGCTCGAAGAAGCGTTCGAGCGGGCGTTCGAACGCGGCGAGCTCGAGTTGCTGCAGACGATGTATCGGGAGTGGCCGCACTTCCGATCGGTGGTCGATCTGTTCGAGATGGTGCTCGCGAAAGCGGATGCGCGCATCGCTGCTGAGTACGATCGACAACTGGTGCCCGATGCCCTGCGACCGCTGGGCGATGAGCTTCGCGATCGCTTGGCGCGAGCCGTATCCGCTCTACTGAAGGTCACGAATCACACCACGCTGTTGGAAGGCAACCCGGTCTTGCGGCGCTCTATCGACGTGCGCAATCCCTACGTGGATCCGATCAACCTGGTGCAAATCGAAGTCGTGCGCCGGCTTCGACAGGGCGACCACGATCCGCGGCTGCACGACGCATTCGTCGTAACGGTGAACGGCATCGCCGCAGGGATGAGGAACACGGGATAAGGAGTCTGGGCCGTGGACTGTGGACCGTGGACCGTGGACCGTCAGGCTCTCGGCACGTCACTTCGCGAGCCAGTCGCCGAGTGGCTGCACGTCGGCCATGACCTTCTTCACCGCCGCGACGGCTTTCCGTGATGCCAGGATCGGACCCGGCTCGATCGTGCGTCCGGCGTAGATGTCCTTCATGCGCAACAGATCGATCCGGGGATGCCGCGTGGTGTAGCCGCGCGGCGCTGCGTTGAGCGTGTCATGGGTGCCAACTATGTAGCCCTTGCGTTGAATCGCGCTCACGATCTTCGCCAGCTCGCGTCCTGATTTGTCGGCGTCGATGGCCGCACGAAACTTCTGCAGTACCGGAGGCTCGGGTTTGTACATCCCGGTCCCGACATACAGACCTTCAGCCGAGAGATTGATGTAGGTCCGCAGGACACCGGCAGCAATGTGCGTCCTGTAGGGCCTGCCATCGCGCGCGAAGCGCATGTCCCGATTGATGCGCGAGATGTGCGGATTACCCATCGGATCGAGCTCGCTCACGAGCGCCTTCAGCGGTTCGCGACACGCGTGTTCGTAGACGTCCTTGTGAGCCTGGAACCAGTCGCGGTTGTTGTTACGTGCGAGGTTCCGAAAGAACTCGTGTGCTTCAGGCGGAAATCCGGCGAATCCCTCCGACATGGGACGAATTCTAGACCGGCTGGTGCATGATCAGAACGTGCGGCGCACCACAATCCTGGCGTTGGCCCTCGCCATCGTTCTGCCCGTGACGACAGTCACCAGCCAGGGGCAACAGGCCCCCACTCCTCCGACCTCGACGCTGGACCCGCCGACGCGTGCTGACCTGCTGCGGGGTCAGTACGGCCGCTACCGCGCAAACAACGATCTGCTCTTTTATCACCTCGACGTCCGCGTCGACCCGGAGAAGAAGTCGGTAACCGGCAAGAACACGATTCGTTTCAGAATGCTCGCCGACGACACGCGAATCCAACTCGATCTTGCGGCGAGCCTGAACGTCGACCGCATTCTGCTCGGGTCCACGCCGCTGAAGTACAAACGCGATCTCGGCACCGTCTACGTGGACTTCCCGTCCACACTTCGGAGCGGGCGTGAATACACGATCGATTTTCACTACTCGGGTCAGCCGGAGGAGCAGGGGCGATTCGGAGGGATGGCGTTCCGCAAGGACGCAGCTGGCAATCACTGGATCACGACCGCCTGTGAAGACGAAGGCGCAAGCGTGTGGTGGCCGAACAAGGATCAGTGGCGCGATGAAGTCGAGCGGATGCAGATCAGCGTCTCGATTCCCAACAATCTGGTCGACGTGTCGAACGGCCGATTCATGGGCAGGACCGACCTCGGCGACGGCTATACGCGTTGGGACTGGCTCGTCCAGTACCCGATTAACAACTACAACGTCGCGCTGAACATCGGCCGCTACGAACACTTCTCAGACAAGCTCGGTGACCTGGCGCTGGACTTCTACGTGTTGCCGGCGAACATGGAGAAAGCAAAGAAGCAGTTCGCGCAGACCAAGCCGATGCTCGAGGCGTTTCGCAGCTACTTCGGCGAATACCCGTTCGAGAAGGACGGCTTCAAGCTGATCGAAGTGCCCTACTCCGGGATGGAACACCAGAGCGCGGTGGCGTACGGCAATGGCTTCGTGAACGGCTACCTCGAACGCGATTGGACCGGTATCGGCATCAGCCTCAAGTTCGACTTCATCATCATCCATGAGAGCGGCCACGAGTGGTTCGGCAACGCCGTGTCAGCGGCTGATGTCTCGGATATGTGGATCCATGAGGGATGGACGACGTACCTGAGAGCCTCTACGTCGAGAAACTGTTCGGTCATGACGAGGCGATCAATACGTGAACAGCTACAAGCCCAAGGTCCAGAACCGGGAGCCGATCATCACACAGCGTGGCATCCACCGTCAGCCGCAGCAGGACATGTACTTCAAGGGCACGCTGTTTCTGAACACGCTGCGCAGCGTGGTCAACGATGACACCGTCTGGTGGGGGCTGGTGCGCGACTTCTACCAGCAGTTCAAGTACCAGAACATCATGACCGAGGACGTCGTGCGGTTCTTCAACGCGCGCATCATGAAGGACCTGACCCCGATCTTCGATCAGTATCTGCGACGAGCCGCGCTCCCGACGCTCCAGCTCGCTTTCAACGAAACGGGCAGCATGGCCTACAAGTGGAAGACCGAGGAACGGGCGTTCGCGATGCCGGTGCGCATCGGCCGTCCCGACAACTGGACGACGATCGAACCGACGACGGACTGGAAAGTGATGCCGATGCGGCTGTCGAAGGAGGAGGTGGAGGTGGCCACCGATCTCTACTACATCACCGTCGAGAAGCAGTAACGCAGGATCTCGTTGACCAGCGCGACGTCGCGCTGCGTGCGGTACGAACTCGGAAACGTCGTCAGCCCCCAGCGCGCATTGTGGATCAACGTGTCGGCGAGGCGGCTCTCGATCGACGCGAGCTCGCGCTCCTCCATCCGGCACAACCGCACCACCTGCTCGTAGACCAGATCGAAGCGGCGGCGCGGGTCGAGCTCGTCATCGTAGGACTCGTCGAAGACATCCCCGAATGTCTCGAACCCGTAGCTGCGGATCAGCGCCAGCGATCCAGGATTGCCAAGCACCAGCATCGGGTGGAAGTTGGCGAGCGGCTTCACCGACTTCTCCGTGATCCGCGACGGGCGCGGACGCATCTCGGTTTCGGTCGCCACACTGAACCACGACTTGTCGTGCTCGGCCAGATCGGCCGCGAGTCCCGCGTTCCACAACTCGAGCCGCTTCCACTGATGCTGCTTCATGCCCAGTAGTATTCGGCCACGCGCATCGAGCGCATCGAGATAGGGCGCGAGTTCGGAAATCTTGTCGTCGAATCCCGGGAGCGAACGGGCGAGATCCTCGGGTGTCGGCCGCGGCTTTTCTCCTTTCCGCTCGTCCGGGTGCTGGAACCCTCCGAACGACACAAAGCCCCGATCCCAGAGTCCGTCGCGCAACAGGCTGAGCAAGAACAGAATCTTGGCCTCACGCGCCGTTCGATTGAGCGAGACGAAGCGACGCTTCCGTCGCGACGGCCGCGCACGAAACGCCTCGAGCCGCGTCTGAAAGACTTCGTCACCGTCGCGCTCGTAATGGGAGAACGCACACCAGACCCAGTAGTCGTGGTTCAACACGACAACGGGCGACTCGAAACCGATCGAGGCGCAATACGCTCGATAGTCCTGCTCGAATTGCCGGTCCTGCGTGAGGTAGACCGCTCTCTTCGTTGGCGCGCCGAGACTCCTCAGGGCG
>CAVWST010000009.1:0-150065 GCA_963757735.1 uncultured Acidobacteriota bacterium
GTCCGGTGCCGCCACCAGTTCTGGAATCGATACCTCCGAAACCGGCGCGCTCGCCACCGGTGGCAATGGTTCGCTGGAAAGACAGCTGCTGACTGCCGCCAACGCGAACGGTACCGCGATAAGTCTTCGCGCTCTCATGGATAAACTGCTCGCTGTATGGGTGAGCGCCAATTGCCAGTTCTTGCCGCGAAAGACTCGCGCCAGCGCTGCGCTCACAACGGGGCAGGTCCTTGCGTACCGGCGATTCGCGCGCTACGCCTCAGGAACGTGAGGCCGTCGATGGAGCACTCGAACGACAAGCAACCGCCCGCGCTTCATGGGTCTTACCTTTGCCACCGTTCTGAGCATCGTCGTAAACAAGTATTTCTCTCTGAACACGCGGAAGGGTTTCGGCGCGATGGAGTGCTTGGCTACGCTCCCGTATTGATACGTCTCGCCAGCGTCGCGATGGAGGCGACCAGCTCACCGGGATCGACCGGCTTCGCGAGATGCATTTCAAAGCCACTGCGCAACGCCTTCGTTCGATCCTCTGAACGTGCAAAGGCCGTCAATGCTGTTGCAGGAATGCTTCGAATGGCCAGGTCCTCCGATTGTCGGATGCGCGTAATCAGCTCAAACCCATCCATCTCCGGCATCCCGAGATCGATACGAGCACGTGCGGTTTTACTGCGCGATCCGCTCCAGTGCCTTCGTCGGCGAGTTGACCGTCGTCACCTCGGCACCAGCGGACTCCAGCACGACGCGGAGCAATGTCAGCGCATCCTCTTCGTCGTCGATGGCCAGCACCCGAATGCCCTCGAGACCCCCGAGCCCTGTCAACGCTTCGCGTCGTTCGGTCCGCGGATGCTCGCGCCGTAACTCCAGTGCGGTCTGGATGGACGATCATCAGCGGGAGGCGCACACGGAATGTCGCGCCTTTGCCCTCGCCCGCGCTCGATGCATCGACGGTGCCGCCGTGCATTTCGACGATGTGACGCACGATTGCGAGGCCCAATCCGAGACCGCCGGTCTTTCGCGTCGTCCCCGCCTCGGCCTGCCGGAACCGCTCGAAGACATACGGCAAAAGTCCGGCCGAATGCCGATCCCAGTGTCGCTGACGACAATCTCGACGTGTGAGTCCACGCGTTCGAGTCGCACCTGAACGCGGCCTTTCTTCTCAGTGAACTTCACCGCATTGGATACCAGGTTCCAGACGACCTGTTGCAGACGGCTCGGATCACCAGATACAGGCCCCACGCGCGGATCGATGATCGTCGAATCCTTACACCTTGGGCCTCCGCAGCGGGCTGAACGGTTGCGACTGCGTTGTCAACAATCACCGGCAACTCCACTGGCTGGACATCCAGGCGAAGCTTGCCCGACACGATTCGCGAAACGTCGAGAAGGTCCTCCACGATCTGCGTCAGCCAGTTCGCATTCCGCTCGAGACTCTCGAGACCGCGCGCGGCCTTGTCGCCCGACAGGATGCCGCCGCGCAGCAGTCGAGAATAGCCGACGATGGCGTTCAGTGGAGTGCGCAGCTCGTGCGACAGCACGGCAAGGAATTCGTCCTTCATCCGGTTCGCCGTTTGCGCCTCTTCGTAAAGGCGGGCGTTTGCCAGCGCGACCGACGCCCACGACGCAACCCCAACCGCAAGCCGCTCGTGTTGCTCGGTGAACATGCCTACCTGGGAGTGGCCGAAAAATAGGCCCCCCAGGACTTCGCCTTTGGCGCCCTTCACCGGTACTGCCAAGTAGCTGCGCACGGGAAGATGACCGGGAGGCATCCCATAAATGGCCCATTTTTTCCGTAGCGGGGATCGCGTGTCACATCGTCCAGCCGCACCGGGCCGTCACCGTGGAACGTCGGGGCGAAGATCGTGGTGGCGCGGGGAGGCGGAAACTTCGCAAACGCGTCCTTCGGGGCGCCCGACAACGTTACAGCATGTACGCATTGCCAGACTCGGGATCTGTCACGTTATAGAAGAACGCGCCGAACTGCGCGTGCGTCAGCTCCGTCGCGATGTCGGTGACCTTCTGGACGACCGCCTCGCGATCGAGCCTGGAGGCGACCAGGGCACCAACCTCGCCGAGCTTCTCCGCGTTGCTCGCGTGTTCGCGCGTCAACTCCACGAGGCGCGTGCGTTCGGTGATGTCGCGGGCGACCTTGGAGGCACCCACGACCTCGCCTCGTTCGTTTCGAAGGGGCGAGACGGTCAGCGAGATGTTGACTCGCGTGCCATCTTTGCGCTGGCGAATCGTCTCGTAGTGGTCGATCTTCTCGCCGGCGCGAATCTTCGCGAGAACCACGTCTTCCTCATACTGCAACTCCGCGGGAATCAGCATGCGAATGGATTGTCCGATGGCCTCGGCTGCGGTGTATCCGAACACTCGTTCCGCGGCCGCATTCCACGACATGATCGTGCTGTTCAGGTCCTTGCTGATGATGGCATCGTCGGACGACTCCACGATGGCGGCGAGTCGTCGACTCACGATGTCGCCTGCGTCCGCACGGTGATATCACGTGCAATTGTTGAGGCGCCAATCACCCGGCCTTCGTCGTCGTGAATCGGCGATACCGTCAGAGAAATCGGAATGAGCGTCCCGTCTTTGCGCCGACGGACGGTCTCGAAGTGGGTGATCGTATGCCCTTCGCGGATCCGAGCAGGACCATATCTTCTTCGGCTTGCCGGTCAGCCGGGATAATCATCCGAATCGACTGGCCCACAGCTTCCGCGGCGATGTACCCGAAAATCAGTTCCGCCGCCCTGTTCCACGAGGTGATGATCCCGTTGAGATCTTTACTGACGATCGCGTCGTCGGATGATTCCACTACTCGAGCGAGATGCCGAGATCTGACGTCGTCGGGCGTTGGCTGCATGGGTCCAACCTAAGCAAGAGCTAATGTCACCATGCCCTAGCCATAACCGTGCCACTAAAGCATGCGACTTCCGGCTGAGTTCACGTGCGCACGCCCGAAGTGCAGAAAGACCTGCGGCTTGTTTTGCCGATTGAAGCAGACCAACGGATCACGATTTGCCGGCCTCACGGCCGTGCCCTACGGCGTCGTGCACGATCTGGGTTCAGCCGTCTGGGACGCCGCTTCTGGCGCCTTTGACCGAACTGTGCGATGAGAAGCGAATGAGGCAGAGCCCAAGGGTCGCCGTAACTGCTGCGCACAGCTCTTGTGACGTCGCGCGGCTTGTCAGCCTTTTGCGACCGGCCTACGTCGTCCCTCTCTTTGAAACGCCCGCGCAGTGCGCTTGGCATATGAACCTTCGGACCGCGGATCAGATCACGCTTCGCCGCTGGCCGGGAGCGTTTTTTGCGCTCGCCGCTGACTCTTCTTGGCCATTGCTGTCTCCTCTAGTCGGACGTCTACATCTCAGTCGCGGGCCCGACGGGCGCCGAGTACCAATGCGACGCCAATCACGATGGCTCCGACCGCAGGTCGTCGAAGGGTCCTGGCGGACTTCCACGCGAGTCTCGTCCATCAGCGCGCCAACGATCGAGACCAGCGCCGCTGAACTGCTCCACAGAGCAGCCGCGACACCGAATGTGAGCAATCCGCCATTGTCGTTATTGGCCAGCCGTCGCATTTGCTCCTGGATCAGTTCGAGCACCTGCGGCGAGACGAAGGGGCCAAGCGATCTGCCTACGTCATCCGTGACGTTCCCCCAGGGAAAGAAGCTGGCAAGCGCGAGCAGGAAAAGAACCGCCGGAAAGAGCGCGAGGAAGAAGTAGTACGCCAGCTGCGCCGCGAGCCCGGGGACATCATCATCGAGCGCTTCACCCCACGTACGGCGACCTAAGTCAGACCACGACAGCGAGACGGTCTTGAGCACACGACTGCCGACTGCAAACGCGAAGCCGCGCAGTGCGAGAGTGCGTGACCGAGCGAGGTCTTGTAGTTTGCGCCTCCACCCAGAACTGCTACCGGGAAAGTTCCATTTGAAGATTCGTGGGGATCGTCCGCCTCGACCGTGGCGAGTGGAAGGCGAGTGGAAGGTAAGTCCCCCTGACCTGTGAACGCCACGCCAGCGCGACAGCGCACAGGGAGTCGATCTTGCAGTTAGGCCGTGGTCGCGTCTCGGGGGATGGAGTCGTGATGCGCGACTGGCAGTGGGGTCAGAACCGGGGAGGCGGACATGGAAAGGTTGCAACTCGATCACCGACGCATTGCTGTCGGCGTCATGAGTCTCGTCGTCGCTGTGGCGGGTCTCGCCGTGCTCTCGGCCCAGGACGATCCACTCGTGAAGAGTGAACCACTTCCAGACGTCATCGCGCGCACGCAGAAAGAGAAGCCGTCGTTTGCGAAACGCCAACAGGATCTCTTGAGCGCTCGATACGACCTATCGAACCGCCCGGGCGCTGGTGTCACGATGACTCGGGGCAAGGCTGTTCAGGGTGGCGTTCGCGTGAAGCTGCCGGCGAATACGACGTGGTCGCAGTTGGCGGCAATGTCTCCTGAAGAGACGAAAACGAAGAATGCTTGGCCAGCCGGCTTCCTCCCGCTTCCACACCCGCACCATGAAGCGGGCGGGATGATCTTTCCGAAGCTATTGATCGACGAGACGACCAAGCAGACTGGGCGTGATCTCACGCGGTTCGATCTCGATTTCGATCTTCCTGATCACCTCATTCCAGAATTTCCTGCGGCAGTGTTTCTCGTGACGCGTCCTGATCTGGGCGACGTCTCGAAGGGAGAGCTCATCACCCTCGACAACTTCGAGCGGCTGTTCAAAGAGATTCTCAATCCCAAACAACTCGAGGGACTTCGCCTGCTGGTCACTCCCTTTCCGCAGCAACAGTTCAACGTGACGGAGGACCGGAGGAGCATGAAGGCACATCAAGGTGTCGCGTGCTTCGACTGCCATGCGAACGGCCACACCAATGCCGCGACGCATACCGTCGGTGACATCCGGCCGAATGCGTTCAGGCATCGGATTGATACTCCGTCACTGCGCGGCGTCGGTGTGCAGCGTCTCTTCGGATCACAGCGGGCGCTCAAGAGCATCGAGGATTTCACGGAGTTTGAGCAGCGTGCCGCGTATTTTGATGGCGACCATACCCGTGCCGCGCGTAAGGGGGTCAACCCGTTGGAGCGTGGCAGCCAGGTGCATTTCATGGGTGAGTTTCAGAACATCCTCGACTTCCCGCCAGCGCCAAAGCTGAACATTCTCGGGCGGCTGGATCCGGCGTTGAGCACCGAAGCGGAGCGCCGCGGCGAAGCGCTGTTCTTCGGCAAAGCCCAATGCGCGACGTGTCATCCCGCGCCGTACTACACAGACAACCTGATGCACAACCTGCGCACCGAACGGTTCTTCAGCACCGTGACGGTCAACGGGCGAACAGCAGCAGCCGACGGTCCGATTAAGACGTTCCCCCTGCGCGGTATTAAGGATTCACCACCGTATCTGCACGACGATCGTCTACTGACACTTGACGACACCGTCGAGTTCTTCAATTTGGTGCTCGGATTGAAACTTCTCCCGGAGGAGAAACGTGACCTGGTCATGTTTCTTCTCGCGCTATGACACGCAAGCGGTTTTCAGTCGCGCGCAGTTGTGGGGTATGGATCCAGGAAACTTCGGCGCGAAAGGAGAGTCTGATGAGGTCAATGGTCTTCGTGACCGGCGTTGTTTTGATCCTTCAAGTAGCTGCATCATTCGCGCAGCAATCGCCAGCGCCGGCGAATGAGCCGGCGCATAAGGTCTATGTGATGTCCGGTTGTCTGGAGGGTGGCTCCGCGGCGACGTCGCTGTTCAAACTGGCCGATGCGACTGCCGTCGGGCAGATGCCGCCGACGGATCCGTCGAACACGGAAGTGGCCGACGGAACTCGCTCGGTACGAGGTCCTGCCAGTCTCGAGTGTCAGCGAGCAGGGGATCAATCGTGAGACGCTCGCGAGTCATGTCGGCAGCCGGGTGGAAGTCACAGTGCGGCCTATGGAAGCACCGACGACCCCGTCGACGGCAACGAGCACGTCGACCACAACTACGGCAAAGGTCGAGCCATCCACTCCGCGCCGGTACACGGTGGTCAAGATCAGTAAGGTGCCCGGGTCGTGTCAGGTCGAACGGCGCTAGGACCGTCATCCATCCGAGCTCGTCGCCGCGGTCGCCAGCCTGGCTGGCCGCGTGGACGAGCACGGAGGACTTCGTCCTTACCGCCGACGAGCGCCACTCTTGCCGTTGGTCGCGGTCTTCTTCGCGCCGGCGCCCACTGCCACGGCTTCTTCATCTGCGTCTGACTGGGTGGCCTCGGCCGCGTTCTGGTTGATGCCGCCTTCCGCCAGACTGGAGAGCTTTTCGTCCGCGGCCTTCTCCTCGTCAAGAGTCTCCTGTAGGAGATCGGCCGCCTTGCTGTGGCCCATCGCCCGCGCCCACGCCACCAGCGTGCCGTAGGCCGCCATCTCGTAGTGCTCGGCCCGCTGACCCGCCGCAATCAGGCAGGCGTCCATCGTGTCGTCGTCGAAATCCTCTTCCATGATCGACTTGCCTTCTTCGATGATCCCCGCGATCCCGTCGCAGTGCTTGCCGCGGACCTTCTCATCGAGGCTCTCGAAGACTTGTTCCAAGCGTTCGATCTGACCTTGCGTTTCCGTGAGGTGCGATTCGAAGGCCTCGCGCAGTGGGGGTGACGACGCCGCTTTGGCGAGCTTCGCGAGCGCCTTCGTCAGTTGCCGTTCAGCGTCGTACGTGTCACGCAATTCGTCGATGAAGGCGTCGTGGAGCGTGCCTGCTTCAGCCATTGTTGAGTCTCCCTCGTGATGGTTGCACCGATGCGCCTGCGTCATCGTGTGCGCGGCGCGTCATGTCTCTGTGCCGCGTGCTGAAACTGTTCGTCGAATCCCGGCACCAACTCCGAGATGTATGCAGTGATCCGCATGGCGGCCACGCCGATCAGCGCACCTTTGATGTTGTTCCACAGCTCGAGCGCCTGCTCCCGGCCGTCGACCCCATTGCGCGGGACGGACCTGGGATGGCCTTCGGTGGAAGAGTCGAATGCCTGCCGCGCAGCCGCCGGGCGGAGGACCGCCGCCAGGAGCGCACCCCCGGCAATCGCCCCTCCGAGAAACACGTGAGGTCGCGCGCGAAACTGCTCGCGCCAATCGGTAGCGGCGTCGATCCTATCTTCCAGTTCTCTGAGGTTGGAGCCGAGTCGGTTCTCGAGTCCGATCGATCTGCGCCTCTATTTTGTCGGCTGCTTCATCCATTCGAGATTCTCCTGGAGCGACTCTATCGTCCGCTCCGGCATTGGCTTGATTCGCGTCAACCTGCGTAGCCCGGTTCTGATCACAATGCCTCCGGCACCTGCCATCGCCACGGCGATCACGAGTGTGGCGGCCCATATCGGCAGGACCGTGGCGAGAGCGTAGACGGCGGTCCACAACATGAACATCCACGCGCTCAGCAGGCCCACGACCCCATCGTCATCCACAGTGCCGCCGTGGCCGCCTCAGTTGCCTCCTGGCGGATCTCCGCTTTGGCGAGGCGTATCTCCGAACGGAGAATTTCCTGGACGTTGCGGAAGATGTCCTGCAACACATCTGCAACCGATCGGTCCGCTGCCACCGCCTACCTCCTTGCGAGTCGATGTCAGTCTCGGGTAAGCGCCCGGCCGAGCACGAATCCGAACGCTGCGGCGACGAGCAGTGCGGGGCCCGGGTTGTTTTTCACCACGGTCTCCACGTCAGCCATCATGCGTTTGGCGTCATGGTTGCGCATGTAGTCGGCGGTCGTGCTCAAACGCTCTGCTGCCGCCGACGCCAATTCCTTCACGCGTTGCCCCCCTGGGAGTTCGCCCACTCGTTCCTGAACCGCCGATACGGCACTGTCCAGACGATCCGCCACCATCGATCGGCCTTCGTCGACCTTCTGTGTTGCCGCTGCTGCCATGTCGGACATCGAATCCTTGGCTTCGGTCGCCCGGTCAGCGAGCTCATTGCCAAACGACGCTGTCCTGTCTGCCAATCGGTTGCCTACGGGTGTGTTCCTGCTTGCCATCGTCCGCTCCTTCTTGGTTCCGTGCTACTGCTGACTGCGTGGCGTCGCTCGCTCCGTTGGTTCCTCGCATGCGAGGCGAATCAGCTCCCCGGCGGACGCCGATACGTCGCGATTCGGTGCGCGTTGAATTCATCCTTACAGCAGGCGCGCGAATCGCAATTGGTGAGAAGAGCATCTTGCGTACCAAAGTCAGCGCGATTTCTGATCCGCTACAGTCGTCGATGTCCCGAGACTCGCCGTCTGCACCTTTCAGGTCTAGATTGACGTTCCCGAATGGACGCTACCCAGAAGAATGTTTGTAGATTGCACAACTCGAAGTGAGACTCTTTACAGCCTGTGGGCCTAAGCCAACTCGCGGACGAGGTGATTGCGTGACGAGAATTCTGTTAGGGGTCCGGGGACACTCCGGTACTTCTTCCCCGGGACTTCGTGGTGATGCCGTCGAGCTGAGAGTGGCGGAACTGATACGGGATCGGGGACAGTTCTGTCCCCGACCCTTATAAGCGTTTGCCCGGGTCAGACTACTTGTCTGGGCTTGGCTTGTCCGTCCCCGGTGCTCCAGCTCCCGGAGCCCCAGGCCGATCACCAGCTTCCCCCGGCCGATCACTGGCTCCGTTGCGTCGATTTGAAGGTGCCGTGTTCGGCGACGCCCCCGCTGCTGCCTGCACTTGGATCTCAAGGGCAACGCGATTGGCATTCTGCGTGTTGAAATGCACGACCACTTGGCACCGCTCCGAGATCGTCGGGGTGTTTCTCTCTTCAGCGGCGTCGTAGCCCCGTAAGGCGACTGCGGACCGTATAAATCAGCTCCCGCCTTGGTAGACTGGTTACCATCCTGGACGTCGGCCCCACACCTCGGGCACTGTTACTTAGCCAGCATAATTGGACAATCCCAAAGTGGGCCATTGCGTAGCGCGTCAACAGCGTATAGAACAGACCCGCTGGCGTGTGAGGCAGGGTAGGCTCTTCAGACAGTGGCACGTACGTGTAAGCCACAGTCGAATTTCACAGAAAGCATTAAGCAAAACGCGTCGCTAATTAGCGGCGCAAGGTGAATTTGACAGGCGTTCTGTGACGTCCTTACACTTACTGCTTCTCTCTTCCCCTGAGAATGGCCGAACTGCCCAAGGCAAACGCGCCAGAGCTTAGAAAAGTTCAGCATCTTCATCGGAAGCCTCACGCGGCGTTCACGGAGGCGTATTCGATGGCTCATGCTGAAGCGACTCGTGTTGTCGCCCGCGCCGACACTCCAATCGCAAGGCCAGGCGATGTGGATATTCGACCCGAGCTGGATATTCGTCAGCGACGCGCATCCAGTCTGGTCGAGAAAGACGGATCAGACCCGCTGATGGGGCGTTGAGTGCGAGATGAATTGACGGAACACCGGTCGAGCACACTCCGTTTCAGACGCGAGGTCGCGGATCGTTTCGGCGTCCTCCCCAATTTTTTCTGTTCTGCGGATGCGGCGCCCGGTCTGGTCGAAGAACTCTGGAAGTTTGCGAAATCGGCCTATCTAGACAGCCCGCTGCCTTCGCTCTTCAAGGAGCGTCTCTTCGTCCATCTTTCGCGATTCTGCGAAATTCGCTACTGCATTGTCCGGCACGTCGGGTTTCTCATCGGTCAAGGCCGGCCGGCCGGAGACGCCGATGCGGGACCCGACACGATCGAGGACGTGGTTGAGCTCTTGCGGCGCCCTCTGCCCGAGGGTCCGGCGCTCGCGACGATCCTCGAGCGCCTTGAGCGTGTGTCGCTTGGCGGTCGGTTACCGGAGCCTCGCACGCAGTCCGAGACCGATCTCTTCGACGCGCTGACGGTCATGTTTTTATCGCCGCGCGTGGCTGCACGCGCCCGCGCGGCTGTTCGTGCGGCGGTTGGCGACGCGACGTTTGAACTCCTGGTCGCCTATCTCGCCTTCATTCGCACGGCTCACTACTGGACAGAGATGCACCCGGAGCTGACGTACGAACCAGATATGGCCGAAATACTGCGCGGCCATCAGGAACTCGCGGACTTGCTGCTCGACACGTCCGAAGCTGAACTCGTCCAAGGTGGCGTGCGCCTTCGCGAAACCCTGAATCAACTCAAGCGCGTGGAGGTGGCGCTCCGGGAGAGCGAATCACGGCACGCGTTTCTTCTCCGGCTTGGCGATGCCTTGAGGCCGCTCGTCGATCCGGTGGCGATTCAAGGAGAAGCGAGCCGGCTTCTCGGTGAGCGGCTGCTGACAGACGGCGCCTACTACGCAGACATTGACGAAGCGCAGGGCTTCATCTTGGTTCATCGGGACTTTGTTCGCGCGGGGGGCTCGAGCAAGGTCGGGCGATATCCACTGGCTGATTTCAATTGGGTAGGTCCGGCAGTTCGAGTGGGCGGTCCGGTGGTCGTGGCGGACACTCGAACCTCACCGTTATTTCCCGACACGGATCGTCCTGCCGTCGCCGCGGTCGACGTGGCTGCCTTCGTTGCCGCGCCGTTGATCAGGGACGGTCGACTGGTCGCGGCGCTCTGCGTGAGCGACGTTTCACCGCGTGCCTGGACTCCAGAGGAAGTTGAGCTCGTCAAGGAGACCGCCGAGCGGACTTGGGAGGCCACTGAACGCGCCCGCGCCGAGGAGCAGTTGCGTGAAGCCAGTGCTCGGAAAGACGAGTTCCTGGCGATGTTGGCGCACGAACTGAGAAATCCGCTCGCCCCGATACGAACCGGCCTCGAACTGATTCGGCGCGGCGGCGACACCGTGGTGGCAATCGAGCGAGTCCGCGGGATCATGGAGCGTCAGATAGGGCAGATGGTTCGCTTGATCGATGACCTGATGGACGTGTCGAGAATCACGTCCGGCAAGATTGTGCTCCAACGGGAACCAACCCTGCTTTCGAGTCTGGTCCACAGTGCCGTCGAAGCCAGTCGGGCCGCCATGACTGCCAAACGAATCGAATTGAGCGTCGACCTACCAAAGGACCCGTGCGTCATCGATGTGGATCCGACACGGTTCGTTCAAGTCCTCTCAAACCTTTTCCACAACGCGACGAAGTTCACGAACGAGGGCGGCTGCGTCCACATCGCGGCGTCAATCACGCAGGCGAAGAGTGATGGAAGGCCGCAGATGTCGATTTCAGTGGTCGATTCAGGAATCGGGATATCGCCGCAGTTGCTGCCTCGCGTGTTCGATCTCTTCACGCAAGGAGAGGCGCGCTCCGCGCAGCCGGGACTGGGTGTCGGCCTCGCGCTCGCACGTCGGCTTGTGGATCTTCACGGAGGACGTCTCGAGGGCCGCAGTAAGGGAGAAGGGCACGGTAGCGAGTTTGTCATTCAACTGCCGCTCATGGTGACCCACTCGGTCTCGGCCGCTGAGAGGCCCATCGATGAACGCCGGCTCGAACGACGCATTCTGATTATCGACGACAACGAGGACGCTGCAAATGTGACGGCGATGCTCATCGAGGACATGGGTGGAGACGCGCGCGTCGCTTACGACGGCGAAACCGCTCTCGCGTTGATCCATGAGTACCGACCTGAGGTGGTCCTCCTCGACATCGGCATGCGAGGGCTCGATGGATACGAGACTTGTCAACGGATTCGTCGTGTTCTCGGCAACCGGGTCATGCTTGTGGCGCTGACGGGGTTCGGCCAGGAACAGGACAAGGAGCAGGCGATCCGCGCAGGATTCGACGCCCACCTTACGAAACCCGCCGACGGCACCGCCTTGGCGGCGATCGTCGCGCATTCTGCGTCGCGCGCCAGGTACGAAGGCGAGACCGAGCAACAATCTGGTGTGTGAATCGTCCCTCGGACACGCGACGGAACAACTGACGGTCACCAGTGAACAATCAGTGAACATCAATTTTCTCCCGAACACGGGGCAACAGCAGGCTTGATCCGAGCTACACACACGAAAAACCAGCGAGTGGGAGTGCCCCTGCCGCCGGCCGGTTTCTCGATACAGATCAATCAGCGGCCGAAATCGACGCGGCTCGGCTGTCCGCCGGTCGCCGATATGACGTGATCCGTCGGCGCGGGACCGCCGCGGCGTTCAAAGTAAAGACTTGGATCCCATACTCGATCGAGCTGCCGACAGTATGGGATCGCGTTAGTCGGTATGGGATCGGCAGGTATGGGATTGCCGTAAGTCGGTATGGGATCGACGGCAGTCATCATTTCGGCTAGGTGGCGGGTGACGCTGCGCATCGCAGGTCATGAACTCATCGCCTCTACTCTGCGACAACCTTAGAGTCATTCAGGCACCGGTTCACACTCGATGTGCAACTACGGTTCAACAAGAGCGAGTTGGTAAAAGGCATTGGTCGTCAGGCGCGAAATAACGTCACGCATCGTGACTCAATCTCTCTTAGAAGGCGGGGTCCGGAAAAGGTCCGGAAGTGAATCAAAACGAGCGCATTCCTGATTCCAGTATCTAGAATGCGTTCCGAAAGCGGTCAGATTCCGATTGACAGGGGTCCGCCCCCCTCCCTTTTTTCGCGCATTTTTGCTCCAGCGCCTGATGTGCGTGCGCCAGGTTTTGTGAGATTTTGTTAGGAAAATCGCGAAGAGAGAGCAACGATGAAGCGCGCGGGGTAAGCGAAAGCTCCCCATATTTCAGTCCGAAAAGGCCGAATTGAGGGCACTACCTACATCGATTACGCGTTCGACCGCGAGCAGTGCGTCGCGTTCTGCGTGGACGTCGAGCACGCCACAAAGATGGCCGAAGCGTTCAACGCCCAGAACATCACGTCAGCCGTCATCCACGGGGCGCTCCCGAAGGAGAGCGCAAGCAGCTGCTGAAGGATTTCCACGATGGCAAGATCCGCGTCATCACGAACTGCCAGGTCCTCACCGAAGGCTGGGACGAGCCGAAGGTGAACTGCATTGCCCATGGCCAGCGCGTCCTAACCGACCAGGGCCTCGTGCCCATTGAGGACGTCACCCGCGACATGAAGGTGTGGGACGGCGAGGAGTGGGTCAACCACGACGGCGTCGTCTACCAGGGCGAGCGCTACACCATGACATACGCCGGTCTCCACCGCGACACCGGATCACAAGGTGTTCAGCGAAGCAGGCTGGATACCACTGCAACATTGTGTCAAGAAGGGACTTCGCATCGCCATCACAGGGGACGGGGAGTATCCGGTACAGCTCTACGCGCACAAGGACCTCATTGGCCGAGCGAACTCGTTCGTCACTCGACTCTTCCTTTACGGCGAGATAAATGATGCGAATCGCGAGTCATTTAATCTCGTGAATGACCTCGTGGCCGTCGCCGAGAAGGTCGAGGACTTGTCACTCAATCGCCTGACCATTCCGGGGCAGCCAGGAGCGTCGACCGCCTGGATCTCGCACAAGGTCCGCGTTTACGACATCCTGAACGCGGGGCCGAAGCGTCGCTTTACGTGGGGGCTACTGGTCCACAACTGCGTCATCCATGCGGCGCCGACGAAGTCATCACTGCAAATCTACACTGCAGAAAACAGGAAGAGGAACTCGCCTCTCTCCTGAAACTGGAAAAGCTGACTGCCTCGTCATCGACTTCGTTGACATCACCAAGCGGCACTAGCCTGGTTACGATCGCGGACCTCATGGGGCTGCCCCCGAAGTTCGACTTCAAGGGCGAAGACATCCTCGAGGTTGCCAAGAAGTTCGAGGAAGCGAAGAAGGCAGAACCAGCACCTCCTGCTTCGACGACTGCCAGACCCTGGACGAAATCCAGGCCAAGGTCGAGGACGTGGACCTGTTCATTCCCGAGATGCCGCCAGGTCGTCAAGGAGCACGCGGAGCTGGCGTGGACGCAGGCGTCGCCGGACCACTTCAAGATGGCCTACCACGGGGAGAACTTCCCCGAGCCATCGACCTCCGGCAGGACATGCTGGGCCAGTGGTCGGTGGAGATGTCGAGCGGCTACAAGAAGGCGCAAGGATCGCGCCGCCGCAGGCCGTCGCTGCAGGATGCCTTCAAGGCCGCAGAGAAGTGGGTCAACGTCAATCGCGGCCGGACCTACAGCATCAAGAACCAGAAGGCTGGCTGGCGGAAGGCTGTCCCGTCCAATGCACAGGTGCGGGAGATTCGCCGTCAGGGCCTCGACGTGGACTGGTACGAAGATGAACGCCGGTCAGGTCCACGACATGCTGGAGTTCCGCAAGGCGCAGCAGCAGTCACGAGCGAGACAGAAGGTGAAGCCGACCCGTTGCACAGTGTTCAACGCATGCCCCGTCGTCAGTGGCATCCGCCATTATCGATAGTGGAACGAAGCAGCAAGCACTGGACGAGGATGGTCGCGCACGCACCGACCCCAAGGCCGTTGCGTGCGCCCCGAGCTCCGCCCGGGACACTGCTTTCGCATCTCAATGCACTTCAAGGAAGTCGTCTGCCCACGGGCCACGGTCGGAGGCACGCATTCACCAACGACCGCGAGTCATCGGCCCTCGGCGGAAGATCCGATTGGCCGATCTGGGCCTTGACGGCGTCACGCAAACCATCCTGGGACGTGGGCCGGAGTTCGGGGAGCCCACGAGCAACGGCATGCAGGCGGCTCTCGCAACAGTGTTCGGCCTGCCCTTGGATGCCGTGCCGCACTTCCCTGACACAGAGCCGAACGCAGGCTGGTGGGACCGCATGAACGCGTGGCTTGCCGAGCACTACGGCGTCGTGTTGGTGAGCTGTACGGCCGGTACGTGGGAAGTCCCACGCGTGTTGCATCTCACCCAGGGAAACACCATGCGCGACGTTCCGCACGTCGTCGTCGCCTTTGGTGGTCAGCTTTTGCACGATCCGCACCCGAGCCGAGCCGGGCTCTCCACCGTGCTGTCGCACGAACTCTTTCTGGCGGTTCACCCCAGTGGCGTGGATACCCTGAGGTGTGTTCCTGTGAGCGACGCGCTGGACAGTGGCCAGTCCGCATTCCCGCTGCGCATTCCGGAGCTGGCCCTTCGGACGGCGTTGGCGCCGAGCGGTGTGAAGCGCTGCACTCGATGTGGGGTGGTCAAAGCCCTTGGCGAATTCCCGCGGGTCCCGGGGCGCCAACGTGTGTCGTCCTGGTGCAAGCCGTGTTCGTACCGGAGTGTCAAGGCAGGCAATGAGCGCCTGCGGCTCGAGGTGTTAGCGCACTACAGCGGCGGCACGATGCAGTGTGCGTGCTGTGGACAGGACCGGGTGCCGTTTCTGGCCTTGGATCACATCGACGGGAACGGAGCCACCGATCGGGAGGAAATCGGCGGCGGCGCGAGCTTCTACCGCTGGTTGAAGCAAAACAGGTTTCCGCCAGGCCTCCAGGTGCTGTGCCATAACTGCAACTTGGCGAAGAGTGCGTACGGGTCCTGCCCCCATACCCGAAAGACACCGAAGGCAGACTCCGAGCAGGTGGGGGAGTCCGAGTAACGCCGCTTCTTTGCACAGTGTGCAGCACTCTGCCCGCGAAGCATTGGGGCGCTGACCATCGTCGAACGGCGACGAGTGTGTCATCGAGCGTCCATTGGTCGTGATCATCGAACAGAGGAGTCGAGCATGTTGAAGAAATGTCGCCGATGCAAGCGCGAGCTGCCGCTCTCGGCGTTCCATCTGGATCGACGTGGCGGCGGAAAGTACGGCCGCCAGGGACGATGCCGCCCCTGTATGAAAGTCGGGATGGCGGAATACCACCTGGCCACGCGCTTGCGCGTCTTGGCTCACTACAGCGGTGGATCGATGCGCTGCGGCTGTTGCGGCGAAAACGAGGTCGAGTTCCTCGCCATCGATCACATTCATCGTGATGGTGCGCAGCATCGGCGAGAGGTGCGCCCCAGCGCGATCTATCGATGGCTGATCAAGCACAAGTTCCCGCCCGGAATCCAGGTGCTGTGTCACAACTGCAATCTCGCGAAAGGCTATTACGGCGCATGTCCCCACCAGGACGATGGCGCAGGCGAGGGCGCACAGTTCTCGTTATACAAAGGTGGACCAATTGTCTGCATCCGAGACCCTGCTCGGGCAAGCATGTAACCAGGGCGAGATGCCGACGAATTGCTCCCAGGATGCACAGCAAGTTGGTCCATCAGATCGGTAGGGGAGCTGCGTAGTCCAGCGGGGCCTTCATCTACGGGATCGGACAGACGCAACGCCGCCGCCGTCGCATTGTCGAAACTCGGAGCGTCGAAAGGCGGCCATGCTCGGGCGGCTGCGCTGTCGGCCGCTGAGCGCCGCGCCATTGCGAAGAAGGCTGTAGCCGCCCGGTGGGCCAAGAAGCGTTAGTCCTCAAGACACGATCCGCACATCGACTCCAGCGGACGACGAGGCAGCTACCTCGAGCGCCAAAACCTGCCGATGTGGATGTCGATGCGTCGATATGAGGCGATTAGCCAATGCCTTCTCGAGGAAACTGGAAAACACTCGGCAACGGTCGCCCTATACTTCATGTATTGCAACTTGGCGCGGGTGCATCAGACTCTGCGAGTGACGCCGGCGATGGAGGCCGACGTCCCAGATCACGAGTGGAGTTACCGAGGAGATCGTCACCTTAATTACCGTAGGAGGTTGTCCAGATGGGCCGTGGCACCGAGACGATGTGGGAATATTGGGTCGAGTCTCTAAATTTTCAACGCGATCCGGAAGACGCTTTGAAAGGCGTTCAGTCTCGCCTAAACGAATTGGGTGGTCAGGGCTGGGAATTGGTATCTCTTGAATCAGGACCAGACCCTGACGGCCCGGCGACTATCGCCTACCTAAAGCGGGCGATTTCAAACTGATCCAGCACCAACTGTCGTCACGCGGTGGAGCCACAGAACTGCGATGCGTATCGGTGGGCGCTACTGATTTCGACACATGAGCAGCGCCACGTCCTGCAGATCCGCGAAATCAAGGCGTTACCCGAAGTATCCGAAAGGTTGACCGGCCCCCGTGCGTCGTGATCACGGCTTTCAGGCACTTAAGATTAGCTGGAAACACGAGTGCTCGCCGTGATTGATTTTCTTTTTCCCACGGAAGCGCCCGCGCTTAGTCGCCTGCGCGGCCGACCGGCAGCGTCTAGCGCGTGACGTCCCCGACGTAGAGGTGGAAGGCGGTATCGAGGCCGTCAAGTTAGGCATCATCCCTCCGTTGCACAATGTGCAGCCAATGTTAAATCGTTGGTAACAGGCCGCTAAGAGATTGACTCTATGATTTCCCATGAGACTATAATTTTGGAGAGAGTACATTTCTCCTCTCTTCTGCCTCTGGCATCCGGACGCTCCTGACGATCACTCATCACTTAGCGCTCCAAAACGTTCGGTTCATCATGTAGGAACGTCGCGATCGCATTCCACTATTGGTCCGTTATAACGAACTATTCAAACCGGCAAAATACTTGTACGATGATCTTGATGGCCGGAGTGGTAAGACACGCTCCTGCTGTTAAATGATCGGAGGGAACCACGTCGTGTAGTGACGTCCTCCTCGCTGGTATCGACTGTCACCGACCCTACCAGCCGCTTCCGGGTTTCGCAGAGACTCACCATTCATACGCGGCCTGACGGCCGCGCCAACCCGGGCGAGTAATCGCCCTGTCGTGTATAGAACCCAGCGGACACCCGCCACAGGACTCGGCAGACAGGATGCGGCCGCTACGCATTGCGCGGCCCTGGACTCCGAGCCTGTTAATGACTGCAAACCCAGTCAAGGCGAGAGTGGCGATCGAGACGCGATAGCGACACAACCCCTATCGCAGTCCACCTGGACGCAATCGTAGACGTGTCCCTGTTCCCGCAAGCCAATGCGGTGGAGTCGCGTCGCGTAATCATCGATCGTTGGGGCTGTCTCAGCGGCACAAATCCGGACCAGGTGGCCACACGGGTACCTACACCGGGTGAGACAGGATTCCGTAGAAGGCTGCAGGCGCCGAGGACGAAGCCTGACGTCGACTGGCTCCGCTACGCACGTCGTCGATACGATCCCTTCCTTGATGTCAGAGATTTATCTCTGGCTTCAGGGGTATAGGGATCGGTCCGTCTCCTCCACCACCCGCAGGGGAGAAGAGCTAGGTCGCGAGTCACTTCGACGCTGCGACGAGCACCACAACCCAGAAAGATAAACTGTAATTAGTGGACGTCGCCAGACGGCCACGGGAGCGGAGAGCGCAAGCTCGCAGCGACCGTTGAACTGACTTAAGAGAAGAATCCCTCGCTCTGCTCGGGTCGTCTCGAGACGAGACGACGGATAAACGCTTCGCGATCTCTGGAAAGATATCGACAGGGATAATCACCAGAAACCAAGAGTTCCGGTGGGTACGCCGCTGTAACACCTGCGACCGCAATGTGTCACCGAGGTCAGTCAGCCAAGTTCTTCGAAATCGAGAAGGCGGCACTGGTGAGCTGATGAACATCATCGAAGTGTCCGGCATCCCCCTCCTCAGAACCTCGATCACCTGCGATCTTGAAGTTGAAGTCGGTCACCATCCTCAATTGCACAGTGTGCAACGACGTCAAATCTTGGCGGCTAAGCGTCAACGGTACGGCATTTGCGAATCCCGTGCTGATGGAATTGGAGAAGAATAAAAACCGACTCCCGCTTTTGTTCTTCCGGCTCATTGATAAATAGTTCCCCAGAGGAAATTGTTCGAGGCCATATCCGTTTCCGTGGCGCCGCGCTGTCGCGTATCACCCAAACCTGCGGGTCGGGCTCCTGAAGGAACGAGAGGGCCTCGTTGTTCCCGAGGCCCCCTTGTTCAGCGGTGTTTACCGCTTCTCGAAGCTATTTACGGCTTGTAGTTGCCGAAGTGGTCGATTTGACAGGCGGCGTCACCATAGAGAAGGGAGAGAGTGAGTGCCGCGTCTTATCCGCGTGCGGAGAGACCCGTCGCCGGATCAACGGCCCCGATGATGGTCCGCCAACCATTCGCCGCTCACTGGGCTGAGGTCACCCAGCAGACGCGACGCATCACGGCGACGTCGCCCTCGATATCGGACGAGGGCACAGCCTGCGACAACGAGGGCGAGGAGGATGGATAGAGCGATGGCACCAGACATCGATCGACCTGAGAAGAGCATGAAGATGCAGGGGTATTGAGCGGTGTTTCGCTAAGGCGTGTATCGGACAGACGAGCCGTGAGGTTTAGCAATCTCAGCGGAGCGTTCAGCTACGGGATCGGACAGCCGCAACGCCCGTCGCGTTGGCGAAACTCGGAGCGTCGAAGGGCGGCCATGCTCGAGCGGCCGCTTTGTCGGCGGCCGAGCGCCGCACCATTGCGAAGAAGGCTGTCGCCGCTCGGTGGGCCAAGAGAAAGGGGTTGACAGCGTGTAGAGATACGCCGTCCCTAGACTAGCTAGAACGAATTTGTAAATCTGGTTCATCGCTCGCAACAAGCGAGACGTTGTTCATCGATGCTCGGACGCTCGGCACGATGATTGACGGCGTCCATCGAGAGCTGACGGAACCCGACATCCAGCGCGTTGTGGGAGAGCTGCCCGCGTGGCGCGGCGACAAGGATTATTCAGATGGAATCGCGCGCCTAGTGTTACAGCCCCATTTCGGTGAGGGACCGGATTGGGAAACGTGTCACCGAAGTGGCCGCCGCTCGCGTACGGCGCTGACGACGTCGAGGATGGCGGCGATGACGGCCTCTGGGTGCGAGAGGTGGATCTCGTGATACGACCCGGGCACAGCGGTGTGCCGCGAGTTGCGCGAGAGCGTTGCGATCGCCGCGTGCGCCGCCTGCTGATCGGGCGAAGCATCGAGGCCGCGCGTCAGCACGACGACCGGCATGTCGCCAAGCGGAATCGGCGTCGACGTCCTCGCGGTGCTCAGACGTGACAGCATCGCGTGATCGCCGGCGCTGAACTCGGCGACGACCTCTGCCGGGACGGTGGCCGGCATGCCCGCGATCATCCTGCGGTCCAAGGCGACACGCCGCGCATAGAGATCCGGCGGCAGACGATCGAAGGGCGCCCCGGTCTGCGGCTGGCGCATGGGAATGGGCACCGCGCCCTGCGGCTGCAACGACCGGTACTGCTCGGCGGTCAACGACACGATCGGAACCGGCTTCCCTTGATACATCGTGAACAGTCGGTCTTCGGCCGCCGGATCGACGAGCACCAGCCCGGCGACGGCGGCGGGGTATTCGGCCTGGAACAGCCGGACGTATACGCCGCCGCGCGAGGCGCCCACCATCACGAACGGTCCCTTCTCGGCCGCAGCTTCGAGCAGTGCCCGCAGATCGCGCACAACCCTGATCGGCGTCTCGACGTCGGGGCGCGCCTCGCTCCAGCCGCTTCCGGCGCGATCGTAGGAGCAGACCCGGGTTGCCTTCGCAACCTCCGGGTGCACCAGGGCGAAGTCGATGGCAAACGAGCTGGCGCCCGCCTCGACGACCACCGTGGGCGCCGCGCTTCCGCTGCAATGCAGATGGAGGCGTCGCCCGTCGACATCGACCATCCGTCCGAGCGGCGGGCCTGCGTCAGTGTCCTGCGTGAGGGCCGGCGCTGCCGATGTAAGCAGTGCCAGCGTGATCGTCACAAGGGACGTGCGCATCATGAGGACTCTCGAACCAACATCTCCGATGTGAGCGCCGAATCTCGGCGGCATCCTACACCCGCCGCCCTCGGCCTCAACCGCTATGCCGCGGATATGGCGTTCACTTCCGAAGCCCTACTCACGATAGACGTAGGGATTTCTGACCTCCGCGAATTCCGGAAGTCACTCGGACTGGTGAAGACTGATCGCACGCGATGCTAACGTGAAACCAGCGAAACGGTCAGACGCCGAGGAGGATGCCCTGGTTAGCCCGCGATCCCGACCCGAAGACTGAGCCGGCGAAATGCGACCGACGTGCTGCGCAACCATTCTCGCGATCAACAATCGGCCGGAGGAGGCACCGATGGACATCAGCCGAGTGCGATTTCAGTCGTTGCGGCCGATGCTGCGAACAAAGGATCTACAGGCGACCATCGAGTTTTACACCGGGCGTTTGGGGTTTACTTGTGACGGCATGAGCGACGCCGACGGCTGGGCCTCGCTGCGGCGTGACGCAGTGAGCCTGATGGTGGCCACGCCGAATGCACACGCTCCCTTCGACGCTGCCGTATTCACGGGATCGCTCTACTTCAACGTCGACGATGCCGTGGTCCTGTGGACGGCCCTGAAGGATCTGGCCGAGGTGTGCTACCCGCTGGAAGCCTTTCACTACGGCATGCGCGAGTTCGCGATCTACGACAACAATGGCTACATGTTGCAGTTCGGCTCGCTCCATCCGCTGCCGACATGGTCGAAATACACTAGCCGACTCCCAAGAAACTAACCGCCGAGTACCTCACCGGTCTCGTGACTGACGAGGGTAAAGCCGAGTCGTGTCGCACGGTGACGCAGTTGCCGGAGTTGCCGTGCGCGTTGTTGCGCGTCGTAGCCGTCGGCGCCGGGATCGCGATACACGAAGTCGCCCCTGAGGACGTGATACACGAGGACGGCCAGCTTGCGCGCCGTGGCCGTGACGGCCTGCGGTTTCCCGGTGCGGGCAGCCAATCGGCGGTAGAAGGCTCCGAGTGCCGTCTGGGTTCGCCCGAGGCTGGCCGCGGCAAGCCGAAACGCCGAGGCCGCACGATTCGCCGAGGGCTGCGTTTGCGAGCTGAGGAGCTTGCCCCCGGATACTTTGTTCTTCGGGGCGAGCGTTAACCACGACGTGAAGTGTTGCGCGCTCGGCCACCGTCGCATGTCGGTGCCGATCTCTGCGACGAGCTTCAGCGCCGTGTAGGCTCCGATCCCGTCAATCTGCGTGAGATCAACCCCGCCGGTCAGGTGATGCAACATGGCTCGGACCTCGAAGGCCGGTTCGATGCGTTGCCGGGCCGCACGTGCCGCGGGGAGCGGGCCCGGTGGAGTGATGTTCGCGGTCAGCGTGCGTACGTGGGCTTCGATGACGCGGTCGCACTCGGCGATTTGTTGCTCGCAGGCGTCGTAGAGTTCCAGATTCTGCTGGAGCGCAAAGAGCAGCTCCGGCCGGTAGTGGCCGGTCAGCGCGGCGGTGATCTCGGCGGGCGTGGCCCGACACCGGCCGTGGCGAAACCGCGCCAGTTGCGCCGGGTCGCGTTCCCCCGCGACGATGGCGCGAATGATCTGCAGACCGGTCTGCCCGGTGATGTCGCTAATCACGAATGGCAGCTGGAGATTCATTTGCACCAGCGCCTTCTGCATCCGTTGGACGTGCATCACCGCGAGCTCGACCAAGGTGTGCCGGTGCCGCATGTACGTCCGCAGCGTCACGATCGCCGCGGTGGGTCGGAAGCTGGCGTGCAGCAGGCCAACGCTGTGCAGGTCGCGCAGCCATTCGGCATCAGACACGTCGCTCTTCCGGCCGGGCAGGTTGCGGACGTGCCGCGCGTTTACTAAATGGACTGACAGCCCGCGCGCTTCGAGGATCTCGTAGATGGGAATCCAGAAGACGCCGGTCGACTCCAGGGCCACGCTGGTGATGCGGCACGCCACGAGCCAGTCGGCGAGGCGTTGCAGGTCCGTGGTGAAGGTCCGAAATGATTGCACCGGTTCGTTGTCGCGATCCGGCGGCACCGCCACCACATGTGTCGTGGCACCGCAGTCAATGCCGGCCGCATCAGGATTGATGCGCTCTAACACAGAAGGCGACGTCCGTCGGGGACGCCGCGGACGACGCGGGCGGGACTCGGCCATCGGACACCTCCAGCGAGTAGAAGCATCCGGGCACAGGGAGACGAGAACGACCAGACTCCCAAACGGGATCACCACCAACGTGGTGTCACCAACGATCAGAACGTCACTCCCCGGACCACGCTACTCGACGGGCACGACTCACGCACCAGTGTCGGCACGGCCTCGGCGCCCGGATGCGGCCAGCATCCTACGTCCGAAGCAGCCCGGATGCTCGCATCACCACCTGTTTCTCGGCCGATGAGCCGTGGCAAACGTCACATGGACCGCTGCTCGTTAGTAATCCGCGAGGTTGACTGTGTTGGCGACCTTACCTCGTTCAGTCAGTTCGTCGGCACGAGGCGCTTGATCTCCTCCGTCCAATTCTGTACCACGACGATACGAGGGGGAGTCGCGGCTGCGTCCGTCAACATCAGCAACCGCTGCCCGTCAGCAGAGACATCGTATTGCGGCGTAGGGGAACCTGATGGGGAGACGTAGTAGGACCCTTGAAATAGTTGCACCGGTGTTCCGACTTTCAGTTCAGGCGCGGTCGTTACCGATACCGCAAACATTCGCTCGCGAGTCAAGTTCCGGTAGAAAATATCGCCGTTTTGCGCCCAGACCGGTTCTGCACCGCCACCCACCGAGACAGTCATCTGCGAACTGCGTTCCGGATAGGACCGGATGTAGACCTCCCACTGCCCCGTCTGAGCCGAATCTGTACGCGACGTAATGCCCGTCGTGCGAGAAACGCGCACCTACGGCTCCTTCGAGAAGCACTTGAGGCTTCTGCTCGCCATCCATGCGAAGCATGAGGATGTTGTTCGCACCCTTACCATGGTGATGAAGACTGAGCGTCCGTCCGTCGGGTGACCACGAATCGACGTGAACCTGCCCCCCGAGGTCGGTCAGCCGGCGTGGTTGACCGCTCCCATCGGATGCGGTGACCCAGACCTCCGTGTTTCCACTTGTGGCGGACGAATATGCCACGTGCGCGCTCGTTGGGTCCCACACACCCAACTCACTCACTCCGTCCCTGGTGAGACGACTGCTGCGCCCGGATGCCACGTCGTACGCCCAGATGTCGCCGTCTCGCGTCACCAGAACACGTCCGCCATCGGGGGACAAACGCGGCTCTTCATAGGGACCTGCGGGAATCGACTTGATTGGCTCAACCGTACCCTCGCGACTTATCCAGACGAGGGAGCGCCGGGACGCGCTCGCAGTCAAATACAACAGGGTTCCATCGTCCGACACAGCGTAGTTGGAAGCCGCCGCAGCCACACCTATTGGCCGTTGGACTCCCTGAACGAGTGACACTGCGCCGCCAGCGACCGTCAAGCTATTTGCGTCGAACGCGACGCCGAACACCCCATCCCGCAACGCATAGACGAGATAGCCAGTTGGGAGGTAGTAAGCATTGCTTCCGCCCTGCACAACGACCGTCCGCTTGCCCGAGGACAGCGACTGCACGACCACTTCCGCCGATCCCATCGGGCAGGTCCCATGTCCCGGGTGACGCTGAACAATACCGACACTCGGTCGGGCAACAGCTGCGGGCCGTACATCTGTTCGCCATCGTCGGCCCGAATGACAAGTTCGGGAGTCCCTCCATTGGCCGAAACGCGCTTGATGCCTTCGACTTGACCGAACAAAATCGTGTTGTCCGGAGCCCAACTCACGCCCAACGGAGCCGTAGCGTCACACAGAATCACTGAGGCCCACCGCTGACGGCCACCTTCTTCAACTGGCCGGTCGCGGCCCAATAACCTACCCATTGACCGTCGGGTGAGACGAAGGGACTGGCACCGAGCTGGCCAATCTCCTCGGTGCCGGGAATGAGCCGCGCCTCCAGGTCCCCCATGGAGCGCAGATACAGGCCGTCACGGGTCTGGTAGACGAAGTAACGACCGTCCGGCGAGATAGCGATGATGGGCCGCTGCGCGGGTTGGAACTGCTGGCCCCCGGGGAGCGCGTAATCGAACCGCGTTGCCGATCGGGGCGCGGCCGGTGGCCAGAGGCCCCAGGCCGCAAAGCCCGTGACAAGAACCGCGACAAGGGCTGTCATCGCAACCGGGAGCGCGCGTCGCCACACAGGGTGCGCGACCGCCCGTGGCGGTGCACGTGACGTGCGGTTTCGAACGCACCTGCCAGCGCCAGAGACACATCGCCGATGTCGCGAATCCGCTGCTTTCGATCCTTATGCAGACAGCGTTTGAGATAGTTGACGAGCACTGGCGAGAACGCCGCAGGCAGCATCGTCCAGTCAGGCTCTCGTGCAAGCACCGATGCCAGCACGTCCGAGACTTCATCGCCTCCAAACGCCCGTCTTGCCAGTCAGCATCTCGTAGAGCACGCAGCCGAACGCCCAGATGTCCGCTGCGCTTGTCCACCGGCTTGCCGCGCGCCTGCTCGGGGCTCATGTAGGCGGCAGTGCCGAGAATGACGCCGCGCCTGCGTCATCGCTGGGTCGTGATGGTCGGCGACTGCGACAGCGCCGTGTGACGTCGACGCCGGTGCGGCTCCATCGCCTTGGCCAGCCCGAAGTCGAGCACCTTCACCGTGCCGTCGGGCCGCACCTTGATGTTGGCGGGCTTCAGATCGCGGTGGATGATGCCCTGCTCGTGCGCGGCTTCGAGCGCCTCGGCGATCTGCTTCGCGATGGGCAGCGCTTCGTCGACCGGAATCGGGCCCTGCGCGATGCGGTCGGCGAGCGTCGGCCCCTCGACCAGCTCCATCACGAGCGCCTGCACGCCGTCCGCTCTGCTCCAGGCCGTAGACGTGCGCGATGTTCGGATGGTTCAGCGAGGCGAGGACTTGCGCCTCGCGCTGGAATCGGGCCAGTCGGTCGGGGTCCGACGCGAACGCGTCCGGCAGCACCTTCAGGGCGATCGTCCCGCTTGAGCGCCGTGTGGTGCGCGCGCCAGACCTTGCCCATGCCGCCCTCGCCGATCAGGGCGAGTGATTTCGTAGGGGCCGAGGCGGGTGCCGGGAGTCAGAGCCACGACAGGCTCGGCCGGCGATTATACGGGGATGCCGTGGCGAGCGCGGATACGTAACGTGCAACGGCGTAGGGATGACGGGGTCAGCAACGCTGTCGGCGACGGTGAAGGAGGCCGTCGCCGAATGCCGAAGTCCAAATCACGCAAGAAGAAGTCGCCCAAGCGGGTGCTGGCCCTTCCCGACCTGGAACAAGCCAAGACGGCCGTGCTGAACAGCCTGACGTCCGCCAGCGGTCAGCGGACCTACGAACACGCGATTCGCGAGTTCGTCGCCTGGTACTGCTCGGAGCCGCGTCTCGCATTCAACCGCACCGTCGTTCTCCGCTATCGCATCCACCTCGAGCAACGCCATTACGCGCCCGCGACCATCAATCTGCGGCTGGCCGCCGTCCGCCGTATCGCGTACGAGGCGGCTGATGCCGGTCTGCTGAGTCCCGAACTGGCCGCAGGCATTCGTCGTGTCAAGGGCGTGCGACGTCTGGGCGTCCGACTTGGGAACTGGCTGACGCCAGAACAGGGGCGGCGCTTGCTTGAACGCTCGATGCCATCGACACCACGTGCCCTGCGCGATCACGCCATGGTGGCCATGTTGATTGGTTGTGGACTGCGCCGGGCGGAGTTGCTCGCGCTGACGCTCGAATCAGTCCAACAACGGGAGGAGCACTGGGTGATCGCAGATTTGGTTGGAAAGGGTGGCCACGTGCGCACGGTGCCGATCCCAGGCTGGGTCAAAGATGCGGTCGATGCGTGGACCGATGCTGTCCACATGACGCACGGTCCGGTCTTCCGCGCCATCAACAAGGCCGGGCGCGTCTGGGGCGACGGCATGTCGCCGAAGGTGCTCTGGGATGTGGTCCGGGCAGCGGCAGGGCGCGCTGGCATCGCGAAGCTCGCACCGCACGACCTCCGTCGCACGTGTGCGCGACTCTGTCACTTGGCGGGCGGCGAACTGGATCAGATTCGATTCCTGCTGGGCCACGTCTCGATCCAGACGACGGAGCGCTACCTTGGCTGCAAACAGCGACTACGATGCGCGGTCAACGATCGTCTCGGAATCGAGCCGGACGCCGCGTGAGCTGAGAGCAGGGCGGGCGCAAAGCGTCCGCCTTTGACGACTGTCGGGGACCGATGCAGTATCGGCACGCTTACGCGGCGCCGACCTGCGGGGTGACGTCGTGTTATCGAGGTGACCAGTCTAAGATGATGAGCCGTGGCCGCCGGCGACGCGCATCGAGTCTGGTTCCCTGAAATGGTGGAGCATTTGCGCCTGCGTTGGCGAGACGATCTGTCCATGGAGGCCCTGCTGGGGCTGCGCGTCGAGCTCGACGCCATGCTTGGGCGCATTCGCTCGACGCGGCACATCTCCAACCCGGTCTTCACGTGTCCGGCGTGCGGGCACGTAGGACGTGGCGCCGATCCCCACGTCAGTGTTCGCGCAACGATACTGGCGCTGGCTCGCTTCGGCGTGGCCGCGAGAGAACCGGCACGAGCGCTTGAGAAGGCCTGGTCTGCCTACCGAAAGACGGCGGGACTTGATCTGTATGGCCACGCCGCGACGGCAGAACCCGGTCGGCTCACAGGGTGCGCGCACGCCGATGAACGGTAACCGAGGACGGCCCGGATTCAGCTGATCACCCGAACGGAATCGCTCTCGGGTGATGATGATCTTGCGCCCGCCCGTCCGACGTTGATTCATCGCCACTGGCCGACTGCTCGTTACCTATTCCGTGTGGAGAGGATACGCGGTGTTTTGGCTCGTAACCGGTCCGTGTACGGCCGCATCCGTCTGCGATGTGCTGCGAGGACGTCACCGAGCCGATCCAATCAGGGTCGGCCAGTTGACCACCAGCGTAATCGGCGCACCTGTCGCCCGATTCAGAGCGGAGTTCACCAGAAACCGCTGTCCGTCCGGCATCGCATCGAAGAAGGATCGCGGGCCTCCTGGCTGAACCCTCATGAGCGGTCGCGGTGCGCTCGCCTTCACGCCCACGGAGTCGTAGTTGAGGTCAACGGCCAGGAGCCGACCGCCAGTGCCACTGCGGTCGGGCTCGTAGTAGTAGACCTCGCGGCCGTCTTCACGCCACGCGACGAGCAGTCCGCCGTTCGTCGAAATGCGCACCCGTTTGTCGTGTTTTGGGAACCCGGCGATGTACGCCTCCTGTCGACCCGTTTCGTTCGACGTGTACGAAATCCAGTTCCCGTCTGGTGAGAATTTCGCGCCAAAACCCTCGAAGTAGGGCGTCGCGAGGTACCACCACGGCGTGCGGTCTCCCGTGAGCGGAAGAACCCATATGTCCTGTCCGTTGCTAACGCTGAGCGTGATGTAGAGGAGCGACTCGCCATCAGGGGACCAGCTCTGAGCGTACTTGTCGAGCCCGCCTTCTAGGAGGACCTCCTCACTGCCTGCGGCGCGACCTGCCGGCTTCAGGTATAGATCGAGCCGTCCCTTGCGGCGGGAGTTAAAGGCGATGCGATTGCCGTCCGGCGACGAGATGCCCTCGAATTCGTCTGCCGGATCAAAGGTCACCCGAGTCCTGATGCCGCGCGCCACGTCGTACGCCCATATGTCGCGCGTGCCTGTTCCGGTCGGATCGAGAATGCTGACCGATGCGCTTTGGCCACGCGGTGACAGGAATACGTCGGCATAACTGGCAGGATCACCGAGCACACCCACCTGCTTGCCTGATCGATCGAACCAGACGAGCTGTGAGTCCGCCGACGCGCTCCGCAAGAAGACGAGGGTGCCCTCCGAAACCGAGAACGCGCCGGCCTGCCATATTCCCGTCGTCAGGCTCAGCGTCGACAACTGGATCTGATCCGCGATTGGAACGGCGTCGCCCAGGAACCTCCTGCGAGTCGCATCGAAGGGCCTGGCCATCAGCGTCGAGTCGCGAAGGAACAGCAAGGTGTCGCTGGCGTACTGCGCGTTCGAGATGCCTTCCAGCACCAGCGTTCGTTCCGTTGAATCGAGCGCGCCCACGTAGAGATCCGGAGCGCCACTGGCGGACTCGGCCCGGTACAAAAAACTCCGGCCGTCGGGAAGAAAAAACGGATAGCTGTGACCTCGTTCGCCGCCGCGGTCGTCGAGGGTCGTCGCCGGCGATGGTGACCCGCCGGCAGCAGGGACGCGCGAGAGTTGTTCGAAACTCGTATTGAAGAGAATGACGTTGTCGTCGTTCCACGAGCCCGGAACGGGAACCGCCGTTGCGGCCACGATCACAACCGGGCCTCCACGGATGTCGACCTTCTTGGAGTGCCCCCCGCAACGAAGGCGACGAACCGGCTGTCTGGCGACCAGAATGGCGCGTCGGCGCCCTCAGTCCCGGGCACCGGCTGCGCGGTCGGCTGGTCGAGCCGGCGAATCCAGAGCATCCTGCCTTCGCTGGCGTCGGCGGCCGCGAAGGCCAAATATCGGCCATCCGGCGACAGCGCCAAGGGAGGTCCGGTCGCAAACACTCCAACGTCTGCCGGGGACGTGATCGTGCTGTGAATCGCAGACGGCGCGGCTGGTGCGGAGCGACCAAAGAAGATGGCGACGCTGGCGACTCCCGCCAACAGGACTGTCCCTAACACGATCGCGACCAATCGAGGGAGGCGAGCGGACGTGCTAGTCGAATCGACGGCTGCGCCTCGAGGACTCGCAATCGCCTCAGTGAGGTCGAGCCGCGCATCGCTCATGTCTGCCAATCGGTCTCGTCGTTCCTTTACCAGGCAGCGTCGGAGCAGACGGCGAATTACTGCCGGCGTTTCCACCGGCAGCTGTTGCCAATCGGGCTCAGCCTTGAGCACCGAGGCGATGATGTCCGAGACGTCATCCCCGGCAAACGCACGTCGACCAGTCAACATTTCGAACAGCACGGCGCCAAACGCCCAGATATCGGTTCGCTTGTCCACGGGCTTCCCGCGCGCCTGCTCGGGGCTCATATAGGCGGCCGGTGCCCAGAATCACCCCGGCCTGCGTCATCGCCGGTGTCGTGATCGTGGGCGACATCGACACGCTCGGCGACACCGGCCGTGCGGGCTCCATCGCCTTCGCCAGCCCGAAGTCGAGAACCTTCACCGTGCCGTCGGGTCGAACCTTGATGTTGGCCGGCTTGAGATCGCGATGAATGATGCCTTGCTCGTGCGCGGCTTCGAGCGCGTCGGCGATCTGCTTCGCAATGGGCAGCGCCTCGTCGAGTGGAATCGCTCCGCGCGCGATGCGCTGTGAGAGATCGTCGCCCTCGACGAGTTCCATCACGAGGGCGGTCACGCCCCCGCTTTCTTCCAGGCCGTGGATAGTCGCGATGTTCGGGTGGTTCAGCGACGCGAGGGTCTTGGCTTCACGCTGGAAGCGCGCGAGCCGATCAGCGTCATGCGCGAACGCCTCGGGCAGGATCTTGATCGCGACGTCGCGATCCAGCTTCGTGTCGCGGGCCCGGAAGACCTGCCCCATGCCGCCTTCGCCGATGCTGGCGACAACTTCGTAGACACCGAGACGGGTACGGGGGTAAGGGCCAAAGGTAGCGCGATTATATGGGCGGAATGGCCGTGCGGGACGGATCGTTCCTGCGTGACGGCGCCGTGTTTTCGATCGACTGCGGCGCCGGTAGAAATACCTGGCCGACGACACAGGAGTAAAGTGTTGGCTGAACGAGAAGGAGATTCACGGATGCTTTCTGAACTCGCCAACATCCGCGAGCACTGGACCCGCTATCGGGATGTCACCTTGCAGCATCTTGACATGCTCGCCGAGGAACAAATGGCGTGGCGTCCTCAACCGGAGCTGTTCAGTTGTGGACAGCACTTCGTCCACATTCTCCAGACGGAGAAGCATTACGCGCGTGGCTTGTTTCATCATGATTGGGACAATGCTCGGTTGCACTTTCCGGCCAGCCTTCCTGTGATCAGCCAGTTGCGTAGCGACTTCACAACGACTCGTGCCGAGACACTGGCCGACTTCGACATGCTGACCGATGCAAATTTGGACGAGGTCAAGCAGGTACCAAACATCCCTCTGGAATTGCCGCTTCGATGGTGGCTCTGGTTCGTGCTGGAGCATGAGATCCATCACAAGGCGCAGCTTGCGCTTGTATCTGCGACAACTCGGAAAGGTGCCGCCGTTTTTCGCAATGGTCTTAACAGATCGCCCGGATATTCGGATTCGTTCGGAGATGGGCGAAATCTAAATCGTGGCGGTGAGCGCGCGAACGATCGACGTCCGCGGCCGACCACAAGGTTAGTAATGAGCAACGTCGCAGTGGCTTTCGATCTTCAGCGGCGCCAGTAAATACCCTGGCCGACTCCCAAGAAACTAACCGCCGAGTACTTACCGGTTTCGTGAATGACGAGGGCAAAGCCGAGTCGTGTCGCCCGTTGACGCAGTTGTCTGATGCCGTGCGCGTTGTTGCGCGTCGTAGCCGTCGGCACCGGGATCGCGATAATGAAGTCGCCCTTGAGCACGTGATACACGAGGACGGCCAGCTTGCGCGCCGTGGCCGTAATAGCCTGCGGTTTCCGGTGCGGGCGACCAAGCGGCGGTAGAAGGCCCCGAGGGCGGTCTGCGTCCGTCCGAGGCTGGCCGCGGAAAGTCGAAACGCCGAGGCAGCACGAATCGCCGAGGGCTGCGTCTGCGAGCTGAGGAGCTTGCCCCCGGACACTTTGTTCTTCGGGGCGAGCGTTAACCACGACGTGAAGTGCTGGCGCTGGGCCATCGTCGCATATCGGTGCCGATCTCCGCGACGAGCTTCAGCGCCGTGTAGGCTCCAATCCGTCGATCTGCGTGAGATCAACCCCGCCGGTCAGGTGATGCAACACGGCTCGCACCTCGAAGGCTGGTTCGATGCGTTGCCGGGCGGCTCGCGCCGCGGGGAGGGGACCGGGTGCAGCGACCGTCGCCGTCAGCTCGCGCACGTGCGCTTCGATGACGCGGTCGCACCCGGCGATCTGGCGCTCGCAGGCGTCGTAGAGTTCGAGATTCTGCTGGAGCGCAAAGAGCAGTCCGGCCGGTAGTGGCCGGTCAGCGCCGCGTGATCTCGGGGGCGTCGGCCGACACCGGCCGTGGCGAAACCGCGCCAGCTGCGCCGGTCGTGCTCCTCCGGCGACAATGGCGCGAATGATGTGCAGGCCCGTCTGCCCGGTGATGTCGCGGATCACGAATGGCAGCTGGAGATTCATCTGCACCAGCGCCTTCTGCATCCGCTGGACGTGCATCGCCGCGAGCTCAACCAAGGTGTGCCGGTGCCGCATGTAGGTCCGCCGCGTCACGATCGCCGCGGTCGGACGGAAGCTGGCGTGCAGCAGGCCAACGCTGTGCAGGTCGCGCAGCCATTCGGCATCAGACACGTCGCTCTTCGGCCCGGCAGGTTACGGACGTGCCGCGCGTTCACCAAATGGACGGACAGCCCGCGCGCTTCGAGGATCTCGTAGATGGAAATCCAGAAGAACCGGTCGATCCAGCGCCACGCTGGTGACGCGGCACGCCACGAGCCAGTCGGCGAGGCGTTGCAGGTCCGTGGTGAAGGTCCGAAAGGACTGCACCGGTTCGTCGTCGCGATCCGGCGGCACCGCGACCACATGGGTCGTGACACCGCAGTCAATGCCGGCCGCATCAGGGTTAATGCGCTCTAAGACAGAAGGCGACGTCCGTCGGGGACGCCGCGGACGACACGGCGGGACTCGGCCATCGGACACCTCCAGCGGGTAGAGGCATCCGGGCACAGGGAGCAAGAACGACCAGACTCCCAAACGGGATCACCACCGAAGCGGTGTCACCAACGATCAGAACGTCACTCCCCGGACCACGCTACTCGACGGGCACGACATCCGCACCAGTGTCGGCACGGCCTCGGCGCCCGGATGCGGCCAGCATCCTACGTCCGAAGCAGCCCGCATGCTCGCATCACCACCTGTTTCTCGGCCGATGAGCCGTGACAAACGTCACATGGACCGCTACTCGCGAGTAATCCGACGATTGGGACACCTCGGCCAACGGGCCGTTTGATTCCGGTGTGGCCCACCAACCTCCGTTCATGATGTCGGCGAAGGTTGCCCGCCATAGCCTTCGGCGAAGTCGGGACTGTTCAACTCCAGAAGCGAGTTCCGGTTGGCAAACCCCGCCCAGACCTCAAAGCGAGTTCATCTCTTAACCGGCACAGGCTGTCCGCCGACGCGCGTCCTGCGAGGGCGGATTGGGCCTGCCAAACAACGGCCCACCTTGTCAGGCGGCCCCGTCGCGGTTTCTTCCACGCCGTGCCAGTTCTTGACCGCCGTTCCCGCCTCCCGTGACGAACACCGGACCACCCACGGTCCGACCGGGAGGCGTCGATGGCGATCGCGGTCCCGAATCCTCGGTTGGTGTGCCTTCTTCCTCGCAGCCGGGCTCGCTCCGGCCAGCGCCAGAGCACGGGAATTCTCGGGAGCCTCCACCACGTCCGGGGACGCTCGCGTGCGATCCGGTAACGCGAGGCTGTCGGCGCTCATCACTGAGGCGACAAATCGATCACCGACGTTCAAGGCGCGCCTCGCGTCGATCGCTGAGACCGACGGCATCGTGTTTGTCGAAGCGGGCCCGTGCCGACGCGGTGTGCCGGCGTGCCTTAGCTGGCAGGTGACGCTCGCCGGTTCCTATCGAATCCTCTTCGTGCTGCTGGACACTCGCAAACCCGAACTCGATCTCATGGCGTCCATGGGTCACGAGCTACAGCACGCACTGGAGGTCCTCGCCGATCGGTCGTTGCGAAGGCACCGCCGCCATTCACCATTTCTACACGCACTTCGTGAGCTCGGAGTCTCCTCCGCGCACGGTTGAGACTGGCGGCAGCCGAGGCGACAGGCGACGCTGTCTTTCGCGAGATACAACGCAGCCTTTCTGGAGGGAAGAAGTGAGGCGATGTCTACGCTGCGCCGGGAGGGCCCGCCCGAAGCTCGCGCAGCAGCCATGCCTTGGCCAGCTTCCAGTCGCGCATCACCGTATCGACCGACACCTTCAGGGCGGCGGCCGTCTCCTCGACGCTCGCGCCACCGAAGAATCGCAAGCTCGATGACACGGCTCTTCCGTTCGTCCACCTTCGCAAGGGCGGTCAAGTGCGTCGTCGAGCGCCTCCAGATCGCGTCCCGGTCCATTCGAGAGGACGAAATCGTCGACGAATGTCACCTTTACCGCGCCGCCGCCTCGCTTCAGGTAACGGCGAGCCCGCGCGTGATCGACGGGTACACGTCGCATCAGACGCGCCGCCATCGACAGGAAATGCGCACGATCCTGCCATCTGACCCGCTGGACATCCATCAGTCGCATGTAGGCTTCGTTGACAAGCGCGGTGGGCTGCAGGCTGTGGCCGCGCGCTCACCGCGCATGCAGCGTTTCGCGATCCGATGCAGCTCCGCATGAACCAGTGGCACCAGACGCTCGAGCGCCGCTTCGTCTCCCTGTCTCCACGCCAGGAGCAAGCCCGTCACGTCGTCGTCGGCCATCGCAATCGGACCATTGTCGGGCCACCCCTGACGGACCTGATGCTATCCTCAGGCTGCGATTGGCGCTGAAGCCGGCCGGACGACACCCACTCGGCCGGCAAATGTGTGCGAGAGGCAAGACCAATGTCGCACGATTCGCGCTGGCGACGGATCGAGGACATCTATCACGCGGCACTCGAACGTGACGAGTCCGAGAGGCTCGCATTTCTGAAAGCGGCGTGCGGTGACGACGACATGCTCCGTCGAGAAGTCGAGTCGCTGTTGGCAGAAGGAACAGGCGGAAGAGTTTCTCACCACACCCGCCTTGGAGCTGGCAGGGCGCGAGATGGCAGGCTCGTCGGACGTTTTCGTCGGCCGCCAGATTGGTGCCTACCAGATCCTCTCGCTTCTCGGTGCCGGCGGTATGGGCGAGGTCTATCGCGCACGCGACACCAAGCTCGGACGCGACGTGGCCATCAAGATCCTGCCGCGTGAGTTCACCAGCAATGCCGATCGCCTCGCGAGGTTCGAGCGCGAAGCACGGATCCTGGCCGCGCTGAACCATCCAAACATCGGCGCCATCTATGGGCTTGAAGACGGACCTGCCGGCGAAAGTGGCCGCTCGCGCGCACTGATTCTCGAACTCGTCGAGGGTGAGACGCTCGAAGACCACCTCGTGCGGGGTCCGCTGACGCTTCACGACGCGTTGACAGTTGCGACTCAGGTGGCCAAGGCGCTCGCAGTCGCGCACGAGAAGGGCATCGTCCACCGCGACCTCAAGCCAGCAAACATCAAGATCACTCCGATCGGTGTCGTCAAAGTTCTCGACTTCGGTCTGGCCAAGATCACGAGGGAAGGTGAGCTGGCCAAAGAGACCGCCGGCCCCACACGTCATGGGTTCATCCTGGGAACCGTTGCCTACATGAGCCCCGAGCAGACGCGCGGCCAGGACGTCGACACGCGCTCGGACATCTGGGCGTTCGGGTGCGTGCTGTACCAGATGCTGACGGGCAAGCGTGCCTTCGAGGGAGACACGCCCACCGATGTCATGGCAGCGGTCGTCAAGAACGAACCGGATTGGCAGGCACTCCCTCCCGAAACCCCTCCGGTCATTCGATCGATTCTGCGCCGCTGTCTCCACAAGGACGTCTCTCGACGGCGTCAGCACATCGGTGACGCCGGGATCGAAATCCAGGAGGCCCTGGCCGAGTCGGCCACGAGTCTTTCGGCGATCTCCGATCGGGGGTCGTCCGTCACGACGCCTCGCCGACGCCGCTTCGAGCTCCTACTCGCGATCGCCATCGCGGCCGCCGGCCTTCTGGGCGGATTCGGAGTTGTGTGGCATCAAGGCCGACAAGCAGCGCCCTCTCCGGTCCGGCAGTTCACCATCGCCGCGCCGGCCGGCGCGGCTCGAATTGATGCGATCTCGATCTCACCGACGGGGGCGCAAATGGCACTCGTCGGATCGGATGACCGGCGGAACGTGATCTGGGTTCGCCCGATGGAAACGTTGGAAGCGCGGCGCATCCTGGAGTTTGAAGGCCCGGCGACGACGTTCTGGTCGCCCGATGGTGGAGCCTTGGGGTTTTTCGAGGGCGGTAAGCTCAAAGTCGTGGACCTGACGACCGGCCAGACGCGCATCGTCTGCGACGCCCCGGACGGATTCGGAGGAAGCTGGGGACCTGATGACACAATCCTGTTCGGGGCCGGCGAATCTGGCATTCGGCGAGTCAGCGCCAGGGGAGGACCGATCACCACAATCACTTCACCCCGTCGCGCCCAGGGAGAACAGGGTCATCGATGGCCACAGTGGTTGCCAGACAGCCGACACTTCCTCTATCTCGCCTGGATTGCACCTGGCAAAGGCCACGCGATCCACGTAGGCTCGGTGGACTCGCAGACGCCAACGTTCGTCGCCAGCTCACAGTCCGCGCCGCTGTACGACTCGGCGGGTCACATCCTCTTCATCGACGGAACACCGTCTCGACTCGTCGCGCTGCCGTTCGATGCCGCGACGTTGAAGGCCACCGGCGCGGCGATCACCGTAGCGGAGGACGCGGACGATCGGTGGACTACTGGGCAGCTTTCCTTTGCCACCTCACCAGACGGCTCGATGTTCTACCTGAACTCCCGTCACCGGTACAGCCGGTTGACGTGGTTCGACCGGAGCGGCCGTCAAGGGGAATCCCTGGGAGAGACCGCCATCTATTTCGACCCGGTCTTGAGCGCAGACGGGAAGTCGCTGGCAATCGAGAAGGCCGACCCGAACAACTTCGTTGGCGATTTGTGGATGGTCGACCTCGATCGAAGCACGTTTTCCCGTGTGACGTCCGATCCGGAATTTGACACAGCCGCCGCTCCTGGACCCGTTCGCAACAGTGTTGCGGTCTGGTCTCCAGACACACTAAGCATCGTGTTCTCGTCCGATCGAGACGGCACTTCGGAGTTGTATACCGTTCCCGCAAGCGGCGGCATGGCCCAGAAGCTCTACTCAGCCCCAAGCTCACTGGAGTACGCCATCGACTGGTCCCGCGACGGCCGGTATCTGCTCTTCATGGCGCTTAGCGAGAAAGCAGTCGGTTTGTGGGCCCTGCCCATGCCCTCCGGAGGCGAACCGATAGCCATCCAGCCATCGAACTATGTCGTGGGATCGGGAGCATTTTCCCCGGACAGCAAGTGGGTGACATACGTTTCAAACGAGTCAGGGGATCCGCAAGTCTACGTGCAATCCTGGCCGGACAGGCGAATCAAGCGGCAGATTTCCGCGACCGGCGGCATCCAGCCGCAATGGAGAAGCGATGGCAAGGAGCTCTTCTACATCTCGAGGGACGGCACCCTTATGGCCGTATCCATCGTCTTAGCCCCTGGTCGCATCGAGAGTCAATCGCCTGTCTCCTTGTTCAACCCCGGCCTGGACACGTACGGCCTTCGCAACAACTATGCGGTCGCCCTCGATGGACAGCGCTTCCTCATCGTGAAGCCGGTCGTTGACCGGAGGAGCGCGCCGATCACGACCATCCTGAACTGGCCCGCGCTGGTCAAGCACTGACCCTTGTGGCGAGCGGCTCGCGTTCACGGTTGTCTGGCCTTTGAAACTCCCGGCCGCCGGGCCCGCGCGACTTCCCTGCCGACAGCGAGTCCTGCCTGGACGGCTTCATTCGTTTCGAACCTACCTCCGATTCGATACGCGCCCGCCTGGTGATCGAAGAAGTGGTACACCCCCGCACTGGTTCTCGCGGAGGTCCCGAGCACTTCAACGGCGTGCTGGAGCTCATGGCCTAGCGATTCCATGAGTCTGTCCCCAGATAGTCGAGCAGCGACGTGAATCCGTAGGAGTCGATTTGGTCCGGAGACCTCCAAATACACCAACAAACATGCAGAGGCGCCGTCACACCGTCCTCGCGTTATCCACACCACTCCGTCCGTCCGCTCGATAGCCTCGACCAGGCGCCGAAACGTCTTGGACCATTCAATGGCTTGAGCAATCGTCTGAGCAATATCCGGTTCGGCGGTTCTTACCCGCGACGCCGTCGTGTTCGCTCCCTGGCCATCGACTGGTCCGGGTTCGATCGCTGCCAGCCGACCCATGGACGCCATGAGATCGAGTTCGGGTTTGCGGGTGTCCAGCAGCACGAAGAGGATTCGATAGGAACCGGCGAGCGTCACCTGCCAGGTAAGGCACGCCGGCACACCGCGTCGGCATGTGCCCGCTTCGACAAACACAATGCCGTCGGTCTCCGCGATCGACGCGAGGAGCGCCTTGAACGCCGGTGATCGATCTGTCGCCTCAGTGATGAGCGCCGACAGCCTCGCGTTACCGGATCGCACGCGAGCGTCCCCGGACGTGGTGGCTCCCGAGAATTCCCGTGCTCTGGCGCTGGCCGGAGCGAGCCCGGCTGCGAGGAAGAAGGCACACCAACCGAGGATTCGGACCGCGATCGCCATCGACTCCTCCCGGTCGGACCGTTGGTGGTCCGGTGTTCGTCACGGGAGGCGGGAACGGCGGTCAAGAACTGGCACGGCAAGAAAATACCCTTGGCCACCAGGCAGGAGTGAAAGTGAATATGTCACGAGGCGCGGCGGTACCTGCGAGAAGTCCTCGCCGCGCAGCAGCCTGGGGCCAACGCCATTCCCTTGTTCGTCGGCGAAAACCGTACCTTCGACGGTGAGGCCCGGGCCGGCGCTCGCCGTGTCGATCTACAGCGAGACAGCGCTCTGGATGATCGCCACGCTGCGCGCGCTCTATGACGTCCGCAGACGAAGGAAGCCACGCGCCGCGCGTGGCAAGCGCTACGCCCGTAAATCGGGAGACAGAGGCAGACAATGGCTGGTGCGATGACAATGCGGTCCGGTAACCCGGCGCTGACGGCCGACACATTTGCGCAGTATCGGGCGGTTCCCGGTGCAGAGCGAATGACGCTCAGCGGAACGGTCAATAAGACGGCCCTTTCACTCGTCATTTTGCTGGTGGCGGCCAGCTACGTGTGGAACCGCGGGGCGGCTGATCCGAGTCTGGGGGCGTGGATCATGGTTTCAGTCGTGGCAGGGTTCGTCGTCGCCCTGGTCACGGTCTTCAAACAGTCGTGGGCCCCGTACACGACGCCGGTCTACGCGGCCCTGGAAGGCGTGGCGCTCGGTGGAATCTCGGTGGTGTTCGAGGGCAGGTATCCGGGGATCGTCAGCCAGGCAGTGTTCCTCACCTTTGGGACGCTGGGTGCGCTCCTCGTGGCGTATCGGTCCGGCGTGATCCGGGCCACGGAGAACTTTAAGCTGGGCGTCGTGGCCGCGACGGGCGGGATCGCACTGCTGTATCTTCTGAGTTTCGTTCTCGGCTTCTTCGGGATGAGCGTGCCGCTGATTCATTCCAGTGGGACATTCGGGATCCTGTTCAGCGTGTTCGTGGTCGTGATCGCGGCCCTCAATCTTGTCCTGGACTTCGACTTCATCGAACAGGGAGTGGACCGCGGCGCGCCGAAGCACATGGAGTGGTACGGCGCGTTCGGGCTGCTCGTGACCCTGGTGTGGCTGTACTTGGAAATCCTGCATCTGCTGGCGAAGCTGCAGTCTCGAGAGCGTTAGCGAAGTCGATTCGCGCGGGTTCAAGCCACAACGGCTAAGTTCGACGGTGCAATTCGAGCGAGAGCATGGCGTTCGGACGCCGACGCGCCGTGAACCGCGCCGAGTCAACGCCGCGGCCTCGGCTGAAGCGGGAACGTCTAACCTGCGATAAACGACATGAGTCTGTCGGGACATCTGGCGACTGGGTTTTCCGTGATCCATTTGGTGATCCAAATCACCAGCAGAGCGGAATCTTCTGAGGTATTTGCGCGATGAGGAGATAGTGGGGTGGGTGACGGGTCTCGAACCCGCGACTTCCTGAGCCACAGTCAGGCGCTCTACCCCTGAGCTACACCCACCATTCCACCCCAACGCGCAGGCGCATTGGGGGCCCGGCAGAGGCGTGAACACACAAGCTTAGCATGGAGGCATGCGATCGCTGAGCGAGGGCGCGCACCTCCGCGACGAAGTGCTATGCCTACGGCTTACTGCCTACCGACTGGGTGTCGAATCCAGGAGGAGCGATCAGGATCAAGCGGTCCGGGCTGATGCCGAACAACTGCTGTTCGATTCTGATCCTTCGGTCGGCCTCGGGCGCCGCGTGAAGCCGACGCGGAGAGATCTCGAAACGCGCATGTCTCGCAGGACTCACGACGAGCGTCGCCAGGGCAAGCGCTGCAAGCGCTAAGCCGACAGCGACGATGCGTGAAAGAGCAGTGGAGGACACGACTTTTGATCCGCGTCAAGGAACTACATCGCGATCAGCGCGCCGATCTGCGTCGCGAGCTTCACGATCGATGGGGCCACGTCGGCAAGCTTCGACGCGGCTTCGACGACACGGCCCATGACACACGCGCAGGCGGGCGCGACGAGGGCGACGAAAAGAAGTCCAGCGAATAACAGGTCGCGCGGGGCGGCCTGGCGGCCGGATATTAGCTTGCCGACACCATGAAGTCCACGCCCGTCTGTCGAAGGTTGCCAGACGCGTCTGCTACGATGCCATCCCGATGCTCACCGACATCCTGCGACCTGCTCCCGTCTCCTCGATCGACGGTGTCCTGTCCAGCCTCGATGACCGCCTGCCAGACTCGGACGGCTTGAAGTGGTTCAATCGTCTCTATCTTCAGGTGACCCGCGGCGTGCGTCAGGCTGTGGCAGGCCCGGCGTTTCGCGATACGCGGTTCATGTCGGAGCTCGATGTGGTGTTTGCGAACCTGTACTTCGCCGCGATTGCCGAAGGCGAGATCGATGTGTCTCGTGCGCCGTCGGCGTGGCGTCCGCTGCTACGGTGCCGAACGCAGCGCGGGATTGCCCGATTGCAGTTCGCGCTCGCGGGCATGAACGCGCACATCAATCGCGATCTGCCACAGGGGATCGTGCGAGGTCTTCACCGCGCTTGGCGGCGATCCCACTTCTGACGCCACTCGCCGTCAGGACTTCGACAGCGTGAACGCGCTCCTCGAACGCGTCGAAGGCGAAGTCAAAGCCGACTTCTCGATCGGTGTGATCGGCGCCGTCGACGTACTCGCGGGGCGCGTGGATGATGTGGCCGCGATGTGGAACGTACGAGTGGCGCGACATGCGGCCTGGACCAACGCCGAAGTGCTCTGGACACTGCAGCGCATTCCGCACGTGCGGGCAGCGTTCTTCGAGACCCTCGATCGATCGACCGGGCTGGCCGGAAGGGGACTCCTCGCGCCGATCGCGATCGACGCTGCCTGAATGGCTGCGTTCCAGACCGACTGGCTCGGGCGGTCTAGTAACATACAAAATCACGCGCCCGTAGCTCAGTTGGATAGAGCACCGGCCTTCTAAGGCGACTTCGGGTTGCTGCATCGACATGCAGCACCCCGCAGGTTCTTGAAAGCCCGTATGAGTAGCTGGAAGGATCCGACCCTGTGGGAGCGAATGCGAACTGGCGAGGAATGCCAAGTTTGTCGCAGTCGAGCCGACGCGCTGATAGAGCTCGAAGCATCATGGGTGCTGGTCGGCCCCGATGACCCCGTCCGAGGTTATGCGTGCCTGGTGTTCAACCGACACGCGATTGAGCTGCATGACCTCGAAGAAATGGAAGCCGCTGCGTTGATGCGTGACGCTCAGAAGCTCTCGGCGGCTATTGCGCTCCTTATGCAGCCCGTCAAAATGAACTATGAGATCCATGGCAACACAGCACCGCACCTACACATGCACTTCTTCCCTCGGTATCGCGGCGACCAGTTTGAGGGTGGACCCATCCATCCCCGGGCAGCCGCTCGCCCGGTCTACGCGCCAGGTGAGCTTGACCGGTTCGCAAAGGACTTTCGACGTGCGCTTGCCCCAAGTGCTGCCTAACAAGCCGTTGCTGCAGACGCCGCACACTCGTGAGGTAGGCCGCCGCGGGCTTCGCCACGGCGGCCTCTATGGAGTGCGGCGCAGCAGAACGGCGGGCCGTTAGACCGCGCACAAACCAATCAAGATGTCCGACTGGTTCAGCACGTTGGCTTCAGGGAGCGAGCTCCCGATGGACGCCGCCTCAAAGTTGCAGGAGCGAGGCTTCGTAGTGCTTCCCGGCCCGGTGCCATCGGATCGGGTGGAACGGCTGGCCAACGCATACACCGCCGCCGTAGCGTCAGCGACCGTTGACGACGTTAAGATCGGCAGCACGTCGACTCGGGTGAGCGACTTCGTGAATCGGGGACCCGAGTTCGATCCCCTGTACATGTTTCCGCCGCTACTCGAGGCGTGCTGCCTCGTCATCGGCCGACCGTTTAAGCTGAGTTCGTTGCACGCGCGGACCGTGCGGCCGTGCACGCCCGCCCAGGACCTGCACGTTGACGTTCAGCGCGACTCCGCCGATTGGCCGCTTCTCGGCTTCATTCTGATGGTGGATGAGTTCCGGCCCGACAACGGCCCGACTCGCTTCGTGCCGGGCTCGCACCGGTGGCCCGGTACGCCAGCGGACAGCATTTCAGATTTGCGAGCCGAGCACGCAGGGCAAGTGTTGGCGTGCGGCCGTGCGGGCTCACTCCTCATCTTCGATGGGTCCGCATGGCATGGCCACGCCGCAAACACATCGAGCGATCCACGCCGATCAATCCAAGGCGCGTTTATTCCGAGGGACGGCCGCGCGGGCACCGACTTCGCGGCCGGCATGCAACCTGAGACGCGCGCGCGGCTCGGCCCACTGGCGCGGCAGGTGCTAGCACTCTGACCAATCGTTGCTCGCCACGTGGCACGCTGAGCGGTCTAACGAGCGTTTGCAGCCGACGGCGGCCGATGCCGGGGGCCGGCCCTTATGGGTGCGGAAGGGGCGGTCCGGGGTGACGGCGGTATGATGCGCCCGTGCCCGAGGAATCCCAACCGACCCGCACGAGTCTCTCGGGCGGAGGCATTCCCGCGTCTTCGTTCCTATCCATAGAAGAGGGCCGGTTTCCGGCCGGAACCACAACTGTCCGGCCGGTTTCGCATTCTCGGCCTGTTGGGCAAGGGCGGGATGGGCGAGGTGTACCGCGCGCTCGACCTGACGCTCCATCAGCTGGTGGTGTTGAAGTTCATCGCCCTGGACGCGCGCAGGGATGAGGCCGCGCTCGCGCGCTTCCGCAACGAAGTACGCATCGCGCGGCAGGTGTCGCACCCCAACGTGTGCCGCGTGTACGACCATCGGCGTGATTGAAGGTCAGAACTTCCTGTCCATGGAATACGCGGATGGTGAAGACCTCGCGTCGCTGCTCCGCCGCATCGGACGTCTCCCTTCCGACAAAGCGCTCGAATTCACCCGCCGCATCTGCGCCGGTCTCGCCCGCCGCGCACGAACGTGTCGTGCTGCATCGCGATCTCAAGCCCGCCAACATCATGATCGGCCGCGGGCACGACACCGAGCAATACATTTCGCGCATACGTGCCTGTCGATTTCGCGCGAGCACAGGGACAGCTACAGCGGGACACAGGTGCGCGCGAATTGTGGCATCACGTCTACGGACAGCTCTCCGCGTGACGGCCTGGACTTCTGGGCTCGCTGACAGCCCGCGCCGAAGCGCAAGTCATGCGGCTAGCATGTTTGTACACCGTCGCAGACCTCTCCATGTCCATCGGCGTTCAACAACTTCCACTGGCACGACTTGCGACACACCTTCGCGTCTAGATCGGCAATGGAAGGGGCAGGGATACGCGCGATCCAGGAAGCTCTGGGCCACAAGAGCATCGCGATGACCGTGCGATACTCGCATCTGTCGCCGGACTTCCTGCAGGACATCGTCGATAAGCTGGTCCCGCCAGAGTTCGAGATGGAAGCCGAGAATCGAACAGACACCAGAACTGACACCGAAGAAATCGCGTCCGCGGAACCTCCGACGAAGAGCGTGCATTAAGTCGGCGGGGCTCAGTAACATACAAAAGCACGCGCCCGTAGCTCAGTTGGATAGAGCACCGGCCTTCTAAGCCGGGGGTCCCGCGTTCGAGTCGCGGCGGGCGCGCCAATCTTCTCGATTCATTCAGGTCGCAAGACTTTTCGCTCTACACTTGCCCGTGTTGCAGGACCTATCCGATTCGCATGTCCTCTCGCCGGTATAGTTCACGACACCATTGGCTTTAGCTCCCGGCACCCGCCTCGGCGTCTATGAGATCACAGCGCTCCTTGGCGAAGGCGGCATGGGGCAGGTGTATCGGGCCACCGATACCAAGCTGAAACGTCAGGTGGCCATCAAGGTCCTGCCGCCCTTCCTGGCCGCTGACCGTGATCGGCTTGCCAGGTTTCAACGGGAAGCCGAAGTCCTCGCCTCGCTGAACCATCCGAACATCGCTGCCATCTACGGCCTCGAGGAGAGCGAGGGCATCACCGCGCTCGTGATGGAACTCGTCGGGGGCGACGATCTCTCGCAGCGCATCGCCCGTGGGCCATCCCATTCGATGAGGCGTTGCCCATCGCGAAGCAGATTGCCGAGGCGCTGGAAGCGGCGCACGAACAGGGGATCATCCATCGCGATCTGAAGCCCGCCAATATCAAGGTGCGGCATGACGGCACGGTGAAGGTGCTGGACTTCGGGCTGGCGAAAGCGATGGAGCCTGCTGTCGGGGCATCGGTCGGCCACTCGAGGTCGCCGACGATCACGACACCCGCGATGACGCAGGCGGGGGTGATTCTCGGCACGGCCGCCTACATGTCGCCGGAGCAGGCGAGAGGCCGCACGGTCGACAAGCGCGCCGACATCTGGGCGTTTGGCGCGTGCTCTACGAGATGCTCACGGGGACGCGCGCCTTCGCTGGCGAGGATGTCGCGGAGACGCTCGCAAACGTCATCAACAAGGAGCCCGCGTGGAGGGCACTGCCGGCGGCGACGCCGACGCATATCGGCCAGACGCTGCGCCTCTGCCTACGAAAGCCGCTTCGAGAGCGCGTCCCCGACATCGGGGCCGTGCGCCTCGCGTTGGAGGGCGCGTTCGAGACCGCCGCGTCGGAGGCGCCTGCGCCCGCCAGCGCATCGGTGTCGCGCGGACGGCTGCCCTGGATCGCCGCCACGCTCGCTCGCGGCGGCAGCCGCTGTGGCCTTGGCGATTCGCGTCATTTCCGCGCCCGCCGCCACCGCCGCCGCCCGAGACGCGCCTCGAGATCGACACCCCCGCCACCACCGATCCCATTTCGTTCGCCCTCTCGCCCGACGGCCGGCAGATCGTCTTCGTGGCATCCGGCGATGGGGCCTCGCGCCTCTGGCTGCGGTCCCTGGCGTCCACCACCGCGCAGCCGCTGGCGGGAACCGAAGGCGCCGCCTATCCCTTCTGGTCGCCCGACAGCCGCTCGGTCGGCTTCTTCGCCGATGGCAGGCTGAAGCGGCTCGACATCGGCGGCGGCGCGCCGCAAACATTGGCAACGGTCAGCACGCCGCGGCGGAACCTGGAACGCGGACGGCGTCATTCTGTTTGCGCCAGATCCTTGCAGGCCCGCTGTTCCGCGTTGCCGGCCTCGGGAGGCGAGGCCGTGGCGGTGACGACGCTGGACCGGCAGGCGAGCCACCGGTTTCCGTTCTTCCTGCCCGATGGCCGCCAATTCCTGTTCTTCGCGCGAGGAACGCCGGAAACCGCGGGGATTTATCTGGGCTCGCTCGACTCGGCCGACACGAAGCGGCTGACACCGGCCGATACGGCGGGCGTCTACCTGCCGGGTTCGGAGGGGATGGAGGGCTGGCTCGCGTGGGTGCGGGACGGAACGCTCGTGGCCCAGCGTCTGGACCTGGAACAGAAGGCGCTCACCGGCGATCCGGTGACCGTGGCCGATCCGGTCGCCTTCGACGCTACTCAATGCAAGCGCCGTATCGGTCGCGGCAACGGGCCTGGTGGCCTACCGGGCGGGCGGCGCCAACCGGCGGCAACTGGCCTGGTTCGACCGGTCCGGCAAGGCGCTGGGCGCGATGGGCGCGCCGGATGAAAATGATCTCACGTGCCCCGCGCATTTCGCCCGATGGCCGGCGGGTGGCGGTGTACCGCACCGTGCAAGGCAACACGGACATCTGGCTTCTGGACGGCGCACGCATGAGCCGGTTCACGTTCGATGCGGCCCTGGACCGCGTCCCCATCTGGTCCCCCGACGGCAGCCGGATCGTGTTCGACTCGAACCGGAAGGGGCCGCGCGACCTCTATCAAAAGCCCTCCAGCGGCGCCGGAGCGGAGGAACTGCTGGTGGAATCCCCGCAGGACAAGTTGGCCAACGACTGGTCGGCGGACGGCCGGTTCCTGCTCTATCAACAGCATCGACCCACAGACGGGCTCCGACCTCTGGGTGCTGCCGACTGGAGGGGGATCGCAAGCCGTGGGTGTTCCTGAAGACCAGCTTCGAGGAACGCGCTGGCCAGTTCTCGCCGGACGGGCGCTGGGTGGCGTACATGTCGAACGAATCGGGGCGCCACGAGATCTACATCCGGCCGTTTGCGGCGGCTGCGGCTTCGGGCAGCGGGAGCCAATCCCGCGGCCGGGCAGTGGCAGGTATCGACGGCGGGCGGCATCTTTCCGAAGTGGCGGTCCGACGGCAGGGAGCTGTACTACATCGGGCCCAATGGCGAGATGATGGCCGCGCCGATCGCGGCCACAGCCACGACGCTGGAGCCGGGCACGCCGGTGGCGCTGTTTCCAACGCGGATTTTCGGCGGCGGCGTGGACAGATGGCCAGGGCCGGCAATACGACGTCACGCGCGACGGCCGCTTCCTGATCAACACGGTCCTGGACGACGCCTCCTCCCCGATCACGCTCATTCAGAACTGGAATCCCGAGGCGAAGCCGTAGGGGCCCGCGTAGCCGCCGCACACGGCGGCGCTAAGCGAGTGGTGCCGCAGTAACACAAAGGCAAGGGTAGACGACTGAGCCCAGGGGGAGGAAGCTCCCAAGGGTGTCCTTGGGTAGAGGGGTTCCCCCTTGATGCGTTATAGTGACTTCACTATAGTAGATGAGACGACATGACCGATGACCCACCGCTGAGGCCGGTGATCTGGGTCGGCACGAGTCGCAAGGACCTCCGCGCGTTCCCCGAGCCAGTGCAGGACCACGTCGGATACGCCTTGTATGTCGCGCAACGCGGCGGTAGGCACCGCGACACGAAGCCGCTGTCCGGGTTTGGTGGGGCGGGGGTCGTGGAGGTGGTGAAGGACTTTCGCGGCGATACGTTTCGCGCCGTGTACACGTTGCGGCACGCCGGTGCCCTGTACGTCCTCCATGCGTTTCAGAAGAAGTCGAAGACAGGGCGCGAGACACCCCAGCGGGACATCGAGATGGTCAGGCGGCGGTTGCGTGAAGCCGAGCAGATCGTCAGGGAGAAGGAGTCATGAGCAGGAGAAGGTACGAGACCAGCAGCGGGAACGTGTTCAAGGACCTGGGTCTGCCCCATGCCGAGGAGCACCTGGTCAAGGCGCAGCTCGTCTTCAAGATCGACACGCTCATGAAAGCGCGGCACTTGACGCAAGTGGAAGCGGCCGCACTGTTCGGCGTCCGTCAGCCGGACGTGTCAAAGATGTTGCGTGGCGAGTTTCGGCAGTTCTCGGTTGAGCGGCTCTTGCGGTTCCTCGTGGCGCTCGATCAGGACGTCGAGATCGTGATCAGACCCCACAGTGGTCGCCGGCGCGCGCCCGCGCTCCACGTCTCGTGATAGAGGCGCCGCGCGTCGGGGGGGTCGGTTTTCTCGCAACGACGCCGAATCGCTGACGAACTGGAACCCCGAGGCGAAGAAGTAGCGTGGCGCACATCAACCGCGTGGCACAACCGCGTGGCAGCGGTCGCAACCACTGCCAGAGCCAGCGGTTGGCGCATAGTCCCCTCCCCTTCTAAGCCGGGGGTCCCGCGTTCGAGTCGCGGCGGGCGCGCCAATTTTCCATCGTCCCGTGGCTGTGTCGCGTGACGGTGCGGCGAACTGCGCGGCGACGCTGGTTGGTCTACGTGCGTTCCGGGTGGGGTGTTCAGGTGTAACATGCCGCCGAGTGTGAGGCTGAAATCCGGAAATTCCGGGTGCTAATCTCTCACGCGCGAAGGGCCTGACATGCACATCGGTCTGCGCTCCAGTGTCGTCGCTGTTCTTCTGATGGTGGCCGCGGCCTGCGGCGGTTCCGGAGCGACCTCTCCAAGCGGAACCCAGCCATCGGTCGTAACGGTGCCGCCTCGGCCGACCTTTCCCCCTTATCTGGACCGTCGCGCACCTTGGTCTTCGACCACGCCCTGGCGAACCATGTCTCCGATTACACCATCCACTCGCGGTTCGTCCTGTATGACAACGGCGGGTTCGTTCTGCAATTCCCGACCGTCGCCGGGGATGGATACCGTGGAGGATACACGGAGGTGAACGGCGCCATTACGTTTGAATGGGAAGGCTGGAACCCTACCGGGCCATGGCGGGGCCGACGGCATGCCTTCCACGGCAATTCGCTGACGGCACGAGACGGAAGCCATGGGGATTAGGAACAACGCCAAGGCGATGCCCGCCCACAGCGCGCCATGACCAGCATGAACATCAACCTTGGTACGCGGTCGCATGCGTCCCCGTCAGGATTCCCGCCGCTTACCGAGGAGGTAATACACGCCTGCGACGAGTGAAGGAGCTGAGGCTCATGATGAACCCCTGCGGGTCGATCTGGGGCTTCGCACCAATCTTCATGACAGAGGGATCGCTCGGCAGGTAGTGGAGCGGCACAGTATCCCCAGGCTTGGTCCGTTCGTGTCGGCTTCGGCCCACCGATTCGGTCAACCTGACACGCACGCCGGCACGAGTCTGAAACTCGACATCCAGGGAGTAGTGTCTCGACTTGCCCCCGCTCATGTGCCTCCCAGTGACTTTGCCCCTGGCCAGTTCGCCCTCAGCCAGGGCACGTTGGGTTTCGCGCAGGTCGAGGATGCCGACCACGAGAAAGACTCCCCCGACAGTCAGGATGAGGCCCAAGCCGAATGTCTTGGAGCTCGGTCGTCTCTCTTTGGCAGTGGCAGTAAGAGCCCACATGCCGGTGTTATCGGGTCGGCCGGCCAATGACTTGACTGACCGTTGGCTGGATAACAGCGGCACCGCTTCGCTCTACGGTCCTGCCCGTATAATCAGCCCTCTTGCAGCTTGAGGAGGACCGATGAAAGTTATGGTCGTGTGGAAGACTGTGCCCGGGAAATACAAGACTGCGCTTGAGGCGTTTCTCAGTGGGGGCGGTGCAGTCCCGGCCGGCGCGAAGACCTTGGGTCGTTGGCACACGCCGGGTTCAATACTCGGCTGGCATCTCATCGAGACAAGCGACCTGACACTCGTCGCTCAGCACGTGGCCGAGTGGGCTGACGTTCTGGAGTGCGAAGTCCATCCGGTTATTGACGACGCCGAGGCGGCAGCCGGGGCGAAGGCAGCATTCGGGAAATAGTCGTGGCGCTCCCCTAATCGAACTTCGAGATACACCGGCCATGACGCAGGTAGAGTAGGATTGATGAGCTTACTCCTGGACCGAGAGCGACGTGCCTCCAACAGACGACGAATTCGAAGGAACAATCTTTTCCTCCGGCCCTCTTTTCCCAGTGGCTGGGGCCGCGGACGCGATTGGCCATTACTTGGTCGTTGTGCAAGGAGCTGAGCCAGGCAAGCGGATCGAGCTGGATAGCGCCGCGCTGACGATAGGTCGGGACGCCAAGCAAGCCACGATGGTGTTTCCAGACACACAAGTCTCCCGCGTCCACGCGATGGTCCGCGTCGTCAACGGCAAGGCGGTTGTCGAAGACCTTCAATCAACGAACGGGACGTTTGTCGACGCCACGCGTGTGGAGTCCCGGCTGACGCTCAAGGAAGGCAACATCCTCCGGGTGGGCGGACACGCCCTGCGATACGAGCGCCGCAGTCGCCGCGATGTGGAGCGCAGTCGGGAACTGGACCGCGACCTCCTCAAGGCGAGGAAGTATGTGCAGTCGCTACTGCCAGAGCCGATTCACACCGGGCCGGTGCTCGCTGAGTGGAGCTTCGTCCCCTCGTCCCAACTCGGGGGCGATGCGTTCGGATATTACTGGCTCGACCCGACAACGTTTGTTTTCTACCTGCTCGATGTCTCGGGACACGGCGTCGGTTCCGCAATGCACTCGGTGACAGTGCTGAACGTCCTCCGCCAACGGGCGCTGCCCAATGTCGATTTCAGAAATCCGTCCGAGGTGCTGGCGAACCTCAATGACATGTTCCAGATGGACAGCCATAACGGGCTGCTGTTCACGATGTGGTACGGCGTGTATCGCACTGACGAGCGCGTGCTGACCTACGGATCCGCCGGCCATCATCCCGCGTATCTCGTGCCGGCAGATCGGCAGACGTCTCGACCCATCGGATCGCCGGCGTTGATGATCGGGGCCTTTCCCACCTTGACCTATGAGGTCGAGCACACACCCGTGCCCGCGGGGAGCTCCTTGTACCTGTTCAGTGACGGCCTGTACCAGATCGTCACCAAGGAACAGCAACGGTGGGCGTTGTCTGACCTTCTGCCGTTGCTCCTGGAACGAGGGGCTGCGGATGCGCCTGGTGTCGCGAAGGTCACAGAGGCCGAACGGGTGTACAACGCCGTACGGGAGGTGGCCGCCCCCGGTCCGCTGGACGACGACGTCTCGCTCGTCGTTGTCGCGTTCACATAACGGACCGTTAAGGAACACACCTTTTCCTCAGAACTGACTGCAACTCGCTCACCGCGAAGCAAAAAGCAGCCTCACCTCCAAATCAGCTTTCTCTAACGGTTTCCTCACGGCAATCGAGTCGAGGAACGTCGTCTAAACACGCCAAATGGATATAGAGGAAGTGGGGGCGACGTGGAACCAACGACTGCCGAGACATCGGCTACGAATCGGGCTGAATGGAATATCTTGATTGGCCGCTATCTGCCGCAATTGAAGCGGTTCGCTCAAACGCATCTGCCCGCGTATCTTCGCGGGACGATCACCGCGGACGATCTGGTGCAGGAGGTCGTGTTAAGCGGGATCAGGCAGCTCCATCGCTTGGAGTTTCGCCACGAGCATGCGTTCCTGTCTTACTTGCTGACATCAATCCGCCATCGTATCGTGGACGAGATCAGAAGGACACGGCGTCAGCCGGCTCCCGTGCTGGTTGGTAATTGGAACGTCGATCCGAGCGTGTCACCGCTCCAACGGCTCATCACGCGAGAGAATGTGAGACGCTACGCGAAGGCGATCGCGTGCCTGGCGGATCGTGATCGCCAGCTCATCGTGCTGCGCCTGGTGCGGGGGCTATCCTGCCTGGATGTCGCCGACCAGCTGGGCATGCGCAGCGAGGCGGCAGTGCACATGGCTGTCAAGCGCGCACTGCAACGCCTGGAGAAACGCCTCAACGACGTCGACTCGCCGTCAATGTCTCGAGGCTTCGATACACACCGGTTGCCTCAGCATTCGGTTCCGCGGCTCGGCGCGTCGCGATCAACGCTACACGGCTTTGGCCCGTCATGCGGCCTCAGACGCGAGAGCGCTCACGCTAGCGTCGTTTAATGCTGCGCGTACGTCGACCTCTTGAACATCAATCCGTCGCGGCGGTGCCTCTCGCGTAGAATCAGCCCGAGGTGCGAACGCAAAGAAGGTCGCCGTATCTGCGCCTGACGCGGTGGTTGTGGACCGCCGCCGGCGTCGCGCTGCTCGTCGCGGCGTTGACCTTTCTGTTCGTCCCGCCGATGCCGCCGCGCACCGTGGTGATGGCGACTGGTCCCGAGGGTGGCGCCTACGCGGCGTTGGGACAGACAGTACAAGGAGATCCTGAGCCGGCAGAACCTCCGACTCGAGTTGCGGGCCACCAACGGGTCGGTGGAGAACATCGAGCGGCTGCGTAACTCGCAGGACGGCGTCAGCGTGGCGTTCGTCCAGGGCGGCACCACGAGCGCGGCCGAGGCGCCGGAACTGGTGTCGTTGGGCACGCTGTTCTACGAGCCGTTCTGGGTTTTCTCCCGTGTGTCGCCGCAGAATCTGCCGGGGGGCAGGACGAGGGCGGGCATGCGGGTCTCGTTCGGCCCGGCCGGCAGTGGGACTAACAAGATCGCACACGAGCTGGCAGCGGCCGTGGGCGTCGACCTCGACCGGACCGAGGTGCTCGAACTCGGTCCAGTCGACGCCGGTGAGCGGCTTCTGAAGGGCGATCTCGATCTGATCAGCATCGTCGCGGCGTGGGATGCGCCGATCGTCCGCAGACTCCTGCTCGACCACTCCGTGCAGCTTCGCGACTGGCCTCGAGCCGACGCCCACGTGGCGTTGCGTCCGTATCTCAGTAAGCTCGTGCTCCCACGGGGAGTCGCCGACCTCGCCAGCGATCGCCCGCCCGAGGATGTCAGGTTACTCGCAGGCAAGGCCAGCCTCGTCGTGCGCAACGACCTGCATCCCGCGCTCCAGTACCTGCTGATCGAGACTGCGTCTAAGGTTCACGGCGGTCCCGGCGTGTTCAACAGCGCCGGTGAGTTTCCGGCGGCTGAACCCGTCGATCTGCCGCTGAGCGAGCCCGCGCGCGACTATTACCACGGCGGCCGGCCGTTCCTGCAGCGCTACCTGCCATTCTGGCTGGCAGCGTTGGCGTCTCGCATGTTGCTCGTGCTGATCCCGGTCGTCGGTCTCCTCTATCCGCTGTTCCGGTTGCTGCCAGCGGCCTACGGCTGGGGCATGCAGTACCGTATCTACCGGCTTTACGGCGAGCTGAAGGTGCTCGAGATGGAGTTCGACGCGGGAAGCGGCGGCCCGCCGCACGCGCTCGATGAGCGGCTCCGCTTACTGGAGTACCGCGCGGATCGGATGCGGGTGCCGCTCAGGTTTGCGCCCCTGCTCTACAACTTGAAGATGCACATCGGCCTGGTGCGAGAGAGCGTCCAAGCCGACGGGACCGGACGAACGTCGCTCCGTCTGGGCCAGGCTAAGGCGGCGACCGATAGGTGATTTGAAAGTCGCGCTTCGCTCGCGTTACTTCTTTTCAGCAGGAGCTGCCGCCGGCAGCTGCCGGTCCGAGTTGTAGGTGTCGCGGTGGTAGAGCCACTTGCCATTCGACTTGTGCGACACCGACAAATAGCTGCCGCTGTCTACGGTGGTGCCAGCTGCGTCTGTGGCGGTGTAGGTTCCTGATTCCCAACCTGTGTCGCCAGCGACGCCAGCTGTGGATGTGCCCGGAACGAGCTTGATGCCCGCAGCTTTCGCTCCGGCCGTGTCGGCTGTCAGGAACGCACGTATCGCGGCGTGCCCGTTTGCCACAGGCGCATGCGGAGGCATCAGCACCGCGTCTTCCGCATACAGCGCGACGATCTTTTCGACGTCGCCGGCGTTGTACGCCTCGAGCCACGTTCGGGTGGCCGCCTTGAGTGCGGCTTCGTCGGCGGCCGTATCGACTGCAGGCGGAGCGGCTGGCGCACACGCGCCGAGCGTGAGCACAGTTCCGACGGCCAGCACCAGCGGTTTCAGCGTACGCATAAGTGAACTCCTCGGAAGGCCGAGAGCGGACGTCACGCTCGCGGCCGGCACATCATACTGCGCAGCGTCTTCCATCACACGATGGCTGCCGTCTCGCGTCATGGATTACGACAGTGTCGCGAAATCGCCGGCGTGGTCCACCGCCCAGTCGTGGAACGAACGCGCCATTGCGCCAGTGACCTCCAACACGGTGGACGTCACCAGCGCCGGCTGACCGACTGCGGCCGCGTACGCATTCAACAGCATGTCGGCGACGGGCGGCGGAAACGTCATCGCGAGCATCTGTTCCCGTGCGGATTCACGCGAGAGCTCCTCAAAGCGCAGCGACCTGCCGACCGCGTCGCCGATGATCTGCACCTGCTCACGCTGGGTGAGCGACGCTGGTCCTGTAAGCACGTGCTCGCATTCGTTGTGACCCTCGTCGCACAATGCACGAACCGCCACCGCCGCGATGTCACCCTCGTGCACAGGCGCGGTGGCGGCGTCGGCGCAAAACCAACGCACAACGTCGCCGTTCCGGAGCTGCGGAGCCCACCAATTGCGGCAATTGATCGCAAACGGTCCAGGCCGCAAGAACGTCCATCGCAGCCCAGACGCTTCGATCAGCTGCTCGACGCCGGCGTGAATGGCCCGCAGCGCGTTCGGCTGCTGGAAGAACGGGTGAGGCGTCTTGTGCGGCGACGTGAGCAGCACGACCTGCCGTGCGTGTGCGGCGATTCGCTCGAGCGCCGGCGCGGCCGTCGCGAGCGGCGCGATCCACAGGAGGAACACGCTATCGATGCCGTCTCAGGCACGCGTCGAGTGTGTCAGGCGCGGAGAGATCGCCGGGCACAATTTCGACGTCCGGCGGAAGGTTTGCGGACCGCGGATTACGGGTCATGGCGCGAATCCGGCAACCGATACCGCGCAGTTGCGAGACTACCTCGCTGCCGATCTGGCCGGTCGCGCCGGTAACGAGGACGCGTTTCATCGACGCGTAGCATGACACGCGTCGCGCCCCTACATCAGCTGGGCGCCGCGAGGTCACGTCGCGGAAAGACCACCAGTGCCCACACCATCGCTATCAGAATGACCAACGAGAGGGCGACCATGTCAAAGGGCGCAACGAAGCCGGTCAGGATGGCTTTCGCTTTGAGGTAGTGGAACAGCGAGTACGGCTGCAGCACTTCCGCCGCGGGCCAGAGCGAACCGAGCACCTCCAGCACGTACATGGCGATCACGATACCCAGCGTTACGCCGAGCGCCGGCGTGAGCCGGTCGAACGAGACCGATGCTGCGAGCGCGATTGCAGCGAAGGCTCCGAACAGAAGGACGCTGTTGAGCCAAAGGAGCGGCAGGTTCGCGAACGACAGTTCCTTGACAACGCCCGCAAAGGTCGCCCCGCTGACGCTGCCGGCGAGCAGTGCGGCCATGGAGACGGCGATGAATCCGAACGAGGCCGCGAGCAGACTCAGATAGAGCACTCGCCGGGAAATCGGCCGCGCCAGGGCGACTTCGAGCGTGCCCCGCTGCCGCTCGCCGGCGACTGCCGAGGCCGAAAAACCCACCGCGAACACCGACGTCAGAATGATTGCGATCGGATGGATGAAGCTGAGGGCGATCGAACCAGAGAGGCTGAACACATCTCCGCCGCCGAAGCGGGCGAACTGCTCCGGCAGCAACCCGCTCTCCAGGAGAGCCGTGAACTGAGAGCCGAACCGCGCATAGATGACGGGGAGCAGAAAGCCCCAGACGGTCAGCGCGAACGAGACGATCGCGAGCTTGGTCCGTTGCAAACGCCAGGTATGCCGCAAGAGCGCACCGTTCATGAAGTCTCGGCCTCATCGTAGAACTCGAGGAACGCTTCCTCGAGACGCGCGGGCTCGATCGTGAGATCCACGACCGCCGCGTCAGCGATGGCAGCCAGGAACGGACGCACGCTCCCCTCGACACAACACGTCAAGTAGCCATCGCCGTGCTCGACATTCGTAATCCCGGACACCGTCTCGAGCCGCGGGGGCCGTCCGGTGAATCGCATCATGATGTTGCGCTTCCGCCGAGCCAGGAGCCCGGCCGTCTCCTCCAGCGCCACGAGTCGTCCCTCGCGGACGATCGCCACGCGATCGCAAACGCGTTCCACCTCGGAGAGGACGTGTGACGAAAAGAAGATCGTCCGACCTTCGGCCTTGAGGGTATCGAGGATTTCGTAGAACGCCCGCTGCATGAGCGGGTCGAGCCCCTCCGTCGGCTCGTCAAGAATGGCAAGCTCGGGATCGTGCTGGAGCGCCTGGACGATACCAACCTTCTGGCGCATGCCGCGTGAGTAATCTCGGACGAGTCGCTTCAAGGTGTGCGCCGAGAGCTCAAGCCGCTCGCACAGTTCCACGCGGCGCGAGGCCGGGCGGCCGCTCAGTTCGCCCAGGTAATCGAGCAGCTCTTCTCCCGTGAGCGTGTCGTAGAGCGCGATTCCACTTGGCAGGTACCCCAGCCGGCGGCGTATCGTCACACTGTCGCGTACCGTGTCGAGTCCGAGCACGCGCGCCCGTCCGGCGGTCGGATGAAGAAACCCGAGCAGCAGGCGAATCGTCGTGCTTTTTCCGGAGCCGTTAGGCCCCAGGAACCCGAATACTTCGCCCTCTCGAACAGCGATGTCGAGCGATTCGAGCGCCCGGATTGGTGGCGACGTCGACGCAGCGAGCCGGGCCAGGAGGGACCCGATCAGCCTCGACCGATGTCCGTAATACTTGCTGAGACCGACGGTCTCGATCGTGTGCACTCGCCTTCATTCTATGGAGGTTGCAGATTGCAACCCTATCCTCGGAGATCGCGAACTGGATCCGAGCGTGAGATAGGAAGGCGCTGAAGCGGAGCCCGACGCCGGGGGCGCAGGCCACTCGACAAACGAGCGGCTACTACGCGGTCGAGAGCTGTGACGCGAGTTCCTCGTAGGTCCCCTTGAAGTCGACGATGCGGCCGTCCTCGAAGTGCCACACGCGCGTGCCGACTTCCTCCAGCAGATCCTGGTCGTGCGTCACGAGCAGCACCGTGCCCTCGTACTTCTGGAGCGCCACGTTCAGCGCGTTGATCGATTCCAGATCGAGGTGGTTCGTCGGCTCGTCGAGCAGCGAGCACGTTGGGCTTCTCGAGCATGATGCGGCAGAACAGCAGCCGCGCCGTCTCGCCGCCCGAGAGCGCCTCGGTCGGCTTGAGGCCTTCTTCGCCGCTGAAGAGCATCTGGCCGAGGAGGCCGTGGATCTCCTGGCGCGACGCGTCCGGGTCGAACCGGTGCAGCCACTCCACCGCGGTGAGTGCCCTTCTCGATCGCGCCCGTCGCATCCTGCGGGAAGTAGCCGATCGACACCTCGTGCCCCCACTTCAGCGTGCCCGCGTCCACGTCGCCGGCGAGCGCGGCATGCCTGGCGCATCCGCCAGCAGCGCCTTCAGCAGCGTCGTCTTGCCGACGCCGTTGCGTCCGACGAGCACGATCCGATCGCCGCGGTTGACGATGGCATTGAAACTCCGAGATCACCTGCCGCGTGCCGTGGGCCTTGGAGAGCCCCTCGAACTCCAGCGGCGACCTTGCCGGACGGCCGCTTCGTCGCGAACTTGATGTACGGGCGCTGAATGTTGGATCGCGCCAGCTCCGTCGTCTGCAGCCGCTCCACTTCCTTGCGGCGCGACTGCACCTGGCTGGACCGCGTGCCGGCGGAGAAGCGGGCGATGAAGTCGTTGAGCTGCGCGATCTTCTTCTCGCGCTGCTCGTTCTGCGCTTCGATGGTCGACCGCGACCTGCGTCTTCGCCACGACCATGTCGTCGTAGCCGCCCGTATACGTGATGATCGTCTCGTAGTCGATGTCGGCGATGTGGGTGCAGACGTTGTTCAGGAAGTGGCGGTCGTGCGAGATGACGATCAGCGTGCCGTCGTAGCGATTGAGGAATCCTCCAGCCAGTGGATCGAGTCCAGGTCGAGGTGGTTCGTCGGCTCGTCGAGCAGCAGCGCGGCCGGGTGGCCGAAGAGCGCCTGCGCCAGCAGCACGCGCACCTTCTGTCCGCCCTGCAGCTCCGCCATCGTCTTCTCGTGCAGCGCGTCCGGAATGTCGAGCCCCTGCAGCAGGATCGCCGCGTCGCTCTCGGCCGTGTAGCCGTCTTCTTCGCCGACGATGCCCTCGAGCTCGCCGAGGCGCATGCCGTCCTCGTTGGACATGTCGGTGCTGCGCGTAGAGCGCGTCGCGCTCCTCGAGCGCGTTCCACAGCCGCTGGTTGCCCATGATCACCGTGTCGATGACGCGGAACTGGTCGAACGCGTAGTGGTCCTGGCGCAGGACGCCAAGCTTGCGCGGACGCGCGACCGATCCGCGCTGCGGCGGCTGGTCGCCCGTCAGCAGCTTCATGAACGTGGACTTGCCGGCGCCGTTCGGGCCCGGTCAGGCCGTAACGCCGGCCTGAGGAGAACGTGGTGGTCACGTCCTCGAAGAGCACCTTCGAGCCGAACCGCATGGACACACCGCTGACAGAAATCATGAGAGGAAGCCTCTACCTGGAAATTGCGCGAGCAGAGGAACTACTTATTGTAACAGGAGTTATCGGCTCAACAGGATCCGGGCATGATGAGAGGATGGCCGTCGGCGCGACCCTCGCTGCCGCCCACCGCGGGCGGTGAGGTACGCTCACCACCTTTTGCCTAATCGTCGGCGCCATTTCTGAGTTGGGAGGCGGAGAAGGCGTAAACTCCACAGTTGCAGGCGACGGTTCAGTGGCCAACCCTTTGCTGAGGCAGAGTACCGCGGGAGTGTCGATTGCCTCCCGTATCACTTGGAAGGAGTGAGCATGAACAGCAAATGTGCGCTCGCGGCCTGTGTCGGGCTGATGGCCTTGTGCCCCCTTCAGACGAAGGGCGATGCCCAGACCCAGGAGAAGCCGATCGTGCAGATACCCCAGCCCGGGGTGCCGCAGATCATGACGATGGAGGGCAAGTTCGTCCGGGCCTGGTACAACAACGAGGGCTATGTGATCCTCGGATACCAGGCCTCTAACCGTTCGGTCGGCGAGGAATGGATGCTCCTCGAGGTCGGCATGACGGTGCTCGACAAGATGCCGGACTACAGGTTGACGCGCGACGCGCTCTCGCTCGAGACGCCTGATGGCAAAACGATTCCCCTGGCGACGGTCAGCGAGCAGCGGGAGGGAACCCCCAGGCAATCCAGCAACGGGCGAAGGTCCAGCGCGATTCCATCAACTACTTTCCGACGCGCGCGAGCCGGCCGTGCGCCATCCTGTTCTTTCCCGAGCTCGGATCTCGGGCGCTGCCGTACGACGTGGTGGATGTCAGCAACGACCGCGCCTGTCTCGGTCGTCTCTATTTCAGATTCCTGGCGGTATCGCCTTCGGCCAGCATTGGCTCAACGTGAAGTTCCAGAAGAGCCTCGTGCGTGTGCCCTTTCGGATCCTGACCGCGGACGAAGAGAAGCTCCTATCGAAGAACTACAAGAGCATCGAGAAGCAGGTCAAAGAGGCGTTCAAGCCGAAGAAGTGACAGATCGGGCACGACTACTTCGCGCCGATGTCACTGCGGGCGACTGGCCCGCAGCGTCGCTGCGACGCTCGTGACCTGTCCGGCAGGTATCTGAACAGAGGCGGACCACCGTTCGAATCCTTCGCTGGCGATGTGTACCGCCACCGACCCGGCTCGTTGCTCGCGAAGGGTCAGCGGTTGACGCCCACCGCGCGCCCGTTGACTATCACCCTTGCGCCTTGTGGTGTCGAGGTAATCGAGAAGATCCCCGACAAATTGGACAGGCTCGGCGGGAGGAGCAGTCGCGTTCTCCGTGGTCCGGGCAGCGGCGGGGCGCCTCGGTGCCGGTGCGGAAGCTCCACGTGTCGTCGGCTGCGTCGACGGACTTGTTGGTCGGGTGGGGTTTCCCTGTGGAGCCTGCGGAGCGGCTCCGGTTCGACGACCGGCGCGGCGGGCTGTTGTTCTTCGCGTGGGGGTGGGGTTGGTGCCGCGACGTTGATGGGAACTCGCGTTGGAGCGACAAAGATCAGCACGCCGACCAGTACGACTGTCACTGCGGCAAGTCTGGCAATCCTCACCGCTCCAGGCAGCTTGCGAATTACTAATGAGGGGTTCAAAAGCCACGGCGCCCGTGAGGGCCGCGGCGGCGCTAACGCGGCGACTCCAGCCGGCCGCGTCTGCCGCTCGACCGAGGTGCTGACAACTTGCGACGGTTCCTCTCGAACGACAGCGCCGCGATTGTTCGAAGGGACTTCGGCTCTGCTTTCCAGCGCCGCCTCGATTCGCCGAAGGGCATCGTCGGTGTGCGCAAACGCAGCGTCGACCCGGGCCGCGAGCTCTGCGACCGCTCCGCTGGCAACCAGACCTTCGATCCGCCGAACCGCACCTTCTGTCTCGGTGAGCCGAGCCGCGATGTGGGCCGACATCACGTGGAGCGTGCGGTCGGTGACCAACCCCTCGGTGCGCCCAAGCGCTTCCTCGACGTGCGCCAGACGCTTGTCGATATTGGCGCTGAGCGTCTGGAGCGCGAGCAGCTCGTCGGGCGGTCCGCTCGTCACCACGGTCTCGATGTGCCGGACCGCATCCTCTGTTTCGGTGAGCCGCGCGGCGATGCGAGTCGACATCTCATGGAGAGTGCGGTCGGTAACGACTCCTTCCGTGTGGGTCAGTGTTTCCTCGACCTGTACCAGCCGCTTCTCGATGCCGGTGCAGGCGGCCTGGAGCGTTGCCACGGTTTCGACGTACGTCCCTGACTTCCTTGTCGCCTCGTGCTTCGCACGATCGTCTGCACTGGCGACCGGCACTGAGGACCAACGGCGAAATCGCGGATTGTGTGTGCCTGCGACAGACTGCTCCTGCTTGCATGTGCTCGGCTGGCAGTGTCTGCCGGGTCTGGCGAAGAGAGATCAAGGCCCTCGCTCTCCGGACCCTCGGAAGGAAACATCGAAATCGAGTCCGCTCTCTCCGAGGATTCCTCGGTTCCCGCAGGGGGGCCGAACTCTGTCTCCCGCATGTCATCGGCGGCCACTGAATCGGCCTTCGCTGGGTTGGGCTCGAAGTCGGACATCATCACCGTCCGTTGATATGCCTCGTGGCTCGGAAGAGCAGAGGTCGATTGCCCTTACGAGACGTTGGGGAAGTGTACACCTCTCCGAATCGAGGCCGACACAATAGTTTGCGACAGTCCGAGGCGGCGTATCGCAGGGGTGCTCGCGGTTGCTGCCCTGATACCGGCGCACCAACCGGGGGCCACCAGAATTCCTGCGGCGCTCACTCAGCCGTTGCAGGCCGCGGATGTCGGGTTCGCCGTGCTCCCTGACGGGCGTGGCGGCACGAACGTCGAGTCTGTCGTCTATACAGACGCGATGGGCTTCGACAAGAAGCGGTCGCTGGAAGCGTTCAAGAACACCATTTATCCGGTGCTTCGCGCCAACTGTTCCGGGTGCCACAGCACGCAGAACACGACCGGCAGCGGCGCGCAGGCGCCGCTTCACTCGGACGTCGACGTCAATGTGGCGCATGAGTACGCGCTCACTCGCGTCAACTTCCGAGAGCCAGCGAACTCCAGGCTGGCGTCCGCCACTGGCTGCCGGAACATCACCGTCAAAACCGGCGGGATCCCCGAGGGAAGCCTTCCTGAAGGCGCGGCCGTTGGAACTGCGGATGCCCGCGGCCATCAGCGCCCGGGCGCGACGCAGTTGCCGACATGGTCCCGGAGGTTCCTCGAGGGCTTCGAGGTTTAAGAAGTCACCGAGCAGCAGGTGCTGGACTGGATCGCAGCTGACGCACACGCGCGCAGCTCCTCGACGCGATGAAGGACATGATCGTCGGCAAGGCCGCGTACGTCGGCCGCTTCCGTCAGTAAGCTGGCGATTGTCTCAGCGGACGTTCTCGAGGAGCGCGACGATCTCCTGCGAGCCATCCTCGGTCCCACCGCGCCGGACTTTGGCGACGTCGATTGCCGTGCGGCCCATGTCATCCAGTGCATCGGCCTTGGCGCCGTGATCGAGCAGATACTTCACGACCGGTGCGCGTCCGGTCTCGGCAGCGTAGAAGAGCGCGGTCTGACCCTGACGGCCGGTCATCGTATTGTCGCGCGCGATGCGCGCCGTCAGGCTCGTGATGTCGGTGATGCGCGCGTTCACGTCCGCGCCGGCCCTCCGCAGGATCTCCATCGTCTCCAGCGAGCAGCGCGATCGACGTCGTCGCGGGCGCCGGGACCAAGTCACGCCCGAGCCCGTTCGCGTGCCGATGCCGGCGGCGGCCATGAACGGCGTCACGCCGGATGCGTTCGGCAGATCGACGAGCGCGCCGTGCTCGAGCAACGCGCGTACAACGTCGTTGTCGAAGGTCTGCGCGGCGCGCAGCAGCGGCGTGGCGCCGGTAGTCAGCAGATCGTCGCGGAAGCGGTTGTCGCGTCCGCCACGGCTCGGCTCCTTGAACGCGAGCTGCGGGTTGGGATTCACGCCGGCGTCGAGCAGCGCCGTGTATGAACGCCAGCGACTCTGGCGGCCGTGGGCCCGGTCGACTATCAGGTCCTCCGCGCATCGTCACCGCGACGTAGAGCGGCGTTCGGCCCCACCAGTCCCACGTATGCGGGTTGGCGCCGTGATCGAGCAGGTAGTGGGCGACCACGGGGTGCGCCGTTGTCGAGCGCCATCATCATCGGCGTCATGCCGTCGGGATTGGGCCGGTCGACGTCGGCGCCGGCCTGGACCATCGACTTCACGCATCCCAGGCATCCGGCGCGGGCGGCATAGAGCAGCGGCGTCAGGCCGCCGGTCGGCCGATACTGCACGCGCGGCTCGTTGGTGATCTGCGTCATCCACTCGTTGGCCTGCGCTCGGATGGTGAGGTCGGCCTTCTGGACACGAGGAACGCCACCATGTCGGCATGGCCCTGCGCCGCCGCCCACATCACCGCGGACTGGTCGCGGTAGCTCTCTCGCTTGTTGACGTCCGCGCCGTGCTGGACGAGCAGTCTTGCCACGGCGACGTTGCCGGTGCGCGCCGCGAGCATCAGGGCCGTCTGCCCGTCCTCGTTGGCGACGTTCGCGTCGGCGCCGGCCTCGAGCAGCATTCCCGTCATCTCGAGGTTGGCCACCCTGACCGCCTCGGCGAGCGGACTCGCGCCGTAGCGGTTGACGACCTGTGCGCGTGCGCCTTTCTTGAGCAGCGCGGTCGACCAACTCACGATCGACGCGATAGACCGCCCAGTGCAGCGGCGTCGTTCCATCGGGCTGCGTCTGGTTGACTCGGCGCCCTTGGCGATCATGGCCAGCGCCGCGGCGCGATCGCCGGCCTGAATCCGATCGGCGAGCGCGGGCTGCTGCGCGGTCGCAGTGGACGGCGAGCAACAGCACAGAGTGCGGCAGCGAATCGTTTACACGACATTGGGTGACAACTTGTTGTGGTGCGCCCACAACCCTTTGTGGACGTCATGAAGGAACGTCTGTGGATCCATCGAGTGTCCGGAGTCCCTTCAGCACGCCGGCGTTGAGCATGTCCTCGACGTCGTCGCCCTCGCGCACGCGGTCGACCGTGCGGTCGTAGACGATCTTCATCATGTCGCGCTCGGCCTGCAGCTCGGCGCGACGTCATCACCGGGCCGAAGCCTGGCACGATTCGCGTGCTGTTCGTCGCACAGGGCTAGCAGTCGATCCATCGCGTCGAGCGCGGCCGCCAATCCACGCACCGGTGAAATAGTCGAGCTCCGGATCCCGCGCCGGTGACGCGACGTCGCCGACGGCGAGCACGTTCGAGTCGCGGAAGAAGACGTAGATGTCGCCGCTCGTGTGCGCCTCGATCAGATAGCCGTAGTCGATGCGCTCGCCTCCAGCATTCATCGAGCCGTTGACGTAGAAAGTCTTTGTCGGAGTGCGCCGCGCGGGACGAGGCGGCCGGTAGCGATCCTCGGCAGGCATCCACGTCGGCGTCGGCCATCCAGAGCCGGGTGTTCTCGTGCGCGACGATCGTCGCGCCCGATTGCCGGAGCACCTCGTTTGCGCCGGTGTTGTCCAGAGTGCCAGTGCGTGTTGAACACGGTCGTCACGCGACCGCCCGACAACGGCTTCAGGATCGCGACATGAACGCATCGCTGAGTTCGGGTGCGCCGCTGTCTACAAGCACGAGGCCGTCGGCAGTCGAAAGGGCCAGCGACATTCGTGCCGCCCGCTCGTGAGCACCGACAGTCGATCGGTCAGCGCAGACGCGGCCCGCCTGCTGCGCACCAAGGCCGGCGCGGCGAGCGGTCAAGCCACCAACCAGCGAGCCCGCGGCTCCGATCAGCGAGTCTGACGACGGTACAGCATCAGCGATCTGCGTCAGATTCCGCGATCGATGCCCGGTGCTGTCGCCGAACGACTTCCGTGTCGATGCCGACCTTGTCGAGAATCGTCAGGTGCACATTGGCGAGCGGCGTCGGCTGGCCCGGCTCGATGTGCTGGCCGCCCCGGTGTCGTGCCATTGCCGCCTCCCACGAGGATCGTCGGCAGCGGGTGGCCGTTGTGCCGGTCGCTGTTGGACATGTTCGAGCCGTACAGGAACATCGAGTGATCCAGCAACGTGCCGTCGCCCTCCTTGACCTCGGCCAGTTTCTTCACGAACGCGGCGAAGCGCTCCAGATGCCAGGTCTGGATCTTCGACGAGCTTCTCGAGCCGGTCCAGGTCGTTGGCGTGGTGCGAGACCGGATGGAAGGAGTCCGACACGCCGATGTGGTTGTAGGTGCGGTTCGTCCCTTCGGCGACCATGATGTAGGACGCGACACGCGTGAGGTCGGCCTGATAGGCCAGCGCGATCAGATCGAAGAGCAGATCGACCTGCTCGTCGAACGCGTTCAGCTCGCCGATCGGCGCCTCGCGGCACTTTGATCGCCGACAGGTCGCGGCTCGAGGCCAGCTGTCACGCGCCGTTCGATCTCGCGCACCGTTTCCAGGTAGTTGTCGAGCACCGCGCGATCGCTGGCGCCCAGGTCCTGCCGCAGCGCGCGCGGTGCGGCCGGTGATGCGATCGAGCAGGCTCTTCGTCTGGTTCGAGATCGCGGCGCGCTCCTCAGGAGTGTCGCCCTCGCCGAACAGCTGCGCAAACACCTTGCGCGGGTTGTACTCCATCGGCAGCGGCGAGTGCTCGTCGCGAAACGAGAGCGTCGTGTTGTAGAAGCACGCCGAGCCGCTGCACGCGGCCGACTGCTGCGTGGTTTCGGCGGCGAGTTCGAGCGACGGCAGCGTCGTGTTCTGACCGATGTGCTGCGCCACCACCTGATCGAGCGTCGTGGACATGCTCGCCCCGGCGGAGCCTGCGATCCGGGCTTGGTGCCGCTCAGCCAGGTGGCCGGCGCCAGGCTGTGGACGCCGCCGACCATCGCCTGGTTCTGCAGGTTCCCGAACGACGTGACGTATCGCTTGTACGGCTCGAGCGATTTCACGATCGGACTGAGCTTGAAATCGGCGCCGGCGCCGCTCGGCGTCCAGCGGTCCATCTGCGGGCCGTGCGACGTGTTGCCCATGATCGCGCCGTGCGGGAGGTAGAAGAATCCCATGCGCAGCTTCGGTGACGCGGCGGTCTGCGCCAGCGCGGTTGCCGCCGGGACCATCGCATCGAGCAGCGGCAGCGCCAGCGTGACACCGGCGCCCTTCAGCACTGTCCGGCGTGAGAGATGTTTTTTCGTCAGGAACATAGTCAGTCCTTCTTTGCGACCGCGGCTTCGGCGGGGACGACCTTCGGCGCCGTCGCCTCTTCGGGGCCGACTGCCTGCATGCGGAAGGCATCGCTCGACACGATGCCGGAGACGATCGCCGACAGCCGGTAATCCTGCGCCGCGGCGCGCGCGCACCACGGCCCTTACCTGTGGCATGTCGTAGTACTCGAGTTCCCGCCCCAGCGCGTACATCATGAGCTTCTCGGTGAGCGCGCGCACGAAGAGGTCGCGGCCGCCGAAGAGTGCCTGACGCAGTTCGGCCGGGCCGTCGACCGGCGTTCCCGTTCGGCAGCACTGTCTTCGCGTCGATCGGCGCGTGCGCTTCTTCGTCGCTGTCGCGCCAGCGTCCAATGGCGTCGAAGTTCTCCAGCGCGAGGCCGATCGGATCGATCACGCCGTGGCACTGACTGCAGCCCGGCTTTGCGCGGTGGCTCTCGAGCCTGGCCCGCAGCGTCTTCGGGGAGTTCGCCTTTGGGCGTCGACAGATCGGTATCGACGTCCGGCGGCGGCGGTGTCGGCGGCGTGCCCATCAGCTTGCCCATGACCCACGCGCCGCGCAAGACCGGCGACGTGCGATTGCCGTACGACGTGCGCAGCAGCATCGCGCCCTTGCCAAGCAGGCCCCATCGTCGCGAGTCAGCCAGCGTCACGCGGCGGAACTGCGGACCGAGCACCGAGGTGATGCCGTAGTGCTTCGCCAGCCGCTCGTTGAGAAACGTGTGGTCGGCGGTGAGCAGATCGCCGACGTTGCGGTCCTCGAGCAGGATGCTCGCCATGAAGGACTCGATCTCGGTTCCAAGGTCCTGCCGCAACTGGTCGTTGAAGGTTGGAAACAGATTCGGATCGGGCTCGGCGTCGTCGAGGCTGTCGAGGTCCAGCCACTTGAGCGCGAAGTTGCGGACCAGACTCGACTGCGCGCGGATCCTTCAGCATCCGCAGCGCCTGCGTGCGCAGGACGCCGGGGTCCTTCAGTTTGCCGGCGGCGGCGACGTCGAGCAGCGCATCATCGGGCCCCTGACTCCAGAGGAAGAACGAGAGCCGCGAGGCCAGCTCGACGTCGGTGAGCGGGAAGACTGACTGTCCGGCGGTGCGCGCCGGGTGCGCGAACCCCGCGATAGAGAAACTCGGGGCTGACAAGCACGGCTGCAATCAGCTGCTCGATCCCAGCATCGAATCCTCCCTTGCCCTTCCGGCCGCTCTCGAAGAACGGTATGAGCGATTCGACTTCCTGATCGGTCACCGGGCGACGGAACGCTCGGCGCGCGAGGCTCGTCGGCGATGCGCTGTGCGCACGTCTGCTCTTCGTTGGGCGTCGCGGTCTGGGTTGGCCTGCAGATGAACACGCGCCGCCGGCTTGGCGTGTCGGACACGCCGGGCGAGTTGAATGGCCCCACGACCTGCACACCGTCCACGAGCCGCGGCATGCGGTCGCCGCGGCTGAAGAGATCGCCGGGCAGGACGCCGACGAATTCATCTGACTCGACGCGCGCGCGCTCGACAAACGTCACCGCCACGTCACGGGTGCCGGCCTTCACCTGGATGGGAATATTGGTGAAGCGCTTCATTACGGCAGCCCGCCCGGGCGCGCCGCCGCGATCGACGGTCCGCATGTCTTCCTGACCTCCGAGCGTACTCACGGAACACCTCGCGGCCATCGATCAGGACGATCACCGTATGACGCGTCTCGACGACGCGCGTGTAGAGGTCGACGCCGAGATCGGGGATGGTGAATCGATACTCGCCGTCCGCGTGGAAGTTGTGGCGGAACTTCATGCCGCCGCGCGTGCCGAGCGGAAGTCCATCGACGTGGGCAGCCTGATCGCTCGCAGGCGCCGACGGCTGGTGATAGTGCGCGCTGGCCACCTTCGGTAAGGACTCGCCAACTGCCTGCTTCGCGGCAAGCCGTGCGGCGGCGACGTACTGGTCGAGAAACGCCGGCGAGACGCTCAGCGCCGCGGCGATGTTGTTGAAGCCATCGACTTCGATTTCCGTGGGCAGCACTGTCTCGGCGTCGAGCTCGATGCCGAGGAGGTCGTTGACCGCCGTCGCGTACTCGGTGCGCGTCATGCGCTGCATCGGCACGTGCCCGGCGATCGGGTGGACCGCGGCGCGATCGAGCTTCGCTTTCCGTCCAGGTCACGAACGAGTCGATGTCAGCTTGAGACGGCTGACGGCTTCCCGGCGGCGGCATCAGACGGCCGCGCAGTTTGCGGACGGCCTTCTCCCAGACATCGGGATGGTCGCGGATCGCGTCGAGCGGCAACCTGTCGAGCGCAAGACCTCCGGCATGCACAGCGGTGCTGTGACAGCCGGCGCAGTACGTGTCGATCATGGCGCGCGCCTGCGTCGGGCCGCTCTTCTCCTGGCCCAGCGTGCTGGTCACGACGGCGACGGCGAAACCGAAGCAAAGGAGGCGTCTCATAGGGCTCGTGCCCCGGCCGAGGAGATGATAGCGCTTCCTGAATTCAGCACCAGCGATTTTGGGTACCAGGTAGCACTTTGGGACGCGGTACGTGGTCAGCGCCCCGTGCTCGTGCTATCACCGAAGCCTGTCCGATGCGCATGGAGGGCTTTCGTATGAAACGACTGCGCTATCAGGTAGCAGTGAGCCTCGATGGCTTCATTGCCGGGCCAGACGGCGAGTACAACTGGATCGTGTCGGACTCGTCGATCGACTTCGGTGCCTTGTTCAAGGAATTCGACACGGCCGTCATGGGACGCAAGACCTACGAAGTGCTGACGGCACAGGGCGGGAGCGGCACGCTGACAGGCCTCGATGTCGTGGTGTTCTCACGGAGCCTTCCACCCAAGACAGCGAAAGGCATACGCATCACCACGGACGATGCGACTGGCGTCGTTGCGGCGCTCAAGAAACAGCCGGGGCGGGATATCTGGCTCTTCGGTGGCGGCGCCCTGTTTCGTTCGCTCCTCGACGCCGGGCTCGTGGACACAGTGGAAGTGGCGTTGATACCTGTGCTGCTCGGAAGCGGGATTCCGTTGTTGCCGCCTGGCGCTCCGGCGACACTCGAACTCTTCGATCGAAAAGTTCTTCCGGCAAGCGGTATCGTCATGCTCTCGTATCGCGTCCGGACGCGCCATGCACGTGGCGCTCGCATCCGATACATCAAGTTTCGCAGGCCAAAGACCGGGCGCAGCCCGAAGTCTCCGGCGCGATGAAGGACATCGCCGCAGGGCGCATTCTGACCCGGCGCTCCGGTTCGACGCCGTGGAAAAACGGCCTCTCCACAACGCTTCGGCGACCCGCGCAGCTCCGTGAGCTGCGCGGCCGTCACGCTCCGAGGCCGTTTTGCCTTCTGTAGGGTGTCACGGCGCTCACAGTCGCGCCTCTCAGAAGCGCCCTGCGACAAATGGTCGCTCTCATCGGCATTACGGCGGGACACATGCTGCGGCAGCGAACCATGCGAGCGGCGCGTCGCACGCGACAGACGGGAAACCGCGAGCGCAAGGGCCGAGTCCGGCGCAGGTCACGGACCTGCGCCGGCTGCAACCAGTTCCCGGAGCCGCGGTTTCCCGCGCCGTCGAGCGGTTCGCAGAGCAGCGTGTGTCCCGCCGGTGGCCTGAGAGAGTGGCGACCAGAAGCAATCCGAACGGACCCGCCGGTCATCGCGGAGCAGTGTCCGCGCGGGACGAAATCGGTATAGAGTGTCTCCCCGGTGCGCGATTGTCTGCCGCGCCATCACGCGTCGAACAAGGAGCGAGTATGTGCGATCAGGATCATTTTGAAGAAGATCGACTGGAGTACCAGTCTGGCGGAATGGTGACCCGGCGGCAGTTCGGCGTCCTCGTGGCTGCTGGTGTGGCGCTGGCCCTGCCGAAGGTCGTCAACGCAGTCGCCGTGACCGAGATGGATGTGACGATCAAGACGCCGGACGGGACGTGCGACGCCTTCTTCGTGCACCCGGCAACCGGGACGGCTCCCGGTGTGTTGATATGGCCGGACATCTTCGGGCGTCGGCCGGCATTCCATCAGATGGCCAAGCGGCTCGCTGAGACCGGCTACTCGGTGCTCGTGGTGAACCCGTTCTATCGCACCCAGAAGGCCCCGACGGCGGCGAAGGGTGCGGCGACTCCGATTCCCGAACTGCTGCCGCTTGCAAAGACGTTGAGCCCGACCACACACATGACCGACGCGAAGGTGTTCACCGCGTGGCTCGATCAGCAGGCGTCGGTTGCGAAGAACCGCAAGATGGGAACTCAGGGGTATTGCATGGGCGGGCCCATGGCGTTCCGCACGGCGTCGGCTTCCGATCGCGTCGGCGCGATCGCATCCTTCCACGGCGGCGGGCTGGTGACCATGGACGCGGACAGCCCGCATCTGCTGGCGTCGAAGACCAAGGCGTCGCTGCTGATCGCGATCGCGTCGAACGACGACAAACAGCGGCCGATGGACAAGGACGTCCTGAAGGAGACGTTCGGCAAGTCGGGTCAGTCGGCAGAGATCGAAGTCTATTCAGGCGCGCATGGTTGGTGCCCGCCGGACTCGGGCGTCTACAACGAGCCGGACGCCGAGAAGGCGTGGGCGCGTCTGCTCGCGTTGTACGGGAAGGCGCTCGCCTAAGGTCTTTCAGTGCACGATGGAGGCGGGTCTGACGACCCGCCTCTACTCGCTACTTCTTCTCGGTCTCGTCGGTGTTGAAAGAGCTTCCGCGCGGCAGTTGCTGCGCGAAGTCCAGCCTCAACGACTTCAACGTCGTGGCCACGGTTGGCAGCGGCGCTCCGGTTCGGACGTCGGTGATGAGGTTCTCGGTCTGCCCGACGAGGACACGATAGAACTGCACGCGCGATCCAAACGGGAACGCGCGCTGAGCCGTCACGATCGCGGCTACGAGCCCGCCGAGGATTGACGTGAGCTTCGACAGCTCGAATACGCCGGACGCGATGATCGCGACCGAGAGCACGATGCCGGCGACGTTCAGCATGTTGTCCCACCGCGTATTGAACGCAAGCCGGTGCTGGCAGTCGGCGAGGAACGCACTCACTTCGGCGAGCAGGGCGTTTGTGTCCGCGGCGGCCGTCGAGTTACCCAGCGGATCGGAAATAGTGGCCATATGTGCGCGGTTCCTTATGGCTGCGGTGTAGGCGTCCTACTTCCGAGCGAACCGATAGTTGCCAGACACATGCTTCACAAAGAGCCCGCCGACGCCGCCCTCGATGAACTCGACGCCGAGCCCATACAAGCCCGTGAACGATGTCTCTGACGACCCTATGAGCGGAACGTCGCCGCGGCCGTCCATGTTGCCAGAGCGTCCATTCGACGAGCGTGATCCTGACGACCCGCGCAACGGCTCGCCAGAGGGTTGCTGCTCCACATACGTGCCGGTGTACTTCGCACAGAATCGCAGGTGCAACTTGGACTTCGCCCTTCGTTCGTCGGAAGCCTTGCCGACCCAGTGCTCGACGCCGTGGGGCCTTCGTTGCACACCCACTCGATCATCTCGGTATCGGCCGCGAGTTCGGCCCGCACGGCGACAGTCCACGGCTTCGAGTACGCCGCCGGGTCCGAGAAAGTGACCTCGACATCGAGACGGCCGAAATCGCGCCGCCGGTAGCGTTCGGTCATCCGCAAGCCTTCGGTGTGCGGATGGCCATCATGATCGAGCCAGGTGCGATCGTTGAATCCGAAACTCTCCACGACCAGCGTGTCGCCATCCCAATCGCCCGACCGAGTACCCCATCCAGGCTGGGTTGGGGGCGGACTTCGAGTGCGCGGCCGTCGAGAAAAATCTGACGATACGTGAGATCGGGATTGAGAATGATGATCAGCCCGGGCGTCTGGACGATCTTGATCATCTCCGCGCCTGTGCTGTCGGCGGACGTGGCATAGCCAGGGCCGAGCGGCACGCACTGCACGTTCATGTATTCCCGGCCGAGATCTTCTCTGCGCTGCTCGACGAGCGCCGCGCCCACGGCTTGAATGTCTTCAGCCTTCAGATCCGCCGCGATGTTGCGAGAATACTTCGGAGAGATCTTGTTCCAGAGTCCTGAGAGGTCGGGCTTGCCATCAGGCGTGCGCGGCGTGGGCGCGGACAGGTTCGGCTTGCCGTCGCGTGTCCGCGGGAGTCCCGGCGTCGGCTGATTCAGCCATTGAGCCGCAGACTGGCGCGCTCAACGCGACCGCGGCGAGCGGCGATTAGCGAGGCTTTCATGCGGCGACGCTACCGTCCGCGGACTTGGCTGACCCCTGAAGACACGGCATCGATCGCCGCCTGGCCACATTTCTCGCCTTCGCCGCCCGACACGCCCATCGCGCCAATCACCTTGACCGTCGAGGACGATCGGCAGCGCGCCGGGTTGCGGGAAATCGTCCATGAAGGTCGGCGCGAGGTTTTCGCCGCTGCGGACCATCCTGTTGGTCTCTGATGTCGGACGCCGCCAGCGTAAAGCGGACTTTGCTTTCAGGAGTGCCGTCTCGATGTCGTTCTTGGCTGCGCCTTCCATGGCATGGAACTCGATGAGGTTGCCGCCCCAGTCGAGAATCGCCATCGCGACGATCAGCTTGTTCTGTCTCGGCCAAGGCTGTGCAGGCATCAGCGAGCGCCCGCGCGCCCGCGCTCGAAATGACTTTGACATCTCGTGTCAGTGCGATTTCTTTGGAGAGCGTCGCGTCCTTCCCCTGCGCCATTGCGCGATCGGCCAGGGGGACGATGACCATGACGGAGAGCACGAGCAGACCAGCGGGAACGCGCATGTGGTGCCTCCCTTCGGTAGGGTCGGCATTGTTGCACAAAAGACGTCTGTAGTACCGACTTACTCATGTCGCATCGCGTGGAGAGGGTCCAGCCGCGTGGCGCGACGGGCGGGGCCGACGGATGCCGCGAATGCGACTACGCTGAGCAGAACGACGATTGCGATCAGAGTCAAAGGATCACGTGCGCTCGTTTGCACGAGAAACGACTGAAGCACCTGGCCGAGACCGAACGCCGCAGCGACGCCGATCGTGAGGCCGACCGCCAACTGAATGATCGATCGTTTGAGAAACAGCCAGATCACCTGTCCCGGCTGCGCGCCGAGCACCATGCGTACACCGATGTCACGCGTATGCTGCGTTACGGCGTAGGCCGTGACCGCGTACAAGCCGACCGCCGCCAGGACGAGCGCCATGACGGCAAATATCGAAAACATTGTCGTGAATACGCGCAGCAGCCAACGGTTTTGCGCAAGCGACTCGTCCATCGTCCGCGGAGTAGCGAGTGCCTGATCCGGATCGACGCCCATCATGGCCTCGCGCAGGATCTTGGTTGCCTGCGCGGGACTGCTGCGTGTGCGTGCGAGAACATTCGTCGCCCGTGCCATGCCGGTGTTCTGGCGATGCGTGATGTACACAATGGCATCAGGTTCGGCTTCCTGGTTGTTGTTGCGCTGACGGACATTCGGCACGAGGCCGACGACGGTCAGCCACTCGGGCTTCTCGGTGGCGCCGGTGACGTCTTGCGACAGACGGATCGTGCGGCCGATGGGGTCCTGTCCCTTGAAGTACTGATCGACGAGTCGCTGGTTGACGATCGCGATCTGCCGCCCTGGTCCGCCATCTTCGTTGGTAAAGACGCGTCCACGGAGCAGCGGCACGCCGATCACATCGAAGTAGCGCGAGCCAACGCTCAGCATCGTGACCTCCGGGAGGCGCTCGCCCGGAGTGGCCGCACGGCCATCGACCTCGAGCCGTCGCACGGCGCCGCCATTGAACGGGAGCGCCGACGTGGTTGACGCCGCTTCAATCTCGGAAACCGTCGCGAAGTGTTCGTCGATCCTCTGCAGGAACCGCGTGCGATCTTCCCATCCGGCGTACTTGGTAGCTGGGATGATCATGCCGGTCACGACGAGCCGCGAGGTATCGATGCCGATGTCCATGCGATACATCGTGAAGAAGCTGCGCAACATCAGGCCGGCGCCGGCGAGAAGCACGAGCGTGAGCGCAATCTGCACGACGATCAGTGCGCCCGACCAGCGCCGCGCGCGAATGCCCCCGGCCCCCGTTCGTCCGCCTTCCTTGAGCATCTCGTGAACGTTGGTCGCTGATGTGTGCAGTGCTGGAATCAGTCCAAAGATGAAACCGGTAGCCAGGCACACGATCAGGAAGAACGTAAACGTGCGCCAGTCCATCGAGAACACCATCCAGTACGGGATGCCGACGTTCTGCGCCTCGAGGCTGAACCAGCGTATCCACACGATCGACAGCAGCAGCCCCACGACACCGGCGACCAAGGCGAGAAGAATGCTCTCGATGAGCAGCTGACGGACGATCTGCCAGCGGCTTGCGCCAACAGCGACACGAACGCTCATCTCACTCGATCGTCCAGCTGCCTTGGCCAGGAGGAGGTTGGCGACGTTCGAGCACGCGATCAGCAGCACGAACCCGACGGCTCCCATCAGCGCCCAGAAGAGCAACGAGATCTGCGGGCCGAGAATGCGTTCGACGAAGGGATCCGCATGCGGCCAGAGGTCTTTGTTGGTCTCCGGATACTGCGCAGCCAACGTTGTGCCGATGGTCTTGAGCTCGGCGCGCGCCTGGTCCACGGTCACGCCGTCGTTGAGTCGTCCCACTGCAAAGTAGCCCCGCGCCTGACGCGGCTGCCCGGTGATGGCAGGAGGCATTGCCCCGCTTGGCAGCCAGATATTCGCGTTGAAGGGGAAGTGCATGCCCTCCGGCATCACCCCGATGATCGTGCCGCCTTGATCGATGATGCGGATCGGCTTGCCAACGATATTCGGATCGCTGCCGTAGCGCTGTCGCCACACCGTGTTGGCGATCAGGACGACGATCGGTGTGCCGGGTGTCTCTTCGGCCGGAGTGAAATCCCGCCCGAGGGCTGGTGACACGCCCAGCATCTTGAAGAGATTCGGGGACACGTAGGCGCCGGGAATCTGATCGGGTGTCAGCCCCTCGTTCCCGACGTTGAACGCGCCGTTGAAGAGGAACGACATCCCGGCGAACGTTCGGGTTGCCGCCTTCCAGTCCTCGAAATCGCGCAGTGACACGCCCTGGTTACGCCCCTGCGTATCGCGCGTGCCGAGGAACATGATCTCCTCGGGCTGGGCCACCGGCAGATTCCGAAGCAGCACGCCATTGACGATGGTGAAGACGGCGTTGTTGGCCCCGATTCCGAGTGCCAGGACCACGACGGCCATGACCGTGAACCAACGGTTCTTGACGAGCAGTCGTCCTGCAAATCGGATGTCCCGAAGCAGATCCATAGGAGTTCCTTGGAGTACTGGACTCTCGAGAAACGGGTGTCAAACTCCAACTCCCAAGATCCAACTCCCAAAGGGTTCTTGGGACTTGGGATTTGGAAGTTGGGAGTTGATCCGCGTTCAGCCACCCTCTTAGACGCCAGCAGACGAAAATCGGATGGGGTAAGAGTAGACTCTCACACGCCACGGAGGATCGCATGAGAAATCGCCGAGACTTCATCCGAAACGCTGCCGGTGCGACGGCCGGTCTTCTCATGAGCGGCAACCGTCTCCTGGGTGCGCCTGCAAGGCAGGTTGGAGCGGCGCCCGGCAAGCGCCGCGAGGTATCCATCGCCGGTCGTCGCGTGAAGACGGTGGACGTGCACGCTCACTGTTTCGTGCCGGAGGTTTGGGACGTCGTGAAGAACACGCCCCTCGCAGAACAGGCGAAGGGAAACCTCACCGGCAGCATCGCGCTCGGGAATCCGCAGCGGCTGATCGACATGGATGCGCAGGGCATCGACTACCAGGCGATCAATATCAACGCGTGGGGATACTCGGCCGATCGGACGCTCGCGCGTGACGTGATCGCGATTCAGAACCAGAAGATCTCGGAGTGGTGTGCGAAGCATCCCGATCGATTCGTCGGAATGGCGTCGCTCGCGTTGCAGTATCCCGAGCTTGCGGCCGAGCAGCTCGAACAGGCGGTGAAGAAACTCGGTCTGCGCGGCGCCGCGATTGGCGGAAGCGTTGAGGGCCAGGAGCTCTCGGATCGCAAGTTCGATCCGTTCTGGGCGAAGGCCGAGGAGCTCGGCGTCCTGCTGTTCATGCACCCGCAGCCGGCGCCCGGCACGACGCAGAACATGCGGCTGCAGGGGAAGGGCGGCCTGGGCAACACGATTGGGAATCCGCTCGAGACGAGCGTGTTCCTCTCGCATCTGATCTTCGAGGGGACGCTCGATCGTTTCCCGGGTCTCAAGGTTTGCGCAGCGCACGCAGGCGGCTACCTGGCGTCCTACCTGGGTCGTTCCGATGCGCTGTGCGGCCGCGGCGGAGCATTGGGCGCTGACTGCAAAGCACTCAAGAAGAAGCCGAGCGAGTACTTCAGGCGCGAGTTGCTGGTCGACACGATGATCTTCCGCGAGGACGGGCTGCGCCACCTCGTAGCTGAAGCGGGTGTAGGACAGCTGGTGTACGGGACGGACTATCCGTTCGATTGGCCGGTTGGCATCGACTTCGTCCTCAACGCATCGTTCCTGAGCAACGCCGACAAGGAAGCCATTCTCGGCGGCAATGCGATGAAGCTGCTTCGTATCACGTAGTCGAGTTTAGTAGCTGTGTTTCGGATTACCTCGCCCGACATTCGGTCCAGGATCTGGAATGTCGTGGAACTCAGGGCTATGCGCGAAGGTCTCCTCATCGTCTTCCGCGCGCGGGAAGGTTAGTGGGTTCAGCGGGCTGATGCCGTCGAGCTCGGGTGTTGTCCCACATTCGTTCTCGTCCGCCTGTTCGTCGTGCTCGTCATTGATATGGTCGCGGTTCATGGACAGATCCCTCGCGAGGGATCGCAGCAACGGGCGTGCCTTGCACTCAATTCACAAGGCGCTCGACACGAAGCACCGTCTGTCCGACTGAACCGCTGGTCCACGCCACGAGCGTGCCGTCCGCAACGGACGCAAGAGATGGATATTCGGCGCGAATGCCGTCGCCGATGGGCTGCCTCACGAATCGCGCGGCACCACGGCTGTCGATCGACGCACGAGCGAGAGCGATGTGGCGCGTGCCTCTGGCCTGTTCGTCCCACGCGACGATGAGGCCATTCGGGGCCACGGTCATCTGCGGATGACGAGGGACGCCCTCAGTCGGAATCCGCTGTCGCGCCGTGAAGCGCTTGCCGTCGAGCGACGTCGCATAGAAGAGGGCCAGCGTCGGCTCGCTCGTTCGCGTGGCGCCCGGCACGAGCGTCGGCCACACGATGTGGATGCGTTTCGCCTCGTCCACCACCATCGACGGTCCGTTCTCTGGGCAGCCGTCGAGCACCCAGTTGTCGTCGCTGACTCGCACCGGCGGAGCGAAGCTGCGGCCGTTGTCCGACGACTTCGTGAACGCGATGTCGCGGACGTTGCCGTCGTACACGTGTCGCCACGCCGAGTAGATCGCACCGTCCGAGTCGGTGGCGATCGCCGTTTTGCAACAGTAGCAGACACCACCGGTCAGTGCCTTCGGGCTATCGGCGCTGCCCAGCCTTGCGAACCACAATCTGGAGAGTTGTGCTCGCGCGACGCCGTCGGATGGACGCTGACCGGACTCGAGGTGCTGGTGCTCGGCATGATTCATCGGCGCGCCGCTGCGGCGGCCGCTCGACGACTCACGATGATCGAGCCAGAGAGCAACCACGTCGCCCGAACGATTGGTCGAAATCGATTCCCAGCCGCGATTGCCGGAGGCGTCACTGCCCGGTAGTTGGGCCGGCGGCGCGAACGTGCGCCCCTCGTCGTCGGAGCGAGCCGAGAGAAGCCGTGTGCCTGTGGACCCGCTCGTCGTCCAGACGACAAAGATCGATGGAGTCCGCCCGGCCCGCGGGACCAGTGCGACGCGTGGTGGTTGCTCGCCGGCGAGCTTCGCATCTCCGGCCACTCGTGTCGGCGCCGCGAATGCACGACCTCCGTCGCGGCTCACGGCGACGTAGATGTCCGTCGCGCCGTCCTTGCTGCTCGCACCCCACGCCATCGCCGCGAATGGCCCGGCAGCCGCAAGCGACGTGTACGCATTCGCGCGATCCTTCACAGCGACTTCGAGCTTCTGGCTCGTCGCTGTGCGTGAGGCCGTGGTCGCCATCACGACGATCCCGAAGACGAGCGGCCAGCGCCTGTGTGATCGATTCATCGCACGTCCTCAGAAAGTCAGTCGCAGTCCGAACTGGAAGACCCGCGGATCACCGACTGCGGTGATCTGGTTGAACGTAGCCACCGGGTTCGTCGGATAGGCGCCGGGGCCGAAATTCGAATTGCGTGTCAGCGGGTTCGCCCGATTCGTCAGGTTGAATGCTTCCACCAACCCTTCGGCCTTGACGCCACCGGCGATGGGGAATGCACGACTGAGTCGAAGGTTCAGACTGAAGAAGTCGCTCCCGATTCCCGCGTTTCGTGAAATCAGCGTCACGGCCCGCACGTCGAAGTTGGGCGCAGCAGTCGCACCGTTGGCGAGCGGACGGCTGTTGGTGCCTTGCAGGTTCGCGACGCCGGACGTGACGTTGAAGGGAAGCGCCGAGTAGTACTGCAGGAAGGTGCTCACCTGGAATCCGTGACTGATGCGCTCCCATGTGGTCGTCGCCGGCGCCATCGACGAATTGACTGTTCCATTGATCACCACACGATGGCGTTGATCGTCGTCAGATCGACCCCAGTCGCGCATGATGTCGGTGGGATCGACTGGCGAGCTGAAGAACGCCTCGCCCACGTTGTTCATCGACTTCGAGAGCGTATAGCTGACGCGCACGCTCGCCCAGTTGGTCGGCCGTTGCACGAGCGACAGGTAGAGCCCGTGATAGGTCGACTCAGCGACCGACGAGTACTGGCTGTTGTTTCTGTAACCAGGAATGGGCCGGCAGCCGTTGTTCGTCCCCTGAGCGACGCAGGTCGGCACGTTCTGATTGACCGACATCAAGAGGTTATGGCCGCCCAGGTATTGGTAGCCCACGCTGGCCGTCAGTCCGCGCGCGAGCACGCGTTCCACTTCGATGCTCGCCTGCCTCGAGTACGCGTTCTGCAGATTCCTGTCCATCGTCGTGAAGTCGACCAGAGTCGTCGTCAGGAGTCGAGCGGGCAGGATATTCGGAAACACAGGAGCTCCTGCCTGGGTCGGGATGATGCCTGACACACTCGGCTGGTGCAGGTTCGCGAGATCCGTTGTGTTGCCGGCGGACAGGATGCCGTTGGCTACGGCCCGGAGCGGCACACGATCGAAGAAGAGCCCTGCGCTCCCGCGGACCACGAGGTCCTGCGAGTTCGCGGGCGACCACGCGAATCCCAGTCGGGGCGACACGTTGTTGGTGTCGGTGTTGATGGTGTCCAGAAACTGCAGGTCGTAGCGAAGGCCGAGATTGAGCGTGAGGCTCGACGCGACACGCCACTCGTCCTGCACGTACATGCCGACATTCGGGTTCGTCTGCGAGACGTCCGGATCGCCGAACGTCTGTGTGAAGCCGCTGTAGTTGCCAACGAGGAAGGTGGCCATCGACGAGAACGTATAGTTGCCACGGAACGAGCGCGGGTAGGTGATGGTATCGTCGTTGATCACGACGTCGGTTCCGGCTCGCAGCGCGTGCGCGCCCGCCTGGCGCGAGAGCGTGTTCACGACTTGATACATCGTGTTCAGGCGCCTGGTCGGACTGGTGGACAGCGTGCCGAACGATGCGACGCCTGCGATACTGACCGCGGGCCCGATCTGATCGGTCGGTGGTGCGTTCAGATCGCTGTAGACGACTTGCGCCCGCGTCTCGTTGACCATCTGCGGCGAGATCGTCCACGTATTGCCAAACCCCACCGAGTGGTCCACGTTGTCGAGCGCGGCCGACGCGCTCGGCGCATTCAACGCGCCGGCGCCGCGCGAGTTGTCTGATGTCACGTGATACAGGGCGTATCGAAACGTGAGGTGATCCGATCCGTTGATGTGATGATCGAGCTTCGCGAGCGCGTTCGCGCTATGAAGCGGATTGGGATAGATACCGGATGTGACAGGCTGATCCCGGATAGGCGGAGGCCACAAGCTTCGCGTTGATGACGGGCACGTTCTCGGGGAGGATCGTCACGAGCCCGGTCTGATCGAGCAGTCGCTGTTCGAAGTTCCCGAAGAAGAATGTCCGGTTTCGCACGAGCGGCCCGCCAAGGCTTGCGCCGTACTGCTGCTGGTTCATTGGCAGCGTGGTGCCGGAGAGCGTATTGGGCGCGTTGAAACTGTCGTCGCGGATGAAGTCGTACACCGTTCCTCGAAATGCGTTCGTGCCGCTCTTGGTCACGACGTTGATGTAGCCGCCAAGGGCGCGTCCGAGTTCTGCCTGTCCGCCGGACGTCACAACCTGCAGTTGTTCGACGGCATCGACGCCGTACGGAATCCCGCTGAGTCCCGCCGCGTCATCGTTCGCAGAGAGTCCATCGACGATGAAGTTGTTGGAGAGGTTGCGCTGGCTTGCGATCGAGATCCCCTGGCCGGGTACCGCGGACGTTTCCGCGAAGAGCTGAGTGCTCCCGATGTTGGTCGGTGAGACTCCAGGAATGAGCAGCGCGAGATCCAGGAAATTGCGGCCGTTCATCGGCAGGCCCTGCACCTCTGATTGCGACACTGTGCCCGCGATTTGGCTCCTCGCGGCTTCGAGCAGCGTCGTGTCGCCCGAGACCGTGACGCTGGTGTCGAGCCCCGCCAGCGCAAGGACCACGGGGATGTCAAAGGCAGCGCCCAGTGAGGCGTTCAGCATCCGCGTACTGTCGGCAAATCCGTCTACGTGAACCTTCAATTCGTACGTGCCGACCTTGAGATAAGGAAAGCGGAAGCGACCCTCAGAGTTCGTGGTCGTTTCAGCGAGGACGTTCGTCTCCGCGTGCCGCGCGCTCACGAGAGCGCCGGGCACGACTGCGCCCTGCGGATCGGTGACACGACCGCTCACGCTGGCAAAATTGATCGCTTCCTGCGCGTGCACCGTGCGAACGGATGCGACGGAGCAGCAGGCTGCCAAAACGAGGCAGCCCCACAAACCAGTTTTCATGACTCCCCACCGCGGCGGGCCTAAAAACCTGCCGCTGCACAGTTACAACCTGGATCCGGAGACGCTTCTTCCGGCGGGGTCTAGAGACCCGCCGCTACGGACGCGTGTAGAAGCGGGGCTTCAGCCCCGCCCGGACATCCGCTTGGTTGTCAGGAAAGCGAGGGTCGCGGAGGTGGAGCGAGCGGAGTGGGCCGAACTTCCGGGGCTGACTGCGCGCGTTCGGGCGACGAAAGAGCGATGAGATCCGGCAGATCGACCGAGACGCCCATGGGTATCGCCGCGATCTCAGTCGTCATCAGTGTCAGCGGATCTGATGAACAACTGCACGCCAATTGAGCCGTACTGCTCGGCGTGTTGCTGTCGTCGTGATGATGGCTGTGGTTCGGCGTCTCCGGCGCGGTGCTGGCGGGCTGAGACATGTGCATCTGGCAGTCCGGTGCCGGGATGCCGCCGTGCGTGTGCGGCCGGTCCACGCACATGCCGATCACGCCAAGCGCCGACACGCCGAGTTGTATGGCCAGAAGGGCCACGGCAACCGCCTGCGAACGCCAGCTTCGACCGCGCATGAAGATGAAGCCCATCTTAGCGCAACCGGAGGCGGACCGCCTGGTGTGAGATTGTCAACCGGCGATCGACACGGTCACGGGCGCGCCAATGAATCGGCCGTAGCGTTTGCCGGCTTCCTTGACCTGACTCCGCTCCAGCTTCGTCAGCGTTCTCAAAGGAACGACGTCGATTGCGACACCGTCGGCCGTCTTCGGCATTCGCCATGTCCCTGCAACCTGGCCCGCAATCACCAGCGCGTGCTGGAATGTCACCGACCCGCGCGAACGTGACATCACCACCGTCGGCCCATGTGGGACGACATAGCGATCTCGATACGACACGAGGTACTCGTCGTAGATGGGCAGCAGGTGAGCGTTCGCTCCGCTCTTGCCCGGACGGGGAGTGTTACCCACAGTCCAATACGTGCATCCATCGACAACGACAGACTTCGCGCGATTCATCTCGAGACCACGCTTCGTGTCGACCATGGTCAGGCCCGACCACCACACGAAGTCGCGCATCGTCGCTGGGCCATGGCTGCGGAAGAATCGAGAGGTGAGCTCGGCAAGCGCCTCGTCGCGAGGCAGCCGCTTCGCGTTCGGTGCGCGCGCGGCGAGCTGGGCGTAGGTCTGATCTTTGCCGCGACGGGGACCGCTGCAGATCACGGCTTCGAGCTCCGCGAAGATCGTGAGCATCGCGAGCGGGATTCCCTTCGCGCGCAGGCCCGCGCGTTCGAGGTGTGCGCTCAACTCGCCGCGCGTGAGTGCCTGTCCATCGAGCGCGCGCTCGAAGATGTTCGCCGCGCGTGTGCACAGCGCGCTGTCCAACCCGAGCTTGCGACAGTAGTGCGAGATCGTCCGCTGCACGCGCGGCGCGGTCAGCTCCAACATCCAGCGAATGTCTGAGGACGTCACGAAGTGCCACGTGGGTCGCATCACGTGCGTGCGGAGGATTCGACCGGCAGCGAATGCCTGGTCGATCGACTGGTCCTCCGTGCTGTCAGGCAGTCTGAGGCCGAGCCCCCACTTGGCGGGCCCGAACTCCTGCGCCTGCACCGCGCCGAGCCACGCCACCAAATCGGCTGGACGACGGTGAGCCGTGCGCGTGATGCATTGATTGTGAAGTCGCAGTTGCGGAATGGCGATCAGCGTCTGGTTCCAATCGCCCTCGTCCAGATCTCGGCTTCCTCCGGCGTCATCTCGCCGTGCGGTCGAAGGCGTGCGTCAGTGTAGCCGAGCTGATCGATGTCGAACAGGTAGTGCTCGCGCGAGAGCAGCGTCCCCAAGCACATTGGGTTCGCGGGTTCGGGCTTCTGTGCCGCAAGGCGTGCCGTCAGCTCGTTCATCACCTCGTCCGGAATATCGCTCCGACGATCGGGATACGCAAATCGGAAGAGCACGAGATAACTGAAAAGCACCGGCCAGTTTTCGCCAAATCGCCCGATCAGTCGCGGCCAGTCCATGAAGAGGGCACGCGCGTGCAACAGATGCAGCACCGCGGCGCCGTCGTAGCGCTCGCGCTCCTGCACGAAGGCGCTCGACCACAGAAGTTCCTCGGCCGGACACAGGCCGACGGGGATACCAAGCACCTCGCTCGGAACCGCGTTCGCAAACCAACAGTCATCCACTCGGATGATGCCGTTTCCCGAGCTGAATACGACGTCGATGTACCGGCCGTCCCGATGCACCTTGCCCAACCAATGAGGGAAGGGCACTTCGACTTTGTACCCGGCCTCTTCGAACGCAGCCATCGCGCGCGGCACGTCCTCGCGTTTGATCACCACGTCGAGGTCCTTCGTGTCGCGGTCGCGCCCTGTGTATCGCGAGTGCGCGAACGCACCGCCAACGACGAACGGCAGGCCAGTCGCTTCGAGCAGGTGCAGCGAGTCGACATAGAACGCCAACAACGGATCGCCTGGCACCGGGACCGATGCGGTGTTCATCGGCGCGACGGCACGACGAGCGTTACGCATCGACGGCGACCTCGAGCACGAGGAACGGCGACCTGCCTGGGAACACCCGCTTCAACAGCGGCAGCGAGACGTTGTAGACAGGGACGTCGTTCTTCGTGCGTCCCTCGTGCCGGCCGCGATGGGCATGTCCATGGACGACGATCGAAACGGGGAAGCGGCCGATCGGCTCCTCGAGCCGGCTCGATCCCACGAACGGATAGATCTCGAGCGGCTCCCCTTCCACAGTTTCACGGATGGGGGAGTAGTGCAGCAGCACGACCTGTCGCTTCGAGCGCAATCGCGCGAGCGATGCTTCGAGTTTGAGCGCTTCGTTCACCGCCTCGTGCACGAATTGCTTGATCGTCGGTTCGCCCCACGGCCCCAACGCCGCGGTGCCGAAACCGCCGCAAAAGCCTTTCACGCCCGCCACGCCGATTCCGTTGATCTCGCACGCCTCGCCGTCGAGCACCTTCAGTCCCGTATCCGCGAGGATGTGCGAGACCTCTTCCTGATGACCGCACTCGTAGTCGTGGTTGCCGAGAACCGCCGCACCGGGGATGCGCAGCGCGGACAGTTCGCGCGCGAGGATACGTGCTTCTTCGGGTTGTCCTGTGTCCGTCAGATCTCCGGCGACCAGGACCATGTCGGCCGATTCGGAGATCTGTGCAAAAAGCGGTTGAAATTTTCCGGCCGACGAACGCGTGCAGTGCAGATCACCGAGCGCCGCGATGCGTATAGGCTTGCGAATCGTCGTTGTCGTCGCTGGTGCGTCGCCGTGAGGCTGAGCATTACGCGGCATGCAGGCATCTCATCTTGCAAGCGGGGTGCCGGCACATCCGCACGACAACTTCGTCGCCTAAGGCTGTGGTAACGTAGTGATCAGCTTGATCGGGATCATCACCGGATTGGTCGTACTCGGAGGCCTGCTGAGCGGCAAGCGACTCGACGGCTGGACGGGCCTCTTTCTGCTGACGACGATCGTGACGAGCGTCACCTTCCCGGTCGACCGCGTGTTGCCATCACACATCGTCGGAGCGATTTCGCTGATCGCGCTCGCAATCGCAGGCGTGGCTCGTTACCGCTATCGCCTCGCGCAGGGGTGGCGTAAGACATACGTCGTGACCGCCGTGCTGTCGCTCTATCTCAACGTGTTCGTGCTGATCGTGCAGACGTTCCAGAAGGTGCCTGCGCTGAGAGATCTGGCCCCGACGCAGTCGGAGCCGCCATTTGCCCTCTCGCAACTGATCGTGCTGGTGATGTTCGTCGTGCTCGGGTATCGCGCGGTGGTCAGCTTTCGCGAACCCGCTGCGGCGCCCGCACGCCAGTTTCTGTGAGCCGTTCCTGCAGATGTTGCAACACGACCGCCTGACTCGGGAGAATTTTCCTCCCGGCGGTCTCGAGATCGAACCACGCTGCGCGATCCACTTCGGGGAATGACCTGCGGTTGCCGGATTTCGGCGGCCATTCCATCTCGAACAGATTGCTCGTGAGCGACGCGGGATCGAAGTCGCTCTCGATCGCCCACACATGAACGATCTTCCCGCCGGTCTGACGAACCGGCGAGAGCGCGATGAACGTGCCGGACGGGCGCGCACCCGTTTCTTCCTCGACCTCACGTCGGGCCGCAGCCAGTGCATCTTCGTCTGGCTCGACCTCACCCTTCGGAATCGACCAGGATCCGTCGTCTTTCCGTGCCCATAACGGACCGCCAGGATGGACGAGTAACACCTCGAGCGCCCCGACAACTCTCCTGAATAACAACAACCCTGCGGCTTGTTTGCGTGGCATCTAGGTACAGGCGCGCCTCGGCCACCGCCACAAGGCGACCAGGCCCGCCACGCCCGCCAGCGCTGCAAGTGCCAGCACGATGCGGGCTGCGATGGCCTGAGCCGGTGGCTGGTGCGTTCCGGTCCAGATCCAGCCCATGGCAGACAGCCCGATGAGGACGAGAATGAAAATTGATGCAGTGAGACGGATCGCGGTCACGACGGTCGATTCTGTCGGTGTGCGTAAAGGGTCACCATAGTGCTTTTATAGGATGGGGCGTCCGACAGCGCCCTTCTATACTTCTACAACTCATTCATACGTCGGAGACCATATGAGCGTAGCCCATGCCGCGAGCGTCCGTGCCGATGCATCTTTGATAGAGCGTTTGAATGGCTCTCAGCACGAGCTCGCGTTGCGCGTCTTCATGGTGATCGTGCTCGCGCATTGGGGCGAGCACCTGCTTCAGGGTTTTCAGATCTACGCTCTGGGATGGCCCGTGCCCGAAGCGCGCGGACTGGTGGGCTACTTCTTTCCCTGGGTCATTCAGTCGGAAACGCTGCACTACGGCTACGCGCTCGTGATGTTGGTCGGGTTGTGGACGTTGCGCAGCGGTTTCACGGGGATCGATCGCCGATGGTGGACAATTGCGCTCGCGATTCAGTTCTTCCACCACTTCGAACATTTCCTGCTGATCGCACAAGCCACCACCGGCTATAACCTCGGCGGACGACCCGTGCCCACGAGCATCGTGCAGATGTGGGTGCCGCGCGTCGAACTGCACCTCTTCTACAACACGATCGTGTTCATTCCGATGGTCGTCGCGATGTATTACCACATGTTTCCGACCACCTCCGACGCGAGGTCGCAGCGCTGCACGTGTAATTGGGAGCACGGGGTGACTGCCTCCGTGTGACCAGCGTCACGCCATCGGACGTCCTTCGGTGGCCTCTCGTCGGATCCTTTCTACGGTGGCGCTATGCGCGCACCTCACTGCAGTTCGCCCTGCTCCTCGTTGCCGCCGTGCTCATCCTGCACGGCCTCTTCGGACCTCAGGTTGCCCCGGCTAATCTCGCTACCGTTCTGTCATGGGTGCAGTACCGCGGATGGCTTATCCTCGCGCTGCTCGTCGCTGGCAACTTCTTCTGCACTGCCTGCCCGTTCGTCCTCGTTCGAGACCAAGGTCGCCGGCTGACAGCGCCATCGCGTAAGTGGCCGCGGTGGCTCCGCGTGAAATGGATCGGCATCGCGCTCTTTATCGGCGTGCTCTTCGCGTACGAGCTGTTCGATCTGTGGGGATTGCCTCGCGCAACAGCGTGGCTCGTCCTCGGCTACTTCGCCGCAGCACTGGCGATCGATCTGCAGTTCACAGGCGCGACTTTCTGCAAGTATCTCTGTCCCATCGGCCAGTTCAGCTTCGTCGCGTCGACGATGTCACCGCTCGAGCTGCAGGTGCGGCAGCCGGAGACGTGCAGGGCGTGTCGAACGGTTGATTGCATCAAGGGGCGACGAGATGAAGCCGTTCCGTCTCGAGTGCTGCGCCGTGGTTGCGAGTTGGCGTTGTTTCTCCCGACGAAGGTCGGCAATCTCGATTGCACGTTCTGCATGGACTGTGTCCAGGCCTGCCCGCACGACAACATCGCGGTTGCGACACGCGTGCCCGGGCTCGAGCTCGTCGATCCGCGCCGCCGATCTGGCATCGGCTGGCTGCCGCGCCGCCGTGATGTCGCAGCCCTCGTCGTCGTTTTCGTCTTCGGAGGTCTCATCAATGCGCTCGGGATGACGGCTCCCGCTCGTGCGATGGAGCAGGGCCTCGTGAACCTTCTGGGCGCTCAGTCCGAGAGCCCGGTGCTGGCCGCGCTTTTCGCCATAGTCCTCATCGCCATTCCGATTCTGCTGCTCGGCATCGCAGGGATGCTGACAGCGAGCCTCACACACCGCGGGCTGTCATCGACGCTCGACGTCGTGACTCGCTACTCGTACACGCTCGTGCCGCTTGGTTTCGGTGTGTGGCTGGCACACTACGGATTTCACCTGCTCACTGGTGTCCTCACACTAATACCGGTGACGCAGTCCGCTGTGCTGGATCATGTTCGGCTGGCCGGCACTGGGGACGCCTCTGTGGCAGTTGACGGGAATGAGACCGGGACTGGTCTTCCCGATTGAGGTCGGCGTGATTGTGATGGGCGCGGGCGGCTCGCTTGTGCTGGCATATCTGATCTCCGAGCGCGACTATCTCGAGAGGCGAGTGATCGCGACGATCCCATGGGCCGCCGTCACGATCGCGATCACGGTTGCGGCGCTGTGGATCGCGTCGCAGCCGATGGATATGCGAGCAGTCGCTTTCCCTGGATGACGCGCGCACGCCGCTCCATCGTTCTGCTCTCGCTGACATGCAGCTTGCTGGTCGTCGCCAGCGTGGCTTCGGCGCACGATGGCCCTCCGTATCCAATCGTTTCGAACCAATTGCTTGGCCGCTATCGCATTTCGGTGTGGACCGATCCTGATACGACTGACGATGGATCGGCGGGCGGGCAGTTCTGGGTGATGATCGACCCGGCTCGGGCGGGTGATGTTGTGCCGTCCGATGTGAATGCGGTCGTGACGATCCGGCCTCTCGATCGACAGGGCTCGCCGGTGATGGCTCGCGCTGCTTTCGTCAATCAGGATCCATCCCGTCAGTTCGCCACTGTGATGATGGATCACGAAGGGCGCTTTGCCGTGCACGTGGATGTGGACAGCGAGTCCGGTCGCGTGAGCGTCGATTCGGAAGTGCAGGCGACTTACGACCTGCGCCCGTCGCGCTTCATGCTTGCGATCTACCTGCTTCCGTTTTTGCTGGCTGGCTTCCTGTGGACAACGCTGCTCGTCCGTCGTCGTCGCGCATTTGCGCGTGCTCGCACGCGTTAGCGAAGCCTGGCGAGGATGGCCTTCTGATTGGCCAGAATCTGATCCAGCTTTCGCTGGTTCGTGACGATCTTGTCCAACTTGGCCTGGTTGCGCTGAATGCGCTGCTGGTTGGCGAGGATCTTCTTCTGGTTCGCGATGATCTCCCTCTGCATGGCCAGGGTGGCATCACTCGGCATCGATGTGCTCCTTTCGCGTGGCGTGCGTTATTCCATGTACAGGTGAATCTCTGCACCCGCCTTCAGGGTAGTTCTGTCTGACGAGATGTGAGACTGTAGCAGAGTTTCTGCGCTGTTCACGTGTGCGGGATCGCGGAGACGCGGAGAGGAGCGGAGTGCGCGGAGTTTTCTGAACGCCGGGATCGCCGGGATCGCAGAGACTGGCCACAGGTCGCCGCGCTTCGCGCGGCATGGACAGAGCGAGCCCGTGCTCACAAGCAGTACATGAATGAGCGTGCTTGTGATCGCGGCCTCGCTCAGTCCTGAGCCGGCCCCGCAGGGCCGGCGTGACCCGTGGCCCCCTGCGATCTCTGCGATCTCCGCGTTGAATAATCCCCGCGTCCTCTGCTTCCACTGCGTGCGGTACAGCACTCATTCGAGGCCATCATGAACGAATACATCGAGGTTCGATTCCGGCGGAACGGCAAGCCGTTTCCGCTCAAGCGTCAGCTGCCTGGTGGAATCGAGTTCGACGAGGCCGATCCTATCGAGCGCACGGTTGGCATCACGTTCGACGCCGCGAGCCCCGCGACACGCGAGCGCATGAATAGCATTCGTCGCATCCAGGGTTGGGAACCGGGACAGTTCAGGCTCGATGTCGCCGTTGAAGATGGCGCGCTCATCCTGCGGGGCGTCAGCCCGCACGCGCTGCCCGAAGGTCTCTACAAGCTGAAGGTGGAGATCGAGGAGGCACGGACGCCGCGCAAGTTCACGGTCGCCGACGTCGAACACGATAACCATGCCATGGTGACGATCGATGTGCAACTGGACGAGCGTGGCGTGCGTGTCGATCTCGATGGCTGCGATTCAGACATCCAGCAGGTTCTCAATCGTTCGGTGATCGACGCTGTGTCGGGCGTGGATTGGCTGGAAGATACTGGCCGGCGTCCGACCCGTCAGGCGTGCCTCTTGAATCTGCTCGCCAGCCTGCGCAGTCGTCCGACGACGCGCGCGCCGCTCGTGGAACTGGTGCACGACGTCTACTACGTCGGCAACGATCGCTTGTACGCGAAGGTCGATCGCGCGCTCGTTGACACGCTGCAGACCTTGTCCAACGACCCGACGAAGCCGTTCTACGCAGAAGGCTCGCCGAAGGCCACTGTCCATGGGCGGCTCCTGAGCAGCATTCCGGAGCAGGTGGACATCAAGACGCAATTCAAGGAGCTTTTGAGCTTTCGTGGAGAAGGGCGTCCGTCGATGCAGGCGGTCGTGGCCGTTCCGCCATCGGATCTGCCGCACACCTACGCCGAGTTCGACATCGATCTTGGAAATCCGCTGCAGGACGTGCTCGGCTTTTTCGTTCATATGGGCGAGCTCCTCGACGGCAAGCCCACGAATCACCTCGACATGCGAAAGGTGCTGGCGAAGTCCCGGGCGTCCGACTTCCTCTACTACACCGTTGTCGCAAATTAGCGCCGTCGCCGCGCGCCTAAGCTATGATCGCCGGCTCGGGGCCCAATGGGCCGATGTGCGATTTCAGAGGAGATGGCGATGGTGAAATGGATTTCAGTCGCGGTCGTCGTGATGGTGATGGCGGCGACGGTGTCGTTCCGGGTGTCTGCGCAGCAGAATCAGATGGGCTTTTTCGTCACCAGCGCCGGCTCCGGCAACGGTGCGAATGTGGGCGGACTCGCGGGCGCGGACAAGATCTGCCAGACGCTCGCCGCATCCGCAGGTGGCGGCGGCAAGACGTGGCACGCGTACCTCAGCACGAAGGGGGCGGATGGCAAGCCGGGCGTCAATGCCAAGGATCGCATTGGCAACGGGCCCTGGTACAACGCGAAGGGCGTGATGATCGCCAAGAGCGTTGCCGACCTGCACTCCGACGCCAACAACGTGAAGAAGGACACCGCGCTCACCGAGAAGGGGACTGTCGTCAACGGCGTGGGTGACACGCCGAATCAGCACGACATCCTCACGGGCTCACAGGCAGATGGAACGGTGCAGCCCGGCGAAGGTGACACGACGTGCGGCAACTGGACGAGCGCGAGCGACGGCAGCGGCTCGGGTCAGCTCGGACATGTCGATCGCATGGGACGCGGTGCGACCGGGAGCTCATGGAATTCAGCACACCCGTCGCGCGGCTGCTCGCAGCAGAATCTGGTCGCCACTGGAGGCAATGGCTATCTGTACTGCTTCGCAACAAACTAGTGGCAACGTACGTTTACGAGTTGGAAGTCGGAAAGCGAGAGTTGAAGCGATGAAAGGTAAAGACAAGCAATCGGTAGCCAAGCAGGCGAAGGATCGCGTCGTGGTTGCCGAGCGCGCACACAAGGACGCCGCAAAGAAAGCCGACGCGGCGGACGACGTCGCGAAACAGGCGAAGGACGCGCTCAAGAAGGCCAAAAAAGAGTTCAAGCTGGCGAACAAGTCCGCGCGCCAGGCGCGCGGCGCTGCAGACGAGGCGCGTGCCGCGTACGACAAGGCGGCCAAGCGAGCGGCCAGGGCCGAGACCAAGCTTGGTAAAGCGCGAAAGAAGGCGGCTTCGCAGCAGAAGGCGCAGCCAGCGCCGGTGAAGGAAGTCGCGGAGAAATCGGCGGCGAAGGCCAAGGCGGCCGTTCCTCCCAAGTCACAAGCGCGCAAGAAGAAGAAGGCAGCAAAGCCGCGACCGAAGGTCGCAGCGGCCCCGGCTACGGAGGAGAGCACGGCCGCCGAAGACAGCTTCGTGCTGGGTGAGCCGGGCGCCGAACTGCACTAAGTCCGATCTACTGAACGGTGAAGCGCTCCTCGTGGAGGAGCGCTCCTTCCGCATCGCGCAACTCGACCGTCCAGTCGCTGCGCTGCTTTCCGCTCACGGTACTGCGGCTGTACGTCCGATAACCCGCTCCTGGATTCGCTCCGATTCGAAGGTCAACGCTGCGCACCAGACGCCCGTTCATCAACCAGCGATGCTGCACCGTGGTGTCGCGCGCCGACTTCACCCTCGTGTAGAAGAAGAAGACGCCTGACGCGGCTGGACTCGTTGCCGGCGTGCAACTCCAGTTCGACGTGGTCAGCGACCGACACAGCTTTGCATCCGCCACGGACACGCCGCGCGCCGCGGTTTCGGGCGCGACCCGCTTCACCGGGGCGTCGGCGATTGGTGGCTTCTTCGGCACTTCGGCCGGCGCCGGTGTGTCAGGAGGCGCGGGAATCGGAGCGGGCTCGGGCGCGGCGTTCGCGGCTGGTGGCGGCGCTTCCTCGCGTGGTGCTGGGGTTTCTACGCGCGGCGTGGGTGGCGCCGCTGGTCTCGACGGCTGGCGAAATCCGAACCACCAGGTTCCGAATGCAACAAGCAGCACCGCTCCCATTGCGATCGCCGTCGTCGGCCGACTCGATGGCGGGGAGAGCGGGGAGACCGGGAATGCGGTCCGCGTCGTTTCAGTTGGCTTCCGGGGCGGCGGCTCTGGAGCGCGTGTTTCTGTCGCAAGCCGCAGCGGTGGTGATGCCGGCGAGGGTGACTCTGGATCGCGCGCAACAGGCGCGGGCCGCGGCGGTGGTGCCGGAGCGGCCTTTGCCGGAACGATTGGTGCGGCAACGAGGGCAGGCGCGGGCCTCGGCGCCCCCGACTCCGGACCAAATGTTTCGAGACCCGGCGGCACAGCTTCTGACAACTCGACCGGCTTGCCGACCGCCTCGCAGAAGTCTCTGAGATTCTGGCCGCTGGTCTGAACGAGCGGGTGGTCGGCTGGCAGTGCCGTGCTGGCGATTCCATACGCTTTGCGATAACACTCTTCGGCCTCGGCGGGTTTTCCTAAGTGCTCGCACACAATGCCGAGGTTGTTGAGCGTGTTGGCGAGATCGGGATGCCTGGCACCGGTCTGCCGCACCTGAAGCGCGGCCGCTTGACGCAGGTGCTGCTCCGCTGAGACAAAATCGTCTACGGATACCGCCCGTTCTGCGGCTTCAAGAATCGCACGTAGCTCGAGCGCTGTTTCCGCCATTGCCTCTCGCGAGAAGCGTACACCATGGAAGCCAACGATCGCCTGGAGCTGTTTTTTTCGCAGTCGCTGGACGGCTTTTTCTTCATGATGCTCGACGAGCCGGTGGTCTGGAACGACTCGATCGACAAAGAGAAGGCGCTCGACTACATCTTCGAGCACCAGCGCGTCACAAAGGTCAACGACGCGATGCTGGCGCAGTATGGCGCCACGCGCGAGGAATTCCTGGGCACGACTCCGGCGGATCTCTTCGGGCACGACCTGACGTCCGGCCGGCGGATCTGGCGCAGCTTCTTCGATAGCGGCCGGCTGCACATCGAAACCGACGAGCGCCGGGTTGACGGAACGCCTGTTCCGATTGAAGGCGACTACCTCTGCTTCTATGACGAGCACGGACGTATCACCGGACACTTCGGCATTCAGCGCGATGTGACGCAACGGCATCACTCCGATCGCGCGCTGCGCCGCTACAACCAGCGCTTGCAGGTGCTGCACGACATCCACCTCGACATCCTCGGCTCGCGTTCATCGCATCAGATCGCGCAGGCGACGATCAGTCACGTGCAGAGCCTGATCGCCTGCCGGCGAGTGAGCGTCGCCTTGCTCGACACGGTGCGAAAGACCGGGCAGATCATCGCCTTGCACGACGAAGTTCCCACCGAGGTGCGCGAGGGGGCCATCATTCCGATCGAAACCTTCGGAGTCCTCGAAGATCTCCAGGCCGGCATCGTCCGCAGCATCGTGAGCCAGGAGAATGCTACGGGCGTGATCGCGACGCTCCGCGCATCCGGACTGCGCTCGTTCATCAACGTGCCGTTGCTGGCAGATGGCGATCTGATTGGTGTCCTGAACGTGGCTTCTCCCGAAGAGGATGCCTTCGGACGTGAGCCGATCGAAATTGCACAACAGATCGCGAGCACCCTCGCTGTCGCGATGCGACAAGCGCAACTCCGGGAGCGCGTCGAACTGTACGCGAACCAACTGGAAGATCTCGTGGCCGCGCGCACTGCCGATCTGGAGCGCAGCGAGAGCCGTCTTGCCGCGATCCTCAACGCGCTTCCGGATCTGGTTTTCGTCGTCGACAGGGAAGGGCGTTATCTCGAAATCCTGACGTCTCGCGAAGACCTGCTGTATCGAGCGCCATCGGAAATGAAGGGCAAGCGGTTCCACGACATCCTGCCGGCCGCTGTGGCCGAAGCGCACCTCCGGATCGTGCGGCAGACGATTCAGACGCGAGCAAGCCAGACCCTCGAGTATTCGCTGAGCGTCCGGGCCGGTGAACGTTGGTTCGAAGGGCGTACTGGCCTGCTCGGCGTGGACATCAACGGCGATCCGGCCGTGACGTTCATTGCCCGCGACATCACGGATCGGAAGCGCGCCGAGGAACTCGAATCGCAGAACGTCTACTTGCAGGAAGAACTCCAGGTCGAGCGGAGCTTCGGCGAGATCGTCGGGCAGTCGCCGGCGATGAAGCAGGTGTTCCGCGCGATCGAGCGCGTCGCGGATACGAATTCCACCGTGCTGCTGCTCGGCGAGACTGGCACCGGCAAGGAGCTGATCGCGCGCGCGCTCCATCGCCTGAGTCGTCGTCGTGACGGCGTGATGGTGAAGGTGAACTGCGGGGCGATGCCGTCGACGCTGGCTGAAAGCGAGTTGTTCGGACACGAGCGCGGTGCGTTCACCGGCGCGGTGCAGCAGAAGCGCGGACGCTTCGAGCTGGCGAACAACGGCACGATTTTCCTCGACGAAGTCGGCGAGCTCTCGTTGGATGTCCAGGTGAAGCTGTTGCGCGTCCTGCAGGAGCAGGAACTCGAGAGACTCGGCAGCACGAAGCCCACGAAAGTGAACATCCGCGTGATCGCGGCAACCAATCGCGATCTGGAGGCCGAAGTGGAGCGCGGATCCTTCCGGTCGGATCTGTTCTATCGCCTCAACATCTTCCCGATTCAGATTCCCCCGTTGCGCGATCGGAAGGAGGATGTGCCGCTGCTTGCCGGGCACTTCGTCACCGACTTCGCACGCCGGATGGGAAAGAACGTCGATCGCATCGGTTCGCTTGCCGCGGCGCGGCTCGCCGCGTACGCGTGGCCCGGCAATGTGCGAGAGCTCGCCAATGTGATGGAGCGCGCCGTGATCCTGTGCGAGGGCCCGGTCATCCGGGACGAGCACATTGGCGCGTTGGATCGCCGCTCCGCATCCGTTGAATCAGATGTCTTCCTCACGCTCGTCGAAATGGAACGGCAGCACATCCAGCGCGCGCTGGCGAAGACAGGCGGAGTACTCGCAGGACCACAGGGTGCCGCGCGTCTCCTCGGTATGCGGCGGTCGACCGTCTGGTCGAGGATGCGGAAGCTCGGCATCCTGGGCGCGAAGGATTGATCACAATCAAAGGTGCTGCCGGTATTTGGGTACTGCTGCTGGAATATCGGCACGTCCAGCCATTTACGTCCCGCCATTCATCCCCCAACAAACTGACCTAAGTAATTGATGACAACTGACGTTATTCAGTTGCACGCCTCACATTCGCGAGCGTGGCACGTCGCTCGCTCTAGTGTCGCGTGTCGCAACGCTCTATCGCGACATCCAAGGGGACAGGGAGGCATCACATGTTTACGCGCAGGCAAGCGATCAGATGGGCCGAGTTGTGGCTGTCGTGCTGGAACGACGCGGATTTCGACACGTTGCTCGCCATGCATCGAGACGACACCCGCTTCGGCGTCTGGGATGCCGGCCCGGACCCGCGGATCGATCGGAAAGAGGCGATGAAGCGTCACTGGGGGGCGGTGTCGTTCGGGCTTCACTCGGTTCCAGTGGAGTTCGACGAGGTGGCGTGGGACCCCGAGTCGCGGGAGATCACGGTTGTCTATGTCGCGGACTTTGCGGGCACGCTCATGCGTGGCTGCGACCTGGTGCAGCTCGATTCCACCGGCCGCGTCATCGCAGGAGAACCGTGTGTCGGGTCCATCGTGGAAGACCCTCACCCCGTTGTGCAGTCGCAGGCTCGCGAATGGATTCTCAGCGAGAGTGCAGGAGGACGATGATGCGGACCAAAACAGCTCGAACGATCACTCGACTGATCGCGATCGGCGCCGTCGCTGTTGGCGTGCTGATCGCAGGTGTCGGATCGAACGCGCAATCGCTGAGCGAACGTGAGACGACGCGCGCCATCCAGCGGTCACTCGAGCGACTCCCGTACTACGGGGTCTTCGACTTCATGGCGTTCGAGGTCGATCGCGGGGTGGTCACGCTGACCGGCTATGCGTATCACGGCAGCTTGAGGCACTCGGCCGAAGTCGTGACCAAGCGGACGTCTGGAGTGGACGAAGTCGCCAATCACGTGGAGCTTCTCCCGGCATCGCAAAATGACGATCGCATTCGTTGGTCGACGTTCTATCGGATCTACACCGACGCGTTCCTCTCGCGTTACGCGCCTGGTGGACCGGATCAGATTCGTAGAGAGATCTACGACTCGCGACGATTCCCCGGCATGCATCAGCCGCTCGGCATGTATGCGATTCATATCGTCGTGCGGAACGGCCACACCACGTTGTTCGGCATCGTCGACAACGAGGGCGACAAACAGATCGCAGAAGTACGTGCTCGTGAGGTGACGGGCGTGTTCTCAGTGGAGAACGAACTCGTCGTCCCGAAGAAGGACAACAAGAACACCGGCGAGTAAGGTGAACGCACGAAATCCGAATCTTTGGGAGTTGGGAGTTGACAGGTTTTGTCGGGTAAGAAGGAATCATCATGTTGCGAAGAGTGTTCAGAACAGTTCTGGCGTCAGCCGTGGCCGTGATATTCATCGCGCCGGCAACGCCAGCCCAGGCACAGGAAAGCGTACCGATTGCCCCAGAGCTCACCGGGCTGGGGACACTGCACATGCCGGTCACGACCTCTGTGCCCCAGGCGCAGCGCTTCTTCGATCAGGGGCTGCGCTTGTTGTATGCGTTCAACCACGCCGAGGCGATTCGCGCGTTTCGCGAAGCGGCGCGGTTGGATCCCGGTCTTGCGATGGCGCACTGGGGACGGGCGATCGCGCTTGGTCCCAACCTCAACGCGCCGATGACGCAGGAAAACGGTCGGCAGGCCTACGCCGCCATCCGGCAGGCGCGCGCATTGTCCAGTCGCGCTACCCCCCGCGAGCAGGCACTCATCGAGGCGCTGTCGCTGCGATACGCCGCTGACGGCAAAGGCGATCGCGCCGCCCTCGACCGCGCCTACGCCGGAGCGATGCAAAAGGCCGCCGACCGTTTTGAGGATGATCCGGACGTTCAGACACTCTTCGCGGATGCGCAGATGAACACGATGCCGTGGGACTACTGGCAGAAGGATGACACTGCCAAGCCCGAGACGGCGCGCATCCTCACCGTGCTCGAAACCGTCATTGCGAGACAGCCTGACCACGCAGGTGCATTGCACTACCACATTCACCTGCTCGAGGCTTCGGCCGATCCCGACAGGGCAGCAGCGAGCGCCGATCGTCTCGGCTCGCTGATGCCAGCGGCAGGACACATGGTCCACATGCCCGCGCACATCTACATCCGCGTCGGACGGTACGCCGATGCCGCGGAAGCCAACGTGCGGGCGATCGCCGCCGACGAGGACTATCTTGCACAGTGTCAGTCGCAGGGGCTGTATCCCGTCAGCTACTACCCGCACAACCTGCACTTCCTCTGGGCGGCGGCGACGTTTGAAGGACGACAGGCAGTGGCTGTCGACACGGCGAGGCGACTGGCCGAGAAGGTGCCGCATCACCATGCCGGCGCGCTGGCGTGGACAGCGGACTATCCGGTCACGCCGCTGCTGGCGTATGCACGCTTCGGGATGTGGCAGGAGTTGCTGACGGAGCCGAAGCCACCTGCCAACGAGCCGTACGCGATCGGTGTGTGGCACTACGGGCGCGGTCTCGGGTTCGTCGCCCGCGGTCGAGTGGACGCGGCGGCCACTGAGCTGACGTCGCTGAAAGCTGTGATGAAACATCAGGCATTCACGACGACGCTGAAGGATCTGCCGATGCTGACGAACCTGCAGATCGCCTCGCGCATCCTGGAGGGTGAGCTCGGTCTGCGTCGGGGAAATCCCGATGCGGCGATCGCGGTGCTGGGCGAGGCCGTCAAGATCGAAGACGGCATTCCGTACAACGAGCCGCCGGTCTGGCATCATCCGCCGCGCCAGATACTCGGCGCCGTGCTGCTCGAGGCAGGTCGGCCAGCAGAGGCCGAAGCGGTCTATCGAGAGGATCTGAAGCGCTTCCGCGAGAACGGGTGGTCGCTTTTCGGTCTCGCGAAGAGCCTCGAGGCCCAGCAGAAGTCGAGTGAGGCGCTCGAGGTGAAGCGGCGATTCGCGACGGCGTGGAAGCGGGCGGACATCCGGCTGACATCGTCGCGAGTGATGGAGGCGGGCACCGGCCCGGCCGAACAAACGAGTGCGTCCGGCGCATCTCACCAGCCTGCGCTCTCTGAGCTACGGCGGTCCGCCGTAGCCTTGGCGAAGGCGGAAGACGCGCCGCTACACGCGGCCAAGCATATCGACCTGGTGGACGGCACGCGCCTGGCGTACGTCGAACAGGGCGACACCAATGGAGTGCCCGTGATCCTCCTGCACGGATACACCGACTCCTGGCGGTCGTACGAGCGAGTCCTCCCGCATTTGCCACAGTCGCTTCGCGTGCTTGCGGTGACACAGCGCGGACATGGCGATTCGGGCAAGCCGGATGGTGAGTACGAGTCACGCGTCTTCGCTCGTGATGTCGCCAACTTCATGGACACGCTCGGCATCGAGCGCGCCGTCATCGTCGGCCACTCGATGGGGTCAACTGTCGCGCAGCGCTTTGCTGTCGAGTACCCGAGGCGCGTCCGCGCACTGGTTCTCGAAGGCGCATTCATGCCCCGTCCCGCTAACGACGAGGTTCGTAAATTCCTGGACGAGGTCCTGGCGCTGAAGGATCCGATCGACCCCGGCTTCGCGCGCGCGTTCCAGCAAAGCACCTTGGCTCAACCGGTGCCGCCGGCGTTTTTTGAAACAGTCGTCGGCGAGTCGTTGAAGGTGCCGGCGCGTGTATGGCACGCCGCACTGCAGCCATTTCTCACCACCGACTTCGCAGCCGACCTGGCACAGGTCACGGTGCCGACGCTGCTCGTGTGGGGCGACCGCGACGCGTTCACCGGACGGAGCGAGCAGGACGAGTTGAGTCGTGCGATCAAGACGTCGCGGCTCGTGGTCTACGAAGGTGCCGGTCACAGCCCGCATTGGGAAGAGCCGCAGCGCTTCGCTGGTCAGGTCGCGTCGTTCGTGGCGGGTCTGCAGGGCGAGTCTGCCGGTCTGCACACCGGCGCAGTCTCACCACTGATGATCGCGGTCTGGAACGGGCAAACCGAAGTCGTTAGAACGTTACTGAAAGAGGGAGCCGATCCGAATCAGCCATTCGGAAAACCAGGGCTCACGGCATGGCAGGTCGCCATCATGGCGAACCATCAGCCAAGTCTCGAGTTGTTCGCCTCCTACGGTGGCTCGCGGCCGAAGAGCCACTACACCGCGGCGCTCTTCAAAGCGGCGCTGCAGCGGGGCGACCGGCGTCTGGTCGCTGAATTCGTCCGCAACGGGGCGAGCTTCTGGTTCGGCGACGCTGAGTACTCTCCGCTCGGCGTCGCCGCGGCGAATGGGTATGTCGACGTCATACGCGATCTGCTCGACGCCGGCGCGCCTATCGACTATCAGGATCGATTCGGTGACACCGCGCTGATGGCGGCCGTGCGCAGCGGAAGGGTCGACGCCGTGCGGCTGCTTCTCGATCGGGATGCGAAGACGTCGATCGCGGACGCCGAGGGGATGACAGCGCTTGCGTGGGCCGAGCGCCTGGGAAGGCATCCCGTGATCGACGCTCTCGCGCCAACGAGCCGGTCCCTGAAGTCGCACCACCATCGCCCGTTGGTTCCATCGCATGGGTCAGCCGTTCGAGAGGCGGCGTCACGAAGTCTTGCGCTGCTCGAGAGAAATGGTGCGGCCTGGCTCGAACAGCAGCGGTGCGCCTCGTGTCATCACCAGGGATTGCTCCTGCCAGTGGTGCGAGTCGCGAGACGGCAGGGCTTTGCGGTGGACGAGACGCGAGCACATGCCCAGGAAGTGCGGCTCCGCACGTTCGTGGCGAACTATGAGCCGGCGATGCATGCGACGCATGAGGGCAGCGACGAGGCGCTCGTGCGCTTCAGTCTCGGGTTCTTCGGACAGATGACGTCGGGTTCTGCGTTGTTGATCGGGGCGCTGATGTCGCCGGAGTCCAGGCCGCAGCCGCTCGAGGTATTGGCGGCTGATGCCGCGGCGCGCACGCAATTATCCGATGGCCGGTGGCGCGTTGGCGCGCCACGCGTTCCGATCGAGGAAAGCGACTTCCAGACGACTGCCCTCATGATTCGCGCCCTGACGATGAGTGCGCCTCGGAGCGTTGAGACGGCACCGCGCGTGGCTCGCGCACGCCTGTGGCTGGTCTCGGCGCCGGCAACCACGAGCGTCGAGAAGGCGTATCGACTACTGGGTCTGCATTGGTCCGACGCTGACTCCGTCACGATTCGCGATGCCGGACAGGCACTCCTCGATGCGCAGGATGAGACCGGCGGCTGGGCGCAAGCGCCGGGTCTGAACGCCGATGCCTACGCGACCGGGCTTGCGCTCGTGGCGTTGCGCGAAACCCAGGGCCTGACTCCATCTCACACCGGTTACCGCCGCGGCGTCCGGTTCCTCGTGCGCACGCAGCAACCGGATGGCTCGTGGTTCGTCCACAAACGCGCCGCGTCCTTCAATGTGTATTTCGAGAGCGGCTTCCCGTACGGCAAGCATCAATTCAGCTCCTTGACCGGCACGGCGTGGGCAACCATGGCCCTGATGTACGCGTCACAACCGGAGGAAAAGCGACACGTGGCGACACTCCTGAAGCAGGCCCCGCGCACGTGATAAGTATTGAAGGCTCACTAAGGAGGACGTCATGTCGCTGCGTATCAACGATGTTGCCCCGAACTTCACGGCCGAGACCACGGAAGGGCCGATTAACTTCCACGAATGGATCGGTGACGGATGGGCCGTGCTGTTCTCACATCCGAAAGACTTCACGCCGGTTTGCACCACGGAGCTGGGCTACATGGCCCGGATCAAGCCGGAGTTCGACAAGCGGAACTGCAAGATCCTCGGCATCAGTGTCGACGGCGTGAGCAACCACCAGAAGTGGTCGAAGGACATCGAGGCATCGCAGGGACATGCCATCAACTATCCGCTGATTGGCGATCCGCAGCTGAAGGTCGTCAAGGCCTTCGACATGCTGCCGGCAGAGGCGGGTGAAACGAGCGAGGGCCGCACGGCTGCGGATAACGCGACGGCACGGTCGGTGTTCGTGATCGGCCCCGACAAGAAGATCAAGGCGATGTTGACCTATCCGATGAGCACCGGCCGAAACTTCGACGAGATTCTGCGGCTGGTCGACTCGTGCCGTTTGACCGCATCGCGCAAGGTCGCGACCCCCGTGAACTGGAAGCAGGGCGAAGATGTGATCATCCTGCCCGCAGTTTCGGACGAGGACGCGAAGAAGACCTATCCGGAGGGCTGGAAGTCGCCGCTGCCTTACATCCGCATCGTTCCGCAGCCTCGGTAACTCTCGGTCAGCGACACGGGGCGGCCGACGGGGCCGCTCCGAGCGTCGACAGGTGCGCTCTATCGAGGCGTGAAGCGACTCACAACAGGTGGGATAGTTCTGACGTTGCGCGTTAAACAGCCGTCCGGCAAACGGTTCTTCTGCGGCGGCGTATCACCGGCATAGCAGCCCGGAATCACGTAGAAGGTCTTCGGGTTCGCGGCGACGCGAGGTGCGTCGGATGGAGCCGAGGGCCTCGTGAGATCTCGGCGGTAGTCGATGGACCGTTCTTCGTCGATGCGGACGTCGAACGTCTCCGTCTGGTACCCATCAGCGCGCAACTCGATCCGGCGTGGACCGGACTCCAGCCACAATCCGCGATCCTGAAAGTCGGCAACGGTCGCCGACATAGAAGCCATCAACGAAGACCTGCGTTGTGGCGGGCGTCACGAACAACGCGAGTCGGCCTTGAGGCAGATCCGCAGGCGCCTGCGTCGCCGGAAGGCTGCCGTAGTAACCACCCGCGTCGTAGTACGCGCCGTATCCGCCCGCGTAGCCACCCGATACTGCCGACCAGCGTCCGTATCTCGGAGCGTACGTCCAGCGCCCCGAGCGAAAAACATCGCGCGAGGTCGATGGCTGCATGCGCGATCGGCGCGGGCTCTATGAACGGATCAGGCACCGTACCGGCAAAAGGCACAGGCAACGGCTGACTCGGAGGCGCTGACGATCGCGGCAACGGGTGAAACGACCGACCGGGGCCAGAACCAGGACCCGAGGGCGGGGCGACGGGAGCTCCCGGCGGCGGAGCCTGCGGCGCATGCGAGATGCCAGGCACTCTGCCATTGCCACGCAGCTGCGCGCTCAGGGTGAGCGGAAGCAGCGCTGCACACGTGACAAGCACGACCACCAGACGCGCTCGCATACCCTCCTTATACCCCTAATCCAGGCATCGCGCTAATGAGTCTCGAATGCCGAGGTCGCGGATGCCGTTCTGTTGTATAAACTCCACCAACTCGAGTGCTGTCTGGGAGGCTGATCCATGAAGTCGCTCTATGTAGTGATGCTATTTGCGGGGCGTTCGTGCTGGCAGGTGTCCAACCGGTTCGCACGCAGAACGGGAATGCCGCAGCCTCACGTCATCTGCGCCCGTGACCTTGAAGGGCACGCTCGAACGCATCAAGATTCACGGCAAATCGCTCGAAGGAAACCTGCTGGGCGAGACCGCCGACCCCGAGGTCTCCATCTATCTGCCTCCCAGCTACAACACCGATAGGAATCGCCGTTATCCCGTCGTCTACCTGCTGCACGGCTATACGAACAGTGACTTGGGATACTTTGGTTCGGACGGCCGGAAGCTGCATCTGATCGCCGAGCGCGTGTTCGCGAGTGGCGCTGCACGTGAAATGATTCTCGTCATGCCAAACGCCATGAATGCGTTTGGCGGCAGCATGTATTCGAACTCGGTGACCGCGGGCGACTGGGAAGGGTACATTGCCGAGGATCTCGTCGCCTACATGGACAAGAACTATCGCACGATAGCCTCGCGCGACGGGCGCGGGCTCGCCGGCCATTCGATGGGTGGTTACGGCACGACTCCGCATCGGCATGAAGCGACCCGACGTCTTTTCCGCGACTCTACGCACTCAGCTCCTGCTGCCTGAACGAAGGGACCGTCCGCGCGCGTGGGACCGGGCCGTCACCCGCGGAACAGGTCAAGACGATGGAGGAGGCGCGCGGGAATCGGGGAGCACAGGGGACGCTGGCGCGCGCGGCGGCGTGGGCACCCAATCCGAAGAACCCGCCTTTCTATCTGGATCTGCCGACGAAGAACGGCGAAGTGGTTCCTGAAGTCGCCGTGAAATGGGCGGCCAACTCGCCGGTGGCGATGCTCGATCAGTACGTGCCCAACTTGAAGAAGATGAAGGCGATCGCGCTCGACATCGGTCTGCAGGACAATCTGATCACCGGCAACAAGTTGCTCGTCGAGCGGATGACCGCGTTCGGCATCCCGCACACGTTCGAGACCTACGAAGGCGATCACGGCAACCGCATTCCCGAGCGGCTCGAGCAAAAGGTGTTGCCGTATTTTTCGAAACACTTGAGCACGCATTAGTTCGATCCCGAATCCCGAATCCCGAATCCCGGATCCCGGATCCCGGACCCCGGATCCCGGGTTCAAAGGAGCTCTCGATGGCCCTCATACGCCGCCTCATGTTCCTGGCTCTGCTCATTGCCGCCGTGTCCTGGCCGTACACCGGCCGTGGACAGACGGGGGCCAAGAATGGCGAGTGGCGCGCCTACAGCGCCGAAGAGGCGAGCACGCGCTATTCCCCGATCGATCAGATCACGCGCGACAACGTGAAGAGCCTCGAGGTCGCCTGGACCTGGAAGTTCGACAACTACGGATCGGCGGCGCAGACAGCGACGACGGAGACGACGCCGCTGATGGTGGGCGGGAAGCTGTACTTCACGGCTGGTCAGCGACGGACGGTCATTGCGGCCGATGCGGGGACGGGCGAGACACTATGGACGTGGCGACCCGATGAGGGCGCCCGCTTCGACGCGGCGCCACGCAAAGTCCATCGCGGCGTCGCCTACTGGAGCAACGGTCAGGAAGAGCGCATCGTCGTCGTGACCCCAGGGTTCCAGCTGGTCTCACTCGATGCGAAGACCGGCAGACCTGTCCAGGGTTTCGGCCAGGGGGGCATCGTCGACCTGTTCAAACAACTCGACCTCGATGTGCCGCTCGATCCGACCGGACGCATCGGCAACAGCTCGCCACCCGTCATCTCGAACGACGTCATCGTTGTAGGTCCGGCGTTGACTCCGGGCGGGCGCGTGAACATCTCCAACGTCAAGGGCGACATCATGGGCTTCGACGTGCGCACGGGCCGGAAGCTCTGGACGTTCCACACCGTTCCGCGGGAGGGTGAGCCGGGCATCGAGACGTGGCTGGGGGATTCGGCTCAGTACACCGGCAACGCCGGTGTCTGGGGGCCGTTCTCCGCCGACCCGGAGCTGGGCTACGTGTACCTCAGCATCGAATCGGCGACCAACGATGTGTATGGCGGCCATCGTCCCGGCAACAATTTGTACTCGGGCTCGCTGGTCTGCCTCGACATCAAGACCGGCAAGATGATCTGGTACCAGCAGCTCGTGCACCACGATATCTGGGATTACGACATGCCTCCGCATCCGATCCTCGTCAACCTCAAGGTCGACGGGAAGCCAGTGAGCGCGGTCGTGCAGCTCACAAAGCAGGCGTTCGCGTATGTCTTCGACCGCACCAACGGTCGGCCCGTCTTTGGGTGGACCGAGCGGCCGGTCCCGCAGACGGACGTGCCGAAAGAGTGGACGGCGCCGACGCAGCCGTTTCCGAACAAGCCACCTGCATTCGATCAGCAGGGGATCACGCACGACGATCTGATCGATTTCACCCCGGCGCTGCGGGCCGAGGCGATCAAGGCACTCGAGCAGTACAAAATCGGGCCGATCTACACGCCTGGCACGCTCGTTGTCGAGGGCAAGAACAAAGGCACGATCGTGGTGCCGGGCCTCGGCGGCGGCGCGAACTGGCCAGGCGGCGCCGCCGATCCGGAGACAGGATTCGTGTACGTCGGCTCCACGACGACACCGGGAGTGATCGGATTGACGCCGAACACCGACCAGAAGACGAGCGGAGTGGACACCGACTACACCTTTGGTGGCGGCCTGCCGACGATTCAGGGGCTTCGTCTGATGAAGCCGCCGTATGGCCGCATTACCGCGTACAACATGAACAAAGGTGAGATCGCGTGGCAGATTCCGAACGGCGACACGCCACTAGCGGTCAAGAACAACCCCGCGCTCAAGGGCTTGACGATTCCCAAGACCGGAAGTCCGTCGCAGGCTGGCCTGCTGGTGACGAAGACCTTGCTGTTCGCGGGTGAGGGCGCCGGGGGTCAGGCGTTCTTCCACGCGTACGACAAAGCCACCGGAGCTGAGATCTGGCAGACACCGACTCCTGGTCCGCAGACGAGCCTGCCGATGACCTACATGCATCAGGGTCGTCAGTACGTCGTCGTTGGTGTCAGAGGTGCCATGGGTTCGGGTGCTCAGCTGATGGCGTTCGCGCTGCCTCGCGAGGAGCCGGCTGGTCGCGGCGGGCGCGGTGGACGTGGCGGGGCGGCTGGAGGACGGGGCGGCGCCGCGCCTGAAAACTGAGCGTTCGAGTACCGGTTCGCGTTCCGGGTTCGTGTTCCAGTTCCCGATTCCGTTCAAGACAGTTCGAGGTTCGCTTGGCCGAACCTTCGAACCCGAACCCGAACCTCGAACTGGAACCGCGAACACGAACTGGAACATGGAACCTGGAACGTGGAACTGCAATGTCAAGGTTTGGCGGAAGCGCCTGGGAGTCGAACCCAGCCTTCCCGCAGAGCGGGGAGCAACCGGTTTTGAAGACCGGGAGGGCCACCGGGCCCCATTCGCTTCCGTATGCCGATGATATGTTGCCTCGGGGACTCCTGATCGGATGCAGCATGTCATCGTCGGCACCGCCGGTCATATCGATCACGGCAAGAGCTCGCTCGTCCTCGCGCTGACCGGCACCGATCCCGACCGGCTGCGCGAGGAAAAAGAGCGCGGCATCACCATCGACCTCGGCTTCGCCCACACCACAGAGCAAGACACCGTGCTGTCGTTCGTCGACGTACCAGGTCACGAACGCTTCGTCCGCAACATGCTGGCTGGCGTTGGCGGCATGGATCTCGTCATGCTCCACGTCGCGTCGGACGAGTCCGTCATGCCGCAGACGCGCGAGCACTTCGAGATCTGTCGTTTGCTCAGAGTCCCCGCCGGCCTGGTGGTGATTACCAAGACCGATCTTGCGGACGCGGGCATGCTCGACGTCGTCCGGCTCGAGATTCAGGAGCTGGTGTCCGACTCGTTTCTCGAAAGTGCTCCAGTGGTCGCGGTCTCCGCGCGGACAGGTGAGGGCATCCCTGCATTGCGACGCACGCTCGCGGATCTCGCATCCACTGCGCGGCGACGAACGTCCGATGGGCCGCCGCGGCTACCGATCGATCGCGTCTTCTCGATGAAGGGGTTCGGCACGGTTGTGACAGGGACTCTCCTCTCAGGTCGGCTGACGCACGACGATGAACTCGTGTTGCAGCCTTCGGGGCGCGTGGTCAAGGTTCGCGGACTTCATGTGCATGGCAAGTCGCAAGGCGAGGCGGTCGCGGGACAGCGCGTGGCCGTGAATCTGTCCGGCGTCGAAGTCGCCGACATCACACGCGGTGAGACGCTGACTTCCACCGACGCAGTGACAGTCACGCGGCATGCCGACATGCAGATCGAGCTGCTGCCGACCGCGCGCCAGCTCAAACACGGTGCGCGCGTCAGGTTTCATCAAGGCACGCGTGAGTTGGTCGGGCGCATCGTGTTGCCGGATGCCACGCACCTCGAGCCAGGCGCATCTGCATGCGTCCGGATCTATCTCGACGCGCCTGCCGCTCTCGTTCGTGGCGATCGGTTCATCCTGCGCACGTACTCCCCGCTCGCCACGATTGCCGGCGGCACCATTCTCGATCCGCTGCCGCCACGGCGAGGCGTGCGCACAGTGGCGGGCATCGCGCGTCTGCAACGATTGCGGCAGTCCGAGCAGGATGCGGTGATGGCGACGATCGAAGAAGCCGGCTTGTGCGGGTTGCCGCTGCCTCAGCTCAGTGGCCGAATGGGTGTGGCGCCGAATCAGCGTCAGGCGCTCGTTGAACGACTTGTGCATGCCAGTCTTGCGTCCGAGATCGGCGGCACGCTCGTCGCCGCATCACGGTTGTCGGCCGTTCAAGAAGCAGTGGTTGCGGCCGTGACCCGCTATCACGCTGGCCATCCTCTCGAGGAGGGGATGCCGCGGGAGGAAGTCCGCGAGCGGTTGTTCGCGGGTGCCCCCCTGCCTGTGTTCGAACACGTATTGCGTCTGCTCACAGACAGGAAACGGATCATCGCGCGCGACCGGATCGCGCTCGCCGGGCACAACGTGGCCCTCACTCACGACGAGGCGCGCGCACGCGACGCCATGGTTGAGACATTGCGCGCGGCAAAGCTGACGCCGCCGGATCCGTCGATGCTGGCTACACAGATTGGGGTGCCGCTCGAAGTCGTCACCCGCATCGCAACGCTGCTCGTCCGCCGATCGGAACTCGTGCGCGCCGGCGATCTGCTGTTCCACGAGTCCGCGATGAAGCAGCTCAAGTCCGAGATTCAGTCGCTGAAGCAGAGCGGTGCGACAAATACGATTGACGTCGCGTCGTTCAAGGATCGCTACAACATCACGCGCAAGTACGCCATTCCGCTCCTGGAGTATCTCGACCGTGAGCGCGTGACGAAGCGGGTAGGGGACGCGAGGAAGATACTTTGAAAGTGCAAAGGTCAAAGGTCAAAGGTCAAAGTACGTAAGTAAGTTGAAGTGCGTTAAGTCTTCGGGATGGCCTTCATCCGAGCCGTGTTCTTTCGTGCCGTTCGATCAGCGGCGCAAGGATGGCTGCCAGCTCGCGAGCCTCCTGAAGGAGCGCCGCGTCATGGTGAACGTTACCGTCCTTGAGGTATTGAAGCCAATCGACGCACTCATCGGCTTCTTCGAAGGCGATGTGCAGTTTCGACTGGAACTCGCCTCGCGAGCGGCCCTTTCGCGCGGCTCTGTAGTTGGAACGAACGGAATTTGCTGATTTACGAAGTTGCTCGATGGCTTCCTGCGCTTCCTTCGTGTGGGGCGCCTTGCGGCTGAAGGCAAGAACCGCGAGTGCGAAGAGACGCGTCCGCTCGAGCAAATCGCGTGGTGGCATGCCGGAGAAGCGGTGCAGGGAGAGTGCCGCGCGGTTTTGTTGAGCAAAACCGGTCGCCTCGATCCAGCTTGTTGTACTTATTGCCTTACTTATCAACTTTGAACTTTGAACTTTCCACTTACTAAGGATTCGCTCGTCCTCCTCGGCGGCGGCCACAGTCACGTGATCGTCCTCAAGCAACTCGGGATGATGCCGGTGCCGGGTGTGCGGGTGATTCTGATCTCCCGCGTCGCGGAGACGCCGTACTCCGGCATGTTGCCGGGACTCATTGCTGGCCACTACACAAAAGAAGAAGCGCACATCGACCTGGAACCGCTGGCGCGCTTTGCGCGCGCGGATGCGGTGTTCGATGAGGCTATTGGTCTCGATCTCGCGAGGAAGCAGGTGCTCTTCAGGCAACGACCGCCGATTGGCTACGACCTGCTGTCGATCGACATCGGATCTACCCCCAACCTGACGGTCGTGGGCGCTGCCGAGCACGTGACTCCGGTCAAGCCGATCGATCGGTTGCTCGAACGATGGTCGGCGCTGACTGCGCGCCTGTCTGCGGACCACTCGACCAGGGCGGGTGGCCGTCGTCGGAGGCGGAGCCGGTGGAGTGGAGTTGATCCTCTCAGTGCAGCACGCAATTCACACGCGAGTCGTGCCGGCAGGCCGTGGTGCGCACCTCGAGTATCACCTGTTCACTAACGGCGACCAGGTGTTGCTATCGCACAACGCATCGGTGCGCCGAAGGTTCGAACGGATTCTCGCGGCGCGCGAAGTGCGCGTGCATCATGGCAGTGCCGTCGTCGAAGTCGCGCGCGGTGTACTGCGAACGGCTGACGGTCGGACGCACGAGATCGATGAAACGCTATGGACCACGCAGGCGGCTGCGGCTCCGTGGCTTGCCCAGTCGGGCCTTGCCGTGGACACCGACGGCTTCGTCCAGGTATCGAGGGCGCTTCAATCGATTTCACACGGCGACGTATTCGCCGCCGGAGATATTGCTGCGATGGTGGACGACCCGCGTCCCAAGTCTGGAGTGTTCGCAGTGCGTCAGGGGCCGCCGCTCGCGCGAAACCTGCGACGCGCGTTGCTGGGTGAGCCGCTCGAGGAGTATTACCCTCAGCGGCAGTTTCTGTCGCTCATCTCGACCGGCGATCGGTACGCCGTGGCGTCACGGGGACCGATCGCCTTCGAAGGCGCGTGGGTGTGGCGATGGAAGGACTGGATTGACCGCCGCTTCATGCGGCAGTTCACGCACCTCACCGGGTTCCGGCGATCACCAGGTCAGGCTTCTGATCGCGTTTCTTGAGCACTACCTGCATCGAACGCTGGACGCTCCTGTACACGTTGTTGTCTGGAGGCACGCCAAGACGGAGCAGGGTCGTCAGCTGCGCGTAGTACGCACCGCTCTCGTCGGATCCGTGAAGAACGTGCCACTCCTCGTGCGCGAGGATGCTGGCCAGCTTCTTCATCGTGCCGGACTCGCTGCAGGACGACCGCGACGCCATCGCATCGAGGAACGTTGGCGATGATGTGACGACGTAGATGTGCGGATTGGGCAGGCTGACGAACGCGTCCGCCTGGATCGACGCGTGTTTCGGCGGTGCCTCCACGAGCGTAATGGGAGGGAAGGTTTTCTCGCTGCGACCGAGGAGCGAAAGCGCACAGGCGACGACCGCGACTGCGCTCGACATGACCAGCCTCCTGCCCCTCGACTGGGCTCAGGACGTCCCGAGCGGAGTCGAGTGATGCCGCAGGCTGGCTCACCTATACTGGGTAGAGTCCGGCCCGCAGCCCTAACTGCGGGTTGTGATCAGGGGCGTCGGTGCGTTGCCGCGCGCCGGCGTCCCGCCCTCGCGAAACTGCTTTCACCTCTCTACGTCGCGCGTGCGACAAGGTTCACAGTCGCGTATGCGCGTCCGCTGTGCAGCCTCCGTACCACAATGCACTCGCGTCCGAACTTGTGCTCTTTGACGGAAATTCAATCGCGAAGGTTTGCACAGTCACGAGCGAGCGTTCCGGTGGCGGTGATTGGCGTTCGAAAGCGGACGCCTCATCCCGTGAGCGAACAACGGAGCGGCGGGGAACTGATATACAAGCCCCGCGTGCGATCGCTTCGCTTCAATACTTTTCGTTGACGTCTTGGTAACGCAATTGGGTGAGTTGTGCGGCGAACGTGTCTTCGTCGGTGAGGCAGCGCAGATCGAGGATGAACGTGTCGTCCTGTATGCGTCCAATTACCGGAACAGGTAGTCCGCGAAAAGACGCGGCGATTGCGTGAAGCGTTGCACCTGCTCCTCGTCGCGCACGTGGACGCACTGAAAGTCCCGCGCTTGGGATGGTGCGCGTCGGAAGCGCTCCGCTTCCGATCTGACTGTGACAATCAGCCACCTGCACGGTCGCAACGCGATCGAACAGATCACCAATCCGCGGAAGAAGGCGCTCTGCGATCGAGCGAATGTCCTCGACCGATCTCGTGAGCAGCGCGAGCACAGGCAGTCTCTCGACCAGTCGCTCGCTGTCGGTGTACAGAGCGAGCACCGCAGAGAGGGCGGCAATCGTCATCTTGTCCACGCGTAGCGCCCGGCGGAGTGGGTTGCGTTTGATCGCCGCCACCAGGTCGGCGCGTCCGACGATGAGGCCGGCCTGCGGTCCGCCGAGAAGTTTGTCCCCGCTGAACGTGACGACGTCGGCGCCATGTGCGAGTGCGTCTGACGGTGTTGGTTCGTGCGGCAGACCGTACTGCGCCAGGTCAACGAGCATGCCGCTTCCGAGATCGACGACGAGCGGCACATTCCGCTCGCGGCAGAGCGATGACAGATCCTGCTCCGGCACGCTGGCAGTGAAGCCAACGACTTCGTAGTTGCTGGTGTGTACCTTCATCACGAGTCCGGTTTTTGGTCCGATCGCGTCCGCGTAGTCGCTAAGGTGTACGCGATTGGTTGTGCCGACTTCTCGCAGCGTACAGCCCGCTCGCTTCATGATGTCGGGCATCCTGAACGAGCCGCCGATCTCGATCAACTCACCGCGCGAGGTCGGTACTTCCTTGCGCAACGCGAGTGTGTTCAGGACCAGCAGCACCGCAGCAGCATTGTTGTTGACCACCGTCGCGGCCGCTGCGCCTGTCAGGCGGCAGAGCGCGGCTTCCACGTGCTCGTCTCGATCGCCGCGTTTGCCAGCTTCGAGATCGAACTCGATGTTGCTCGGTTCGCCTGCTGCGGCGATGACGGCGTCGATCGCTTCGCGCGGAAGGGGAGCACGCCCGAGGTTCGTATGAAGCACCGTTCCCGTCAGATTGAAGACACGCCGAAGCGACGGCGTCGCCTGCGCAGCTGCCGTTCGAGCGACCCGATCCACGAGGCTCGCTTCGTCGATCGCGTCACCATTGCCGGCGATGTCTTCGCGAGCCTCAGCCATGACCCGGCGAATGACGTCGGTCACCATCGATCTGCCGTATCGATGCAGGACTGTCTCGAGTCGCGGATCCCGCAACAGGCGGTCAACCGACGGCAAACCTCTGAGAGAACTCATGAAGCGGATCTTAGTTCGCCTGCCGCGAAGGAGTGAGGTGCGTTAACCTGAATCGATGAGCACGAGGCACGATCGTCCGATCGGCTGGGTGCTGTTCGACGGCTCATGCGGATTCTGCCGCAGCTGGGTCTTGTACTGGGCGGACACGCTGCGGAAGCGCGGCTTCGAGATCGCGCCGCTGCAGGATACGTGGGTTCGGGAGCGACTTGCTGTGTCGGATGAGGACGACCTGCTGCGCGACCTGCGCGTTCTGCTCGACGGCGGTCGCACCCTGCGGGGTGCAAACGCGTACAGATACGTGATGCGACGGATCTGGTGGGCGTACCCTCTCTACCTTTTATCTGTAACGCCACTGCTGCGACATCTCTTCGACTCGACGTATCGCGCATTTGCCGACAATCGCTACCATTTCTCGCGGTCGTGTCAGCTGCCTGCACGCGATGAGTTGGGTCATGCGAAGTCTGAAGAATAATTTATCTAGACTTCAGAAGAGGCTCAGGTTGGCTTGGGTATAGTCCAGAGAGTTGGTCGCACGTGACGTGCGACACGTGAGGTCTGTCAATGCGAAAGAGTGGCTGGTTTGTTCCTGCGAGCGCGGTGGTGTTCACCGGCGTTCTCTTCACGGTCAGCGCATGTCAGAGTGCACCACCGCCTCCAGCTCCCCAACCCGCACCGGCGGCGCCGGCGTATCAGCCGACAGCCACGATCAAAGACATCATGATGTCGATCGTGGATCCGAACGCAGACGTCGTGTGGCTCTCGGTGACGACGGTGCAGAGCGCGAAGGGAACCGTGGACACTGCGCCCAAGAACGAGGAAGAGTGGAAGAACGTCCGCAAGGGTGCGGTTGCGCTGTCCGAGGCCGCGAATCTGCTCATGATGCCAGGACGTCACGTCGCCGCACCAGGCGAGAAGTCCGAAACGCCTGGCGTGGAGCTCGAGCCGTCGGAGATGGAAGACCTGATCAGCAAGGATCGCAGCGCGTGGGTGATGCGCGCCAGCAAGCTGCACGAGGCCGGGCTTGAAGCGATCAAGGCAATCGATGCTCACGATTCGCAGAAGGTCTTCGAGGTGGGCGAGCAGATCGAGCAGGCCTGCGAGAACTGCCATCGTCAGGTACCGGTACCCGAACGAACAGATTCCTCCGGTTCCGGCGAGCACGCAGTAGGTTGATGCGCAGAGCGTCCGCCGTTGCTGCGGCAGGTTCACTACTGATGGGCGCGCTGCTGTTGTCCGGCTGCGAGCAACCAGCAATGACGCCGGCCGCCGCTGAAGCACCGTCGTTCACGCCGGTCCTCTCCGTCAAGGAATTGTAGGTGGCTGGGTAGCTAGGTGGCTGGGTAAGAACGGTGGAAAGCCCTAGCAACCGAGCAACCTAGCAACCCAGCTACCTGTATTCGGGCAGTTGATCTCCCCTTGCCCGGCGGTTAAGATGCCGCGACGTCAGGACTTATGCAGTCCTCCTCCGCGGTTTTCGTGCTCGTCGCCGCCGGCCTTCTTGCCGCGGGCGGTGCCCTGTCCGCCCAGCACGCCACAGCTTTCGATATCGAAGACGGCGGTCGCGCGTTCAGGAACACCTGCGCGAACTGCCATGGCCCCGACGGCGATCAGGTCGCGGGTATCGACCTCGGGCGTGGCCAGTTCCGCCGGACGCTGACGGATCACGAGCTCGTCGGCATCATCCGCAACGGCATCCCGAACACGCCGATGCCGGCGAACAACGTCTCGGAGGCACAGGCCGTCAAGATCGTTGCGTATCTGAGGTCGCTTGCCGAGTCGCGACGAAGCGTCGCAGCCACCGGGGACGCCACGCGAGGCAAGTCGATCTTCGATGGCAAGGGGGCGTGCGCGACGTGTCACCGCGTCAACGGCAATGGCTCGCGCCTCGGGCCCGACTTGAGCCGCATCGGACAACTGCGGCGGACGATCGAGCTCGAGCAGTCACTGGTAGAGCCCGCCGCCGAAGTGCTGCCGGCAAATCGCTCCTACCGCGTGACAACACGCGACGGAGCGACCGTCATCGGCCGCCTGCTGAATCACGACACCTTCACCGTGCAACTGCTCGACTCGAAAGAGCAGCTGCGTTCGTTCGTGAAAGCCGATCTGAAAGAGTTCGGCTTCGCGCCGACGCCAATGCCGTCATCGAAGGGCGCGCTCGACGCGCAGGAAACGGCGGATGTCGTCAGCTATCTCGTGTCGCTCAAGGGCAGGACCAATCCATGATGGCGCGAACGTGCCTTCTCGTTCTCCTCGCAGCCGTGTCGCTGCAGGCGCAAGTCACGTTCGATCGAGTGCTTGGAGCCGACCGCGAGCCGCAGAACTGGCTCAGCTATTCAGGCACGCTCTTCAATCAGCGTTTCAGTCCGCTCACGCAGATCACGCCGGCCAACGCGAAGAACCTGCAGCTGCAATGGGTATGGCAGACGCGCTCGCTCGAGAAGTTCGAAGCAACCGCGCTCGTCGTCGATGGCGTGCTCTACACCGTGCAGGCGCCGAATGATGTCGTGGCGCTCGACGCCGTCACCGGTCGCGTGTTCTGGACCTATTCGCATCAACCTGCGCCCGATGCGCGAACCTGTTGTGGTCGCGTGAATCGCGGACTCGCGATTCTGGGCGACACGCTCTACATGGGCACGATCGACGCACATCTCCTCGCGATCGATGCCAAGAGCGGCAGCTTGATCTGGGACACCACTGTCGCGAGCTCGGCGCAGCGCTACTCGATTACTCATTCGCCGCTCGTCGTGAAGGACAAAGTGATCGTCGGTACGGCCGGCGGCGACATGGGCATTCGTGGCCTCGTCGCCGCCTTCGACGCGAAGACCGGCAAGGAAGTGTGGCGCTTCCACACGATTCCTGGTCCGGGTGAGCCGGGCAACGACTCGTGGTCGGGCAACTCGTGGATGACGGGCGGCGCCGGTGTGTGGAACGCGGGTGCGTACGATCCTGAGACGAACCTGACGTTTTGGGGGACGGGGAATCCGGCGCCAGACTGGGACGGTCGCAATCGCCTTGGCGACAACTTGTACAGCGACAGCGTCGTTGCGCTCGACGCAGACACTGGCAAGTTGAAATGGCATTACCAGTTCACGCCGCACGACGAGCTCGATTACGACTCGACGCAGGTACCGGTCCTCGCTGACATCACGTTCCGCGGGCAGCCACGCAAGGTGATGTTGTGGGCAAATCGCAACGGTCTGATGTACGTGCTCGATCGCAAGACTGGTGAATTCCTGCTCGGGAAGCCGTACGTGAAGGTCAACTGGATGGACGGCTTCGATCACAAAGGCCGGCCGAAGCGCGTTCCCGGGAAGGTTCCGACACCTGAAGGCACGCTGATCCAGCCGCACGTGCACGGTGCGACCAACTGGGCGCCGCCATCGTTCAGCCCGAAGACCGGCTGGTTCTACGTTGCGCACTGGGAGAACACGGGGACCATCGTCACTGAAGGCCTGAGCCCGCGGCCCGTCGGCGTGAACACGCGACAGACGACGATGGGGCAGGTGAATCTGCAGCAGTTCTATAACAATGACGAGGAAGCGTACGGCGTCGTCAGAGCGTACGATCCCAACACGCTCGAACCGAAATGGGAGTACCGCATGAACGACATCACGTGGGGCGGTGTGCTGACGACCGCGAGTGACGTCCTCTTCAGCGGCGGCAAGGAAGGATATTTCTTCGCGCTCGACGCACGGACTGGAGAGCTGTTATGGAAGGCATCCGTCGGCGGCCAGGTGAACGCCGGCCCGATGAGTTACTCGGTCGGCGGCCGGCAGTACGTCACGATCGCAGCGGGAAGCGCGCTGTTCGCGTACGCGCTGCCGGAGGCACAATGACGAGCATGAAGGCCTTCGCAATCTTCGTGACCTTCGTGATCTTCGTGTGTCTTCGTGCGTGCGCAGTCGCCTGCCTACAAGGTGCCGCGCACACCGGACGGCCAGCCCGATCTGCAGGGATTCTGGTCGAACGCCACGTATACGCCGCTCGAGCGGCCGGACAACGTCACGAAGGAGTTCTACACGCCAGCAGAAGCGACGGCCGCTGAAAAAGCTGCGGCAGCGCGCGAGTCCGCAGAGACGGAGCCCGGCACGGTCGCGGACGTGCACTACGACTTCACCCAGTTTGGACTCGATCGCAGTCAGGCAACGCTTGCGAGAACTCTGCGCACCTCGTTGATCGTGGATCCGAAGAACGGGAAGCTGCCGCCGATCAGTCCAGAAGGGAAGAGGGTTCTGGCCGCACGCGCCGAAGAAGCGAAGCGGCTCGGCGGCCGTTGGGATTCGGCGCAGAGCAATCAGCTCGACGATCGGTGCATTATCATGGCCGGGCCAGGGCCGCCGATGATGGACGCCGCCTACAACAGCAACTACCACATCGTTCAGGCGCCGGGTTACGTGATGATTCTCACCGAGATGATTCATGACGTGCGTATCATCCCGCTCGATGGGCGGCCGCAGCCTCCGAGAGCCGTGCGTCAGTGGATGGGCGTGTCGCGCGGCCGCTGGGAAGGCGACACGCTCGTCGTCGAGACGACCAACTTCAACGGGAAAAATCCGCTCAGAGGGTCGACGGAAAATCTGAAGGTCATCGAACGTCTGCGGCGCGTCGCGGATGACACGATCGAGTACAACTTCACGGTCGAGGACAAGAGCATGTGGGTGCGGCCCTGGTCCGTCGAGGCCGTGATGCGGAAGACTGCAACGGTCCGCTGTTCGAGCACGCATGCCACGAGGGCAACTTCGGTCTTCTCAACACACTCGTCGGCGCCAGGCTCGAGGATCAGAAGGCCGCGGAAGCTGCGGCGAAGAAGGACTCGAAATGAATGCGGAACCGGTTCTTCACTCGTATGACGGTTGCGGCCATCGCGGCCTGCGTTGCCGTGGCCATGACTCTCGTCACCGCGCAGACGCCCGGTTATCGAGCACCGCGAGCACCGGACGGCAAGCCCAATCTCAACGGCATCTGGCAGGCGATCAACACGGCCAACTGGGACATCGAGGCGCACTCGGCCGCGCCCAGTCCCGTGCTGGAGCTCGGGGCCGCGGGCGCCGTTCCTGGTGGTCTCGGTGTCGTCGAAGGCGGGCACGCTGCCGTATACGTCCCGAGGCGCTCGAAGAAACGAAACGAGAATCGCGCGAACCGGCTGAAGCTCGATCCCGAGGTGAAGTGCTATCTGCCCGGTGTGCCGCGCGCCACTTACATGCCGTTCCCGTTTCAGATCATCCAGAGCCAGAAGCACGTCATGCTCGTTCACGAGTACGCGGGTGCGGTGCGGACGATCTACATGGCCGATCAGACGGAGGCACCGGCTGACAGCTGGATGGGATGGTCGAACGGACGTTGGGAAGGGGAGTCACTGGTCGTCGATACGAAGGGGTTCAACGACCTCAGCTGGTTCGATCGCTCCGGCAACTTTCACAGCGATGCGCTGCACGTGGTCGAGCGCTTCACGCCGCGCAGCGCAGATACGCTCAATTACGAGGTGACGGTCGAGGATCCCAAGGTCTTCACGCGGCCCTGGAAGATGAGCATGCCGCTCTACCGCCGCGTGGAGCCCAACGCGCAGATTCTGGAGTTCAGATGCGTCGAATTCGTGGAAGATCTCGTTGTACGGACATCTGCGGAAACAGCCGAGTCAGTAAGCCTGAAACGGAGAGTCTGATGAATCGTCGATCTCTCGTTTCGATCGGAGCCCTGGTTCTTGGAGTCGCCATTGTCCTGTCGGCATCAATCGCCGCACAGGCGCCGGCCGCCTCCGCCGCCAAAGCAGCACCCGCAGCGAAAGCCGCCCCTGCTGCCAAGGCCTATACGCCTCCCAAGACCCCTGATGGTCAGCCTGATCTCGCAGGGCTTCTGGACCAACTCCACGTACGTTCCGCTCGAACGGGCGCAGGGCGTCACCAAGGAGTTCTACACGCCCGAGGAGGCTCGAGGCGGCGATCAAGGCTGCGGCGGCAGCGGAGGCGGAGCAGACCGAGCCGGGCACTACGGCCGACGTGCACTACGACTTCAGCCAGTTCGGGCTCGATCGGAGTCAGTCGAAGTTCACGTCGAGCCTGCGCACCTCGCTCATCGTCGATCCGCCTGACGGCAAGATTCCGCCGGTCAACGCGCAGGGACAGAAACGTGCCGCCGAGCGCGCGGCAGCCAGAAGGCTGCGGGCGGTCAGTACGACTCGGTGCAGAACATGCCGATCGGATCGCGCTGCATCATCATGGGCGGCTCCGGTCCCCCGATGATGAATGCCGGCTACAACGCGAACTACCAGATCGTGCAGTCGCCGGGCCACGTCATGATCCTGACCGAGATGATTCATGACGCTCGCATCATCCCGCTCGACAACCGGTCGCAGGCCGCCGCAGGACGTGCGTCAGTGGATCGGACTCTCGCGCGGCCGCTGGGAAGGCAACACGCTCGTGGTCGAGACAACGAACTTCAATGGCAGGAATCCGTTCCGTGGCGCGAGCGAAAACTTGAAGGTGACCGAGCGCTTCACGCGCATCGCTGACGATGTGATCGACTACAAGTTCACCGTCGAGGACCCGACGACGTGGGACAAGGCGTGGACTGCGGAAGCGCCGCTGGCGAAGACCGAAGGGCCGATTTTCGAGTTTGCGTGCCACGAGACCAACTACGGAATTCGCAACATTCTCGCCGGTGCGCGGGCCGAGGAGAAGCAGAAGGCCGAGCAGGCAAAGAAGGGGTCGAACTGACATGCGAGCAAAGCTTGTTGTCGTGATTGCCTGCGCCGGCCGTGTTGCTGGCGGTCGGTCAGGTGCGGGCGCACCATGCGTTCGCCGCCGAATTCGACGTGAACAAGCCACTCACCTTGAAGGGGTCGCTCATCAAGTGGGAGATGGTGAATCCACATTCCTGGTTCCACGTCGCGGTGAAGGAACCGGACGGGAAGGTAACCGAGTGGCTGATTGAGGGCGGCAGTCCGAATCAACTGATTCGCATGGGAGTCACGAAGAACACGGTGCCGATCGGGACTGAGCTCACGATCGAGGGCTATCGCGCGAAGGATGGCGGACTGAAGGCCGTCGGCAGGAACTTTGTGCTGGCGGACGGCTCGCGTCTGTTCCTCGGCGGATCGGCGCCCGGAGGGACCCCTGGTGACAAGAAGTAAAGTGGAAAGTTCAAAGGTCAAAGTTGATAAGTAAGTCGGAAGTACACCCATGGCGAGGACCGGTGCACTTTGCACTTACTTAAACACTTTGACCTTTGACCGTTGAACTTTCACTAAGGGCCAGCGCCACCCCTCCAAGAATCAAGGCACCACCGACGCCGTTCGCGATCGTCGGCCGCTCGTCGAGAAAGACGAATCCAAGAATCAATGCGATTGCCGGCGTGAAGACGCTGATGAAGCTGAGGCTCGTCACCGACCACGTCTTGAGCAGCGTGAAATACCCGAGAAATGTGATGACGCTGCCCGCGATGGCGAGGTAGGCAATCGCAGCCCACGTCGAAGTGTCTCGTGGGACCTGCAGACCATCGCCCACGACGAGCGATACGACTGCGAGCGCGCCGGCGCCGATGAACATCGCCGGCGCGTTGAGCGCGGCTGGATGCAGCGCGGTGCCGTGACGCTTGGTCGCGACGCCGGCCGCGGCCGCGCACACAGTGCTGCCGACGATGGCGAGCATCGGCCAGAGTCCCACCGGATCGAGGCGGACGCGATCACCGAAGAGCGCGACAATCCCCACAAAGGCCAGGATGCTTCCTGCGAGCTTTCGCGACGTGATGCGATCGCCGGGTACGTAGATGTGCGCAAAGGCGATCGTGACGAGTGGCAGCGAGCGCGAACAGAATGGATGTCAGACCGCTGTCGAGGAATTGCTCACCCCAGTAAATGAGGCCGTAGTCGGCCGCGAAGAGCACCAGCCCGACCCAGGTGACGAGCAGCCATTCGGCACGGCCTGACGGCCAGCGCGCACGCAAGAGCGGTACGATGGGCATGAATATCGCGCCGGCAAGGAGAAATCTCACGGCCGCGACATTGAACGGGCCAAGTCCGCCGTAGCCGACCTTGATCACCAGCCAGGTCGATCCCCAGATCAGGCAGAGCAGCACGTAGAGGGCGAGGTGCATTCTTTTTGCTTGAGTGGATGCGACCGTTGTGCGGACAATGGGTTGTCACGCGAGAGTGCACGATGAAACTCCACATTCCGGCAACACTCGGCGCAGCGCTCATGATCGTCTCAGTCGCGACGCTGACAGCGCAAGACCAATCGAAGTCAACGCAGCAGGATCCGCCAAAGCCGCCTACCACGCTCGAGTTGACTGGATGCGTGAGTGTGAACCCGGCAGCGGGCGGTCAGTACGGGTTTGTTGATACTGCCAGCGGTGGCACGTATCGACTGAACGGGAAGAACCTCAAGAAATACGCAGGCCAGCGCGTGAGGCTCGTGGGTGATACATCGACCAAGCGTCTCAAGTTCAAGACCGGACTCTGGCCGTCACCGAACATTGCGGCACAGGCAGGCGCGCTCGATCCCGCGCAGGAGTCTATCGCCCGTCACTCCGGCGGAGCGGGGAACCTCCCTGACGGGACACCCGAGTTGAAAGTCGTGCGCGTCCACGGCGTCGACGGGGCGTGTCAGTAGCGCCCCGGTCCACGCACACACCTACTCGTCAACGTTGTGAAGATCGATTGGGGCGGCAGCCTGTTCGCGAGGACTCGAATGGGACTCCGCGTCCCCGCTCATGTCCAGTCGACAGTGTCCGACCAAGCTCATCGTGCTGAGCGCGATCGGAATGGAGGAGTGCGCGAACGACTTCTTCGCGCGTTGTGTCCGACCGATCGGGCTGAGTCGTGAGCTTCGGCACGGGTCACCTCTTTCTCGTGTTATCGAGGACGCCCTGACGACGGCAAGCGGAATCCGCGTCACCTTCCCATAACCGTTGCCCCGGGGCAAGCCTCATTTTTGTCGGCTTGTCATCCAATAGCGCTACATTCTTCGCCCTTACGACGGCATTTGAGTGCACTTGTTGGTTTTTTCGCGCAGTTGCGTTGATCTCGCTTGTAAGCGTGATTGCACACGAATAAGCTCAGCCTTGCACACTATTTTTCGTTATCGAAGGAGAGAGTCCATGCGCGCCTGCAGACACAACCAACGCCCCTCACGTCCAAGAAGTCGCCTGGTCGCGACGGGCAGCGCTCGCTAGTAGTCTGTCTGGCGCTCATCGTCCTGTCTGGTGCGGCGGCAGTCACGGCAGGCGCCGACGACACACCGGACTGAATTACTTCAAGAACTTTTTCGTGACCGGCGATTACGTCACCGCCAGCGTCGACTTCGGCTCGCAAAGTGGCGGCAACGGGTTCGTCACCGGCACATCAGCGACAGGCGACAGCTCCTTCCCTCGACCGATGCCGACGTCGTCGGTGCGTTCCTGTACTGGCAGACGATCGTGACGACAGGTCAGGCGCTGCCGCTCGAGGGCTGCAATTCGGCACGTCTTTCGAGACGTTGATATCACGACCTTGCGAAGCGAGGTCGGCGGTCAACCACTGATCGCGCACATTCTCGCCGTGCTGGAGCGGCGGCGGCGGCAACACTGCGTACACGATGAAGACGTTCCGTGCCGACGTGCGACGACTCTTGCCGTATCGCCACTGACGCCGAACTGATTGCCGGTCGGGAAAGCGCTTGTCAATGGCCAGAGTTTCAAGGTGCGGCTACCTGATAACGGCACTGGCAACCAGACGCCACAGACAGCTGGCGCCACCTGGTCATCATTTACCGGCTCCCGCCGAAACCCTTGAAATCGGTGGTTCTGTACGACGGCCTGCAGCTGAAGCCGAACGGCGGCACACCGACCACACTATCAGACGCTTCGTGGCTTTTACGATGCCGCGGCGACGTCCGGTGGCCAAGCTCAGTCTGCTCGTGGGAAGTGGTGCCAAGAACGCGACCGAGCAGGTCAAGTTTGGCGTGGGCTACGAAGCACGGAGTTACCGATCCGACTATAGCGACGAATCCGTTCTTTACCCGTGACAGCAACAGTCCCGGGTCGGATCGTGCCTGGGATGCGCCCAACGTGGAACGTTGGCTCGGCGTTGATCCAAGCCCCCGCTAGCGGGCCATACGGCGAACAGGTGCACAGTCACACTCACGCACACCCGCGACGCCGTACGACTGTCTGGCGACGTCCGCGATGGTGTTCAGCACTGAAGTCAGTGGATGGGGATTTCGACGGGCTGCTGGATGTGTGGGAAAGGCTCCGCGCACACCCGTTGCTCGAACCCGGCGACCAACAACCGCTGCCGAATCTGAACGCGATGGGTGCCGACCCGAACGTGCAGGACATCTTCGTCGAGCTCGCTTTCATGAGTACTGACCGGCTACTACAGACCCTCGCTCGGATCGGTTGCCCCCGCACACACACTTTCCCAGTCAAACGGTTCTCAATGACATCGCGGCTGTTTTTCCAGGCCGCGCGGGGATCGAACCAATCCGGCGATCCGACCCGCCTCAAGACGAAATCGGGCGCCGTCAAGATTCACTTCGATGTCGGCAATCGCTATCAGCGAGCGCGAATGTCATCAAGTTTCAGCGCACGAATACTCAGGGGCACTCGTGCCGTGCACTCGGTCTCTCAGACTGACCTCAATTCTATTGAGACCGCTGCTTCTCGCGGGCTGGTGAAGGCTCACGGAAACAGAGATCTGCGCCACTGGCGGAACTGCTCGTTCCCGGGCTTCCACGGCGTCGTGGGATGGAAGCGCGGCTTCCAGGTGTCTGAAAGAGCCGCTGTTCGACGAGCAACCGGCGTCACATGTTCCGTTTCGTGCTGTGGGCGCATGCGCTGGCGTCCCGGCCGAGACGACCCGCCACGACCGGAATAAGCAAGTTCCCGAAGAGCATCTCGGGCGCGTCCGACGCCGGCGACGGCGGCGGTGATTTCGTCATCACGCTCGGCATGTGGGACAACAACACCGGCACAGAGTTCGTGCAGAAGTCGACATTCGTTCACGAGTTCGGCCACACCGCGGACTCGGCACGGCGGCCAGGAAGCGACGCCACGTACGTCGGTGAATTGCAAGCCGAGCTACCTGAGCTCGATGAACTACCTGTTCCAGATACGTGGGCTGATCGGTCCGAATGGCCCGGTCAGTGATTGGTTACTCCAACCAGGACTTGCAGCTCGCGATGAACGGACCGTCGAACAGCGATCTGAATGAAGACAGCCTCACCGAGACCGCGCTGAGAGTGCAGGGCGGCACCACGGTCGCGCGTACCCGACGCGATGGTATGCACGAAAGAGCACGAGCATCATCGACCAGGCTGCGAATACCTCTGCCTCGACTCGGCACTGCGATGGCTCGCCGCTGCGGACCTGGAGAACTGAACGAGAGCGGCGACCGAACACGCCGATGGTGCGCATCGACGGCACATATCGGATCCGGCACACGGGTGCCATCGACTGGAACGCCAACGGCACAATCGAGAGCGGCGCGCGTCCAGATCAAGACATCAACTACAACGGAAATCTTCCCGACGCTGACCAGCTCCAGATCCCGGCTTGGGTTCCTGCGCCCGACGCTCCCTTCACCGGTTGGAACGACTGGCAGCATCTCGATCTCCGTCAGATTGGCGCCCGCCGCGTACCCGGCATCTTGTCTCTCGAGATCTCGACCGAGGACCTGGGCGCGATCGACCCGATCGTCGGCGACTGGGGTTACGGCGACTGGGGCTACGGGGACTGGGGCTACGGCGACTGGGGCTACGGCGACTGGGGCTACGGCGACTGGGGCTATGGCGACTGGGGCTATGGCGACTGGGGCTATGGGATGGCTAGGCCGAAGAGGAGATCAACGAGGACCAGGCGAGGTCGCAAGGGCCCGCACCAAACAGCTTGAAGTCGTCTCGCGACGAACAAGACCATCACTCTTGGGTGGCACCACCACCGGCCGGAGGTACCGTGCCGAGCTACCAAGTGTGGAGAGCGCGGGCCAGATATCGAGCACCAATCTACCGACGACGATCACTCGCGAACGGTCTCGCTCCGCAGGTGTGCACACGCCACTCGGGTGCACATATGCGACGATACTAGACTTGCAGACCAACGGCACTACCAGTACTTCGTCGTCGCGGCATTCGCGAGCGGACAGAGAACGCGATCCGAAGTCGTCACGTCGGTAAGACGATAGGTTCGTCGGGGCAGGCGAGCGCTCGCCTGCCCCTTCTTCGGCTTTACCCACCACAGCTTCGATCCGGAGATCGCAGAGGACTATCGAATACGGCGACGGGCGTCGTCCACGAGCGGATCTTCGTCGGCCTGGCCCCGAATCGCTACGAAGGTCTTCAACGATTCCGCGGCGCTCGGAATACCCAATTCCTGACGAACGCGCCCCTGGTAGTAATGGACGTGCGGGAAATAGCCGTAGGTGGGCACTTCGTCGAGGAACAGCGCCATCGCTTCGCCGCGTCGCTTGAGGCAACGGTCGAATTCGGCGTCCGCTCCAGGTAGGCTTGGCCTCAAGTAGGCACGCCCGAGATCGAAACGTCCGATCCATGTATCCAGGAGCTTGTTGGCCTCAGTAAGCGATTGAATCGCTTGACGCGGCTGTCCATCCGCCAACAACACGTTCGCTTCGATGATCTTTGCGTACGCCTGTGGCTCCGCGTACAGTTCGGACGCGAGCGTCGACGCCTGCTCGCGCGCTCTCTTCGACTTCGCCGGCCAGGGCGAGAATGCGGCCGGCGAGAAAACGTGTCTTGACGCTCCTGCTCTGGTTCGAGCGCGCTTGCCTGCAGCTCGAATCGCCGCGCTCTTCTCGCCGTGTGTCCACAGCGTGTACGCAAGCGCCACCAGTTTGTCGGCAGCTCGGTCCGGGTTCTTCGCGGCAATGTCTTCTTCGAGCCTTTCGCAGGATGCGCGCGGCGTCCGAAAGACGGCCTTGGTACACCGCGACGTCGGCGAGCCCTGACGTCGCGTCCGACGCGCGAATCTTCCGGAGCGCGTCATAGGTTTGAATCGCCTCAGCCACACGCCCTTGCCCGAGGTGGGCAAACGCGTGAGTCGTGAAGCCCTTGGGGAATGCCGGGTCGAGCTTCTGGACTTCCTGCGCTTCCCGCTCCGCGGCGGCAAAGTCGCTGTTATACGCGAGGTACGCCGCAAGATTCGAACGCTGGCGGACGCTTCGTCGGCAGCACCGCGATCGCCTGCCGCATTTCTTCGATGCCGCGGGGAATCTGTCGCAGCAGCGTCGCGCACAAGGCGAGGTTGTTGTGCGCCGTCGCATCGGCAGGGTAGCGTGTGATGAGCTCGCTGTATTCGTCTACGCATTTCTGCCGATCGCCGGTCATGCCGAAGGAGAGGCCACGCAGCCGGTAGCGTTCACGCTCGGTCACGCTACCGAGGTGCGCGATGGCCTCTTTGATGTACCTCTCGGCTTCTTGACCTGTCCGAGATTTCCGGACGCCGCCGCCATGATTCCATAGGCCGAGCCGAAATCCGGGATCCAGCTTCGCTGCCTCCTGCGCGTGCTGGCGTGCCTCTTCGTATCGGCCCTTGCTCAGCGCCTCCATCGCGCGCGCATACGACTGAATGACATCGAGTGAGCGCGCGTTCAGCGTTTCCATCGCGAACATCTGTGCGGATTCCGACGTCTCGTCGCCGAGGTCTGTGCGGATGCTCGCTGCGATCCTCGTGACCGCCGGCACGACACCGTCCTTGCCCGCGACCGTCTCAGACGCAGTTGTGATCACGTTGCCGCTTACCGCTTCGATCGCTTTCAGCGTCAGTTCGTAGCCGCTGCCCTGCCGGCTGCAGAGTGCCGGACACGACGACGCCGAGCCCCTGTTTGACTGCGATCTCTCGCGCTGCAGCTTCAGTCAAGCTTGCCGGAGGTGCGACGCCGATGCGGGTGATAACCGTACGATCGTAGGCACTGACGAAACTCGCGCCCTCGAGCGCGAGCTGAAGTGTCGACTCCAGCGTGCCATTGAAGGCCGTATCGCCGGTCGTTGTTCTGGAGGTCGGCGATGACCACTGACACCGGGTCGTGCTGAAGGCGGCGGAATGAACTGACGCTGATACCACCAGATGTACCGGCCGAGAGTCAGCGAGCAGCGCGAGGCGACGGCGACGGCAACGGGCATCCGGACGACGCGCTTCTTCGGCTTCAGTTTGCCGTTATCGTCGAGCAGATCGAGGGCGGCGACGAGTTCGGCCGTCGTCTGATAGCGCTTCGCTGGATCCGGCTCGACGCACTTGGTGACTAGCGCGTCGAGCGCTTCGGGGACCGCCGGAACCAGAGTCCGAACCGACGGGGGCGTCTGCGCCAGGCGTTTCTGCAGCTCGCCGACAGCGCTGACCGCATGCTCGGACCGGCGCTTGCCCACGAGCATGTCGTAGACGATCAGCCCGAACGCGTAGACGTCAGCGCGCTGATCGACGTGCTCCCCGCGCGCCTGTTCCGGCGCCATGTACTCGATGGTGCCGATCACCTCACCCACGACGGTCGCCGCGACGCGCGTGAGTTCGTCCTCCACGGCGGGCGTGAGCGCAGCGCCCGTCGTCGTCGCCGGCCGCGGCGGCGGTGCTCCGCGAGATGTCGATCGCGCGATCCCGAAGTCCATGATGATCGCGTGGTCGTGCTCGATCATCACGTTGGCGGGCTTGAGGTCGCGATGAACCACGCCCGCTTCGTGCGCCGCCTGGAGGCCTGCCGCGATCTCCCTGGCAATCGCCAACACTCTCGGCACCGTGAGCTTCTCGTCGCGCAACACCGTCGACAGATCCGACCCCTCGACGAACGACATCGTGATGTACTTGATGCCGTTGATTTCGCCGAGATCGTGAATCCGGACGACGTTCTTGTGCGTGACCTGACGCGCGAGCAGCAGCTCCTGCTTGAACCGGCGCTCGAGGTCCTGTGCCGCAACGGGATCTCGGGTGACTTCCGGACGAATGACTTTGAGCGCGACGGCGACTTCCAGTTCGGAGTCCCACGCCTGATACACCGCGCCCATACCACCGATACCGAGCTGTTTCAGGATGTGATAACGAGATCCGAATTGCTGGCCGATCGTGAGAGGTCCGATGACAGACTTCGGGGAACTCGCGTGACGGGCCCCGCCCGCTGAGGGCGGAAGGCCAGTGGTGTCTGCGTCGTCCGGGAATGACTTCGGAGGAGGTATGGGTGACGAGAAGATCGTCGCCGCGTCGTCGCCGGGAACCGGTGTCAGGGTACCGGTCGCGACAGAAGCGGGCAGCAGCGTTTTACAGGCAGGGCAACGCCCACCTGCATCGGACACCTCTCCTCCGCAATTCGGGCATTTCATCACAAGTGGGCGGCGCCAGGGTCGAATCCCTGCTCGGTTTGCGCTGTTGAGATTATGTGGCCGGGTCCGGAAATGTCAAAGCCCAAAGGGGTTTCCTCTGTACTGACAACGTGCCGGACGGGCGTACTGAACGGGCGCCCGCCGTTTGGTTACGGCACGGCTGTGCTGCGCCAGGGACCAGCCACCGAGATGATCGCCCGGGCGACAAAGTCCGCGAGACGCAAATAGCCGGCCCGCGTGTAGTGACAGCAGTTATCGATATAGGCCGGAGCGGGTTCCGCGTCGAAAATGCGCGTGCCGTCGAAGAAGCCCGCCCGGGTGGCGAGCTCCTGGGTTGCGGCTTCCGCCAGGAGAACCGGATATCCCTGTTCGACCCCCGACTTGAACGCCGATTCCGGACTGAAGGCGACCGCCGATTCCTCAGCGCCGAAGGATCTCGAGGTGTGGTGATACTGGTTCGGCTGCAGGACGTGAACGTACGGGACGTTCCTCGCGCCCAGCATCGAACGCATGAGGAGTGACGCCTGCGCCCAGTCACGTGCGATCTCCTGGAAGAGCATCGCTCCGTTTCGTTCTTCGGTTGGCGGAACCGCGCCGATCAAGGAGTTGCCTGGCGGCGGCGACGGGAGGCTGTCGAACGTGCGGTTCTCCCGCTCGTAGCGACCCATCAGCCACGTTCGATAGCCGCCAAGCACCGCATCGACCGCCGCGCTGCGATTGCGATTGAGCATCTCGCCGACATTGTTCAGACGCGATCGATAGCGGACGACCGCCGCCAACGACTCGAGTCGCTCCGGTGTGAGGCTTCCCTTGTCGATCAGGTTGATCAGCGGGATCAGATGCGACGCGCTCGGCATCGAGATGTCGAGACGTTGCTGGTTGTTGACCGGCGACAGCGCGACTTCGTTGAGGCCGTCGATGTTGATGACGAGATCGAACGGCTGGCCGATCGACAGGAAGTAGGCGAGGATGAGCGCTTGCTGCGGCTGCTTGTAGCCTTCGTGCGCCATGCAGAGCGGGACGAGCGTGCGTGTCTTGAAGAACTCGTGCTGCCGCAGATCGTCGAGCAGATGCTGGACGCCCACCTGGCAGAACCACACGCTGACCGAGCCGCCGAAGATCCCGATGATGAACTCGTTGTTGCCTCTGTCGATCGGAAGGTTGTACGGCGAGACGAATCCGAAATTGTTCGTGGCAACTCGAGGGGCGTCGCGCCCTGGCTCTCGCAGTTCGGGCGGGACGTCGAACGGTATGCCTGATCTGTGGCTGGGCCCGAAGTATGGATTGAGGACGTCCGCGGTGAGCTGCCCGGATAGCGGATCGCCAACCGCCTCGTATACAGGGCGATCGACGTAGAACAGGTGACCGGTCTTCGCGAGGTGGGCCAGGAGGGCAGTCGCCTCGGCTAACACGCCGAGGACGATCACGTTGATCGCGACGATGCTCGCTGCCCGTCGCAGCGAGCCGGTCATGTCCGCTCCGGTGTGATGATGGGACGCCTCTCCAGCAACAGGGGCGAGTATGTCACGCGGCGCGAGTCCATTGAAAGCGCTTGACCGCTAGCGATCGGCGGTCGTGCTTGCGTCGATCCCACGCACCCGCGTGATCGACGCATCGATAGCCAGTGTGACCCGTGCCGACTCCTCGCGAGTGACGAGCATGGCCGGCTGGCTGTGTGCGCCGATGGAGATCAACGTCACCACAACTTTCGGTGGAAGAGGAACGGCACGAGCGGCGGCTTCAATTTCCGGCATCCGCGACAGCTCCTGTGCCGCCCGCGTGAGGTGATCGGGTCGATTGAGGAACGCACGCATCGCCCCCGCGGAATCGCCTGGTAATCCCGTCGCGGTCGGAGGAAGCCTGTTCAAGAGTCGGAGGACACCGATTCGGGCCAGCCATGGCCATGCCGGCGCAAACGTCGGCCCCGACTGAGTCGGTTCGACCGTCGGATCGTCAATGAGAACCAGCGCCGCCGTGTTCGACCCGAAGCGTGCCGCGTACATTCGGGCGAACAAGGCGCCCGCTTCGTGTCCGACCAGAACGATCGGACCGATCTCATTGGCGCGGTCGAGCAGAACACGCAGTTCCTCGGGCACGCGCGATGGGATGTATTGGCCATCCCCCGCTTCGCTCCAGCCGAGGCCAGCGCGGTCGTAGCTGCAGACACGGGTCACCTTCGCGACCTCAGGCTGAACCCATGCCCATGCGGCAGACATGCTTCCTGCAGCGGCTTCCAGGATCACGATCGGTGAGCCCCTGCCGGTGCAGTGGATGTGGAGCTGGTGGCCGCCGGCGTCAACCAGACCGCCCGGACGTTCATAGCGGTGACGCTCGAGCGCAGTCGCGACACCCTGATACGTCGCACCGGCTAACACGAAGAGGGCAAGGAGCACGACGAGCAGTCTTGTCGACCGTCGCAGCCGCAACAGCAGCGGAGTCACACGCTGCCGGCCTGTTCCCCTCGAACACGATCCAGAACGGATCGCACCGCGATGGCGAGAGCCGACGGCGTGAACGGCTTGCGCAGGATGTCGTCCTCAGCATCGATGCCGAGCGTCGGCATCTGATCCGGCGGATGGCCGCTCATGAAGAGTACAGGCAGGCTTCCGTTGTTAGCTCCGCAGTCGTGCGACGAGTTGCGGTCCACTCATACCGGCCATGCCGACATCAGTCAGGACGAGATCGATCCGATCGCGGTGGAGCGCCGCAAGGTTCAACGCTTCCTCTCCTGAGCCAGCACTCGCTACTGAGTAGCCCTGTCGCTCGAGGAGCGATTGCGTCATGCTCCGCACAGCCATGTCGTCCTCGACAAGCAGGATTCTCTCGTTGCCGGAGCGCGGCGCGATGAGTTCAGTGGGACCAGTCTCGGTGGCTGCCGCCTCGCTGACCGACGGCAGGTAGATGCGAAACACCGAGCCCTGTCCCGGGCGGCTGTCGACGAGGATGTGCCCGCCGGATTGCCGCACGATCCCGTCCACCACAGACATGCCCAGGCCGGTGCCTTTGCCGGCACTCTTGGTCGTGAAGAACGGTTCGAACAGGCGCGCGCGTGTCGACTCGCTCATGCCGACACCCGTGTCGGCCACCGATATCATCACGTACTGCTGCGGGCTCGCTCCGGCGTCGAGGCCCGGCACGAACTCACCAGTCGCCACGTTGTGCGTTTCAATCGTCAAATGTCCGCCCGATGGCATCGCGTCCTTGGCGTTGAGCCCGATGTTGAGGAGCGCGCGTCCGAGCTGACGGGGGTCAACGCGGACTGGCCGCAAATCGGATCCGGGCCGAACGCGCAACTCGATGTGTTCGCCCAGCGTTCGCCTCAGCAGCGTCTCGGTGCTTGCGACGATGGCGTTCGGATTCACGAGCGTGGGCTCGATCACTGACTGCCGGCTGAAGGCAAGAAGCTGACCGGTCAATGAAGCGGCCTGCTCCGCGGCGAGACGAATCTGTTCGAGCTCGAAGCGCGCGCCAGCGGTATTCGCCTCAGCGCGAAGCATGTCCGCGTGCCCGGCGATGATCGTCAGGAGGTTGTTGAAGTCGTGCGCGGCGCCGCCAGCCAGTTGTCCGAGCGCCTCCATCTTTTGCGCGTGCGCCAGCCTCTGTTCCAGCTTGCGCTTGGTGTCTTCTACGACGACACGATCTTCGATGTCGCGACTCTCAGGAATCAGCAGCACGACCGCGCCAGTCGCGTCGTGCACCGGCTTGAGAGAGAAGTCCATGTGGTGCAGCCGGCCGTCCGCCGCTCGATGTGTGGCTTCGAAGCGAACCACCTCGCCTCGGCACGCGGAGGCCACCGCGCGACGAACGCGCGTCTGCAACTCCGGCGAGTGCGTCCACCACGGTGTCTCCCAGAACGGCTTCCCGACGACATCGTCGTGTCGAGCACCGGCAAAGGCCAGCGCCGTCTGATTCATTTCGAGCAGGCTACCGCTGACGTCGAGGAGGCCGATGAACTGGAAGGTCTGATCGAAGATGGCGCGGAATCGACGTTCAGCGGTGATGAGCCTCGTATGACGTCGCCGGTTATCCACCATCTGCAGTGCAATCACCACTGTCGTCGCAACGACGCCCACGGACCCGAAGAAGGGCAGGCGAACTCGAAGCATGTCGGTCATCACACCCGACACGAGAGGCACGAGCGAGCCGACAGCCGCGACGATCAGCAACAGGCCGCCGGTGCGGTCCTGCGCCATGAACCGGCGGGCACACAAGAGATTGAAGACGATCGTCGATGCCACGGCGAGATAGACGATTGATGCCCATGGGCTTGCCGGAGTCCGCTCCAGCCCGGTGAACAATTCGCCCCACGGCAGGGGAATACGCTCGATGCCGATGACTCTGCCGCCGAGCACCGGGATCCCGAGGATGATGACTGCGATAGGCGAGAGCAGGATCGTCGTGACGATCCAGAGGTACGCGCGCGCACGGACGGACGCGATGCCGGCGAACAGCCATGCGAGTGCGGCGACGTTCAATGCGCCGCCTATCGTCCGAAGCTGAATGGCGAGTTGCGCGTCGACGACGGTCGTTGCGGACGCGACCAGCAGCGCTGCGTAGCTCTGTACTGCGCCGATGACGCAGACGATCGAGAGTGTCAGCAGGGTTCCCTCTCTGCGGGTTCCCCACCAGAGCACGAATGACGACAGAGCCGCGAAGGCGAAAAATCCGCAGAGAAAGGCGTGCGAGAACGCGTACGGCCCCATCGATGCCAGCAATCTTATCCGGACCACGAGCCAAACGGGTCAGCCTCGCTCCGTCCGTCGGATTCGAGATCGACGAGCGGTGAGCGATAATCGGCCCCATGCTGGAGATCCGCCGGAACGCGCGTGGAAGTTACCCGGACGTTTTCACCACGCAGGCGCTCGATGGACTGCATGCCCTCGCTCCCCTCGATGACACTCGTAAGGCCGTCATGGCGAGGCGCACCGCACGGCGTAATGCCCGAGCGCGTGCAGGCCAGCACATTGCGTTTCTCGATCCCGCATCCGAGATTCCCGGGACCCGCATCCGCGTCCAGGACGCACGGTCGGGCGCGTTTGTCGGAAGCGGGATTCCGACAGATTTGCAGCGTCAGTGGATTCAGGGAACAGGGCCTGCGGCGAGGTCCGGGGTTTCCACTGAAAAGAGTATCCGCAACATTGCCTACGCGCTCCTGTCAGGGGCCGACGGCTGGATGTTCGACGGCGAAGACGCACTCGGGCAGTTGTCGACGATGTCACTCGACAACCAGCGCAACCTGAAGCTGGCCATTCATCGCGACAACGTGTTCATGCGAACCGCGGAGCAGGTGGCTGCGGAGATGAATCAGTGGGCGACCGGCTTCTTCGGCAGGACGATCATCGCCGACTGGCGCACGCAGCTCGACTTCACGACCAAGATCTTCCGCGCGCGCGGCCTTCACCTCGACGATCGGCAGGTGCGACGGACTGACGGCGGCGGGTTCTCTGCGTCGATCGTTGACATGACGCTGTTCGTCATCAACAACCAGCAGCGTCTGCGCGACAGCGGCGCGTCGATTGTGCTGTATCTGCCTAAGATTCAAACCGCGGAAGAAGCGGCGCTCTGGAACGAGCTGTTGTCCACGCTCGAGCGGTTCCTGCAGCTGCCGATCGGCACGATCAAGGTATACGTGCTCATCGAGCAGCTCGAGGCTGTCTACCAGTTGATGGAGATTCGCGCCGCGCTCGGCGAGCACTTCGTCGGGTTCAACACCGGCCGCTGGGACTATATCAACAGCGTTGCGGATGCGATGGCCTGGGACAAGAGCTTCATCGATCCCAACATCGACGCGATCACGATGACCTACGGCTACATGCGCCACTACGAGGATCGCGTTCGCCGTGCCGTCAACACGCCGGACTCACGCGGACACTACGCGCTGTGGCAGGGCGGCATGGAGCCCAACATCCCGGTGGGGTCGGAGGAAGGTGTCACGCGCGCGATGGAACGCGCCGTCGCCGGAGCCGAGCGCGAAGAGCGTGAGGGTGCGAGCGGGAAGTGGGTGGCGCACTGGAAGATGGTGCACATCGTTCGGCCGGTCTGGGAGCGAGGAGGGAAGGCGAATCAACTTGGTCGGGCGTTTCCACCGCTCGGATACACGACCGCGGATGCCGACGGTCTGCTGCTGCTCGAGCCCGCCCCGCGAACGATCCGCGGCGCGCGCGACTTGTTGAGCGTCGCGCTGCAATATGGAAACGCGTTCGGTCAGGGCATGCAGGCCGCGGCGCTCAAGGCAGCGGACTTCTTTGCCAATGACGACGTCCTGTATCTGATGGAGGACATGGCGACCGGCGAGATCCGGCTCAGTATCCTGTGGGAGTGGCTGCACAAGGGTGCGCAGTTGACGGCCGACGACGCGGAGACGGGCAGCAAGTCGGGCGACGTCTTCACTGCAGCGTTGTTCAAGAGGCTGCTGGTCGAGGAGTACGACAAGCTGCGACGTGCGAGCAATCGCGACGTCCACGACAACTCGAAGAACACAACGTTGCCGATCGCGCGCGAAATCGTCGAGACCTACGTCACCGACACCGTGAAGCTTCCGTGGTACATCGACCTGCTGAATATCAACCTCGGCGTGCACGATGTCGCCGAGGCGAAGCGGCGAATCGATATGTTGCGGACGGCGTTTCGCACCGACGGAACGCGGATTACGGAAAACCTGGACTTCGACGCGCCCGCCGCGGTCTAGAAGTCAGACAGCGAGTCTAAAGACCCACCCGTCGGATTACGCGGCCGCTGCTGCGGCGGTCACGAACTTGGTATCGATCCCGGCCCGCTTGAGCGCCGCCTCGAACCCCACCTTGTCGACGGCCTTCAAATAGGCTTCTTCGGGCGCGACCACCTTCTTGGTCACCAGGTTCATCAGCGAGTCGTTCAGCGTGATCATTCCCTGAGCCTTGCCGACCTGCATGATCGAGGGCAACTGGAACGTTTCGCCTCGCGAATCAGGTTGCTCACGGCCGAGGTGACGATCAGCACTTCCAGCGCGGCCACCCGGCCGCCGCCGATCTTCTTGCACAGCGTCTGCGCGATCACGCCTCGTAGCGATTCCGAGAGCATCGTGCGAATCTGCGACTGCCGATCCGTGGGGAACTGATCGATGATGCGGTCCACAGTGGATGCCGCGGTCGTCGTGTGGAGCGTGCCGAAGACGAGGTGGCCGGTCTCCGCCGTCTCGATCGCAATCGCCACCGTCTCGAGATCGCGCATTTCGCCGACGAGCAGGATGTCCGGATCCTCGCGCAATGCCGCGCGCAGCGCGTCGCGGAACGAATCGGTGTGCGTGTGGACCTCGCGCTGGTTGACCAGGCACTTCCGATTCTCGTGCACGAACTCGATCGGGTCTTCGATGGCGATGATGTGATCGCTGCGGTTCTGGTTGACGTAGTCGACCATCGCGCAGAGCGTCGTCGACTTGCCTGAACCTGTCGGCCCCGTCACGAGCACCAGTCCTTTGTTCAAGCGACAGAGCTGCAGGATGTGCTGCGACAGGCCCAGATCGGCCGCGGTCAGAATCTTCGACGGGATCACACGGAAGACCGCGCCCGGCCCCTTGCGGTCCATGAAGACGTTCGCGCGAAATCGAGCCAGCCCCGTGATCTCGTAGGCGAAGTCGGTGTCGTGCCGGCGGGCGAACTCCTCTTTGTTCTTCCCCGGCATGATCGGCTCGATCAACGAGGTCATCGTCGTCGAATCGAGGGGCGGAGCGGCGAGATCGAGGATTTGAATCGAGCCGTCTTTGCGAATGAGCGGGGGCATGCCGACACACAGATGCAAGTCGGACGCTCCCTCCTCACACATCAACTTGAACAGGCGGTCGATCGCTGCCGTCATTGAGTGACCTTCTCGACGAGTGCCACGATGTGGCTGGAATTGATGATGAGGGTGCCGCCAGATGTCAGCACGTACCAGAACTGCTTTGACTCGCGCACGTAGTCGCTCAGACGTTCGTGTCCAACGACGCCGTTGACGAGAACTGTGCCGCTGACGACGGTTCCGGTTGAGAGCGTCACCGAGACGTCGCGGCGAACCGCCACCGAGAAGCCTGGCTCCAGTTCTTCTTCGGCGGTTCCCACCGGCAGTCTGACCATCACGAGTTGCGCGCGGTTGTACTGCGCCGTCGAGCCGTCGTCATGCTGGAAAGGAAAGAAGCCAAGAGCGCCATTCAGTAGATCGCTGACGCGCTCGGGTCCGCCATGAGTCACTGAGGTGACGACGAAGAAGCAGCCGTGGCGTATCGCGCCCGTTGACAGAATGAGCGATGCCGTGACCCGGTGCTTCTCGAACCTGAACTCCGACATATCGGTGAGCGCGCGTCAGCGCACGAGAGCGAGGAGACCTGCGGCGACCGGGCTATCGATGATGGCCGGCGCCATTGACCAGAAAGCGATCAACGCGACGAGAAAGCCTGCGATCCTGAACGATGCCAATGTGGGCAACTGTCCGTCGATGAGGATTCGAAGGACCAGGATCAGCACCCCCTTCGCCAGCGCTGCGCCGAGCGCCACGGTGAGGAGGAAGACGGTGACGAGTACGAGAACGCTCACACTGTATCTATCGGCGGCGACGCGCGAAAGACCAGTGCCCCGACGAGCCTTAGGGGGCGACCCGCGTCCAGAGGCCTTCGCCGGTTTCGGTCAGGACGCCGGCGCTGACCAGACGTTCGACGATGCGAGTGGCCGCTTCAGGGGAAACCTGCAGGGAATCGCGCAGCCCCGCGATGGTGATAAAGGGGGTGCCGCCGTGGACGATTTCTTCGAGAACTGTCCTGACGACCTCAGCCCGGCGAGTGGTATCACGACGGTTTAGTTCCACAACGCCTCGTTAGACTCGTGGGGTATTGGTGATGGCGGCTGGGGAACAGGCAGTCGAGCGTATTCTCGATCGGCCACGATTCGGTCCAGCAGTTCGGGCAGGCTCAAAGCAAACAGATAAACGGTCTCGTTCATCAGGCTTGTACGCCCGAAGGCGCTCACCTCCGCTGAGTTTTATCGGTTGCCGGCGAGCCTGCAATAGGGGGTGGACAGTGAATTGACGGGACGTGATGTGACACGAACGGCAATGAGCGTCTATACTCGATGCGCCGCCGAAGTCACCTAGCCAGCATCAGGGCGCTCCTGCCTCAGCGGCCGTGCGATTTCCGGTCCCCCCAACCATGTCTGATATCGAACCAGGTCTGGATAGCCATATCGGCGAACCGACACCGCCCCTTCGTGAAGGCCTGCCACCCAAATTCCGGATGCGGGCCGATGCCCACTACGTCGAAGAACTGGATTCTGCGTTGTTCACCGCACCAATCCGGCATCTCGATGTGCGCACCATCGACCCGTTGCAACGCGATGGTGAGCACACGCCGTCGGCCGATTTCGTGGAGTCGGTGAGGCGGCACGGCGTCCTTCAGCCTCTGCTCGTGAGAAGCCGGGGAGGGCGCTTTCAGGTGATGGCCGGCAGTAAGCGACTGGCCGCGGCTCTCGAGGCCGGACTGAGCGAGGTGCCCTGCCTCGTCGAGCGGGTTGATGACGAACAGGCTCGAGCCTTGGCGGCTGCGACCAACGTTCCGTCGTCTGCGCGCGAGGCCTCTCCGGCCATCCGGCCGGAACGGCCGAAGGCGGATATCGCTTTTGGCGCATTTGCCGACTGTCTGACCGCGGTTGCTTCGTCGGCGCACCTCCTTTCGAGTGGGTCGGCGCTGACGCAGGCAGTCGCCGTCGATCTGGTGCGCGCCGAGGCTGCCCGGGCACTCCATCTGCTCAAGGCGCTGCGTGTGCTCCGAGGGGAAGTCAGCCCGCTGCGGAGCCCGCTCTATCCGCGGGCGGTGCTTCAGCGCGTCTTCGATGAGACCGTCGCCGAACGCCGGTTGCGCGGGGTTACGCTGACTATCGATCGGCACACAGCGGATGGTCCGCTGTTCGCCGGTGACGAGGATCTGCTCATCGCCGCGATCGGCTCGCTGGTCGTGGCGGCGCCGGCTCTCCTCAGCGGGCAGAGCGTTCGCGCCGTGTCGCTCAGCGCGACGACGAGGTCCGACGGAGCGATCGTCTTCACGGCCGACCACGACGGCGCGGAGCTCCCGCTGTTCTGGCGCTCGATTCTGGCGGAAGAGGACGCGCGAGAGGGCAGTGTGCCAGGCGGAGCGGCGACGACGTCCGCGTTGACACTGCTGCGCGCTGCCCGTCAGGTAGCCGAATTGCACGGCGGTCGCATGAGTGTGGACTGCCGCGACGGGATGACCAGTCTTTCGATCGCCGTCCCAGCGTCGCGCTGAACCTGCGCAAGACCGTGACGGCCGGTGCCTTTGGCGGGTTTTACTGGAGGGCCGTTGCGCCAGCCATGCCTGGCGTAATGGTCACGCCATCCGACCGGAAGAACATCGATCCACTCGTCATGATGGCGAACGAGCGTTCACCGGTGGCACCAATCGAAATCGGATGCAGCTCGGCGAAGTGGGCGGAGACAGCCGCCATTTTGGACGAGTTGCACGTCGACGCCGGTGCCGTGATGGCGACGGCGCCGACATCAGGCGCGACGTTGGCGATGTAGCCCGACTTGAAGATGCCGTTGCTCGCGAGCGTCGCCGAGATGAATCCCTGGTTCGACCCGGTCGGCGGCAACGCCAGATCGCCGAGCGTCTGAGCAAATCCCCCCCGCGCACAAATCCTGGCGCCACGCGCCCTGCGCTGAGTGAATCGATCGCAGCGATCCGATCGCGGAGCTTTCGTTGGCGGCCACGCGCGCCCGCAACAGAGCCGGCAACGCGATGGCGGCAACGACCGCCAGGATTGCGACGACCACCAGCAGCTCGATGAGCGTAAAGCCTGCTGCGGACGGCGTGACTCGAGTATGTGAATGCTTCACGCTGCCGACAGCGGCGCTGACCAGATTTCGAGCTCGCCCCTCCGGAACAGCGCGTTAAACGCCGCGACCACCTTTGGATCGAATTCTGTGTTTTCCCCGTTTGTGATGACGTCCCTCGCTTCGAAAGGCGACATCGCCTTGCGATAGGGGCGGTCGCTGGTCAGCGCATCGTACACGTCGGCGACCGCGATAATGCGCGACTCGAACGGAATGGCTTCGCCGCTGGTCGGGTTGTAGCCGCTGCCATCAAACTTGTCGTGGTGCGCGAGAATGATCGGAATCACGCGCCTCAAGGCACCGCCGACAGGTTCGAGCATCTCGATGCCGCGTGGGACGTGCTCCTTGATTCGATCGTGCTCTTCGCGCGTCAGGCGAGCGGCTTTATACAAGAGATCCCGGCTAATCTCGAGTTTCCCGATATCGTGCAGCAGGGCTGCGGCCCGAATGTCCTCGATGCGGTCGGTCGGGAGATTCAACTGCGCCGCGATCCTCGTGGCATACACCGACACGCGATAGCAATGATTCTCGGTGTAGGTGTCCTTCGAGATGAAGTGCCGAAGGATCATCAGCACGCCCTGATAGGTCTCACGCAATTCGTTGATCTGCTGGTTCTTGTGCTCGTAGAGGGTCCCCATCAGGTACCCCGTTACGATCAGCGAACCGCCCCAGACCACGACTTCGAGCCACTCCGTATAACTCATCGAACTGCGCGGTGGGCGTGCCGTTCACCGAGTTCCGGAAGAGCAGCAGGCCGACCACCAGGAGCACGCTCAAGAACGCCGTGAGCGTGCCGTGCCGGCGGCCGTAGAAATAGGCCGACGCAATGGTCGGCAACACGTAGAAGCTCAGGACCATCCGCTGGGCGGCAATCACCTGGTTCAAGAGCAGGGCGATCGCAAACAGCGACAGAACGACCCACAACTCCTTGTTGACGCGCTCCAGAGCGCTTGTCAGGTGCAGTCTCTTCATGGTTATTGCTTCATCGCGACCCACTGAGAGCCGCATCCGGGGCGAGACTGAGCAACTGTCGTTCCGGTTGAGACGAGCGAAGGCCTTTGTTGGAAAGGCCTGAAATTCAGAGCATTTGACGGTAGGTGTGTCAGGGGTGAGAGCGTGCGGTGTGCCGGACCGGGACACGCTCTACCGTTTTTTTCTATCGCTGACTGACAGTCGGAGCAACCCGGCCTGCCACTTTTTGCGGCCTGCCACTTTTTGGCAGGCGGGAGGCGCGCTATCTCGATGTCGACGCGGGTGCCGGGGCGGGCTCGATGCGGAGCAGGGCACCCTGAGCTTCTGCGGTCACGAAGTAGAGGAGTCCATCGGGCCCCTCGCGGACGTCGCGAATTCGCTGATGCAACTCACGAAGCATCGGCTCGCGGCGGACCTCTTCCCACTTGTCGTTGAACTCGATGCGCTGCATCTGACCGGTGCGCGGCGTTTCACCTTCTCGCAAGCCACCAACGAAGTAGCTCCGCTTCCACCCAGTGAAGACGTTCCCGGTATAGAAGGTGCCGCCCGTGACGGCGATCGACGGGACCCACACCACGTGCGGCTGCTCGGTGTTCTGCTTATAGGGGACGTCAGAGATCTTCGGGCCCATGTAGTTGCGACCGTTGCTCACGAACGGCCAGCCGTAATCGGCACCCGGCTTCAAGATGTTCACTTCGTCGCCGCCATTGGGTCCCTGCTCGGTCACCCACATTTGCCCGGTCTCGGGGTTGAGCGACATCGAGTGACCGTTGCGATGGCCCAGCGTGTAGATCCCCGGCTTATATCCAGACTTTCCTGCGAACGGGTTGTCCGGCGGGATCGTGCCGTCGTCCCTGAGGCGAACGGTCTTGCCCGCGTAGTCATTCGGGTCAGCCGACCGGAAGACATCCGGCCCGGTGCCACTCGCGCTGATCGTCATGTAGAGCATGCCGTCGCGCCCGAATCCGATTCGTGACGACTCGGTGTTGGTGGCGCCCGACGCGAAGATATCGCGGACGTCCGTGAGCGCCGTCCCGTTCCACACACCGCGTGCAAGCGTCGTTTCTCCCGCTGCAGTTCCGGTCGGGCTCTTCACCGGCTTGTGGTACGCCAGATAGATGTAGTGGTTCTCGGCGAAGCGCGGGTGGAGCACCACGTCCATCAGCCCCTGCAGGCCGGAGGCATGGACCGCCGGCGTGCCGGCAACCGGGGCTGGATCGAGCACGCCATTGCGGATGATTCGGAGCTGGCCTCCGCGCTCCGTGACGAGGATCACGTTGTCGGGCAGGAATGCGATCGACCACGGTTGTCGCAGTCGCGCCATGACGACGACGCGCAGATTGCGGTGTTCCGGGCGAGCTGATTCGATGAGGAATGGACCGTCGCCCAGTGGCGGGTCCGGCCAATTGATCGGCGTCGCGCCGATATTACATTCGGCCGCCGGAATTTTCGGATTCACGCACTCGGGGCGAACATTTCCGCGACCGGCTCCCCGGCCTCCCGCCGCGGCTCCGCCTTGTTCTTGCCCTTGCTGCGCATCGAGCGTCACGGCCAATGCGCCCATTGAAACGATGGCCAGTGCGACCATCGTCTTCTTCAATCCGTCATGCATCCGGGAATCTTACCTCGGTTGCGCCGTGCGTCCGCCGCCGTCGCCTCCTCCCGAACCGCCACTCGAGAAGCCCTGACTCGACACGCTGCCGCCACCACTTCTCCGCCTGACGAAGATGACGATCCGCCCGAGGACGATGCGGCAGAACCGGTCGAACCGTGCGGCGTCGGCTCGGCCTCGCGTGGGCGAACGCGCGTGTACCCGAGGCCGTCAACGACTCGCCCACGTCCGCTTGGCTGGACACCACTACCGCCGCCGCCTCCTCCGGATCCATCGCCATCGCCGATGACGATGAAGCCGCCACCACCGTAGTAGTACGGCGGGTTGTACCACGGAAGATACGAGTAGAACGGCGAGTAGAAATAGGGTGAGTACGGCCCGTACAGCGGCGAGTAGAAGCCGTAGTCCCACCACATCGGATAACCGAAGGACCACCCGAGGAAGAAGGGATCATCGGAGAAGGGGGTCGCCGGCGCCGCATCCGCCCGCCTGCGTTCGACGATGAATCGATCCGGGTAGGAGAGCGCGACCATCAGGTCGGTAACGCTGCCTGGCACCTTCGCATCCTGAAGCGCGATCAGATCCTTCCCGGACAGATCGAACGACGAGCCCGTCTCCACCAGTGCGGCTTCGAGCGCGCGTGGTGACACCTTGCCAGCAGCGTCCTTCACGTCGTCGACCGTGAGCGGCGGGGCATGCGTGAGCCGCGATCCGACTTGAGGGACTTCCGAGAGGCGTCGATAGCTGCGCACGCGAACTGTCTGCTGCCCGCTGACATCGACGGCCTGGATGTCGGTCCACGTGCCATTGGCGCCGAGGATCGAGAAGCCCGACACGCGACGGTTGCCCTTGTCGGCCGGGCACGAGAGATCCGCCCTCGGTACACCTTTGCGGCCATCGCTTGACCATTCGGCTCGCTGCGTCCCGCGACACTCGGCGTCGGTGATGGGATGGTCGGCACCGTCGGCAACGATCGTCTGTTCAATCGCTGCCTGATTCGCCACGAGCGTTGTCAACGTGACGCCGTTGCCCGAGGGCGCGACGCAGATCTGTGGCCGCGATGCAGCGGAAGATTGCGGCAATGTTCGGCGTGACGGGCTCGGGCGAGCCGAACCATCGCGCGCGTTTTCGACCGCGAGCTCCCAGCAGCCGAGCCAGGCATTCCATTTCGGATCGGTCGGGTGCTCCTGGGCACTGGAGACCAATGGGAACAAGATCAAGGCCGAGGCGAGAGCCAGCGTCTTCATCCGGTTGCTCCTCAAGGTGATCCTACTCCTACCACTCAGAAGATGATGTTGATGCCGGTGCCGATGTGAAGGCCTGACAGATCGATCGGATCGAAATTGATGAAGTCGGTTCCAAAATCGCCCCTGGTCCACTGGTAGCGGGCTTCAATAGTCAGATACAGGCGACGGTGCAGCTTCAGATCCGCCCCGCCAAACACATGCGCACTCGGCTTCCAGCCACTGGACTCGAACAGGTCTGTGAAGACGGAGTTGTCGACGAAATCCACGAAGTCGCCTTGCTGCCTGAGCCGGTACCAATGCGCTCCGCCACCAGCACCGACATACGGAACGATGGTGTTCGGCACCCACGCCACGCTCCCGACCTCGCGGCCTCGAGGAATCAGCGCGTACCTCACGCTGCCGGTGATCGTCGTCCCGCGGAGCTCAGTCTTTTGCTCGATCGGAAGACGGTTGTTATCCACGAAATTGCGGTACTCGGAGCTGGTCGAGGCGTTCGACACGTCGACGCCTGCCACGATGTCCACTCGCGGCTTGACGGTGAAGCCGACGTCGAACGCGAACTCGGGCCCGTTGAAGTCGCTGCGCTCGACCGTCAGTTGGTTGGTCACGAAGTCATACCAGTCGCTGCCGGCGCGGCTGAAAACCCAGTTTCCCCTGATGCCGATCGACCCGTCCGGACGACCGAAGAGGAAGTCCGGGCTCTTCCGGGGATTCTGACTCGGGGCGGGTGAGCTTTGTTGATCTGGGGCAGCATGCGCGGTCGCGCACGCCAGAAGGACGAGCACGGCAGGGACCCAGATGCGCATAATGCCTGCCGGTTTGGGCAAACATCAGGCCATTGCGGATGGCCGAATTTACCCGAGATCAAAAAGGACACGGCCGTGATGTCCTTGTGACATGACGGCCGTTAGCGCTGGTTTCTGTCTCCATCGGACGACGGCGGCAGAGCTAGGGCGTCTTCAACATGTCCGTAGCGTCGGTTCACCACGCACCTTGGCGAAGCGACGACGGTGTGGGCCGGGACTTCGCTCCGGTTCGTCGCCGCGGAAAACGGCTCGTCCGCGCGTGTGCTGATCGATGACGGCGGCGGCTGATTGATCCGCCCGACCGTGAACATCGTGTCGATAACGAGGTGGCCGGTGCGTCAGTGGCGAATCACCGCCGCCGCCGATCGGAACGCTCCCGAACCGTTTACCTACTGTCGCGTGTCGCGGCGCGAACAGTCGCTACGCCCCAGCCACAACCGTCGTCGCAGACAGTGCGGCGGTGCTCCGGGCGGGCCTGCGGTCGGCGACCTGTTCGCGGCGTGAGGAGCGAAGAGGGTAAATCGGGTCTGGCGGCGCGGCCCGCGCCGTCGCTGGGGATTCGCCACCAGCGTACAGGGCCAGCTCGTGACCGAAACGATTCCTCTCTGTCCTCCGAATCATCCAAGGCGACGGCGTCATCGTCAGCACACCCGCCGAGAGACCCGATTTTCCACGCCGTCGAATCGGGAGCCGATCCCAGGCCGCCCGGTAAGCCGCCGCTACGAACATGTCGAAAACGCGCTAGGGCGGCCCTTGCCCCTTCACAGACCTGCGCATGGCCTGGTGCCATAGAATGGCGCATGCCCGGCCGCGGCGAGGATGTCGCTGTCTCGCGATTCGTCGAGTTCAGCCGCGCCGAGTGGGCGCGGCTGAGGGCTGCGACGCCGCTGCCTCTCACCGAACCGCAGTTGAGGGGACTCGTCAGCCTCAACGAGCGGATCTCGCTCGATGAAGTCGCCGACATCTACCTGCCGTTGTCCCGTCTGCTCAACCTCTACGTCGGCGCCACGCAGAACCTTCGGAACGCGACGACGACCTTCCTCGGTGGCGAGAGGTCGCACGTCCCGTTCGTGATCGGTGTCGCAGGCAGCGTCGCAGTGGGGAAGAGCACCGCATCTCGACTGCTTCAGGCATTGCTCTCGCGCTGGCCCAGCCATCCGAAAGTGGATCTGATCACGACCGATGGCTTCTTGATGCCGCTGGCCACGCTCGAGGCACGCGGTCTCATTCATCGCAAAGGATTCCCGGAAAGCTACGACGTCCGCCGCCTGGTGCACTTCATGGCCGAATTGAAATCAGGCATGCCCGAAGTGCAGGCGCCGGTCTATTCGCACCTGCGGTACGACATCGCGCCCGGCGAGGTCCAGTACGTACGTAACCCGGACATCGTGATCGTCGAGGGGCTGAACGTGTTGCAGACGGGGAGCGGTCGCGCCGGGAAACCGTTGCCGCTGTTCGTGTCGGACTTCTTCGACTTCTCGATCTACGTCGACGCTGGCGAGAACGACATCGAACAGTGGTACGTCGAACGGTTTCAGAAGCTGCGCGAGACGGTGTTCCAGAACACCTCGTCGTACTTCCATCGATACGCGCGGCTGACTCCCGCAGAATCGATCGAGACGGCGCGTCGCCTGTGGACCTCCATCAACCTCGTCAACCTGCGAGAGAACATCGTGCCCACGCGCGAGCGCGCGCATCTGATCCTGGAAAAGGGCCGCGACCACGCCGTCCGGCGAGTACGGCTCCGAAAGCTGTAATCAGGAAGCGGCGGGCAGTTCGGCCGCCAATGACTCGCTGGCGAGCAGCGGCGCCATGTCGCTGGCCGTGAGCGGCCGCGAGAAGAGGTAGCCCTGCGCATGCGGACAGTCGAGCGCGCGCAGTTGCTCGACGTGCGTGACGGTCTCGACGCCCTCGGCGATGAGCCCCATCCCGAGCTCGCGCGCAAGCTTGACGATCGCGCCGCCAATACCGTCGTTGCCTGGCGTGCCCATGGTGGCGACGAACGACTTGTCCAGTTTCAACGCGTCCACGGGATAACGCTGCAAATAGCTCAGAGAGGCATAGCCGGTTCCGAAGTTGTCGAGATGCAGCGCCACCTGCAGCGCACGCAAACGATCGAAGTGATGCCCAACGACATCGGAGTAATCGATGAGCACGCTCTCGGGAATCTCGAGCCGCAGCGTGCCGGGCAGGATGCTGCTCTCGCGCAACGCTTCCTCGACTTTGTCGATGAACTCGGGTCTCGAGAACATCTTGGACGAGATATTCACGGACAGATCCAGCGGGCGGCCGAACATCTGCTGCCACGCGGCCACCTGATGGCACGCCCGTCCCAGGACCTGATACGTGAGCGGCACGATCAGCCCGGTCTCTTCTGCGACGGCGATGAAGTCCGATGGCGGCATCATGCGGCCGTCAGCGCGCTCCCAGCGAACGAGCGCTTCCAGTCCCATGATTCGCGACGAGGGTAGCTGGACGATCGGCTGGTAAAAGACCGTCAGATGGTTCCGCTCGATTGCGCGGCGAAGCTCCGTTTCGAAGGTCAGCCGCTTCAGCGCGGCAGCATGCATCCCGGCGTCGAACAACTCGTAGCCACCGCGGCCCGCAGCCTTCGCGCGATACATCGCGATGTCCGCATCGCGAAGCAGGGCATCGACGGACTTCGATTCGGCAGTTCCGACGACGACGCCGATGCTGGCGGCACCGCGCACCTTCTGCTTGCCAATCAGGAAGGGCTCCGCCAGCGCCTCCTGTAGCCGCTCTGCGATGCTGCACACATCGTCTGTGGTCTCGATGCTCTGCGCGAGCACGCCGAACTCGTCACCGCCAAGCCGCGCGAGCACGTCGCCTGGACGCAGCTGTGTCTGGAGCCTGCGCGAAATCGCCTTCAGGAATCGGTCGCCGGCGACGTGGCCATGCGTGTCGTTGATCGACTTGAAACCGTCAAGGTCGATGAACAAGACCGCATAGCCGGCCGATGGCGTGCGGCTCGTCTGCGCAATCGCGCGCTGAACGAGCTCGCGGAAGAGCGTCCGGTTCGGGAGATCCGTCAACGCATCGTGCTGAGCCTGCTGCGCGAGCGAGTCGCGGATGCGGCGCTGCTCGGTGATATCGGTCTGCGAGCCGGCGAGACGCACGGCGTGTCCGTCTTCACGCTCGGCGATGCCACGGCAGTGCACCCAGCGGAAGGTCCCGTCAACGTGACGCAGGCGGTACTCGATCTCGAAATGCGAGCGCTCGCTGGTCAGATGCTCCTGAATCGCTTGCTGCAGCGCGGGACGATCTTCTTCGTCGGCCAGCGTAATCCAGTCTTCGAGCGTCGCGACGCTGTCGTCTGGCGACATGCCGATCATCAGCTTCCAGCGAGGAGAGCAGTAGAGGGCATCGGCGGCGACGTCCCAGTCCCAGATGCCGTCATTCGAACCGTCTACCGCCAGTTCGTACCGCTTTTCTGATCTCTTTGCGGCCTGGAGCGCGGCCAGCGTGTCGCCGTGGAGCCGCACCACTTCTTCCTTGTGCCGCTCGGTCAGCTGCAGCCGTTCGACGTACATCCTGTACGAGCGGAACGTCAGGTAGACCGGCGCCACCGCCAGAGGCAGGAGCCACCACTGTTGCGTCTGCCACAGGATCGAGGCCGCGACCGCGGCGCCTGCCCCCACGTAGTAGCTGGGGGCGGTCCACAAGAAGTTCGACTGCCAGACCGACCAGACCGATCGACCGTTGGCCAGTGCCACCGCCGTCGCGACGATCGACGTATTTACCAGGTAGTAGGCGAGCGCGCTGGCGACAACCGGCTTTGCAATTCCGCGCAGGCTCAGGTCGAGTACACCCGGCTGCCCACCCATGACTTCAAACGCCCATCCTGCGGCCCTCACTGTGAGCACGAGCGCGGCAGTGTTGAAGACCACACGGAAGACGGGATTGCGCTTTCGGTCGTGACCGAACGCCGACTGCAGCCACGCGCTCACACCCGCGACCAGCATCGTCAGCTCTGTGCCGATCAGTAGCAGTGACGCGAAGTCGACGCTGTACGAAATCGAGAGATTAGAGGAGCTGACCCCGAGAGGAACGCGAAGCCGGAGACTCGATGCGAGAGCCGACGCAGCCAGGAGCGTGGCAAACAGAATCGGATTCGGGACGTGCCTCGGACCCCAGAAGGCGAGCACCAACACGCCGGCCGCGATGATGGCGCCGACGAACAGCCTCGCGGCGGGCGGCTGCGAACGCAGCGCGTCCTCGGGCTCACTCGACGGAGCTTGACCGCGGCGGCCCCGGCCGTCGAGAATCAGCGAAGTCATGGAGTCCACCACGTTCCTGTCCTCAGTCCCTCACCGAATCGTGCGTGTGTCGCACGCTATGGGACCGCCCAGGATGCACGAGTGGCCCGACGACGAAAATTGACATCGAGGGTTCAATCAGCAACCGGGGAGCCAAGTGCACATCGCATTTTTGCGGACGACCGCCGTGCGCGAGTGTGCGCGGCATGGCGCGCGATGACGACCCAGTGAGTCGACAAGAACGTGATCCTCCGGTCTGGCAAAGTCAGAGGTTCTTGACCAGATCGGAAGGCTGCTTGTTGGGTGCCTTTATTGTTTAGGGCGTATCCACTCGGCCAGCGCTCGAAACGCCTGACCACGATGCGCGATCGCAAGCTTCTGGTGTTCATCGACCTGGGCGAGCGTCGCTCTATAGAGTGGGTAATAGAAGATCGGGTCGTAGCCAAATCCGCGGGTGCCCGACGCGGCGGATGCGATAGTGCCTTCGACGGTGCCGATCGTTTCAAACACGATGCGATCGCCGTCCACAACCGTTAGCGCACAGACGAAGCGTGCAGTTCGAGGTCGATCGGGACTCTGTGCAAGCCGCTCGAAGATCGCGGCAAATCGTTCCGGGTACGAGGCGTCAGGTCGAAGGAATCTGGCTGACCTGACACCGGGCTCGCCATCCAGGGCATCGATCACGAGGCCGGAGTATTCCGCCACCGTCAGCATCCCCGAATGTGTGGCTAGTACGCGCCTTGAGCCGCGCGTTCTCCTGGAAGGTCTCGCCGGTTTCCTCGGGCTCGGCGACCGGCGGTATGTCACTCAGTGTCAGCAGGTCAACGGGAGTGCCTGCAAGTAGCGACCGGATCTCGCGAATCTTATCGCGATTGGTCGTGGCAACGAGCAGCTGCACGCATCGCCGCCAACCGGGATCCGACCCGGGAATTATGTTGCGAAATAGTCACCTTGCCAAGGTACTGTCCGACGAGACCCTTTTGCAGTGCGATCAGCTGCCGAATACCGGTGTCGGCGAGATCGAGCAGACGGTTCAGGGCTTCGCGACCGAAGGGGAGTGCTTCCGCCGTTCCCTGGAGTTCGATATACAGTCCGGCGCCAGTCTTGATCACGTTCATGTCCACGTCGGCTTTCGAGTCTTCGACGTACGCCAGATCCAGCATCGGCTCGCCGCCAACGATGCCCACGCTCGTCGCCGCAACGAAGTCGGTGACGGGCATCGTCCTGATCACGTCCTGCTCGCGCATCTTGTTGACGGCCAGCACGAGCGCCACGAATGCGCCGGAGATCGAGGCCGTTCGCGTTCCGCCGTCTGCCTGAATTACGTCGCAGTCGAGCGTGATCGTCCGCTCGCCGAGTTCCTCGAGCCTTGTCACCGCGCGCAGCGAGCGGCCGATGAGGCGTTGAATCTCCTGCGTGCGTCCGCCGACTTTTCCCGCGGTGGATTCGCGCTGCGTGCGCGTCGTCGTTGCGCGCGGCAGCATGCCGTATTCGGCGGTTACCCATCCCTTGCCGGTGTTGCGCCTGAATGGCGGAACGCGGTCTTCAACGCTCGCTGTGCAGATCACTTTCGTCTTGCCGGCTTCGACAAGGACTGAACCTTCGGCGTGAATCAGGTAGTTGGGCGTGATGCGGGTCGGTCGGAGCTGTTCTGGAAGGCGGCCGTCTGTTCTCATGTGGTGACACTGTAATGCAAAATGCAAAATTCAAAATTCAAACGGGCCCTGTTTACCTTTTGCATTTTGCCTTTTGCATTTTGCAGTTCGAATCACTTCTCACCCGCGTCCCGCACGAGCGAATCGTCTCGCGAGAGTGGCCAACGGAGATCGACATGTCCTGCGATCGTGTCCGCTTCCTTGCCGTCTACTAGGATCTGCACTCGGCGGGACGGCTGGGAGTTGGCGGTGACAGGAGTTGACGATCGAGTAGACGGTAAGCAGCTCATTCAGCGATCCGCCAGGATGTCCGGGTGACGACGTCGGAGCTCAGATCGACGAAGGCGTCACCACGCTCGGTGACGTAGAACGCACGCAGCTTCGTCCCGGTAGGAATCAGGCCGACGTGTGGAGCTTGAGGGACTTCCGAGAGCTGTGGCATTCAGGATCTGACGCCCCTGCTCGACGACGGTGTTGGCCAGCGCCACATCGCGTCGCACGGGCACGAGCGTCTGACCATCAGGCGAGCCGACGAACAGCGTAGCCGTGATGTGTGCTGTTTCTTTTGGCGTCGAGGGCGCGCTGGCGACCGGTGCCTCTTCGCTCGGCGCCGGACGTGCCGGTCCGTACATGCGCGCGATGCTGAGCGCGATGAGCACCAGGACGGCGAGCGCTCCAACGAACGCCAGCCACCACGTCTTCATGCTCATTGGGCCTGCGACTCCTCGGACCACGCTCGGAATCGCACGATCGCGCTGAGCACTGCCTGGGCGACGGTGTTCTTGAAGTCGTCGGTCGCGCAGACGGGCTTCCTGGCTCAGGGTTAGTAAGGGACACGATTTCCACGAGAGCCGCGGGCATGTTTGCGGCGGCGAGCAGACGCATCGGAGCCTGGCGGATCGGGTGTCCGCTGATTGGCACCTGTCGCTGCAGTTCCTCCCGAAGCACGCTCGGCAAGCACAGAAGATTCATCGAGGTGACTGGCCTGCGCCAAATCCCAAGGGATAAGGTCCAGTCTCCTGGATGCCGCCGCCGAGTGTTGGAAGTGCAGCCCCTTCAGCCGTTGCCCCGCGTACCAGTTTCGGCGCTTTCTCGATCGAGTTGAAGGTGGAATACCTCAGCGCCGGACTGATTGGGCACGCGCGATCCGTTGACGTGCAGGCTGATCAGCAGGTTCGCCTTTCCGTTGTTGGCGACTGCGGCACGCTCGTCGAGCCCGAGCGCGCGATCGTCATCTCGAGTCCGGATCACGCGAAGGCCAAGTCGACTCTCCACCATGCGCACGCAGGCGACGGGCGATGTCGAGCGTCACTTGTTTCTCTTCGACACCCTTCGCGCTGCGCACACCGACATCGTCACCGCCATGACCTGGATCGATCACGATCGTCTGCCAGGTGCGCGTCGCAGCGATGTACGGCTCGCGGATCGGGAATTGGGGCCGACGGTACCGGAGTTGGAGCTGGGGCAGGAGCCGGACCGGGGGCTCGAGACTCGGACGTCGCCGCCGCTGCAACCTCGATCAGCACGCGCGCAACGTTGTTCGCCGTCGTCACGGTCGCGCGCGCGGTGCCGTTGGTGTCGAGGACGATCGTGTTCGGCTGATCGCCGAGGCGGATGCGATCGATGAGACCGCTCATCGCGGATGCGCTGAAGTCGAGGCCGTCAGCATCGATTCGTACCTGCATTCGCCCAGCATCTGCATTACGACGGCTACCGCAGCAGCAGGCGCAATCTTCGATCGATGCGCGAATTGGAGGACCGGGGCTGTCGATGCTGGCGGTGACGCGTGGTAATCGCACGTCGCCAAGGAACGACAGGCGAGACGTGCGCCTCAGCTCGATGCGCTGATCGTAGATGGATGCGAGCGCATCGAGATGAACTCGATGGGGACAAGCCAGCGTCGGCCGGACCTGACCATCGGTGCGGGCAAGTGAGACGACGCGTCCCTCCACTGAGACGATCGGTCGATCGGCAGACGCGACGATCGTGCGACCGCGATACGACACCGTGACGCCGCCGGCGAGTGCATCTTCCTTGACGCTCAGCTGAAACAGCGTGGCGAGATCGTCGAGCGCCACGACTTCGCGACCGTTCTGAACGCTGGTCGGAATCATTCGGCGCACGTCGCGCGACACGAGAGTCAGGGGAGTGGACGACGCAGGGTCCTGACCCGACGTCGTGGTCACGAGCGCAGGATCAGAGCCGCAACAAAAGAAGTTCGCCGCTGCACAGCTTCACATGATCGCATTCGTTTCGCCGCGCCGCAATGCAGGACATCGGTGTAAAGTGTCCCTACCTGCCCATTGCCGGGATCGGAAGGAGGGGTCGTGAAGGCGTTTCCATTCGTTGCTGGTGCTCGTGCTGGCCTCGGCGTCCGGGGATCTCTGGTCATCATTCCTTTGCCGCGCATTACTTCGAAGAGCAGTCGGTCACCATTCAAGGGACGCTCGTCGAGTTCGCGTATGAGGCTCCCCACGCGTGGGTCCACTTGTCAGTCACCGACGACGGTGGAGCGGTGCGACGGTCCGCTGCCGAATGGGCGAATCCCAACCGGCTGTCACGTGATGGCATTACCAAGGAGACGCTCAAGGCCGGCGATTGCGGCTGATTGTTACGGGCAGTACCCGGACGCAATGCAAGCGAGAACCGCATTCACCTCGAAGCGGATCGAGCGGCCGGCGGATGGATGGAATTGGCGAGGAGGACGACGGTGAGCTAGGTGCGCGTCCACGACGAGCACACGTTCGTCGCGTCGCGCCCTGACCTGGTCTTTGTAGAGTCAGGTATTCCCGCTACGGCGTATGTCTTGCACCCAGCTTCACCGGAGTGCATGAGCATGACGAACTTCGTTGTCTACCTGATCGGGACGCTTCTTGTGGTTGCGGGGCTCGCATACGGCGCGTCGCGCTTGGGCGTGAGTCAGGTGTGGATCGTCGCGGGCGCGCTTGTCATCATCGGATTCGGGCCTGATGGGCGGAATCGTCAAAACGCGACAGAAGGATCCGGCGTCTTAATTTCGGGCTTCGGGCTTCGTAGGGCGGGTCTTGCTTTGTAGACCCGCCACGCGGATGAACCTTGTAAAATAGAGGAACGTATCGGAGGAGCGTCCGATGCGTGACCCGCCTCCGCCGAAAGCTTCGGCGAGGCAAGCGCACTCAGCCTGAGGGGGCGAAATTGGCTTCGACGGGGGCATGAGATTGCGGGATGCATGCCGAGCACCATTGACTCGTTAATCCGATATGGAACATGATGCGGCTGGCGGGGCGGTTCGGTTTTAACCGTTGAGCTGGCGGCGATCGCGTTCAACTTAAAACCCTGATGGATATGGCGAAGGCCTGGCATTCAGCAAAGTAATGAACAAAAACGAGAGGCAAACAACAGCAACAATACCGAGTGGTTTTGGCGGTCAGCGTATCCTCGCCGGGCACGAGAATTCAGATGCGGACACGCATGTAGAGTCCCACGACGACGTGCTTTCGGACGCGGGTTCG